>JAFXBF010000006.1 GCA_017516745.1 Clostridia bacterium
AAGTTCAAAATGCAAAATTGTGGGAGGGCTTCGCCCTCACCCATTTGTATAAATCGCTCTAAATTAACATTTTATAAAATCGGAGCGAAGCGACCCTTAACTTTGCACTTTGCGTTTTGCACTTTGCACTAATTACAGTTTATCTGTCATCAGACAGATAAACTGTAATTTACATTATCTCTTGTATTTCCTTTTATGTTGTACTATAATGAAGAATAATTCTAAATTTAAACCCCCGTGAGGTGAGTTAATGCGTTCAATTACAAATTTCCTTAAGGAAACCGATATATATCTTGTAATCCTCTGCCTTATTGCTTCGGTTGCTGGCATAGTTGCCGTTTTCAGCGCAACGATGCACGACCTGGAGGAAGGCGAATTCATTGCCCGTGAGGCTATTGTTATGATAGCCGCCGTTGCGGTGGGCTTTATAATGTGTATGGTAATTTCCGCAATAGATTACGAGGTTATACTAAAGCTATGGCCCGTTGTTGCCGGTGTTTCGGTTGTGCTTATGCTTGCACTTTTCAAATGGGGTACGGGCCCGAGCGAGAGAAGCGACGTTATCACCTGGCTTCCCTTCTCTATAGGCGGCTTCAGCATCTATTTTCAGCCGTCGGAGCTGCTTAAAATTGCTTTTATCATAACCTTTTCCGTTCATCTTGAGCTCATAAGTGACAGGCTTGACAAAATTGTAAATGTCCTTCTGCTTGCCGTTCACGGTGCAATCCCCACACTGCTCGTTGTTGTTACGGGTGATATGGGCTCGGCACTTATTTTCCTGATGATGTTTGTCGTTATGATGTTTATGGCAGGCGTAAAGCTCAGATATTTCGCAATTGCGATTGCCACGGTTATAGCTGCCTTTCCGCTTGTATGGGTCAAGGTTTTCAGCGACATTCAGCGAAACCGCTTCCTTGCACTTCTCTACCCCGAATCGTATTCGGATATCATTTACCAACAGCTTCAGAGCAAGAACGCAATGGGCTCGGGTCAGCTTTTCGGTCAGGGACTTTTTGAAGGACCTTACACACAGAACGGTGTTGTTCCTGCCGCCGAAACCGATATGATTTTGAGCGTTTTCGGCGAAGAGCTCGGCTTTGTTGGCTGTCTTGCCGTTATGGTGCTGTTTATGCTGATTGTTTTCAGGACAATCAAAACCGCACGCCTTGCCAACGACACACCCGGCAGAATGATGTGCATAGGCGTTGCGGCTATGATAGGCTCGCAGGTTGTTGTCAATGTCGGTATGTGCCTTATGCTTCTGCCGTGTATCGGTATCACCCTGCCGTTTATGAGCTCGGGCGGTACATCCAACCTTTGTATTTATCTTGCGATGGGGCTTGTTTTCAGCGTTTACCGAATGAACTGTGAAAGAGCACCCGTTGATTTCAGGGCAATAAACATCAGAACTCCGTACATTTAAGGTGATATTTTGAATTACGTTCAGGCCATAAATTATATACATTCACTCAACCGCTTCGGAATTCATCCGGGGCTCGAGCGCATTGAGGAGCTTTGCCAAGCTGTGGGCAATCCGCAGGACAAGCTGAAATTTGTCCACGTTGCAGGCACTAACGGCAAGGGCTCAACCTCTACAATGATAGCAGGTGCACTCACCGCAAGCGGCAAAAAGACGGGTCTTTTTACTTCGCCCTATGTAAGCGAATTTTTAGAGCGAATACAGATTGACGGCTCACCTTGCGACAAGGCTGTTTTTGCTCAATGTGTTACAGAGCTTGAGCCGATAGTAGCCGAAATGGCAACAAGGGATATGCAGCCGACGGAATTTGAGGTAATCACAGCCGCCGCATTTATGATTTTTGAAAGAGAAAACTGCGACATCTGCGTTCTTGAGGTAGGTCTTGGCGGAAGGCTTGATTCTACCAATGTCATAAACACTCCGCTTGTTAGTGTAATTGCTTCGATTTCGCTTGACCACACGGCTATACTCGGCGAAACAGTTGAGGAAATTGCGAAAGAAAAGTGCGGAATAATTAAAGAAAACGGCAAAACCGTGTGCTACCCGTGGCAGGAAAAGGAAGCTTTTGATGTAATAAACGATACCTGCGAAAGAATGAATAACTCTCTTTTCATTCCGAATGTGCGTGGAATAATTGCGGTTGAAAACAGAATTGACGGCGTAAAATTCACATACAACAGCACGGAATACAAGCTCTCAATGAGCGGCGAATACCAGGTATACAATGCCGTAACGGCAATTGAAGCCTGCCGTGTGTTAGAGCTTGACGAAGCGAGCATAAAGCAGGGTATTGAGGCGGCAAAGGTGCCTGCAAGAATGGAGGTTATTTCCTCCTCCCCCCTTGTGCTGCTTGACGGCGGACACAACGAGGACGGCGGAAAAGCGGTTACCGAAAGTCTTACGAGTATGCTCGGCGGCAAAAGGATATTCGCCGTTATCGGTATGATGGCGGACAAGAATGTTGAAAGCTACCTTGAAAAAGTAGCGTCACTATGCACATTCGTTGCGACAACAACCGTAGCCGACAACCCCAGAGCAATGAGCGCAAAGGAATTGGAAGAAAAGGCAAATAAATACTGCAAAAATACAAAACACTTCAATTCGGCACAAGAAGCTATAGAATACGCAAAGAAAAACATTTCCGATTATGACTGTCTGCTTGTGTGCGGCTCACTCTACCTTGCAGGAGAAGTGAGAAATCAACTCAAAAATATTTTTTAAGCCTCGCCTTAAAATGACACAGTTTTTAACATTATGCCTCTATCCTATACGGGTAGAGGCTTAATGTTTTTGAAAGGAAGTAAGAAATGATTGAATTTTCGGTTTCGGGAAAATGTATGACCGTATTCTTAAGCGGAGAAATTGACCACCACTCAGCCGCCGGAATACGCAAAAGGATTGACGAAGAAACGGACAGGCTGTTGCCGCAGCTGCTTGTACTCGATTTCGGCAACGTGAGCTTTATGGACAGCTCGGGTGTCGGGCTTGTAATGGGCAGATACCGCAACGTAAGCGCACACGGCGGACGGCTTGAAGCGGTAAATTTATCGCCGTGGTGCTACAAAATTATGAAAATGTCGGGACTGGACAAGATTGCAAAAATTCAGATGACGGGGGTGCAGCGATGAAAGCACTTAACAAATTTACAATGACTATGGACAGCCGAAGCGCAAACGAGGGCTTTGCACGCCTCGTGGCTTCAGGCTTTGCCGCACAGCTTGACCCGACGGTTGAAGAGCTTTGCGACATTAAAACCGCCGTAAGCGAGGCGGTTACAAACTGCATAGTCCACGCCTACCCTGACGGCGTGGGCAACATTTACATATCGGCAGGCATTTTTGAAAACGGGCTTGTACGCATAAAAATCCGTGACAAGGGCTGCGGAATTGCCGATATAAAAAAGGCTATGGAGCCGCTTTATTCGAGCCTTGGCGGTGAAAGAGCAGGGCTCGGCTTTGCGGTAATGGAAAGCTTCTGCGACAAAATCTCCGTGCGCTCAACACAGGGGAAGGGCACGGCGGTAACGCTCGACAAATATATAAAGGGCAAAGAATTTGGCGGTTAAGACTGACGAAAGAGAAAAGCTGATAACGGAAAATATGGGGCTTGTCCATTCCTGCGCCTCACGGTTTAAGGGCAAGGGTGTGGAATACGACGATTTGTTTCAGGCAGGATGTGTGGGACTTATCAAGGCGGCAGACGGCTTTGAAGCCGACAGAGGCTTCGCCTTTTCAACCTATGCCGTACCCGTAATTTTAGGCGAAATACGGCGGATATTCCGTGACGGCGGCTCGGTAAAGGTCAGCCGTATGCTAAAGGAAAAATCACGTCTTGCGTTAAGTCAGAAAGAAAGGCTCACACGCCTAAACGACCGTGAGCCGACAATTGAAGAGCTGGCAGACGCACTGGGGCTTGATGTACAGGAAACGGCGCACATACTAAACGCTGCAATGCCTGCCGTTTCGCTGACCGCACACGAGGACGACAGCCGCAATCCGCAGCTTGACATACCCGTAGAGTCACAGGAAACGGAAATTTCGGATAAAATTGCCCTGCACCAGACTATGCTCACCCTGCCCGAAAAAGACAGACGGCTGATTGAGCTGCGCTACTTCAAAGGCTTAACTCAAGCGAAAACCGCAGAGCAGCTCGGAATGTCGCAGGTGCAGGTTTCACGAAGAGAAAAAGTAATTCTTATTGAGTTGAGAAAAAATCTCATATAAACAATTCGAGCCACACACCCCAAAAGTGTATGGCTCTTAATCTTATTACCTTTTATTAACCGAAACAATACTTCACAAATTCCTTTGACGTAGTGTCGCTGTCGTATTTTTTTGCTTTAAATACTTCGGTCATATCCTGTCTTTCAAATTTTCCGGAATATTCTATAGCTGTCTTTGCCCAGAGCGCTGCGTCTCCCAACGGCAGATATTTAACTCTGCCCGTTATATCGGCATCAGGGGTTATTCTGTCCGAAATAACGCACGGCACCGAAAGCGCCTGAGCCTCGATTACGGTGTTCGGCATACCTTCATAAAACGACGGAAACACAAAAACGTCCGCCGCACACAGTAAATCGGGTATATCCTTGCGTATTCCGAGCAGCTCAATGCTGTCGGTTATGTCAAGCTCTTTCGCTTTACACCTGACGTTTTCTTCCAGTTCTCCGCCGCCGACAAGGAACAGCTTTGAAGCAGGTTTTATCTTTAATATTTCGGCAAAGACTTCAAGCAGAAAACCGTGGTTTTTAGCCGTTGAGAAGCGCCCGACGTGGAATACGGCAAGCTCATCTGAAAGCCCTAATTTCTCACGCATTTCTTGTCTTTTCTCATCACTGTAATGATAGAAGTCCATATCGACCCCGTTGTAAAGTATATTCGCTTTACCGTTTTCAATACAGTTTTTGCCGAAGCAGTATTCGGCTGCTTCTTTTGACGGGGCAAATTTCACATCGGGAACAACCTTTGCAAGCTGACCGAGCGTGGAATGAAGGATTTTCTGCTTTGTTCCGCCGTCAACAGCAGTGTTGCTTGAACGGTAAATCAGCCTTTTTGCACCGCCTTTTTTTGCGGCAATAAGCTCAAGCACCGTACCGGGCTTGACAGACGAACAAAGAACGCTTTCGTAGCCGTTTTCTCTTACAACATTTTCAAGTGCCTTAAGTGAGCCTTTGAAATCTTCGGATTTGAGAGGGATGCGGTAAATTTTTCCGCCGAGGGCTTCTATTTCGTCGTCGTAATATCCTCTTTGCCGGGTATTGACACAGAAATCCATCTGATATTTTTCACGGTCCAGCTTACGGTACTGCTTCATTAAAAAGGTTTCGGCACCGCCTGCATTCATACTGTTCATACAGCAGAGCAATCTTTTTACGCCCATATCATTTAAAGCCTCTTTTTTATATAAGTTCATTCAGCAGAGTTTCAACAGCCTTGTCCGCTTCAAAATGCTCCGCACGCTCAAGACAGGCTTTCTTCATTGAATTGAGCCTTTGCGGATTTTCGGCGGCTTCAAGCAGTATTCTTTCAAGCTCGCCGTCCTTATGCGGAGGATAAACCAAACCGTCAACCCCGTTTCGGATTATGTGGGAATTGAAGTGCCAGTCCGTAGCAATTACGGGAATTCCTGCGGCAAAGGCATCCACAATGGTGCCTGCAAAGCCCTCACCCTCACATACGGTCGGGAAAAGCAGGGCAAAGTAAGCTTTGAGTTCATCCGTACTGCGGTCGGACGCAATGTATCCTTTATAATTTATAAACGGCTCAAAGCTCCCGCAAAGCTCATTGAAGCGCTGTGTATAGTCAGGGTCAATTTTGCCGTAAATATCAAGGCTGAAAACTGTTCTGCCGTATTTACTGTTAACTGCCCTTACCGCCTGCACGGCATCCTCTATGCCCTTTTCAAGCATAATGCGTGAAAAAGTACAGAGCTTATACGGCTCGGTTTCGGAGTAAACAAGTTCATTTTCTGCAAGCGAATGGGTTTCACGCAGATTTGGCATATATACGGCGTTCTTAACACCCAAACGGTGCAAAGCCTCCCTCATAGGCTCAAGCTCGACATAAACCCTGTCCAGCTTACTGATTGAAGGAATAAGGCTGCTGTCCGCCTCAAGCCTGTCTGCCAGCCAGCCGCCGACAACAACATAGTGAAGCTTTCTGTTAAGACCGAAATTAAGCAGCTCAAAAACACGGGGAAAAACCTTGAAACCGTTTCTTGACGGCATCATAATAACGTTTTCACAGCTTTTAAGCAGCTTACGGCAATTCAAAAACATAGCCGCCGGATTGCTTTTCCAGCCGCAGGTGTCAAGCACGGTAACGTTTTCTTCGCCGAGAGCTTTTACAAGAGCCTTATAAACCGCTCTGGTTTTATCCGTCTGCCCGTCGGCAAAATCCTTACCCAGCCCTAAATGGCCGCAGATACCAACCTTGTACACCTTTTTCACCGCCTTTGAAAAATAAACTTTTTATAAACTTAACTTAATAAGTATATATTAATACGGCATAAATGTCAAACAGGCAAAATGAAATTTTACAATAAATACACTTTACAAATCAGAAACAATATGCTATTATCTTTATCGAACAAATGTTCTGGAGGTGAGAACAATGGCTGAACGGATAATACTGCACTGCGACCTGAACAACTTTTTTGCTTCGGTTGAGTGTCTCGGGAAAGACGAACTCAAGGGTAAGCCCGTTGCAGTTGCAGGCAGCGTTGAAAAACGCCACGGCATAATACTTGCAAAAAACGAGGTTGCAAAAAAGTTCGGCGTTAAAACCGCCGAAGCAATATGGCAGGCACAGCTCAAATGCCCCGACCTTGTTCTGCTCTCCCCACACTACGAGCTTTACAACAGCTACTCACAAACCGTAAGGCAGATTTACGAAAGATACACGGATATAATTGAGCCCTTCGGAATTGACGAATGCTGGCTTGACGTTACGGGAAGCACCTTCCTTTTCGGCAGCGGCGAACAGATAGCCGACAAAATACGTAAAGCTGTGAAAGCCGAAACAGGGCTGACAATTTCGGTGGGAGTCAGCTTTAATAAGGTATTTGCAAAGCTCGGAAGCGACCTGAAAAAGCCCGATGCGGTAACGGTTATAAGCCGTGACAATTTCAAAGAAATTGTGTGGCCGCTTGACGTAGGTGAGCTTATTGGTGTCGGCAAAGCAACAAAGCAGAGCCTTTGCAGAATCGGGCTTTTCACCGTGGGAGACGTTGCAAAGGCCAACCCCGATACGCTGAAATTGGTGCTCGGCAAGGCAGGAGAAAGCCTGTGGAAATTCACAAACGGACTGGACAACTCCCCCGTTATCAGCAGCGAATTTGCGCCGCCGCCAAAAAGCATAGGCAGAAGCACAACTCCGCCCGAAAACCTGTGCACCCATGAGGATATTATGACCGTGCTTATAAAACTGTGCGACAGGGTTTCCGCTTCATTAAGACAAAACCACGCCCTTGCAGGCGTGGTACAGGTGCATATAAGGGACACAAAGCTCAACATCACGGAACACCAGAAAAAACTGGATGAGCCGATAAGGCTGACCGAGCTGCTTTTCCGCACAGGGGTTGAACTGATAAACGAAATATGGGATAAAGAAACTCCGCTGCGTTCAATCGGAATAAGGGCAACACAGCTTGTACCGCAAAACGAGAGTTTTCAGCTCTCCCTCGGCTGTGACTACGACAGGCTTGAAAGGCTGGAAAAATTAGAATGCGTAATCGGTGACACCCGTGAGCGCTACGGCAAGGATGCCATTGTACGTTGCAGACAGTTAAGCGGCGAAACGATAGGTATATATTCCTCTTTCGGAAAAATCGTTATATAGCTTTATTTTTCCTTGGGTTTAGCGAACATTGAAATTATAAGGCCGCAGAAAACCGCCGCACTTATACCTGCTGCACCTGAGGATAAGGGCCCTGTCAGCGCACCGAGCAGCCCCTGCTCTTCCACTGCCTGACGTGTGCCTTTCACAAGAGTATAGCCAAAACCCGTCAACGGAACAGCCGCACCCGAGCCTGCCCATTCGATAAGAGGCTCATACAAGCCCAGCGCACCGAGAATAACGCCCGAAACCACAAATGCAACAAGTATTCTTGCCGGTGTAAGCTTTGTTGTATCCATTAAAATCTGTCCTATGGCGCATATAAGTCCGCCTACCAGAAAAGCCTTTAAAAAAATCATAAAAAAATCCGCTCCTTCAAGGCTATTGTCTGCCTGAAAGAGCGGATTATTCTTTTAATTAAAATAAATTACATTTCTTCGATAAACTTAACGATATCGCCGACTGTTTCAAACTTTTCAAGAATGTTGTCGGGAACTTCAACCTCAAACTCGTCCTCAAGGCTGATTGCAAGATCGACAAGATCAAGGCTGTCAGCGCCAAGGTCGTCCTTGATGTTGGTTTCCATTGTGACATCGCTTTCTTCAAGCTCAAGCTGCTTGCAGATGATTTCTCTTACCTGCTCGAAAGGCATTGGTTTTTCCTCCTTCATAAAAATACTATTAATTTAATTGTTGGTTTACTTATTGCGTTTTTTATCTTATAGGCTATTCAGCAGTTTGTCAAGTGCTTTTTAAAAATTTCTTAACAAATTGTTCACGAATGGACTTTTCGCAAATCAGAAAGTAGAGCTCATATCTTCCTGAACACGCTCGTGTGTAACCTTGACAAACTTGGAGTTATCAATTTTTTCCTGAAGCAGCTTGAAGTAAAGCTCCTTGTCAATGGGAAGCTCAACTGTCTTGTCAAGCCAGCTCGAAAGGTGGGCACAGTTGGAAATTGTCAGACCGTTGATGCCCTCTTCACCTCTGCCGACAAGCTCACCGCCACGGAGAATATTATCTGCAAACTGTTTCATAACCTGAACGTGCTGTGACCAGGGCTCGGGGTCGGGCAGGACTGTAAAGGTCTTGCTGTTAAGCTTGCCGAAGCCTTCGTCGGAATGGCGTGTGTATTCACTGACCGAGCCGTCAAGCTCTGTAATTTCAAGCTTGCCGCCCATGCATACAATCTTTGCCTTATCGAGCGTAATTTCAAGTCTGTTTGTGCCCGGATAGTCGCCTGTTGTTGTGATAAACACACCCGTTGCACCGTTGGGATATTCAACGTAAATTGTTACGTCGTCCTCAACCTCGATATTGTGATACTTACCCTCGTGAAGAAAGCCTCTTACCTTGCAGGGCATACCGCAAAGCCACTGCCACAAATCAAGCTGGTGCGGACACTGGTTGAGCAGTACACCGCCGCCTTCACCTGACCAGGTTGCTCGCCAGTCACCCGAATCGTAGTATGACTGGGTTCTGAACCAGTCTGTAATAATCCAGTTTACTCTTGTAATTTCGCCGTATTTGCCGCTTCTGATAATCTCACGAAGCTTTATGTAGCAGGGGTTTGTACGCTGGTTGAACATAATTGCAAAGGATTTGTCGCTCTTTGCGGCAACCTCGTTCATTTCCTCAACCTGCTTTGTGTAAACACCTGCAGGCTTTTCAATCATAACGTGAAGGCCTGCGTCGAGTGCCTCGATAGCGTAAGTCGGGTGGAGATAGTGGGGAGTTGCAACGATAACTGCATCAACCTCACCCGAAGCGATAAGCTCGCTGCCGTCGTTATAAATCTTGATGCCAGGCTTGGTTTCAAGCGCTGCCTTACGGCGTTCTTCCTTAAGGTCGGCAATTGCGGTAACCTCGAAATCGGGCAGACAGCCCTTTACGATATTGCTCATATGGCTTGAGCCCATATTACCGTAGCCGATAATGCCAAGGCGGATTATGCCCTTTTCCATGCAAGCAAGGATTTCCTTGAGCGCATTTACAGCGGCATCAAAGGATTCATCGGTGCTGTTATATACATAGCTCTGCTTTTTGCCTATGGAGTTGATTGTGCCGTTGTCAGCCTCAAGGTTTTCAAGGCCGTCAAACACTGTGAGGTGGGGTTCAAGAGAAAGGAACTTTTCGCCGTTGTTGCGTGCAAAGCGCTTGATGATTTCGGCCACCTTGCCGTCACCCTTGCCTGCGGGGACAACCTCACCGTTTTCAAAATAAGCATCCTTGACGTGAAGATACTTTACATAGCCTTCAACCTTTTCGTAGGCTGCAAGCGGGTCAACACCGCACTGAATGTAATTTGCAGGGTCAACAATTGCAAAGAGCTTGTGCTCGCAATGGCGGAGAATTTCAAGGTTTCTCTCGTCATTATCGCCGTATATGCCCTTTTCATTTTCAAGGCAGCAGTATACGCCCTGTTCGTAGGAGTAGTCTGCCATAGCCTTTACTCTGCGGAGCACTTCTTCTCTGTTATCCTCGTAGCTCTGACCCTTTGTGAAGAAAAAGCTGAACATACGGATATATTTTGTATCGAGAATTTTTGCAACCTCAACCGTGTTCTTGAACTTTTCAAAGTGGGGCTCAAAATCCTCATCAATTTCAATCTTGCCGAAGGGAGAGCCGATAGAGGAAACTTTGATGCCGTTTGCATCTAACTTTTCCTTGAGAGCCTTTGCCTCTTCAACGGTAAAATCGGCAATGTTCTTGCCGTCAATACCTCTGGGCTCAAAATAGGACATACCGTTGCGCTTGAGAGCGGCAATCTGGCCGTCAAGCCCTTTTGCGGCCTCATCCGCAAAGCCGGTGAGAATAAAATTCAACATAGCTGACACTCCTTTATATTGATTGATTGTTTTATTTCTTTCTGTAGAGCTTCTGACCCTGATATTCGGGCTCGCAGGTTACATTGACACCGAGCTTTTTGAGCAGATGCTCGTCAACCTGGGAAAGCATAACGCTCACGTGCATTTCACAGCCACGCAGTTTTTTGAGCTGCTCCATAGCCTTGGCGGCGTTTTCGTCGCTTGCGGCACAGATTGAAAGGGCAAGCAGGATTTCGTCGGTGTGAAGTCGGGGGTTTTTGCTGCCGAAATGGTCTGTTTTAAGGTGCTGGATAGGTGTTATAACCTCAGGCGAGATAAGGTGCATATCCTCATCAAGCCCTGCATAAGCCTTGAGTGCGTTGAGAAGCATAGCTGCACTGCAGCCGAGAAGACCCGTGGTCTTACCCGTGATTATTCTGCCGTTGTCAAGCTCGATTGCCGCCGCAGGTGCGCCCGTCTTCTGTGCTCTGTCAAGGGCGGCGCAGACAACGGGTCTGTCCTCCTTGGTGATGTTTGCCTGACGCATAAGAAGCTCTAACTTATAGACAACATCCTGGTCAACCTTGCCCTCACGGCGCTCGCAAAGGCCGACATAGTAGCGGCGGATAATTTCCTGCTTTGCGGCGGCACAGACAGCCTCGTCATCATAAATACAGTGGCCTGCCATATTAACGCCCATATCCGTGGGAGATTTATATGGTGATGTGCCGTATATGGTTTCGAACATTGTGTTGAGAACGGGGAAAACCTCAACATCTCTGTTGTAGTTGACCGTTGTTTCGCCGTAGGCCTTGAGGTGGAACGGGTCAATCATATTGACGTCCTTAAGGTCTGCTGTTGCAGCCTCGTAAGCAAGGTTAACGGGGTGGTCAAGCGCAAGATTCCAAATAGGGAAGGTTTCAAACTTGGCATAGCCTGCTTTGATGCCACGCTTATTCTCATGATAAAGCTGTGAAAGGCAGGTTGCCATTTTGCCGCTGCCCGGACCCGGTGCGGTGATGATGACAAGCTCACGCTGAGTTTCGATATAATCGTTCTTGCCAAAGCCCATATCACTGACAATGAACGGGATATTGGACGGATAGCCCGGTATTCTGTAATGGCGGTAAACCTTTACGCCAAGGCTCTTCATACGCTCGATAAACACCTCGGCCGCAGGCTGACCCGCAAGCTGTGAAACGACAATGCTTCCGACAAAGAGACCTATCTCACGGAATTCGTCAATGAGCCTGAGCACGTCGGCATCATAAGTGATGCCGTAGTCGCCTCTTATCTTGTTGTTTTCGATATCGGCCGCATTTATTACGATTACAACCTCTGCCTGGTCCTTAAGCTCAAGCAGCATTTTCAGCTTACTGTCGGGCTTGAAGCCGGGCAGAACTCTTGAAGCGTGGTAATCGTCAAACAGCTTACCGCCGAACTCAAGATAGAGTTTACCGCCGAACTGTTCGATACGCTGTCTGATACACTCGGACTGCATTTTGAGATATTTTTCGTTGTCAAAACCTATTCTTTCCATATCAATCAATTCCCCGTTTTTATGAAGAGATATAATTTAACTTGTGTATTATATCACATACTTTTACTTTATTAAAGAGAATAATTATAAAAATTTCTTTAATTTATAAAAATTTTTCTTTCTCTTGAAATATTATTCTAAAGTAAGTATAATATAGTTTACTCTAATTATAATGGGGTAGTTTGTTATGATAATTAAAAACGCAACTGTTTGGGGAGAGGATTTTTCCCCCGTAAAAAAAGACATTAAAATTTCAGACGGTTTAATCGAAGACATCGGCTGTTTTGAAAACGAGGACGGCACGGATTTTTCGGGCTGCACCGTTGTGCCCGGCTTTATTGACATACACATTCACGGCGCACGTCTTGCGGACAGCTCGTCCGGCAACGCAGAAGAAATACAGACAATCAGCAGGTATCTTGCCGAAAACGGCATCACCTCCTTCTGCCCGACGACAATGACTCTGCCCGAAGAAACACTTACCAAGGCGTTTGAGGCGGTAAAGGAGTGTATGGGCAAAGAGGAAGGCGCATATATTCACGGAATAAATATGGAAGGCCCGTTTATTTCTCTGGGCAAAAAGGGTGCACAGGCGGCAGAGCATATCCGCAGACCCGATGTTGAGGAATTCAACAGACTCAACACCATCTGCCCGATAAAGCTTGCCGATATCGCCCCCGAAGAGGACGGCGCTGTTGAATTTGCAAAAGCGGTCAGCAAAACCTGCACGGTTTCTGCCGCACACACCTCGGCAAGCTATGAAGAGGCAAGGCTTGGCTTTGAAAACGGCTTTACACACGCAACCCACCTTTTCAACGCAATGACACCCATACAGAACAGAGCTCCCGGTGTGCCGACTGCTGTATTTGACGATGAAAAAGCCACCGCAGAGCTTATCTGCGACGGCCTTCATAACCACCCTGCAATACTTCGTATGGCTTTCAGCCTTTTAGGCGAGGACAGAGCGGTTGTAATCAGCGACTCGATGTCTGCGGCAGGTATGGGAGACGGCGAATATGAGCTGGGCGGACAGACGGTATATGTAAAGAACGGCAAGGCAACGCTTGCCGACGGCACAATAGCCGCAAGCACGACAAACATTTTTGCGGAATTCAAAAACCTTCTGGAATTCGGTATTGATTTCAAGGCTGCACTCAAAGCGTGCACAATCAATCCGGCAAGGGTTGTAGGCGCAGATAAATTCACAGGCTCGATAGAAAAGGGCAAGAGAGCAGACCTCCTTGTGCTTGACAGCGACCTTAACCTGAAGGCCGTTTATATCGGCGGCAAGCAGTTTGTCTGATTACTCCGTGCAGACGCCGTCCGGTTACGGCGCCTGCAATATATAAAGCAGTCCGAAATAACGGCTCCCCGTGGGCAGAATTGCCACCGTTATCCATACAGGACTGCGAGGCTGCTCTCAAAACATAATATGTAAAAATATGATTTAAGGTGAAATGATTATGAAAACAATTGCTGTACTTATTGCAGACACACACGAATACAATCCCTTCTGCAAGTGGGCAACCGAAAACGGTGCGGAAAACTTTGAAGAAAACGGTATGAGAATGCTGAAAATGACATTCTGCGGTGACAGGCTTGTTGCAATGCTGAGCAACACGGGCAAGGTAAACGCCGCAATTGCCGCAACGCACCTTATACTTAAATACGGTGCAGAAGAAATATACAACATCGGCTTTTCGGGCGCAGTAAAGGGCGTACGCAGAGGCGACCTTGTTGCAGGCTCAAGCTGTACCGAGTGTGATTTTGACCTGACACCCCTCGGCTACGAATTAGGCGAGAAGCCTGACCAGAAATATGTATACGAAACCGACCCCGAACTGCTCGAGCTCTGTAAAGAGCAGAACCTTTACATTGGTGCGCTCGGCACGGGTGATATGTTCCTGACAAGCAACGAAAAGAAGGCGGATTTCCACAGGCGTTTCGGCATCTGTGCCTTCGATATGGAGTCGGGTGCAATTGCTTCCGTCTGCGACCGCTACGGCGTGAAATCGTTGAGCATACGCAAGATTTCCGACGACAGCGAGGAAACCGCAAGCGAGGATTACAGAGCAATGAACAAGAGCGAGGAAATGGGTCTGACAGACACACTCATTGCACTTCTGATAAAGAAATACAATGGATAATTTTCTTATCGAAAGGTGCTCACTCTGCCCACGAAATTGTAAAGCAAAACGCCTTAACACCACTTCAGGCGAAGGCTTCTGTAAACTGCCTGCCCTGCCGGGTATATGCAGGGCTGATAAGCACATGTGGGAAGAGCCGAATATAAGCGGAACTCGAGGTTCGGGCACAATTTTTTTCAGCGGCTGTGTGCTTCGGTGCGAATTTTGCCAGAACAGCGATATCAGCAGAAATTACTGCGGCAAAACGGTTGATGCTCACGGGCTTACTGAAATAATAAAAGAGCTTGAAACCTCGGGAGTACACAATATCAACCTTGTAAGCCCTACACCTTACTATCCGGTGATAGTAAAGGCCTTGCAGAAATACAAACCCTCAATACCCGTTGTGTGCAACACTTCGGGCTATGAGCAGGTTGAAACGCTCAAAGCCCTTGAAGGACTTATTGATATCTACCTGCCCGATTTCAAGTATTCCGACAATGAATTAGCGGTAAAATATTCTAAAGCGCCCGATTACCCCGTAATTGCGCTTAACGCAATAAAGGAAATGCTGCGTCAGGTCGGCACACCCGTGCACGGCGAGGACGGTATGATGAAAAAAGGCGTTATGGTAAGGCACCTTATCCTGCCCGACAGCCTTGAAAACAGCTACGGCGTGCTTGATATGATAGCGGATAACCTGCCCGAGGATATTTACGTCAGCCTTATGGCACAGTATTTCCCCACGGGCAACGAAATTCACGACGAATTGAAGAGAAAAATCACGGCAGAGGAATACGAAAAGGTAAGCAGCTATATGCTCCTCCTCGGCCTTGAAAACGGCTTTGTGCAGGAGCTTGAAGCGGCAGAGAAATCTTATGTTCCTGATTGGAATATGATATAAATTACAGTTTGTCGAACCAATTCGCAATTCGGAAGGAGTAACACAATGAAGATTAATATGCCCCCCGAAGAATACGGCGCAAAGGCGCAGGCGCTTTTTGAGCAGGGCTACAACTGTGCTCAGGCGGTTGTGCTTGCATTTGATGATTTGACGGGTCTTGACAACAAAACCGCCGCTATGCTTGCCTCCTCCTTTGGCGGAGGTATGGGCAGGCTGCGTGAGATCTGCGGTGCGGTAAGCGGTATGTTTGCCGTTGCAGGTATATTGAGAGGTTATGCCGACCCGAAGGCAAAGGAAGAAAAGACAGAGCACTACGCTTTTATACAAAGCCTTGCAGGCGAATTCAAAAAAGAAAACGGCAGCTACATCTGCCGTGAGCTGCTTGAACTTCCCGGTGCAAGCAAGCCTATCCCCGAAGAGCGCACGGCAGAATATTACCTGCGCCGTCCGTGCGGAGAATATGTACGCTGTGCAGCGACAATACTTGCCAAGGAACTTGAAGATTAAAGAAAAAAGAAGTAAGGAAAAATGAAAGAAAAACTAAAGAAGCTGACGCTTTTGGACTCCGCTGCGATATGTGCGGCAATTATGCTTTTTATATATGCGCTTAAAGGTGTCTGGCCCTTCGGCACGGGTAATATTTGCTATGACGATATGGCACAGGGTGCCGTGCCTGCGCTTTACCATTTATATGACTGGATTCACGGTGACAAAGCACTCGATTGGGACTGGCTTTCGGGACTCGGCACCAACGTTTCCAACTTCGGCAACCCCACTCCCCTTTTGCTTGTGCTGTGCCTGTTTCCGAGGGACAGCCTGCTTTATGCCGTTGGCATTTATGTAGTGCTCAAGGTTGCGGCTGCGGCTTTCACTTCAAAATACTGTTTTGAAAAAATGTTCCCCAAGCCCGACGGAATATGGCACACTCTGTTTTCCGTTATGTACGCCATGAGTGCGTTTTCAATGTTTTATTACACAAACACCTCGTGGCTTGATTTTGTTGTTGTTTTCCCGTTTATCATTTACGGATTGAAGCGTCTGCTTGACGAGGACAAGCCGTTTATGTATATTGCCGCCTTTGCGGTAACGCTTTTCTATTCCGTTTACCACGGGTTTATGATTACGCTTGCCGTATTTATGTTAAGCGGACTTTATATCACACTTATTTCGCCGAGGGAAAAGCGTGGCAGACAGTCCTTTATGCTCGGTCTTTCAACGCTTGCAGGCGGTCTTATTTCCTGCTTTGCCGCTGTTCCTGCAGCGTTGCAGACACTCGGCTCAAAGCGGTTTGAAACCAGCACGGGCAGCGAGGAAGGTGTACTTGAAAAGATACTCAAGGCTGAGCCTGACGCACAGCTTCACAATAAACTCATACTGCTTATAGGCTTACAGCTTGCAATTGTGCTGACGGTTGTCTTTATAGTAAAGCTGTTCAAGGACAAAAAAATAAAGCAGGCTGTTTTCGTTCTCACTTCAACACTTATTCTCCTGCTGCCTGTATTTATTGAAAGCATAAATCTTATATGGCACATGGGCAGCTACGTTCAATTCCCGACAAGATTTTTCTTTATTTCGGTGTTCGTGCTGCTGTGCTTCTCGCTTGCGGGAATTGAAAAATATTCCGAAGCAATTGTAACTTTCAAAAACAAATTCGGCCGTTTCGGCTTGCTTGCACTTTGCGCCGTACTGATTGTAGGTCTGCTTTACGGACTTATATATTTTGCGGAAAATATTCTCGGTTCTATCGGCACCGCACTGGAAGAAACAGCCAGTACAACAGACGTAAAATACACATCGTTTTTACTTCTTTTCGGCTTCGGTATACCGCTTTTTACGTTTCTGCTTTTCCAGAAAAAATATATTATACGCTCTTTCTGCTTCGTGCTTTGCATTATGCAATGTGCAGGTATCTGCTACGGCGGTGTTGCAAACAAGCACCAGCAGGAAAGCGAGGAATTTCTTTACAACAGCCCGTCCTTCCTCGAATACTGTGCGGAGGTTTCGGTCCTTGACACGGATTGCGGCGAAATGGGCAGACTCAAAAACGCCGACACAAGCCTGAACACAAACTATCCGTTTGTTATAGGCACACCTGCCCTTTCAAACTGGACGCACTATATTTCCCTTTCCGCACAGAACACGGCAAAGGTGCTCGGCTACAGCGTGCAGTACACCCGTCTGCTTGATTCGGGCGGAACAGCCTTTACCGATGGCATTATCGGCGTTAAGAAAATGATAATGCGAAGCCACCACAAAGCGAGCAACAGATATTCTCTGCTTGATACCACGAAAAATTTCAGCCTTTACGAAAACAAGTACGCTGTTGAATTCGGCTTGCTGGGCAGTGAAGAGCTGCTCGGCAGTATAAATGAAATCAGCGTTGACGAGCGTTTTGAGGTACAGAACAAGCTCTGGCAGATTTTCACAGGCAGAGACGAAGTGCTGTTTGATATCTGTACAAGAACGGCTGACGGCGACAATATAAAGTTAGTTGAAAGCACACCCGACAAGCTCGTTTTCCGCTACACCGCAGGCAAGAACGAAGAAATTTACCTGAACGCAGGCGAATACAAGAAGCAGAGCTTCAAAATGTCGGTAAACGGTGAGAGAATTATGGCACCGTACCACAAATATACGGAATACCTCTACTATCCCTCCGCCGCAGTAAACGGTACGCTTCTGTTGGGAAGCTTCAACGAGGGTGAAGATGTTGAGATTGTTGTTGAATGCATAAACGGCCAGAAATTCGGCGACAAAACAGTACAGCTTGCCGCTATGTCGCTTGACAAAATGACCGAACTCAACAGCCTTTATAAAGACACAGTAACCAACGAAAAGGTCGGCAAATCATCCTTGAGCTTTGACTATAACAACACCACGGGTGAAAGCCGCTACCTTTTCATTCCCGTAACCTATGACGAGGGCTTCGCTTGCAAAATCAACGGTGAAAAGACAGAAATTCATTCCGCTCTGGGTGCTTACCTTGCGGTTGAATTGCCCGAAGGCAGCGGAAGTGTTGAAATTAACTGGCAGCCCGAAGGCGAAAAAGCAGGTATTGTTCTCACAGTCTTCGGCGTGCTTCTCACTGCATTTATTCTGCTGATGAAGAAAAAGCAGATGAATATACCGAAATTCATTGAAAAGGCTGTATTTTACGGCTTGGCCCTTGCTTCGGTTGCCGCCGTTGCGGTAATCCACCTTGTACCGATAGGATATCTTATATACGACACAATTTCCGGAGGAATATAAAATGGCTAAAATAATTGCAATTGTTAACCAGAAGGGCGGTGTGGGCAAAACCACAACCGCAGTCAACCTCACGGCTGCCCTTGGCGCAAAGGGCAAAAGGGTGCTGCTTGTTGACATTGACCCGCAGGGCAACTCAACGAGCGGACTGGGAATAAACAAAAGGGATGTGAAAATTTCATCCTACGACAATATAATAGGCGGTACGCCTGCTTCGCAGACCATTGTTCATTCACCCTTCAAGAATGTTGACGTTATCCCTTCAACAATGGACCTTGCAGGCGCAGAGCTTGAGCTCGTTGACGTTGAGAGAAGAGAAGCCAAACTTCGCACCTGTCTTGCACTTGTAAAGGCGCAGTACGATTTTATTTTTCTTGACTGTCCGCCCTCGTTGGGTCTGATTACACTCAACGGTCTTTGTGCGGCAGACACCCTGCTTGTGCCTATTCAGTGCGAATACTATGCGCTTGAGGGTCTGTCTCAGCTTATTTCTACCGTCAGAAATATCAAGCGCCTTTATAACCCCCTTATAGATATTGAAGGCGTACTGCTTACAATGTATGACGGCAGGCTCAACCTCACACAGCAGGTTGTGGAGGAAGTCAAAAAATTCTTCCCCAAAAAGGTTTTTTCAACCGTTATTCCCCGTACGGTCAGGCTTTCCGAAGCACCGAGCTTCGGTCAGCCCGTAATGTATTACGACCGTGCTTCCAAGGGCACGCTTGCCTATGACGCCCTTGCAGACGAGCTCATTCAGAAGAATACATAATTTATCAGGAGGAGAAAGACTATGGCACCGAAAAAAGGCGGACTCGGAAGAGGACTTGATGCACTTCTTGTCGATAACTCGATTGAAAATATTTCAGCATCCTCCGCAGTCAAACTCAAGCTCAACGAAATTGAGCCCAACAAAAACCAGCCCAGAAAGAATTTTGACGATGAGGCACTTGCCGAACTGAGTGCAAGCATACAAAAACACGGCGTTATTCAGCCGCTTCTCGTGCGCCCCCTGCCCAGCGGTAATTATCAGCTTGTCGCAGGCGAAAGGCGCTGGAGAGCATCCAGAATGGCAGGGCTTACGGAAGTACCCGTTGTTATAAGGGAACTCAGCGATGAGGATGCGGCCGCACTTGCGCTTATTGAAAACCTGCAGAGAGAAGACCTTGACCCGATTGAAGAGGCAGAGGGCTACAAGTACCTTATGGATAACTACTCACTCACGCAGGAAGAAGCCGCACAGCGTGTGGGTAAATCACGCTCCGCAGTTGCCAACCTTATGCGTTTGCTCGCACTTCCCGCAGACGTGCTTGCTTTGGTGAGTGAAAAGAAGCTTTCTGCAGGCCACGCAAGAGCTCTCCTTCCCCTTGAGGACGGTGCGCTTATAAAGCAGTTTGCCGATGAAATTATTGCAAACGGCTATTCGGTAAGGCAGACGGAAAAGCTGGTAAAGGATTTCCTTAAGCCTAAAAAAGCACCCAAAGCCGCACCCGAAAGGGACAAGTACATCACCGAGGTTGAGCTTTCACTCTGCGAAACACTTGCCAGAAAGGTCAGCGTAAACGCCAAGGGCAAGGGCGGCACGATTACAATAGAATACTTTGACAGCGATGATTTGAGAAAGCTTGCAAAAATGTTTGAGGAATAATTAATGGCACTTGACGGATTAACCCTGCATTTTATAAAAGAAGAAATAGCCGCGGCGGCTGTCGGCTGCCGCGTTGAAAAGGTGCATCAGCCCTCCAGAGAGGAGCTGGTGCTCGTTTTGCGCGGCAGAAACGGTGCACATAAATTGCTTATCAGCGCCCGTGCCAACTCACCGAAAATTCATTTCACGGCTTTTCCGCCCGAAAACCCCGCAAAGCCGCCGATGCTTTGTATGCTGCTTAGGAAGCATCTTACCTCTGCCCTGCTGACCGCCGTGCGTCAAGAAGGGCTTGAAAGAGTGCTCTTTCTGGATTTTGATGCTACAAATGAAATCGGCGAGCCCGTAAAATTCACGCTCTGCACGGAGATTATGGCACAGTACAGCAACATAATTCTCATAAACGAGCAGGGCAATATTTTGGATGCGGTAAAGCGTGTTGACAGCGAAACCTCATCACTCCGACAAATTCTGCCCGGTATGCTTTATAAATTACCGCCCAAGCAGAATAAGCCCGATTTGTTTGACACAACGGGTGCCGAAATTGCACGAAACGCCGCCGAAGCCGAAAACAAGGCTGTTTCCGCCGCAATTCTTTCAAATGTACAGGGCTTGTCACCGATAGTCTGCCGTGAAATTGTCAGCCGCAGCATAGGCGAAGACAAGAGAACGGAATTTCTAAACGATGAAGAAATTTTTAAAATCGGTGAAGAAACCGAAAAGCTCAAAACCGTTGAGCCTTACCCTTGTGCCGTAATTGACCAAAGCGGAAAGCCGCTTGACTTTTCGTTTATGAACATCACGCAATACGGTGACAATGCAAAAATCAAGCCGTTTGACTCCTTCTCCGAATTGCTTGACGATTTTTATTTTGAAAAGGACAGGCTTGAAAGGACAAAGCAGAATTCTTCGGAGCTGCAGAAACTGGTTGCTAATCTGATACAGCGTACTGCAAGAAAGCTGGATGTGCAGAGAAAAGAGCTCGAGCTTTGTGCCGACAGAGAGCAGCTTAAAATCAACGCCGAGCTGATTGCCGCAAACCTTTATCAACTGCAAAAAGGTGCACCGTTTTATGAGGTTTACAACTACTACACAAACGAAAATATAAGAATAAACGCCAACCCTGCGCTGACACCCAACGAAAACTCGCAGAAGTATTACAAGGAATACCGCAAGGCAAAAACGGCGGAGCAGATGCTCACCACGCTTATTGCAAACGGTGAGGAAGAGCTGACTTACCTTGACACGGTTGCAGATGCGCTTTCCCGTGCGGAAACTACGGCACAGATAGCCGAAATCAAACAGGAGCTTTCACACACGGGCTATATAAAGAATAAGTTGAAGCCCGGCACAAAAGCGCCAAAGCCCCTTGCACCGATGGAATATGAGTCGAGTGACGGCTTTACGATACTCGTAGGCAGAAACAACGAGCAGAACGACCGTCTTTCACTCAAGACCGCATCAAAGGGCGATATATGGCTGCACACGCAGAAATTCCCGGGCTCGCATACGGTAATTGTAACCGAGGGTCGGGAAGTGCCCGAAGAAACGCTCATAGAAGCGGCAATCATAGCCGCCTACCACAGCAGGGCACGACAGTCCTCCGGTGTACCCGTTGATTACACGCAGGTAAGAAACCTCAAAAAGCCTCAGGGTGCAAAGCCCGGCAAGGTGATATACCACGTTTACAACACGCTTTATGTCACACCCGACAGGGATTTGGTTAATAAGCTTGCAAAATAAACAAAGCCAACACAGAACTTTTACGTTTCGTGTTGGCTTTTTGATTTGTTGAATTTATTGCATTAAGGTTGCATAGGCTGATTGCAGCTGCGGGTCTTTTTCGATACCCTCAAGGCTCTTTGCAACCGCACTGTCAAGACCGAGCTCAACAGTATAGGTCGGCTCAATTCCGTTGCCGTTGCAGTACTCTGCGCCCGAGTAGGAAATAACCTTTGCCACGGTGAGAGAAATTGCACTTCCGTCTTCAAGAGTGTAGATTTCCTGCATAGTCATCTGACCCGAGGTTTTTGTACCGATAAGGCTTGCCTTTGAAAAATCCTTAAGCTGTGCGGCAAGAAGCTCTGCACCGCCCGAGGTGCTGCCGTCAACAAGCACCATCATACCCTTGGGGAAGGTGATAGCTGAGGCGTCCGAAGTAAAGTTCTTGTAAACGCTGCCGTCACGCTTTACCGCACTGGCAATTGCACCTGCTGTTTCTGCACCGCTGGGAAGAATAAGGTCTGCCACTGCGGCGGCATATTCCATTGTGCCGTCCTTACAGCCACGAAGGTCAATAATAAGTGCCGTTACACCCTGCGAGTTGAGCGCATCAATTTCAGCCGAAAACTGCTCTGCGGTATTGGCAAAGAAGCCGTTGATGCGTATATAACCGACATTGCCGACAAACGAAGAAGTAACGGTCTTTGTGTAGCCACGCATAACGGTTACGGTTTTCTGTGCGCCGTCACGCTCATAGGTTACCGTTACGGAATCAAAACGCCTGCCTATACGAAGGGAATCGATAACGCCTGAAGCGTTGAGGATATTGACTTCAACATCGTCAACCTTTATTATTGCGTCACCCTTTTTAAGCTCCGCATTTTCGGCAGAAGAGCCTGCATAAACCTCGGTGATAACAACCTTGCCCTTCTCTGCGCTGTATTCAGCCTCAATACCGATACCGCCCTCACCCTTGAGCTTACGGGTGTATTCGATATACTCCTGTGCGGTCATATAAAAGCTGCCCGAATCGGAAAGACCCTTCATATATCCGCTTGCGCTCTGTGAGAAAAGCGAATCGTCATCAAACTCGCCGTAATAGTTTGTGCGTACAAAGTTATCGATTGCGGAAATTCCGTCGTAAAGCTCAAAACGGTTGGAAAGCTTTGAAATCAGCCCGTTGTAGATATTCTGCGAAACGGTCATTGTAAGAGCAAAGGTGGCCGTTATGCTAAGCAGAATAAGGGCAACGGTAAGCCCGAGTGAAATTTTCTTGTTCATACGCCGTTTCACCGGCCTTTCTGGTTATTTGGGTAACTGAACATAACCGCTCATCGGGTTTGTTGTCGAACCGTCAACACGGATTTCAAAGTGAAGGTGAGGTGCTGTTGAATAGCCCGTATCGCCTACCTTGCCTATGGGCTGACCCTGCTGTACCTTGTCGCCGACGGATACTCTCATTGAACCGTCCTGCATGTGGGCATAACAGCTTGAAATACCCTTGCCGTGGTCGATAATTACGAAGTTGCCGTATGCCTTATGCTTTGCAGCATAGATAACCTCGCCGCCCTTGACAGCGTAAACGGTTTTGCCGTTGATGCCTGCAGCGCAGAAATCCGTACCAGTGTGGAGCTTGTATTCGCCCGTAATCGGGTGAGTACGCATACCGTAGGGTGAAGAAATATAAACACCGCTGCACTTGAGCGGAAATATCATACCGCTTGAAAATACGGTTTCGGTTCCGTCAAGATAGGGATTATCTTTATTGTCCGGCTTTTCCTCTTCGGGATTTTCCTCGCCCTCGGGCTCGGTTGTTTCTTCTTCCTTATCCGTTGTGGAAGAGCCTGAATTCTTGATGAATTCTTCCATCTGTGCGGACAGAGCAATAAGCTCGTCCTCCTGCTTGCTGATAAGAGCCTTGTACTCGTCACTCTCTTTATCGAGTGCGTTGAGCTCCTGCTTTTCTTTTTCCATTTCAGCCTTGAGCTCTTCACGCTTTGTCTTAAGCTCGTCACTCGTAGCCTTTATTTCGGACTTACTGCTTTCAAGCGACTGCGTTTTTGAACTAAGGTCTGTTTTCTTTGTTTCCTGTGCGGAAATGCTGTCTGTAAGGATGGTTTCAAGCTCCTCAAGCTCGGCTACCTCACCCTCAAGCGTTGCCATAAGGTCGTTGTCGTGCTGTGCAACTCTGACAAGAAGCTCAGTTCTTGTGAGAAGGGTTGAAAAATCCTCCGAGGTAAGCAGGAATTCAAGCGTTGAGCCGCTACCTGCCATATACATTGCACGGATGCGCTGTTTGAGAAGCTCATAGGTTACCTCAAGCTGCTCCTGCTTTTCGGAAATCGCAAAGCCCGTCTGCTCAATCTGAGAGGACAGCGAGCCGAGCTGCTTTGTAATGAGCTTAATCTGACTTTCGGTGCTGCTCTGCTCATTGAGAAGCGCCTGATAGCGCATGGTAAGCAGGTCAACCTGATTCTGTGTGCTGCTTATCTGATTGCCGAGTCCGTCAACAACCTTTTCCTGTTCATCAAGACTTTCCTGTACCTTGTCGAGCTTTTCCTGGTTTTTCTCCATTTCCTGCTCGAGCTTTTCGTACTGGTCCTGAAGCTCCTGATAGGCTTCATCCGTTGTGTTTTCTTCGGTTGTCTGTTCCTTTTCCTGTTGCGAGGTACCTTCGTCTGCCTGTGCCGAGCCGCCTTCTTCCGTTGCCATTGCAGGGAAGTTAAAGCAGCAGACCAATGCGACAAAAAGCGCAAGAGCCTTCAGCAGACAGCGGCGAAGCTTACTCGCTGACATTGTCGCTGTCATAATCCTGCTCCTTAAGATATTTATTCATTGAAACGATACTGCCGACGGCGCCCGTAACCACGCCTACCGAAATGAAGGCGACAAGCATCATCAGCGCATAATCCGCAAACGGTGCAGGCTTTGACGAGAGAATGGACAGCATATCGCCCATTGCGCTTGCGCCTGCCTGGTAAATACCGAATACTATTGCCAGCGAAACCAGCCCCGAAATAATGCCGAGGACTATACCCTCAACCATAAAGGGCCAGCGGATAAACCACTTGGTTGCACCGACGGATTTCATAATTCTGATTTCAAGGCGGCGGTTATACATCGTCACCCTGACTGTGTTTGAAATGATGAAGAGAGAAACCACAAGCAGCATCAGAATAACCGCAATGCTGATATAGCCGACGGTTGTTTTGATATTGGTGAGCTGTCTTGCAAAATCCCTGTTGTGGCGAAGCTGAATGATATTGTCAAGCCCTTCAAGCTTTGTGACCGTATCATCGTAAAGCTCCATATTCTCAAGCGTTACTTCATAAGCATCGGGCAGAAGCTCGGACTCCATACCCTCAAACAGGGCTGCGGCTGTGCCGATGGACTCCATAACCTCGGGGAAGGCCTCCTCCTTGGGGATAAAGGTCTTTCCCTTTACATTGCCTATGGCGTCAATTTCGGCGCCAATTGCGGCAATTTCCTCGTCCGTTGCATCGTCCTCGATATAAACCATAATAACGTTCTGCTGTGAAATATCGCCGAGTATATTGTTGATATTGACAAAGAGCATAAACGCAACGCCTATCATAACAAGGCAGGACATCAGCACCGCAACGGATGCAAGCGACATCAGCTTGTTTGAACGGATGTTGCGAAAGCCCTCTTTGGTAAGGTAGGAAAGGCTGGCTGAGCCGCCTCTCTCTGCGTTTTTACTCATCGGACTCACCTCCGCTCTTCTTTCTCTCGCTTTCGGGCTTGTAGTTGCGGATAAATTCATCCGCCTCACGGATAGCCCTGCGGTTGGAAAGGTTGAGGTCAGGCGGCAATGCGCTTTCGGCAACGATTTTTTCTCTTGAAACATCGTCCGACTTGATTCTGCCGTCCTGAATGGTGATAACTCTGCGGCCGTAACGGCGCACAAGCTCTTCCGAATGGGTTACCATTATGACGGTTGTGCCCGTAGCGTTGATTTTGTTGAGCATTTCAACAATCTCATAGGAACGCCTTGCATCAACGTTACCGGTAGGCTCGTCCGCAATAATGATATCCGCATTGTTTACAATTGCACGTGCCAAAGCAACCCTCTGCTGCTCGCCGCCTGAAAGCTGGTTGGGCAGAGCCTTTGACTTTTCTGCCAGACCTACAAGTCCGAGAACATAGGGTACACGCTTGCTTATTTTCTTTTCCTTTGCGCCTATAACACGCATTGCAAATGCAACGTTGTCATAGACGGTCATATTCGGAATAAGTCTGAAATCCTGGAAAACAATGCCCAGGTGACGGCGGAAATAGGGAATATCCCTTTTCTTCATCGTGTTGAGAAGGCGGTTTTTGATTACAACGGTGCCTGTGGTGGCAACCTCCTCACGCATCATAATCTTGAGAAGGGTGCTCTTACCTGCGCCGGAATCGCCCACTATAAACACGAATTCGCCCTGTTCGATCTTAATGTTAACATCGTCCAGGGCTAATGTGCCGTTATCGTAGCTTTTAGATACGTTTTTAAATTCGATCAATTTGTTTAGTCCATCCTTTTTGCGCCGCCGGCATTATGCGTGCCGCAAAACCGAAAGGTTCACGCAAACGACAGCAAAATTAGTACTTGACGGGGTTAGCGTCAAGATACTTCTTTACCATCAGGGCTACTTTGAATACGATTGCATCGTCGAACTCACGAAGGTCAAGACCTGTGAGCTTGTTAATCTTTTCAAGACGGTAGACCAGCGTATTTCTGTGAACGAAGAGCTTACGGGAGGTTTCGGAAACGTTGAGGTTATTCTCAAAGAACTTCTGTATTGTGAAGAGCGTTTCGTGGTCAAGTGTGTCGATAGAGCCACGCTTGAAGACCTCACGCAGGAACATTTCGCAAAGAGTTGTGGGAAGCTGGTAAATAAGACGTGCTATACCGAGGTTGTCGTAGCTGACAATCTCCTTCTCCGTGTCGAAAACCTTGCCGACCTCGAGAGCAACCTGTGCCTCCTTGAAGGAACGGGCAAGCTCCTTGATACCCTCAACAACGGTACCGATACCGATAAGGCAATGGATAAATGCCTCGCTGCTGAGTGAATCCGCAATGGAGCGGGCAAGCTTTTCAAGGTCACGTGTTTCGATATTTGCACGGACCTCCTTGACCAGAGCAATATCTGTTTCATTGATATTAATTACGAAATCCTTGGTCTTGTCCGGGAAGAGATTCTGGATAATATCATAGATAGAGATATCGTTGTGCTCGGGAATACGGATAAGAAGCACGACACGGGAGGTATCGGTTGTGAAGCGAAGCTCCCTTGCCTTGAGATAGATATCGCCGGGCAGAATGTTGTCGAGCACGACATTCTTGATAAAGTTGCCTCTGTCGTACTTTTCGTCGTAAAGCGACTTGACGCTGCTCAGCGACACGGCAACGATATCGGCAAACTTGGGTGCAAGCTCGTCGTCGCCGTCAACAAAAGCGGCATATTCCGGGTGTAAAACCGAACCGAAGGGACGGTAGGTGTGGCCGTCCGCAGAGAAGGTTTCGCCCTTGGAAAGGTTTTCATCAATGGGGAAAGTGCATACCTCGCCTATACGGCCGAGTTCACTACAGGAAATAACTGTTCCCGTTTCGTCGATAACGCCGACTGTCCTTCCTATAGCCTCACGCATCTGGTGAATGATACCTTGAAAAAGTCTGTTTGACATCCGGATAACCTCCATAACGATGGTTTGGGTAAAGTGCCCATAATGACAATATGCATTTTACACAATTTTTTTCATTTTTGCAAGGGGTTTTGACGATTTTTTTGCATTTCGCTGATTTTTTGTTGAAATTATTTGTGTTTATTGCCAAATAAACCTGTGTTTTTCAGCCGCTCCCGCCTTTGTCAAAATGCACAAGCATATCAGTTGAATACAGTTAAAAAATATTTTTTTATTGACTTTAACGCCTTTTATTGATATTATTTATTTACTGAAAAGCAGGAAGGCGGTAAACCCTGCAAAAAAACATCAGGAGGACAAAGAAATGAAAAAAGTTTCCAAGCCCATAGCTATTGTTATGGCACTCGTTCTTGCTCTCGGCACCCTGGCTGTAGTTTCCTTTGCTACAGACAAGAAGCCTTATTCACACCCCGATGAGGTTTTCACACTCGCAGGCGGCCAAAATGACGACACAGCTACTCTTGTGGCAATCGGCGAAATGGTCTACAGCAGCGTAGAAGCAGACGGCAAGGCTGTTTACAAGTTCTACAGCGCCAAAGCCCAGACACTCACACTCAGCTTTGAAAGCGCAGCACCCGTTAACGTTACGGTAAACGCTTCCGGCGTAGAAGCAGCCCTTCTTAACGTAACAAACCAGACAAAGCTCAGCAGCAACATCGACATTGAAAACGCATACTACTACATAACAGTTGAAAACTATGTTGCTCCCGTTGTTGACGAACCCACAACAGAAGAGCCTACAACGGAAGAACCTTCCACAGAGGAAGAAACAACGGAAGAAGCTTCCGGTGCACAAATCGTTCTCAACGGCGAAGAAGAGGCGGTTGCAAACGAGTTCTTCTTTGTAACAGCTGTTCCCGGCCTTGAGAGCACAGTCAAGGTTGACTGCAACTACAAGAACGCAGAGATTGTTGCAGGTCAGAGCCTTCAGCTTATGCTCAGCAACTTCAACATCAAGAACCTCAACTACTTCTGGACCGTTCTCGATGATACATCCACTCCCCTTGTTGACGAAAGAGACATTGTTACCGTTTCCAAGGACGGTAACGTAACAGTTCAGCCCAACAGCGCAACATTTAATAAGAACACAAACGTCAAGGTTCAGGCTGTTATGTACTACAACGGCGAGCCCTGGACAAAGACAGTTACAATCACCGCTGTTCCCGCAAACGTATTCCTTAACCCCTACTTCGACACAACAGAAGACAACTGCCTGACCCTCGGTGAAGGTGCTTACAGATACATCACAGCAACCACAAACATGAAGGACACCACGGTCACATGGACAACTGAAGATGCTGAAATCGCTACAGTTTCTGCAGGCGGTAAGGTTACAGGCGTAGGCGTTGGCAAGACTTACATCAAGGCTTCCGTCAAGGTTGGCGAGGTCAACGTTTCCAGAAGAGTACTTGTTGATGTCAAGCTCAACCACGTTTCCGTTATGGGCATTACCTTTGACACACATTCCGACAAAGTACGTGTAAACGACTACAAGGTTGTCAAGTACACATTTGAAACAGCTCCCGCTGACAAGAATCCCTCCAACAGCAAGGTAACATTCACCTCCAGCGACCCTGCAATTGCAACAGTTGATGCAGACGGTAAGGTTACAGGCGTTTCCGTCGGTACAGCCACAATCACGGTTACTTCCGAAGACGGCAAGTACACAGACACCTGCACATTCACTGTTCAGGAAGCTATCCCCAACTGGCTTATGGTTATCATTGCTCCCTTCAGAATCATCTACAATCTCATTATGATGATCCTCGGCAGATAATTACAACAGATTAATTAACATAAGCGGATTCACTTTCGGGTGAGTCCGCTTTTACTTTTGCGTTATACCTGCATACATTTCCGGCACCTTGCCGACTATTATCGTTTCGGCGACAAGTGTGGTATATGTATAGGCGGCGGTTACTGTTTCGCCCGGAAAAACTATCAGCATTGTTGCAGTTGTTTTCAGGAAAAGCTGATGTCGGGTCTGGTTTATGCCTGCATCATCAAAAGTGTCGAAAAAAGAAGTCTGTGCGCTGCCCGTAATGCTTATCACCGTGCTGATTTTCGGCCCTCTGCCGTTTAAAAGTGCAAGACCCGTGAGTGAGCCTATAGGTATACCCAGCTCCTTTGCGCTTAAGCCCGAAAGATTTTTGGCAACCGCAGAATTTATTTTTGATTTGAGCAGATTAATCCGCATAGCATCGGTTTCAATTGAAACAATATTACCGTCGGCACTTCGCTTTATGCTGACAAGGCTGTTATAGCCCGTATCCGTATTCGTAAGGATGGATGGAATATCCGTGCCTGCCGCAACGGCGGCGTAGCTTTGCGCCTGCACGGTTGCCGTGCTTCTTATCATGGGTCTTAGTCTTGCATCAATCAGCAGAAACAAGGTAAGCGAAATCAGCAGCAGACACACCGCAATAAAAATGTATTTTTTTGCTTTTCCGTACGGCTTACGGTATTTCAATGTGCTCACCCCCGTATATTACCCATATATTATATGAATGTTAAATAAGGGAAGTGCATTTTTTCACTTGACTAATGGACAAAAGCAATGTAAAATGTCTATTGTAATAAAGAAAATAAAATTCAGGAGTAATAAACAATGGATAAGGAATACAATCCCGATATCGTCAGCGTAGTTGACGAGGACGGCAAAGAACACATCTTTGAAGAGCTTGACAGAATTGAAACCGAAAAGGGCAAGTATGTTGCTCTTCTCCCCATCTACGACGATCCGCAGGAGCAGCTTGACGACAGCGGAGAGGTAATTATTCTCAAGGTCACCGAGGAAGACGGCGAAATCTACCTTGCCGCAATTGAGGACGATGACGAATTCAACGAGGTCGGCAACCTTTTCGAAGAAAGACTCGAAGACCTTTTCGAGCTTGAAGACGAAGAATAAAAAATAATAATCACCCTGCCTTGTGCGACAACTTTCGGCAATACTAACCCAACACTCTTTTTATAGGGATGCCTGCTCCGACAGCGGATTGCAGACCTCCCGCCTTTTCAGGCGGACGAAGGGAGCGTGAACCTGTTGGGAGGCGACCCACCTGCTTTTACACGCAGGTTAATATTAGCCTTGAGCGGCTTGGCGGGGTGACCTAACGGATTTACGAGTATTTTAACGATGAGATGGCGGAAATCCTCCCCGCAAAAAACGGGTTCGGATTATACTCGCCACCCTATGAGTGATTTTTTATGAAAAAGATTATTGATTTTGATTTGTACGGTCTTCTTCCCGTCGAAGGAGGCTTTCTTTACATAAAGCCCGAGGTTTTGCCCGACGGCAACGTCAAGGGCAGTTTTTTAGGCTGCGAGGCGCAAAGCTGCCGCAGCGGACAGATTACCAAATGGGCATATTTTGAAAGCAAGTTCGGCCCTGCATACAAGGCAATTGCAGGACAGGTTACTGACTATATTTCCTGCGAAACGGGCTTTCTTTCAAACAACCACACGGTTGTGCTCTACCCTGACGGCGACCTCGGCATATTCAACACCAAGGGTGCGGCAGTATGGACGGGTGAGCTCAAGTACAACGGCGCACCCGTAAGAGGTGTTGCGGTTGACGGCAAAAATTTCTGGAGCGTTGTGCCCGAGCTGAACGCAGTTATCTGCTACGCTACGGACGAAAAAAGAGTACAGATGAGAATAGGCGGCGGCAAATCCACAGCCTTCCTCAACCCTGTATCCATAGTCCGATACAACGATATGCTCTATGTCTGCAACGAGGGCTCCAACAAGGTAAGAACAATTTCGCTTGCCAACTATGCGGTGAACGATTACCTTGAATTTGACGAGCCCGTAAAAAAATATTTCCTCGCAGGCGGCAAGGAATTTGTACTGCTTGACTCGGGTCTTTACGAGCTTTAAAAAAATTAAAAACCGCCGTTCACCTTTTAACGGTAAACGGCGTTGTTTTCGGATATTTATATAGCGGCAAAAATTGCTTCAAAAAATCTGATTATTGCCAAGAAGAAAGATACAATATAATCAAAGAAGTTCTTTTTGGGCTTTTCGGGCTCAACGGGTGCGGAAGCTGTCGTTTCTTCGGGAACGGTTGTTGTTTCGGGTGCACGTGTCGTTGTTTCTTCGGCAGCGGTTGTCGTTTCCTTTACGGTAGTTGTTTCACCCGGAATTTCGATTTCGGCAGGCAATGTTGTTGTTATCACAGAAGCAGTCGTTGTTTCAACGGGCTTCAAGCCGCCCGTGGTTGTTTCTTCGGGAACAACGGGTTTGGTGGTGCTTTCAGTTTCAGGCTTATACTTTTCATACATTGCCAGAGCATCTGCAAGCTCTCTTACAGCGAGGCGTCTGTAAACCGAAACCTGAATATCGGATGAATTTCGCTCAAAATGATAAAGATATTTTCCGGTTACCGTTTCTGGGTCTATGCCGTATTTCAATGCAGAACTTCTTTCGATAGCTATAGAACTATCATATTGAGGAGTATTTGAGAGCTTGCTGCTTTCAGCATAAATTGCTCTTATCAGCACATCCTCGCTCTGACGATTGAAGCCACCAATGTTTTCAAAAGCATTGAACAGAGCCTTGCTGTTTACACCGTGATGCACAGCTCGAGACCAGATAACATTTTTTAAAGCAATTGTGTAATCATCAATATCAAAACCCTTTATCTGTTCTTCAAGCTTCGACACCATTACATCGTAATAGCACGCCTTCGTATAATTGTGCTGTAACACAAGAAAGCTCTGCGCATCTTCTTTGGCAACCGCCTTCCAGACAGCGTTGAAGTTTTCGCCGTATGTATTGTTATCAAGCGTAAAGGCATCAATAAGGCGCTGACCCGTGCGTGCACCCTCACCCGAAGATATACACCAGCGTGCAAACTCCATCGGTACACCGTTGCGACTCGAAAACTGATACGCACCGTACGATACGCCACCTGTATCCTTACCCTCCGAAATGCTTGCAGGGTCGCCGTTTGATTCATACTTTGCAGACAGACTGCCGAGCAAAAAAGCTTCGTCATCGGCATTTGCGTAATCGGAATTGAGCATAATATAATATTCGCTTTCAAGTCCGTTAAGCACGAAATCCTGCTTTGCCTTTGCACTCACTGCAAAGCCGCCGACAACGGCAGCACTGAGCACAAGGCAGATTATTTTCTTTTTCATTAAACTCACCTCAACTTATATTTTAACTTATTTCACAACCTTTTGTCAATTATACCTTCAATGGTAAATATATAAAATGAAAGGAAACAGAAAATGGAATCAATTATGCAGCTTATCGAAAAAATTATTGCGCTGTTTATGTCCTTCTTCGCAATGTTTTTCGGTACAACAACACCCGCAGGATATTCTCCGCTTGATGCAGAGAACATAAAGCTCAATGCGGCTGTCATTTCTGACACCCACATTGACAGCGCAACATATGAAAGGACGTCGCTTCTGCGCAAAGGCCTTGCAGATATCAATGCAAGCACCGCAGGCGTTGACGTTCTTGCCGTTGTCGGCGACTGCACCGAAGGCGGCAAGTCTGACCAGTTCAGAATTTTCTTCAACCGCCTTTCCGCCTGCGACAGAGTAAGACTTACCCTTGTTTCGCTCGGCAACCACGACTCGTGGCAGGACAACGCAGGCTTCCAGGCTTTCTTTGAGCAGTACGGTAAATTCCTCAAAAAAGTCGTAACAACAACCTACCGCCACGAAACCGTAAAGGGCTACCACTTCTTCACCCTCGGCACAGAGGCAAAGCTGCAGGACGAAGCCTACCTCTCACAGACACAGCTTGACTGGTTTGACTCGGAGCTTTCGGGTCTTATCGGCACGGACAAGCCGATTTTCGTAATGCTTCACCAGCCCTTCAACGGCACAAACAGAGTTAACGAAGCATGGGCACTCGGTCAGCTCGGCCAGCAGTCCGACGCACTTATGGCTATCACCAAGAAGTACACCGACCGGGGCATGCTTATCGTATTCTTCTCGGGTCACCTTCACAGCGGTCTGGGCTACAGCGGCGTTACCAACGACGGCAACCTTTATTTTGTTGACTGCCCGAGCTTCGGCAAAGACCCCTCCAGAGGCGACATCATTGAAACAGGTACGGGCTATGTGCTTGAAGCATATATAGGCAGAATAGTTATCCGTGCAAGAAACTTTGTTTCGGGCATATTCTACGATAACTATACCTACACAATCAAGACAAACGAGCAGACAGTCCCCGAAGAGCCCACAACGGATGAGCAGCCGACAGAACCTCCGACCGCTCCTCCCGAAACGGAAACAACAACCGTCCCGATGACAACCCTGCCTGCTGAAATAGGATAAATTTCACATCATAAAAAGGCTTGCAACGGTAAGATTACCATTGCAAGCCTTTGTTTAATTCTGTTACTGTATTGCTTCAAGCTGTACCTTAAGTTCAGCAAGGTCACCCGAAATAATCTCCCAGACAAGAACAAGATTTACGCCTTCGTAATCGTGAACTATTCTGTTGCGTAAACCTCGCATCTGATTCCACGGAACTGATTTGTTTCCTGATATAAAATCGGCATCCAGTTTATTGACCAGTTCTCCAAGCTGGCTCAAATTAAAAACACACGCTTCAACAAGCAAGGAATTTTCCTCAAAATCGGAATAACCGATACCGTCGCAGTAAGAAGATATCTTATCAATATAACCTATCATTTTTGAAATTATTTTCTTATTCTTCATATATAACAACACCTGTTTTTTCAATTTCACGCTCTACAAGCGAACCGCTTTTTATGTGAGACACATCGAACAAATCGACCTCCATATTTACGGCTTGTTTGACATCTTCCAGAAGGCCTATGAAGCGAAGACCTTTGAGATTACTGTCAACAAGAATATCCAGATCACTTGAATTGGTGTTTGTTCCTTTGGCAACCGAGCCGAAAAGAACGGCACGGCTGACACCGTGTTGTCTGAATACAGGCGAAAGCACCTGAGCAACACTTCTGATATTTACTGCATTTTCCATTCTTATCGCCTCCCGATTACTTTTTTCAATTAAATTATACACAAAAATTTCAGTTAAGTCAAATTAAAGTATTTTCAAAGCACAAAATATATGATATAAACTATATTAAGATTATCTTTAACATAATCGGAGAAAACCTTATGAAAAACAAATTCACCGTCGAAGGTATGATGTGTGCTGCCTGTTCTGCCGCAGTTGAAAGGGCTGTCGGTAAAATCGAGGGCGTTGAAAGCGCACAGGTCAACCTTCTTGCCAAGCTCCTTACAGTTGAATACGACGAAGGCTCGGTTACACCCGAGAGCATCTGCGCCGCAGTAAAAAAGGCAGGCTTTTCCGCCGTTTTGCAGGAAGAGCCCAAGCCCGTTGAGATAAAAAGCGATGAAAACAAAAATCCGCCGAGCTTACCCAAGCCCGAAGAAAAATTCACGCCCGTTAAGACAAGGCTAGCCGTTTCTGTGCCGCTGCTCGTTATATTAATGTATATAACAATGGGGCACATGGTCGGACTGCCCCTGCCCGATTTCCTTCACGGTGTCAACAACGGCGTTCAGTTTGCGTTTTTGCAGTTTCTGCTCACCCTGCCCGTTGTGTATGTAAACCGCAAGTTTTTCTTCAACGGCTTCAGGTCGCTTCTGCACAAAGCGCCGAATATGGACACGCTTGTTGCAGTCGGCTCGGGTGCGGCACTCATATACGGCATAGCATCAATCTTTATGATTGGCTACGGTCTGGGAAACGCAAGACCCGACATAGCCGAAAAATATACTTCAAACCTCTATTTTGAATCCGCCTCAATGATACTCACCCTTGTTACCGTGGGCAAATTCCTTGAGGAGAGGTCAAAAAGCAAAACGAATTCAGCCGTTGCAAAGCTGATTGATTTATCGCCGAAAACAGCAACGGTTATAAGAAACGGTAAGGAAACAACGGTAAACGCCGAGGAAATTGTTGTTGGCGATGTAATTATAATCCGTCCGGGCGAAAAAATACCTGTTGACGGAATTATCACCGAGGGCGCATCAAGCGTTGACCAGTCCGCACTTACGGGCGAAAGTATGCCCGTTGAAAAGACTGTGGGCGACAGCGTTATGTCCGCCTCAATCAACCTTGAAGGCTCATTTACAATGAAGGCTTCAAAGGTCGGCAAAGAAACAACGCTTGCACAGATAATAAAACTCGTTGAAGAAGCAGGCGCAACAAAAGCACCTGTTGCAAGGCTTGCAGACAAGATTGCAGGCATTTTTGTGCCCGTGGTTATGAGCATTTCGTTTGTTACTTTTATTGCGTGGCTGGCAGCAGGTCAGACAGTTGAATTTGCGCTTTCCTGCGCAATATGCGTGCTTGTTATCTCCTGCCCGTGTGCACTCGGGCTTGCAACACCCGTTGCAATTACAGTTTCCGCAGGCAGATGCGCATCCAACGGAATACTGATAAAATCCGCCGAAGCACTTGAAGCAATCTGCAAGGCAGACACGGTAATTCTGGACAAAACAGGCACGGTGACAACAGGCAGACCTGCCGTTACGGATATCATCACCCTTGACATGGATAAAAACGAATTATTACAGCTTGCCGCATCACTTGAAAACAAGAGCGAGCACCTGCTTGCAAAGGCGATTTGCGAAAGCTATAAGGGCGAGCTCGTAAAGGTAAACAGCTTTACCTATATTCCGGGCAAGGGTGTTTCGGCAATAATTAACGGTAAAAAAGCTCTCGGCGGAAATGCTTCGCTTATGTCGGAAAACGGCGTTGATATTTCGGCTTTCAAAGAGCAGACGGCTGTACTTTCCGCACAGGGCAAAACCGTAATGTATTTTGCGCAGGATAACAACGCAATCGGTATAATTGCCGTTGCGGATGAAATCAAGCCCTCAAGCGTTGAGGCTGTAAGAACGTTGATACAAAGCGGAAAAGAGGTTATCCTCCTTACGGGTGACAACCGCAACACCGCAGAAGTTATAGGCAGACAGCTCGGCGTTACAAAAGTTGTTGCAGAGGTTCTGCCTGCACAAAAGGCTGAACAGGTTGAAGCCGAGCAGAAAAAGGGTAAAAAAGTAATTATGGTTGGCGACGGAATTAACGATTCCCCTGCCCTTGCAAAAGCCGACATCGGCATTGCCATAGGCGGCGGTACGGACATTGCAATAGACTCCGCCGACGTTGTGCTTATGAAGAACGATTTGACCGATGTTGTAAAGGCAATCACCTTTTCACGCAAAACTCTGCGCAATATAAAGCAAAACCTTTTCTGGGCGTTTTTCTACAACGTTATAGGCATCCCCGTTGCGGCAGGCGTGCTGTTTTTGCCGTTTGGCATAACCCTCTCGCCGATGATAGGTGCAGCCGCAATGAGCCTGAGCTCACTTTTCGTCGTTACAAACGCATTAAGGTTATATAAGATGAAATAATCTACTGACACCGTTGATTTCAAAATTCAGCGGTGTTTTTGTTTTGACGGAATAATTTAGCAAATACTCTTGTTATTGTAATTAATATTTGTTATACTTATTGTAATTGTAAAATGGGGAGGAATGTTATGCCCTCAAACGATACATTGGCTTTTTTGCCGGCAGCTGTAATTGTATTGCTTTCAGTTTTAATTGTTTTGCTTTCGGTTGCAACAGCTATGATTTATTCGTTAATTAAGAAAAGCAAAGCAAAAAACGATGACAGCGAAAAAATAGGCAGACTTATGGCGGATGAATTTGAAAGAAACCGCCGTGAGATGTCGGCAGGACAAAACGATATGCGTGCGCAGACGGCGCAGAGTCTCGGCGAAATGGCAAAAAAGCTTGACGAAATGACAAGGTCAAACTTTGAAAACCAGTCAAAGCTGACACAGACACTTAACGAGTCATTAAGCTCAATCCGACAGAATAACGTTGAACAGAACGAAAGGCTGACACGGGGCGTTTCCGAGGCGATAGGCAGAATGCAGGAAAGCAACGAAAAGAAGCTTGACCAGATGAGGGAAACCGTTGACGAAAAGCTCAACGCAACCCTTGCGGCAAGGCTTGACAGCTCGTTCAAAACCGTTTCCGACCAGCTTGAAAACGTAAACAAATCGCTCGGCGAAATGAAGGAGCTTTCAAACGGCGTTACCGCAAACGTTTCAACGCTGAACAAGGTGCTCACAAATGTTAAAGCAAGGGGCACGTGGGCGGAGGTTTATCTTGAAAACATACTTGACCAGACGATACCCGGTATGTATGTCAAAAACTTCTCACCGGTTGAGGACAGCCGTGCGGTTGTCGAATTTGCGGTAAAGATTCCTTCGGGAGATTCTTCGGGCACGGTAACCTACCTGCCCATAGACTCAAAGTTCCCGATGGAGGACTATGTAAGGCTTTGCGAGGCCGCAGAAAATGCCGACCCGACTGCACTTGCTGCCGCAAGAAAGGCGCTCTTTGCACGAATCAAGGACGAGGCAAAGCAGATAAGCAAGTACATAGTTGTTCCCACCACCACACCCTATGCGATAATGTACCTTGCAACGGAAGGCTTATATGCAGAGGTTGCTGCCTCACCGGACGGCTTGCCCGAACAGCTGAGGAGCCGGTACAACATTATGGTTGCAGGCCCGACAACTATTACCGCCCTGCTTTCCTCGCTTTCAATGGGCTTCAAGGCGGTTGCAATAAACGAAAAAGCTAACGAGGTGCGCAAAATGCTTGCCGTTGCCAAAACACAGTACGACAAATTCGGCGTTCTGCTTGACAAGGCACGCAGCAAGATTGACGATGCGGGCAAGGCACTCGATATGGCACAGGACAGAAACCGCATCATCCAGAAAAAACTCAAGGGCGTTGAAGCCGTTGACGATATTGAAAAATTAGAAGAAAAATTTTTTGAAGGAGAATAGATTATGTCAAAGTACAGCGAACTTATTTCCAAGATGACCCTCGAAGAAAAGGCAGCCCTTTGCGACGGTGCGGATTTCTGGCACCTCAAGGGTATGGAAAAGTACGGCATCCCGTCAATTATGGTCTGCGACGGCCCTCACGGACTGCGCAAGAAGGACTACAGCAAGACGGGCGACAGCCTGAGCAACTCCGTTCCTGCAATCAGCTACCCCACAGCCGCTACAACAGCAGCTTCCTGGGACCCCGAGCTGCTCAACAGAATGGGTGTTGCGCTTGGCAAAAAATGCCTTAAGGAAGAGGTCGGCGTGCTTCTTGGCCCCGGTATCAATATGAAGCGTTCCCCTCTTTGCGGCAGAAACTTTGAATACTTCTCCGAAGACCCGATTCTTGCCGGCGAGCTTGCAGCAGGCTTTATCAACGGCGTTCAGTCAATGGGTGTCGGCACATCACTCAAGCACTTTTGCGCAAACAGCCAGGAAACACGCAGAATGACCTGCGACAGCGTTGTTGACGAAAGAGCACTGCGTGAAATTTACCTCACCGCTTTTGAAATTGCCGTCAAGAAGGCACAGCCCTGGACGGTTATGAACTCCTACAACAAAATCAACGGCTTCCACGGCTCCGAAAACAAGCACACACAGATTGAAATTCTCCGTGACGAATGGGGCTTTGAGGGCGCAGTAGTCAGCGACTGGGGTGCATGTAACGACAGAGTTCTCGGCCTCAAGAACGGTAACGACCTTGAAATGCCCTCCTCCGCCGGTGCAGGCGCAAAGAAGATTGTTGAAGCTGTCAAGAACGGCACACTCGATGAGGCAGTAGTAACAGAAAGAGCGCTCAACGTACTCAAGCTCATTGACAAGGCTGCCGCAGGCGCACAAAAGAATTATCCCTACAACGACCTTGACGACCAGGACTTTGCAAGAGAGATTGCCGCAAACTGTATGGTTCTTCTCAAGAACAACGGCGTTCTTCCCCTCAAAAAGGAGGGCAAGGTTGCAGTTATCGGTGAGCTTGCAAGAACACCCAGATATCAGGGCGCAGGCTCCTCACACATCAACCCCACAAAGCTCGACAACGCTCTTGAAGAGCTTAAAGCTGTCGGCTATGACGTTGAATTCGCACAAGGCTACGAGCTTTCAAAGAAGAAGGCAAAGAAGAACCCTGCTCTTGCCGAAGAGGCAGCACAGCTTGCCGCAAAGTGCGAAACAGTTGTTCTCTTTATCGGTCTTACAGACGAATACGAGGCAGAGGGCTACGACAGAACACATATGAATCTGCCCGAGGCACACGACAAGCTTGTCGAAGAAATCCTCAAGGTAAACAAGAACGTAATCGTTGTTATTGCAGGCGGCTCACCCGTTGAAATGCCTTGGAACGACGGCGTTGCAGCAGTTCTCAACTCCTACCTCGGCGGTCAGGCCGGCGCAGGCGCAGTTGCCGACATCATCAGCGGTAAGGTCAACCCCAGCGGTAAGCTGCCCGAAACATATCCGATGGTTTATTCGGACACACCTGCATACAATAACTTCCCCGGCAACCCTGCAACGGTTGAATACCGTGAGAGCATCTACATCGGCTACAGATATTACGAGAAGGCCGCAAAGAATGTCCGCTATCCATTCGGCTTCGGTCTTTCCTACACAACCTTTGAATATTCCGACTTAAAGCTCGACAAAACAGCTATGAGTGAAAATGACAAGCTCAAGATAAGCTTCACGGTCAAGAACACAGGCAATGTTGCAGGCTATGAAATTGCACAGCTCTATGTTGCCGACAAGGAAAGCACAATCTACAGACCTGTTAAGGAGCTCAAGGGCTTCAAGAAGGTATGGCTTGAGCCGGGCGAGAGCAAGGAAGTTGAAATCGAACTTTGCAAGCGTGCATTTGCTTTCTATAACGTAAACATCAACGACTGGTGCGTTGAAAGCGGCGAATTCGACATTCTCGTCGGCGCATCAAGTGCAGATATCAAGCTCACTGCAACAATAACTGTTGAGGGCACAACCGAAAACATTCCCGACTACTCTGCAGTTGCTCCCCTTTACTACACAGGCGATGTTCAGTCCGTTCCCGAGGAGCAGTTTGTTGCAGTTCTCGGCAGAGAGCTTCCCACTGCTAACTACAACCCCGACAGAAAGCTCGGCATTCAGGACACATTTGAAAGCTGCAGCCACACAAAGAACGGTGCCCGTATGTATAAGCTTATGTCAACCGTTGTTCCTGCAGGCTTTGCACAGGCTATTGCACTCCAGACCCCGTTCCGTGATTTCATCAGCATGAGCGGCGGCGTATTCAGCGAAGAAATGGCAAACGGTCTTGTAAAGGCACTCAGCGGTGAAAAGGGCGGCATACGCATTATTCTCAAGGGCATTCCCGGCGCTATCAAGGGCGTAGGTCCCCTTCTCAAGCAGATATAAAACACAACATATTGATACAAAATATTCAATTAAGCAAAATAACCCAAAAATTACCATTTTTTTAAATAATGTTCGGCGTATTATCAATTGCGGATTTGCTAAAAATATTATATATTAGTATGTGTTAGAGAAGTATCCGCTTTTCGGAACAACAATTTTTAAGTTTTGAAAAGCATTATTGAAAGGAGTACCAACCAATGAACTACACAAACAATAAAAGCGTTCTCTCCTGGATTGAAGAAAAAGTAGAGCTTGTAAAGCCCGACAAAATTGTCTGGATTGACGGCTCTCAGGAGCAGATCGAAGCACTCAGAGCAGAGGCTTGCTCCACAGGCGAAATGATCAAGCTCAACCAGGAGCTTCTTCCCGACTGCTACCTTCACCGCACCGCTGTAAACGACGTTGCACGTGTTGAAGGCAGAACATTCATCTGCGCTCCCACAAAGGAGATGGCAGGCCCCACAAACAACTGGATGGATCCCGACGAAGCATACAAGATGCTTTACGACATTGCAAAGGATGCCTACAAGGGCAGAACAATGTACGTTATCCCCTACTCCATGGGCCCCGTAGGCAGCCGTTTCTCCAAGATCGGTATTGAGCTTACAGACTCCATCTATGTTGTTCTCAACATGGTTATCATGACAAGAGTAGGCACAAAGGTTCTCGAGGCTCTCGGCGACAGCGAGGACTGGGTACGTGGTCTTCACTGCAAGTGTACTATCGACGAAGAAAAGAGATATATCTGCCAGTTCCCGCAGGACAACACAATCATCTCCGTTAACTCCGGTTACGGCGGAAACGTTCTCCTCGGCAAGAAGTGCTTTGCACTCCGTATTGCTTCCTACCAGGGCTGGAAGGAAGGCTGGCAGGCTGAGCACATGCTCATCCTCGGCGTTGAAAAGCCCGACGGCGAAGTCAAGTATATCTGTGCCGCATTCCCCTCTGCCTGCGGCAAGACCAACCTTGCTATGCTCATTCCGCCCAAGTCCTATCTTGAAAAGGGCTACAAGGTATGGTGCGTCGGCGACGACATCTCCTGGATCCGCAAGGGCGACGACGGCAGACTCTATGCTATCAACCCCGAAAACGGCTTCTTCGGCGTTGCTCCCGGCACAAACGAAAAGTCCAACCCCAACGCTCTTGCAGCTACAAAGAAGGGCACAATCTTCACCAACGTTGCTCACAACCTTGACGACAACACAGTTTGGTGGGAAGGTCTTGACAAGAATCCCCCCGCAAACGCAAAAGAGTGGAAGGGCGGCGAATGGAACGGCCAAACAAGCGAAGAGAAGGGTGCACACCCCAACAGCCGTTTCACAGCTCCCGCTGTAAACTGCCCCTGCATCAGCCCCGAGTTTGAGAACCCCGCAGGTGTTCCCATCTCCGCTATCGTATTCGGCGGCAGACGTGCTAAGCTCGCTCCCCTCGTATATCAGTCAAGAGACTGGAACCACGGTGTATTCGTAGGCTCAATCATGGCTTCCGAAACAACAGCAGCAGCTGCCGGTGCAGTAGGTGTTGTCCGCCGTGACCCCATGGCTATGCTTCCCTTCTGCGGTTACAATATGGGTGACTACTGGCAGCACTGGATCAACATCGGTGCAACACTCGATGCTGACAAGGCTCCTAAGATCTTCAACGTCAACTGGTTCCGTAAGGACGACGAGGGTAACTTCATGTGGCCCGGCTTCGGTGACAACCTTCGTGTTCTTGAGTGGATTCTTGACCGTTGTGACGGCAAGGTAGATGCTGACGAGGTTGCTATCGGCTACGTTCCCAAGGCTGAGGACATCAACCTTGAAGGTATCGAGGACGAGGTTTCCATTGATACTCTCAAGGCTATGCTCGACGTTGACAAGGAGCTCTGGACAGCAGAAACAGCAGGCATCGAAGAGTTCTACGCAAAGTTTGGCGACAAGCTTCCCAAGACTCTTGCTGACGAGCTTGCAACTCTCCGTGCAAACCTTAACAAGTAAGATATAAATTATTTAAACCGGTTGCCCGTGCGGCAGCCGGTTTTTTAAATGTAAAAGTCAAAATGCAAAGTGCAAAATTGTGGGAGGGCTGGCGCCCTCACCCGAATTCAAATCAGATATTGCAATAGATTTAAAACAATGATATTATAAAATACATAAAACAAAAGGCAGGTAAGGTTTATGCAGAAATTTCTGATTGTTGTGGATATGCAGAACGATTTTATTGACGGTGCTCTCGGCACGGCTGAGGCTGTTGCAATTGTAGATAATGTCAAGGCAAAAATCGAGGGCTTTGACGGCAGGGTTATCTTTACCCGTGACACGCATTTTGCCGATTATCTGAGCACACAGGAGGGCAAAAATCTGCCCGTTGAGCACTGCATAAAAGGAACGGACGGCTGGCAGATAAGAAAAGAGCTTGATATTTTGAGAAAAACTGAAGCAATAGACAAGCCAACCTTCGGCTCAAGGGAGCTCGGCGAGAAGCTCTGCACCGAAAACGAAAAAGAGGAAATAGAAAGCATTACGATTATCGGGCTTTGCACGGATATCTGCGTTATTTCAAACGCCCTGCTTATCAAAGCGTTTCTGCCCGAAACCAAGGTAAAGGTTGACGCCGCCTGCTGTGCAGGTGTCACGCCCGACAGCCACAAAACGGCACTCAACGCTATGAAGATGTGCCAGATTGAAATTGAAAACGAGGAATAAAAAATGGCTTTTATAAGTGTTTTTGATGTTATAGGCCCCAATATGGTCGGGCCTTCAAGCTCACACACGGCAGGTGCGGCGTCAATTGCCCTGCTTGCAGGAAAGATGATAGGCGAAAGAATAACCAGAGTCACCTTCACGCTTTACGGCTCGTTTGCCAAGACCTACAAGGGTCACGGCACGGACAAGGCACTCGTGGGCGGCATACTCGGCTTTGAAACGGACGATGTGAGAATCAGGGATTCTTTCAACATCGCCAAGGAAAACGGCCTTGAATTTGATTTTGTCTGCAACAACTCGGACGATGAGGACATACACCCCAACACGGTGGATATGGAAATAGTCGGTGAATCGGGCAGACAGTTGACCGTAAGAGGCGAATCACTCGGCGGCGGCAAGGTTATGCTCACCCGTATCAACGGCGTAAAGGTACAGTTTACGGGCGAATACCACGCACTTATCGTAATTCAGCGTGACAACCCCGGCGTTGTCGCAGGCATCACTTCGGTGCTCAGCAGTTGGGATGTAAACATAGCCTACCTTCGTGTTTTCCGTGAGGAAAAGGGCGGACTTGCCTACACAATAGTTGAGTCCGACGAGGAAATCAGCGAAAAGGCCGTAGAGGTAATCAAGAAGAATCCTGCAATTCAGGATATTATGCTTGTGCAGAGGTAAATAAAAATGGATTTTCATACCGCAGAAGAACTCCTTGAGCTTTGCGCACAAGGAATGAGTATAGCAACGGTTATGCGTGAAAGAGAAGTTACGCAAGGCGAAACCGACAGTGTAACCGTTGAAGAAAGAATGAAAAAAGCGCTAAACATTATGCGCAATTCAGCCCACACACCGCTGACAGAGGTTTTGCCATCAACAGGCGGACTTATAGGCGGCGAGGCAGAAAAGCTGAACAACAATATGCTTAACGGCAAGAATATATGCGGAAGTGTTATGTCAAAGGCGCTCATATATTCGCAGGCTGTACCCGAAATGAACGCTTCAATGGGCGTTATCGTTGCGGCACCAACAGCAGGCTCTTCGGGTGTGCTTCCTGCCGTGCTGTTTGCACTTGAGGAAGAATTTAACCTTACAGAGAAACAACTGCTTGACGGTATGTTCACCGCAGGCGCAGTAGGTTATCTTTTAATGAAGCACGCCAGCGTTTCTGGCGCACAGGCAGGCTGTCAGGCAGAGGTAGGCTCGGCCTCGGCAATGGCTGCAGCCGCCGCAGCTGCAATGATGGGCGGCACGGCACAGCAGAGCTTTGATGCGGCGTCAATTGCGCTGAGCAATCTTCTCGGCCTTGTCTGCGACCCGATAGCAGGTCTTGTCGAAGCGCCCTGCCAGAGCAGAAACGCAATAGGTGCGGCAAACGCCCTCACCTGCGCAGAAATGGCGTTAAGCGGAATAAAGGCGGTTGTACCCTTCTCCGAAATGGCAGCGGCAATGCTGAGGGTCGGCACAAAGCTCCCGAATGAGCTGCGTGAAACCGCCCTGGGCGGCTGTGCAGTAACCCCTACGGGCTGTGCGCATAATTGCAGGATATTCGGCGGCTGTAATTAATAAAAATTCAAATTCGGAGAATAAAATGCTTGATTTCATAACCAAAGAGCCCATAAACAAGGGTTGGTCGTGTGACAGGAAATACTGTGTAACCACTGCTGACGGAACTAAATGTCTTCTGCGTGTTACGCCTTTTGAAAAGAGTGCGAGCCGTGAAAATATGTTCCGTATGCAGCAGGAGGTTGCAGAACTCGGTATACCTATGTGCAAGTCACTTGAAACGGGTGAATGTGACGAGGGTATTTACATATTGCAGACGTGGATTGACGGAGAAGATGCAGAAGAAGCTATACCAAAGTTTACAGAGCACGAGCAGTATTCACTCGGCCTTGAAGCAGGCAGAATTCTGAAGAAAATCCACTCAATTTCTGCGCCCGAAAACCAGCAGGATTGGGAAACCCGTATCAACAATAAGGCTGATTCGAGAATAGAAAAGTATAACGAATGTCCGCTCAAATACGATAACGGGACTGCTTTTATTGATTTCATCAACGCAAACAGATACCTGCTGAAAAACCGACCGCAGGTGTTTCAGCACGGGGATTATCATATCGGCAATATGATGATTGAAAACGGAAAAATCGTGATTATAGACTTTGACCGTTACGATTTCGGCGACCCGTGGGAAGAATTCAAAAGCATCACCTGGTGCGCCAAGGCTTCTCCCCTTTTCGCTTCGGGCATGGTAAACGGATATTTTGACGGCGAAGTACCTATGGAATTCTGGAAACTCCTCGCATTTTATATCAGCCTCGGCACAATAACATCTCTGCCGTGGGCAATTCCGTTTGGCGACGGTGAAGTCAGGACTATGAAAAACCTTGCAGGCGAAGTATTAAACTGGTACGACAATATGCAGAACGTCGTTCCGAAATGGTACAGAGAATATGTTTAAGTGCAGAATGCAGAGTTCAGAACGCAGAACAAAAGAGGGATGTCATTCTGAGCGGAAACGAAGAATCTTAAAGGCTAAAAAGATTCTTCACTGCGTTCAGAATGACACGCCGTAAGGTTTGTGTTAAAATCGGAGCAAAGCGACCCTTAACTTTGCACTTTGCGTTCATTTCGATAAACTGCAATAAAAGGAATTTTATTATGAACAAAAATTTTGCAGGAACAATAAACCAATTCGACGAAACATATACTGACCCGCCACCCAAGGTAAGGGAATCCGCAAGGGCGTTGGTAATAAGGGACGGTAAAATTCTGCTCACCTATGAAGCCAACATAAATAACTATATGTCCCCCGGCGGCGGTGTTGAGCAGGGTGAAACGCTGGAAGAGTGCTGTATCAGAGAGCTTCGTGAAGAAAGCGGCTATGAAGTAAAACCCGTTGAACGCTTTGTAACCGTCAATGAATTCAGCCTCGGCACGCTTTATATCAGCAACTATTTTCTCTGCGAGGTTACAGGTGAATGCGAGCAAAGCCTTACGCCGACAGAAATTGACCACGGTGTCTGCCCGAGATGGCTGCCGCTGAATGAGGCTATAGCAATTTTCAGCACCTATGCCGGCAAACCACCTGATAAAGCAAGCCTGTACCTGCGTGAGTATACGGTTTTGAACAGGTATTTAGAGAAAATCCGTCTTGACACCGCTATAACGGTGTGATATACTTTATTCATTAAATCAAGGGAAACCCTTTAAATTATTATGATTGGAGATACTCAAAATGGAGAGAATCAAGACTATCGAAACAAAAGACCTTGTAAAGAGCTGCGAAAACGGCGGTTGCGGCGAGTGCCAGACTTCCTGCCAGTCCGCTTGCAAGACCTCCTGCGGTGTTGCTAACCAGCAGTGCGAAAACACAAACGAGAACTAATTACAGCAAATACAAAAATTGAGAAAACAGGTAATACAGTTTTTGTATTACCTGCTTTTTTATAACTCCCAAGGAGAAAGACTAATGGTACACCAGTATAAACTAAACGGCTACAACATTGTTCTCGACACGTGCAGCGGTGCCGTTCACGTTGTTGACGAGGTAGCTTACGATATAATTGCGCTTTACAAAGAAAAAAGTGCGGAAGAAATTGCGGATATTATCTGTGAAAAATACAGCGATGTAACACGTGAAGAATGTTTTGAATGTGTTGATGCTGTTGCTGCCCTTGAAAAGACAGGCAAGCTTTATACTCCCGACACCTATGCCGATATGGCGTTTGATTTCAAGAACAGAAACACGGTTATCAAGGCTATGTGCCTTCACGTTGCACACACCTGCAACCTCAACTGCGAATACTGCTTTGCAAGCCAGGGCAAATACCACGGTGACAGAGCGCTTATGAGCTTTGAGGTCGGCAAGCGTGCACTCGATTTCCTGATTGAGCATTCGGGCACACGCCACAACCTTGAGGTTGACTTTTTCGGCGGTGAACCGCTGATGAACTGGGATGTTGTAAAGCAGCTTGTTGCCTACGCCCGTGAGCAGGAGAAAATCCACAACAAGAATTTCCGTTTTACTCTCACCACAAACGGTATGCTCATTGATGATGAAGTAATCGAATTCAGCAACAAGGAAATGAGCAACGTTGTTTTAAGCCTTGACGGCAGAAAAGAAGTTCACGACCGCTTGCGCAAGGACTATCAGGGCAGAGGCAGCTACGACATAATTCTGCCCAAGTTCAAGGAGTTTGTTAAGCGCAGAGGCGACAAGAGCTACTATATGCGAGGCACCTTCACCCACGCCAACACAGATTTCACAAACGATATTTTCCATATGGCAGATATGGGCTTTACGGAGCTTAGCATGGAGCCCGTTGTCTGTGCACCGACTGACCCGAGTGCACTCACCCAGGAGGATTTACCCGTACTGTTTGAGCAGTACGAAATTCTGGCTAAAGAGATGATTAAGCGCAAGAAGGAAGGCAGACCCTTCACCTTCTACCACTATATGCTCGACCTCAAGCACGGCCCTTGTATCTACAAGCGCATTTCGGGCTGCGGAAGCGGCACGGAATATGTTGCCGTAACACCCACGGGCGATATTTACCCCTGCCACCAGTTTGTCGGCGACGAAAAATATCTGCTCGGCAACATTTACGACGGTATTACCAACACCGCCGTACAGAATGAATTCAAGCTCTGCAACGCTTATGCGAGAAAAGAGTGTGACGACTGCTGGGCAAAGCTTTACTGCTCGGGCGGCTGTGCGGCAAACTCCTACCACGCCTCGGGCAAAATTACAGGCATATACGAATACGGCTGTGAGCTTTTCAAAAAGCGTATAGAATGTGCCGTAATGCTACAGATTGCTGACGAAATCTGAATAAGGAAACATTAAATATGATAGGTACACCGATTGTTGATTTTGTAGAAAAATATGCAAAAGAAAACAAGGCCCGGTTTCATATGCCGGGCCATAAAGGTGTGCCTTTTTTAGGCCTTGAGCCGCTTGATATCACCGAAATCGACGGTGCAGACGACCTTTACCATGCCGACGGAATAATACTGGAAAGCGAAAAAAATGCGTCATCTCTTTTCGGTACAAGCCGTACTGTTTACAGCACAGGCGGCTCAACGCAGAGCATTCAGGCTATGCTTTTCACCGCTTTCCAAAGAGCGGACAAAACCGAAAATCCGTTTATTCTTGCAGGCAGAAACGCACATAAAGCATTTATCTACGGCGTAGCCAAGCTCGGCGTTGACGTTGAATGGCTCTACCCCGAAGAAAATAACGGTATATGCTCGTGCAGTATTACAGCACAAAAAATTGACGCAGTGCTTGCCTCGGCATCAAAAAAACCGTTTGCGGTTTATATCACAATTCCCGATTACCTCGGGGGTATGGCGGATATCAAAGGTATATCCGAAGTATGCAGAAAGCACAAACTCCCCCTGCTTGTCGATAATGCTCACGGCGCATATCTGGCATTCTGCAAAGAAAATCTTCACCCGATTTCACTCGGTGCTGATATGTGCTGCGATTCTGCACACAAAACCCTGCCCGTGCTGACAGGCGGCAGCTATCTGCACTGCGCCAAGAGTGATATCTACGGCTTTGCCGACAAAATCAAGGCGGCAACCGCTCTTTTCGGCAGCACGAGCCCATCGTATCTCGTAATGCAGTCACTCGACCTTTGCAACAGATATATTGACGAAAAAATCAGGGAAGATATCGCCTTCGCTGAAGGCAAAGTAACCGAAATCAGAGAAGCAATGCAGGCAAAAGGCATTGACGAAATATCCTCCGAGCCTCTTAAAATCACTGCCCGTTACCCCGATGCAGCTTATTTCAGGGCTGTAGGCATAGAGCCCGAATATGCCGACGGTGAGTTTGTTTCGTTTATGGCATCCTCATTCAATTCAAACGAAGATTTTGAAAAGCTCATAGCAGCATTTGAGAATATTCCTTCTTACAAAGCAGGTGTAAAGCAAAGCCTCGGGTTTGTAAAACACGAAAGGGTTATGTCAATACGTGAGGCTATGTTTGCCGAAAGCGAAATGGTTGGTGTAGACGAGGCAATCGGAAAAATCTGCGCCGCACCTACGGTTTCCTGCCCCCCAGCAATTCCCATTGCAGTAAGCGGCGAAAAAATAACCCAAGAACACATCGCCATTTTTAAAGCATACTCAATAAACAGAATAGCTGTTGTGAAACATCAGGTAAAGGAGTGTTGAGTTTATGTCTGTTCCGATAATATCAATAGTTGTTCCGGTTTACAATACGGAAAAGTATCTCGACCAATGCCTTGAATCCTTATCCGCACAAACCGAAAGAAATCTTGAAATTATAGTTGTTGATGACGGTTCAACAGACGGTTCTGCTTTAATATGTGATAAATGGGCAGAAAAGGACAGCCGAATCCGCATTATTCATCAAAAAAACGGCGGTGTAGTTGCTGCCTGCCGCACAGGCTTTGATGCCGCAACGGGTTTATACTTCACAAAGGTTGACAGCGACGATTGGGTCGAAAAGGATTTTTGCGAAACTCTCGGAAATCTTGCAGCAAACAACAAGCTCGATATGATAATTTCGGGTTATATTTCCGAAAAATACGGCAAAGCATTTGTCACAAGATTCAAGAAAAACTGTGTTGATACAGGTTACAATCTTGTTGCCGAACACGGTCAGGTTCACACAAGTGCGGATATATGCTATTCAGTAAGAATGGCTTTCAGGACAGAATTTTTGCGTGATCACAAGCTTTTTTTTGGCGAGGGAATGAAAATCGGTGAGGATACGGTGCTGAATGTAACCGCTCTTGAAAAAGCTCAACGAGTTATGGCAATTGATTATGCCGGATATCATTACAGAGATAACAATACCGACAGCGTTATGAGAAAGACATATAAAGAATCGCTGGAAAATGATCTGAGCAAGCAGTTTGGTATACGCAGTAAATGCTTCGCCGATATCCCGTCCTATTTATATGACCTTGCTGTATACTATTTCACCGCTTGGTTTTATGCAGCCATTAATAACTGTATGAATTCCCACAACGGTCTGAGATACCGTGATATCAGAAGAATACTGTATTCCGACTGGGTAATTTTCTGTTTTAGAAAACTGGGCTTCAAGCTTCCCTGCACAAACAGAAAAGAATATATCATGGCTTTGGTTGCCAAATTCCGACTTGCAACCGTTTATTATCTTTATCTGAAAATTAAAGGTTAACCATTTTCTTTGACAGTACAACTGCTCCTGTGTTTGTACTGTCTTTTTTATATTTCTTCTATCTCCACACCGGTATAATAGTGCTTGATTATTTCTTCCCACGAGCTTCCCTGCCGTGCCATATAATCCGCACCGTACTGGCTTAAGCCCACACCGTGGCCGTAGCCTTCGGTGGTAAAATGAAAGCTGCCGTTTTTGTATTCATAGGTAAACACGGCGCTGCGCAGACCCGTTGCTTCACGGAAGCGGATACCCGTGTATTCTTTTGAGCCCACACTTATACCCGACACATAGCCCGATGAGGTTGTTCGTATTTCGCCTATCCAGTCCTGATCCTCTCCCGAAAGCTCACACTCTTCGAGGGTTGCAAGCATTTGTGACAGCTCATCCGCCTTGATTGCAACGGTTTTCGTACAGTCGGGTGAAAGTCTGTCGCCTGTACTTACAACGCTTTGCAGATAGGCAACCTCACCGCCCCAGACGGTTTTTGCGCTGTTTGTTACACCGCTGTTTATTGCGTGAAAAGCCGCCATTATTGGCTTGCCCTCAAAGGTTATAACCTTGCCGCTTACAGATTTTATTGCTTCGGCCAGCTTTTTTTCGTAGGATTTTGTTTTGTCACCCCATTTTTCTTCTCTTTCTTCGGGGGTGAGATAGCCCTGATGAGTAGATGAATCGTCAGACAAATCTGCACCCTTAAGCGTCGCATCGGGCTTTTCGCTTTGCACGCCCCGTCTGTACAGCAGGTATGTGTAGGCCGTTGCCGCCTGTGCTTTGAGTGCTTCCTCATGGTAGGCTGCAGGCATTTCCGCCGCAAGCACACCGAGCAGGTATTCATTGAGTTCAACCTCAATAACCTTGTTTTCCTCTTTAAGCAACACCTTTACCCTGCCTGTGTCCTTATTGATTTTGTCGCTTTGCTTGTCAGCTTCGGATGTTGATTCTTTTGGAATTTCCGTACCGTGAGACCTTGTCCCTTTTAACGACAGCAGCGGCGTGAGCATAACGGTAAGCGCAATAAGAAAGGCAAGCAATTTGTAAAATCCCATTTTTATTTCTCCTTATCTTTTATTTTTATTAAGCCTCAGCTTTATTCATTGACTTTTAAAAAATTTTTATATATAATATAAATTCAAGTATTATGTATACCTGTTTGCAGGTGTTACCCAAGGAGAAAAGTTTATGTCCAAGTATATGTCCCCCATTACGAGTGACTCCCTGATTAATCTATGCTCGGAAATCAGTATTAATGACAAGATTAATGTAGAGGATTACAACAGGTACAACGTCAAGCGTGGCCTTCGCAACAGCGACGGCACAGGCGTTATGGCGGGCTTAACAAGAATATGCAGTGTTGACGGTTATTATATCCAGGACGGTGAGCGTGTGCCCCGACCAGGTATGCTCAAATTCCGTGGTCTTGATGTCAACGAGTTGGTCAAGGGCTTCCGTGAGGATGACCGCTTCGGTTTTGAAGAGGTTGCGTGGCTTCTCATCTGCGGTGCTCTGCCAACAAAGGATCAGCTTGAAAAATTCAGGAATGTTCTTGCGGAATGCCGTGAGCTGCCCGAAGATTTCATTGAAGATATGATAATGAAGGCACCGTCTGCCAACATTATGAACAAGATGTCACGCTCCGTGCTGGCTCTCTATTCTTACGACGATAATCCCGACGATATTTCGGTGGAAAATGTGCTCAGACAGTGTATTCAGCTCATTGCCCAGCTTCCCTCGGTTATGAGCTACGCCTATCAGGTAAAGCGCCGTCACTTCTATAAGAAGAGTATGTACATTCATCAGCCCAAGCCCGAGCTTTGCACGGCGCAGTCCATACTCCGTGCAATCCGTTCGGACAGAATGTTTACGGACGAAGAAGCAAAGCTTCTCGACCTGTGCCTTATTCTCCACTCCGAGCACGGCGGCGGTAACAACTCCACCTTTGCCACCCGTGTTCTCACTTCTTCCGGCACAGACACCTATTCCGCAATTGCCGCAGGTATAGGCTCACTCAAGGGTCCCAGACACGGCGGTGCCAACATCAAGGTTCGTGAGATGACCACGCTTATGGCAGAGGAAATCTCCGACATTACTAACGAGGGTCAGGTTGCCGACTACCTTAAAAAGATAATCCACAAGCAGGCAGGCGACGGTTCAGGCCTTGTTTACGGCATGGGACACGCTATTTATACAATGTCCGACCCGAGAGCAGTTCTTCTCAAGGCTGCTGCAAAGGATTTTATCAAAACCGAGGAATTTGCAAGAAGATTCGAGCAGCTTGAACTCATTGAAAAGCTCACGCCCGAAATTTTCCGAAAGGAAAAAGGCAATATGAAGCCCATCTGTGCAAACGTTGACCTTTATTCGGGTCTTATCTTTGATATGCTTGGCATACCCGAGGATTTGTTCACACCCATCTTCACCGTTTCCCGTATGGCAGGCTGGGCTGCACACAGGCTTGAAGAAATCAGCACAGGCGGCAGAATTATCCGCCCGGCATACAAGAACGTTTCTCTTCCCAACAAGTACATAACCCTTGCAGACCGCACGGAAGAAAACGTTATGCATTCAGATATGTATATTCCAAGCGAAGAACGCTTTACATTTTAAGAGGTGTAAAAATGAAAAAGATTAAAGGAAGTTTATCAAAGCCCGAGCCGTTTGCAATTATTGCAGCCGCCGCAATCAGCCTTTGTGTGCTGCTGCCGCTTCGTGTTTATCAGGTAACACAGCTTATCGACCCCGAAACCGGCTTTTTTACCGAAAACAATTTCACTGTGCCGCTGTTTTATATTCTCTGCGCAGTCGTTGTTGCAGGTGTTGCCGCATTCAGCTTTTTAAGTGAAAAGGCAGGCAGGACAAGAAACGTGGTTGGCCGCAGTATTCCCACAGGTGTTGCGGCAGGTCTGACAGCACTTGCGGTAATGTTTGATTCGGTTTACAGAGTTTACACATTCATCGAAATGAATGCCGCCTATGTCGAGTCCGTGGATTTTACCCGTATGCAGTACTTAAGCAAATCGGGCGCAACCGCTCTTTTGCTTCAGGCGGTTTTCGGTGTGCTGACCGCATTCTTCCTCTGGATTTACACCGTTTCCTGCTTCAGCAAAACAGCAAAGCTCAGCGGCTTCGCCGTTCTTTCCGTTGCCCCCGTTGCGTGGGCAATATGCAGAATTATTGTGCGTTTTGTGCGCAAAATAAGCTTTGTAAACATTTCCGACCTTCTGCTTGAACTGTTCATGCTCGTGTTCCTTATCACGTTCTTTATGGCCTTTGCTCAGATTGTAACCAAGGTAACACCCGAAGATGCTGCATGGAGACTTTACGGCTGCGGTGTTCCCGCTGCGCTTCTCGCCTTCCTTGTCAGCGTACCCCGACTTTTCCTTATTATAATCGGCCACTCCGACAGCCTTGTTGCAGACTACGGCTTCAACATCTGCGACCTTGCTCTGGCTGTATTCATTCCCCTCTTCCTTTACAATTCAGCCTGCGCAAAGAAGCAGGCAGACAAATAACCGACGAAAGGTCCGACCGACTTGTTTGTTGAAAATTTACTCACAACCGCTCAGCAGGTACTTATTCTCTACATCTTAATAGCCGTCGGCTTTTTTGCCGACAAAGCAGGTCTTTACACGGAAAAAGCTTCAAAGCTCAACACAAACCTGCTGTTTTACATTGTCACTCCGCTTGTAATAGTCAACAGCTTTCTGACCATTGACAATTCACCCGAAAACCTTAAAAACTTCGGAATCGCCACACTGCTCGGCGCAGCAATTCAGCTTACGGGAATTGTAATCACATTGCCGTTTTTCCGCAAGGGCAGCAAAGACACTGCGGGAATTTACAAGTACGCTTCTATTTACGGCAACTGCGGTTATATGGCGCTGCCGCTTACCGCCGCCGTTCTCGGCCCTCAGGGTGTTTTCTACGGCTCCGCCGTAATTATGGTGTTTAACATTTTCTGCTTCACCCACGGCATATATATAATAGGAGCGCAGAACGGCAAATTCAATTTTAAGAAGCTTATCGTAAACCCCGGCTCGATAGGTGTTATTCTTGGTCTTCCGTTGTTTTTGCTGGGAGTTAAGCTTCCGGAATTTATTGCAACGCCCGTTTCGAGCCTCGCCTCGCTTAACACACCGCTGGCCATGCTTATTTTCGGCACATATATTGCCAACACAGACCTTAAAACACTGTTTAAGGACAAAAACATTTATCTTGTTTCGGCGCTCAAGCTGCTTGCCGTACCGTTGGTTATAATAGCAGTCTGTAAAATTTTCAACGTTCCGCAGACGCTTGCCATGGCAATAGCAATTCCTGCCTCAGCACCCAGCGCAAACAACACGGTCATCCTGGCAGGCAAATACGACCTGAATACAGGCGTCGCTTCAAAGACCGTTGCACTCGTCAGCTTTTTCTCTGTGCTGACCATGCCCGTTATGATTGCGCTATCAGCATTATAGGGTGGCGAGTATAATCCGAACTCGCCCAAAAGCGTGAATTTTGGGGTCGCAGATTTTTTGCGAAGCGGATTTTTGGCATATCAAGGCACAAAACGCAGTAAATCCTGACGGATTTACGAGTATTTTAACGATGAGATGGCGGAAATCCGCCCCGCAAAAAACGGGTTCGGATTATACTCGCCACCATAGGGAGGACTGATAACATGACAGAAAACAAAAAAAGAAAGGGTCAGAGCAAGCTCGCCTTCCCCCTCGGTTTAGCTATAATCATTCTTGCCGTTGTCGGCGTTATATTCTCCGTCGGCGCAGGAATTGACGGTATAAAGGATTTGACGGACAAATCCGAAAAGAAAATAGAATACGAAACAATGCTCATTCCCGTTGTTATGTACGACCCCGATATGTTTGACGACGTTTCCGCCGCCAACCTTGACCAGCTTACGGTCTGTGCCGTATGGGGAGTTATCAAGGATGAAAGCATCTACCCCGGCAAATACGAAACGGACGACAGCGGTAACATTATGATACCTGCCGAAGAAGTCAACAAAAAGTTTGCCGAGCTTTTCGGCACGGATGTCATACCCACTCACATCGGCGTAAAGGGTAATTTCGACGAATTCTCCTTCAACGAGCAGACGCAGTGCTACCTCGTAACCTCCGCAGGTACAATGCCGATATACACCCCCGATGTCAAAGACATTGAAAAAACCTCCAACACGGTTGTGCTCACAGTCGGCTACCTTTCCGCAGAAGCCTGGGCACAGGACAAGGCAGGTAACTTTGTCGAGCCCGAGCCGAGCAAATACGTAAAGGTTACGCTTCGAGAAAACGACAACGGTTACTACATAAGCGCAATTCAGGCAACAGACTCACCCGACAACGCTGACCCCGGCGTTACAATACTGCCGGCAACAACCGCACCCGTAACGCTCGAAAGCACAAGCGAAGCCGAAAGCGAAACGGAAGAATAACAAAAAAATTACCGCTTACCCGATTTCGCCACCGAGTCGCAAGGAAGTATTTGTTTCTCGAGTAAAATTCCCTGTATCTTTGTCAAAAGCCTCGCAAGGCGCCAGCCTTGCTGCGTTTTTGGCTTTGATACAAGAAATTTTACACTCTTACGAAACTGCAAAGCACTTTAAAATGAAATTTTAAGATACAAGAAAAGGAAAATCCCACAGATAATGCCGACGCATATCTGTGGGATTAGACGCATTATTGTGCTTAAAATTCACATTTTAAAGAAATACTGCCTTACGACTCGGTGGCGTTTCAGGTAAGCGGTTTTAATTTATGTATTCAATTACTTTTCAGCGTTGCCGAGATAGATATAACCCGTTGCCTTGGAATAGTCGAGGTTTGTGAAATCTTCATAAGAACCATCCTCAAAGACAAGGCGGATATCGTAGATATTCTCTTCCTTTTCAACATAGCTGAGCTCGAGAGCCTTGTTTGTATGGAAGAAGTCCTGAGAAAGTACGTTATCTGACCACTCCTCCGTTCCACTGGGACGGACAAGCATTGAAACGGCATCCTTGCCCGTAACGTTGGCAACTACAACCTTTTTCTTTTCCAAGCCAACGTCTTCACCGTCTTCGATTGCAAGACTGTTTGATTCGTCATCCGAAACATCGTTACCTGTGCAAGCCGCAAATGAGAATACGCAGAGCAGAGCCAGAAGAAGTGCAAAAATCTTTTTTAAATTATTCATATATATTCTCCTTAACCGAAATTATATATTGATTATATTATAAAGCTATTGCCGTTTCAAGAGCAAGTTTCATCATATCCGTAAACGAGGACTGTCTTTCCTCGGCAGAGGTTGCCTCGCCCGTGATAAGGTGGTCGGAAACCGTGAATATACCCAGTGCATTTTTGCCTGCACGGGCAGCATTCATATAAAGCGCCGCACTTTCCATTTCAACGGCAAGCACACCCATTTTCGCCCAGAGTGCATTGCCTTTGAGTTCATCCGGCAGACAGCCGTCATCACCGTAGAAGGTGTCGGAAGAGAGGACGTTGCCGACCTTGTAATTCAGATTAAGCTCTTTAGCCTTATTCACACAGGCTTCGAGAAGCTTCCAGCTTGCAATCGGGGCGTAATCGCCCGGCAAGTGAAACTGCTTTACAAAATTGGAGTTTGTGCAGGCACCCATACCGATTACGACATCCCTGATTTTAACCTTTTCGCTCATACCGCCTGCGGTGCCTACACGGATAATGTTTTCAACGCCGAAGAAATTGAAAAGCTCGTAGGAATAAATACCTATGGAGGGTATGCCCATACCGCTGCCCATAACGGATACTCTTTCACCCTTGTAAAGGCCTGTAAAGCCGAGCATATTGCGCACGGAATTCACCTGCACGGCTTCTTCTAAAAAGCTTTCCGCAATAAATTTTGCTCGCAGAGGGTCACCGGGCATAAGCACGGTTTTTGCAAAATCCTCGGGAGCTGCGTTTATATGCGGAGTAGGATAGTTTTCCAATTAAATCACCTCATCAATATCCGCCCGTAAAGTTTTCCTGCTTTACAAGCTTTACGATTGCGCTTGTGCCCAGTCTGTCAGCACCGAGCGCAATAAAGTCCTCGGCATCGGCTATTGAGCGTATTCCGCCTGCCGCCTTTATCTTCAGACCGTTTGAAACGTGCTTTGCAAAGAGGGCTATATCCTCCCTTGTTGCACCGCCCGTAGAAAAGCCCGTAGATGTCTTAATATAGTCTGCACCCGATTGGCTTACAATTTCGCACATCCTGATTTTTTCTTCGTCGGTAAGCAGGCAGGTTTCAATAATAACCTTTAACACCCTGCCGTCACAGGCAGCTTTAATCTGCCTGATTTCGTCGAGCAGCTCATCATACTTTTTATCCTTCATCCAGCCGACGTTTATAACCATATCAATTTCGTCAGCGCCGTTTTTAACCGCATCGGCAGCCTCGGCAACCTTGACTGCGGTTGTTGAATAGCCCAAAGGAAAACCGATAACCGTGCAGATTTTCACCCTGCCTTTTGCATATTCTGCCGCCTGCTTAACAAACGAAGCGGGAATACAGACACTCGCCGTAGAATACTCAATACCGTCATCACATATAGCCTTAATCTGCTCCCACGTTGACTCCTGCTTTAAAAGCGTGTGGTCAACCTTTGAAAGTATGTCCTTTATCTCCAAAGACAAAACCGCCTTTCGTGTTTTATTGTATTATTATAATAACATTGTTTGGTTTTAAATGCAATAAATTGTTCGACGAACTGTAAAAAACTCTTGCAAACCGAAACTATTATGTTATAATATTTTACTGTATATTTTATTACATAAGATTAACGGAGAAATTACGATATGGAAAACCGGACACCCGAGCGCAAGAAGCGTGTACTCAGCCTTATTCAGCCCACAGCAGTACCGACAATCGGCAACTACTTTGGCGCACTTAAAAACTGGAAGGCTATGAGCGAGGATTACGACTGCCTTTTCGGCGTAGCCGACCTGCACGCAATCACCGTTCGTCAGGAGCCTGCAACGCTCAGGAAGCAATCAACGGAAATGTTTGCGCTTCTGCTTGCAAACGGCCTTGACCCCGAAAAGAGCATTGTATTTATGCAAAGCCACGTTCCGCAGCACTCACAGCTGGGCTGGCTTCTCAACTGCTATACCCAGTTCGGCGAGGCATCCCGAATGACCCAGTTCAAGGACAAGAGCCAGAAGCACGCTGACAATATAAACGTAGGTCTGTTCTCATATCCGACCCTTATGGCGGCTGATATTCTGCTTTACCAGGCAAACTTTGTACCCATAGGCGCAGACCAGAAGCAACACCTTGAGCTGACACGAAACATTGCCGACCGCTTCAACGGAATCTACGGCAATGTATTCACAATTCCCGAGCCGTTTATCGGCAAAAAGGGCGCAAAGATAACATCTCTGCAGGACCCGACAAGCAAGATGTCCAAGTCCGACCCCAACCCCAAGGCTTCTGTTTCCGTGCTTGACGAGCCGAATGTGATTATGAAAAAATTCAAGAGTGCGGTTACAGATTCAGAAGCCTGCGTACGCTATGCTGACGGCAAGGACGGCATAAACAACCTTATGACCATCTACTCCTGCTGTACGGGCAAGAGTTTTGAAGAAATCGAAAAAGAGTTTGACGGCAAGGGCTACGGCGATTTCAAGGTTGCCGTTGCAGAGGCTGTCATAGAAGAGCTTCGTCCCATGCAGGAAAACTATAAGCACCTTATCACAGACACAGCATATCTCAACGAATGTATGGCAAAGGGCGCAGAAAGAGCCTCAAGGCTTGCACAGAGAACGCTCGATAAGTGCATGAAAAAAATAGGCTTCAAACAAATTTAAAAAACTTATTGACAAGCAATATTCTCTTGTTGTATAATGTCTGCTATAGAATGAGAAATTTGCCCCTGCAAATTCGCGGAGGGAGGGAATAGACAATGAGTAAAGTAGAAGTTAAAGAAAACGAATCCTTGGACAGCGCACTCAGAAGATTTAAGAGACAGACTTCCAGAGACGGTGTTATTCAGGAGGTTCGCAAAAGAGAACACTATGAAAAGCCTTCTGTAAAGAGAAAGAAGAAGTCAGAGGCTGCTCGTAAGCGCAAGTATAAGTAAGAACCGACAAGACGGGCATATTGTTTGCCCGTCTTATTTTTTATCCGAGGAACAACAGATATGCTTGATGACCGCTATATGCCGCAATACCGCTTCAAAAGCGTGTGCGACATTACAACTCAGGATTTGAAAACTATGGGTGTTGACGGGCTTTTGCTCGACATTGACAACACACTCATTTACGATGAAACCCTGCGCCCCCTGCCGGGAGTAAAAGAATGGCTCAGATACATACATTCCGCAGGCATTAAAACTGCCATTGTTTCAAACGCAATCCCTCTTCGTGTTATTCCTGTTGCAAAAAAGCTGAACATCAGGTATTATATATACAGTGCAAAAAAGCCCCGACCCGACGGACTTTTTAAAGCGGCTCAAAAGCTCGGCTTGCCGATTGACCGCCTTGCAATGGTCGGCGACCAGCTTAAAACGGATATGCTTGCCGCAAACACCGCCGGTGCCGTTGCCGTATTTACGGACAGGGCACGGGACGAAAAAATATTCAAGTTCTATTTCAAGAAGGCAAGAGACGGCGAAAAAGAGCTTTTGCAGGAATTTGAACGCAGAAAAACGGAGAAATGAAAATGGAACTTCACGACCTTATAAAGATTTTACCCAAGGATATTGATGCGGGTATTATTTCCAGCCCCTCAAACATAAGATATTTTACGGGCTTCAACACCGATTCGGGCTATATTGTTGTCAGCCGCAACGGCAGCGTTTTTATGACGGACAGCCGTTACATCGAAGCGGCACAGGCAAGCGTTGAATGCTGTGACGTTGTGCTTATGAAGGATTACAGGGAACAGATTCCGAAGTATCTCAAAAAATTCAACTGTTCAAGCGTTGCACTTGAAGCAGACCACGTCACAATAGCAGGTCTTCGTGAGTTCAACAGATTTTTCAAGCCCGACGGCTTCAAGGCTGTTTTTGACAGCCGCCTTGACAAAGCCTTGCGTTTCCTGCGCTGTGAAAAGAAGGCGGAAGAGGTCGAAAACATAAAGGCCGCCCAAGCTATTGCCGAGGCAGCCTACAACCACGTTATCAAATACATAAAGCCCGGCATGACCGAAAAAGAGGTTGCACTGGCTATTGATTTCTATATGCTGCGCAACGGTGCAGAAGGCATAGCCTTTGACACAATAGTTGTCAGCGGCAAAAAGACCTCCCTGCCCCACGGTGTGCCCGACGACAAGGTTATCGAATTCGGCGATTTTGTCACAATGGATTTCGGCGCAAAGGTAAACGGCTATTGCAGCGATATGACCAGAACGGTTGCCGTAGGCGAGGTCAGCGATATGATGGCCGATGTTTACTCCATTGTTCTTGAAGCACAGGCAGCGGCAATCAAAACAGCGGCGGTAGGTATTCCCGCCTCAACGGTGGATTTTGCCGCAAGAAGTATAATTGACAAATCCGGCTACGGCCACGCATTCGGTCACGCAACGGGTCACGGCGTAGGTATAGATATTCACGAAGAACCCCGTGTTTCCGAAAAGAGCAACTATACCCTGCGTGCAGGCAATATAATCACCGCAGAACCCGGAATATATCTGCCCGACCAGTTCGGTGTCAGAATAGAAGATATGCTTCTCATAACCGAAAACGGCTGTGAAAACCTCACCAATACACCAAAGGAACTGACTGTTCTTAACAACTGAGAACTACTCCAAAATATTTTTAGGATGTGAAGAGATGGAAAACCAGAAAGCCAAGAAAGTTCTTGTTATAATCAATCCCTGTTCAGGCAGATACACACTCAAAAAACAGCTCTGGCATATTGCCGATATGTTCACAAAGGCAGGCTTTGAAACCACCGTTTACACCACACAGAAGCGTGGCGACGCAACGGAATACGCAAAGCTCCTTGCCGACAAATTCGACCTTATTGTCTGCCGTGGCGGTGACGGCACATTCAACGAAACCGTAAACGGCGTTATTCAGTCGGGTATCGAAATACCGATTGGCTATATTCCCAGCGGCACGACTAACGATTTTGCCGCCAGCATAGGCGTACCCACAGACGCACAGAAGGCAATTGACCTCATCTGCGAGGTTGAGCCGAAATTCCACGATATGGGTCAGATGAATAACGAGCGTTATTTCTGCTATACCGCTTCCTTCGGTATATTCACCAAAGCCTCATACTCCGTTTCCCAGTCGGCAAAAAATGTATTCGGCTATCCTGCTTACTTCCTTGCAGGTCTTAAAGAGCTCAAGGGCTTCAAGCCGTTTGCAATGAGAATTGAGTGTGATAACGTCGTTTACGAGGGTGAATACGCCTTCGGCGCAATTTCGAGCTCACTTTCAATCGGTAACATCATCAAGTACAAGCGAGAGGACATAGGCTTTGACGACGGTCTGTTTGAGCTCAACCTTGCCAAAATGCCCCACGGCGCAAAAATGTGGACAGAAAAGGCCAAGGAAATCCTTTTGCAGCACACCTATGCCGACGATATGTTCACCCTCACCAAGGGTAGTCACTTTGTTGTAGAGTGTCTTGACTGCGAGCTTCCATGGACACTTGACGGCGAATACGGCGGAACATATAAAATTGCCGAATTCGACTGCCGTAAGCACGCAGTAAAGGTTTACAGAAGTTAAGTTTTATGATAATAAAACTATTGACAACACAGGTAAAGCTGAATATAATAAAAGTGTAAGGTGTTGCCGATAGACGGTTACGCCCTCATTAATTGGAAATTAAAGATTTAACCGCCAACTTTTGCAGGGTCCGGCGGTTATTTCTTTTTATGCTCAAGAATTGCAATAAACAACCCTACTATGCCGACAATTACGGCTGAAAACGCAAAAAGGCTTTCATATGTAACGTACTGCATAAGCATCCCTCCTTTCAGAGGGCAAAGAGTGCAACCGCCTACCGTTGTAAGGCAACACCTTACCCGAGTATATTAGCACAAATGTTCGTATAAGTCAACATCATCTGCAAAAGAACTTAAACAAACTGCTTGACACGGCGAATTAAAAGTGATATATTGTTTTTATTATTTATATTAATAACACGATGAAGCAGAATGTGTACAGCACAAGCTGTCTGCAGAGAGTCCGCCAAAAGCTGCAAGGCGGATATTCAGCCGTTGTACCGACCGCTGCCGAGTGCCTGCGAAGCCGTTGATTTTCGGATAAGCTGTGCCGTATGACTGCGTTAAGGTCGCTATGAGAGGCGTACTTTTTTTGTACGCAACACGGGTGGAACCGTGGAGTATTGTTTATTGTAATGCTTCACCCTGTATTTTTCGGGGTGGAGTATTTTTATTTTCCGTTTAATTAAACTATTCTTCAGAAAGGATGATATAAAAGTGATTAACGTAACACTCAGAGACAATGTAGTTAAGGAGTACGAAAACGGCACTACCGTTGCCGAAATTGCAAAAAGTCTCGGTATGGGTCTTTACAAGGCCGCCTGTGTTGCAAGGGTAAACGGCGAGGTCTGCGACCTTCGCACAGCACTTGACGCAGACGCTCAGGTTGAGATTCTCACCTTTGACGACGAGGAAGGCAAGAAGGCTTTCCGCCACACAGCTTCACACATTCTTGCACAGGCTGTCAAAAGGCTTTATCCGCAGGCAAAGCTTGCTATCGGCCCTGCTATAGATAACGGCTTCTATTACGATTTTGACTGCGATGTTTCCTTCACACCCGAGGTGCTTGAAAAAATTGAGGCCGAGATGAAGAAAATTGTCAAGGAAGGCATTGCACTTGAAAGATATGAGCTCTCCCCTGCCGATGCAATTGCAAAGATGGAGGAAAAGGGCGAAATCTACAAGGTTGAGCTTATCAAAGAGCACGCCGACAAGGGCGAGAATATCTCCTTCTTCAAGCAGGCTGAATTTGACGAGCTTTGCGCAGGCCCTCACATTCCCGACACCTCCCGTGTAAAGGCATTCAAGCTCACCTCCGCAACAGGTGCATACTGGAGAGGCGACTCCAAGAACAAGATGCTTCAGAGAATCTACGGCACAGCCTTCACAAAGCAGGCCGACCTTGAAGCTCACCTTGAAGCTATTGAAGAGGCAAAGAAGCGTGACCACAATAAGCTCGGCCGTGAGCTTGAGCTGTTCACAACTTCAGACGTTATAGGTCAGGGTCTGCCGATTCTTCTGCCCAAGGGTGCAAGAATCATTCAGCTGCTCCAGAGATTTGTTGAGGATGAGGAGCAGAAGAGAGGCTGGCTTCTCACAAAAACACCCTATATGGCAAAGAGCGACCTTTATAAAATTTCAGGTCACTGGGATCACTATCAGGACGGTATGTTCGTTTTAGGCGATGAAGAAAAGGACGATGAGGTTTTTGCACTGCGTCCGATGACCTGTCCGTTCCAGTATCAGGCATATCTCAACAGAGCACGCTCCTACCGTGATCTGCCCTTGAGATACAACGAAACCTCTACTCTTTTCAGAAACGAGGCTTCGGGCGAAATGCACGGCCTTATCCGTGTACGCCAGTTCACAATTTCAGAAGGCCACCTTATGTGCCTTCCCGAGCAGCTTGAGAGTGAATTCAAGGGCTGTCTTGAGCTTGCAATATATATGCTCAAAACTCTCGGCCTTTACGAGGATGTTTCCTACCGCTTCTCACAATGGGATCCCGACGACAAGGAGAAGTACATCGGTACTGTTGAGCAGTGGGATGAAGCACAGGGCATTATGTCCAAAATCCTTGACAACCTTGAAATCCCCTACAAGGTCGGTATCGGTGAAGCCGCCTTCTACGGTCCGAAGCTTGACATTCAGATTAAGAACGTTCACGGCAAGGAAGATACGCTCATCACAATCCAGATTGACCAGATGCTTGCCGAAAAGTTCGGTATGGAATACGTTGATGCAGACGGCACAAAGAAGAACCCCTACATCATCCACCGTACCTCAATCGGCTGCTACGAGCGTACACTCGCTCTTCTTATTGAAAAGTATGCAGGTGCCTTCCCCGTATGGCTTGCACCCGAGCAGGTAAGAATTGCTCCGATTGCCGACAGACACCACGAGGCCGCAAACGCTCTCGTTGAGAAGCTTGCCGCAGCAGGTCTTCGTGTAACGGCTGACTGCCGCAGCGAAAAGCTCGGCTACAAGCTGCGTGAAGCACAGCTTGAAAAGATTCCCTATATCCTCGTTATGGGTGATAAGGAAATCGAAGAAGGCACGGTCGGCGTACGCAAGAGAGGCGAAGGCGATATCGGCGCAATGAGCGTTGACGAATTCCTCGGCCTTGTGCTCAGACAGCAGGCAGAAAAGGTGATTTTCTGATATGATAACCGAAATCAAATTTAAAAGACTGCGTGAAAACGCAAAAATTCCGCAGAGAGCAACAGCAGGCAGTGCAGGCCTTGATCTTTGCGCCTGCATTGATGAACCCGTAACACTCGATAAGGGCGGCCACGCCCTTATCCCGACGGGTCTTGCAATAGCGCTCGATGACCCGGGCTATGCGGCTATGATATTTGCAAGAAGCGGTCTTGCAATCAAGCACGGTCTTGCCCCTGCAAACTGTGTCGGCGTGGTTGACAGCGACTACAGAGGCGAAATCTGTGTGGGTCTTATCAACCAGTACGAGGAGAGCTACACAATTCAGCCGGGTGAGAGAATTGCCCAGCTTGTCGTTATGCCCGTTTGCACCGCTCCCACCGTTGAAGTAACCGAAATTGACGAAACCGAGAGAGGCGCAGGCGGCTTCGGCTCAACGGGTAAACAGTAATTTTTGTGTATTTATGCACAATATCTCAAAAAACCAGCAAAAACAATGCATATTTATGCAATAAAACAGTTGATTTTCTGCATAAAGAGTGTATAATAATGCACATCGACTGAATAAAAATAAAATTAGAAAGAGGCAATCAAAATGAAAGAAATTAAGAAAGTTGTTCTTGCCTACTCAGGCGGTCTTGATACATCCATCATCATCCCCTGGCTCAAGGAAAACTACAACAACTGCGAAGTTATCGCAGTGTCAGGTGACGTCGGTCAGGGCACAGAGCTTGACGGTCTTGAGGAAAAGGCTATCAAGACAGGTGCTTCCAAGCTCTACATTGAAAACCTTCAGGACGAGTTTGTAAACGAGTACATCTTCCCCACACTCAAGGCAGGCGCTGTTTACGAGAAGGATTACCTGCTCGGCACATCCTTTGCACGTCCCGTTATCGCAAAGAGAATTGTTGAAATTGCCAAGGCCGAGGGCGCAGACGCTATCTGCCACGGCTGCACAGGTAAGGGTAACGACCAGGTACGTTTCGAGCTTGCCATCAAGGCATTTGCTCCCGAAATGCAGATTATCGCTCCCTGGAGAATCTGGGATATCAAGTCCCGTGAAGAGGAAATCGAGTACGCAGAAGCACGTAACATTCCCCTTAAGATTAACCGTGAAACAAACTACTCCAAGGACAAGAACCTCTGGCACCTTTCACACGAAGGCCTTGACCTTGAAGACCCTGCAAACGAGCCGCAGTACCTCAAGGAAGGCTTCCTTGAAATGGGCGTTGCTCCCGAGGCTGCTCCCGACAAGCCTACATACATCACACTTTCCTTCGAGAAGGGCGTTCCCGTAGCGCTTGACGGCGTTAAGATGGGCGGCGTTGAGCTCATCACAAAGCTCAACGAAATCGGCGGTGCAAACGGTATCGGTATTGCTGACCTTGTTGAAAACAGACTTGTCGGTATGAAGTCCCGTGGCGTTTACGAAAACCCTGCAGGTGCTATCCTCTACAAGGCACATCAGGTGCTTGAAACAATCACACTTGACAGAGATACACAGCACTACAAGGAGCAGGTTGCTCTCCGCTTTGCAGAGCTTGTTTACTTCGGCCAGTGGTACACTCCCCTTCGTGAGGCACTCAGCGCATTTGTTGACAAGACCCAGGAAACCGTTACGGGCGATGTTAAGCTCAAGCTCTACAAGGGCAATATGATTAACGCAGGCGTAACCTCTCCCTACACACTCTACAGCGAGGACTTCGCAACCTTCGATGCAGACGAGGTTTACGACCAGAAGGATTCCGCAGGCTTCATCAACCTCTTCGGTCTTCCCATCAAGGTACGTGCAATTCTCGAAGCAGAGCGCAACGCAGACAAATAATTAACATTAATTAAACATAATAACAAAAGGGCGGAGTTATCTCCGCCCGAATGTTGTTTAATACTGTAACCGCTGATTAAACCGCAGTCACAATTCTCAGCGGCTACTTTTCCGTCAGAAACGCCAAAAATGCTCGTTAATACACAAAGTATTGCCTGCGCTTTTTGACCTTCCTGACAAAAAATTATCTCGCTGATAATCGCAACCCGATTTAACCAGCGGTTACCAAAAGGCAGGAATATTATGAATACAAAACTCTGGGCAGGACGCTTTTCAAAGGAAGCAGACCAAAGAACAAACGATTTCAACTCATCCATAAAATTTGACAGCCGTATGTACCGTGAGGATATTGACGGCTCAATTGCCCATGCCGTTATGCTCGGCACACAGGGCATTATTCCCGTTGAGGACTGCGAAAAAATCATCAACGGCTTAAAGCAGATTAAAGAGGATATTACATCGGGCGCACTTCTTATCGACCCCGATGCGGAAGATATACATACCTTTATCGAGCAGACACTTACCGCACGCATAGGCGATGCAGGCAAAAGGCTGCACACAGGCAGAAGCCGCAACGACCAGGTTGCAACGGATATCCGTCTCACTCTCCGCAAGGAGTGTGAAGAGGTTATGGATATGCTCCGCCACCTGACAGATACCATTTTCAACAAAGCACACGAAAACGAAAACACGATTATGCCGGGCTACACACACCTTCAGCGTGCCCAGCCCATAACTTTTTGTATGCAGCTTTCCGCATACGTGAGCATGCTCGAAAGAGATATGGGCAGACTCAGCGATGCCAAGGCAAGAATGAACTATTCTCCGCTGGGCAGCGGTGCTTTAGCCGGCACAACCTACCCTATTAACAGAGCAATGACCGCAGAGCTTTTGGGCTTTGACGGCGTTGTAGAAAACACGCTTGACGGCGTTTCGGACAGAGATTTCTGCCTTGAAATTGCCTCCGCCCTTTCAATTCTTATGGTACACCTTTCCCGTCTTTGCGAGGAGATTATTCTTTGGTGCAGCTGGGAATTCAAATTTGTTGAGCTTGACGATGCTTTTTCAACGGGCTCAAGCATTATGCCGCAGAAGAAAAACCCCGACCTTGCCGAGCTTATCAGAGGCAAATCGGGCAGAGTATTCGGCGACCTTATGGCACTCCTCACCGCAATGAAGGGTCTTCCCCTTGCATACAACAAGGATATGCAGGAGGATAAGGAAGCTATTTTCGACGCAATTGACACGGTCAAGATGTGCATGACTGCACTCGACCCGATGATTGACACAATGCGTGTTATCCCCGAAAATATGCGCCGTGCGGCAGCCGAAGGTTTTATCAACGCAACAGACTGCGCCGACTACCTTGTCGGCAAGGGTCTCCCCTTCCGTGACGCTTACAAGGCAACGGGTGAGCTTGTTGCACTTTGCATCAAAGAAAAGCTCACGCTTGAAACTCTTCCGCTTGATATGTACAAAAACGTATGCGAGCTGTTTGACGAGGATGTTTACAAGGCAATCAACCTTGAAACTTGCGTAAAAAACAGAATTAAGAAATAAGTAGTTAAGGAACTGATAGATATGAAAATAAAAGCAGCCGTTATCGGCGCAACGGGCTACGCAGGCGCAGAGCTTGTACGCCTTCTGCTTAAGCACCCGAATGTTGAGCTGACTGCCCTTTGCTCCAAGAGCTTTGAGGGTCAGAAGCTTTCCGACATATACCCCTCCTTCCTCGGACTTTGCGACAAGGTATGCATTAACCAGAGCGAAGCCGTAGATATGGCAGACGTTGTTTTCGCCTGCCTGCCCCACGGTCTTTCCGAGCCGCTTGCGGCAGAATGCCTTGAAAAGGGCAGAAAGTTCATTGACCTGGGCGCAGACTTCCGCCTTGAAAGCGAGGAGGAATACACCGAATGGTATCAGAAGCCGTTTGACAAGCCCGAAATCCACGAAAAGGCCGTTTACTGCATACCCGAGCTTTTCAGAGAAAAGGCAAAGGGTGTTGACATTATTGCAAACCCCGGCTGCTACCCCACCTCGGCAGCACTCGGTCTGAGCCCCGCAATTGAAAACGGTCTTGTTGAAACCGACAGCGTAATCATAGACTCGAAATCCGGTGTCACAGGTGCAGGCAGAGGTCTTTCGCAGACGACCCACTACCCCGACTGCAACGAGGCTTTCTCACCCTACAAGGTTGGTATGCACCGCCACACACCCGAAATTGAGCAGACTCTCTCCAAGGTCGGCGGCAAAAAAATCAACGTCACCTTTGTTCCCCACCTTCTGCCCGTCAACAGAGGCATTGTTTCCACAATGTATGTTAAGCTCAAGAACGGCGTAACCAAGGAACAGGTAAGAGAAGCCTACGAAAAGAAATACGCAGACGAGCAGTTTGTCCGTGTACTCAAGGACGGCCAGACAGCAAACCTGAGAAATGTCAAGTTCACAAATATGTGCGATATTTCACTGCACATTGATGCGAGAACAAACACTCTTATCGTTGTTTCAACAATTGACAATATGGTCAAGGGTGCGGCAGGTCAGGCAGTACAGAATATGAATCTGCTTTACTCCCTGCCCGAGGAAACGGGTCTTGACCTCATTCCCCCTGCATTTTAAGGAGAAATATAAATGGAATTCATTAAAGGTACAGTTACCACACCGCTCGGCTTTGTTGCAAACTCAGTCCACTGCGGTATCAGAAAAAACAAATCCAAGCACGACCTTGCGCTTGTTTACTGCGAAAAGCCCTGCACGGCTGCCGCAATGCACACAAGCAATCTCGTCAAGGGTGCCCCCAACAGAGTTACAGCAGCAAACCTTGAAAACGGCGTTGCACAGGCTATCATCTGCAACTCGGGTATAGCTAACACCTGCGCTGCAGACGGCATTGAAAAGGCAGAGGCTATGTGTGCCCTTGCAGCAAATGCACTCGGCATTGATGCAAAGGACGTTGTCGTTGCTTCAACGGGAGTTATCGGCCCGTCCATTAATATTGAGCCCATTGCAAGCCACATTGATGTGCTTAAAGATGGCTTAAGCCGTGACGGCGGCGAAAAGGCGGCCGTAGCAATTATGACCACCGACACACACGAAAAGCAGGTTTGTGTCAAGTTTGAGCTTGACGGCAAACAATGCTACATAGGCGGTATGGCAAAAGGCAGCGGTATGATTATGCCCAATATGGCAACAATGCTCTGCTTCCTTACAACCGATGCCGCAGTAAGCGCCGAAATGCTCAAAAAGGCTCTCAATGCAGTTGTATGCGACACCTTCAATATGGTGTCTGTCGACGGTGACACATCGACAAACGATATGTGTGCTATTCTCGCTTCGGGTCTTGCAGAAAACCGCGAAATCACCGCAGACGGCGCAGATTTTGATACCTTCAAGGCTGCACTATTTGAGGCACTGCGTTACCTCTCCCGTGAAATTGCACGTGACGGCGAAGGCGCAACAAAGCTTGTTGAGGCTTTCGTACACGGCGCAAAGGATGTTGCAACAGCAAAGACTGTAGCAAAGTCCGTTATCAACTCTTCCCTTCTCAAAGCCGCTATGTTCGGCGCAGACGCCAACTGGGGCAGAGTGCTTTGTGCTATAGGCTATTCGGGCGCTGAGCTTAACATCAACGGCGTTGACGTTGACTTTGTAAGCTGTAAAGGCAGAATCGCAGTATGCCGTGACGGCGCAGGCATTGATTTTGACGAGGATATTGCAAAGACAATTCTTCTCGAAAACGAAATCACAATCGACATCGCTCTTTCCGACGGCGAGGCAGAGGCTACCGCATGGGGCTGTGACCTCACCTACGATTACGTAAAAATCAACGGCGACTACCGCTCATAAGAGGTTCAATTATGGAAATTTCAAATTTTGACCGTTCACAGATTCTGGTGCAGGCACTCCCCTACATTCAGAAATACTACAACAAGGTTATCGTTATCAAATACGGCGGCAACGCTATGATTAACGAGAATTTAAAGCAGGCTGTTATGGAGGACATTGTTCTCCTCTCACTTGTCGGCATCAAGGTGGTACTTGTCCACGGCGGCGGCCCCGAAATCAACGATATGCTTAAAAAAATCAATAAAGAAAGCAAATTCGTTGACGGTCTTCGCTACACAGACGAGGAAACAATGGAGATTGTCCAGATGGTACTTGCAGGCAAGGTCAACAAGGACCTTGTAGCACTTCTCCAACAGAAGGGCGGCAAGGCAATCGGCCTTTGCGGTATGGACGGCGGTATGATTACCGCAGTAAAGCACCGTGAAAAGGATTTAGGCTTCGTCGGCGATATCACCGATATCAACATCCAGCCAGTGCTTGACGTGCTCAACAGCGGTTACATCCCCGTTATCTCCACCGTTGCAGGCGGAAGCCACGCCTTCAACATCAACGCTGACCTTGCGGCAAGCCGTATTGCGGCTGTACTCGGCGCTGAAAACCTCATCCTAATGACCGATATTTCGGGTCTGCTCAAGGACAAGGACGACGAAAGCACACTTATCAAGGAGCTCAATGTCAGCGAGGTGCCCGCACTCAAGATGCAGAACATCATCAAGGGCGGTATGATTCCCAAGGTTGACTGCTGTGTTGAAGCGGTACGCAGAGGTGTAAAGCACGCAATTATTATGGACGGCAGAATTGAACACTCCATACTCATCGAGCTGCTTACCAACGAAGGTATCGGCACAATGTTCAGATAATGAACCATGTTACAAAAGAGGCAAATATTATGAACTTTGAACAGATTAAAGAGATAAACAATTCCTCTGCAATGCCCACCTATGGCCGCTATGAGCTTGCAATAGCAAGCGGCAAGGGTGCAATTGCAAAGGATTTTGACGGTAAGGAATATATTGATTTTACATCGGGTATCGGTGTTAACTGCCTTGGCTACGCAGACGAGGGCTGGGCAAACGCCGTGAGTGCTCAGGCGCACACACTCAGCCACATCAGCAACCTCTACTACTGCGAGCCTACAGCAAAGCTGACTTATGAACTCACCAAAGCAACAGGCTTTGACAAGGCTTTTCTCGGCAATTCGGGCGCAGAAGCAAACGAATGTGCAATCAAGTTAGCCCGTAAATACAGCTTCGACAAATACGGCGAGGGCAGATACGAAATTATCTCACTCAACAGCTCCTTCCACGGCAGAACGATGAACACACTCACCGCAACGGGTCAGGATGCGCTTCACCCTGCCTGCTTTGCCCCCTATCCGCAGGGCTTTGTTTACTGTGAAAAAGAGCTTGAAGCTGTTAAATCAGCAATAAACGAAAAAACCTGCGCCGTTATGATGGAAATGATCCAGGGTGAGGGCGGCGTTATTCCGCTTGATAAGGACTTTGTAAGCGCAGTTTGCGCTCTTGCAAAAGAAAAGGACATCCTCGTTATAATTGATGAAGTACAGACGGGTATCGGCAGAACAGGTACTCTGCTTGCATTCGAGAATTATGGCATAAAGCCCGACATCGTAACCCTTGCAAAGGGTCTGGGCGGCGGTCTTCCGATTGGTGCCTGCCTTTGCACAGAAGAGCTCGGTGCAACAATGGGTGCCGGCAGCCACGGCTCCACCTTCGGCGGCAACCCCATAGTCTGTGCCGGCGCAAGCTATGTACTCGCAAAAGTTAATGACCCCGATTTCCTTTCAAATGTCAAAGCTAACGGCGAATACATCCGTGAGAAGCTTTCCGCCTTCAAGAACGTAAAATCCATACGAGGTATGGGTATGATGATAGGTATTGAGGTTGAAGGCAAAACAGGCGCAGAGGTAGTCAAAAAGGCAATAGAAAACGGCGTTATCTGCCTGACGGCAAAAGCTCTCGTCCGCCTGCTTCCTCCGCTTAATATCACAAAAGAAGAAATCGACCTCGGCCTTGAAAGGCTTAAAGCAGTTATAGAAGAATAAACTAATAAAGCGTATCGAATATGATACGCTTTTATTCTAATAGGGCACCTCTGAAAACTCATCGCACAAATCTTGCGTGCCCTTTTTACGTCAGATTGCCTCAAAATACTCGTTAATACACAAAGTATTGCCTGCGTTTTTTAGCCAATCTGACAGAAAAATTACTACACAATCTTTGCACCCTGAGCTTTTCAGTGGTGCCCCCTACGGAGTGAATTTTTATGAACAACAAAAAACGCAAGAGCGGTGTGCTTATGCACATTTCATCTCTGCCGGGCGACTATTCAACCGGCAGCTTCGGCAAGGAGGCAAAGGACTTTGTGGACTTTTTGTCCGCCTGCGGCTTTTCGATGTGGCAGGTGCTTCCCTTCTGCCTTGTGGACGAGTGCAACTCGCCCTACAAATCCTATTCAGCCTTTGGCGGCAACCCCTATTTTGTTGACCTGCCCACACTTTATGAACAGGGCTTGTTGACGAAAGAGGAGCTTGATTCCTGCCGCCAGCAGACACCGTACAGCTGTGAGTTTGTCCGCCTTTACCATACAAGAACAGCCGTGCTTATGAATGCGGCAAAAAGGGTTGACGAAAGCCTGAAAAAGAAGATTGCCGAATTCATTGACGGCAATGTTTATTTAAAGCAGTTCTGCGAATTTATGGCGCTCAAAAAGGCTAACAGCGAAAAGCCGTGGACAGAATGGGAAACTGAAGAATACGACCCCGATGTGCTTTTCCTGTGGCAGTTTATACAGTATGAGTTCTTCACGCAGTGGGCCGAAATAAAAAAATATGCCAATGAAAAAGGTATCAAAATAATCGGCGATATTCCGATTTACGTTTCGTTCGACTCCTGCGACGTATGGGCTAACAGGGAGCAGTTTTTGCTCGACAAGGACAACGTCCCCTCCTGCGTTGCGGGTGTACCGCCCGATTATTTTGCCGAGGAGGGTCAGCTTTGGGGTAACCCGATTTATGACTGGGCAAAGATGGAGAAAGACAATTTCAAGTGGTGGCGAGCAAGGCTCAGCCACAACCTCAATATGTTTGACGCAGTGCGAATTGACCACTTCAGAGGCATTGAAAGCTACTGGAGCGTTGACGGCAAGGCGACCACAGCCAAAAACGGCAAATGGGTAAAGGGTCCTGGCGAAAGGTTCGTCGATATGGCAAAGGAAATCGCAGGCGAAAAGCTGATTATTGCCGAAGACCTCGGCGACATTACAAAGGAAGTTATCGACCTTGTGGAATACAGCGGTTTCCCCGGAATGAGAGTTTTCCAGTTCGGATTCTTAAGCGATAACGACAATCCTCACCAGCCGCACAATTACACCGACAACTGCATTGCATACACGGGCACACACGATAACAACACCCTGCTCGGTTATGTGTGGGAGCTCGGCGAAGAAACAAGAAAGGGTATGCTCGAATACTGCGGATATTATTCACCCGACTGGAATAACGGCTATTCCGCCATTATCCGCACAATTTTTGCTTCTCACGCAGATACCGTTATTCTGCCCATACAGGATTTGCTCGGCTACGGCTCCGACACACGCCTTAATATTCCCGGTAAAGCGGACGGCAACTGGCAGTACAGAGTTACGCAAGAGCAGATAGCTTCAATTGATATCAACCGTTGGAAGAAACTTAATTACCTTTACAGAAGATAATAATTATGATACTATGAAGAAAAACCACGGAGGGGATAAAAATGCTCGCATACATTAAAGGCTTTTTCTATTTTATTGAAGTACTGCTTCTGGTTATAGGCGTAATTCCCGTCAGCACCGACAGTGTTGACTACGGCGGCGGTGAATACTCCGCACCCGAAATCAACACACCTATGTACATAGTTGAGGACGGCGAAACGGATTTCGTTATTGTTACCGCAGACGATGCTGATGCCTGCATTATGACTGCTGTTAAAGAATTACAGACCTATGTTGAAAAAATCAGCGGTGCTGAGCTTGAGCATATCACCGAAAGCTCATACACCGAGGGAAAAGCTATCGTACTCGGTGAAACGGGGCTTGTTATAACCGATACAGACTGCTCCGAAATCGGTGAGGACGGCTTCCTGATTTATTCCGACGGTGACTATCTCCTCATAAACGGTGAGGACAGCCGTGGCACACTTTACGGCGTTTACACGCTGCTTGAAGAATACTTCGGCGTGCGCTGGTTTACGCCTACGCTTGAGCGTGTACCCGAAAGCGAGGATATCGTTGTTGATGCGGCGATTGACAGAATTGTTGAGCCCTCTTTTACCGTGCGCAGAAACGCCTGCCCCGGCACAAATCCTTCGCATTATGCAAGAAACAAAATCAACGTCACCTTCTGGGACGAAATGGAAAACCACGGCGGAGCAATGACCTTTGTGCTGTGGGACGTTACGCTTGACACGCTTGTACCCGATTCCCTGTTTGCAGAGCATCCGGAGTATTTTGCAATGAATCCTGACGGCACACGCACGACAGACCATGTCTGCCTCTCCCACCCCGATGTGCTCCCCATTGCAATTGCTAACGGCAGGCAGGCAATACTTGACTGTCCCAGAGAAACCGCAAAATACATACACATCGGTCAGAAGGACAATTCAAATTACTGCCATTGCGAAGCCTGCGAAGCACTTTACGAAAAATACGGTGCAATCAGTGCACCAACCATTATTTTCACAAACGCCTTTGCTGATGCGCTTGACGATGAATTCCCCGATATGACCTTCACCTTCTACGCCTACGGTGAAACCGACAGACCTCCGACTGACCTGTCGCTTCGCTGCAACAGCAATGTTGTGCCTGTGCTTTGCGGCATACACAGAGCCTGCCGCAGCCACCCGATTACGGAATGCGGCGCTATTGACGGCCAGGAAAACTTCGACAACCTCTTTGTTGAGCAGGAGCCCTTTGTAGCCGAGGACCACGCTGTATGGACAAAGCTGGCAGACAGAACCTTTATTTATGATTACACCATAAACTTCCTCAACTCTGCACAGTTTTTTTCCAACCTTGAAACAATGCAGTCCACAATGGCATATATGCACGATATCGGCATAACTGGCTATGTCTACAACTGCGGCGACGGTCACAGCGCAGCCTTCAACGAGCTGAGAAACTATCTCCTCTGCAAGCTCCAGTGGGATGTCAACGCCGACGTAGTATACCACATGATGGACTTTATGAACGAATACTACGGTGAGGAAGCAGCTCCCTTCATCAAGGAAATTCTTGACATTCAGGCAGCACAGACCGCCGCAACAGCCCATGCTTTTGACTTTGACTGGCACTATCAGGCAGGCTTCTATCCGTTCTATAAAGTAATCGAGCTCGATAACCTCTGGAAAAAGGCACTTAACGCCGATATTACAGAGGAACAGCGTTTCAATGTTGAGGTTGCCAACCTGAGCTGGGAATACTTCAAGGCCAACCAGTTTATCGGCAAATATTTCTTCCTCAACCCCGGCAGACTCAAGGCAAACGAAGCCCTTTACGACAATTTCAAAGCACACGGTGTTGACCGAGTTTCCTCCTTCGGAACTATTCCGGCAGATAAGAGCGAAATTGACTTTATGTTAAGACCGTTTAATTGGGGATGATTTCAAACGCTATTGACAAAACGGTAATTTTCCCATATAATAAGGGTGTAAGGCGTTGCCGATAGACGGTTACGCCCTCGAAGTAAAAACAATTATTAAAGAATAACCGCTACTTTTTGGACGAAGGGGCGGTTATTTCTTTTTTATTGTGTATATGTAGCCTGTAGCTAATACTAAAATAATAGCAAGCATTACAAGATATTCCATACGCACTCACCCCCTTGCGAGGGCAAAGAGTGTAACCGCCTACCGTGTTATGACAACACCTTACGCAGAATACATTAGCACAAATGTTCTGTAAAGTCAAGTAGGGGCAATTCATGAATTGCCCGCCGTAAAAGCGATATGATGGTAAAATTTCGGGCGATTCGTGAATCGCCCCTACGGGATAATATAATTAATACTGATATATTAGCAACACGGACGACCAAAGGTCGCCCCTACAAACTGCAATTTGTGCAACCGACAAAAAGCAGGCACTCACCGTTTCGGTGAGTGCCTGCTTTAAATATTATAATGTTATTATATTATGCTGTTTTGCTCATTTCAAACACGAGTTCGCCGCCTGCCATCAACTGTTCGTGTGTTACGTAAACGCCGTCGAGCTTTACACCGTTAAGCGTTATGCTCTTGACATATACGTTTTTATCGCCCTGATTGTTTGCGGTAATTTTAAGGGTATTACCGTTTGAAAGAGTAACCGTTGCGCTGTCAACGCAGGGTGAGCCTATCCAGTACTGGTCTGTACCTGCAAGAGGATAGAAGCCGAGGGACGAGAACACGTACCATGCGCTCAATGCGCCGCCGTCATCGTTACCGTCAAGACCGTTTATATCGGTGCTGAAGCGCTCGTCAAGTGTCCAGCGCACCCATTTCTGTGTAAGGTCGGGTCTGCCTGCATTGGCGAAAAGATAAGCTGTGTGCAGGTCGTGCTCGTTGCCAATCCAGTAGCCTGCGCCGGGGTCAATTCCGCCACGTGAGGGAGAGGCGGCCTTCATAAATTTATCGAGCTCGTCAACGAAGTATTCCTTTGAGCCGAAAAGCTCAATCATACCGTCGATATCCTGAAGTGCATTCCAGCGCCACTGCTTTGCACTGCCCTCGGAATAGCAATCAGCGAACTTCTTGATAAGCACCATATCGTAGAAGTAAGTTATATTGGGGTTGAAGTTCCAGACGAATTTACCGTCTGAATTTCGTGCGTGGAAATACTTGGTTTCGGGATTGAAGAGGTTTTTGTAGTACATTGCTTTTTCGCCGTACTTTTCTGCGTCCTCTTCATTGCCGAGCAGCGTTGCAAGCTTTGCAAGAGCTGCATCCTGCCATGCATACTCCAGAGTATGGCTTACGGATTCCTCGTTTCCTGCGAGATCCTGCGGAATATAACCGTATTCGTTGTAAACCTCAACGCAGTCTCTGCCATCCCTGTTGACACGGTTGTCGGAAGTGTTCTTCATAGCGTTGTAAAGCGTTTCAACGTCGTAATCCCTGAAGCCCTTGATATAGCTTTCCGTAATCATAATGTTTGCGGGGTCGCCGAACATTGAGCCCGTGTAGCCTGCGCCCTGCGGCCATCTGGGAACAACATTTACTCCGCCCTGCTTTGTCATTTCAACAAGGCTCTTAAGGCAGTCCTCCTGCACATCGTGAGCAATGAGTGTGTAAAGCGGATGTGTTGAACGCACTGTATCCCACAGCGACATATCCGAGCGGTATGTATAACCCTCTGCAACGTGGGGTTTCTTATCAAAGCCGAGGTATTCGCCGTTGACATCGGTGAAGTTGCTGGGCATAGTCATTGAGTGGTAAAGCGCTGTATAGAATACCGTTTTTGTTTCGTCATCAGCCTGAATATCAGCTACCGAAAGGCGCTCTTCCCAGAGTGCAACTGCTTCTTTTCTGACAGCCTCAAAGTTCTTGTCCTTTGTTTCTGCGTCAAGGTTGAGAATTGCGTTTTCTGCGCTTACAAAGCTGACTGCCAGCTTAAGCTCAACGCTTTCGCCCTCGATTGAGCCGAAATTGACGTCAACACCGAGGTTGTTCTCGTCACCCGTTACGGTAAGAGACTTGATTTCCTTATCGAATTTTGCGGCGAAGTATGTCGGCAGACCGTCGTATCTGCCTGCAAAGGCACCGGGAAGCAGACAGTAGCCTGTAACAAGACCTGTTTCCTCGTCATACTTTGCGGTGGCGTTTGATGCCGTTCTGTTTGCCGTTGCACTTGTAACATCGATATAAAGACGTGCATCATCGCTGTCAAGGAAGGTGTAGCGGTGAACGCCTGTATGTACGCTTGCCGTCATTTCAGCAAGGCAGGCAGCGCCGGGCAGATAAACCGAATAGTAACCTGCGGATGCGGTTTCGTTCTTGTGCGAATAGGGCATTGTGCCGGGCTTATTAGTGCCCGTTACGGGAGTGACACGGAACATACTGTAATCCTCCGCACCCGTACCCGAAAGGCGTGAATGGCTGAAGCCCTTGATATGGCCGTGCTCGTAGTAATAGCCCGATGTATTTGTTTTGAAACCGTAGCCTCCGCCTACAAAACAGGTGTCGGGGCCGAGTCTTACCAGACCGAACGGAGTTGTTGCTGCAGGGCTCAACATACCGCAGGTCCACGGAATACCACCCGTGCCGATAAACGGGTCAACATACTTTGTATACTTGCCCGTTTCAACCTCGGGCATATCAACCGTTTTGAGGCTGACACCGCCGACAAGACACGAAAAAAGAGTTTCTACCGTAACAAAAGCCGATACAAGAATTCTGATAAAGTTCATCATACAGAGCGTTCTCCTATCTTTAAAATTTTAATAAGTGATAGTATAGTCTTTTTCAAATGTGAAGCCCATTGTACCGCTGTGAGTACCGAAAAGGTTCACACGCATAATCAGCATAAGAGGTGTTGTGTAGTTGGTGTGGATTACATTGCCCGTAGCCTTGTCGATTGTCGCCTTTACGACGCAGCTATAATACTGCGTTGAAAACTCCTCGACAAACGGTGCCTTTTCGGAAACCTCGTGGGTTTCGATAACATCACATACTGCGCCGACACCGACACCGGCTGTAGGATTCTTATGATCCTTGAGCTTAAGTGTGATTTCGTATGTATCACCCTTATCGTCACAGACAGCCGAAGTTACCCATTCGGGTTTAAGCTTGCTGGCGTAATTCTGCTCGGGCACGATATATTCGGCAACAATCTCTTCACGTGTTGCCCATACTGTGGGCTTGGTATCGTCACCCATAACCTTCGGTATCATATTCTCGGCAAAGCTCTCAAGTGCACCCGGAATTTCGGTTTTATCGTTGTTGACGGTACGCTTTTCATAGTTTTTGACTACCTTGGCTGCGTTCTTTTTGATTTTGTTTGCCGCCGTGTTGAAAAGCTCAACAATCTCTTCCTTGGTCTGCGGTACAGCCTCGGTTGCCTCTTCGGTTGAGGCCTCTTCGGTTGAAACCTCATCCGTCACAGCTTCTTTAACCTTTTCGCTTTTCTCAACCGTTGAAGGCTCTGCCGTTACCGCAGCATCAGCCTGCCCGGCAAATTCCGAGCTTTGCGATTCGGCAGTGGATGTATCGGGCTGATTTTTTTCAGGCTCTTTACCGCAGCCCGAAGCCATAAGAAGTGATAAAACAAGTGCGATTGAAAGAAAGGCTGTTAAAATTGATTTCCTGCCAAAATTCATACGGTAGTCTCCTTTAACTTATTTCTTGGGCTTCTTCACCTTGTTGAGCATTGTGTTGATTTCAAGAATCTGATCCTTTGTGAACTTACCGCCAAGCATTGAGAAAATACGCTTGACGGTGAAGCCCTTTGCCATACCGTACACGTTCTTAATCATACCCATATCGAGCTTGAAGCCTGCAACCTCAAAGCCTGCAACCTCGCCCTTGCCCTTTTCCTTGCCGGCTGACATTGCGTTCTTAATCTTGAGCAGGATTTTAACCATTGCAATTTTTCCGCCGAGGCTCGACATAATATCGCCTATGGTGTCGTTAATGGAATATCTGCCGTCGGGCATAGTGATATCAAACCAGTTGATAACCTCGCCCTCTTCTTTCATAATATAGGCTTCGTTGGGTTTATCAACCTTGCGGATTGTCGCTGTATCCTCAAGCTCGCCTGCCTTGACGGTAAGAGTTGTTTCGCCGACATTTTTAACATTGAAGTAGAAGAAGGGATACTTGCCCTTTTTCTGCTTGCCGACGCTTTCACCGTTTGCAAAAAGCTCAACCTCGTCAAGGTTAGAATAAACCGTGACTCTTGTAACATCCTCTACCCTGTCGACATATCTCTTGGAGCAAAGGTGAAGCACGGGTTTATCACTCAACCAAGCCTGATAAGCATAGAAGGAGTCCTTCTTGTACTTTCTGTCGAAGGTAACAAGGCCCTTGTGGTTCATACCGTTTTCTCCGCCCTCGGCTCTTGCATCTGCGGCAAAGTCAAACATATTCCACACGTGAGTTGCCCAGAGATAGGGTCTTTCGGCAATCTGCTTGATTAACTCCTCGTGGTAGTAGGCCTGATATTCCTCGGTATAATCACCCTGTGCAGGTGTTGATGTGTGCCAGTCAAGAGCCTCACAGCCGTATTCGCTGATACCGATGGGCTTGTTTGGGTACTTCTTGTGGAATTCGTCAAACCACGGGCCGTTCATATCCGTTGTGCCGCCGTACCAGCCGAAATAGTGGTTGTAGGAAAGCACATCGCTGATATGGACATACTCCGCATCAATGGAGCACATTGAAACGGAAGCAATTGTTGTAAGACGGGTCTTATCCATTTCGTGGCAAAGCTCGTTGAGCTTTTTGTGGTTGCGGATAAGGTCAGGGTCGTTTGCACCTGCAATGGTAATCTCGTTTGAAAGACCCCATACGACGATTGACGGGTGGTTGTAATTCTGTGAAACGAGCTCCTTCATCTGGGAAACGGTGTTGTCGTAGCCCTTGGGCATATGCTTGGAGATATAGGGAATTTCAGCCCAGAGTACAAGGCCTGCCTCGTCGCAAAGGTCGTAGAAAACCTGTGAGTGCTGGTAGTGAGCAAGGCGGATTGTGTTAGCGCCCATTTCAAGAATGAGGTCAAGATCCTCCTTGTGGTGCTCGGGAAGAAGAGCATTGCCGATACCGGGTCTGTCCTGATGGCGTGATACGCCACGAAGGGGATATTCCCTGCCGTTTAGGATGAAGCCCTTTTCGGGGTCAATTTTAAATGTACGGCAGCCGAAGCGTGTCGAAACCTCGTCAACCTCTTCGCCCTTGTAAACAAGAGTAGCCTTTGCTGTGTAGAGGTAGGGGTCCTTCAGACCGTCCCAGAGGTGAACGTTTTCTATAGTGATTTTAACTTCGTCGTCTTCCTCTCCGACAGCAGAAGCGATAACCTCACCGTCTGCGTAAATTTCGTATTTAACGGTGCAGTCATCATCGTCATTGATAAATGTCTTTATCTCGACAACTGCGTCCTTACCCTTGATTTCGGGCGTTACCATAATTGCGGGCGAGCCGTAATAATCAAGGTCAAAGTGCTTTTCGCCCACACCGATAACCTTTACGTCACGGTAAATGCCGCCGTAGAAGGTGAAGTCCGCATTCTGCGGATAAACCCTGTCGTTGGAGGAGTTGTCAACCGCAACGGCAAGGGTATTCTCGTCCTTTATATCCTCAATTTTAACACGGAAGGTTGAATAGCCGCCATCGTGCTTTGTGATGCTTTTACCGTTCCAGAAAACCTCGCAGGAGGAGTTTACACCGTCAAACTGGAGGTACTTTACCTCACCTGCAGGGAGTTCGTCCGCCTTTAAGGATTTTGCAAAGAAGCAGGTGCCTCTGTAGTAGTCGTTGCCGCCGTCCTGTCCGTCCTCACCGTTCCAGGTGTAGGGCAGGTTGATTTCCTGCCAGCCCGTGGGCAAAGAAGCCGGTGCAGATTTGGCTTCCTTGGAAAAAAGCCAATTACTGTTAATTACATCAATATTTCTCATACTAACCTCCGTGCACTTATATTAATCTGTTTTTATTATATATTAAATAAGAAAAATGTCAATCTGCACTTTTTATGATCAGAAAATATTATACTTTTTTGCCAAAATGGAAATTGACACAAAGGTGCCTATATGATATACTGGTTAAAAATACGAAGGAGAAAAAAGAATATGAAAAACTTCAAAAGAATTATTGCTCTTTTAATCGCTGTTCTCACCGTTGTCGGCGTGTTTGTTATTCCCGCAACCGTCAGCGCAGAGGAAGTTGATGAAACTCAAGAGCCTATAGTTGCAAGAATGTACCTCGGCCACAAGCCGAGAAACTACAATATGTCCGGCCACACCTGGATTTATATTGAAAACCTCACCAACCACGACATTCAGGTTGGCGCTTACACCGTAAAGAAGGGCAGCGGTGTTTCCACCGGTACATACGGTACCCAGATTAATGACGGCAAGGGTCTTTACTACAACGTTGAAGCATGGCGCTACAAGAATTCCGACCCCGAAAGCTACTATTACCTGTACAAGGATCTTACACAGGCTCAGCTCGAAAAGGTCAGCAGCAGAATTCTTATGGCAGGCACATGGTCTTACATTCTCAACTGCGGCTACTACGCACTCGGCATTTGGAACTGCGTTCCCGGTAAAACAATTATGTTCCTGGTCTGGCCCTTCCTCACACAGGTTCAGATGCTCACAGACCCCAACTGCAGCACAGGCTTCCCGATGATCAAGCCCAAGAAGAGCGACTGCTTCAAGATGATCGGCACAGGCAACCAGGCTTACCTCATAGAGGTTGACCCCACAAACCCGAAGGACATCAAGGAATAAAACACCGCAACCGCTTACAGTTGATGTAAGCGGTTGCTTTTTCTATACTTTTCGAAACAACAATTGAATTTGCTGTTTCAAAATGTATATATTACGGCAGCACATTGCCTGCCGCCCTGTAAATTTCGTACCATTCCTCACGGGTAAGCTTCACTTCACTTGCCTTAAAACAGTCTGCAAGACGTGTGAGGTTTGTCGTACCCGTAACGGGTTGCATTTTTGCAGGGTGACGGAGTATCCACGCAAACGCAACAGTTGTTTTGGAAACGCCGTATTTATTGCCGATAGTTTCAAGCACACAGTTAAGTTCGGGGAACTTCTCGTTATCAATAAAGCAACCCTCAAAAAATCCGTACTGCATAGGCGACCACGGCTGAATTGTGATTTTGTTCAGGCGGCAGTAATCGAGCACACCGCCGTCACGGTTGACAGCCGATTCGTTATACATATTTACATTTATGCCCGACTGAATCATAGATGAGTGCATAACCGAAAACTGAAGCTGGTTTGCGCAAAGCGGCATATCAAGGGAATTGAGCAAAAGCTGCATCTGATAAGGATTCTGGTTTGATACACCGAAATGGCGCACCTTGCCCGAAGCTTTGAGGTAATCAAACGCCTTGGCAACCTCATCGGGCTCCATAAGCGCATCGGGGCGGTGAAGCAGAAGCACGTCCACATACTCCGTGCCGAGCCTTTTAAGGCTTCCGTCAACTGAATTTACAATATGCTCGTAAGAAAAATCGAACATACCCTTCCTGATTCCGCATTTGGTCTGAATCATAATTTTCTCACGCATAGACGGTGTAAGCACCTTGCCGAAAACTTCTTCGCTTTTGCCGCCGCCGTAAATATCGGCGTGGTCAAAAAAGCAGGCACCGTTTTGGAGTGCGGTATCAATAAAAGCGGATACCTGTTTTTCATTCATATCGCTTATGCGCATACAGCCTACCGCAATGGTGGGCACCTGTATACCGCTTTTGCCAAAGTCTATCTTGTACATAAAATCAGTCCTTTTATTTTTATAAGTCTATATTAGCAAAAAATGCCCCCGATTGCAACACCGTTCCACGAAGCGTAGGTTGCACACGGACTCATCTGCAATTATAATGTATTCATAAAAATTCAAGGAGAAAAAACAATGAACACATATATAACAGGCGCAACGATAAAACGCCTGCGTGAAGAAAAAGTGCTTACACAGACACAGCTTGCAGAAATAATCGGTGTCAGCAGTAAGGCGGTTTCAAAATGGGAAACAGCAAAGGGGCTACCCGATATAACGCTGATTGAGCCGCTTTCAAAAGCACTCGGTGTTTCGGTAATGGAGCTTATGTCGGGTGACACGGTTATCAACAAAAATGTTTCGTCAAACATTCTGCGCTCAAAATTCTATGTCTGTCCCGTCTGCGGCAATATAATCCGCACAACGGGCGATGCGGTAATAAGCTGCTGCGGCATTACCCTGCCAACACTTGAAGCCGAGGAAGCAGACGAAGCGCACGAAATCAAAATCGAAAAGGTTGAGGACGAATATTTTGTAACGGTAAAACACGAAATGACCAAAACGCACTTCATTTCGTTTATTGCCCACCTCACCTCGGACAAGGTGCATTTCGTAAAATTCTACCCCGAGGGCAATGCCGAAACACGCCTTCAGCTTCGTGGCAAGGGATATTTATATATTTATTGCAACAAACACGGACTGATGCAGCAGAGGGTTTGACAATAAATCCGTTTGCGTGCTATACTGCCCTTGAACGGAGGTATGAATATGAGTAAATACGATATAGCAGCATTTATCTGGCCGTCATACACGGGTGATGAGCCCCGCACACGCATTTTCTGGCCCGAGGGCTACGGCGAATGGCAGACGGTCAAGGCTATGACCGACAAGGGCTACAAGGGCTGCCGCTGGCCGAGAATACCGACCTGGGGCTATGTAAACGAAGCCGACAGCCGTGTAATGGAAATGCAGATTGACTGCGCCGTGAATTACGGCGTGAACGTGTTTATTTACGACTGGTATTGGTACGATAACCGTCCGTTTCTTGAAAACTGCCTGAACGACGGCTTCCTCAAGGCACGCAACAACACGGATATGAAATTTATGCTCATGTGGGCAAACCACGATGCCACCCACCTCTGGGACAAGCGCAATTCCGACCGTGACCTTTCCACCGTTATCTGGAGCGGTGTCGTAACACCCGAAATCTTTTCCGACATCTGCGACAGGACGATTGAAAAATATTTCCGCCGTGAAAACTACTATATGATTGACGGCTGCCCTGTTTATATGATTTTTGAGCCCGATAATTTTCTGCGTTCCTTCGGCACAAGTCAGGAATGCAAAAAAGGCATTGAAGAATTCCGCAGAAAGACGGTTGAAGCAGGCTTTAAAGGGCTTCATTTACAATTTGTCCATTGGGGCAACAGAGTTTATAACTGGCTGAGCGATGAAGACGACTGCAAGGGCTGTACAGCTTATGACCTTTACAGATATCTCGGTATAGATTCAGTCACAAGCTACAACTGGGGCTGCTCTGTACACTTTGACGGTGATTACAAAGACCTCACCGAAAAATACGCCCAAAAGCTTGAAGAAGCAACAGAAAAGCTTGATATTCCTTTCTATCCCAACATTTCCGTAGGCTGGGACAACAATGTCCGCTTCCATAATTTCATCCCCGGCGTTGTTGAAAACAACACACCTGAGAATTTCAAAGCCGCCTGTGAAAAGGTGAAAGCCTTTACAGACAATTCACTGAACAACGGTATTATGAAGGCTCCGTTCATCACCGTAAACAGCTGGAATGAATGGACAGAAACCAGCTACCTCCAACCCGACGACCTCTACGGCTACGGCTACCTCGAAGCAATTAAAGAAATTTTTAATAATGATTTATAGAACACAAAGTAGAGTTCACACCAAGGAGTATCTTATGAAACTATTTCAACTTAATTGCCAAAATTGCAACGGAAGTCTTGAAATTGATTTTGATAACTTGATTGCATATTGTCCTTATTGCGGACAAAAACTTCTATTTGATATTGATCAAATGAAATCTATTATTACTGAAATAGAGAAAACCAAAAGGTCACAAGAACAAACCAAGAGAGAACAAGAAAAAACCGAACGCTTGAAATTAGAACAAGACTTTAATAAATATGAAATAAAAACTACTGTTAAAATTGCCTTTGGTTGCTTTGGACTTGTTGCTCTCCTGTTTCTGTTGTTAGAATTATTGTTATAAAGCAAAAACAACACTTTAACCATCTATTTATTAATTACAGAAACCTCGTTTGCCAAAAAGTTTTGCAAACGAGGTTTTAAATTTATATATATAACTAACTTATAATTGTACAATTATAATATATCGTTATATTATCAATCTTATTGTAAGTTTATTCCAAATTCATATTCAACATATTTTTCATCTTGTATATTTAAATACATTGTCCAAGCAACATCATCTTTAGATACATTGAAATTATGTTCATAAAGATAAAACCCTTCATATGGCTCTCGAACACTTGTATCAGTAACACTTATCGTATATCCCAAACTTTCAAGATAATCAAGATATTCCGCCACGCCGTCTGTAACAGTAATTGATTTCCATGTTTTTAATGTTGGTTTGTTAGATACGCCATCAACATTAACATAAAATACCGTTGTCTTACCTGTAGAATCAAAATCATTACCCAACTTACTGTCTTCAGGTGGTAAAAGAATCTGTATATTATTTTGCTCAATCTGCCAATAGTATATTATTATCTTGTCATCAACTTTAAATTCATCACCCTTTTTAAAGGAGTCGTTATTGATAGAAACAGATGTCACCTGCTTGTTAATATTGCTGTTATCTGATGTTTTAATAGGACAAATTTCAATATTAATAAATCCTTTTTCTTTAAACGCTTTTTCTACATCATAACAATTTTCACCTACATATTCTGATGAATCATTTGTCATTCGTATTTTTTGATCATTAATAAAAGTTGTTATTTCATGACTTATTACTGTATTTCCTTTAACAGTCTCTATATCTATATTTGAGCTGTAACAATAAATTTGAAACGCAAAGTCTTCATTTTTACTAACATCAATTTTTACTTGTCCGTAAACCTCGGAATCTTCTGCATTTACAAAATCAACAGTATGAGTACCCTTTGTCAAATTTAACGTATATGTTTCTGTTAAACCGTTTCCAACTGTTCCCTCAAAATTATCGTCCACATATATATCAACATCATATGTACTGAAAATCAAGTTTTTAACTCGTTCAACCCTCAAATTTATTTCATATTCCGGCTCTTGAATAGTAATACTTACAACATTATTTCCTACATATTCAGCGGTCAGTCTATAACCGTCTACATTTTGTGAAGTAAAAGTTTTATCATAGCTATTGATATTTTTGTCAAAACCATTTTGGATGCAAAGATTTACATATTGCTGATATTTCTCTGTTGTCATTTCTGCAACATATACTTTTGTTGCCTTTTCGTTATTTTCTTCGACTTTACCTGTATCTGATTGAGGAACGGGAAGCAGTTTCAACGCATCAATAGCAGACCAATCCAACACATCATATTTTTCAGGTGCGTCCAATTGGATTTGCATTTGTTTATCGTCTTCATAATAATAAAGCGAAAGTTTGAAACCTGCGCTATTATAAGCATCGAAAGCGTTTTCTTTATGGCTGGGCTCAATTGTAAAACCGTTCGATTTGCATAAATCTATGTAATTAACAAACTCTTTTGAACTAATCTTGTGTATGTCTATATAAAGAGATTCTTCTGAATTATCGTAAATTTCGCATAATAATGACTGCGGCTTAGGTAAAACACTACCAAGATAAATATCTTCCCAAGCTATCTTTTCTGCATTTGAACTACAACCTGCCAAACATAAAATTGCAACCAACATAATCGTAATAAGAGCAGTTATCTTTTTCATAGCCATACCTCCACTAAAACTATATTTTTATAATAGCAAAATACAGATGTAATTGCAATATCCGATTTAAAACGAAACTCCGCCTGCCGATTGCTCGGTAAGCGGAGTTGTATTTATTTTAACGCTTGACTAAATGTATATTTTGTGATATATTGATACAAACTGATACTAATTAATATCAACTTGTTGATAACGAGGTTTATTATGGATATAAAACTTTTTTCAACTATGCTTAAAGACAGGCATTTTTGCAATTTAGAAAAGATGAAGCACAAATACAGTGCTGATTTCAACGAGTTTCTGCAGGTGCTTGCCGAAATGTATTACAAACCCATTCCCCTTTCGGATTTCGACGGAAACGATTTGTGCTTTATCGAAAACCACGCACTGGTAAATCAAAGCACGGTAAAACTGCTTTTGAAAAGCCGGAACAACTATTACGGAATAAAGGCGGCTGAGGACGAAATCGTTTCAACTTCGGCTATAGAAAATATTGATTTCAGCCGTGACAGCGTGCGTAATATCCTCAAGGGCTACGCACCCAAAGACGAACAGGAAAGCAGAATTCTCGGAATAAAAAAAGGGCTTGAATTTGTTGCGGACACTTCAAACAAAATAACCGAATACAATCTGCACAAGCTCTATATGATGACTGTAGGCGATTTTCTTGAAGGTGACAGCAAGCTGAATGACGGCGAATTTTACCGCCACGATACGGTTTATGTTGTCGGCAACGGCGTTGAACATTCGGGCGTTGACCACAAAAAAGTTCCATTATTAATGAAAGCGCTGATTGATTTTGCAAACATGGATGACGGTATAAACGACCTTGTGAAAGCAGCGATTATTCACTTTTATTTAGCCTTCATCCACCCGTATTTTGACGGAAACGGCAGAACAGCAAGGCTCGTGCACCTGTGGTTTCTGATTCAGAGAGGGTATCAATCGGCTTTGTTTATTCCGTTCTCCGGTCTTATTGAAAAAAGCCGCAAGGCATATTACGATGCATTCACACTAATTGAAGAAAACAGGAAAATAAGCCAAAGAATTGACGTAACGCCATTTGTGCTTTACTTCATTGAAAACGTTTACAACAAAATGTCTGTTTCAGACCAAAGCGCCCTTTCACGCTGCAGCGAAGCCGTAAAATCGGGCGAGCTTACGAAAAAAGAAACCGAACTGCTGCAATATGTAATTTCCTGCTACGGTACGGATGAGTTTTCAACCAAACAGCTTGAAAAGGATTTCGGTAACGCTGCCTATGCAACAATCCGCAGCTTTGTGCTTAAGCTCGAAAAGCTCGGTCTGCTCACAGCCGTCAGATACGGCACAAGAACAAAATACAAAATCACACAATAAAAACAACGAAACTCCGCCTGCCGATTGCTCGGTAAGCGGAGTTCGCTTTGCTTTTTATTTACTTCGGGTTTTTACTCCGATTCCTTTTTGCTTTAAGTACACGCCTTTATCAGACCGATTGCACCTGCGATAAGTGCCACGGGCAAAAGCAGCAGTAAGCCGCCTGCGAAAATGAGCAGCAGGATAAACACAGGCACCGCAAGCACCAGAAGGCATATTGCGGCAATTTTAGCCGCACCCCATGTCAGCTTAAGCGCCAGCTTAAACGCCAAGGCAAAAAGAAAAATTGCAACCACAGTAAAAACTATTTCAAACAATATAATCACTCCTTCGTGTTTCCTTTGATTATATTATAGTCGTTAACCCATAATAACGCCACAGCACTTTGTGCAAAAAACGTCCCTACATTTTTGCACTTTCTGCAAATTATTCGCCTTTTATTTCTTTATATTTTTCCATATTGATTTTCTTGTCTGCCAGCATTTGCTCTACCCACAGCTGCAAGGTTTCGACGGTAATCGAAATGCGTTCAAGCTCATTTTGCATGTAAATGAAATCCTTTATTTCATCATCGTCAATTGCACCGTCGGCAGTAATTTCAATTAATCGCTCCTGGCTTTTCTTCATCGAATTGAGTGACGAAAGCATTTCGAGCACAATCTGTGCAAGGTCCTTCACCTTGATTTCGGGCACATATTTATGACCTATGGGACACTCCTTGGCGCAGTAATGGTTGCACAAGGTTGGCTCACCGTAAATGCGGCTGAGTAGCATTACCTCATCAGGCGTTATCGGAAATTTGCCGTTTTCAATTCTTTCAAGCCTTTCGGGCTGAATCTGACTGTCCAGCTCCGAAGCCCTGTCGCAGACATCGTCCCTTGTCAGGTCGTGCTTTTTTCGGGTTTCTTTATATATTGTATCTACCATATCTATTCTCCTTATGAATAGGGTGCACTATGTTTTTAGTATATCATATGTAAACAGATAAATAAACCCCTAACCACAAAAACTCCGCTTACCGATTGCTCGGTAAACGGAGTTCATTTTAAATATAGAGTTTTACTTCAATATCGTGCCAGCATTCGATATTTTGGAGCCAATACTTCATGGTATTGACATCTCCAGCTTGTATGGTCTAAACTATTTATGTCTTTTTCTTTCACGATCAAGACCTCCTTGTTATTTTAGTTGTGTGGTCGGCAAACCACTTCTAATATATCAAAGAAGATTTGCAGGTGGCACAGGATTTGCTGGACACACTTATTGCCCACAAAGATGGCTGTGTAGGTATGGCTGCAAATATGATCGGTGTGTGCAAACGCATCATTGCTTTTGACAATGACGGCACATATATGGTTATGTTCAATCCCGAAATTATAAAAAAATCGGGTCCCTACGATACAGAAGAAGGCTGTCTTTCTCTGCTCGGCGGTCCCCGAAAGTGTAAGCGTTATCAGACTGTAAAAGTGCAATGGCAGACGGCTGATTTTCAGATCCGCATCAAAACTTTCTCGGATTTCGCTGCACAGATAATTCAGCACGAGGTTGACCATTGTAATGGGGTGTTGATATGATTACCGATAACGAATTTGTTAAAAATTTAAATACAGAACTTGGCGAAAAAACATTTGATAGGAATAGCGTGTACTGTCTGTTTGAATCGTACGTGAAAAATAAAGAAGCCTTAAAAAAAGCTGTTGACTGGGGAATATTTCATTATGAGTATGTTCAGTTTTCCAAATTTATGAAGGGTACATTGTTCGAGAACGGAATTTCCCTCATATCCGTGGTCAATACCGAGAATAAGAGAGTCATTTGAAGTTTGCATAATTTTCACTCCTTTTTTGATAATGATTTTGCCCTCCAACCATATACGACACAAGAAAGCCGAAATGTTCCAAAGGTTGGAGAAAAATTTTATAATAAATCCAAGTTGGCGGTACAAAAAGAAAATGCCCCGCACGAAGCGGTGCAAATAAAAGCGGTCTGTTTATTTCCATATGTGCAGAGTAATCAGTACCTTTGTATATGAACGGAATAAAAAACACGGTGGAATTTTTCTTTTTACTGTGGTATGATTAGAGCGACAAATAAGAATTTACAAGTGAGTGTAAAAATGAAGTATATAGAATATGGAAAGCATTGTCTTGATACAATTATTCTTCTACACGGCGGTGGGTTGTCGTGGTGGAATTATGAGGATGTAGCAAATGCGCTTCAAAATGATTATCATATCATTTTACCTATACTGAACGGTCACGCCGAAAGCGACAAAGCTTTTACAACAATAGAGAATAATGCCAAGGAGATTATTGAATATATCGATGCGCACTGTGGCGGTTCGGTTTTGATGATTGGCGGTTTATCTTTGGGTGGGCAGATTCTGTTAGAAATCTTATCCCAACGGAAAGATATCTGCCAATATGCCGTCGTTGAAAGTACTCTTGTTAGACCATCAAAACTAACGTATTATATGATAAAACCGGCATTTGGCAGCTGTTATGGCTTGATTAAACATAAATGGTTTTCTGCGCTTCAATTCAAATCGTTAAAAATAAAAGCGAATTTGTTTGAGCATTATTTTAGGGATACTTGTGCGATTTCAAAAAAAGATATGATTGCGTTTTTGCAAGCCAACTCATTGTATTCCCTAAAAGAATCAATAAAGGAATGTACCGCAAAAGTACATATATATATCGGTGAAAAGGAAAATAGTTCTATAAGAAAATCAGCCGTGGATATTCACAACGCCTTGCCAAAAAGTACACTACAAGTTTTGCCAAAATTGTATCACGGCGAATTTTCCATAAACCACGGCAACGATTATGCTCAAAAAATAAGA
>JAFXBF010000007.1 GCA_017516745.1 Clostridia bacterium
AAAGTGCAAAGTTAAGGGTCGCTTCGCTCCGATTTTATAAAATGTTAATTTAGAGCGATTTATACAAATGGGTGAGGGCGAAGCCCTCCCACAATTTTGCATTTTGAACTTTGCATTTTGCATTGTTTGTCCCCGACAAACTGCAATTTGACAAAAAGCACACATTAATGTATATTAATGTAAACTTTTTATTTAGGAGAAGGATTTATGGCTGATAAGAATTACGGCAAGCTTGTCAAGGTTTTGCAGGTTGCGGCAGGCATTTTTATGGTGGCAATGGTTGTGCTTTGCCTTGTGCTTACAAAAAAATACAACATCAAGGTTACCAACATACCCGAAATCAGCCGGCAGATTACGGGCGGCACGCTTGCTGTTTCGTTAGGCATCATTCTTTTCTCCGTTGTGAAATCCTTTGCGCTTGTTTTTCCGCCTGCGGTTGTTTTTTCCGTTTGTGCGTATCTGTTGCCGAACTTCTGGCTTGCACTTCTTGTAAATATCATTTCAACCTTCCTCAGCCTTTCAATCCCCTATTTTCTCGGCAAATTCACGGGCTCGGGTATGGTTGATACGCTTAAGGGGAAATTCAAGGCTGTCAAGAAGCTGGACGATTTTGCAGGCGCAAACGAAATGCAGATGACCTTTGCCGTCAAGCTTTCGGGGCTTATTCCCGGTGACCTTTCAAGCCTGCTTTTCGGTGCAATGGGCGTATCCTACAAGCCGTTTATGATTGGCGGCAACCTCGGTATGCTGCCGCTTGCAATTGTTTACACCTTCTTCGGCTGCACACTTAAGAGTGTCGGCGAACAGCCGTGGGTAGTTGCAATTCCCGTTGCGGTTATTGTTGTTTTCGTTATTACCGCAAGCATTATCACAAAGAAGCTGATAGAAAAGACAAAGGCTGAACAGACAAACAAAAATAAGCAATAAAAATTTAAAACCGATGTATCTGCTTTGACACGGATACATCGGTTTTCTTTTACAGCTTCAATATTATTCCGAGCACTGCACAGGCACCGATAAACACAATCGGGTGCAGTTTTTTTGTTTTTTTGAACTGCGCAAAGAAAAGCACAAGCGCAAAAATTATAACTGCGGGAATATTTATTGCTTCCCAGAAGCGTGCGATACTAAAATCGGTTAAATCAAGTAGTGCAAGCTCGACAACACTCCAGCCTGCGGCGGCGATAAGACCCGTTACGGCAGGACGAAGACCGCCGAAAGCCCATTGAACGAACTTATTGGACATATATTTGCTCATCATTTTAGCAATTATGACAACGATTATGAGCGAAGGAAGAACAAGCGAAAGTGTTGCAAGAATTGCACCCGGCACACCCCAGACACGGAAGCCGACATACGTTGCCATATTTACACCTATCGGGCCGGGAGTGGACTCAGAAACAGCTATCATATCGGCAAGCTGTTCGTGGGTAAACCACGGGTATTTATCCGCCATTTCGGAAAGGAAGGGCAGGGTTGCAAGTCCGCCGCCGACAGCGAAAAGACCTGTTTTGAAAAACTCGAAGCAAAGCGTGAGAAGCTTTACGAGAATATCAATCATTTTTCAGCCGCCTCCTTCTTGCCGAATTTACCGAGAAGAAGACCGGCTATTGCCGAAGCGACAACAACGACAACGGGGCTTGCACCGAAAACCGCAATTATGATAAAGGCGGCAACGGCAATTAATATCTGCGTAAGATTTTTGACGTTGCTTTTGGCGAGTTTTATTACAGCAGAAGCAATCAGCGCACAGACGGCAATTCTGATGCCTGCAAAGGCGTGCTGTACGGCAGGAATATCCGCAAAGTTAGAAAGCACAGCGGCAATTACGCTGATAATTACAAGGGACGGAAAAACCATACCGAGGGTTGCAACGACTGCGCCCAACACCTTTGATTTTTTATAGCCGACAAAGGTTGCGGTGTTTACCGCTATGATACCCGGGGTACACTGACCGACAGCATAATAATCGAGTATTTCTTCGGTCGTTACCCATTTTTTGCTTTCGACAAGCTCTCTTTCAAGCATAGGGAGCATTGCAAGTCCGCCGCCGAAGGTCATTACGCCTATCTTGGCAAAGGACACAAAAAGCTGTGCAAGCAGCTTTCCCCTGCTCTCTTTTTTCTGATTTTGCTCCATTTTATTTACTCGCTTTCCAACTCTTCTTTTACTGCGTTGACAACTGCCTTGGGTATGCCGAGAAGCATCATTCGCTTGTACAGCTTTTCGTTGTCGTCTATCTTGCTGAGAATGCGGTAGCGTGCTTCTTTGCGCAGAGATTTGCCCTGCCAGCGTGAAAGCACACGCTCGATTCTTTCTGCCCTGCTTTCGCCCTTAATGCGAGTGACATTTTCAGCGGTGAAAATGTGATCTTCGGCAACGGAGGCACCGTCAAAAACAAATACAACTTCTTCTCCGTTCTTTTCAAGGTCACGGATTCTGATCTTATAATTCCTCTTTTCGGGAATTACACTCAGATCGCCCTGTGAAGCCCTGACAAGGAATTCAACTTTACATCCATCGTACTTTATTTCAAACTCTGTGGTTGCGGTATGATTTGCAAAGTCCGTTGTGCCGTCATCCTCAATAAGTGTAAAGCTGCCGTTGCCCGAAAACGCCCATATTTCAAGGTTTTCGGGATTTTTGCAGGTGTTCCCTTCATCGGCTGAAAGAGGAATAATTGCTCCCTCTTTTGCAAGAACGGGCATATCTGCAGTATCTCTGTAAAGTTTAATAGCTTTACTGCCTTCGTATGATTTCAGGGTAAAGATATCCGTCCATCTGCCCTGCGGAATCCACGCTTTTGTGCTTCCCATAAGAATTTTTCTGTTGTTCGGGCTTGTAATCGGGCAAACCATAAGCTCGGAACCGAACATATACTGGTTTGGTACTTCATACGCCTGTTTTTCTTCGGGGTAGGAATAGTACATCGGCTCGCAAAGGGCTATACCGTCGCTATGTGTGCGGTGATCCATTGTGTAAATATACGGAATAAGTCTGTGACGCAGGTTAAGCCATTCCTTTGCGGCACGGCAAACCTCACCGCTGTACTTCCACGGCTCCTTGCCCAAAAGCATAAGGTTACTTGAATGAAGGCGCATAATCGGTGAAAAAACGCCGTACTGCAGCCAGCGGATATAGAGCTCATCATCCCTTATTCCCAACATATGACCGCCGATATCGTGGCTCCACCAGCTGTATGCGGCATTGGAAGCCGTTGCGGTGAAATATGGCTGGAAGTTGAGCGCCTTCCACGTGATACCCGTATCGCCCGAGAAGCCGAGAGGATATCGGTGAGAACCTGCGCCCGAATAGCGTGAAAGAATCATCGGCAGCTCGCCGTTTTCGGCAATATCGAGGAAGTGGTAGTGGTTGAGTGCGGTCAACGGGTCAAGACCGTCCACACGGCTCTTTGTGCCCTGCTGCCAGTCTATCCACCAGAAATCCACGCCGTTCTTTTCGTAGGGCTTGTGGAGTATATCGAAATAAGCGTTCCAATAATCGTCATTTGAGCAGTCAAACTCAACCGCCTTTTTTGTTTTCGGGTCAACGCCGACAGCCTTTGCCATATCCTCATACATATCCTCGTATTCCCTTACACCGTCCGCAGGGTGAAGGTTTACTGTGACACGCAGATTCATATCGTGAAGCTGCTTTAAAAACGCCTTATAATCGGGGAAAAGGTCTGTATTCCAGGAATAACCCGTCCAGCCGTTATAGTCCACGCCGAACTTCTCCTTGATATTTACCCAATGCCAGTCCATATCAATGGTTGCAACGGTAAGCGGTATCCCCTCTTTTTTAAAGCGGAGCATCAAATCAATATACTCCTGCTGGGTGTAAGCGTGGTAACGGCTCCACCACACGCCGAGTGCATAACGGGGCACAAGCGGCACGGCAGATGAAATTTTATAAAACGCATTTATTGTTTCACGGTAATTCTTACCGTAGGCAAACATATAGTAATCCTTGCCCGTACCCGTGCGTTTTTTGAAATGACCGCCCTCATCAATTAGGAGCGAGGCGCTGTCGTCAAAAAGATAGGCACCGCCCTTGGTTATAAAGCCGTCGCCGAGCTTTGCGTTACCGAACTGCATATCCAGCGTACGGCGTGTACCCTTGAGGTTTTCCTGACGTGAAAAAATTTCGGTCTTTTTTGTGTCCTTGAAATAAACGCTGTAGGGCACAAGGTTTTCTATTGTATAAATAATTTCTTCGGTTTCAACCGTTATTGTTTTGCCGCTTTTATTTACGGACATCTTTCCGCTTTCAAAGCGCCTGAACCATACGGCGGTACTCGGCTCGTCGGTAAAGCTGCCCGTTTCAAAACGGACTAAACGGGGTGTGATAAAGGTCACACGCCAGCCGTCACCCGTATAAATCTGTGATTTGTCCGCAACCGCATCGGTTACAGCAACAAGAGTCTTTTTAAGCATAACTGTTCAAACTCCTTTATAATTTTGAAAATATTATATTGCTTTACCGTCTTTCCGTCAAGCAGATATATTTAAGTATTGTTAAATTATTATATATGTGTTATAATTCCAATATCTTAATTTAATGGAGGAATTACTGTGAATTTCAAAGCAGTTATCACACTATTCTGGGCAATCTTTATGTTTGTTTACAACGGCATTACCTCTTACCTTCCCGGTTTTATTCCTGAACCCTTAAGCGAGCAGGAATTAAGCGAAGTGCTTTACGATTTTGATGTAAAGCCCCTTGCAGAGAAGATAGTTGTTGTCAACGGACTGAGCAAGGACGAACGGGCAGCCGTTCAATGCCTTCAGGGTCTTGTCGGCAGAACAGAGGCTTCAATTTTCTTCAACTACGGTCAGGATTCTGCTACCGAGCTCAAGGACCTTCAGGCAGCAGGCTGTACGCTGCTTTATAACGATGAAAACGGCAAGAGCTGGGATTTGACAAGCCTTATCAACCGCTACGCAGAGCATATTACGGACAAGGGCTATGTTCTTTTTTCGGACGCTGACACCCACGCACAGATTAACCTTGCGTTCAACTACGCTACGGTAAACGGCTGGCTTGCAGTACCTGTTTCGGCAGAAAGTAAGGCAATCGCCGCAGGACTTGAAAAGAAAATGGATCTGAGCACAACCGTGCTTGATTTCACACACGAGCGTGATTTTTACGATGAACACAAGGACTTTTTCCGCAAGGACTGCCTTGTTCACCTTTACGCAGATGCAAGCGGTCTGCGTGACCTTGCGGTACAGCAAAAAATATTTATAACCTTTGTTGAGGACGATGACTATGTTGCACGTGCTTACCGTGACAAGCTTTACAGCGACCTTGAGCCTGCCTCAATGATACTCGGCTGGTGCAAATACGAGGTTAAGCACACGGAATGTGCAGGACGTTTCGGCCACTATGTTATTCCCTCCGACCACAGCTTCAACATGAGCATTCTTACCTGCAACAGAATTAAAACGGGCAATATAGGCGCAGAAAACGTTACCGCACCCACACTTGACCCGACAAAGCACTATGTTGCAATTGTTTACAGCGACGGTGACAACGCACAGTGGATTTCCAACGGCTTCAGAGAATTCCATACCTGGCAGAGCTATGATATTGATACGCCGATAACATGGACCTTCGCACCGCAGATGTATAAATTCTCTTCAACCGCCGTCAAAAAGGCGCTTGAAAACAAGGACCCCGAGGATTCCTTCATCACGGGTCCCTCCGGTGCAGGCTACGGCAGAATTTCTATGATGTCCCCGAGCGAGGTCAGAGCTTATTCTGACATTACTGCGGCGGCAATGCTCAAATCGGGTATTTCCACGATAACCCTGCTTGACGAAATCAAAACCGAGATTGACTTTGCTTCCTACGCCGCAAAGCTCGGCTATTTTGCAAGATACGACAACATTACCGGCGGTATTCTTCAGGTTGACCCCGACGATTACACAGGCGGCTACGGCGGCGGCAGAGGCAGAGTATTCTTCACCAACGACAAGCCCTTTGTTTCCGTAGGCTTCTCCCTCTGGCATCCGAGCGGTGATGCCGCTCAGGTAAATCAAGAATGGCTCAAGGCACAGGCTGATATAATCAACAGCTACCCTGCCGACATCAACACAATCAACGGCTACACGGTAATCAACGTTCACCCGTGGACGGTAGGCCCCGATGACCTTGCATATTTCGTCAGCCAGCTTGACGACGGCGTTGAGTTCCTTTCCGCTGACGAGCTTCTCGCCGCAGTAGCACAGAATATCCCCCACAAGAACGCAACGAAAACCTTTGCCGAATAATTAAAGGAGAATAATTATGTTCGAAAAATTTCTTACCGAAACCTTGAAGCTTGCACCCAGACAGATGTGGGGTGTTGAACAGCAAAAAATCCACCTTAAAAAGCTTTTTACCGCAAAAAACATAAAGGTTGCAATTGCATCACTGCTTGCAATAATTGAGCTTTGCGGACTTACAATTTTCGATTTGCCCACAACACCCAGAGGAGAAGAGCTTGACCTGACGGGCTACAGCCTTGTTTTCGAGGATGAATTTGAGGGCAACGCACTCAACACAGATGTTTGGAAGTACTGCAACACGGGTGTCCGCAGAGGCGGCTACCGTACACCCAGCCAGGTTGAAGTAAAAGACGGCAACTGCGTTATTACGGCTGAATATCTCAAAGACGGTCAGTTCGGTGAGGGCTGGTATGCAGGCGACCTTGCACTTAAAAAGTGGTACAAGCAGGGCTATTACGAAATCCGCTGCAAGGTAAGTGACGGCGGCGGCTTCTGGAGCGCATTCTGGATTATGGCTGCACATCCGTATGAGGCAGAATACTCCAAGGGCGGTATTGGCGGCGCTGAAATCGATATTTTTGAAGCCCCCTGTTTCGGCAAGACCCTTTCACACAACGGCGTTACACAGACAATACACTGCGCAGGCGTTGACGGCGCAACAGAGGGCTACCAGTCCCGTATGCTCGGCGCTTTCTACGGCAAGGATATCTACAATGAATACAACACCTACGGCTTAAAGTGGACAGAGGATGAATACATATTCTACATCAACGGCGTTGAAACGGCACGCACATCCTTCGGCAACGGCACATCACAGGTTGAAGAAGAGGTAAGAGTTTCGCTTGAGGTACCCGATGCAGAATTTCTTGAGCCTCTTGATAAAGAAACCTACCACAGCGAATTTGTAGTTGACTACGTAAGAATTTATCAGCCCACACTCACACCTGCAGAATAAAAAAGTAAAGAAGGAGCTTCCGACGAAGCTCCTTCTTTATTACTTATTCAGTAATTTCTTAAGGTACTGTCCAGTATAGGATTTTTCACACTCTGCGACCTCTTCGGGTGTACCGCAGGCGACTATTTCGCCGCCTTTATTACCGCCCTCGGGGCCGAGGTCAATTATATAGTCAGCCGTTTTGATTACGTCGAGGTTGTGTTCGATTACGAGGACCGTATTGCCGCTGTCAACAAGCTGCTGCAAGACCTTTATCAGCCTTTCTACATCTGCTGTGTGCAGACCCGTTGTTGGCTCATCGAGAATATAAATCGTTTTGCCCGTTGCTACTCTTGCAAGCTCTGTGGCAAGCTTGACACGCTGTGCCTCGCCGCCCGAAAGAGTTGTTGCGGACTGACCGATTTTGATATAACCCAGACCGACATTATAAAGCGTTTCGAGCTTGCGCTTTACCTTCGGCACGGCAGAAAAGAAGTTCATGCCCTCTTCAACCGTCATTTCAAGCACGTCATAAATTGTTTTACCGCCGTACTTTACTTCGAGCGTTTCACGGTTATAGCGTGTGCCGTGGCAAACCTCGCAGGGAACATAGATATCGGCAAGGAAGTTCATTTCAATTTTGACTATACCGTCACCCTGACAGGCTTCGCAACGTCCGCCCTTGACGTTGAACGAGAAGCGGTTTGGCTTGTAGCCACGGATTTTGGAATCCGTCGTAGCGGCAAACAAATCACGGATATCAGTAAACACGCCCGTATAGGTTGCAGGGTTTGAACGGGGTGTTCTGCCAATCGGCGACTGGTCGATATTGATTACTTTATCGAGATACTTAATGCCCGTAATATTGTCGTGCTTGCCTGCAAAACGGCGTGCACCGTTAAGCTCGGCAGACAGCTTTTTGTTGAGAATTTCGTTAATCAGCGAGGATTTACCTGAGCCCGAAACACCAGTTACACAGGTGAGCGTGCCCAGAGGGATTTCAACATCAATATTTTTAAGGTTGTTTTCACTTGCGCCTATAATTCTTATTGCTTTGCCGTTGCCCTTTCTGCGTGCTTCGGGCACGGCAATTTTCTTTTTACCGCTAAGGTACTGACCCGTAAGCGAGTTTTCATCCGCCATAATTTCCTCGGGTGTACCGCAGGCGACAATTTCACCGCCGTGAATACCGGGACCCGGACCGACATCGACAATATAATCAGCACTTAACATTGTTTCCTCGTCATGCTCAACGACAATGAGTGTGTTATCAATGTCACGCAGGTGCTTTAGTGTTTCGATAAGGCGGCTGTTATCACGCTGGTGAAGCCCTATACTCGGCTCATCTAAAATATACAGCACGCCCGTGAGTGACGAGCCAATCTGCGTTGCAAGGCGGATACGCTGGCTTTCGCCGCCCGAAAGAGTACCCGCAGGACGGGAAAGGGTGAGGTATTCAAGGCCGACGCTGATAAGGAATTGCAGTCTTTCCCTGATTTCACGCAGGATAAGACGGGCAATCTGCATATCACGGTCGGAAAGCTTCAGGTTATTGATAAACTCAAGCTCGTCCGAAATTGATAGCTGTGTAAACTGCTCAATATTGATACCGCCGACGGTTACGCACAGCACCTCTTTTTTCAGCCTTGCGCCGCCGCAATCGGGGCAGCTTTGCTCGGTCATATACTGCTCTATTTCGTTGCGTGACCATTCACTTGAGGTGTCGTTGTACCTGCGCTCAAGGTTGGTTATAATACCCTCAAAATCGGTCTTATACGTACCCGTCATATACTGGGTGGTACGCTCCATTGTAATTTTTTCGCCCTTTGTGCCGTAAAGGAGAATGTCAATAATCTTTTTCGGCAGTTCTTCAACAGGTGTATCAAGCGAAAATTTATAGTGCTTGGCAAGGCCTTCAAAATACATTTTGGCTATGCTGCCGCTGTCGCCCACACTCCAGCCGCTTGCCTTTATTGCACCGCCGTTGATTGAAAGGCTCTTGTCGGGTATAACCATATCGGGGTCTATTTTGTGGAACACACCAAGACCCGAACAGGTCTGGCAGGCACCGTAGGGATTGTTGAAGGAGAACATTCTCGGCTCCAATTCTTCAATACAGGTACCGTGGTCGGGGCAGGCATAATTCTGCGAAAAGAGCAACTCCTCACCGCCTATTACGTCGCACAGCACAAGGCCTTCGGACAAACCCGAGGCTGTTTCAACGGAATCTGCAAGGCGTGAGCGGATTGACTCCTTGACAACAAGGCGGTCAACCACAATTTCGATATCGTGGCGCTTGTTTTTATCGAGCGCTATTTTTTCGCTTAAATCATAAACATTGCCGTCAACACGGGCACGGACATAGCCGCTTTTCTGTGCGTTCTCAAATATCTTTTTGTGCTCACCCTTCTGTCCCCTTACAACGGGAGAAAGAAGCTGAATTTTCGTACCCTCTGGCATTTCAAGAATCTTATCTACAATATCGTCAACGGTCTGCTTTTTAATCTCTCTGCCGCATTCGGGGCAATGAGGCACGCCTACACGGGCGAAAAGCAGACGGAGATAATCGTATATTTCCGTTACCGTACCAACGGTTGAACGGGGATTTTTTGAGGTTGTTTTCTGGTCAATTGAAATTGCGGGAGAAAGACCCTCGATATAATCAACATCGGGCTTATCCATCTGACCTAAAAACTGCCTTGCATAGCTTGAAAGGGATTCAACGTACCTGCGCTGACCCTCGGCATAAATCGTATCAAAGGCAAGCGAGGATTTACCCGAGCCGGAAAGACCCGTAAAAACAATGAGCTTATCACGGGGAATCTGCACATCAATATTTTTAAGGTTGTGCTCTCTTGCACCCTTTACAATAATTTTTTTCTCTCTCATTTTCTGCTCCGTTATTTCATCTGTCTTAATTTTTCTATTCTGTCACGCAGATATGCGGCATGTTCAAATTCAAGTATCTTTGCCGCCGCCTTCATTTCGCCCGTAAGCTGCTTAATAAGCTGTTCACGCTCTATGCGGCTGAGCTGTTTGTCGGGCTTTTCGCTTTTGTCTGCCTTGGCGGAAATTTCAAGCACGTCCGAAACATCCTTTATGATAGTTTTCGGAATTATACCGTGCTCCTCGTTATAAGCCATCTGCTTTTCACGGCGGCGGAGTGTTTCCTCAATGGCACGCTCCATTGACGGGGTTACGCTGTCGGCGTACATTATGACCTCGCCGTTTGAGTTTCGTGCCGCTCTGCCTATGGTCTGAATAAGCGATGTTTCACTGCGCAAAAAGCCCTCTTTATCGGCATCGAGTATGGCGACAAGTGATACCTCGGGGATATCAAGACCTTCACGAAGCAGGTTGATACCTACAAGCACGTCAAATTCGCCCAGGCGAAGCCCACGGATAATCTGCATACGCTCGATTGTGTCAATATCGTGGTGCATATAGCGCACGTTTATACCCATATCGGTCAGGTAATCGGTAAGGTTTTCCGCCATTTTTTTGGTGAGGGTTGTGACAAGTACACGCTCTTTTTTCTCAATGCGCTTGTTGATTTCGCCGAGCAAATCGTCAATCTGACCGTCCGTACTCCTAACGGAAATTTCGGGGTCAAGCAGACCCGTGGGACGGATAAGCTGTTCGGCAATACTATCGCTCTTACTGCGTTCAAACTCGCCGGGAGTTGCGCTGACAAAAATTCGCTGATGAGTTCTTTCGTAAAACTCATCAAAGGTAAGCGGACGGTTATCGTAAGCCGAGGGCAGACGGAAGCCGAATTCGACAAGGTTTTTCTTTCGTGCCCTGTCGCCGCCTATCATACCCCTGACCTGCGGAAGAGTTACGTGTGACTCGTCCACAAACAGCAGGAAATCATCGGGGAAATAGTTTAAAAGCGTAAACGGTACGGACCCCGGAGGCATACCCGAAAGCACACGGGAATAGTTTTCTATGCCCTTGCAAAAGCCCGTTTCACGCAGCATTTCCATATCGTATTCCGTTCTCTGCTTTATGCGCTGTGCCTCAAGAAGCTTGCCCTGCTCAACAAAATCGGCATAGACTGTTGTCATTTCGTCGAAAATTCTGCCGACTGCCTCCTCCATTTTTTCCTGCGGAATAACATAGTGTGAGGCAGGATATATTGCGGCGTGGTTAAGCACAGCCTTCACTTCACCCGTGAGAACATTGATTTCGCTTATTCTGTCTATTTCATCGCCGAAAAACTCGACACGGATGGCCGTATCCGACGAGTAGGCAGGAAAAATTTCCACAACATCGCCACGGACACGGAATTTATTACGGATAAAGTTTATATCATTTCTTTCGTACTGAATGCTCACGAGCTTTTCAATAAGCTCCTCACGGCTTTTCTCCATACCCGGGCGAAGCGAAATGAGCATATTTTTATAGTCAAACGGACTGCCGAGAGTATAGATACACGACACACTCGCAACAATTATAACGTCCCTTCTTTCGGCAAGGGCACAGGTTGCGGAATGGCGCAGCTTATCTATTTCATCGTTGACGGCAGAGTCTTTTTCGATATAGGTATCAGTCGTCGGCAGATACGCCTCGGGCTGATAATAATCGTAATATGACACAAAGTATTCAACCGCATTTTCGGGGAAAAACTCTTTGAATTCCGAGCACAGCTGTGCGGCAAGTGTTTTGTTGTGGGCAAGGACAAGCGTGGGCTTATTGACCTTTGCTATTACGTTTGCCATTGTGAAGGTTTTGCCCGAGCCCGTAACGCCGAGCAGGGTCTGCTCCTTAAGTCCCCTGTTTACGCCGCTTACGAGCTGCTCTATCGCCTGAGGCTGGTCACCCGTAGGCTTGTATTTCGAATGGAGTATAAATTTATCCACGCTGTTTCACTCCTTGCTAAAACGGAATTTATGTGATATTATAACTACTTAGGGTGATATTTTTGAAAAGCTTTACAATCAACAAAAACGATGCCAACCAAAGGCTTGACAAGTTCATAACAAAGACCGTGCCCTTACTTCCGCAGGGGCTGATGTACAAATACATCCGCCTTAAAAGAATTAAGGTAAACGGCAAGCGTGCCGAAATTTCGACAAGGCTGCAGGTAAACGACCTTGTTGAAATGTACATAAACGACGAGTTCTTTGAAGCCGCACCCGAAAAGTACGATTTTCTTCGTGCCTCAACAAAGCTCGATATAATATACGAAGACGAAAACATTATTCTGCTAGACAAAAAGGTAGGACTTCTGAGCCACCCGGACGAGGGCGAATACGTTGACACGCTGATAACAAGGGTTGAACGCTACCTGTACGAAAAGGGTGAATACGACCCCAAGGGCGAAAACTCCTTTGCTCCTGCGCTGGCTAACCGAATTGACCGCAACACAGGCGGTATAGTCATAGCCGCAAAGAATGCGGAATCTTTACGAATACTGAATCAGAAAATTAAGGACAGAGAGTTAAGCAAGGTTTACCTTTGCATTGCTCACGGTTATTTTGACAAGAAGCAGGCAACGCTTACCGCATATCTGAAAAAAGACGAAAAGAAAAACAAGGTTGCCGTTTACGATAAGCCGAGAGAAGATGCAAAGGAAATTCGCACACGGTACAAGGTGCTTGACGAAAAGGATAACTTAAGCCTTGTCCGTGTTGAGCTTCTCACAGGCAGGACACACCAGATAAGGGCGCACTTGGCGCACGAGGGACATCCCCTGCTCGGCGACGGCAAGTACGGCACAAACGCCCTGAACAAAGAAAAAGGCTACAAAAAGCAGTGCCTTTATTCGTACCGTTTGCAGTTTGCATTCACGAGTGATGCAGGTATTCTGAATTACCTCAACGGAAAGTGCTTTGAGGCAAAGGACGTATGGTTTGAGCGAGCCTTCAAGGACGGCACTTTATGATATCATTTCGTTGAAGGCTGCTTCGTCAATTACTGCTACTCCGAGGTCGTTTGCTTTTTTGAGCTTACTTCCCGCTTCCTCACCGGCAAGGACATAGTCCGTTTTCTTTGAAACGGAGGAGGAAACCTTACCGCCGAATTTTTCGATAATGGCGGCGGCTTCATTTCGGGTGTAGGTAGGCAGAGTGCCGGTTAGGACAAAGGTTTTGCCCTTGAATATATCGCTTTCAATTTCCTTGAGCGATTTCATATTAAGACCCAGTGCGGTCAGTTTTTCAATAAGTTCAGCGGTCTGCGGCATTGCAAAATACTGCGCAACGCTTTGCGCCATTATTCCGCCGAAGCCCTCGATTTTTGAGATATCATCAACGCTTGCGTTCTGCAGGGCTTGCATTGTGATGAAATGCTCGCTCAAAAGCTTTGCGGATTTCTGCCCGATGTGGCGGATGCCAAGGCCGAAAACAAGTTTATACAAATCATTCTGTTTTGAATCGGCAACAGCCTTAACGAGGTTGTCTGCCGATTTTTTTGCAAAGTGCTCAAGACCGATAAGGTCTTCTGCGGTGAGCTTATAGATATCCTCAACGCCCGATATCAGACCGTAATCGACAAGCATTTCGACAACCGCTTCGCCGAGGGATTCGATATCCATAGCGTCCCTGCAGCAGAAGTGAATGAGCCTGCGTTTGAGCTGTGCAGGACAGTCGGAATTGTTGCAGCGGATTGCGGCTTCATCGCCTTCTTTTACTGCAGGTGCACCGCAGACGGGACATATATCTGGAATACGGAAGGTTTCGTTTCCGCCTTTTTCAACAACGGAAAGCACCTCGGGGATGATATCGCCTGCCTTGCGGACAACTATTGTATCGCCTATGGCTATCTGCTTTTCGTTTATAAAGTCCTGATTGTGGAGTGTTGCACGGCTGACGGTAGTGCCTGCAAGCTGAATGGGGTCAAAAACGGCTGTGGGAGTGAGGACACCCGTTCTGCCGACGTTGATTTCGACCTCACGCAAAACCGTGGGCTTTTCCTCGGGCGGATATTTGAAGGCAACTGCCCAACGGGGGAATTTGGCAGTGCTTCCCAAAACCTCACGCTTTGAAAAATCGTCAACCTTTATAACCGCACCGTCAATATCAAAAGGCAGAGTGCCACGCATTTCACCGATTTTGCGCACCTGTTCAACGGCAGACTCGAAATCGGAAAAACGCTTGTAATCGGGTACAACCTTAAAGCCGAGAGCCTGAAGAAAATCAAGTGATTCTTTGTGAGAAGAAAGTGTTTTGCCCTCAACCTGCTGAATGTTGAAAATAAACGCATCAAGCCCACGGGTGGCTGTGACTGCGCTGTCCTTCTGGCGCAGTGAGCCTGCGGCGGCATTACGGGGGTTTTTGAAGGGCTTTTCGTCCGCCTCCTCCTGCCTGATGACCAGCTCCTCAAAGCTGGAATGAGGCATATATACCTCACCTCTTACCTCGATAAAGGGCAGATTTATATTGAGCTTATGAGGAATTGACTTGATTGTGAGGATATTGTGGGTTACGTCCTCGCCTACATCTCCGTCACCCCTTGTAGAGCCACGGACAAGCTCACCGTTGACATATTCAAGCGAAACGGAAAGGCCGTCAATTTTCGGCTCTACAACAAAAGCAGCCTCGCCTGCACCCTGCTCCACTCTTGTGGCAAAGGCGTAAAGCTCATCCTCGCTGAAAGCATCGAGCAAGCTTTCCATACGCACCGTATGCACAACAGGCGCAAACTTTTCCGAGGCTGTGCCGCCGACACGGCGTGTGGGTGAATCCGCCGTGACAAGCTGCGGAAACTCCTCCTCAATAGCCTTTAATTCACGCATAAGCATATCGTACTCGTAGTCCGATATTTCGGGCGCATCCTCATCGTAATAACGCTTTATATGATAATTGAGCTGTTCTTTCAGTTCAGCCGCCCTCAAACGGGAAAGTTCAAAATCAGGCATAACAAAACTCCTCGCTGTGTTTAACGAATTACAGTTTATTTAAGTGCAGAGTTCAGAACGCAGAACGGTGGGAGGGCTTCGCCCTCACCCATTATAATGATTGCTCTAAATCAAAGTTTTATAAAATCGGAGCGTAGCGACCCTTAACTTTGCACTTTGCGTTTTGCACTTTGCACTAATTGCAGTTCGTCTGTCATCAGACAGACAAACTGTAATTTATATTATTCTTTATTTTATCAAAAATATAAATACAAGTCAACAGAAAGCGAACAAATGTTTTGATATTCTTCAAAAAAATTCCTGCCTCCCGATACGGAAAGCAGGAACATTTTGTTTTAATTTAGAATGTTACAACGTAGGAAGATCTTGTGCCGAGGGGGATAGCTGCGCCGATCTTGTCAAAGTTGATTGTCCACTGAACATCGTATTCGGCTGTCTTAACGTTGCCTGTTTCAGCGTCAACTGTGATAACAGCCTTACCCATGGGGTAATCAACTGTTGAAAGACCAACGATACCTGTTGCAATACCGGGAATATTATCGTTGATAACGCCGGGAAGAACAACGTTGAAGGCCTTCGGGCAGTGACCCTGACCGTGCTTTACGCTGTCAGACTTTGCATCAGCCTTAGCAACAACAGTGATTGTGTAAACGCCGTCCTTTTCTGTGCAGGTAGCGGACTTAACGTCTGCTGCTGTGAGCTTGGAAGCCCAGCTTTCACCCTCAACAGGGAACTTTGCATCAATATCAGCACCGGTATATGTTGCAGAGCCATGGCTGTTGTCTACAAGCATACCGTCGAGCCACTTGTCCTCACCAAGTATCTTGTAGATACCGCCGATAGCACTGGGAAGGGTGGGAGACTTTGCAAGGTAGTTTGTAACGTGGTTCTGCTTAACGCTCTTTGCGTCTGTCTTGACCTTGTTAACTGCTGTGTTGAAATACTCAACGATTGCTGCTGTGCCTTCGGGCTTCTTTGCAGCAGCTTCTGTTTCCTCTTCGGAAACAGCTTCTGTAGCTTCTTCAGTAGCTTCTTCTGTTGCAGCCTCTGTGGACTCAACCTCGGAAGCAGCTTCTGTGGACTCAACTTCTGACGGAGCTTCTGTTGCGTCAACAGCTTCTGTGGAGTCTGCTACGGGAGCTTCTGTTGTGGTTTCGGGCTCATCGTTGCCGCCGCAGGCTGCGAAGGAAAGGCAGAGAACAGCAGCAAGAAGAAGAGCAATAAGTTTTTTTGCGTTCATCGAAAATACATTCCTCTCAAATTATTTTTAACAATGCGTGGTTGTATTATATAATAGCAGTTTTGATTTATTTTTCTAAAAAAGAATTTTAACGAAACTTTCACATTTTTTCGTCAAACACTCCAAAGACAGTGCAGAAATTTCATTGAAAATGACGAGTGCCTTTGAAAGTCAGCCACTTTCAAAGGCACAGCTGTTACCAGTTCATTATCTGCTCGGGATTGTCGCAGATATCCTGAATTTTGTCGAGGAAACCTTTTATATCGCTGTATTCGCAGGCACGGTGGTCAAACAAAACGGTCATAGGCAGAATCTGACGGATTACGATTTCCTTTTCGCCGTTTTCGTTCACCTTTACAACGGGCTGGTCGTTAGCCGACCAGAGTGCGATTACGCAGGTCTGCGGCGGAATAATTTCAAGCAATGAGCAGCAACCGTATCTGCCACGGTCAATAGAGCCGAGGTTGCTGACGGTGATTGTGCCCTGCTCGATATCCTTCTTTGTAATTCTGTCCGTTACGGGTATGCTGTTGTACTCTTTCTTTGCCTTGCCGCTTAAGGTTTTAACCCTGTGCTTGCCGATTTTTGCACCGAAAAGGCGGCAGAAAACAGTCTTGAACTTACCCTTTTTAAGGGCAGTGAGAGTATTGTCAAGCGACACCTCAAACATTGCTTCTGTGAGGTTGGTGTTTTTCAGTCTGCGGCTGACATCAAGTATATATGCGGACATTTCGTCAAGGGTTTTGCTCTCGAAATTGTGGTAGTTGATGGTCATCATTTCGCCGTTGGGAAGCTGCATGGGAACGGAAAAATGCACCTCATCAAAATACTTTATCTGACCCTTTACAAAGTGGCGGTTGAACTCAAAATGAGCATTCATTTTGGGCGATTCCTTGAGGGCAATTGCAATTGCCTTGAGCATAAGTGTGTTGATGCTCAGCTTATACTGCAGCTTGCCGGAAGCACGAAGCTCGTTGAATTTTGCCATAAGGTCTGTTATGTCAAACTCGACAACGGGGCCTGCGTGGGGAATTTCCATCCATGACTGGCTTGTCATATTGGAAACGATTTTTCTTTGGATTCCGAAATGTTCTGTTTTTACGGGTTTCATTTACTTGCTCCTTAAATCTATGTATTTGTTTTTTGCTTTTAATGAGTTGATTTAAAATAATATTATCATATCCGTCATTTTGTGTCAATTTCTTAAAAGAAAATAGACAGGAGTAAAACTAACAAAAATATTAGTTTTTTTAAGAATTATTTTTAATATAAAAACTCTTTACTATTTCGGGGTTTTGGTGTATATTTGTAGGGATTAAGTTTGTCTGTTGACAGATTATGACGAAAGGACGGTGACTGCCGTGAAATTCAACATAAATCCGCAGATGATGTTCGGGCTTTCTTTCAGCGTACCTGCACAGGTTGCTGACAAGCACCTCAAATTAGCAGGTGCGGCGCAGCTTAAGGCTCTGCTCTGGCTTTTACGGCACGCTGCCGAAAATCCGTCAAGCGAGGATATTGCAAAGGCACTCAATATGCAGCACGCCGATGTTTGCGACGCTATGCAGTACTGGATTGAAAACGGCATAGTCACGCAGGACGGTCAGGCACCCGTTGAACCCGAAACGCCGTCTTACGCCGCACCCGAAAAGGCTGTTGCGGCTGAGCAGACAGTTGAGCAGGCTGTTTCAACCAAGCCCACGGCTGAACAGATTGTAAAGCGCACCAAGGAAAGCCCCGAAATACGCTTTATGTTAAACGAGGCACAGCACAAGCTCGGCAGAACTATAGGCTACGACTCACAGGCAACCTTACTTATGATTTGCGACAGCTACGGTCTGCCCGTTGAAGTGCTTTTAATGCTTATTGAATACTGCGTTTCAATCGGCAAGAGCTCAATCAATTATATTGCAAAGGCGGCAAAAAGCTGGAGCGACAGAGAAATAGATTCACTTGAAAAGGCTGACGAACAGATAAGAATACTCCGCCGCTGCGAGGGACTGTGGAAACAGCTTTGCGAAATGACGGGCATCAGCACCCCCAGACCTACCTCGGCACAAAGCGCATTTCTGCGCCAATGGAGCAATGAATTCGGCTTTGACATTGAAATGATATACCTTGCTTACGAGGAAATGGCAAACCACACGGACAAGATAAGCTTTCCGTATATGAACAAGGTGCTTGCCAACTGGCACGAAGCAGGAATCAAGACACCCGAAAAGCTGGAAGAAAGCAAGGCACAGCCCAAAGCAGAGCCAAAAACCGCAAGAAAGAAAAAACAGACAGGCTACGAAGCCTCATACGATTTGAATGAGTTTATTCGTCACTCTGAAATGGACCCAGTTGTATATAAAAAAAAGGAAGACTGAGAGGTGTAATCGCTATGGGTTACAGCAAAAACATATATATGACCGCTCAGAACAAGCTCGACAGCAGAAGAAAAACAGCAGTTGAAGAGCTTGAAATCAGAAGAGCAAAGGCTTACACTGCAATACCCGAGCTTGCCGAGATTCAGAGCAGGATTGCCGCCTGCGGTGCACAGGTTATAGGTGCATTTGCAAAGGGCGCAAACGGCAAGGCTTACGTTGAAGAGCTTGCAAGAGAAAGCCTTTCGACACAGAAAAGGCGCAAGGAGCTGCTCGTTGAAGCAGGCTTACCCGAAAATTATCTTGAGGCGCAGTTTGTGTGCTCCGTTTGTGAAGACACAGGCGTAACGGAAAACGGAATATGCGACTGTCAGCGCAAATTATTGGTTGAAACGGCAAAGGACGAAATTTCAAAATACGCTCCGTTGAGAACATCAACCTTTGAAAAGTTTTCGCTTGACTTTTACCCCGAAGCACCCGATGCAAACGGGATTTCTCCCAAAAAGCGTATGGCTGAAATTGCAAAATTCTGCGAGGACTACGCAAACGATTTTTCGCTCAAGTCGCCTTCTTTGCTTATGCACGGTGCAACGGGTCTCGGAAAAACACACCTTTCTCTCGGTATCGCTAATGTTGTAACCGAAAAAGGTTATGGTCTAATTTATTTAAGTGCACCTAATCTTTTTAGCGAGCTTGAAAGAGAGCGTTTCAGCAGACAAAATTACAACGAGAGTTCTTTTGAGCAAGAATTGCTGGAAACAGACCTTATTATCATAGACGATTTAGGTATAGAATTTTCTACGCAATTCACTTCAAGTTGCTTATATAATATCGTCAACACAAGAATGTTAAGCGGCAAGCCCACAATTATCAGCACAAACCTCACCCCTGCAGAGCTTGAGGACAAATACACACAGCGTATAACATCACGAATCATAGGCAGTTACATATCCCTCAAATTTATCGGCAGAGATATCAGACAGCTTAAGAGATATTAATTTTAAAGCAAAAGAGGCAAAGTAAAATGAACGCAGTAAAAAAATTTCTCAACAAGCTTTTCATTGACGGACTCAGCGGTATGGCATTCGGTCTTTTCGCAACGCTGATTATCGGCACTATCTTACAGCAGATAGGCAATGCCGTTCCAGGACAGATAGGCACCTGCATTTTCGCAATCGGTAAGATTGCGGCTTCGCTTATGGGTGCAGGCATCGGCTGCGGTGTTGCGGCTAAATTCGGCGAAAAGCCGCTTGTAACCCTTTCTGCCGCCGCAACGGGTATGATTGGTGCTTTTGCAACAAAGATACTTGCAGGCGGTATGATTGACGGCGCCGTTGTTTCCTACGCAGGCCCCGGTGAGCCTATGGGCGCATTTGTTGCCGCCTTTGTGGGCATTGAGCTCGGCCACCTTGTTGCAGGCAAAACAAAGCTCGATATAATTCTCACTCCAATAGTCACAATCGGCTCCGGTGCCGTTGCCGGTCTGCTTTTAGGCCCGTATATTTCGCACTTTATGACGTGGCTTGGCAGTCTTATCAACTGGGGCACCGAGCAACAGCCGATTATAATGGGCATTGTTGTTTCCGTGCTTATGGGTATATTCCTCACTCTTCCCATCAGCTCTGCCGCAATCGGTGTTGCGCTCGGTTTGAGCGGCGTTGCCGCAGGTGCAGCTGTTGCAGGCTGCTGCGCAAACATGGTCGGCTTTGCAATTGCAAGCTACCGTGATAACGGCTTCGGCGGCCTTGTTGCACAGGGTATAGGCACAAGTATGCTCCAGATGCCCAACATTGTTAAGAAGCCGATTATATGGCTGCCTGCGATTATTGCAAGCGCTGTCACAGGCCCGATATCCTCTGCCCTGTTACATATGGTTAACAACTCAACGGGTGCAGGTATGGGCACGGCAGGTCTTGTCGGCCAGATTATGGGCTTTGAGGCTATGACTGCCGCAGGCGTTACCCCAACTGTTGCTCTGATTGAAATGGCTGTTGTGCATTTTGTGCTTCCCGGTGTTATTGCCGCAGGCGTTGCACAGTGTATGAGAAAGCTCGGCTGGCTCAAGCCCGGCGATATGAAGTTAGAAGTTTAATTGATATAAGGAGAAAATTTGTGGACATCATTACCGCTTTAACCACAGAATTTAATCTGCAGAAATGGCAGGTTGAAAACACCGTAAGCCTTATTGACGAGGGCAACACGATTCCGTTTATTGCCCGTTACCGCAAGGAGGCACACGGCACACTTGACGACCAGGTGCTTCGTGAGATTTCGGAAAGACTCGAATACCTGCGCAACCTCGACAAGCGCAGAGAAGAGGTCAGAAAGTCAATCACCGACCAGGAAAAGATGACGGACGAAATCGAAGCCGCACTTGAAAACGCAAAGACACTTGCGGAAATCGAGGATATCTACCGCCCCTTCAAGCCCAAGAGAAAGACACGCGCAAGCGTTGCAAGAGAAAAGGGTCTTGAACCGCTGGCACAGCTTATTTTTGAGCAGGAGGTTATGAATACCCCTGCAATTGAAGCGGCGGCAGCTTACGTTGACGAAGAAAAAGGCGTTGCCACGGCAGAAGAGGCCTTGCAGGGTGCAATGGACATCATTGCCGAGGATATTTCGGACAACGCAGACATAAGGCGCAGAATACGCAACCTTTTCAGCGTTGTCGGTATTGTAAGCTCGAAGGCAGCCGATGCCGAAAAGGACAGCGTTTATGCACAGTATTACGATTATTACGAGCCCGTCAACAAAATTGCCAACCACAGAATTCTCGCCCTTGACAGAGGCGAAAAGGAAGGCTTCCTTAAAGTTGACGTTACTCTTGATATCACAAAAGCACTCGGTGTTATTACAAGTGTTACACTGAAAAATACCGGTTCTCTGTTTACCGACACGGTAAGGGATGCCGGTGCAGACAGCTACACAAGGCTCATAATGCCCTCCATTGAGCGTGAAATCCGCTCAATGCTCACCGAAAGAGCAGATACCGATGCAATCAAAGTATTTGCCGCCAACCTTCGTCCCCTGCTGCTTCAGCCGCCCGTAAAGGGCAAGGTAGCCCTCGGTCTTGACCCCGGCTACAGGACAGGCTGTAAGGTAGCCGTTGTTGACGAAACGGGCAGAGTGCTTGACACGGGCGTTATTTATGTAACCCATTCCGAAGCACAGAAGCTCTCAGCCAAGCAGACTGTTGCAAACCTTATAAAGAAGCACAACGTTGAGATTATCGCAATCGGCAACGGTACGGCTTCAAAGGAAACGGAAATTTTCACTTCAAACCTGCTCAAGGAAATCGGCAGCAAGGCAAAGTATATGGTTGTAAGCGAGGCAGGTGCTTCGGTTTACTCAGCCTCCAAGCTTGCAGCTGAGGAATTCCCGCAGTTTGACGTATCCTTAAGAAGTGCTGTTTCAATTGCACGCCGCTTGCAGGACCCGCTTGCAGAGCTTGTTAAAATCGACCCGAAGGCTATCGGCGTGGGACAGTACCAGCACGATATGCCGCAGAAGGAACTGAGCAACGCTCTTGACGGTGTTGTGGAGGACTGCGTTAACAACGTAGGCGTTGACCTCAACACAGCCTCTCCCTCACTTCTCACAAGAGTTTCCGGCATCAATTCAACAGTTGCGAAAAATATTGTACTTTACAGAGAAGAAAACGGTGCATTCACGGGCAGGGCACAGCTCAAAAAGGTACCCAAGCTCGGCGCAAAGGCATACGAGCAGTGCGCAGGCTTCCTGCGTGTAGCGGAAAGCAAGAATCCGCTCGACAACACGGGCGTTCACCCCGAAAGCTACGATGCGGCCAAAGAGCTTCTTGACATTTGCGGCTATGACCTTAAAGACGTAAAGGCAGGCAGAATCATTGACCTTGCACAGAAGGTTGAGGAAAGAGGCTCGGACAAGGTTGCACAGCAGCTTGGAATCGGTGTGCCAACACTCAACGACATCGTAAAGGAAATGCTCCGCCCCGGCAGAGACCCGAGAGACGAGCTTCCGCCCCCGATGCTTCTCACGGATGTTATGGATATGAACGACTTAAAGCCCGGAATGGAGCTTAAGGGCACGGTTCGAAACGTTATTGACTTCGGTGCATTTATCGACATCGGCGTTCATCAGGACGGTCTTGTTCACATTTCACGCATTACGGACAGATACATCAAGCATCCCTCCGAAGTGCTTACGGTCGGCGATATCGTCACCGTATGGGTTGTCAGCGTTGACACCGCCAAGAAGCGCATTGCACTTACAATGAGGAAACCCAAGGAGGCGGAAAACGTTGGCTGATAACTTTCACAAGGATTTAACGCAGGGCAGTGTTACAAAACAGCTTATTAAATTTGCAACGCCCTTCCTGCTTTCAAACCTTCTTCAGGCGCTTTACAGCGTTGCCGATATGATTATAGTCGGTCAGTTCTGCGGCAAAACAGGCATTACCGGCGTTTCCATCGGCAGTCAGATAAACATACTCGTAACGGGTGCGGCAATGGGCCTTTCCGTTGGCGGTACGGTGCTTATAGCACAGTACGGCGGACAGAAGCTGTTCGGCGAACAGCGCAAAACCATAGGCACTATGACTTCGCTTTATATGATACTTGCCGTCGTGCTGACGGTTGCAATGCTCTTGCTTTGCGACCCCCTGCTCACCCTTCTCAACACACCTGCCTCCGCTTATTCGGAAGCCAAAGACTACTACAACATCTGTATGGGCGGTATGGTGTTTATGTTCCTTTATAACGCCATAAGCGGTGTACTGCGAGGAATGGGTGACTCCAAAAGGCCGCTCTATTTCGTGCTCATCGCCGCAATCACAAACGTTGTACTCGACCTTATTCTTGTCGGAAAGTTCGGCATGGCTTCCGCTGGTGCGGCGTGGGCAACGATATCGGCACAGGCACTCAGCGTAATTATTTCGCTTATTTACCTTGCCAAGAAAAAATTCTTTGCGGAATACAAACTCAGCGATTTCAAAATCAGCAAGGACAAGCTTGGGCCTCTTATGCAGATAGGTCTCCCCTCATCCATACAGAGCCTTGTTGTTTCGCTTTCGTTCCTGACTCTCACCGCTCTTGTAAACTCCCTGCCCAACGCTGAGGTTGCATCTGCCTGCCAGGGTATAGGCGGTAAAATAAACTCGTTTGCAATTCTGCCGGGCCTTGCAATAAGCAGTGCCATTTCCTCAATGGCGGGTCAGAATATCGGCGCAGGCGAATATGCCAGAGCAAAAAAGACTATGCTTACGGGTATGGTTATGGCATTCTCGGTTTCAGTTGCAGTTTTTGCGGTTGTAAACCTCTTCCCCGAATTTCTAATCAGGCTGTTTGACAGCGAGGCGGAGGTTATAGAAACAGGTGCAAGATATATACGCATCATTTCGTTTGACTACCTTTTTGCTTCGATTATGTTCTGCCTCAACGGTCTTGCAATTGCCGCAGGCAACACGTATATTGCCCTTATCAATGCAATATGCAACGGTATTTTAGTCAGAATGCCAGTAGCGTATTTCCTTGTAAGAGCTATGGATATGGGCTTTGACGGCGTTGCTATTGCAATGGGCTTTGCCTCATTAATCGGCATTGTAATAGGTGCGATTTACGTACAAAGCGGCAAATGGAAAAAGAGCATAATACAATAAAGAATGTAATATAATTATTATTTATAAAGGAGGTAATACCGAAAATGAAAAGAGTGTTGGATTTTACGGCGGCGCTTTTCGCCTGCATACTGCTCTTTCCCCTGTTTTTGGTAATTGCCCTTATTATCCTTGTGACGGACGGTGCACCCGTAATTCACAAGCACAAGCGTATCGGCAAGGATATGAAAAAGTTTACAATCTACAAATTCCGCACGATGAAAAACGGCACAAGGCTTACCGCCACGGTCAACCTTACCGAGTCTGACGAGCAGATTACGCCGATTGGCAGAATACTGCGAAAGACCAGTATTGACGAATTGCCCCAGCTTTTCAATATTCTCAAGGGTGATATGAGCTTTGTCGGCCCCCGTCCGCTTATCATTCATGAGGGTGACATACACAAAATGCGCAAAGAAGCAGGCGTGTATTCCGTGCGCCCCGGTCTTACCGGCTGGGCACAGATTAACGGCAGAGACCGTGTCACCGACGAGGAAAAGGTAAGGCTTGACAAGGAATACGTTGAAAAGCAGAGCATTATGTTTGACCTTAAAATAATGCTGATGACAGTTACAAACGTTTTCAAATCCGACGGAGTTGTTGAAGGCGGAGAAAAATAAAGCTTAATAAACCGCACACACAAAACGGCATTTTTTCAAATGAGAAATTTGCCGTTTTTTTGTGTGTTTTTATGGGCAAATAACAAAAAATTATCGGTTTATAATTAATTTTTTCTTGAAAAATTTTTAAAAATGGTTTACAATAATGAAGAATAAATTAATATCGCCTAATGGGGCTATTTTTGCAACCCTTTACTTTTGCAGGCAGAACAAATGCGGTTTACTGTTTGCAGAATTACACTTCTACACACCGAAAAGGGGGCCATTTTTATGACAGCGGATTTACATTGCCACACCAAATTATCGGACGGCTCAATGGGTATTGACGAGCTGATAGTTCTGGCAAAAAAGAAAGGTATTGACACAATTGCAATCACGGACCATGACTGTCTTGCAGGCACGGTACGGGGTAAAATAATCGGCGAAAGGCACGGGGTTAACGTAATACCCGGTGTTGAAATTTCTGCGTTTGACAGCGCAACACAAACCGAAGTACATATACTCTGCTACCAGCCGGACAGCCCGGACAGGCTTGAAGGCCTTTGCCGCCGCAATTCGCTTTCACGCAAAAAGGCCAGCCAGTATATGATACTCAAAACAGCCCAGCGCTATCCCATTACACCCGACCTTGTTCTCAAATGTGCACAGGGTTCAACCAACGTATTCAAGCAGCACATTATGCACGCCCTTATGGAGTGTGCAATTACAACCGAGCTTTACGGCAAGGTTTATCACGAGCTTTTCTCACCCGAAAGCGAAGCAAACGTTATCGTCCGTCCGCAGTTCCCCGAGCCCAAAGAGGTTATTGAGCAGATTCGTGCTGCAGGCGGTATAGCAGTTCTATCCCACCCTGCTCATTCAAAATGCGCACACCTTATTGACGAGCTTGTTGAAGCAGGTCTTCACGGCATAGAGGTTTGGCACCCCTGCCACAGCGCAGAAGATATTGCAATGCTCACAAAAATCGCCAAGGAAAAGAAGCTGCTTATGACAGGCGGCAGCGATTTCCACGGAATGTACTCACCCACGGCTGTAGGCGTTGGCGGAATTGAAATTCCCCAGCAGCATTTAAGCACCTTCCTCGGCTACAAGGCAAAGATGAAGCGTCTGCAGAAAAAAGCAGAAAACAACGCATAAACTCATAGGAGATATTTCAATGCACGACGACAGCGATATTAAAATTTTCAAAGGCAAAGATGAAGAAGCAGACGGCGGCGACCTTTTTGCCCTTGCGGAAGAAATGCGCAGACATATTGTCAACGGCAATTCACAAAAGGCAAAGGATCTCGGCACAAAGCTTGCGAGCCTTTCCCCGGACAGCGACGACCTCGGCGAAGAGCTGATAAAATACGTGCGCAACACGGCAGCAGACGAAGAAATCAAGGATCAGATTATTACGCTGATGCTTTTCTGCGCAGAATACACGCTGCTGGACGAGCTTTGCCCTATGCTTTCCACAAGCGCTACAGAGGCTATGTATGACGTTATAAAAGCCAATTTCCCTGACTTTTACAATGGCATTTCAAACGGAGCGGCAGTCAGCTTCTACTACCTTGCGGTAAAGAGAAACCGAGATGTCGCAAAGGCAGTAGGCGAAAGCTTTGCAATGCTCTGTGAGCAGGACAGCAAGCTGATTAAAACAATGGGCGAAAACGTTTTCACCCTCACCTGCGAAAAGGTAAAAGAAATTATTTCGGAATACGAATTTGAAAAGTAAGATATAATAAGCATTACGGCACACTTCGCTTTGAAGTGTGCCGTAATCTTTACATGTTATTACGGTGCTTCTTTGATATCCGTCACCGTCCAGACTCCGTTTTCCTTTTCTATTTTCCAGTAGCTTAAAATATCCCACGAACCGCTGTTTGACTGCGTTCCGTCATCGAAAACGTGTTCCCGTTCCACAGAATATACGACCCATACATATCCGCTGTTGCCCTTGGCCTCAGCCGTTACAAGCTGCAAATCAACCGAAGCCGAAACAACATCATCCCTGTAATACCGTGCAAGTGCACCCACGCTTTTATCGGCATCGGCAGCCTTGCCTTTATACTCAAAAACCTGCTTTGCGGTTTCAAGTATATCCCGTGCCACAGCTTCATCCTCCTCGCTCATTTCACGGTCAAGTGTGAAATAGCGCAGATAGCCGTAGTAACTTCTGTACGGCAGGTATTCGTCATAATAAACGCTGTGGTCAATAATAAACAAACCGATTACAAGCGGCGAACAGATAAGTATAACCGCAAGAACACATATCAGCAAACGTTTTTTCATATTGCTCTCCCCTTCTTGTTTTTCATCTACATTATAACCGTGAAAATATTTTTTGTCAATAACAAATTTTATTCATTGACAAATTTTATTTCTGTGCTATAATTAACTCAAAGATACCCTTTACTCAAAGGCGGTGGTTATATGCCCAAAGCAGAAAAAAACGAAAAAATCTCAATATCCGAAAACCTGAAAAAAGGCATAACGGAAATGCTTATTCTTTCCTTTCTGGATAAGGAGGATATGCATACCTATGCAATAATGAATAAGCTGGATGAGCTTTCGGGCGGCGTATGCAAAATCAGCTACCCCTACGCTGTTATATACCGCCTGACCGACTGCAAGTATATTGAAGAAGCAGGAAAAAGGGTTGACGAAAACCGCCTGAGGCAGTTTTATCGGATTACGCCAAGCGGAAAAGCATATCTTAACGATATGAGAAAGGAATATGACACCTTTATAAACGGTGTAAATATGATTTTTCAAGCGCTGAAAGGAGAATAAACCGATGATTAAGGAAAGAGAGATAAATAAATATTTAAAGAGCGTTGAAAAGAACATACCCTGTTCAAAAAAGATTAAAAAGGACTGTATGCAAAGTTTAAAGTTAAATATCGAAGATATAATCAGTTCCGACCCGAATGTAACATTAAGCAGTCTGACCGAAATTCTCGGCACACCGAAAGCCGTAGCCGATGGCTTTACAAGCGAATTAGACCCAAAGATTATAAGAAAATATAAACTAATAAAAAACATTGCTTGCTTTACAGTTTTTGCACTTCTTGCAGTTGTTACAATAGCATTTTTAAGCAACTGTATATATGACTTAACAAGGCTTGATTATAATTTCTTTTTGGTTAGGGATTTGGCAAATACACCGTAACTAAAAGCGGCACACTTCGCTTTGAAGTGTGCCGTAATTTTATTCGCTTAAAAGCGAGTTATATTGCCTTCGGCAGTTTTAGCGTTTTTTACACTCAAAGCACAGCCAATCGTTTTTATCGTGACGGGCTATGACTTCAAAGCCGTTTTTCTCGAAGGCTTCGAGCACTTCGTGCTCACGGGGCTTGATTATACCCGAGGCGATGAAAACACCGCCGTCGGCAAGGAATTCGCCGACCTGTGAGGAGAACAGAATAATAATATCGGCAACGATGTTTGCGGCAATAACCTCAAATTTACCCGAAACCATATCGGCAAGGTTGCCCTTGTAAACGGTGTACTTCGGCTCTGTGAAGCCGTTTACCTCGCCGTTTTCACGAGCTGTTTTTGCGGCAAGGGCATCAATATCGACGCCGACAGCCTTTTTTGCACCAAGCAGAAGCGAAGCCACGCTCAATATACCGCTGCCGCAGCCGACATCGAGCATATTTACGTTTTCATTAATATAGGGCTCAAGTGCTTCAAGGCAGAGGCGTGTTGTTTCGTGAGTGCCTGAGCCGAAAGCAAGACCCGGCTCGATTGAAAGCACCGCTCTGCCGTTTGCGTTGTAATCGTCAATCCAAAGGGGACGGATGAGCAGACGCTCACCTATCTCCATAGGCTTGAAATATGCCTTCCAGTTGTTTTCCCAGTCCTCATTTCGGCAGATGTTTGTATTCATCTCATAGGGAATTTTTTCGGCTGCAAAACGCTCCGTGAGGAAGGCTGTTGCTTCGGCAGGATTATCCTCGGGCGAAATATAGATATGTATAAGACCCTTGCTGCGGTCCTTTGCAAGCAAATCTTCATCAATAAGGTCTATGCCTGCAATTTCAAAAGCCTCCTGCTCAAGGGTGCGGTAATCCTCGATATAAACACCGGGTACAATCACCTGTGCAATTGCCGCAGCCTTGTCAAGGTCATTTGCATCAACGGTTATAATAATTTCTGTCCAATCCATAATAAATCCTCTTATTTATCCAGACCCAGGTCTGTTTCTTTTGTAACGTCCACTCTGCCGTGGTTGTAGAAGGCTCTGTTATCCAGCGCCCACTGACGGCTTGAAAATGCGCCCTGCTCAACACCGTTGACCGCAGAATTAACTTCAACAATGCGTGCATCCAGTCTGTCAAGGGCAGCGAGAATATCCGCTTCGATAAACAGCGGTCTGACAGCCGCACCGAATTCGGGGTCGCCGTGGTGGGAAATTAACATATGCTCGAGCAAAACAGCCTTTTCGTGGCTGACGCCAAGCCTTTCTGCCGTTTTATCAACAAGCATTGCGCCCTTTACAAGGTGGCCGAGGAGTGTACCCTCTACGCTGTAGCCCGAGGCTATGCCCGTTTCGTTAGCAACAAGCTCGTCGAGCTTTGCAATATCGTGAAGCATTGCACCGCCAAGCAGCAAATCCTCATCGACAAAGGGATAGATTTTGCAGATGCTCTGCGCAAGGCGGACTATTGAAAGCGTGTGCTGAAGCAGACCGCTTCGCATAGCGTGGTGTAATTTGAATGCAGCAGGATAGTAAAGTAGCTTTTCCTCATTTTCGGTAAGGATTGTTTTAACAAGCAGGGAAAGCTCCTTGTCGGAAAAGTTTTCCGCTATTGAAACAAGCTCGTCAAACATAGCCCTGCCCGAATAGACAGCACCCTGTACAAAGTCCTCTACCCTTACGTTGTCTGCGGGAATGGCGGCACGGATTCTGTCCACACGAAGCTGGTCAACATCGTTAAACTTGTTTATCGTGCCCTGCACCTTTACAAGTGTGTTGGGCTGATAGAAGCCGTGGATATTCTCATCATAATTCCACAGCTTGCCGTTAATTTCACCGCTCTTGTCGCTCAGGACAAGGTCGAGGTACGCTCCGCCGTTTTTATTGGTTTTTTTCTCACACGATTTTACAAGGCAGTAACCCGTATGTGTGCCCGATTTTTCGTGGTAAGTAAAATTCAAAGAAATTCACTCCAATCTGTATATCTTAATTATTATACATTGCCTCTTTAACTTTTACAACCTAAAAACAGAATTTTATAAAAGTTTTAATATTTAAATAAAATAAAAAATTTTGCAATAATTATAGATTATATTAAAATATGTGGTATAATAATTTTAATTAAAATAGGTTAGTGTTGTTTATTACAATCATTTTTTGAAAGGACAAGCGGAAAATGAATTATTCTTTTGCTCTCTCCTCCCCTGTCAACGGTCTTAATATATGCAGCGTTGACACAAAATCGAATTTCAAGGTTGCCATTATCACGGCTAATTTTGCGTTGCCGCTTGGCAAGGATGCGGCGGTAAATGCGCTTATTCCCGGCCTGCTCAAGCGCACCTGCAGAAAGTACCCGACGCTTACCGAAATGAACAAGCATCTTGCCTCTCTTTACGGCGCAATGGTTGCCGCAGGCGTTTCAAAGGACGGCGAAAGCCAGGTTATCACGCTTCGTGTAACCGCACTTGAGGACAGGTTTTCTTTAAGTGACGAAAAGATATCCGAAAAAGCGGCAGAGCTTTTGCTTGACCTTATTTTTGACCCCAACCTGACAGACGGCAAGTTTAATGAAGCCGATGTCGAGCGTGAAAAGCGCCTTATGATTGAGCAGATTGAAAGCGAGCTCAACGACAAGCGCTACTACGCACTCAAGCGCTGCACAGAGATAATGTGCGAAAACGAGGTTTATGCACTCAGCCGCAGCGGCGAAATTGAGGATATAAAGGCTGTCACACCCGAAAGCGTAACCGAGGCATGGAAAAATATGCTTAAGAGCGCAAAGGTGTATTTCGGCATTACAGGCAGTATGAACGCAGAAAGCATTTCGGAACAGATAAAAGAAAAGTTCAGCTCAATCGACCGTTCGGCACTTGCAACGCTCCGCACAGAGTTTGTTGTTTCTGCAGAAGAGCCCCGAAAGGTGCGTGAAGAGCTGCCCGTAAAGCAGGGCAAGCTCGTTATGGGTATGAGAGCAGGTATGACCGACTGCGAGGACAATTACGTAGCCATCAAGGTTATGTGCGATATTTTCGGTGGTGGGGTTTACTCAAAGCTCTTTAACAATGTCCGTGAAAAGATGAGCCTTTGCTACTACTGCTCTGCGGCGTTCAACCGTGCAAAGGGTCTGATTATGGTGCAAAGCGGCATTGAAAACGAAAATGAGCTCAAGGCAACAGACGCCATTCTCCAGCAGCTTGAAGATATCAGAAACGGCAGCTTCACCGATGATGAGTTTGAGTCCTCCATCAAGGGTCTTACAAACCTTATTTACGGTGTGGGTGACACACCCGAAGGTCTCGACCGATGGTACAGCGGACAGATGCTTGACAGCGAGATTATGACACCCGAAGAATACGCAAAGCTGATTTCAGCCGTTACACGTGAGCAGGTTATTGCTGCCGCACAGAATGTAACGCTTGACACGGTATATATGCTTGCGGGCACAGACACGCAGGACGACGAGGAATAAGGAGGGAAGAAAAGTGAGCATTATATTCAACGAAATTAAAAACGAGCTGCTTGACGAAAAGTGCTACCATATCGAGCACCCGACAGGACTTAACATCTATGTTTTCCCCAAGCCCGGTTACGCAGGCGCTTACGCCGTTTTCGGCACAAACTACGGCTCAATTGACACAAAAATTCTCACCGCAGACGGCACACTTGCCGACATTCCCGAGGGCACGGCACATTTTCTTGAGCACAAGCTGTTCGAGAGTGAGGACCTTGACGCTTTTGCACGCTACGCAAAGACGGGTGCAAGTGCAAACGCCTACACCTCGTTTGACACAACCTGCTACCTTTTCTCCTGCACGGGTGATTTCAACGAATCTCTGAAAATCCTGCTTGACTTTGTTCAGTCGCCTTATTTTACCGAGCAGACCGTTGCCAAGGAGCAGGGCATTATCGGCCAGGAAATCACGATGTACAAGGACGTTCCCGACTGGGAGGTGCTGTTCAACCTTCTTCGTGCGCTTTACCACAGCCACCCCGTCAGAATTGATATTGCAGGCACGGTTGAGTCCATTGCCGAAATTACGGCACAAACACTTTACGACTGCTACAACAATTTCTATAATCTGAATAACATGGTTCTTGCCGTTGCAGGCAATGTTGACATTGACGAAATAATTAAAATCTGCGACGAAATGCTCAAGCCCTGCGGTGAGTTCAACTTTGTAAGAAAGCCGCACGAAGAGCCGGAAAATATAGTTCAGGACTATATTGAAGAAAAGCTCTCCGTTTCCGCACCGATATTCTCACTCGGTTTCAAGGAAAGCTACGGTCTGCCCAAGAGAAACTTGAAGCAGAAGATTGCGGCAGATGTACTGCTTGAGCTGCTTGCAGGCACAACTTCCGAGCTTTACAACAGCCTGCTTGAGCAGGGCTTAATCAATACCAGCTTCGGCTTTGAGCAGTTTACGGGCTTCGGTTACGGCGCAACGATATTCAACGGCGAAAGCAAGGACCCCGAAGAAACAGCAAAGCAGATTAAGGCCGCTATTAAGGCGATGCGTGAAAACGGCATAAACGCCGAAGACTTTGAGCGCACACGCAGAAAGCTTTACGGCAGAACGGTTATGAGTTTCAACGATATTGACGAAATTGCAAACGACCTTGTCGGTGCACACTTCGACAAAGTCGGCGTGTTTGAGGATATTGACATTTTCCGCTCACTTACCGTAAAGGATGTAGAGGAAGTTCTGGGCAGCACTATGCGTGAGGAATACTGCGCACTTTCGGTAATAAACCCGATAGAATAAAAAAGGACGTGTAAAGAAATGGATTCAACAACCGTATATTTTTCGTTTCTCGATAAGGGAATAGAGGTAAGCTCAATCCTCACCCAGTTCAGCCTTTTCGGCAAAGATATCACAATCCGCTGGTACGGCGCAATTATCGCCTTCGGCTTTTTGCTTGCCGTACTCTGGGGCGGCAGAATGGCTTACAAGTGGAAAATGAACCTTGACAAGATGATTGACGTGCTTATTGCAGGCACCTTCGGCGGTATTTTAGGCGCAAGGCTTTACTACGTAATCTTCCGCTGGGAATACTACGCCGAGCACCTTGACGAGGTTTTCCAAATATGGCGTGGCGGTCTTGCAATTTACGGCGGTATAATCGGCGCACTTATTGCGGCATTTATTGTCTGCAAATTCAACAAGCTCAACTTCTATAATCTCCTCGACTGCGCAGGTATGAGCCTGCTTATCGGTCAGGGTATAGGTCGCTGGGGTAACTTTGCAAACCAGGAGGCCTTCGGCTCAAACACCAATATGCCCTGGGGTATGATAAGTGAAAAAACAACGATTTACCTTGTTGACCACAAGGAAGAGCTTTCCGAGCTCGGCGTTACGGTTGACCCCTACTCCCCCGTTCACCCGACCTTCCTTTACGAGTCGCTGTGGTGTCTTGGCTCATTCCTTATTCTTCTTTTTATTTACAAAAAGTGCCGCCGCTTCAGCGGTCAGCTTTTCCTGACATACGGTCTGCTTTACGGCACGGGCAGAGCAATTATTGAAGGCTTCCGCACGGACAGCCTGTACATCGGCTCAACCTCACTTCGTGTTTCACAGCTGCTTTCAATTGTCGTTGCGGCAATTTTCCTTGTACTTCTTATATCTCTCACTCTCAAATACAAGAAAAACCCCAAGCCCATTGAGGGTGTTGATTTCTTCCCCGAAGAAACAAAAAAAGAGAAAAAGAAAAACGGCAAGGCAAACAAAGCAGATATGCAGACCCTTGCACAAAAGCGTGCTGAAAAGATGGTTAAAGAGGAAGAAAAACAGGAAGATACAGCAACGGTTGAAACCGAAGAATAAAGAATAAAAAAGCAACAGCCGTTTTACTCGGCTGTTGCAATTACCTTTTCAGCTATTCGTTTTATATCGTTAATTACCGTTAATTCGCAGATTTCTCTGCGGAGCGCTGCCGCACCACGGATGCCTTTCATATACCATGCAGCGTGCTTGCGTGCTTCGAGCATACCGACCTTTTCGCCCTTATATTCGCAGAGCAATTGAATATGCCTGAGCATTACTTCCATTCGTTTTTCAACGCTCGGCTCTGGGATTATTTCGCCGTGCTCGATATAAGCGTTAATCTGCTCAAATGCCCACGGTCTGCCGAGTGCACCTCTGCCGACCATCACGGCTTTACAACCGGTTTCCTGCAGCAGCTTATGTGCGGTTACACCGTCGGTCACATCGCCGTTGGCAACAACGTCGATACCGACCGCATCACAGACTGCCTTAATATGCTCGGGATATACCGGCGGAGCATACATCTGCACCTTTGTTCTGCCGTGCACGGTTAAAGCTGATGCACCTGCGTTTTCACAGCGTTTTGCAAGGTCAACACAGTTTATATTTTCAGTATCCCAGCCGATACGCATTTTTACCGTTACGGGTAAATCCACGGCTTTTACTACAGCCTCAACAATTCTTTCTGCAAGGTCAGGCTGCTTCATCAGCGCAGACCCACCGCCGTTTCCTGCAATTTTCGGAGCAGGACAGCCCATATTTATATCTATTGCATCGGGCTTAAATTCAAGCGCTTTTACTGCCGCCTTTGCCATAAATTCGGGGTCATCGCCGAAAAGCTGTGCGGCACAGGGACGCTCAACCTCGCTTATTTTAAGAAGCTCTCTCGACTTACGGTCGCACATACAAAGCCCCTTTGCGCTCACCATTTCGGTTACGGTATAGCCTGCACCGAATTCGGCGCATATTTCACGGAAGGCTCTGTCCGCAACACCTGCCATAGGCGCAAGTGCGGCACAGCCCCTCCAATCTGTTTTACCAATCAACACTCTTTATCACCTTGGAAATTCATCATAACGATTTTATATATTATCACATTTGAAACTCACAGTCAAACGGAGGAAGAAAAAATATGAAGCTGATGGTTATTGACGGCAACAGTATATTAAACCGTGCGTTTTACGGAATAAAGCTGCTGACCACTAAGGACGGCAAATTCACAAACGGAATATACGGCTTTATGTCCATTCTTCTGCGCCTGACTGACGAAGTAAAGCCCGACGGTGTGGCAATAGCCTTTGACGTGAAAGCACCTACTTTCCGCCACAAGATGTACGACGGCTACAAGGCACAGCGCAAGGGTATGCCGCCCGAGCTTGCCCAGCAGATGCCGACACTTAAAGATTTGCTCCGTGCTCTCGGCTACACCCTGCTCGAAAGAGAGGGCTGGGAGGCAGACGATATTTTAGGCACGCTTGCAGCGAGTTGCAAGGACGGTGACGAGTGCTTTATTGCAACAGGTGACCGTGACTCCTTACAGCTTGTTGATAAAAAGGTTAACGTTCTTCTCACCGCCACAAAAATGGGCAAGCCCCAGACTATTAAGTATGACGAAGCAAAAATCCTTGAAACCTACGGTGTGACACCGCCGCAGCTCATTGAAATAAAGGCCTTGCAGGGTGACAGCTCGGACAACATTCCCGGTGTTGCAGGCATAGGCGAAAAGACCGCAGGCGAGCTGATAAAGAGCTTTAATAACATTGATTATATTTACGAAAACCTTGACAGTATTGAGATAAAGGATTCCGTCAGAAAGAAGCTTGCAGCTGACAAGGATATGGCGTTTTTGAGCCGTACGCTCGGCACAATCAGCCGTGAGGCACCCGTTGAAACGGCGTATGAGAATTACATTGTCGGTACACCAAACGCCTTTGAGTGCGTTAAGATACTCACAGAGCTTGAAATGTTCAGTATGATTGAACGCCTGCACCTTGACCCGAAGGCGGCACCGGCTGTTAAAACTCACGAGCCGAAGGAAAAGTATGTATGCACGGAGTGTGACAATATTTCGGCGCTCACAGCCGTAGTAAAAAAAGACGGCAAGGCTTATTTCACGCTTGAAAAGCAGGGTGACGAGGTTACGGGCATATATGTCCGCAGCTCAAATGAAACCGCTCACCTTTCGGCACTTAACCTGTGCTTTATGAGCCTTGTTGAAGAAATTTTCGAGGACGAAGCGGTTGCAAAGATAACCGACGATTCAAAGGCCGCCTTTGCCTTTGCAAAGGAAAACGGAATTGGGCTGAAAAACGTCATTTTTGATGCACAGCTTGCAGGATATATTTTAAATCCTTCATCTAACGATTATTCCGCTTCAAGGCTTGCAATGGAATACGGCGTGGAATTACCTGCCGATGAGGACGAAAAATCCCCTGCCGTTGCCTGCTGGCTGTTAAATAAAATTGAAGAAAAGCTGACTGAAAAGCTGAAAGAAAACGGACAGACAGAATTGCTGCTCGGCATAGAAATTCCGCTAGCAAGAGTGCTTGCCGATATGGAAGCAACAGGCTTTGAGGTTGACCGCAACGGCATAGCAGAATTTGGCAAAAAGCTGGAAGAAGACATAAACAAAATCACGCAGGAGATATATGACGAGGTAGGATATGAATTCAACCTCAACTCCCCCAAGCAGTTGGGTGAAGCGCTTTTTGAAAAGTTAGGTCTTCCTGCAAAAAAGAAGACGAAAAGCGGCTATTCCACCAACGCCGAACAGCTTGAAAAGCTCGCACCCGATTACCCCGTTGTTGCAAAAATTCTCGAATACCGCACGTGGGCAAAGCTCAAATCCACCTACTGCGAGGGACTTATAAAGGCTATTGAGAGCGACGGCAGAATACGCTCCACACTCAACCAGACCGAAACCCGCACGGGCAGAATTTCATCAACCGAGCCGAATTTACAGAACATTCCTGTGCGTACCGAGCTCGGCAGAGAAATGAGAAAGTTCTTCCGTGCAAAGGCAGGCTCAGTGCTTGTTGACGCCGACTATTCGCAGATTGAACTGCGTGTACTTGCCGATATTGCGGACGACAAAACAATGATTGAAGCCTTTAATTCGGGTGACGATATTCACACAATCACCGCTTCGCAGGTTTTCAATATGCCGCTTAATATGGTAACTCCGCTTATGAGAAGCCGTGCAAAGGCTGTCAACTTCGGCATTGTTTACGGCATAGGTGCTTTCTCACTTGCACAGAATATCGGCGTTACGAGGGCAGAGGCGGATGCCTACATCAAGGGCTATCTTAACCACTACTCGGGCGTTGACAGTTATATGAAAGAGATAGTCGAAACCGCAAAGGAAACGGGTTACGTCAAAACCCTTTTCAACCGCCGCAGATATCTGCCCGAACTTAACAATTCAAACGGTATGCTTCGTGCCTTCGGCGAAAGGGTTGCTCGCAATATGCCCATTCAGGGCACGGCGGCAGATATAATCAAAATTGCCATGGTAAGAGTTTACGACAGGCTTAAAGCCGAAAAGCTTAAAGCCAAGCTCATAATGCAGGTGCACGACGAGCTTATAATCGAAGCACCCGAAAACGAAGCAGAAAAAGTAAAAGCAATACTCAAGGAAGAAATGGAAAACGCTGTGTCGCTCAAGGTTAAAATGCTTGCAGACGTAAGCATTGGCAAGACCTGGTACGATGCGAAAGGATAAGGAAAAATGGAACTTGAACTTATAACAAAGCAAAGCTATTCAGCCGCAAAGGAGCTTATTGAAAAGGCAGGCTTAAAGCCCGGTCAGGTGCTCCTCATAGGCTGTTCGACAAGTGAGGTGCAGGGCTTTGACCTCGGCTCACATTCGGGCCCTGAAATCGGCAAGGCTATACTTGACGGCATACTTCCTGCCGCCAAGGAAAGGCAGGTTTTTCTTGCCGCACAGTGCTGTGAACACATCAACCGTGCCGTTATTCTTGAAGAGGCGGCAATGGAGAAATATAACCTCACGCAGGTCAACGCAGTACCCCAGCCCAAGGCAGGCGGCTCGTTTGCAACCGCACTTTATGCATCACTTGAGAGCCCAGTCGCTGTTGAGGACTTAAAGGCACACGCAGGCATCGATATTGGCGGCGTGCTTATCGGCATGCACCTGAAAGAGGTTGCCGTGCCCGTACGCCTGGAAACCAGAAAAATCGGTGAAGCAATTATCATTTCGGCACGTACCAGGCCGAAATTCACGGGCGGCGAAAGAGCCGTTTATAACGACGAATTGAGATAAACAAAATGAAAGTAATTTTTGTCTGCACGGGCAACACCTGCCGCAGTCCGCTGGCAGAGGGGCTTTTCAAGGATAAACTGCAAAAACTTAATATAGACGGTGTTGAGGTAACAAGTGCAGGGCTTGCCGCCTTTGCAGGCGATGAGGTATCGGCAAATTCCGTAAACGCCGCACTCAATTACGGTGTAGATATTTCCGCTCACAGGGCAAGACCGTTGAGCCCTTATGAGCTTGAGGACAGCCTTATATTCTGCCTCGGTACTTCGCATTACAATGCGCTTGTACCTTTCGTTGATGAAGACAGGCTGTTTATTATGGGAGAAGGTATCAGCGATCCATACGGCGGCACGCAGGAAATATACGACCGCTGTGCCGAGGAAATCAGCCAAGCGCTTGACGGCGTGCTGAAGCTCGTTTTACAAAAAGGCACGGTAATTGAGCCGATGAAGGAAGAGCACATTTCCGAAATTGCCGAAATTGAAAGGCTTTGCTTTTCCCTGCCGTGGAGTGAAAATGCGCTCAAAGACGAGCTCACCAACGAAAACGCACATTTTCTCACAGCCCTGACCTTCAGCAGAGTTTCGGGTTATATCGGCATAATTGAGATATGCGGCGAAGCAGACATCACAAACATTGCCGTGCACCCCGATTTCAGGCGGTTCGGCATAGGAAAAAGACTGCTTGACACTGCCGAAAATGAAGCTGTTCAAAGAAACTGTGAAAGCATAACGCTTGAAGTGCGTGAGAGCAACGAGGCTGCAATAAGCCTCTATTCCGGCAACGGCTACTACCCAATCGGAATAAGAAAGAATTTTTATGAGAAGCCGACGGAAAACGCCGTGCTTATGACAAAACAATTAACGGAGATAAAATATGAAGATACTTGCAATTGAATCCTCCTGCGACGAAACTGCGGCAGCGGTTGTCGAGGACGGAAGAAAGGTTTTATCAAGCATTATAGCCTCACAGGTTGATGCGCACATTGTTTACGGCGGTGTTGTACCCGAAATTGCTTCCCGTATGCACGCAGAGGCTATAAGCGGCGTTGTACAACAGGCACTTGAAAAGGCCGAATGTACAATAAACGATATTGAAGCAATAGCGGTTACTTACGCACCCGGTCTTATAGGCGCACTGCTTATCGGCGTCAATTTTGCAAAGGGGCTTTCACTTTCAAGCGGTCTGCCGCTTGTGCCCGTGCACCATCTGCGCTCGCACATTGCCGCAAACTACATAACCCATCCGAAGCTTAAGCCACCGTTTCTTTCACTCGTTGTTTCGGGCGGACACAGCCACATTGTAAACGTTAAAAACTACACGGAATTTGAAATTATAGGCAGGACTATGGATGATGCCGCAGGCGAATGTATGGACAAGGCGGCACGTGCCCTCGGTCTTCCCTACCCCGGCGGCTTGAATCTTGACAGGGAGGCTAAAAACGGCAACCCCAAGGCTTATAAATTCCCCCGACCCAGGGTTGACGGCAATGAAATGAATTTCAGCTTTTCAGGTCTTAAGACATCGGCAGTAAACGCAATACACAACGCAAAGCAAAAGGGTGAAGAAATCAATATTGCCGATTTCGGTGCTTCGTATATTCACGCTGTTGTCAGCTGTCTGACAGCCAATATGAAAAAGGCAATTGAAAAAACGGGGGCAGAAAGAATTGTCCTTGCGGGCGGTGTTTCGGCTAACTCCGTGCTCAGAAGCGAGTTTGATAAACTGAGCAAGGAAATGGGCGTAGAGCTCTATTATCCCGAATTAAAGCTCTGCGGTGACAACGCCGCAATGGTAGGCGCACAGGGCTATTTTGAGTATATTTCGGGCAAAAAAGCCGATTTAAACCTCAATGCTTACGCCACAATGCCTATAGACAAGGCAGATTTCTGAAAAGCCAACACCTTTACACCACATTATTTTGTGCTTTTGCAAAGTGTAAAACTAAATATTGAAAACTCTCGGGTCAGCTTGTAAAGTTCAGTTCTTTACAGGTTGACCCGAAAAAATTTATTTTTTTACCCTATTGACATCGGTTCAGACCTTGCATCTTACACAAAATTTATTGGTTTTCTCTTGCAAAATGTACAGTTTTTTCCAAGTAATAAAAAATATACATTGCTTTTTTTGTCCGAAACGGATTATACATTAATTTGTGTATAAAATCCGTATTTTTACGGCACATAAGCGGTGGCAAAAGGAATTTGCAGAAAAAACAGTGTAAAGTTTTTCATATTACAAATGTGGAAAAACGTGTGAAAAATGTGAAAAATCCGCCGTTTTAATTCTATTTGAGAATATTATTTCTTCATTTTGTCAAGTTTTTTACTTTCCACGGTGAAAAACGCCTGATTTTGACAAAAAAATACTCCCCTGAATATACAGCTGTATATTCAGGGGAAGCACGTCATATTTTTAATTGTAGCTGTCCTCGGCAATCGTTCTCATAACCAAAATTGCCTCTTGCGGGTCGTCTGCACCGAAGACTGCGCTGCCTGCAACGAAGACATTTGCACCTGCCGATGCGGCAACAGCTATGGTCTTATCGCTTATTCCGCCGTCAACCTGAAGATGTACGGAAAGGTTTTTGCCTTTACACTCCTGCTTAATCTGTGTGAGTTTAGGACAGGTATCGCTCATAAATGACTGACCGCCGAAGCCCGGCTCAACCGTCATAACAAGTACCATTTCCGTTTTTTCAAGGTACGGGAATACAGCGCAGGCAGGTGTATCGGGCTTAATTGCAAGACCTGCCTTACAGCCGAGAGAATGAATAAGGTCAAGTGTTGCGCCGATATCGCTGTCACACTCGGTGTGGAAGGTAATAATATCCGCTCCTGCCTTTATAAAATCTTCAACATATTTATGAGGCTCACTTATCATAAGGTGAACGTCGAAAACAAGGTTAGTTCTTTTGCGCAGCGCCTTTACTATCGGTGCACCGAGGGTGATGTTTGGCACGAAGTGACCGTCCATAACATCTATATGAAGCCAATCGGCACCGCAGCTTTCCATTCTTTGTGCCTCTTCACCAAGGCGTGAAAAATCGCTTGCCAGAATTGACGGGGAAATTAACATATCCATATTGTTTTACTTTCCTTTCTTTAAAAATCTGTTTTTCTGTTTTCATTTTATATTATATATAAAAAAATATCAATATTTTATAAAAAAGTATTTGCAAAGTTGCGAATTTAAATTATAATATACTTTAAAGAAAAACATTTTAATCAAATATACTACAGTGAAGATGTGTGCAAAATGAAGTTCAAAGAAAACACCCAAAAGAATATGCGCCTGCTCAATCGCTTTATGCCCTACCTTTTACGGCACAAAAAAGAAATTGTGCTCGACTGGGTATGTGCTTCTCTTACAACTGTTTGTGAGTTGGCTTTACCGCTTATAGTCGGTCAGATTACGGATGAAGCGGTCAACGATGTTTCCACGCTTACCGTGCAGAGAATTCTCGGCGTTGCAGTCTTTTACATAATGCTGAGAATAGTGGATGCGGTTGCAAACTACTATATGACCTGCGGCGGCCACGTTATGGGCTCCAGAATTGAAACCGAAATGCGCAACGACCTTTTCGGACATCTGCAGGGTCTTTCCTTCTCCTTCTTCGATAACACAAAGGTCGGTCAGCTTATGTCCAGGCTTACAAGCGACCTGTTTGACGTTACAGAATTTGCACACCATTTCCCTGAAGAAATACTCATAGCAATTATAAAGATAATCGGCTGCTTTGTTATCTTTGCAAGAATGAACATCTGGTTCACGCTGATTATTTTTGCAATGTTCCCGCTTGTGCTTATAATGACCAAGCGCAACAGACAGAAAATGCGTGAGACCTTCAAGGATTCACGTCACCAGATCGGTGAAATCAACGCCATTACGGAGGACAGCCTGCTTGGTATCAGGGTTGTCCAGTCCTACGGCAACGAGCCGATTGAAAAGCAGAAGTTTGACAAGGGCGCCCAGAAATTCCTCAAGCTCAAGAGAGCATCTTACAAGTATATGGCAAACTTCCACACGACTGTACGCCTTTTCGACGGACTTATGTATGTTATAGTTCTCACGGGCGGTGCACTTTTCCTTCGTGTCGGTCAGATTACGGCAGGTAACCTTTCCACCTACCTGCTTATGGTTTCAACGCTTATGGGCACAATCCGCCGTATTGTTGAATTCAGCGAGCAGTTCTCCCGTGGTATGACAGGCATTGAGCGCTTTGACGAGGTTATATCAGAGCTCAGCGAAATCCGTGACACGGAAAACGCAAAAGAGCTTGAAACAGTCAAGGGCGAAATTGCTTTTAATGACGTTACCTTTGCCTACAGCGGCACGGACAGCAACGTCCTCACAAACATCAGCTTTACTGCAAAGGCAGGCGAAAGCGTTGCCGTTGTCGGTCCTTCGGGCGGCGGCAAAACAACGCTTTGCAACCTGATTCCACGTTTTTATGAAGTTTCAGACGGCGAAATTCTAATTGACGGCGAAAACATAAAGGATTTCACGCTCAAATCCCTTCGTTCACACATCGGTGTTGTTCAGCAGGACGTATATATGTTCTCCGGTACGGTTAAGGAAAACATTGCCTACGGCAAGCCCGAAGCAACCGATGAAGATATAATCAGAGCGGCTAAAAACGCCGGTGCACACGAATTCATAACACAGCTTCCCGACGGATATGATACTTATGTAGGCGAAAGAGGCGTCAAGCTTTCGGGCGGACAGAAGCAGAGAATATCCATTGCCCGTGTTTTCCTTAAAGACCCCGAAATCCTTATTCTTGACGAAGCGACAAGTGCGCTCGACAACGAAAGCGAAAGACTTGTTCAGCAGTCGCTTGAACGCCTGGCTAAAGGCAGGACAACGGTTACCATTGCCCACAGGCTTACAACCATACGCAACGCTTCGCACATACTTGTGCTCACCGAAGACGGTATAGCCGAGCAGGGCAGCCATAACGAGCTTATTGAAAAAGGCGGAATATATGCGGATATGTACGCACTTTATTCCGTTTAATATAACAATTTAATGGAGGTATAAGATATGCTTAAAAACATTTCACCCATCCTTTCACCCGAGCTTCTCAAAATCCTTATGGAAATGGGCCACGGTGACGAAATCGTAATCGGCGACGGCAACTTCCCTGCCGCTTCCGTAGCACAGCGCCTTGTCCGCCTGGACGGTCACGGTGTACCCGAGGTGCTTGACGCTATTCTCAAGCTCTTCCCGCTCGACACCTATGTTGAAAGCCCCGTTGCACTTATGGACAACGGCGATGCCGCAAACGAGCCCCCCATCTGGACAGATTACAGAAATATCGTAAAGGATAACGAGGGCGAAAAGAGCTTTGAGCTTGTAGAGCGCTTTGCTTTCTATGACAGAGCAAAGAAGGCTTACGCAGTTGTTGCAACAGGTGAAACAGCAATTTACGCCAACATCATTCTCAAAAAAGGTGTTGTTATCTGATGAAAAAGGTACTTGCTATTGACTTTGGTGCCTCAAGCGGCCGTGCAATAATCGGCAGCTTTGACGGCGAAAAAATTACACTTGAAGAAATCCACCGCTTTTCCAATGACCCCGTAAGTGTCAACGGCACAACCTACTGGGATGTGCTTCGACTCTTCCACGAAATCAAGCAGGGTCTTATCAAATCAAAGGGCTGCGGCGAAATTTCCTCAATCGGCATTGACACCTGGGGTGTTGACTTCGGTCTGCTTGACGAGCACGGCGATTTGCTCGAAAACCCCATACATTACCGTGACACAAGAACTGTCGGTATGATTGAAGAGGCTTTCAAGGCTATCCCGAAGGATAAGCTGTACAGTATGACGGGCATCCAGTTTATGGAGCTCAACACCGTTTTCCAGCTTCTCTCACTTGCGAAAAACAGACCCTATCTGCTTGAAAAGGCAGATAAGCTCCTGTTTATGCCCGACCTTTTCGGCTATATGCTCACAGGCAAAAAAACAACGGAATATTCGATTGCAACCACCTCACAGCTTGTTGACATCAACACCAAAGGCTGGTGCGGTGAGATTTTTGAAAGCTTAGGCATTCCGCAGAATATTATGTGCGATATTGTTGAAAGCGGCACTGTACTCGGCGAGCTTTCGGACTATGTCTGCGAGGAATGCGGCCTTGACAAGATTAAGGTTATTTCCGTTTGCGGTCACGACACACAAAGCGCAATTACCGCTGTCCCCTGCCCCGACAAACAGTTTGCGTTTATCAGCTCGGGCACCTGGTCGCTTTTCGGCACAGAGCTTGACGAGCCTATCGTAAACGAACAGACACTCGATATCAACGTTACAAACGAAGGCGGCTACGGCAAATCGACAGGCTTCCTCAAAAATATTATCGGTCTGTGGCTGATTCAGGAAAGCAGAAGGCAGTTTGCCCGTGACGGCAAGCAGTACAGCTACGCTGACCTTGAGCGTGAAGCTCTTGCGGCAAAGCCCTTTAGCTGCTTTATCGACCCCGATGCACCCGAGTTTGTTCCCCACGGCAACATTCCCGAAAGAATCAGAGAATTCTGCCGCAGAACAAACCAGTATGTGCCCGAAACCGTAGGCGAGATTATGCGCTGCATTTACGAGAGCCTTGCAATGAAGTATAAGCTCACGTTTGAAAAGCTTTGCGAGTGCACAAAGCGTGATTACGAGGTTATCAACGTAATCGGCGGCGGCACAAAGGATACGCTTCTCTGCCAGCTTACAGCTAATGCCTGCAACCGCCCTGTTACCGCAGGTCCGATTGAGGCAACGGTGCTCGGCAACATTGCCGTTCAGCTTATGGCAAGCGGCGATATCAAGAGCATTAAGCAGGCAAGAGAAATTATCGCACGCAGCGAAAAGGTTACAAACTACACACCCCAAGACACGTCAAAATGGGAAGAAGCATACGCTGATTTCCTTAAAATTGTAAAATAAATTAAACTTACATACGAAAGGAACGATTTAAAATGGCAAAAAGCAGATTTATCGGCGATTATCCCGTAATCGGTATTCGCCCCGTTATCGACGGCAGAAGAGGCCCCCTCAAGGTAAGAGAAGGCCTTGAAGACCAGACAATGGGTATGGCAAAGGCCGCCAAGAAGCTCTTTGAGGAAAACCTCAAGTACTCCAACGGCGAGCCCGTAAAGGTTGTTATCGCTGACACAACTATCGGCCGTGTTGCAGAAGCAGCAGCATGCGCAGAGAAGTTCAAGAAAGAGGGCGTTATGATTACCCTTTCCGTAACACCCTGCTGGTGCTACGGCTCCGAAACAATGGATATGGACCCGATGACAATCAAGGGCGTATGGGGCTTTAACGCTACAGAGCGTCCCGGCGCTGTTTACCTTGCATCCGTTCTTGCTGCACACGCACAGAAGGGTCTGCCCGCATTCGGCATTTACGGTCACGACGTTCAGGAAGCAAACGAGTCCGAGAACATTCCTGCAGACGTTGAAGAGAAGCTTCTCCGCTTTGCACGTGCCGCTGTTGCAGTTGCAACAATGAAGGGCAAATCTTACCTTCAGATTGGTTCAATCTGTATGGGTATCGCAGGCTCCTCCATCGACCCCAACTTCCTTGAAGAGTACCTTGGCCTTCGTGTTGAGTCAGTTGACGAGGTAGAAATCATCAGAAGAATGACAGAGGGCATCTACAACGAGGAAGAGTTCCGGAAGGCCCTCAAGTGGACAAAGGAAAACTGCAAGGAAGGCTTCGACAAGAACCCCGAGTTCGTACGCAAGAGCGACGAGCAGAAGGAAAAGGATTGGGAATTTGTTGTCAAGATGATGGTTATCATCAAGGATCTTATGAACGGCAACGACTCTCTTCCCGAAGGCTGTGAAGAAGAAATGGTCGGCCACAACGCCATTGCAGCCGGCTTCCAGGGTCAGAGACAGTGGACAGACTTCTACCCCAACGCTGACTTTGCAGAGGCACTTCTCAACACCTCCTACGACTGGGAAGGTGTCAGAGAGCCCTACATCCTTGCAACAGAAAACGACGTTCTCAACGGCATTTCAATGCTGTTTATGAAGCTGCTTACAAACAGAGCACAGATGTTTGCTGACGTTCGTACCTACTGGTCAACAGACGCTGTCAAGCGTGTAACAGATTACGACCTTGAAGGCCACGCAAAGGATGCAGACGGCTTTATTCACCTTATCAACTCCGGTGCTTGCTGTCTTGACGCTTGCGGCGAGGTTAAGGACGAAAACGGCAACGCAGTAATCAAGCCCTGGTACGAAATGACTCAGGCTGATGCAGACGCTTGCAACAAGGCTACAGAGTGGTGCCCTGCAGACAACGGCTACTTCCGTGGCGCAGGCTACTCCTCACGCTTCCTTACAAAGAGCGAAATGCCTGCAACAATGATCCGTCTTAACCTTGTAAAGGGTCTCGGCCCCGTAGTACAGATTGCAGAAGGCTGGACTGTTGCACTTCCCGATGAGGTTTCCGACACAATCTGGAAGAGAACAGACTACACCTGGCCCTGCACATGGTTTGCTCCCCGTTGCAACGGCGAAGGTCCGTTCAAGTCCGCATACGACCTTATGAACAACTGGGGCGCTAACCACGGCGCTATCTCCTACGGTCACATCGGCGCAGATATCATCACACTCTGCTCAATGCTCCGTATCCCCGTAACACTTCACAACGTTCCTGACGAAAAGATTTTCCGTCCCGCTTGCTGGAATGCATTCGGCACAAAGAATCTTGAAGCAGCAGACGTAAAGGCTTGCGAAGTTTACGGCCCGCTTTATAAGTAAGATATAATATTAAAAACCGCAGTCACCTTTCGGATGACTGCGGTTTTTTAAATGCAAAGTGCAAAATGCAAAGTGTAAAATTGTGGGAGGGCTTCGCCCTCACCCATTAATTCATTCAATATTCATTAAATAGTTTTGTGGTAGGGACAATTCACGAATTGTCCGTATTAATGTGCATATCGCTTTTACGGCGGACAATTCGTGAATCGACCCTACAATATCATTTAACCGAACGTTTCCGCTACAACCGCAACCTGCTCTGCGGTAAGTTCCCACGAGGGGATAAATTCTACTATCTTGTTGCCGTAGCAGAGTAGATATCTGTTAATTGCCTGACCGTCAATACAGAGTATGTATGCTTCGTCTGCCGACCAGACCTTTGCAGATATTACACGGTGAGAAATTCTGTCCAACGATACCCCTGTTCTATCAAGGAAATTGTCAAACACAAAATACTGCTCAAACCACTTGTTAACACAAAGACCTCTTACAAAAGGTATCTTTATATCAAACACCGTATAGGCAAGGGTATATTTTTCATCCGAAGTAAGGCTGCTTGCGCTTTGCTCTGCCCTGAATTGAGAGGCACTTTCCGATTTGTATTCTTCAACCAACGAATTAGTTACGTCAATTTCACTCTGTATAAAATCCGATATTTCAAGCGGTGCAGCTGCACGGAATTCCTCATCCGTCATAAAATTCTCAATATGATAATTACTCTGCCAGGGGATTTTTTCTGTAATAATTTGAGAAAAAACAAAAACGCACGCCACTATAACCGATATTGTTACCAAATAGTTTATAGCTTTGGGAATATTAAATCTTTTCAAAAAAGTGACTATGCTTTTTCTAACCCAAAACAGAACAATAACGTACGGTATTACAAGCAGTAAAACAAAAATATCTGACGAATTTTCCGATAAAAAAGATGAAGCTGAAAGAGTAATCAACATCGTTATCAGCACAAACATTACCTTTATATTACTGTAATTTTTTGTTGATAAAAATGTGCCGTTCAGCTTTGCAAGCCTTTTTGCTCTCATATACCACACTATGTACTCAACCGCTTCCGATAAGCAGAACAGAATTGAAACAAGCTCTATAACAATCAGCGTAATTGAACCGGTCAGCAATGATGTTACAGGGTCTTGGGCAATTCTACCCAAATATGTATATAATCTTAACCCCTGCGAGAAAATCAGAAGAACATAAGGCAAAAGCCATCTGCGCCACATAACGGAATGAACACTTTTAACCTCTACAACCGCATCGGTTTCAAGGGGTACTGCGTTTTCATTCTCTGAATAATACACGAGTGTCTGTGCCCTTGAAGCGGCAAATTCCCAGCCTGTATATTCGCAGTATTCTTGAAATCTCAACTGGCTTTCGGTAAGTCGTGGGTCATATTCCGATGCATTTTTAAAATAAACAACGCTGAATTTCAGTTTCTGCGGCTCAATACGCTTGAACGTCCAGAAAACATCACCCATTTTTACAAGCATCCATCCGTCTGCTGCCTTGCTTTCGAGGTATTTGCAGATGCCTATTTTATCATACAGGGCAAAGCGTGCCAAAAAATTTCTGTATTCATGCATTAATAAAATCTCCTTTTTATCAGAGCATATCTTTAATAAAATTAACGGTTACTATTACGGCAATATAAATCAAAACAGAAGCAAATTTTATAATAAAATTTTTCCAACCGCTGTTATACCGTTTTTTTAGCTTTTCAATAAAATGAAGAATCACCCAATACACCGAAAGCAATGCAATATAAACAAGCGTTGACCAAGCGTTATTTATAAACGATTTTATGATAACAATTGCAACCGCTGCAACAAATACCGCAATTACAACAGCAACAATAAATTTATCTATCGTATTACTTTTGGTGAATTCTCCTGTTGCAGCGGCAGCAAGCGCTTTTTTACGCCAGCGAAGGTAAGACACAAACTCAGCAACTGTATCCAACGGAATTAAAAGCAAAATAGCTAAAACCAAAGCTGAAAGATTTGCTGAAATATCGGAAAATAATAAAGCATAAACCACTGCAACAGATGTAACTAAAGCGATTATGCTTTTGGGCAGACAGAGCTTTAACATCGACTTATGTATTGCGGCAAGCTCTACCTCCGGGTCGGTTTCAAACGGCACGGGATTTTCCTCTTCGTTATAAAAAACAACCATATTTTTATATACGCAGGCAAACTGCCAGCCCTGCTCGGCGCAAAATTCGAGGTATTCTTTTTTGTTTTTGGAAAGCAGGAAGCTGTCCTCGTTTGAAAACTGCGGAAGATAAGTTATTGCGTAATGCAGCTTTTTCGGCTCAATACGCTTGAACACCCACTTTGAAAACATTTCTTTTTTGCAAAGCTGCCAGCCTTCAAGTGCTTTTTGTTCAAAGTATTCCTGCATAGCCGTACGGTCATAATAAGCAAAAGCCTCGGTAAAGGTTTCGTAATACATTGATTCTTTCACAGCTTAACCCCTCCTTAAGCACAAAAGGTATTTGCACCCGTTTTATAATGCCGGGCAAAGAGTACCGAGAGCAGACGGCTTTTCCTCATAAACTCTCTCCTCACCTGCAAACAGCCTTCTGTAATCCTCTGCTTGGGTGCACAGGCGTTGGTATTCCGCTGCGAGCACTTCCCTGCCCTTTTCGGTTAAGACATAGCTTCGCCGTCTGCCCTCTGCCTTGGTTTCCTTTATCATATCGGCAGACAAAAACTGCTCCAGCAGATTATAAAGCGTGCCAGAGCCGACCTTAACCCTGTCGTCGGTCATTGCGGAAACCTTGTCCATAATGTCAATTCCGCAGCATTCCTCTTTCAGGCAGAGGAGAATATAAAACATCTGCTCGGTAAGAGTCTGAAATTTTAAGCGTGGCATATGTGTTTACCTCCTTAATATCGAATATCGATATTACCTTCAGCCTCATTATAATATCGAATATCGACATTGTCAAGAGAAACTTTAAAAATAAAAAACCGATGAAAACCCGTTAAGGATAATCATCGGTTGAATTCAAACCGTAGGGGAGGCGTTTCGCCTCCCGTAGTGGTTTATTATATCGGGAGGGGTGACCCCTCCCCTACACATAATTTAGTTTAGATAAGACCCTGTGCCATCATAGCGTCGGCTACCTTCTGGAAGCCTGCGATGTTTGCACCTGCAACGAGGTCGTAGCCGAAGCCGTTAGCTTCTGATGCTGCTGCGGAGCTGTCGTGGATGTTCTTCATAATCTGCTTGAGCTTTGCGTCAACCTCTTCTGCTGTCCAGCTGTAGCGCATTGAGTTCTGGCTCATTTCAAGTGCGGAAGTTGCAACGCCGCCTGCGTTAACAGCCTTGGAGGGAGCAACTGCCTTGCAGTTTTCCTTGAGGTATTCGAGAGCATCGTTTGTGGTGGGCATATTTGCAACCTCTACATAGTAGGGAACGCCGTTTGCAACGATTTTCTCAGCCTCTGCCATATTAATTTCGTTCTGTGTTGCGCAGGGCATTGCGATATCAACCTTAACGCCCCAGGGCTTCTCGCCTGCGTGGAACTCTACGCCGAACTTGTCTGCATAGTCCTGAACCTTATCACGGCCGGAAGCACGCATTTCGAGCAGATATTCAATCTTTTCGTCTGTGCTTACACCGTCGGGGTCGTAAACATAGCCGTCGGGGCCGGAAATTGTAACAACCTTACCGCCGAGCTCGGCAATCTTCTTTGCTGCGCCCCAGGCAACGTTACCAAAGCCGGAGAGAGCAACGGTCTTGCCCTTGATATCCTCGCCAAAGTGCTTGAGCATTTCAACTGCGTAATATGTTGCACCGTAGCCTGTAGCCTCGGGACGGATGAGAGAGCCACCGAAGGAGAGACCCTTACCTGTGAGAACGCCGTTTTCAAATGCGCCCTTGATGCGTCTGTACTGGCCGTAGAGGTATGCAACCTCTCTGCCGCCGACACCGATATCACCTGCAGGAACGTCAACATCGGGGCCGATATGTCTGTAAAGCTCGGTCATAAACGCCTGGCAGAAACGCATAATTTCTGCGTCACTCTTGCCTCTGGGGTCGAAATCGGAGCCGCCCTTTGCGCCGCCGATGGGAAGACCAGTAAGGCTGTTCTTGAAGGTCTGCTCAAAGCCGAGAAACTTCATAATGCCGATATATACGGAGGGGTGGAAGCGAAGGCCGCCCTTGAAGGGACCGATTGCGCCGTTGAACTGTACTCTGTAGCCTGTGTTAACGTGAACGTTGCCGTTATCGTCTGTCCAGGTTACACGGAAGATAATCTGTCTTTCAGGCTCAACAATTCTTTCAAGAAGTGCTGCCTTTTCGTACTCGGGGTGTTTATCGATAACGGGCTTGAGGGAGGAAAGAACCTCTGTTACTGTCTGAACAAACTCAGGCTCTGTTGCGTGCTTTTTAGCAACCTCTTCGATTACTCTGTCAACATAATTCATAAAACAAAACTCCAATCTTATATACGCTTTAGCAATGTAAATCATTATATGCCTATATGAATAAAAATGCAAGATTCTTTTCATAAAATTTCATTTTTTGTCATTTTAACGGTCATTTTCACCATATAAATGCAGGAAATGTGCATTTTGTGCAAGAAGAACAACAAACCGCTGAATAATTTTGCAATTTTTCTTGCAAATATTGAGTGTAATTCAAATGTTTATTTTCACTTTTTGCCCAGTTTATGCTATACCCCTTTACCTTGACACATAATATTATAAATGATATAATAATTTATTATTACAGTATAATATATTTTTATAGAAAAGGAGTATTGCGCAATGAATTTACAAGAGTTGTTTGAAGCAACCTTTGGCCAATGGGAACTGCTTGTGCGCCTTCTGGTCGCTTGCTTGTGCGGCTGTGTAATCGGCCTCGAACGAAGCTTCAGACAAAAGGAAGCAGGAATAAGAACACACATCATTCTCGCACTCGGTGCGGCGCTGATGATGGTTGTTTCAAAATACGGTTTCAACGACATAGGGCTGATGGATATGAACAGCCTTCGTGCCGATGCTTCGAGAATTGCCTCGAACATCGTTACGGGTATATCCTTCCTCGGTGCAGGCGTTATCTTCGTGCGTGGCGGCTCAATCAAGGGTCTTACCACGGCGGCAGGTATCTGGGCAACGGCAGGTATCGGTATGGCAATCGGCGCAGGTATGTACACGATAGGTGTTGCCTGCACGGTGCTGATGATACTCATTCAGCTTATTCTTCACAAGGTTATGCCCTTCTCGGAAAATATGGAAACCAACATTATTTCCATTAAAATCAACGAGGGCTCACAGGCACTTGACGATATTACAAGCCAGCTCACTCAGGCAGGTATGGTTGTAACGGGCATACGCTTCAAGAAACAGGACAACGGAATTACCAAAGCCGAGCTTACGGTACGTTTCCCCAAGAACAAAGAATCCATGAAGGCTGTGCTTGATTTTATCAGCAACAACGATGCCGTTCAGGAATTCACTTTAGAGACCTAAAATATATGCACCTGTTAAGTTTTAAACTAACAGGTGCGTTTTTTTTACCTTTATTTTATTCTGCCGTATATACCTTGACAATTTCGCCGACATAGATGCGGTGGTAATCGCCGTTGTAATTATTTTCAATACTCTCATCGAGGAAGCCTTCGGGATTCATATCCTGAAAGGCTATTTTTTTGCAGACAAGGTTGACTTTTGCCTGCTCAATTGCGGCTGTACCGTCAAAATCGGCTACGGTAAAGCCTGTTTCGGCAAACTTATCGACATTTCTGCCACTGTTCCTGCCGCAGAAGCCGAGCTCCTTTTTGTATTCACCGCCGAAAAAGCTCATTGAAAAGGTATCGCTCTTTTCAAGCAGCTCATAGGTATATCTCTGCGGACGGATGAAGATAAAAACAACGTCCTTACCCCAGAGCTCACCCATACCGCCCCAGCTGACGGTCATAGTGTTTGTGACACCGTCTGCCGATGCTGTTACAAGTGCCCAGTCATCGCTTATGAGCTTGACTGCGCTTTCCTTTATATCACGGATATTTATTTCTTTGAATGACATTTTAAAACCCTCCTACAATACTATTATAACAGGCTACGCTGTCGGGGTGAATGGGGCTGTGCTTTTTTAGAAGCTCGTTGATACTGTAGCTTTGCGTGTATTCCATTGTTTCCTCAAGGCTTTTTTGCGCCAATTCACGCACGGTATCAACGTCATCATAAACTCTGTCCGCCGAAATAAAGTCGGCAATATAAATGATTTTTTCGAGCAGGGTCATACCTGCTCTTGCCGTTGTGTGGTAACGCACGGAAGAGAGTATTTCCTCATCATCTATATTAAGTTTCAGCTTCATATATGCCGCACCGCTCATGGCGTGCCAAAGCTTCGGGTTGCGGCGCTCAAGCTCAGACAAAATCATTCCGCTTTCCTCAAAAAGAGCAAAATGCTCTTCTTTTTCAGCCTCTTTTGTAATATCGTGAAGCAGACCTGCAACAAGCGCCTTTGCAGGGTCTGCACCGTATTTTTGCGCTAATTCAACTGCACTCTGCGCAACACACAGCGAATGGTTATAGCGGTAATCCGACAGGCGGCTTTTAAGCAGTGCCTTGTATTCTTCAATCATCTGTAAAGCCCCTTTTCGTCAATATAAAATCTTACCGCTTCATCAAGCAAGCCTTGTGTGCTTTCCCCTTTTGAAATACATTCTCTTATATGAGTTGAGCTGAGTTCAAAGGGGGGGAGCTTGGTAATAATAACACGCTTGGTCTTAAGGAATTCGGGCAACTCGAGGTCTACGCCGTCGTCCTCTCTGTCGGCAGCACAAAGCGTAATCATTTCAAGAATTTCCTCGCTTTTGTACCACCTGTTGAAGCTCAGCAGCATATCCGACCCGACGATGAAAAACAGCTCGTCACCGGGGTACTGCTCTTTGATTTCGCAAAGGGTATCGTAGGTATAGCTTTTGCCGCCTCTGTTCATTTCAATTGTGCTGATTACCGCATCGGGGAAGGCAAGCATACACATATTTATTCTGTCCTCACCGCTTGCAAGGTTATCCGCACTTTTGTGTGGCGGCTGATAAGTGGGTATAACAAGAAGCCTGTCGAGCTTCAGTTCTTTGACAAAATGCTCGGCAAGCCTTGTGTGGCCTATATGCGGCGGATTGAATGTTCCGCCGAAAATACCAATTCTGCTCATTGTTCTTTCTTAGCGTACTTCTTACGTACAAAGTGTACCTTGTAGCCCTGCTTCTTGGCTTCCTTCTTGGTTGCGGGTCGCTTTTTCGGCTCACCCTTTGCCTTTTCGCCGTGAAGCTCGGGGCTGTAGCGGTAAAGCACAATTACACCGCCGATAACCTGAACAACATCCGCACCCGTTGCCGCAGCCAATTCGTCAGCCGCCTGACGGGGTGTGATGGGTGTGGACTCAAGGAGCACCTTGAGCTTGATAAGCTCTCTTGCACGCAGGGCATCATCCGTCTGCTTAATCAGCGCATCGGACATACCGCCCTTACCGAGCTGAAAAAGCGGCTCAAGTGTATTTGCCTGCGAACGAAGCGCAGCTCTTTCCTTACTTGTCAAAACAAATCAATCCTTAGTTATTTTACAGTTTCTTTAGCTAAAGCCTCAGCAAGCGCTTTGAGCGCATTGCCTCTGTGGCTTATTTTGTCTTTTTCCTGAGAGGTAAGCTCGGCAAAGCTCTTATCCCCTACCATAAAAATGGGGTCATAGCCGAAGCCACCCTCGCCTTTGGGCTCGTAGCCGATTTTGCCCTCACACTTACCTGTAACGACGATTTCCTTGCCGTCGGGATATGTGCAGCAGACGGTACAGACAAAGCGTGCCGTGCGCTCTTCATCGGGCACACAGATGAGCTTTTCGAGCAGAAGCGCATTGTTTTTCGGGTCGTTGCCGTGCTCGCCTGCATAGCGTGCCGAATAAACACCGGGCTCACCGTTAAGGGCATCCACCATAAGGCCCGAATCGTCTGCAATGCAGGGCATACCGCTCTCTTTGCAACCGCTCTGACTTTTGAGACGGGCATTTTCCTCAAAGGTTTCGCCCGTTTCCTCAACGTCGGTAAGCTCTACGCCTGCCTGCTCGGCAGTTAAAACGCTGACACCGAGCGGCTCTAAAATTCGGGCAAGCTCGTTGCGTTTTTTCATATTGTGGGTTGCTATGATATATTCCATTACTTATCGTCCTCTTCCTCGGATACGTCAAACAGACCCTCTGCAAAGGCTCTCGGGTCGAAGGGCTGTAAATCGTCCATCTGCTCGCCGACACCGACAAACTTAACGGGAACATTAAGGTCGTGCTTGATTGCGAGAACAACACCGCCACGGGCAGTACCGTCCAGCTTTGTGAGGACTATGCCCGTAATTTCGGCAACGTTCTTGAACTCTCTTGCCTGGTTGACAGCGTTCTGACCCGTTGTGGCATCAAGAACGAGAAGGCTTTCACGGTCTGACCAGGGAAGCTCACGGTCGATAACTCTGTATATCTTGGCAAGCTCATCCATAAGGTTTTTCTTGTTGTGGAGTCTGCCTGCGGTATCGATAATGATAATATCGGCGTTTCTTGCCTTACCTGCGCTGATTGTATCGAAAACAACTGCTGCAGGGTCTGCACCCTCTTTGTGCTTGACGATATCGACACCTGCTCTGTCAGCCCAAATCTGGAGCTGGTCAATAGCGGCGGCACGGAAGGTATCTGCCGCACCGAGTATGACCTTTTTGCCCTGAGCCTTATAGAGTGCCGCCATCTTGCCGATGGTGGTTGTTTTGCCCACACCGTTAACGCCGATAACAAGGACGATTGACGGCATAGTAATCATTTCCATCTGCTCGCCGCCATCGATAAGCTCGGCAACGATTTCCTTGATGGCATTTCTTACCTGCTTGCCGTTGCGCAGGTTTTCCTTTGCAACCTTTGCACGAAGACGGTCAATGATTTCCGTTGCGGTTGTAACGCCGACATCACCCATAACGAGGATTTCCTCAAGGTCGTCAAACATTTCATCGGTAATTTCGTTGACACCGTGAAGAACGTTATCTATAGCACCTGCCATTGACAGTCTTGTCTTCTGCAGGCCTTTGTTGATTTTTGAAAAAATACCCATTTTTTATCTCTTTTCGATTATTTTTCTTGTGCCGTAACGCTGATTCCGAGGTCTGTAAGCTGAACACCGTCAACAGGTGCAGGGCACTCTGTCATAGGCTCTGTGGCGTTCTGTACCTTCGGGAAGGCAATAACATCACGAAGACTGTCACAGCCGAGCATCTGCATAATAAGTCTGTCAAGGCCGATGCCCATACCGCCGTGGGGAGGTGCACCGTAACGGAACGCATCAAGCAGATAGCCGAACTTTTCGTGTGCCTGCTCATCTGTAAGACCGAGGAGAGAGAAAATACGGCTCTGAAGCTCGGGGTTGGTGATACGGATTGAGCCGGAAGAAAGCTCGATACCGTTGAGAACAAGGTCATAAGCCTTTGCACGTACCTTTGCCTTGTCTGTTTCAAGGTATTCGATACACTCGTCCATGGGAGAAGTGAAGGGATGGTGCATAGCAACAAACTGGCCAAGCTCCTCGTCCCAATCGAAGAACGGGAATTCGGTAATCCAGAGGAAGTTGTACTTATCCTTCGGAATAATATCGAGCTTGCGTGCAACCTCACAGCGAAGCAGACCGAGAGTATTGAGAACAAGTGCGTTCTTGGGGTCTGCGATAATAAGCACTACGTCGCCCGGCTTGGCATCTGCCTTGGCAAGGATTGCTGCCATTTCGTCCTCTGTCATAAACTTTGCGAATGAGGAAGCCATTGTGCCGTCCTCATTGAGTCTTATCCATGCAAGACCCTTTGCGCCCGAGCCCTTGACAAATTCTGTGAGCTTGTCGATTTCTTTTCTTGTAAGGGTTGTAACGGCGTCCTTTGCGGTAATACCTCTTACGCTGCCGCCATTTTCTGTTGCGCCCGTGAATACGCTGAAGCCGCAGCCCTTAACAACATCGGTAAGGTCGTAAAGCTCCATTGCAAAGCGTGTGTCGGGCTTATCGGAGCCGTAGCGGTCCATAGCATCCTTATAGGTAAGGCGGGGAATATCGCCTTGAATTTCAACACCGAGAACATCCTTGAAAACTCTCTTGACATAGCCCTCACCTATTGCAAGGACATCGTCCATTTCAACGAAGGACATTTCAAGGTCAATCTGTGTGAATTCGGGCTGTCTGTCTGCACGAAGGTCTTCATCACGGAAGCAGCGTGCAATCTGCATATATCTGTCGAAGCCAGCAACCATTGAAAGCTGCTTATAAAGCTGGGGTGACTGGGGAAGAGCATAGAAGCTGCCCTTATGAATACGGCTGGGAACGATATAGTCACGTGCACCCTCGGGTGTGGAACGGATGAGGATGGGTGTTTCGATTTCGATAAAGCCGTTTTCATCGAAGTAGTCACGGGTGACCTTTGCAATCTTATGGCGGAGCATAATGTTTGACTGCAGGTCGGGGCGGCGAAGGTCAAGATAGCGGTGCTTGAGTCTGGTAAGCTCCGAGGTCTGGCAGTTGGGAACGATATCGAAGGGAGGTGTTTCACTCTTGTTGAGAACACGAAGCTCTGTTACTTCGATTTCAATTTCACCCGTGGGAATGTCGAGGTTCTTTGAGGAACGCTCACGGACAATACCCTTAGCCATAAGGACAAACTCACTTCTGCAGGCAAAAGCCTTGTCAAAAATTTCTCTGTCCGTATTATCGTCAAAGGCAAGCTGTACTATACCCGTGCGGTCACGAAGGTCGATGAAGATAAGAGCGCCGAGGTCACGCTGACGCTGTACCCAACCGGCAACCACTACTTCCTTGCCTGCATCGCTTGCACGAAGCTCGCCGCAGTAATTTGTTCTTTTAAGTCCTGTCATAAAGTCCATAATATTCAAACTCCTTTGAGTAATAATCAGAATAGATTTGATATATCAATGCCGCTCATATCTATGCCGTCCGTGCCTGCGATTTCGGCAACGGCTGACTGAATGAGGTAGCTCTGGTAGCTGTCCTCAAAGCCGTCAAGCTCCATTTCAACGCTTTCGCCGCCGTTCATATCCTTGACGGTAACCTTACCGCTTTCAATTTCGCTGTCACCTATTACGACGGTGTTGCGCACGCCGAGCTTGTTGGCAAATTTCATCTGTGCCTTTACGGAACGGCCTGCAACATCGTACTGAACAGAGATGCCCTCCTCACGCAGAGAAGCGGCAAGCTTTGCGGCAAGCACGGTAGCCTCCTCACCCATTGAAGCGATATAGAGGTCGGGCTTTTCTTCCTCGGGCAGAGGTGTGTTCTGTGCCTGCATAAGAAGCATAAGGCGTTCGATACCCAGCGCAAAGCCGAGTGACGGTGTGCTGTTGCCGCCGAGCTGTTCAGCAAGGCCGTCGTATCTGCCGCCACCGCAGACAGTACCCTGTGCACCGATCTGTGTGGAAACGAACTCAAAAACCGTTCTTGTATAATAATCAAGACCTCTTACGATGGTCGGATTGACAACATAAGGGATATTCATTGCATCGAGGTGCTTTTTGACCAACTCAAAGTGTGCCGAGCAATCCTCACAGATGTAATCGAGCACCTTCGGAGCATCCTTGGCGATTTCGCTGCAGACGGGACTCTTACAGTCGAGAATACGCATCGGGTTTCTGCCAAGGCGGTCAAGGCAGGTTTCGCAAAGGTCTGCCTTTTTTGACTCAAAATAGCTGTGAAGTGCCTCGTGATACTTTTTACGGCAGGTGGGGCAGCCGATTGAGTTGATTTCAAGCTGAAGACCCTCTACGCCGAGATGCGAAAAGATTTCGTGGCCGAGGCTGATAAGCTCTGCATCCGCAGCAGGTGCGGCTGTGCCGAGACACTCAACACCGAACTGGTGGAATTCACGCAGTCTGCCTGCCTGAGGCTTTTCATATCGGTAGCAGGAGGTGAGATAGCTGACCTTCTGCGGCAGAGGCTCATTGAAAAGGCCGTGCTCAAGGAAGGCTCTCATTGCGCCTGCCGTACCCTCGGGACGAAGGGTGATTGAACGGCCGCCCTTATCGTCGAAGGTGTACATTTCCTTCTGGACAACATCGGTCGTATCGCCTACACCACGGCTGAAAAGCTCGGTGTGTTCAAAAACGGGAGTGCGTATTTCCTTATAGCCGAATTTGCTTGCAATGTCGAGCATTGTCTGCTCAACATAGCGGTTTTTATAGCTCTCATTGGGCAGTAAATCCTGTGTGCCCTTGATGGCTTTTGTAACTAATGCCATTGTAAAATATCCTTTCGCAAGTGGTTAAAAATATGACTACAGGGCGGACAATCGTTTTGTCCGCCCCGGTTAATGATTTATCCCTTGGGGTTAACTATATCACGCCAGTCGAGGTCGCCTCTTTCAAGGCTGTGTATGATTGCCTCGGCTGTTGCGATGTTGGTTGCAACGGGGATGTTGTGTACGTCGCACAGCCTTAAAAGCGTTGCTTCGTTGGGCTCGTGCGGCTTGGGGTTAAGCGGGTCACGGAAAAGAAGCAGCAGGTCAATTTCATTGCAGGCAATTCGTGCAGCAATCTGCTGGTCGCCGCCCTGGGAACCGCTCAGGAAGCTCTGGATTTTAAGGCCGGTTGCTTCGCTTACAAGCTTGCCCGTAGTGCCCGTTGCGCAAAGTGAGTGCCTGCTGAGAATTCCGCAGTAGGCAATACAAAACTGGGTCATAAGTTCTTTCTTTGCATCGTGAGCTATTAAAGCAATGTTCATACTCTTTTTCCTTTCTGTACCGCAATTTTCAGGATAACAGGTCTTAATTACACTAAAACCTATTTTACCCGTATATTTTACCAAAAATCCCCTTATAAGTCAAATATTTTTTTAGATATATTAATAGTTTTTTATTGATATACCTGTCAGTCAATTTCAAGAGGCACTCTTTTGCCCTCAAGACGGGAGGCAATTCTTGAAAAAGCCGCCGCAGACGGGCTTCTTTTGGGCAGAAGCTTTCCGCAGGTCATATTAAATGAAAGCGCATTGTCCTGAGGCACAACACCGATAAGGCGAAGGCAGGTTGAGTCAATTACATCGTCAATATTCAGACGTTTGCCCTTGATTGTGGCTTTTTTGTCAAAACGGTTTATAACAAGACGGCTGTTTTTAATTCCCATAGAGCTGAGTTTATCTACCGCAGCCGCACCGCTTCGCACACATACGCTGTCGGGAGTGGCAACAACAATTGCGCTGTTTGCCGCAGCAGCAGCAAGCTTAAAGCCGTTGCCGATACCTGCAGGAGAATCGAAAAGGATAAAATCAAAACGCTCCTCGAATTCATCAGCCATGCTGCTCATAGCCTCGGGTGTGAAGCAATCCTCAAATTCTGCCGGTGCACAAAGAAGTGAGCAGCCGCAGTTTGTCCGGGTCAGCGCATCGTCACAGCTGCATCTGCCTGCAATTATATCACCCCAGGTGAAAAGCATATCTGCACCTGCGCCCAGAATGATATCAAGGCTTCTCAAACCTATATCACAGTCCACCACAAGCACATTGTGCCCCGAATTCTGAAGGGCACAGGCAAGCCCTGCGGTAACGGACGATTTGCCTACGCCGCCCTTGCCGGAAGCAATTACAATTCTTGCAGCCATTTCAACCTTCTCCTCAAATAACTATTCGTATTATTTTATCAAATATTTAATAAAAAGTAAAGTATATTTTATTATTCTGTAGGTGCCTTCCAATCAAAAATAAGCTCAGGCTGAACAAATGGAGTTTTTGAATAACAGCCGTTCAACTCCTCGCCGTATTTTACGTGATGGATGACATTTACAAGCATTTCAAGGTCACGGTGGTGGTGGGAATGCACACCCTTGCGGTAATACCAAAGAAGGTTATCTTCTGCACCGAGGAATTTGTAAACCTCCTTTGCCGCCATTGTTGTGTGCCACGAGCCGACGGGATTGCCCCAGATATCGCTTGCCGCTTCGGAAACAAACAACACACGGGGAGCAATAAGTGACTTTATGAAATGAGCATCAAAGGGCAGCTCTGCTTCATTATCCGCATATTTGCCCATATCGGGTCCCATCCAGAAGCAAAAGTTACGAAGTAAATCGGAAAGCGTTTCGCTTCGTGCTTCCTCACCGTTTTCCCTTACTGCCGACATATGCACACGGTAGCAGGCACACGAGCCTGCACAGGTTTCATTGGGGTTTACAATTGCGGCACGCTTATCAAGCACGCCTGCAAGTGCGGCTGTTTTACCGCCACGGGAATGACCCGTAAATGCAACACAGCTCATATCGACTATGCCGAGCTTTTCGAGTGCATCAACACAGCGTGAATAACCCCACGCCCAGGCACCCAAAGCACCGAAGGTATATTCGGGATAGGTTTCGTAAAGCTGACCGTGCCCCGTACCTCTGCAGTCGGTATCGTGGGCAAGCTCACAGCGGTTAAAAAGGCAGATTGTTATGCCGTTATTATTAAAAATGGAGGTGTATTTTTTGTCAAAGGGATAGTCAAAGCACATATCACCGTCAATAACAACGGGGCGTTTGTCAGTTCTGTCTGCGCCCTTTACATACATTGTGAAAACAACGGGCTTTTCACAGGTGCCCGTATGTATTCTGTACGATTCGACATTACTGACATAAAGCGGCTCAATCTCCAGAAATTCGGGCTCGGGCGGCATGGTGCCGTACTGAAGCTCAACAGCCGTTTTGAACATTTCCTCACGGCGTTTTTCCCAGTCTGCCTTTGTTTTTACACGGGTGCCGTCATCAAACAAAAACGGGTCGGGCAGCTTGCCCATAACCTCATATTTTGTAAGCTTGATGGTGTTTTCATCTACACAGTACTGACACATAATAAAGCCTCCTATGTTATTAAAATTGTTCGATAAATTAGAGTTTGTAGGGGCGACCTTTGGTCGTCCGTGTTGTCAATATATCAATGTAAATTTGATTATCATGTAGGGACAATTCACGAATTGTCCGCCGTTAACGGGATATACCGGTAAATTACGGTCGATTCGTGAATCGACCCTACAAAATGCATTCATTTCGGCAAACTGTAATTTGCTATACTACACCAACATCATACATCATATTAATTAGAATATAAAGACTTATTTTGATTTTTGGTGAAAAATTATGTCAGGGATAATATTTTCAATACGGGATCTTTGCTGGAATCCACTGCTGCTTGCGGCATTTTTCGGAGTGGGGTTATATTTCAGCATAAAATCGGGCTTTCTGCAGCTACGCAGACCCGTATATATATTCCGCTCGACCTTCGGCAACATAAAGAAAGCCGACACCAAAGACGGGATATCCCCTTTCGCCGCTCTTTCTGCAGCACTTGCCGCCTGTATGGGCACGGGCAACATAATAGGCGTTGCAAGTGCGCTGACTCTCGGCGGCCCCGGTGCAGTTTTCTGGATGGTTGTTTCCGCCTTGCTCGGTGAAATGACAAGCTGTGCGGAAAATATACTCGGTATTGAATACAGGGCAAAGAACGAGAAAAACGAGTGGATGGGCGGCTCTTTGCTGTACATAGAAAAGGCCTTCGGCAGAAAAACCGCCTGCGTTTTCAGCGTTTTCTGTGCGGGTGCGGCACTCGGAATGGGCAATATGACACAGGCAAACGCTATCAGCACCGCCGTTTGTGAGCAGACGGAAACATTACCCGTTGCGTTGGGTGTTGCGGTTGCCGCCGTTGTTGGTATGGTTATTTTCGGCGGAGTGAAGCGTGTTTCGGGCGTTACGGAAAAGATTATTCCGCCGCTGTCACTGGCAGTTATAATTGCACTTCTGGCAGTAATAATAAAGAATTATACCTTTATTGTTCCGTGCATCAAACAGATTTTTGTTTCGGCGTTTGGTTTCGGCTCGCTGTCTGCAGGTGTGGGGTCGTACACTCTTTCAAAAGCGCTTAAGGAAGGCTTTGCACGGGGTGTGTTTTCCAACGAGGCCGGTTTAGGCTCATCACCCCTTGTACACGCTTCGGCAGATGTCAGAGAGCCATTAGAGCAAGGCTTATGGGGAATTGCCGAGGTTTTTATTGACACCGTGCTGATGTGCACGCTGACCGCTCTTGCACTTATGACAAGCGGTGCTTACGGAAACAGTACTCCCCTTTCGCCCGTACAGATGAGTGTTGCCGCTTTTTCGGATATCTTCGGGAATTCAAGCGGAGTTTTCGTGTGCGTTGCGCTTTGCCTTTTTGCCTTTGCAACGATAATCGGCTGGGGGTTCTACGGCGAAAAGGCGGTTGAATATGCCTTTGGCGAAAAAGCCATAACACCGTATAGGCTTGTATTTTTAATCTGCACGGTTATAGGTACCTGTGCTTCACTTGATACGGTGTGGGCTCTTTCCGATATTTTCAACGCACTTATGGCAATACCAAACCTTGCTGCAATTGTGGTTTTAAGAAAAAAGGCAGTTTATCACATAAAAAAAATCAGCCCTGAAAACTCAAGGCTGATTTGTGATTGACTTTTTATTTTACTGGACTGCCTTCTTGGATGTTGTGAGCTTGATGATAAACATACCTGCAAGCATAACAACAATCATGAGGGGAAGGACAATAGCCGCATTGGGCACGAAGCCGGCGATAACATAACCTACGAATGAGAACGCAGCAACCGTAACAGCGTAGGGAATCTGAGTTGAAACGTGGTTGAGGTGGTTACACTGACCGCCTGCGGAGGACATAATTGTTGTATCGGAGATGGGTGAACAGTGGTCGCCGCATACAGCACCTGCAAGGCAAGCGGACATTGCAACAATCTGGAGCGGATCGCCTGCTTCGAAGATAACAATAACGATGGGGATAAGAATACCGAAGGTACCCCATGATGTACCTGTTGAGAAGGAAATAAAGCAGGCAACCAGGAAGATGATGGCGGGAAGGAAGTTTGCAAAAGCGCCAGCGTTGCCCATAGCATCGTTAACAAAGGGCTGTGCACCGAGAACAGCTGTCATATTCTTAAGAGCTGTTGCGAATGTAAGGATAAGGATAGCGGGAACCATTGCAATAAAGCCCTTGGGAATGCACTCCATAGCTTCCTTAACGGTGATAACCTTACGCAGTGCAAGATAAGCAATTGTGAATACAAGAGCAATAATGCTGCCCCAGGGAAGACCGACTGTAGCATCTGTATCACCGAAGGCTGTGATGAAATCCGCACCGTCGAAAAAGCCGCCGACATAGATAAGAGCAAATACGCAGGCGATGATAAGAACAACAATGGGAAGAACAAGGTCGAGAACCTTACCCTTGGGGTTGAAGCCCTCTTCTGCTACCTCTGCCTTTTCGCCTGAGGTATAGAGGTCACCGTGCTTCTGAGCGTTGAACTCGTGAAGCTTCATCGGGCCGAAGTCAAACTTCATAACTGCAAGAGCAATTACGAAAACGAGTGTAAGAAGTGAGTAGAAGTTGAAGGGAATAGCCTTGATGAAAAGAGAAAGACCTTCGCCCTCGGGAGCGTAAGAGGAAACTGCTGCAGCCCATGAAGAGATGGGAGCAATCATACAAATCGGAGCTGCCGTAGCATCAATAAGGTAGGACAGCTTTGCACGAGAAACCTTGTGGCTGTCGGTTACGGGGCGCATAACAGAGCCGACTGTAAGGCAGTTGAAGTAGTCGTCGATAAAGATAAGTACGCCGAGTACAAAGGTTGCAAGCATTGCACCTGTACGGGACTTGATGTGAGTCTGTGCCCAGCGGCCGAAAGCGGCTGAACCGCCCGACTTGTTGACAAGGGCAACAATAACACCGAGAACAACAAGGAATACAAAGATACCTGCTGTACCCGAAACGGCGGAAATAAGGCCGTCGTTAGTGAGGATATCCATAGTACCGGTAAAGCTGAAGTTTGCACCGAGGAGAGCACCGGCAAGGATACCGATGAACAGAGAGCTGTAAACCTCTTTGGTTATAAGGGCAAGACCGATAGCGATTACGGGGGGAACGAGAGCCCACCAGGAAGCCGTAACCTCACCTGCGCCTGCACAGGTTTCGCAGTCTGCACCGTCAACAAGACCTGCACCGCCGCAATCAACGCAGGGAGCAGTTGCCATTGCGCCGCCAGAAACGCCTGCCCAGACGAGCAGACCGACAATTGCTACAGCGACAACGGCAAGAAGTATTTTTCTTGACTTTGACATTTTAGTCACTCCTAATAAATATTTTGGGGATATGCTTTTACGGGTAGAATATAGCACACTTAAATTGCAGTGTCAACAACAATATTCGAAAAGAAAACAATTATTATTTCTTATTTCTTCTTTATTCTTTATTATTTCACACAATATAGTTGTGTGTTCCTGCGCCGACTTCGTATTCGCCGTCGGGAAGAGTTACCGTTGCGGTACAGCCTTCGGGTACGGTGAAGGTATAAGCGGTTTTACCGTTTTCACGCTTCCACTCGCTCTTTACAAGGCCGTTGCGTGTGTCAACGCTTGCCTTTACCCAGTCAATGCGGCTGTCTGTATAGGGCTTGAAGAGAATGTGCTTATAGGCAGGGTTCTTTTCGTCAACCTTGATACCTGCCATATCGCCGTACATCCAGTCGGCAACGGCACCGTAGGCGTAGTGGTTGAAGGAGTTCATATCCGTGCTCCACATTGTGCCGTCCTCACGCATACCGTCCCAATGCTCCCAGATTGTCGTTGCACCCATTCTGACCGAGAAGAGCCATGACGGATATTCCTCACGCAGAATAAGGTCGTAAGCAGTTTTTACATAGCCGTTATCGGTAAGTGCGTGGAGAAGATACGGTGTGCCGACAAAGCCTGTTTTGAGGTGTCCGCACTCGGTTACAAGGTCATTAAGCTGTTTTGCAGTTTCGGCAATGTTATCGGAAATGCCAAAGTGTACGGCAAGGGTTGCGGCAGTCTGTGTTGCGTATTCAGGCTTTACTCTGCCGTTTTCCATAAACATATTACGGAAAGCGATGATTGAATTCTCACGCTTCGTCTTGTATTCACTTGCATCCTCACCGCAAAGCTCCATAGCCTTGATAAGAATTTCGCTTGAATAGATATAGTAAGCGGTTGCAATAAGATCCTTGTTTGTACCGATGTCGCACTTGCCGACATCGCTTGCATCGAGGTTGAGCCAATCGCCGAAATGCCAGCTCTTGCACCAGATGCCGTCAACGCTGCTGTATTCGACGTATTCAATATAATTCTTCATTGACTCGAGTGATTCGGCAATGAGGTCTTTATTTGCATAGGACAGATACATCTGCCACGGACAAACCGTTACGGCATCAGCCCAGGCGGCAGAGGAATTTTCGTCAACATCGAAAATATCGGGAATTACGTGGGGGATTGTGCCCCAGGGTCTTTGCTCTGCTCTCAGGTCGGCAAGCCACTTGATGAAGAAGCGTTCAACATCGAAGTTGTAGGCAGCAGCCTTTACGAAAACCTGTGCATCACCCGTCCAGCCGAGTCTTTCGTCTCGCTGCGGACAGTCTGTGGGCACGTCGAGATAGTTGCCCTTCTGACCCCATATAACGTTGTGATAGAGCTTGTTGAGCATTTCGCTTGAGCACTCAAAGTGACCCGTGCGCTTTAATTCGGAATGAACAACTATAGCCGTGAAGTTTTCAAGTTTCACTTCATCGCTCCAGTTTTCGAGCTTTATGTAACGGAAGCCGAAGAAATCGAAATCGGGCTTGCAGATATGCTCCTCACCGTCACAGACAAAGCAAGCCTGTGCCTTTGCGGCACGGAGATTATCTCTGTAGAAGTTGCCTTCGGCATCGAGCACCTCACCGTGGTGAATAACAGCGGTTTCGCCCTTGTTGCCCTTGATTTTGAATTCAACATAACCCGTGAGATTCTGACCGAAGTCAACAACGGTTTCACCCTTGGGCGTGATAATTATTTCCTTTGCGGGAAGTCTTTCCTGCTCAATAACCTTTTCGCCCTGACGGTCAAGAAGAATCTTATTGTTATGAGGGAATGCAACAGCCTTCATCGGCTCTGCATCAACAAAATTCGGGTCGTATGTATAGCCGTTGTAAAGGTCGGTTGAAATGAATTTACCGAACTCAGCCGTCCAGCTTGAATCGGTATAAATAACCTCGCTTGTGCCGTCGGCATATTCAAGGGTGAGGGCGGCAATAAGTGCCGTTTCACGCACGCCGAGGAAATAGCCTGCGGCACGCTCGTTACCCGTAAAATATCTGCCCTTCCAGCCGGGGCCGACACCGATTGAAACTGTATTATTCTCTTTGAGCATAGCGGTTACATCGTAGGTTTCGACCTGCAGACGCTTCTGGTAGGCAGTCCAGCCCGGTGCAAGGACATAGTCCCCCACTCTTTCGCCGTTGATGTCAACAACATATACGCCCAGTGCAGTTGCCTCAAGGCTTGCGCTGACAAGGTCTTTTTTCACCTCAAAGCTCTTTGTGTAGCGGATTTCACACTCCTTACAGAGCTTGGGGCTTTTAATCCATTGTGCGTTGGTAATGTTTTTCATTATTTATTACCTCCTAAATTATTCAAGCTTGTTCTGGGTTTCTTCCCATTCTTCAAGCAGAAGTTCAAGTTTTGTGTTGAGCTCGTCTATTCTTGCGGTGAGCTCTATAACCTTTTCAAAGTCTGCCGCAGTTTCGGGCTTTTCAAGCTCTGACTGTGCCGAGTTTATTTCTTCCTCGGTCTTTGCTATTTCAGCCTCAACCCTTCGGCAGGCAGCTGCAAGCTTGCGCTTTTCGCTATCCTTGAGCTTTCGCTGTTTATAGCCGTCCTCTTTTATTTCCTTCTCCTTGGGCTGTGCGGCCTGCTGCGCCTTTATGGCTTCAAGACGTGCAAGGTATTCATCGTAATCGTTGCCGAAATCCTCCGCACCGTTTCTGCCAAGGCGGAGAATACGGGTGGAAAGCTTATTTATAAAATAACGGTCGTGCGAAACAATCAGCATAGTGCCGTCGTAGTCAAGTAGTGCATCCTCAAGTGCTTCACGGGAGCTGATATCAAGGTGGTTTGTCGGCTCGTCAAGCAGCAGCAGATTATAGCCGCCGAGCATTAATTTAAGCATAGCAAGCCTCGCCTTTTCGCCGCCGCTCAAATCGCCTACCCTTGCAAAAACATCGTCACCCCTGAAAAGGAAGGCGGCAAGTGCACTGCGCACCTCGGTCTGACTTAATCTGCGGTACTGGTCCCACACCTCGTCAAGCACGGTTTTATCCTCGTGCAGACCTTCAAGCGACTGGTCAAAATAGCCTACCCTTACATTTTCGCCGAATTTGCGTATACCTGCCTGAGGGATATACTGACCAACCAGCACACGCAAAAAGGTTGTTTTGCCGCAGCCGTTTGCACCGAGCAGAAATGCACGCTCACCTTTTTTGATAAGCAAATCGACATTTTCAAACAGAGGCTCTGCGCCAAAGCCCTTTGTTAACCCTTGAGTTATAAGCACATCGTTACCCGTTTCGACAAGGGTGCCGAATTTGAATTTCAGCGTTGCCTCGTCCGACTCGGGCTTTTCAAGCCCGTCAAGCAAGCGGTCGATTGATTTCTGCTTATGCTCTGCTGTTCGGATATTTCGCTCTCTGTTCCATTGCTTTTGCTGTTCGATTATTTTTTCTATTCTGTGAACCTCCGCCATTGTGTTGTCGTAATGGCGCTGTTCGATTAGTTTGTCCTTTTCCTTCTGCTCGATAAACTTCGTGTAGCCGCCGTTATAAATGCGCATTCTGCGGTGCTCAATTTCCATTGTGCGTGTTGTGACACGGTCAAGAAAATAACGGTCGTGCGAAATAATCAGCGCCGCACCCTTATAATCCGAAAGGAAGTTTTCGAGCCACTCCACGCTGTCGATATCAAGGTGGTTTGTCGGCTCGTCCAGCAGCAGCAAATCGGGCGAAGAAAGCAACAGCTTGCCGAGGCTCAGCTTTGAACGCTGACCTCCGCTCAATCTGTCACAGGCGAGTGTATGCATTTCAACAGGAAAGCCGAGACCCGTGAGCATTGATTTTGCACGGCTTTTATAGGTTAAGCCGCCGTCACGCTCGTACTTTTCGTGCAGGCGAAGCTGCTCGTCAATCAGAGCGTCAATATCGCCACCCTTATCTATAAGGCGGTTTAACTGCTCGAGACGGATTTCGATTTGCATAAGCGGCTCGAAAACGGTGAGAACTTCATCGTAAATGCTTCTGACCGAATTGCGGCAGGCGTGCTGCTCCATATATCCCACAACGGTGTTTTTTCCAGGGTGTATTTCGCCCGAGGTAGGCTGCTCCTGACCCAAAACGAGGCGGAAAAGAGTGGTCTTGCCTGTGCCGTTTGCACCGATTAAGCCGACACGCTCGCCTTCTTTTATATCAAAGGAAACCTTGTCAAAAAGCACACGGTCGCCAAAGGACATATTCAAGTTTTGTGCTGATAATACTGCCATAGTTACTCCAGATTACAGTTTGTCTGTGACAAACTGTTAATGAAAAATGAATAATGAAGCCGCTTACGCTGATGAATAATGAATAATATTTTTCGGGTGCGCGTGTCCCGCCCACAATTATTCATTAGCAACGATTTATTGTTGCATTAAACTCTGCTCTCTAAAATTTCTACCTTGCCCTCAACAACGTACTCTCCTGCATTTGCGGGTACGAATACGCCGTCGCCTTTTGCGATATCCAGAGTAGCACCGCCGCAGGAAATTCTGCCGCAGCCGTCTAAAATCATAATATGTACAAAGGAATTTTCATCGGCAAGGCTCTTGTATGTGCCGTCGATTTCAACTCTGTTCACGCTGAAAAGCTCAAAGCTGACAAGCTCGGTTTTTGTTGCACCGTCAAGCTTTTCTGTCTTTGTGAGTGTGGGAATTGACGGGCACGGAGGCTCACACTTGGTAACGTCAAGCGTTTCCTTGATGTGAAGCGGTCTCGGGCCGTTGCACTTTGCATCAAAGCGGTTATAGTCATACGCTCTGAAGGTGACATTTGAATTCTGCTGCACCTCGGCAAGCAGTATGCCCTTGCAGATAGCGTGGAGTGTGCCTGCCTCGATAAAGAAGAAATCGCCCTTCTTTACTTCAACGAAGTTGACAACATCCTCAATCTTGTTTTCTTCAATTGCCTTTGCAAATTCCTCGGTTGTGATTTTCTCCTTGAAGCCGTAGATAATTCTTGCGCCCGGCTCACAGTCCATAATATACCAGCACTCGGTTTTACCGAAGCCGCCGTTGTAGGCTTGTGCATATTCATCGTCGGGGTGCACCTGAACTGAAAGGTCGTCCGCCGCATCAATGAATTTTATTAAAATCGGGAAATCGTCAAAATTTTCTGCATTTTTGCCGAGGATGCCCTTGCCTGCCTTTTCGATAATTTCGGGCATAGTAAGTCCGTCATACTCGCCGCCGCAGGCCTTCGACTCAAAATCCTTGAAGCAGGAAAGCATCCACGCCTCGGCACAGTTTTCAAGGTCTGTTTTGACGTTATAGTTTTCAATAAGCTTTCTGCCGCCCCAGATAGTGCGTACCGCAAAGGGCGTAAGTTTTGTGATATTCATAAATTCGTCTCCTTAACCATTATTGAATAATGAATAAATGCAAGAATAATTGTCCATTATCATTACATAAAAATGTTATACAATGTGCAATTTATAAAATGTGTGATTGAAAGGACATATTATGGCTGCTTTAATTGATTTATTGAACCGCAAAAAGGCTGATGAAGAAAACATAAATCTGATTAATGAAATTCAGGACATCAGCCGTGCACTTGAAAGAGCATACGAGCGCTTTGAGCTGCAAAGCGACAGCGACCTTGTAGAGGCAACGATTTTTGAAATTGAAGCGCTCAAGGCACGCTACAGGTATATGCTGGCACTTGCAAAAGAGCAAAACCTGACAGCACAGGGAAAGAGGGAATAAAATGAAAGCTACGACAGTTGTTATAATCTTTGCCGCAGTATGCGTTCTTACAATGCTGACGGTAATGCTCAAAAGAAAGTGCCTTTTCAAGGGGCTTTTCGCCACGGTTTTCCAAGGCGTAGCCGCACTTTATGCGGTAAAGCTGATAGGGCTTGCGACGGGAATAAGCATAGCGGTAAACTGGTACACGCTCGGCACGGCGGCTGTTTTAGGCTCACCGGGTGTTGCGCTCATCCTTGCCGCAGAGGCTATATTTATGCGCTGATTACATATTCCTTATCTGCTTCAAGTGCACAATCTCTGATTTCGCCGTTGATTTCTACCTTGACTGTCTGTGCAGACTTTGAAACGAGTGCGCAGGAAATAACCTTACCGTCCTTGAAAGCGGCGGAAACTTCAATATCGCCTCTTGCCTTAAGGCCATTGAAAGAGCCCGAGAGGAAGGAAGCGGTTGCAGGAAGCAGGGAAATTACGCCCTCGTGGCTTTGCATAAGCATTTCACCTATGCCTGCCGCACCGCCGAAGTTGCCGTCAATCTGGAAGGGCGGATGAGTGTCGAAAAGGTTGGGCAGGGTTGAGCGTGTGAAAAGCAGCCTTATATGGTTATACGCCTCGTTGCCGTCACGCAATCTTGCAAAAAGGTTGATAAGCCATGCTCTGCTCCAGCCCGTGTGACCGCCGCCGTTGGCAAGTCTGCGGTTGAGAGTAACTCTTATCGCCTTGTAAAGCTCGGGTGTATTTCTCGTAATCTGTGCAGAAGGATAAAGGCCGAAGGCGTGAGAAATGTGACGGTGTCCGGGGTCTTCCTCGTCGTAATCCTCAATCCATTCCATAAGCTGGCCGTGCTTGCCGACCTGCATAGGCGGAATTTTCACAAGTGCGGCCTTTACCTTTTCAGCCGTTTCGGTTTCCATTCCGAGAAGCTTTTCGGTTTCAAGGTAGAATTCAAAGAGCCCTGTTACAATCTGTCTGTCCATTGTGGGTGCCATGCACATTGTGACAGGCTTACCGTCCTCACCGATATATTCGTTTTCGGGTGAAGCGGAGGGACCTGTGAGAAGTCTGCCCTGAGAGTCTTCAACCATATAATCAAGGAAGAAATCAACACAGGCCTTGATGTATTCATAGGCTTCATTTTTAAGGAAGGCAAGGTCACGGGTGTAGAGGAAATGCTCCCACATATGGAAGGCAAGCCACGCACCGCCTACGGGCCAAAGACCCCATACACCGTCCGCAGGGCCGTTGAAGCCATAGATGTCACTAAGGTGGTGGGTAACAGTACCGTTACAGCCGTAGTAATCCTGTGCCGCCTTTCTGCCGCCTTCAAGAAGATTAGTATTCATATAGTCAAACAACGGCTTTGTGCACTCGCTGATATTCGCCTGTTCAGCCTGCCAGTAGTTCATTTGAAGATTGATATTGGTGTGGTAGTCCGCATTCCACGGGTTCTGCATTCTTTCGCCCCACACACCCTGGAGGTTTGCAGGAAGAGAACCGGGTCGGCTTGAGCCGACAAGCAAATATTTGCCGAACTGCCAGTAAAGTGACATCAGACCGAAGTCCGTTGCCTTATCGTCCTTCTTAAGTCTTTCAAGTCTTTTGTCAACGGGCAGCTTTTCAAGAGCTTCATCCGCCTCAAAGCATACATCACTGCGCTCCATAATTGAAGAGAAGCTCTTAATATGTTCAGCCTTTATTGCTTCGTAATCAAAATCTTTACTCAGCTTTTCTACGCAGGCTGTTCTGTAGTTTTTGTCAGTATTATCGGAAACAATGTTTATGTAAATCACAGCGGTGCTTGCGTTTTCAACACGCAGGCTGTCTTTCTTTGCGGTAACCTCACCGTCGGTGTCAACCTTTGCCGCAACGCAGAAGGCGTGAGTTTTGTGTGCGGTATCACAGCAGGCAACAAGCTTGCTGCCGACTGCCGTTTTTTCGGTAACAAGGTCACGGTCGTAGGTAATACCAAAAGAAGAAGGTGCGGAGAAGCTGAATTTAATAACCATCAGCTTTTCCTCATAAGAAACAAAGCACTCCTCAACCGTTTCCACATCCTTTTTTGTGTAGCTGACGGTTGCAACGCCTTTATTGAGATTGAGGTCACGGCGGTAATTCTTCGGCTTTGATTTATCGTCAAACTCAACATTAAGTCTGCCTGCAACCTCAAAGGAAGCGATAACATTGAAATCGTTTTCAAGGTTTTCCTCTGCCCACTTTGCCGCCTCAAAATTCTTGCCCTCGAGGAAGAGCGAACGGATATACGCAATTTTTTCTTTGAAATCACCTGCAGGCTTCATTTCGGTAGGCTCATCCCATACGGTTTCCTCGTTGAGAACAAAAAGCTCGCTGTCCGTTCTGCCGAAAACGCTCAAACCCATTGAGCCGTTGCCGAGGGGCGTACAATTTTCCCACTTATCCGCCGCATTTTCAAGATGAAGGATGTAATCTTTCATATCATAAACCTCTCAATAAATAATTTCTTTTATTTGTTCAAGCACGCTGTAGGGAATTGCCATATTCCCCGTGCCCTTGCCGATTGAAATGTGGGGCTTCATTGCGGCGTGAAAATCCGTACCGCCGCTTATTTTCAGCCCGTACCTTTTTGCCATAGCCTGAAACTTTTCCTGCATTTCTTCGTCGTAATCAGTATAATAACCTTCCAATCCGTCAAGCCCGTATGATTTGAGCTCTTCAAGATATTTTTCCAACCTCTCATCGGAAATTTTAATGAGGTGAGGGTGAGCAAGAAAAGCAACACCGCCTGCGGAATGTATGGCTTCAATTGCGGTTTTCGCCTCTAACTTCTGGTTGCCGAAATAGGCAGGCTTACCCGAAGAAAGATATTTTTCAAACGCTTCCTTAACGGAAGAAACATAGCCCTTGTTCATCATAACACGGGCAAAATGCGCCCTGCCGACTATGCCGCCCGGTGCAAGCGAGGCGGCCTCTTCAAGTGCGACATCGAAGCCGAGGTCTTTAAGAAGCTTTGCTGTCATTACATTGCGCTCAATCCGCTTTTCGATAATCTCGCCGAGAATTTCTTTTAATCTGGGGTTATGAATATCAATAAAGTAGCCGAGAATATGTGTTTCCGTTTGGGATTTAACGGAAAATTCAATTGCGGGCACAACCTCAACGCCGTACCTTTCCCCTGCTCTGACTGCTTCTTCAACACCGCTGACGGTGTCGTGGTCGGTCAGCGCTATTGCACAGATTCCATTTTCTGCTGCGTGCTTTACCAGTTCGGTCGGTGTCATTGACCCGTCCGAACAGGTTGAATGGGTGTGCAAATCAATTAATTTGTTTTTCATAAAAACCCACCTTTTTCAAATAAATATACTATCAAAAATATATAGAATTTGCAATACCAATTTGAATATTCCCGACAAAAACTTTAGCGCTTGAAAGCGATAAAGTTATTTTTGCAAAAAGTATTGACATTCAAAAATCACGGGTGTATAATGCAGACAATCTTTGATAAGGGAGACGCAGTATTATGCTTTGCAAAACAAATGCAACTGCATACAGCTTTTTTTACTTTTACTTTTATTTTAATGAGAAATAAATAGTAGAAGTGATTTTTGCTGCGCCTTAATTCAAAGGCATATCATAAAAGCGATTTTTAAAGAGCTTTGCAGTAAATTCACTGCAAGGCTCTTGAATTTTTTATTGAAAGGTGTTTTAAAAATGGTAGTAGTACTTAAAAGCAACGCAACACAAAATCAGCTCGACAACCTTATAAGCTGGCTTGAAGAACAAAAGGTTCTTGTTCATATTTCAAAGGGTGAATACCAGACCATTCTCGGCCTTGTAGGCAACACAACAGCCATTGATACTGACCTTATAGAGGGTCTTGATATAGTTGAAAGCGTAAAAAGAATTTCCGACCCGTTCAAGAGCGCAAACAGAAAGTTCCACCCTGATGACACGGTAGTTGACTGCTCGGGCGTAAAAATCGGCGGCGGTGAATTTGCAATTATCGCAGGCCCTTGCTCTGTTGAAAGCGAAGCACAGATACTCGAGGTTGCAACAAAAGTTAAGGCAGGCGGTGCAACGCTCCTTCGAGGCGGCGCTTTCAAGCCGAGAACCTCCCCCTACGATTTCCAGGGTCTTCACGCTCAGGGTATTGAGCTGCTGCTTGAAGCAAAGGAAAAGACGGGTATGCCGATAGTAACTGAAATTATGAGCGCACATCACCTTCCCTTATTTGAAAAGGTTGACGTTATTCAGGTCGGTGCACGCAATATGCAGAATTTTGAGCTTCTCAAGGAGCTGGGCAGAACAAACAAGCCCATACTTCTTAAAAGAGGACTTGCAAACACGCTTAAAGAGCTGCTTATGAGTGCCGAATACATTATGGCAGGCGGTAACGAGAACATCATTCTCTGTGAAAGAGGTATCCGTACCTTTGAAACCTACACGAGAAACACGCTTGACCTTTCCGCCGTACCGATGCTCAAGGAGCTCACGCATCTGCCCGTAGTAATTGACCCCAGCCACGCAAGCGGTATTGCAAGGCTGGTAAAGCCAATGGCAATGGCTGCCGCAGCAGCAGGTGCAGACGGACTTATGATAGAGGTACACAACGACCCGCAGCACGCTTTGTGTGACGGACCCCAGTCACTCACACCCGAACAGTTTGAGGACGTTGCAAGGCGTGTATTCGCAATACGCAAAGCAGTTGCAGAGCTTGACTGATAAATTAACCGATAAACAGCAAAGGAGAAAAAAGCAATGAAAATAGGTATATGCGGCCTCGGTCTTATAGGAGGCTCACTTGCAAAGGCATTTAAAAGAGCAAACGAAACCGTATTCGGCTACGACATAGACACCCCCGTTACCGACTATGCGGTAATGGCAGGAATTACCGACGGCGTGCTTGACGGCAAAACAATAGCTGAATGTGATTATATTTTCGTTGCACTTTACCCCAACGCTGTGGTAGAATATATTGATAAGATTTCCGAAAGGGTAAAAAAGGGAGCAACGGTGGTTGACCTTTGCGGTACAAAGGCAACTGTCTGTCCACCCTGTTTCAGAATAGCCGAAGAAAACGGATTCAACTTTGTGGGCGGCCACCCGATGGCAGGCACACAGTTTTCGGGGCTGAAAAATTCCAAGGAAACACTTTTCGACGGCGCAACGATGATACTTGTACCAAAGCCCAACGAGGATATGCATTTACTGGCAGACCTTCGTGACGTACTTTTGAAAGCCGGCTTCGGCACGGTTACGGTATCCACACCCGAGGTGCACGACGTAAATATCGCCTACACCTCACAGCTTGCTCACGTTGTTTCAAACGCCTACGTCAAAAGCCCCCGTTCAAAGGTGCACAAGGGCTTTTCTGCAGGAAGCTACAAGGATCTGACCCGTGTTGCGTGGCTGAACGAAAATATGTGGACACAGCTTTTCCTTGAAAATTCCGAAAACCTGATTACGGAAATTGACCTGATGATAGAAAACTTAAAGAAATACAGCGATGCTTTAAAGGAAAAAGACGAAGAAAAAATCAGAGACCTGCTGCGTGAAGGCAGGCTTATGAAGGAAGCGGTTGACAGTGACGAAAAGAATTGAAGTTAACGCAGGCAAGCCCTACAGCGTAAAAATCGGCAAAGGTCTGCTTGACAAAACGGGTGAAGAGGCAAAGGCACTCGGGCTTGACGGCAAGGCACTCATAATAAGCGACGACAATGTTGCCGCACTTTATATTGAAAAAGTGAGTGCTTCACTTAAAGAAGCTGGCTTTGAGGTATTCAGCTTCGTAATTCCTCACGGCGAAGGCTCAAAATCCGCCGAAAACCTGATTGCAATACTCGAATTTGCCGCAGAAAATTCATTCAGCCGCACGGACACGTTTTTTGCCCTGGGCGGCGGTGTAGTCGGCGACCTTTGCGGCTTTGCAGCTTCCGTTTATATGAGAGGCGCAAATTTCGTTCAGCTTCCCACTACCCTGCTTGCGGCGGTTGATTCCTCCGTAGGCGGTAAAACGGCAATAGACCTTCAAGCCGGCAAAAACCTTGCAGGTGCCTTTTATCAGCCGAAGTTCGTGCTATGCGACACAGACACCTTTGACACCCTACCCGATGAGGAATTTTCAAACGGTATGGCAGAGGTTATCAAGTACGGTATGTTCTGCGACGGTGAATTTCTTGATATTCTTACAGAAAACAACACGGATATTGAAAGCATAATTGCACGCTGTGTTCAGATTAAGGCAAAGGTTGTTGAGGCAGACGAGTTTGACAAAGGAGAAAGAATGTTCCTTAATTTCGGTCATACGGTTGCACACGCCGTTGAGAATTTAAGCAGCTATACCACTCCGCACGGAAGTGCAGTTGCAATAGGTATGGCGGTAATCACAAAAGCCGCAATTGCTATGGGTAAATGTGAAAACGAAGCTTTGGAAATTCTGATTGAACTATTAAAAAAATACAAGCTCCCCTTTGAATGTCCCTACGGCGTTGATGAGGTTTTTGAGGTTACGCTAAAGGATAAGAAAAATGCCCACGGTAAAATAACACTCGTTATCCCCACGGGCAAAGGCGAAAGCGTACTGCAAAAATGCGATTATAATGAACTCAAAGAAATTATTACACTCGGATTGAAGTGATAAGATATGAAAGCAATTATAACTCCCTCTGCTCTCTGCGGTGAGGTAAAAGCGCCTGCTTCAAAATCGGTTGCACACCGTGCGCTAATCTGTGCAGCGTTGAGCGACAGGGCAACAAAAATTGATTGTTCCACCACCTCTGCCGATATTGAAGCCACGGCTGACTGCTTAAGACAGCTTGGTGCAAGAATCACAAAAACAGATACGGGCTTTTTAGTTGACCCGATAACCGACTCGACTGAAAACGCCGTGCTCAACTGCGGTGAGAGCGGTTCAACACTCCGTTTTATGTTACCCGTTGCCGCTTCACTCGGTAAAGCTGTTTCACTTTACGGAAGCGGCAGATTGCCCGAAAGACCCATAGGTGAGCTGTGCGAAGCCCTGCGCTCACACGGGTGCATTACAAGTGGCGACACCATTCCCTTGACGGTAAGCGGAAAGCTCGAAGCAGGCGACTATGTTATTGACGGCAGTGTCAGCTCACAGTTCATAAGCGGTCTGCTGCTCAGCTTGCCACAGACCCACGCAGAATCAACGGTTACGGTAATTGGTGAAATTCAGTCAAAGCCATATATTAATATGACTTTATCCGTACTTTCCGACTTTGGAATCAAGACGGAATTCAAGGGGAACAAGATAAAAATATTCCCAAACAACGGCTTTATTTCTCCCGAAAAATACACAGTTGAGGGCGATTGGTCGAACGGAGCGTTCTTCATCTGTGCCGATGCAATTGACGGCAACGATGTAAAGTGTTCCAACTTGACAGATAAATCAATACAAGGTGACAAGGCCGTTGCCGAAATTACAAAAAAATACGGCTCGGATATAAGAATTGATGTCGGCAATATACCCGACCTTGTGCCCGTGCTTGCGGTTACGGCGTGTTTTTTCAAGGCAACAACCGTATTTTATAACGCCGCAAGGCTGAAAATCAAAGAAAGCGACCGTTTGCTTTCAACACAAAAACTCATAACCGACCTTGGCGGCTGTGCCGAGGCGACAGATGACACACTGACCGTTTACGGCAACGGAAAATTAAGCGGCGGAACGGTTGATTCGTTCAACGACCACCGCATAGTTATGGCGGCGGCAATTGCGGCAGCAGCGTGCGAAAAAGAAACGGTAATCAACGGCTGTGAGGCCGTAAACAAATCCTACCCCACTTTTTTTGAAGAGTATAAAGCTTTGGGCGGTAAAGTAAAATTAGATTAATGGAGATACATTATGGAATCCTCTACAGGTGAAAACATTAAAATAACAATATTCGGTGAGTCACACTCTCCCGAAATCGGCGTTACAATTGACGGATTTCCCGTCGGTTTTGAGATTGACGAAGAAAGGCTTGCCGCATTTATGGCAAGAAGAGCCCCCGGCAGAGATAAATTTTCCACCCAGCGCAAAGAAGTGGACAAGGTTGTATTTCTGTCGGGATTAACGGATAGCAAGACTGACGGCACAACCATTCGTGCGGTTATTTACAACAGCAACCAGCGCTCAAAGGATTATTCCGAGCTGCGTGATAAGCCCCGACCGGGTCACGCAGATTATACGGCGAGGATGAAATACGGCGAAGAGTACGATGTTTCCGGCGGCGGACATTTTTCCGGCAGGCTGACTGCACCGCTTTGCATTGCAGGCGGTATATGTATGCAATGGCTTGAAAGCAAGGGTATCACCATAGGCGCACATATAGCAAGCATCCACGGCATTAACGACAAAAAATTTGACAGCGTAAATATAACAGCCGAAGAGTTGACCGCTCTTAAGGAAAAGCCCTTCACCTGCATTGATGACGGGGCGGCTGAAAAAATGAAGGCTGAAATTCTTGCCGCAAAGGATGACTGCGATTCGGTAGGCGGTACGGCTGAATGTGCCGTTATCGGCTTGCCGACAGGCTTGGGCGGCCCTATGTTCAGCGGAATTGAAAGCAAGATTTCGCTTAACGTTTTCGGAATTCCTGCCGTAAAGGCCATTGAGTTCGGCGCAGGCTTTGAAAGCACCCGACTTTTCGGAAGCGAAAACAACGACGAATTTTACTTTGACGAAAACGGGAACGTAAAAACACGCACAAACAACTGCGGCGGTATACTCGGCGGTATTTCCAACGCCATGCCGCTTATATTCACGGCAGCGTTCAAGCCCACACCCTCAATTTACAAAACGCAGAACACGGTTTCACTTGAAAATAAAGAAAACACAACGCTTAACATAGTCGGCAGACACGACCCGTGCATTGTTCAGCGTGCTGTACCCGTAGTCGAAGCGGCAGCGGCGCTGACAATTGCCGATATGATGATTGGAGAGAACAAATAATATGGATCTGCAGCAGATAAGACAGGATATTGACAATATTGACACACAGCTTGTTGAGCTTTTCAGGCAGAGAATGGAAAAAGCGGCAAGCGTTGCCGAATACAAAAAACAAAACTCAATGAGCATTTACGACCCTGCAAGAGAACGTGCGCTGTTGCAGCGTGTGTCCGACCTTGCAGGTGAAGAACACGAGGCGAACACGAGGCTGATGTTTTCGCTACTGATGGATCTTTCAAAGTCCTATCAGGCTAAGCTCCTTCTGCCCGAATCTAAATACGAAAAAATAATTACCTCTGCATTATCAGAAACCTCTCTCCTTTTCCCCGAGAGAGCAACCGTTGCCTGCCAGGGCACGGAGGGTGCCTATGCTCAGGTTGCGTGCAACAAGCTTTTTGCTCTTCCCAATATTATGTATAACAATTCGTTCGAAGGCGTTTTCAACGCGGTTGAATCCGGGCTTTGCAAATACGGCGTACTGCCGATTGAAAACAGCACGGCAGGCTCGGTCAACAGCATTTACGACTTGATGATGAAGCACAGCTTTTATATCGTGAGAAGCACGAGAGTGCAGATTAACCACTGCCTGCTTGTGAAGCCCGGCACGAAATTCGAGGATATAAAGGAAATTATTTCCCACGAGCAGGCACTCAGCCAGTCGAGCGATTTTCTGGGCTCCCTTGACGGTGTTAAAACAACCGCCTACGCCAACACGGCGCTTGCCGCACAGGCTGTTGCGCAAAGCGACAGAGGCGATATTGCGGCCCTCGGCTCCTCGGAATGTGCCGCTCTTTACGGCTTGACCGTGCTCAAAAGAGCCGTGCAGAATAAGGGCAGTAATTACACGCGCTTTATCTGCATTTCAAAAAAGCCCGAAATTTATCCCGGCGCGGACAGAACGAGCCTTATGCTCATCCTTCCCCATAAGCCGGGCTCGCTTTACAAAATTATTTCCCGTTTCTATGCACACGGTATCAATATGACAAAGCTTGAAAGCCGTCCCATACCGGGCAGCGACTTTGAGTTTATGTTCTATTTTGACGTAGGCACCTCGGTTTACTCCCCTGCCCTCAAGCAGCTTATATGTGAGCTTGAAACGGAGCTTGACAACTTCACCTACCTTGGCAGTTACTCAGAAATCGTATAAGAAAAGAGACTAAACCATGCGTTTCGGACTACTCGGCCGCAAGCTCGGCCACAGCTACTCGCCGCAGATACATTCACTTTTAGGCGATTACGAATATCCGCTCTACGAAAAAGAGCCCGATGAAATAGCAGAATTTCTCACAACCAGCGGCTTTGACGGAATGAATGTCACCATACCCTACAAGGAAACCGTTATGTCCTATATGTCGGGGCTTTCCGATTCGGCGAAGAAAATCGGCTCGGTAAACACGGTTACACGCCTGCCCGACGGCACGCTTTACGGCGACAACACGGATTATTACGGCTTTTCCTTTCTGCTTGAAAGCGCAGGCTTTGATGTCAAAGACAAAAAGGTTGTCGTGCTCGGCAACGGCGGTGCGAGCAAAACAGTTGTCTGCGTCTGCCGTGACAAGGTTGCAAGGGAAATCACCGTTATTTCACGCAGGAGTGAAACGGACAACTACGAAAATATCACAAAGCACGCCGATGCGGATTACATTATCAACACAACACCCGTTGGTATGTACCCGAACAACGGCGAAAGCCCTGTTGATTTGTCAATTTTCAAAAGCTGCAAGGGCGTTGCCGACCTCATTTACAACCCTGCCAAAACACGGTTTATTCTTGACGCCGAAGCACTCGGAATACCTGCGGTAAACGGACTTGTTATGCTCTGCGCCCAGGCAGTTAAAGCGGCAGAAAGTTTTATTAAAACAGATTTTGACAAAAACAAAACGCTTGAAATACTCTCCGCACTCGAAAAGCAGATGAAAAACATTGTGCTTGTGGGTATGCCCGGCTGCGGTAAATCCACGGCAGGCAGGCTGCTGGCACAAAAGCTGAACAGAGATTTTGTTGACACCGACAGCCTTATAGTTGAAAACGAAAAAATGCCCATACCCGAAATTTTCGAGAAATACGGCGAGGAGTATTTCCGCAACGCCGAAGCAAAAGCGGTTGCCGAAGCAGGGAAAATGAGCGGTAAAATAATCGCAACGGGCGGCGGTGCAATACTGCGTGAGGAAAACAAAACGGCGCTCAGACAAAACGCCATTGTTGTGCACTTAAACCATGATATTTCATCACTTGCCATTGACGGCAGACCCTTGAGCAAAGCAAACAAGCTCCAGGAGATGTACAACGCCCGTCTGCCGCATTACAAAGCGGTAAGCGATATGTCGGTTGAGGTGGATTCCGACCCCGAAATAACAGTTGAACGAATACTGAAAGGACTTGAAGAAAAATGAAAATACTTGTTATAAACGGTCCTAATTTAAATATGCTTGGTATAAGAGAGCCCGAAATATACGGCAGTAAAACCTATGCGGATTTATGCGGTATGATATCAAGTTACTGCGAAAAAAGCCAAATTGAGGCCCAGTTTTACCAGTCCAACCACGAGGGCTGTCTTGTAGATAAAATTCAGGAAGCCTACGGAAAGGTTGACGGAATAGTAATCAACCCCGGCGCATATACGCACACAAGTGTCGCCTTGCTCGATGCAGTCAAGGCTGTCGGCATTCCCACAGTTGAGGTGCACATTTCCGACCCCGACGAGAGAGAGGAATTCCGCAAGATTTCTTACATACGTGCCGCCTGTGTCGCAACGGTAAAAGGCAAGGGCTTTGACGGATACCTTGAAGCAGTGGATATATTAAACAGAATATAGAAAAGAATAACCCGACCTTGGAAGCTCCGAGGTCGGGTTGTTAAATTGGAGTATGTAGGGGCGGCCTTTGTGTCGTCCGTGGTCAAAACAAGATGCCGTTTTACTTGCCTCCCTCTGACGAGGGAGGTGGGTTTTGCGTTGGCAAAACTCGGAGGGAGAGAAATAAAATATTGAAACAGCGTTATTATTAATCTCTCCCTCAGTCAAAATCGCTTTGCGATTTCGACAGCTCCCTCGTCAGAGGGAGCCAAATATAATAGCATTTAAACATTTCGGCAAACCGCAATTTGTATTTTATTCTGCATGTTCCGTGCGTGATTTTACCGCTTCACCGAGGGCGTTTGTGCCATCCTCAATTATGATTTGAGGCGGTCGTGCGTAATAAGCATTGATTTTCTCGTTGTCAAAAGTGTAAATCAAATCGGCATCGTAAACCTCATTCAATTCATCTTCATATCTGTAATTTTCAAGGTTTTTGGGATATTCATAAGGTGGATAGATAACACTATCGTCGCTAAGTCCCAACACACGAATATTTTCCTCGTTGGCTTTATCAAAATCTTCACGGGAAATATTGAAATGTTTTATGAACGAAACCATATGCATTTCTTCCGATTCATAGAAATCATCCCCGTAGAAACTGTCTTCCCATTCGTCGTAGGCTTCCTTTCCGACCAATATAATGAACTGATAAGGTACACTATAATAACTGCAACGGTATTTGTAAGCTCTTACGCCGAAATAATCATCATCTTCTGTCCATTCGGGTGCACCTATCAAATGCTCTTCACCCACGATTGTACTTTCTTCCTCAAACATATCAACATAGAGGTAATAGGAGTTTATAATCTCGTTGTCTAAGGTGTAGATTATATCTGCGTTGTACGTTTCATTACACTCTATCGCTCTGTCATACCCCGGTTTATATTGAGAAATATCTGTTATTATATCACTTTGTGAGCCCGAAGCATTTTTATTATGAATTGCATTAGCACGATCAAAATCTTCACGAGAAATATTAAACTCTTTTATAAAGGCAACAATCGCCATTTCGTTTCGTTCTTCTATCGGTATAGGGTAATATTCATCATAAAACCAGTCGTTAAATTCATTCTCACCTACCAGTTCAATAAACGGTGCCGAGATTGAATAATAACGGTATCGGTATTTATAATCCGAGAAAATACTATGTTCATATGTTGGTTCAGTCACACCCACATCGTTTGGGGACACAGATTCCAATTGTTCATAGTAACGTATTGCTTCCGGGCTTCTTCCTGTTTCAATAAGATAAACTTGAGCATAATACGCATTCTGTCCTCGATGGTTTTTATAATCACTCATCGTGGGATACAAAACCCGATTCCAATATTTCTTCGGAAACAGTTCTTTTACGGATGCTTCATATTCGGAATCAGTTACACCTATAGGATAATCTATATTGAGCAATTCATATTCGCCGGCTGTTTTCTTGAAAGTCATAATAACAGTTTCAAAAAAGTCATACTTAGGCACAAAATATTCGTTTTCGAAACCCCAAAGATTATAGCTTATAGCTGCATATACCGTATATTTGTTACCGTCAATCTCTGTGCCGTAAATTTCGTGTCCTTCACTGACAAGCTCCGTGACTAAATCGCCGTGAGAAGGCTTATCCATATCAAATATGGCTTGTGTTATCGCTTCATCAAGGCTTTGCGTTCTTACAAAGCTAAAGGTATAGAAGTGTGTGTATTGCTTATCGGTAAGAACTACTCCGTCAGAGCCTTCTTCAACCACTATTTTCTTCACAACAACGGGCTCAACCTCAGTTGTGCTGTACAGCGCAGTTCCGCTCAACTTAACCGTAAGTTTTCCCTGCTGGAGATTGCACTCGGTGATTTTAAACCTTGCGCCGTTGGAGAGCTTGCCCTTTGTGCCGTTCGAAACATCAAAATAATACGTATCCGTTTTTTCGGGAAGCTGCGTTGTGCCTATATATGTTTCATCAACAATCTGCAATGAATAGCCCGAATCGTAATATTCCTTATCTTTCTTCGGATTTGTCAAAAAACAAACCGCAACGGCTGCGCTTGCCACAACGGCAACAACTACCACCCAGAACGCAGGCTTTTTATAACTGAGCGCAGATTTCACTCTGTCCTTTACGCTCACCTCGCCGAAGGCAAGAGGACAAGCGGCGACACTACGTCTGTTTACGCTGCAGGTAAGCAGAGCCTGCGAATAATCCGCACGCTGAACGTTATCAAGCCCTTTTACAACCCTTTCGTCACACGCAAGCTCAATATCACGGCAAAGAAGTACGTATCCGAGCCACACAAGCGGATTAAACCAATGGAGCGTGAGAATCAGAAATCCGAGCGGCTTCCAAAGGTGATCTTTCCTTTTGATGTGCGCGTTTTCGTGGGAAATGACAAGCTGAATATCCTGCTCGCTCATATTAAAGGGAAGATAAATTTTCGGCTTGATAATACCGAGAACGAAGGGCGAGGCAACGTTTTCGCTCTGATAAATATTATCCCGAAGCAGAACTGCCGTGCCGATTTTTTTCTTTAATCTTAAGAAGCTGACGAGAGTATAAATCAGCAGCACTGCAATACCGACAAGCCAGACTGCGGCCGCAATCGGAACAAGAATTTGCAACGGGTTTGCGCTTGCCCCGATTTCAGGCGCAAACGATTCGCTGATTACGGGATTTATCGTATTGTTCAGCGCAGGAATACCCGTATTTACCGACGGACTTGTGGCTGTCATAATTTCGGGGCTGACAGTCTCCGCGCTGGGAATAAGGCTGAATATGCTTTCAAGCGAAAACGGCATTACAAGGCGCAGACCTGCAAAGCCCCAAAGCAGACAAATTATCCATTTGGGTGCTTTTTTCAAAACCAATCTTAAAAGAAGAACAGCCAAGACAAGCCAACAGGCAGAAATGCTCATATTGACTATTGACAAGAACAGCTCAGCCATTACAATTCCCCTTTCCTGTATCGGTCAATCATTTTTTGTACTTCATCAATTTCATTTTCAGAGATTTTTCTGTGCTTTGTAAACGCCGCAATAAAAGCGGGCAGAGAGCCTTCAAAGGTTTTTTCAACCATTTCGTTGATTTCGGATGCCTGCACCTCGTCCTTTGAAACCAAAGACGAAACGATTGTGTTTTCGTTTTTGAGCACTCCCCTTTCGGACAAGCGCTTGATGACGGTGTACGTAGTGGTAGGCTTCCAGCCAAGCTGCTCTTTACAAAGGTTAACCAGCTCACTGCTTTTGATTGGCTCGTGCTCCCACAAAATCAAACAAAAGCGGTATTCGCTGTCAAAAACTTTTGGTGTGCTCATTTCTATTTCTCCTTCTCTCTAATACATTAGAGTACACCTCAACTCTAACACATTAGAGTTGAGGTGTCAAGAGCTTTTTCATGGTTTACAAAAAAATCCTTTCTGCAAATTGCGGTTTGTCGATGAAATCGACAAACCGCAATTTGTTTTACTGAAACTCTCCGTCAAACAGTTCATAATTCACGAAATATTCTTCCGGCACAGCAGGTACGTAGAAAAAGCCGTAGTGCTCGTAATCTTCCGGCAGACCGGTCCGTTCAAACGGTAACAAATCCAGCCAAATATAAAACCTGTAATACGGCATAAAAAGCTGTTGGTTATTGCCCGTATAGTAGATTATATCAACCTTTTTGATAAGCCGTTCTTCAACCCGTCCGCTTGAAATATAAGATACTTCATCTACCGAACTCACATACCGGCCATCCAATAGTTTTTCTTTGGCTTCGTCAAAGCTGATAACGGGATAGTCGCCGAGCTTTTTGGAAAACCGTTGTTGAGTGTTAATGTTCACGGAGCGTATTTCACCGTTTTCCGAATGAGTAAATCGCATTTTTTTCAGCGTATAGTTTACAACGCTTTGCTCTACCGTTTCGCCTTTTTCATATTTTTTGTAATAAGACCCCAACGGCTCACCGTCTACTGAAAACTCCTGATATTTACCCAAAACATCATTTTCATTAAACAGGAACGGATATTTCGCTTTGACTGCGGATAAATCCGTCAAGCCTTCGGCATTTTTGAACACAATGCTCATTCCGCCGTCACCGCCAACAGATACCTGATGGTTTTGCGTTTGAGCAATGACGTTGCGCACTATTCTTTCGTTGAAATCATCCGTAAATTTTTCATAAGAAATAATTTCTTCGCCTAACAGCTCAGAATATTCCTGTGCAACCTTCAACAAATCATCTTCGGAAAAATACGATTTTTCCTGACCCTCATAGCGATATAAAAGATTTTTGTAAACGGGCAGCTTATCAATTTTAATTTGCTCATTCCACGGGCTGATATCGTCGGAATGTTCAAGGGTAAGGCTGTCGCTGCCCTCAAAGCCCATACCGCCGAAATCAATTTCCTCAATGCTGAGCAGAGGCAGTTGAGAATTCTGAAAAGAATTATATGCATATACTCCGCCTGCAACAAGACAGATACAGGCGGCAACCGCAGCAGCCGCTTTGGCCAGAACAAGCAGCTTTCCCTTTTTCTTTTCAGGCACAGCCTCGGCAATAAAGCGGTCGTCAATGCCGTTCATTGCCTTTAAAACAGTTAATCCGTTCATAAATTTACTCCTTCCTTTTCAAGTTCTTCTTTCAGTTCCTTCCTCATTCTGAATAAAATGCTCGTAACCTTGCTTTCGCTTAACGAATACGCCTTTGCAATATCCGCTATGCTGTCAAGATACCAGTACCGGCGCACGAAAACAGTACGCTTTTCCTTTGAGCTGTTCTGAAGCATTGTATTAATGCACCGTGTTATTGCTTCGCTTTCAAAGGTTGCCAAAGCATCCCCATTATCCGACAGCAAGTTTTCAAGCTCGCTAATAGCAAGCTCGGTTTGCGTACCGCCCCTTTTCTGTGCAGAGTAATGCTCAAAGCGGTTGATTGAAGCATTGCGTACGAGCTTGCCCATATATGTACGCAGGTTTTGGGGCTTGCTTGGAGGAATTGAATTCCAAGCATTAAGCAGACTGTCGTTGACACATTCCTCGGCATCCTCACCGTTGCGAAGAATACCGAACGCAATACTTCTGCAATAGCTTCCGTATTTCGTGCGTGTGTGCTCAAGCGCCGCTTCATTTCTCTTCCAAAAAAGTCTTACAATTTCGCCGTCAGTCATTTTATTTTCCCCCTTTCACCTTTATACACCGAAAAAACAGCACTTCATTGCATTTATTATAGCATAAATTAGAGTTTGTCGAACTAATTCGTAATTCGCAATCTGTCAAATTCACGTCCGGATTTTTGTCTATGATGTTATATTGAAAAATATTATTATTTATGTTATATTAATATATATTATTGTGTCCGAAAGGGAGCTGTGAAAGCTTATGAGCAACACACTTATAATGGCGTTTGATATTGGCACGACGGGTGTCAAAACCTGTCTGTTTGAGGTTGACAAAACCGTAAATCTCCTCGGTGCGGCAATGGAGGGCTATTCCCTTCACACCAAGCCCGACGGCTCTGCGGAGCAGATTCCGTCCGAGTGGTGGAGTGCAATATGTAACACAAGCAAAAAGGTTATTGAAAAAACAGGCGTTGACCCCAAGGAAATCAGCGGTATTTCCTTCTGCTCACAGATGCAGGGCCTTGTAATCGTTGACGAAAAGGGTGAGCCCATCCGCAACGCCTTCAGCTATATGGACCAGCGTGCAAAGCAGGAGCTGAAAGAAAATATGGCGTACGGCATACAGATTGCAGGCGCAAACATTTTCAAGCTCATTCCCTCGCTTCTTATTACGGGCGCCGTTTCCGCAAGCGTTAAGGACCCCGTTTACAAATACAAGTGGGTTGAAAAGCACGAGCCTGAGAATTTCAAAAAAATTCACAAGTGGCTCGACGTTAAGGAATACATAATCTGCAAAATGACGGGCAAATGCGTTATGACGCAGGACTCCGCCTTCGGTACCCTGCTTTACGATATCCGTGACGGCAAACGCGGCTGGAGCAAGACCGTGTGTAAGCTGCTCGGCGTTGATATGAAGCACCTGCCCGAAATCGTAAAATCAACCGACAAAGTCGGCGGACTTACCGATGAGGCTGCTGCCGAGCTTGGTCTGTGCCCCGGCACGGCTGTTTTCGGCGGCGGCGGTGACGCTTCGCTTATCGGTGTCGGCGCAGGCGCAACGGCACTCGGCGACACTCACGTTTATTCCGGCACTTCCGGCTGGGTCGGCACGGTTGTTGACAAGAGCATTGTTGACACCTCGGCTATGATTGCCGCTATTGTCGGCGCACAGGACGGCTATTACAACTACTTTGCCGAGCTTGAAACCGCAGGCAAGTGCCTTGAATGGGTAAAGGATCACCTTGCGCTTGACGAAATCGGCATTTACCTCAAAAAAGAAGACGTTGCCGAAAGCAAGGAAAGCGTTTTCACAAGCCTTTACGACTATATGACCGATGCAATCAAGGACGTTCCGGCAGGCTGCGGTGGCGTAATCTTCACACCGTGGCTTCACGGCAACCGCTGCCCGTTTGAAGACCCCAATTCAAGAGGTATGTTCTTTAACATCAGCCTTGAAACGGGCAAGAGCGAGCTTATACGTGCCGTGCTTGAGGGTGTCTGCTACCACCTGAGATGGTTTATTGAAACGCAGGACAAGAAGATTAAGACGAGCGACACAATCCGTTTTGTCGGCGGCGGTGCACTTTCAGCACTCACCTGCCAGATTCTTGCCGACTGCACAGGCAAAACCGTTGAAACAACCAAGAGCCCGCAGAACGCAGGCTCGGTCGGTGCGGCGCTTACGGTTGCAGTCGGTCTGGGCGTTATCGAAAACCTTGAAAAGGCAAAATCGCTCATTCCTGCCGATGCTACCTACACCCCCAACCCCGCAAACAAGGCAGTTTACGACAAGAATTTTGAGGTTTACAAGCAGCTTTACAAGGCAAACAAGAAAAACTTTGCAATGCTTAACGGTTGATTATGAGAATTATTGATATTTCAAGAGATATTTTTGAAGCCGAGGTTTATCCGGGCGACCCCGAGCCCCGTATGCAAAGGGTTGAACGGATGGAGGAGGGCGACGATTGTAACCTGAGTGCCCTCTATTTCTGCCTGCACAACGGCACGCATATTGATGCACCGCGCCATTTTATTGAGGACGGTATTACCGCCGAAGAGCTTGACCTTAACCGCTTTATAGGCGAATGTCTTGTTCTCGAAGCGCCCGAGGGTCCGATTAACGGCGATTTTATAGACGAAAACGTGCCCGAGGACTGTGAGCGGCTTATTATCAAGGGCAACGGCAAGGCGTATTTTTCGCAGAGCGGTGCTTTTGCGGCAGCTTCAACCAATTTAAAATTAGTCGGCACGGACTCAAATTCCGTCGGCACACAAGGCGCACAGTTGGCTCCACACAGAGCCTTCCTCGGCGCTAATATACCGTTGCTTGAAGGGCTTGACCTTGAAAAAGTTACACCGGGCAAATATTTCCTCGTTGCCCTGCCGATGAAATTCAGCGGCGTTGAAGCAACACCCACAAGAGCAATTCTCATTTCGGATTTCGTTTTCTGGGGCAAAGCGTAAAATTCCCCTTGACTGCACACAATAGTTTGTGGTAATATATTCGGGCGGTGAAAATCCGCCCGAAGTAAATATGCCTGCATAGTTAAATGGATATAATAAACCCCTCCTAATTGTTTGTTATGTCGTTCACCTTTTAGCGAAAAGTGATTGACAACGAGTTATTTTGTTCCCATAAAATATCATATTTACGACTATGCCTCCTTAGTTCAATGGATAGAATAAGCCCCTCCTAAGGGCTAGATATCGGTTCGATCCCGGTAGGGGGTGCCATTTTTGAAAGCCGAAACTCCTTGATTTATCAAGGGTTTGCGGCTTTTTTGTTTTTTGCACATTTTCAAAAAAATTTATCAAAATACGATTTTTTCGTTAGCAGAATCGCCTCCCCAAGTTGGACTAACTACCACCTTCAAGGTGATAATCCTTGCTAATCAAAATTAGCAGGATTTATCAATTTCTGCTAACGATTTTTGATTTCTGCTAATTTTCATCTTGGGTATCCCTTTTCTGCTAATCAAAAAGGTGAGCGTTATGCTGTAACACAGTTCTTTTGCGTTCCTAATACTATAGAGTTTTATAGAGTATTAAAAAACATCAGTATGTACGTTAGTTGAAACTTTAGATAGTGTTGTGATATAATGTGTTCGACAACTTTGAATTTGCAGGGTGGTTTTAAAATGCTTATTTTTGAACAAACAAATGAATATTCATACCGAGACCCTGCAGTTTATATAGAAAACGGTACGGTATATTTGTTTTTCACTTTGGTTGAAAATACTGATGAAAGACAGTATTTTTATGTTGCAATGAGCCAAAGCACGGATTTTGTTAATTGGAGTAAGCCAAAAAAACTGACTGAAAAAGATAATATGAAAAACTATTCCTCTCCGGGTAATGTTATCAAGCACAATGATGAGTATTATCTTTGCCTGCAAACCTATCCTCGAAAAGACGGGCAGATTTATGGAAATGAGAATTCAAGAATTTTCACAATGAAAAGTAAGGATTTAATCAAATGGGAAGAACCTGTTTTGCTCAAAGTTAAGGGTGATATACCCGAAAAAGAAATGGGCAGAATGATTGATCCATATATTCTTTGTGAGGAAGATAAATTTATATGCTTTTTCAAGCAAAACGGTGTTTCTTTCAGCTCATCAGAAGATTTAGTTAATTGGCAGTTTCAAGGTTTTACCGATTGCGGTGAGAATGTATGTGTAATCAAAGAAAATGATGAATATCTTATTTTCAATTCACCGAAAAACGGGATAAGCATTATGTCAACAAAGGATTTTAAGAGTTTTAAGAATATCCGCACCTTATATCTTAATCAAGAGAACAAACCCTGGGCGAAAGACAGAATAACTGCAGGATTTGTTATTGATGTAAGCGGTGTTTCGCCACATAAATATGCTATGTTCTATCACGGTGATAATGAGGATAATTATCTTTTCGGTGCATCTCTCGCAGTAGCATTTAGCGATGATTTGACGAGTTGGTATGAATAAATGCGTGGTAATAAATTTAAATTTGTAAAGGTGAATACTGATGGATAAAAAGGCATTTGTAAAATATTTGTCAGCATTATTGTTATTCGGTCTAAATGGAATTGTGGCAAGTAATATATCGTTAAGTAGTTATGAAATTGTGTTTTTAAGAACACTAATCGGTAGTGTTCTTTTGGTCGTATTGTTTTTAATTGGTAAAGGAAAGTTTCATATAAAGGAACACAAAAAAGATACGGTTTTCATTGCTTTGTCAGGTATTGCAATGGGTACAAGTTGGATGTTTTTGTACGAAGCATATCAACAAATCGGTGTAAGTTTAGCATCGTTGATATATTATTGTGGTCCTGTTATTGTGATGATTTTATCGCCGTTGATTTTCAAGGAAAAGTTAACCTTTCCCAAAATAATAGGGTTTGCAACGGTTCTTGTTGGCGTTGTGCTTGTGAATGGTAATGTTTCTAACGGCAACGGAAATAATTGGGGGTTGCTCTGCGGTGGCATGTCGGCTGTTATGTATTGCTTTATGGTTACACTCAACAAGCAATCGAAAAGCATTACAGGAATGGAAAATTCGGTAATTCAACTTTTTGTCAGTTTCTTAACTGTTGCCATATTTGTCGGTATAAAACAAGGTTTTGTTATAGATGTGCCGACAAATGATTGGGCATGGATTACTATTCTTGGCATTTTAAACACGGGTATCGGTTGTTATCTGTATTTTTCGCCACTTTCTAAATTGCCCGTACAAACAGTAGCGGTATGCGGTTATCTTGAACCGCTTTCGGCAGTTGTTTTCGCTACCGTCTTGCTTGATGAAAAAATGACTGTAATTCAAATTGTTGGTGCAGTATGCATTATCGGTGGTGCAATGATTGGTGAATTAGTAAAAACAAAAAATAGATAAATTCCAATCTGTCGAACTGTAGAAACCGAGTTATTAAGAACACCCCGACTCATTAAATGTCCTCAAAATCATTTTTAAGTCCCTTTTCTTCTAATAGAAAAGGGACTTGTTTTTTTATATAGCTTATTGGTATTCTATTATTATAGATTTATATAGTATTAAAAACATCATATATCACTATTATTCGCTGCTTGTTCTACTTGTTGGAACAGGCAGCTTTTTTTATTTCTAAAAATTTTTTTAAAAAAGTTTCGGAAAAATCACCCCAATTTACCCTCTCCCAGTGCAAACATAATGAAGGGTATTTTTCAAAAGCCTTTCAAATCAAAATGAAAGGAGTAATACAATGCGTAGCTCAAAAGAAGCTGGATGTTTCCCGTACAGGAGTAAACAGTACATATGTTTTATGGAACTTACTCCCAACGGTGAATTAACTCAGTTATTTACTCGTCAGCAAAGACTTGATGCGTGTATGAACGCCAAAGCGGGCAAAAGCAAAATCGTTGCTGTTTGGCCCGGTCAGTACAGAAGTGACCTGTTCATAATTGATGACCTCGATACCTTTTATACCGAGCAATATGTACGCTGAAAAAAATTTTTTAAAAAAATAAAAAATTTTTTCAAAAAAATCACCCCAATTTGCCCCTTCCCAGTGCAAACATAATGAAGGGTATTTTTTCAAAAGCCTTTCACGAACATTGAAAAGTGAATAAGTCACTCACATAGGACTTTATTTCTGATGAGTAGCTACGGTAGCAGGTACGCCTTGATTTCCGAAAGCGGAAAGAGCGATAACCCCTGCACGATTATCGGATTGCAACCGATATGGCGATGACAGTCAGAATGATAATGATACTTCTCTACGGAGCTGGCGGAGAACCCGGCAGAGGTGAGATTCCTATGATACGGTTTAGCAAACTGTAACCTATGTGTTTCCCATAAAGCAAAAGCTATGCAGGGGTGTCGAGGACAAATACTGCATTTAACATAAGACCGATTCGCCAAGAACGGGTTTCGGTCTATTACATAGCCGTTCAATTAACATTGTCGGCTATCTTCAAAATGAAAGGAGAGATGGGAATGTATATTCTCGATGGACTTTAGTAAAGAATAAAGTCACCCAAAACAAAGTTTTGTAAGAAGGAGGAAAAGTAATGATTCACGCTTTGCTTGTACTGCCCGGTCTTTACGGTGCAGTAATTCTTCAGACAATCAGCGAAATCGTTTCTCGCTTTGGCTTCTAATTTAAGATGAACATACAGAGCGAGGAAAAAGTAGTCCAAATCCCAATCAGCCAAATTCGAGATTTCCCCGAACATCCGTACAAGGTCAAAGACGATGAGAGCATGAATGAACTTGTTGACAGCATTATGCAGAGAGGCCTAATACAGCCGGTCATCATAAGACCAACGGAGGACGGGAACTACGAAATGGTATCGGGACACAGACGAAAACGAGCCTTTGAAATTGCGGGGATAAAAAACATCCCCGCAAGAGTAAAAGAAATGACGAAGGACGAAGCAATATTAGCAATGGTTGATTCAAACCTTCAAAGAGAGGTTATCCTACCCAGCGAAAAGGCATTCGCATACAAGATGAGGTTGGAGGCTATGAAGCGACAAGCAGGCAGACCTGCAAAAGATAATTCGGACCCGACGGGACCGAATTTAATCGGAACACGCTCTAACACTGAATTGGCACAAGAGGTTAATGAAAGTGAAACACAAATAAAGAGGTATATCCGATTAACCAACCTTATCCCCGAACTGCTTGAACTTGTTGATGAGGGCAGAATTGCAATGCGACCTGCGGTAGAAATATCCTACTTACCCGAAGAAGCACAAATGCAGTTGTATGAAACCATTGACTACAATGACGCAACACCTTCGCACTATCAGGCTATCCGATTGAGAAACTTTCATCGTGATGGCAAATTAACACCAGAGGTTATTGAAGCGATAATGTCAGAGGAAAAACCGAACCAAAAAGAAAAATCCCCGTTTCGGGACAAACGTATAGTCGGAGTAATTCCCAAGCACATACCGCAAGAAAGACATTGCGAATATGTTATTAAAGCAATAGACTACTATAACCGCCATTTAGAAAAAGTAAGGAATAACCGTTCACGGTAATTCCTTACTTTATTTTTTATCCAAAAAAGAAAGGAAATAAAAATTATGGTAATCAAAACAACCATTAAAAAGATGTTCAACAACGACAAGTCGCTTAAGGCTTTTGCCGATGTTGAGATTGACGGCTCCATTGTAATCCACAGTGTTGCCGTTATGGAAACCGAAAAGGGCAGACACATTTCTATGCCCTACACCAAGTGGAAGAACAAGGACGGCGAAGAAAAACAGCACGACGTTGTTCATCCCATCACTTCATATGCAAGAAGACAGATTGAAGAATCCGTACTCGCTGCGTATGACAGCCACATCAAAGAATAATTAAAAGAAAGTTGAGGTAAAAATTTATGTTTAACAAAATTAAGTCAGGTATCAGCAAGGTATGCTCAAAGGTTAAGTCAGCGTTCACATCCGCAGAAGCTGCGGTAACAGCAAAGGCTCACGAAGTTCTCGACGGCACGGTTGCCGAAGCTTACGTCGATACAGGTGTCAAAATCCTTATCGCCGTTGTAATCGGTGCCCTTCTTCTCGGCGGTCTTTACACGCTCTTCAACACAACCATTATGCCCACAGTCACAAGCAAAATCACAGAACTCTTTAACTACAAGGGTTAAGAAACAGGAGGTGAAAAATATGTTTAACAGAATCAAGTCAGGTGTCAGCAAGGTATGCTCAAAGGTTAAGTCGGCGTTCACATCCGCAGAAGCGGCAGTAACAGCAAAGGCTCACGAAGTTCTCGACGGCACAGTTGCCGAAGCTTATGTCGATACAGGTGTCAAAATCCTTATCGCCGTTGTAATCGGTGCCCTTCTTCTCGCAGGTCTTTACACGCTCTTCAACTCAACCATTATGCCCACAGTCACAACCAAGATTGAGGGACTCTTTAACTACAAGGGTTAAAAAGCAAACGGCAGGGCAGTTTTTATGCTGCCCTGCTTAACTCTTTTAAGGACTGATTAAAATGCTTAATACTTTAATAATCAAACCCGTAAATCCTATAGGACACGGACTCACTCACGTCTTTGATTTTAAAATATTCACTAATATTCTGTTGTCAAGTATGCTATGTGTCCTTGTGTTTCTTCTTGTGAAACTCATAATCAAGAAAACACCGCAACAGGAAATGGAAGAAAAGGATACTTCTCTTTGCTATCTTGTATCAGCAGTTGTATTTGTATTGTTATTTATCGTTTTCGGTTGGTCAGTACAACTCGTTAAGGGTGCAGTGTTCTTCTTTATACTGCTCTATGCCTCCCTATGCGATATTCAGACACGCAGAGTTAAAGATGTTGTTTCGGTGATGATATTCATTTCCGGTTTTATCTCATTATCTCTGTTGGAAATACTCACTCACACTATCGGTGCATTTCTTGTGGGCGGTATTATGTTTGTCTGTGCTTTGTTTTCTAAAAACAGGCTCGGCGGTGCAGATGTCAAGATAACTGCAGCCAGCGTTTTTGTTCTCGGTATGTGGAACGGTATAGCAGGTCTTGTTATCGGTCTTATTCTATCCGTTATCGTTACACCCATTATCAACCGAAAGAAGAAACTCAAAGAAATGAGCCTCCCTCTTGTCCCCTATCTTTCAATAGGATTTATGGCAATGTATTTAATCCAAGGAGGAATTTAACCCAATGAAGAACAGAACAGCCATCGGTATTGTCTGTATCATTCTTGCGGTTGCGGTAACATTCGTTGTTTCACCGTTTGTCAATAAGATTTCGGAACAGAAGGTTGAAGTTTTCCGATTCACAAAAGACATCTCGCAGGGTACACAGATAACCGATGCAGATTTTGAAATTGCAGAAATTCTCAAAGCGAATGTTCCTGCAAATGCCATTACCGAAAAAGACAAGGTAATAGGCAAATACGCAAGTACCGATATTCTCATCGGTGACTATGCAACATCGGCAAGGCTCACGGCTGATGCAAATTCAGCCTCACATATCCTCGGCTCACTTAACGGAGATAAGGTCGCAATGAGTATAACTATCAACTCTTTTGCAGGCGGTCTTTCGGGTAAGCTTGAAAACGGAGATATTGTCAGCATTTATGTTACCGATAAAAACGGCGAAACAACCGTTCCCGGTGAACTGAAATATGTAAAGGTTATCACTACCACCACAGCAGGCGGTATTGATGAAGCAGAGGTTGTCCCCAATGAGGACGGCAGTTTTGAGCTTCCCACAACAATTACTGTTCTCGTTTCGGTAAAGCAGGCTTCAATCCTTGCCAACTACGAAGAAAACGCTTCAATGCACGTTGCCCTTGTTTACAGAGGTGACGATGCAAAGGCACAGCAGTTCCTTGATGCGGAAGATAAGTTCCTTGCAACGGCAAAACCCGCTAACGGAGGTGACTCCACAAATGGCTAAAATCATAGCGGTTTGCGGCTCACCCAACGGCGGAAAAACAACTGTTGCTTTTAAACTCGCACAGGAAATGTATTGCAATACGGACACAGGTGGTGTCATCTTTCTTTCACCCTCTATGACAGTTCCCGCACTCGGACTCCTTTTTCCCAACTATACTCCCGACAGTCTTTTCTCTCTCGGCGGGGTATTGGATAACACGGACATATCACAGGAGAGTATTCTTGCTCACCTTGTCACGGTAAAGGATATGCCGAATTTCGGCTGTCTTGGATATAAGTCGGATGAAAACAAACACAGCTACGCAAAATTAACGGACGATAAAGTAAATGCTTTTTTCAATGTTCTGTCAGAAATGGCAGGATATGTGTTCGTTGAATGTACGGAAAATGACGATGATCTCATATCGAGAAAAGCCATCAACTGTGCAGATTCGGTTGTACTTGTTCTTTCACCCGATTTGAAAGGTATGACCTATTACACCGCAAACAAAGGACTTTTCGGCAGTGATGATGACAGAAGTTTTAAGGTTATAAACTCAACCGACAATGACCTCTTTCTGCCGATTGAAGATGTGAAAGCACATCTTAAAAATGTGTCCTGCACCTTACCTTATTCCAGACAGGTAAGACAGCAGCTTCTTGACGGTCAGTTATATATGAGAGTTAACGACAAGAAGTACCGCAAAGAACTCTCAAATCTCATCTATAAAATAATGTAATAAAGAAAGGAATTAAAATCTTATGAAAAAATTTATTTGTATTCTCACAGCACTCTCAATCCTTGTATGCTTCGGTGCAGTAACCGCCTATGCCGCAGAAACAACCGAAACACCTGCAACCGACAGCACGGACACAACACTTCCCGAAAGCACAACCACAGACAATGCAGACGGCGAAGATACAACCGATGTCAGCAACCCCTCAACAGAAGATACCACAACCGACAGTTCTGACGATGTAACAACTGACGGCTCTGACGATACAACAAACGAGGATAACTCTGACACAACAGAAACTCCCGAAAACGGTGATACAACCGATACACCCGCTGACGGTGATGAAACAACTGACAACACCGAAACACCCGATGACAGTACAACAGATGACGGTAACACCGATGAGGAAGCAACTCCCGGTGATGCAACAACCGATGACGGTGCAAACGGCGAAGGTACTACAGATGAAAACACCGAAAACAATGACAATCCCGATGAAGATAATGCCGATAACAATGAAACACCTACTGATACTCCCGATGAAGATACCACAGACGGTGACGGCGTCGGCGATGCAGGTACAATCATTGAAGGTGATGACACTGATAATGATAACAGCAATAACGGCACACCTAACCCCGGTGATGAGGTTATCACAATTCCCGATGACCTTAACAACCTTATAGGCGGTATTCTCGGCGGTCTTGTAAACGGTGAACTTGACGGCGATAACAACGGCAATAACAATACTGCTCCCGATGGCTACAACAACCCTGAAATTCCCGACACAGGTGCCGAGTCAGCAGTTCCCGCTATTGCTACACTTATCACTTCTGCGGCAACCGCAGTAGGAAGTATCCTTTTCAAGAAAAAGAAAGACGGCACACTTTTTTCAAAGGGAGAATAAGAGATGATACAGCAAAACATTGATTTTGTGCCGCTGCTGTCAATGACGCAGGAACACATCTCCTCCCGATATGCAGCGGCTTTGACCGACACAAACAAGCTCTCACAGTTAAGGTCATATATCGAAAAGTTTGTCCGTGATTCCAATTATACTGTTGAAGGACTTACCTTTTCAGAACTTTGCGATAAGCTGTATTCCGAAATGGCGGAATACTCAATCCTCACAAAGTATCTCGGCAAGGACAGAATTGAAGAAATCAACATAAACGCTTGGAACGATATTGCGATTACCTACACAAACGGTAAAACAGAAAAGGCAAAGGAACATTTCTATTCACCGAGCCACGCAGTAGATATTGTAAAGCGTTTGCTTCACCACTCGGGAATGATTATCGACAATTCCACACCTATGTCACAGGGACACTTACCCAACAACACCCGAATTACTGCTCTCAAAGAGCCTATTGTTGATGATGAAATCGGCGTAAGCGTTTCAATCAGACTTTTGCATCCTTCAAGAGTCAACAAGAAAGAGATTATCAAATCGGGCAATGCCACCGAGAAGATGATGGACTTCCTTTGTATGTGTTTGAGATACGGTGTATCCACCGTTGTAGCGGGTGCAACAAGTTCGGGCAAAACAACACTTCTTAATGCTCTTTTATCCACTATCCCCAACGGTAAGCGTGTGTTTACCATTGAAAGCGGTTCAAGAGAATTAAGTCTTGTAAAAACAAGGGGCGGAAAGGTAGTGAACAACGTTGTTCACACCTTGTCCCGCCCTTCCGAAAATGAAACTTATGACATAACGCAGGAAGACCTTGTTGTTGCTTCACTCCGTTTTAACCCCGATATAGTATGTGTCGGCGAAATGCGAGATGTTGAATGTTATTCAGCAGTTGAAGCAAGTCTTACGGGACACACGGTTGTATCAACAGTTCACGCATTTGCGGCAGATTCCGCACATATGAGAATTGCCCTGCTTTGTCAGAAGCGTTTTCCCATTGATTTCAAGACCTCTCTTATGCAGGCAGGTCAGGCATTCCCCATTGTCGTATATACTCATAAACTTGAAAACAATCAAAGAAAGATAATGGATATTTCCGAATGTGAGATACTTCCCAACGGTGAAAGACTCTATCACACCTTGTTCAGATTTAATATCACAAAGAACGAGATAGTGAACGGCAGATATGTAACCGAGGGATATTTTGAACAGCCGGAAATAATGTCAGACAACCTCAAAAGGAAACTTCTTCAGTTTGGCGTTCCGCAGGAGGAACTCAACAAATTCTTGAAGAAAGGGGTTGAATATGAATGATTTTTCCGATGATAGCCTCTGTTTTTCTTATTATTGCTATTGTCTGTTTTCTTGGTTTAACTCCTACACAGATTTCAGATGACTTAATGAAAATAACAACCCCAAAGAGTTCTCTGCGAGAAAAAGCGAGAGCTTTGAGGGCGGGCAAAAAGAAAAAGAGCCTGGGCAGTAGGCTCATTTATGTTCAGTCGGCACTTGAAGCAACGGGCAAATCGGGTAAGTTTGCCCTTGTCTGCTCTGCCTCACTTGTCCTTTTGGCGGCAGGTGCGGTTGTTGCTATCCTTATTGATAACGTATTCCTTGTTCCCGTGTTAGCTGTTGCGTTTGCGATGATACCTTTTATATATGTAAGAAACACTCTGTCATATTACAACAAACATATACAGGACGAGTTGGAAACAACTCTTTCAATTATCACAACCTCATACAACAGAAACTCGGATATTGTTTCGGCGGTAAATGAAAATCTTGCATATATCAGACCTCCGCTGAAAGAATGCTTTACCGCATTTGTGGGTGACGCTATGGCTGTTTCATCGAACACAAAACAGGCTTTGAGAAATCTTAAATCAAAGGTTGATAATGAGATATTCCACGAATGGTGCGATACACTCATTCAGTGTCAAGATGACAGAGCACTCAAAGATACTCTGTTGCCCATAGTCACAAAACTCACCGATGTCAGAATAGTAAACAGCGAACTTAACACGATGATGTCAGCGGTAAGAACGGAATACTACACAATGGTAGGTCTTGTTGTGGGTAACATACCCCTGCTCTATGTTCTCAACAAAGATTGGTTTCACACTCTTATGTACGAAACTGCGGGTAAAGTTGTACTCGGCGTATGCGGTGCGGTTATTCTCATAACCTATATCTTTATGCTCAAATACACAAAACCCGTAGAGTACAAACGGTAAAGGAGGCGGTTAAATGGTTGGAGTTATAACAGGAGTGTTCTGCGGTATTGCCGCATATTTCATCTTGGCAGATATTTACCGCATACCGTATATGCGAACTTCAAAGGCTGTCAACAACCTTGCAAAACAGCAGAAAGAAAAGACAAGCAGCCTTGATGTATGGCTTTCAAACATAGCCTCATTTATCGCAAAGAAAATACACCTTAACGAGTTCAAGCGTATGCAGCTTGAATCGGATTTGAGAACAGCACAGATGAACATTTCCCCCGAAATGTTTATGGCTAATGCTATTGTTAAATCCCTTATTGTCGGTATCTTCGCAATACCGATGCTTTTCATATTCCCCATTCTCTCTCCCGTAATTCTTTTTCTTGCGTTCATTCTTTACCGAATGAATATGAAAGGAATTGCAAACCGAATTAAAGCAAAAAGAGCCAAAATCGAATATGAGTTTCCCCGCCTTGTATTCAAGATTGAAAAGAGTATATCTCACAACAAGGATGTACTTGGTATGCTTAAATCATTTGCACCTCACGCTTGTCCCGAACTCAAACACGAGCTTGATATTACAGTAGCGGATATGCGTTCCGGTAATCTTGAAGTAGCCATAACAAGACTTGAATCAAGAGTAGGCTCACCGCTTATGAGTGATGTATGCCGAGGACTTATTGCCCTTGTCAGAGGTGACGACAACACGGTTTATTGGTCATCTCTCTCAATGAAGTTTGCGGATATTCAAAGACAGCAGTTAAGGCTTGAAGCACAGAAGATACCCAAAAAGACAAAGAAACTCTCAATGAGTTTGCTTGTCTGCTTTATGCTTATGTATGTTGTTGTCATCATCTCACAGATTATCAGTTCTGTCGGCGTTCTTTTCGGATAACGGAGGTGAAAGGATATGAAGAAACTTATTACTTCCCGAAAGGGCGAAGGCTATATTGATGTGGCTATCGGCTTGGTTGCACTTATGATGGTGCTTGTAGTAACCCTTAACATCTATTCCTTTTTAACACTCAAGCAGGATATGGACGAGATCAGCGGACAGCTTATTGAAACTGCCGCATTTACAGGCTCATTCGGTGATGAGTTTGAGGAACGGTGTGAGGAACTTAAAGACACTTTCTTTGATTTTGATGTAACCACTTCTGCAACAGAATACTATAACGAAACATACCAGCGTGTGCAGCTTGGAGATACGATGACTCTGACAATCTCTGTTCATACCTATGTGCAGGGCGTCGGTGCCTTTAAAATACCCATTACAGTACAAAGTACAAGGTCGGGTATTTCGGAAAAGTATTGGAAGTAGGTGACGGAAAATGAAGATATTGAAAGACACCAAAGGCGAAGGCTATGTATCAATATGTGTACTAATCATCGTAATTGTCGCTATCTTCTCAAGCATTTTCACTTATGCATCCGCAATCTCGGTTATCAATGTCACACGGGAAAACAGCAAGGTTGTTTTAGATAATTTCGTCACCACAAACTCCACTCTTATATTCAACAGCATAAAGCAAGGTAACGACTACACCGAAACACTTGATTTCCCCGAATACACAGAAAAGCTCTGTGAATTTTGCACATTGGATTTATCTGCCGATACGCTGTATAGTTATGACACAGACGGCAATCTGCAATATTCAATGACACTTCCTCAAATGAGTTTTCAAAAGGATAATCAGCTTGAAATATGTGTCAGATATACCGTTTCTGTGCCGATACAGTTTGCAGGGAAAACGGTTACGACTGCAAATGTACCGATAGAAATTGTATCAATATTAACCGAAAAATTTTAATTGTTTAGGAGGCAAAAGAAAATGAAAGACAATTCAAACTCAAAACAGAACAACAAAACTATCTTTATCCTTGTTGCGGTGCTGCTGATAATTCTTGCACTTATCTTTGCACTTTTCGGCAAGTCCTGCGGAAAGGATACAGACACCGAAACGACTACCTCAACCACACAGCACGTCACCGATAACGATAATCTCAATCTTGAGGACATCACCATCGGAACAAATCTGTATGTTGAGGAATCGAAGAAGGTTGACGAGAATATGATAACTCTCGCTGCACCTGAAAAAATGACAAAGCCTGATAATCACGGCTCAGTCGAAAAAACAACGAATAAGCAGGCGGAAGCAGTAAAACCGAATGACGGTCCCGGTATTGTAATCGTCGGCGATGACGATGCAAATGCCTATAACTGCGGTGTCAAGAAACATAACTGTGACAGCAAGGAAACTCACGATTTCATCGTAAGCCTTGAAAAGAAAGGCTGTTCAATCTGCGGCTCTCACACCTGTAAGAGCTTCTATGCGGTTGATGAATGGGGTAACTCCTGCTACGATATTACCAAGTGTCCCAAATACACAATAAAGAATGACCCCACCGTTTATTGCAGTACCTGCGGTAAGAAAATCGGTGACGGCTCAAACGGAACTTGCGTAAGATATGTTGAAGATACTGTTTGCGAGATTTGTCACGGTGCGGTTAAGGGTAAAACCTGCCACTCGCACTAAACCAAAAGAGATGATGACCTGATGTAATGTCAGGTCATTTTTTTGTTTTTTAAGAAGGAGATGATTAGTATTAAACGAGTAATATCTATTATCTTGGTTGTGTGTTCTCTGATTTGTATGATACCCACAAATGCCTTTGCTTTGTCTTGGGACGGCAGTTCTGCAGGCGGCACGGGCGGTACTTCATCGGCATCACCTAACGGATACGCAATCAGAACAACAAGCGATAACTGTATAGGTTATCGTTTCAGTGCTGTAACATCATCGGGTTCGATGAAGGTCAGCAAGGTTATTGACGTGTTCCGAAACACAAGTTACGGTAATCTCGGATACACGGACGGATATAAGTTCAGCACAAAGAACAACAAAAAGCAGCTCATATCCAAACAGAATAATGGCTTTACAACAGCAAGAAGCACCACGAATTGCTACAAGGAAAGCTCACAAGGCTTTTCAACAACCCTGCCTGCACCTTCGGGAATGGAAACTTGGCAGAACAACGAAAACAACATCAATAAAGTTCTTTCTCTGCTCGGTGTCGGCAGTGTAGCAAATATGTCAAAGGGCGATATGGTTATTGTTGAGCCGATTTACGATATAAGGCTTGAGAGTGTTTATCACTCCATCACCGTAACTGAAACAGCTTTATACGGCAAATATATCCTCGGTGCATCAAGTAACGGTGGTACAAGTAACACCTCTGCTACTTGGGGATTTATCGCTTCATACACAAACAGAGTTTATCCCAATGCACTTTATACACCTGACGGACAAGGTCTTTGGACTTCCGCTTCTTCCATAGGCAGCAGCAATAAAGAAACCTTCTATAACATCATAAATAAAGGTTACGGTGTCGGTATCGCATACCAAGAAACAAGCGGCAGTTCTTCATCATCAGGCTCATCAAGTTCAACGAGTTCGACCTATACCATTAAATTTAACGGTAACGGTAATACAAGCGGCTCTATGTCAAATCAGACTGTTACTGTCGGCAGTTCGACCCGATTAAATTCAAACAACTTTAAAAAGACGGGTTATGAGTTTGTCGGATGGAACACGAAGTCCGGCGGTACGGGAACGAGCTATGATAACCGTGAGTATGTAAAGAATCTGACCTCGGCAGGTGGTACAATAACGCTTTATGCACAATGGCGTCCTGCCGTACTTGAAGTTTATTACGATGCTAATGACGGCTCTTTGAGTAACTCAAGCTACAGGTTGCTTTTGGATACGATTTACACCGCTTCACCTTATTCAAAGTTCACGGATAAATGGACTTATAATAACACCAAGTCGGGCGGTCTTTGTAATGCTTCAACCTTCGGTCTTTATCGCACAGGATATACCTTTACCAAATGGGGTAAATATTCTTGGGGCGGAACTCTGTTCGACCAAGACGATTCCTCGCTGAAGCCTACGGATTTGAAATCGGGTATTACAAGCGGTGACACATCACTCACACTATATGCTCAATGGGAGCCAAATACCTATACTATCAAATTCAACGGCAACGGCAGTACAAGCGGCTCTACCGCTTCAATGTCAATGACATACGATGTTGCTAAAAACCTCACGGCCAACGGATTTACAAAATCCGGTTATGCCTTTGCAGGTTGGAATACTAAAGCCAACGGCACGGGTACAAGTTATGTTAACAGAGAATCGGTTAAAAATCTGACCTCTACAAACGGCGGTACTGTTACTCTCTATGCTCAATGGACGGTCAGCAACTATTCTATTGCCTTTAACGGCAACGGACACACAGGCGGCTCTACCGCTTCAATGTCGGTGAATTTCAACGCCTCGGTAACTCTCCGTGCAAACGGATTTGTCAAGACGGGACACACGTTTAAGAATTGGAACACCAATTCAAACGGCACGGGAACATCTTACTCAGATAAACAGACGGTAACAAATCTTTCCTCTACTGCAGGCGGTACGGTTTATCTCTATGCACAGTGGAATCCGAACTCATATACCATACAGTTTAACGGTAACGGAAACACGGGCGGCTCTACCGCTTCAATGTCTATGAGATACGGAACACCGAAAAACCTCACTGCAAACGGCTTTACAAAAACGGGATATGTGTTCAACGGTTGGAGTACCAATGCAGACGGCACAGGTACAATCTATTCCGACAAACAGCAGGTAAACAATCTGACCTCTACCAACGGCGGAACTGTTACCCTTTATGCAAAGTGGAAACCCGCAACTTACACGGTGCAGTTCAACGGCAACGGTAATACAGGCGGCTCAACTGCTTCAATGACTATGACCTATAATGTTGAAAAAGCACTTACCGCAAACGGATTTACCAAGAGTGAGTATAAGTTTACGGGTTGGAACACCAAAGCTGACGGTACGGGAACTGCATACACAGACAAACAGAAGGTCAAAAATCTTTCATCTGTCAACGGCTCAATCGTTACTCTCTATGCTCAATGGATTTATGACCCCGTTCTTGATGTTAAGGAATGTGATGCTTACAGCGGAACAAAGAGCGATAAGACAAAACTGTTCGGCATAAGCACAGGTGCAACCTTTGATGAATACGAATATAAAAACGGTTATGCCACCATCGGTGACACTGTATGGTTTAATGTGTATTTCCCCTATGAAACACAGAACATAAGGGTAAGGCAGTATGTCAAGAACGGCGGAGATTGGATTACAAGAGAAGTAAACCTCAATCCAGATTATCCCGAAACACTTTGGTTCCCTGTTCAGTTCACGGATAAATACAAAACCGTAACCGCAGATATTGAGGCTTACGAAGTACAAGCCAAAATGGATTGGATTGATGCTGAAGGTAATGTTCTTAAAAGCGGTACAGTTGAAACCTTCTATATCCCCATAAAGCCTGTTCTTCACAGAAACGAGGTAAAAATCCGAGGATATGAGGGCGGATATATTGCGTATAACGGCAAGAACGGTCTTTACGGTAAAGTATATCACGGTCAGCATATCAAAATCGAATATAAATACCGAACAGACAGCACTTGGAAACCCCGTACTTGTATGAGAGGTTCTTTATATTACTATAACGGCTCTGAATGGGTTAATGCCTATACCGAAAACAGCGGCTATGATGCAAGTAAAAATAACTATGGCATACTCAGCACTTCTGACACAGGTATAAGCAGTATTCTCAATCCATATACCGTACCTAAAGTTACAAACAGCACCCTAAGATTCAAACTTGAAACTTGGTGGGCAAAAGATGAGGAACATACTCACGAAACCACTTGGATTGAAATTCCCGTTGTTCCCTGCGACCTTGAATTGGAAGAAATAGAGTTCAAAAGACAGAACTCTGCTACAACTCTTGACCCCTATGACCTTGTTGCAGGTGAAAAAGTATCGGTTTATTACTTCTACAGGAATCATACCGACACAAAGATATATTTCAACGGTTTCCGTAATGACAAATCACAGATTGATACTGTGTACGGAATTCCTGCAAATTCAAGAGCATATCTGCGAGGTTACGATTTTGTAGTACCGAATATTCGAACATTCGATTTTTGGGGCGGTATCTATCTTGAAGGTATGGGTATATACAACACGCAGTATGAAACTGACGGTACAAACAATGAGTTGACGTTGAAATGTAAGGTGCGTCATCCGCTGACACTTACACCCATAGCTCAAAATGCGGACTACCGTGAGAACACCGAGGTAATTACGAGCTTTTGGCTCAACAACACTTACACAGATGATTACACACCGAGCAACAACATATCTATTCTGTTTAAGGTATATAACGGCTCAAAACAGATAGCCACATATACCAAAACACAGGCTGTTGTTCCCGGTCTTGAAAACAATCTTGTGTATTTCAAGTGGAAAGTTCCTACAGGTCTGAACGGTGCAAAGGTAAAGATTACGGGTGAAATAATCGAGGACGGTGTATCATACAATCTTTCATCCGCAAACTACACTACAACACCCACAACCGTATCTGAAACAAACGATACACAGTTTGAAAAGACCAAACCTGCAGGTTTCTCAATCCCTCTAACAAAGGAAGGCAAGATCCAAGCTGCTTCTTGGTGGGAATGGACTTATTCATCGGGGGCATTTAAAAAGGTAAGTTATGCCGTTGGTATTGCGGACAGTTCCGCAACACTCACACCCGCAACAGGCTCAACCGCTGTTAAAAACGGCATTTCTAGGACTATGAAATCGGGCTACGGTTTATCCTTGGCACTTATGAATAATAATAAACCTGTTTCGGGTTACACTATGCCGTCATCGGCGGCATACACTAAACCGCAGTTTGCCTATGCTCTTATGCCTGAGTTTGATTACTCAACCAAGAATGGTGAATACAGAACGCTTGACTTGGTATCTAACCAATGGAGATTCAGACCTAACGGAACATATGGCAGAATTCATTTCACACCAATTTGGTATCCCAACGGAAAATATATAATGAGTATTACTCAGAGCGACTGTTGGACACCTGCGGGTATGATTACAAAAACGATAAACACAAACACAATAAACATTTCCGAATCAGCCTACGATGATTGGTATGTCGGAAGATAAACACTAAAGGGCAGTCAAAAGGCTGCCCTTAACTTTTTGGAGGTAAATATATAAATGGTATGTAATTACAGTAACACTATTGCAATAAAGCACGGTATCAATTCCGCACTTATTGCAGGCTTTATCAACTACCGTTTAACGCATACAGACACCAAGTTTGAGGGCAGACCTTTTGTACGCATAACACAAAAATCTTTGACAGCCACATTCCCCTTTATGGGTGAAAAGGCTGTGCGAAATGCGATTAAACGGCTCGTGAAAGCAAATGTTATTTCGGTCAAGCAGTTCAGAAAATCAAAGTTTGACCATGCAAATTTCTATGCTCTCACGCAGTACGGCAAAACACTCATGGAAGGAGTTGAAGATATTGAGTGAAAAACGAATGGTTGAGGGTTATGAAATAACCCAAGCCTTTGAAATCGGTAAAACCGAAATTATACTCGGCGAAAATCCCAATGCACCTGACAATATGATTTATCTGGTTGCCAGTTGCGAAAACAACGGCATTTTCACAAGATATAACGATGTTCTTATAGGTGATGACTTTGCCGAACTTGCGAAGATCTTTGCAGAAAGAATTGCATCCGAAGCAGACAGAGTTATGGAGGAAAATTCAAAAATATCTATTGATAAAACTCCGCTTACTGCCGAGAATTGCGATTCTGTAAGCTACAATGATTCAATCAAAGACAATGTTGTAGTTATAAAAGCAGAAATCTTCAAACCCGAATACAGAATGTCCGTAAATCAGATTTGTCTTTGCACGGGCGGTTTTGGCTCGTCTGCAAACTCAAGAGGTACAGCGTGTTTCTGTACTAATCTTTACACGGGAGAATCCGTGCAGTTCAAACGTCAGGATGTTCTCGGTACTATTGAAAAAGACAAACTCCCCGATTGGGCAAAGGAAGGTCTTGAAAAGGTACTGAAAGAACGTGCCGACAGAAGAAAGGAAAGGGATGCAAGATGACAGATTTGTATGTAACTCCTACAACTACCAACCTTGAAAAATACACATTCAAACAGAGTCAGCAGTTATATCAGCAGACAGGCTGTATAGGTTATCTTCGTGCGGATATGGGATATAACGGACAAGAGTTCAATTCCACTTGGAATGACGTCTGTACTTTTTTCAAGACAGATGAGTTCAAAAAGGAATTTGACGATGTTATCAATGCACTCCGCCTTGATGATACCTATGGCAGACTGCTCAATGACAGAACAAGGCTCAGCCGTTATTGTCACGAACACGCAAAGCAGTACAGCGGTGCGGATAATCAGTATTACGGCGTAAGAGTTGATACGGATAATCACACTTATCTTTTAAGGCTCAATCCGAGGCAGGGCGAATACAACCTTTACTGCTACTGCTTTGTAAAGCAGTATTTTGAAACACATCTTGTTCAGGCAAGTAAGGGAATCCGCTTTATTACTCCCTCATACAGACCTGTTTTCACCATTCCCGATGGCGATAAAATCAGAATTCTTCGCCTTGACGGTGAAAAGGTCGATAAGTCTTGCAGATATATTGATGATTACCACACCGAGGTCGGTGACAGGCTTTATCACATCTGCGAATTTGCCGAGATAATAGAAAGAAACGGCAGTAAGGTCATTCCTTTGCGTTCATCACTTCCCGAAAGATGTTATTCTGTTTCACCCTCAAACGGTCATCTCATTATTATCACAAAGGGTGAAAACGAACATTCAGATGTAAATGACAGCAACAACTCACCCGAAAGGAACAGAGAACTTGCTGACGGTCATAACAGCGAAATGGGAGTAACAAAAGCACAGGAAGCGGCAATGCTCGCAGGCTCTTTAAAAGGTTGGAACACACCCGAAGCAGACCCACAAAACTATGATGACAACGGCACACCCGTCAAGACAAAACATAAAGACCGAGGTGATGCACGATGACAAGAAAAGTTATCGGACACCATGAAGGTTAATATGAATAAACTCGGTTGCAGAAAATGCAGATACCACAACGAAAATGTTTGCAATATCTGTTGGAAACGGGTTTATAAAGATTTTGAAGAAAGGAAGGTAAAGAAGAATGGCGAAAATACCAAACGAAGTAACCAAAAGGTTGAAACTTCTTGAAAAACTCATTTCTCTCGGATATTCCACAGAGGAAGATATTAAGAAGCTCACTCCCAAGGATATTGCCGTAATTGATGATATATCCTTTACGGATATTATTGAAATTCAGCAGTTGCAGGAAAGCGTTAAGTCGAACAAGTTATTCTCTTATCTTGCTAAAACCAATGAAAAGTGAGGTGGTTTAATTGGCAAGTAAACTGCAAATTGTAACTGCCATATTCAATGACGAGGTTAATAAGGCTACGGAAAGTCAGCAGAATTGGACTTCATTTTTGAGAACGGCAGCAAATAACTTTAAATACAGTTTCCCTGACCAAATCCTTATCTATGCTCAAAAACCCGAAGCTACGGCTTGTGCGGAAATCAGTTTTTGGAATGAAAAGTTCCACCGCTGGGTAAACCGAGGTGCGACTGGTATTGCTCTGTTAAACTTTACGGGTAATAATCCTAAACTTCGTTATGTTTTCGATGTGTCGGATACCAATTCAAGACAGAACATTGACATCCCTTCTTGGCAGGTCGAAGAACGATACGAAGCCGAGATTATCGAAGCTCTTGAAAATGCTTTCGGCGAAATTGGTAGAGGCTCACTTGCTTCAATCATTGATGATACCGCACAGAATATGGTTGACGATAATATCCTTGATTATCTTTACAACTTGGATGAAGCCAAGTACGGCAGTTTCCTTGAAGATTTTGATGAGGATAATTTAAGGTCAGTGTTGAGAAATACTCTTGTCAGCAGTATCGGATATATGATGATGACGAGGTGCGGAATAAATGCTGATGATTTCTATGACCCCGAGGATTTCAAAGACCTCTATAATTTTAACACTCACGAAACAATAATCGCATTAGGCTCTGCTACAAGTGAAATAGCCGAAATGGGACTTCGTGAAATTGAAACAACAGTAAAAGCTCTTCAAAAAGAAGAAAAAAATAAAAATCGCACATTTGTCAGTTCATATGATTTCGGATATGATGAGGGTGCAAAGAAAAAAACAGACACCGAAAGGAGAAATGAAGATGTCACAGATAACTTACAGACAGGTCGGAGATTACAGAATCCCGAACATCACTCTGTCAGCGGAGGAGAAGAACGCTACACTTGGCAAGTACGGATTGATGAGGAAGAATTACCTGATGAATCACCGGAAAGTGAAGTTCAACACACTTCTGATGACGGGCGAACTGATGAAACACCTGCTTCAGACGGAACAGGAAGCACAGCAGATGTTGGAACAGATAACCGAACAGATGATGAAATCCGAAGGAGTGACGGAAACCCTGAAAGAGACCGACCAGATGAGGTGGGTGCAGATGATGAACAACATCAGAGCATCAGCCGAGGAAACGGTACTGAAGGAACTGATCTACAGCTAAGCAATCACGACTTCGATGCACGTTGGAACGGTATCGAATATTTCCACCAAGATAAAGAAAAAAACGAGCTGATTAAAACATTTTTGGCTCCGCATACAGAAGAAATCGCTATGTTCTATGAAAGTCATCCCGACAAAAAAGAACGTAGCGATTTTATTATGTCTTTCTTTAATTCTGCACCGTATGAAATCACTCTCTCCAATGGTGTAAAAGCAGGATTTGAAGCCTATTCCGATGCCATAAGATTATGGCGTAATGACGGAACTGAACTTCGTGAAGCGTGGCAAAAATGGTTTCAGATTGAACGAAGCGTTTTCGGACTTATGCTTATGGAGGAATGGACAGAGCCGCAGGCTTTGCTTTTGCCGGGTGTTGAAAAACAGATGGAACTTATCGGCACGAAAGTAAATAACGAGGCACCTTTGTTTCTTCCTCAATCTGCTGTCGATTATGTGCTTTGTGGCGGTAGTGATTTCAGCGAAGGCAAAATGCGTATTTACAGGCAATTTACAGAAAGTCTTTCTCAAGAAGAAAATATTAAATTTCTTAAAAACGAATACGGAACAGGCGGTCATTCAAATGCTCTCCCCGGAAGTGGATTTTGGGAAGGTCACGACTCAAAAGGTATTGAAATATCTGACCATTACAGTGTTCCTCCAAGACGAGTTTTGTTGAAGTGGAATTATGTTGAAAGCCGTCTTTCGGCACTTATAAAGTCTGACAGATACTTAAACCCAAAAGAAAAGGAAATGTATCCGCAATGGCTTGAAAACCGACTGATAATCGAAGAAGAATGGCGGATTGAAAATGAAGTCCGTCAGTTACTCAGAAATGCCCCTGAAGAAAAGGAACAACCTAAAGAATACAGGTACGAATACAATCTCGGAGATACGGTTTATATCGGTGCAGATGAATATACAATTATTTCACTTGAAGACCCCGTTATACTCAGCAACATCCAATATCCTCTTTTCACGGAAGAATTTTCAAAAGCAGTATTTGAGAAAAGAGTAAGAGAAAATCCTGCAAATAATCATTTGAGAGTAGAAGTTGATGTTGAAAGACCTGCTGTGAATGATGAAGCTGAAACAGAAATTGACGAAAGCAATAAACCCGATTTCTTGCTTAAATATGAGCAGGTGCAAAAGGAAAATCCCGATAGTGTAGTTCTTCTGCACACAGGAGGATTTTATAACGCATTCGGCAAGGATGCCGAAATTCTTTCAATGCATACTCACTATACAGCACCCAGAAAGAACCTTTACGGTAATGTTTTTACACCTTGCTGTCAGATTCTTGACTTTAATCTGAGTTATTGTGTTAAGGAACTCAATGCACAAAACATTGATATTGTAGTAATGTCATTGGATAAAGGTGTAATTGACAGATATTCCGCTACTCCTATATTGGATGAAGTCGAGATTCCCGAAATCACAGAAAGTAACCGTAATAATTTCTTGGATGAATACAATGAGATAAAAGCTGACAATCCCGATTCAGTTGTTTTATATCAGGTCGGAGATTTCTTTGAAGCATTCAATGATGATGCAAAAACTCTGGCAAGTTCGCTTCAACTTGTTCTTACCTCAAGAGCTGTAAACGATAATGAAAGGGTACCAATGGTTGGTTTCCCTGTTCATAGACTTGAAGCATATCTTGAAAATATCCGAAAAGAAAGCAGAGTAGTCATTTCGGCAATTCCCGATGGTGAAACTGCAAGAAAAACATTTCGGATGCCTCAAATTGGTGAAAACAGTGAACTTGAACCTATTGAAAAAGCAAAAAAACTGATAGATAAATTCTGTATTAAAGAATACGGTAAAGGTGCAGATTTTAGCGATATGAAAAATATTGAAATCGCTTACACCACCTTTACTGATGCAGAAATTCCCGTTCAGGTTTCTGTAAATCTTGTGGATTACAGAATTGACAGATTCATAGACAATAACCATTATGACAGCCGAAGCTATAACAATCTTGAATCATTGATTGAATATGAACTTTATGGCTTGGATTTTGATGATTTAGTCTATATTCCCGATGAAGTTTTTGAATCAAAGACATATACGAACACAGGATTGGATTCTGAAGTTACCGGCAAAGAAGTAACGAATGAAAGAACACTTGCTGAAAGACTTGTTGCTTTTTACAGAGATTTTGATTTCTACGGTTTCAGAGATACCCTTGAAATCGGCGAGTCAGAAAAAGATGCCGCAAGTAAACTTGCTGCTGACCTGCAGAATCCGAAATCAATAGACTCGGTTATTGCTCAACTGAAAAGCATAGTTGAAGAATCAGAAACAGATGATAAAAATATTGCTGAACAGTTAATAAAGGAATTAGAGAGAGAAAAGGAAAAACTTTCTGTTATTCCTGATTCAGAACTCATCGGCAAAGAGGTAATAATTGACGGTACGAAATTCGTTATTGAAAAAATCGACCCAGTATTCGGTGATGTTTCAATGCGTGACACCTCTGTTCTGTACCCTATAAATAGAGTTGAGAAAATAGGTCGTATCCGTGAGCTGATAAAACAGCAGACAGCACCAACCTATTCAACAGAAAAAGTTGCGGAAATACCCACCGAAGAAAGCGGACTTCCCTTTGATGTTGTTTTACAGACAATACGCACGGAAGAACCTGCTCTTACTCCGACAGTATGGGAAGAAAAAAAAGAAAAGGTCACAACACTTCATCCCACTGTTCCCGACAGTGAAAAACACAATTTCAGAATAACCGATGATAACCTCGGTGTCGGCGGTGCAAAAGAAAAATTCCGTAACAATATGGCTGCTATCAATCTTCTGCACGAACTTGAATTTGAAAACCGTCTTGCAACACCCGAAGAACAGGAAATACTCTCAAAGTATGTTGGCTTCGGCGGTCTTTCAGATGCCTTTGACGAAACAAAAGAGAATTGGGCAAATGAATATAAAGAACTTATTGTTACGCTCTCTCCCGAAGAATATGCCGCTGCAAGAGAAAGTACACTTACCGCTTTTTATACTCCTCCTGTTGTTATCCGTGCTATGTATGAAGCACTCGGCAATATGGGATTTGAAAACGGTAACATCCTCGAGCCTTCGTGCGGTACGGGTAATTTCATAGGTATGCTCCCCGACAAGATGAGTGAAAGCAAATTCTACGGTGTTGAACTTGACAGCTTAACGGGCAGAATTGCACAGCAGCTTTATCAGAAATCGGGTATTACAGTACAGGGTTATGAAGAAGCAGCATTACCCGACAGCTTTTTTGATGTTGCGGTAGGTAACGTTCCCTTCGGGCAGTTTAAGGTTATCGACAAAAAGTACGACAAACACAACTGGCTCATACACGATTACTTTTTCGGCAAGACCCTTGATAAAGTACGCCCCGGCGGTGTAATAGCTTTTGTTACTTCATCGGGTACTATGGACAAGAAAAATCCTGCTGTAAGAAAGTATATCGCACAAAGGGCAGAACTGCTCGGCGCCATTCGTCTGCCAAACAACACTTTTAAGGCTAACGCAGGTACAGAGGTAACATCGGATATTCTCTTTTTACAGAAAAGAGATACCCTTGTTAATGATGAGCCTGATTGGGTACTCCTTGACCGTGATGAGAACGGTAACGAATATAACAAGTATTTTGTTGACCATCCCGAAATGGTACTCGGTGATATGGTTATGGAGTCCTCACAGTTTGGTCAGTCACTGACCTGCAGACCTTATGAGGGCAGAGAACTCTCCGATCTTCTTTCAGAAGCGATACAGAACATACACGCCGAGATAAAGGATTTTGAACTTTCCGATGTCGGCGAGTCCGAAGATTTATCCGTACCTGCAGACCCGAATGTTAAGAATTTCAGTTTTACTGTTGTTGAAGATAAAATATATTACCGACACGACAGCAGGATGACACCCGTTGATGTTTCTGCAACGGCGGAAAGCCGTATAAAGGGTATGATTGAAATAAGGGACTGTGTGCGTGAACTTATAAGGCTTCAGACAGACGATTATCCCGATTCAGCTATTCTTTCAGCACAAGAAAGATTGAATGAAATCTATGACAAGTTCACAAAGAAATACGGTCTGCTCAATGCAAGAGCAAACCGCCTTGTATTCTCTGATGACAGTTCATATTGTCTGCTTTGTTCACTTGAAGTTATCGGTGAAAACGGTGAACTCAAACGCAAGGCAGATATGTTCACAAAACGAACAATCAAGCCACATATCGCTGTAACCTCTGTTGAAACTGCAAGTGAAGCATTGGCAGTATCAATCGGTGAAAAAGCCTGTGTTGATATGGACTATATGTGTAAGCTCACGGGCAAGACAGAGCAAATGCTTTTTGAAGAACTCAAAGGTGTTATCTTCCTTAACCCCGAACACACATCCGAGGACAGCAGAGTACCGAGGTATCTTACGGCTGATGAATACCTTTCGGGTAACGTCAGAAAGAAACTTGAACTTGCAAAACGGACTGCTGAAATTTATCCCGATGATTACAGTGCCAATGTTGAAATGCTTGAAAAAGTACAACCCGAAGATTTGACAGCAAGTGAAATCTCTGTCCGCTTGGGTGCGACTTGGCTCCCGGTTGATGTTGTTGAACAGTTTATGTTTGAACTCTTACAAACACCGAGATATGCTCAATGGAATATAAAGGTACACTATTCACCGATTTCCGCAGAGTGGAATATCGAAAACAAAAACTATGACCGTATGAATGTTATTGCCAACACCACATACGGAACAAGCCGAATAAATGCATATAAGATTATAGAGGAAACTCTTAATCTTAAAGATGTGCGTATATTCGATTATGTTGAAGATGAGAACGGCAACAGAAAACCCGTTCTTAACAAAAAGGAAACTGCCATTGCACAGGGTAAGCAAGAAATGATAAAGCAGGCTTTCCAAGATTGGATTTGGCAAGACCCCCACCGCAGAGAGAAACTTGTCCGCATATACAATGACAAGTTTAACTGTATGCGACCCCGTGAGTATGACGGCAGTCACATCAATTTTTCGGGTATGAATCCCGAAATAACCTTACGACCTCATCAGGTTAATGCGGTTGCAAGAATTATGTACGGCGGTAATTCACTTCTTGCACACGTCGTCGGTGCGGGCAAAACCTTCACGATGGTTGCTGCGGCACAGGAGAGCAAAAGACTCGGACTTTGTAACAAGTCACTCATTGTTGTTCCTAATCATCTTACGGAACAGTGGGCAGCAGAATATTTACAGCTTTACCCATCGGCGAATATCCTTGTTGCTACCAAAAAGGATTTTGAAACCAAAAACCGTAAAAAGTTCTGTGCCCGTATTGCTACGGGTGATTATGATGCTATTATTATCGGTCATTCGCAGTTTGAAAAAATCCCGTTAAGTCTTGAACGGCAAAAGAGGATGCTTGAAGAACAGATTGATGAAATAACCGTTGGTATCGGACAAATCAAGTTTAACAAGGGCGAGAAATTCTCTGTTAAACAGCTTGAAAAAACTAAAAAGTCCTTGCAGGCAAAACTCCAAAAACTCAACGACCAAACCCGTAAGGATGATGTTGTCACCTTTGAAGAACTCGGTGTTGACAGGCTCTTTGTAGACGAGGCTCACAATTTTAAGAATTTGTACCTCTACACAAAAATGCGTAATGTCGGCGGTATTGCCCAGACCGAAGCACAGAAGTCATCTGACCTCTATATGAAGTGCAGATACCTTGATGAAATCACAGGCAGTAAAGGTGTTATTTTCGCTACGGGTACACCTGTTTCAAACTCTATGGTAGAACTCTATACTATGCAGAGATACTTGCAGTATGAAACTCTTGTTGACCGTAATCTGCAACACTTTGACGCTTGGGCTTCAACCTTCGGCGAAACAGTAACCGCTATTGAACTTGCACCGGAAGGTACGGGATACCGTGCTAAAACCCGATTTGCGAAATTTTATAACCTGCCCGAACTTATGATGATGTTCAAGCAGATGGCGGATATTCAGACGGCAGATATGCTCAATCTTCCCGTTCCGAAAGCCAACTATCACAATGTTGCGGTTAAACCCACCGAACAGCAGAAAGAGATAGTTGCTTCTCTTGCAGAACGAGCCGAGAAGGTAAGGAATAAAATGGTGAGTTCCAACATAGACAATATGCTGCTTATTACAAATGACGGCAGAAAGACGGCACTTGACCAACGCCTTGTTAATGAGTTGTTACCCGATGACCCATCGAGCAAGGTATCTGTTTGTGCTGATAATGTTTTCGATATGTGGAACAAAACCACTCCGCAGAAATCCACACAGCTTGTATTCTGTGACTTATCTACTCCGCATAATGACGGTAAGTTTAATGTGTATGATGACATTCGCAAGAAGCTCATAGCAAAAGGCATACCCGAAGCAGAAATTGCCTTTATACACGATGCAGATACAGAAGCGAAGAAGAAAGAACTGTTCGGAAAAGTTCGCACAGGTAAGGTGCGTGTACTTATAGGCAGTACAGCCAAGATGGGTGCCGGTACCAACGTACAGCAAAAACTCATAGCAATCCATCACACCGATTGTCCGTGGCGTCCTGCTGACCTTCAGCAGAGAGAGGGCAGAATTGTCCGACAGGGCAACGAAAACCCCGAGGTCGATATTTTCAGCTATGTTACCGAAGAAACCTTTGACGCATACTTGTATCAGTTGGTTGAGAATAAACAAAAGTTCATAGGTCAGATTATGACTTCAAAATCGCCTGTGCGTTCAGCAGAAGATGTTGACGAGCAGGCGTTATCTTATGCCGAAATCAAAGCTCTTGCAACGGGTAATCCCTATATCAAAGAGAAAATGGATTTGGATGTGGCTGTATCCAAACTCAAACTTATGAAACAAAGTCATCTGAGTCAGAGATATGCTCTTGAAGATAAGGTCGTTATGTTTTATCCAAAAGAGATATTGAGATTGGAAAACCGAATCAAGGGATATGAGGAAGATATTAAGATGGTGGCTGAAAAGTCCGTTCCCAATTCTGACGGTTTTTGCCCTATGGTTTTGGAAGGTATAACCCATACCGAAAAGAAGGCTGCAGGTTCGGCAATTCTTGAAATCTGCCAATCTATGAAATCGCCTGAGCCGAAAGCAATCGGCAGTTACCGAGGCTTTGAATTGGAGTTATCCTTTGACACTTTCCAAAAACAATTCATCTTAACTCTTGTCGGCTCACTTCGTCATTCTACTCCGCTTGGCTCGGATGTTCACGGTAACATCACAAGACTTGATAATCTCATCGGTGACTTTGAGAAAAAGAAAACCGCTTGTATCGAGCAGCTTGAAGATACCAAGACACAGCTTGCCAATGCAAAGGAACAGATTGAACAGCCGTTCCCGCAAGAGGATGAATTGAACGCAAAGATGGAAAGGCTCGGAGAACTCAATGCACTACTTGATATGAACCATAACGATAACGAAATTGATGATGGTGATATTGAAGAAACCGAACGACCCGACAAAGAAAAGAACAGAGAAACTGCAAGGTAAAATAAAAAAACCATAAAAAAGCTCTGTATTTAGCATCAAATTTTTATGGTTTCTTATCAAGCTGTTTTACTGTTATTTTTTCTCTTTTCGTATAGTGCGCTTTTTTTTAGTAACTGTTTCAGTTATGGTTTCCGTAATTGTTACTGTTTCTTCATCTATTTCAGTAACTGCTTCAGTTTGGGTCATTTGTGTTTCTGTTTTGTCTTCTTTTTCTGGTGTATCTGTATATTTATCACAATTGTTTTTTTTCTTAAGGGCTATAGTTATAGTCACCGAAGATAAAGTGCCAGAGATTAAAGACGAAATTACAGATACAATAATATCTTTAAATGCATCGGCTATCGCATCACTTTTGTTTTCCTGCATGGTATTCCCTGAATTAATATTAATCTCTACAGAATTGTCAGTATAATTACCATTAACACTTATTGCTTCTTTTTGAATTAAGTTTGTGTAGGCGTCAATTGTTGCATACAATCGTCCAAGTGAAAATGTTGTAAAAAGAATCAAAAGCACTGCTACACAAGCTAAAACTTGAGAAATGTTGAATTTTTTCATTGAATTGACGCCTCCTTTGTTTTTAACTGAACCGTTCTTTATGTATCAAGTCAACAGTGACCTAAAAATCAATTTATATTTATATTATATATTGCATTTACATTTATTGCAATATTAAATAAACTGTGATATGTCACAAAATTTATTTGTTATTATTGTACAATATATCGATGTAGTTAATCTTGAATTTTATTGAAGGTAGTGATATAATAAACAAGAATTTATGGTTTTTTAGAAAGGACTGCTTTTTTTGGACATTAACATTACAAACAAAAGCGATAAAATTGAGTTTTTATCCAAATACTTTGCTTATATTGAAGCGATAAGGCATTACAAGGTGCCAGACAAAACAACATTAAAAAATCTGCTTGGAGTAGCTTGGCCAACATTGCAAAATGCAATTAAAGATTTTGACATTAAGAACAGTCCTATAAAATCCAATTCCGAAGGATTCTTTCTAGATCGTGATTTCTCAATCCATGCAGGTATCAGTATTGGTGCAACACAAATAAAGCTGTATTTATGTAATTTTGATTTTGAACCTTTAACAGAATCCTATTTCGAATCAATAGGATTAAAAGAAATCTACAAGTCATTAAAACAAGATGATGTTAGAGTTGCAGATGAAAAATCTGTTGATGAAGGATATTTTTGTTACAACAGAGAAAACTCTGTCGATGGCATTGCATGGAGATTAAAAAAAATATTTGATTGCCTAATTCAGATTGATAATCAGACTCAAAAATTGTTGTCTGTAGGAATTTCATTTCCAGGAATTATAAACAAAGATAATTTAAGAATTGATTTCAGTCCTAATATTAAATGCTTGAGAAATGTATTTATTAAAGATTTGCTTTCTATTGAATTGTGGAAACGTCTTGAAAAAAATGAAATAAGTGTTTTTTTTGAGCATGATACACAAGCAGCATCAATTTACGAAAAAGAAGCACTATATTGCAAATCCGAAAAAAAAGAAGACTATTCTTCTGCAAAAAATGTATGTTGCGTCTATATCGCTGCAGGCATAGGGGCATCACTTATTTTAAACAACAAGTTATGTAGAGGTGGCACGAATTCTTTTGGAGAGTTTGGTCATACACCAGCGCCTGATTTGTTAGTAGATAAAATACAAAACTCAATGTTATCTATAGAAGAATTCACTGACAAGTTTTCTTATGAAGGAATCACTCCGACAATAGAAGAAAATCAAGATATTAATAGCATAAAAAAAGTAACGAAGCATATCTCCCCCTGTGAATGTGGTAAAATAGCTTGTCTTGAAAGTGCTTTTAGAAGAAATGTTTTTGATTCGTATGATTTAGATAATTATTTAGAAAGAATAAATAATCAAAATGAACTTAAAAATTTTAACGAAACACATCCATACAGATATCGCGTGTTAAAGGAATATATTGGATATATGATTGGTCTTTTAATTAATTTCTTTAATCCTGATATAATAATCTTTTCAGGAAGAATAGTGTGGGAAATAAGCCAACTTCATAACGAATTAAATACAATAAAAGCAAATAGTGCAATTGGTATACCAGCTCAAAATTGTAATATAATTTTAGGTACACAAAAAATTTATTCAGCCGCTGCTGGTACCGCAATCTCGTCGTATCACAGCCTTGTAAATGGTGACAGCTTTTGTGATATTTGTTGGTAAACATAGAATAGACAAGACTTTTAAAATAGCATATTAAAATTAAAGCTGACGGATATTCTGTCAGCTTTTTCTTTTTGGTAAAAGAATAATATAAAACCGTAGATAAAAGAGATAGTCTTTTATCAGTATATTTTTCTGTAAAGCCAATAACAAACAATACGCTTTTTAAATAGATACGAGTAAAACTTTAAAACAACAATCATAAATTGTCCCAACATTAAAACAAAGGAGGAATGTGAAGAATGACATCCGAACAACTCAATACCGCTTTATATAAAAAGCTGTATGCCGAACAGGAAAAGTTCAAATCAATGCTTCGCCGTTCATCACCCGGAGTAGTTATGCAGTATGCTTATGAACTCGTTATGCGTGAGGATATTATGTTATCCATTGAAGAAAACGATTTGACACCGAAGCAATGCAAGGCACTTCTCAAACAAAAAGAGCCGTTGAATGACCTCTTTTTAGCTTGGGAAAACGGCGAAAGTAATCATATGCAGGAAATACTTTCTTGCATTGAGAACAAAGCCGATGAGCTTCACAGCTTACTTAAATCACGAACAAGTCGGGAGTGCAGATAACTATGCAGTTTATTGACCCCGACACCGTTGCCCGTGTCAAAGAGATTGACCTGCTCACCTACTTGCAATACTGTGAGCCTGATGAACTGACAAGAATATCTCCAAGCACATACTCAACCAAAACGCACAGCAGTTTGAAAATTTCCAACGGTAAATGGATGTGGTGGTCGAGAGGTATAGGCGGTAAAAACGCTTTGGATTTTCTTGTTAAAGTGAGAGGAATGAAATTTAAAGATGCCGTTTTACAGATAGCAGCATTTGAAAAAATACCCGTTACTACACACGAAACAAATCAAGCATTAAAGAGTTTTTCTCTGTTGCCGAGAGCTCCTAATAACGATAAGGTTATCTCTTATCTTCTTAAGAGAGGAATATCCCGAACTGTAATTGATTACTTCATCAATGAGGGTTTTATCTATCAGAGTTTGCAGAGAGATAACCTTGTCTTTGTCGGCTATGATGAAAAACATAAGCCGAAATATGCAACCGTAAGAGGAACGGAAAGCAGCCGTTTCTTCTATGATGTTGCAGGCAGTAACAAAGAGTTTTCTTTTCGGCTGGTAAACAATGACACAGACTCAGTACACCTTTTTGAGAGTGCAATAGATTTAATTTCATACGCAACCCTTTGTGAAAAGCAAGGCTCAGACTATAAAAGTTTGAGCCTTGTTTCTCTTTCAGGAGTATATAACCAAGGTAACAAAGAGCAAATAAAAATCCCTGTTGCACTTTCTTCTTACCTTGCAAAACACGACACCAAAACAATCCATCTTCATCTTGACAATGACCGGGCAGGACACAATGCCGCAAGAGCATTGACTAATCTTTTGTCGGATAAATACTCGGTCAGAAGTCACTTCGTACCTGTAGGCAAAGATGTAAACGATTACCTTCGTTACACTTTGAACATACCATACAAATCTCAAAAAGAAAGGAGAGATTGCCGATGAAGGAGTTTGAAGTTGTTATAACTGAAACATTGAAAAAGTCTGTAAAAGTAATGGCAGACAGTTTGGATGAAGCTCAACAAAAAGCTACAGACGACTGGTACAAAGGTGAATATATCCTTGATGCTGATGACTTTACAGGCGTGAACTTTGAAGCGAAAGAGTTACTCCCCGAAAAAATAAAGGTCGTTCTTTTAGAGCCACGCAAACTCGCACAGGTCACAGAAATCGGTTGCAAGTTTGAAGATTTAAGGGAAGCCGTAGGAGGAAACATTGACATCATTCCATTTGAGGATGACAGCGTTATTGTTTACAACCGTGACGGAAAGACGCAAGGTCTACCCCTCAATCGAGCTTTGAAAAACAAGGAAGGTCGAGTAACTGATATTATTGCCGGCAAGTTTTTTATCTGCAAAGGCGAAGGTGATGATTTGACAAGTTTAACCGATGCACAAATCAAAATCTTTTCAGAACAATTCAAAAAGCCCGAAAGATTTTACAGACAAGGTGATGAAATAACAGCAGTTCCTTATGTACCGAATAAAAAAGATTTAGATAGATAGGAGGTGATATGGATGAAGGACTATAAAGTAATCTTAACCGAAACAAAGACCTTTGAAGCCACTTGTACTGCACCTTCGGCTGACATAGCTCTCGATATGGTAAGAACTCTTAAGACTCAGACACCCATAATTGATGATGTCCTTAATGATACCGAACCTGTATTGGCTTACAAGGTATTTGAAAAGGAATCGGAGGACGATGACGAAGGCGAGGACGAGGAGGAACACCTTATAGACGAAATCTGTTAAAGGATAGCTGATTTCGTGGCATTTGTCTTAGCGAGCAATGGATTTGAACGTACAAATCCGCACGTTAGGGGTTTCACACCCCTAATACCCCGTGAAGAAAGGAGGAGATTCCAATGAACACATTAGGCATTGTTGCCGTTGCAGTTCTCGCATTCGCATCCAACGCAACCGCAACAGTAATCAAAAATAAACTTCAGAAGAAAGGAGTGATTGAATGAGAAGCAGACACATAAGGGTGAATTTTTATCTTAACAAAAACGAGTGCAACAAGCTTCAAAGTCTTTGCAAAGAAACAGGTCTGACAAAATCAATGTTGTTTCGTTATATGATTAACGGCTGTGTTCCGAAGCAAATGCCGCCTGCCGACTACACGAAACTTTTAAAAGAGTTTAATGCAATCGGCAGGAATTTAGACCAGCTTCTTGTTGTTGCCCGCACACAAAAATATATCAACACACCCGAATTGATGAAGGCTCTCAAAGAGATTGATTTTCTGAAAAATGAACTTGTTTCCGCATTCAATCCAAGCGAAGAATAGCTACGACAAAACTTTGGAGTATCAAAGGAAGAATAGATAAAGCTCTTGACTATGCCACCAATCCCGACAAGACAAGATACACCAATGAGGAACTTCAATCTCTTTACGATGTTATGGATTATGCGATGAATGACTCAAAGACAGAGCAGAAATGTTATGTTGAGGGACTGAATTGTTCAAAGGAAAATGCGAGAGATAATATGATGGCTGTTAAAAAAAGATTTCGTAAAGTTGATGGAATTTTAGCTTTTCACGGCTACCAATCTTTTGCACCCGGTGAAGTTACTCCGCAACTCGCACACGATATTGGAATTGAACTTGCGACAAGAATGTGGGGAGATAAATTCCAAGTTATCGTTGCCACTCATCTCGACAAAGAACATATACACAATCACTTTGTCATCAACTCCGTATCGTTTGTTGACGGCAAAAAGTACAACTCTTGCAAAGAGAGTTACAGGCTTTTGAGAAAGACTTCCGATGATATTTGTCGGGAGTACGGTCTGTCGATAATTGAAAAACCCAAGTCCTCAGAGCGAGTCCCGTATCATATTCACGAAGCAGAAAAGAACAACCAACTGACAAAAAATAACTTTATGAAGAATGACATTGATGAGTGTATTCTGCTCTCGGTAAGTGAGCAGGATTTCTTTTCTCATATGCAACGCAGAGGTTACTCATTCGACTTCAACCGCAAATATCCAACCATATCTCATCCGAACTTTGCAAAGGCAAGACGATTGTATAAGCTCGGTGATGATTACACTCCCGAAAACATTTTAAAAAGAATTCAGCAATCACCAAGAAGGCAAAAAATCAATTTTCCTATACAGGATAACTTGGTGGATAAATACTTTGTTCCTATGAAAGACCCCACATACCAAGAGGTCTATGTCCGCTTCATTACAGTAGTTAAAACCGTAAAGAAGCATCCCAATTCAAACCGATATTTGTACTCGACTCTTTATGCTGAAGTAAAGAAACTCGACCAACTTATCGAACAGCAAAACCTTTTATGCGGAAATAATATTGACACACCCGAACAACTTGCCGACTTCAAACAGTCACGCAAAGAAGAAATAAAAGAACTTGAAGAAGCAAGAAATGTTTTGAGAAACAAATTAAAAATTGCTGTTCGCAGTGGCGATGAAAAGGAAATCCGAGAACTTAAAGAACATATTTTAAATCTTTCCGCCCGCATATCAATACTGCGGAGAGATGTTATTGTTTGTGAAAGAATTGATAATCAAAAGCCCGTTATAGACGAGCGAATTGACGAGTGCAAAAAATTGAATATCAGAAAGGAGAGAAACCACGATGAGCAGTTCAGGCGAAGCCGCTGAACAGGTAATGCGGATTACGATGGACGGTGTGCAAATGTTAATCAAGCTGTCAGGTGACAGCGCTGAACGATTACAGCGAATGATTACCCTTGCACTCAAAGACAATAATACACCTTCAAAGGGTAAGGCTTCACTCAAAAAAATGCTCAAATCCAACAGTGCAGTAAAGGTCTTTGAAATAAAAGACAAGGATTTGAAAAAGTTTTGTGAGGCTGCTAAAAAATACGGCGTTATGTATCACGTTCTCAAAGATAAAAACAGCAACGATGGTAAATGTGACATTATGGTAAGAGAAGAAGATGCAGCAAAGGTGAACAGAATTTTTGAGAGATTCAGTCTTGGAGCAAACAATAAAGCCATTGTTCGTGACGCTCTTGACAAAGCAAAAAAATCTCAAAAGGAAGTTCCTATGAGAAGTCAGCCCGGTAAAACACCCGATGATAAATTTGTCGAAATGCTGTTCGACAATCCACCGCAGAAAGAAAAGCCGTTCAACGACAACCCTTCTGTGGCAAAGACGGAAAAATCCCGTCCGTCCGAGCCTACTTTCGGGGAACGAAACAACCATATATCCCCCTCAGAACGGGATTGGACAAATTCGAAGGCTGAATCCCGCCCGTCAGTTCGTGCAAGGTTAAAAGAGATTAAAGCCGAGCAGAACAGGGCAAAAAGTGAAGCCGCCGAAATCAAAACACCAACCAAAAAGAAATCCAAAAAGAAAGGAGTCAAAGATAATGTCAGAGCTTGACGATATTATTATGAATGAACAGAACGGAATACAGGCTAATAAAAAAGAGCAGCCTGCGGAAATCAAAAACGAAAAATCGTTTGACAAGGAGGCTTGGGCAAAACGCAGGCAGGAAATCAAGAACGATGTTTATGCTATGCTTGACAAAGCATCAAGCGGTCTTTCCGACCCGCTTAACTTTGTTCGTTATCTTGCAGTACAAAGCCGCTTTGACAGATATGCTGTCAGTAATTCTCTGTTGGTTGCACACCAGATGCCCGAAGCACTTAAACTCCGTGACTTGGAGGCGTGGAACAAGGCAGGTGTATATATCAAGAAAAATGAAACAGGTATATATATCCTTGAACCCGGCAAAGAGTTCAAACGTGAGGACGGCAGTGTAGGAACTTACTATGAGCCTAAAAAGGTTTTCGACATCACACAGACTACCGCCGTTCAGAAAATACCGCCCAAGAAAAGATACAATGAGCGTGTGCTTATTAAGGCACTCGTCAACACATCACCCGTACCCGTTGAAATCCGAAATGACCTTCCCGAAAATATTTCGGCACTTTACAGAAGCGAAGATAAGGTTATTCATATCAGACAGGGTATGAAGGGTGATGACATCTTCCGTGCATTGTCAAAGGAAATTGCCCATGCGAGATTGGACAAAGGCGATTACAGCCGTGACAAATGCGAGGTATCTGCATACGGTATTGCTTTTATCTCTTGTGCAAGAGCAGGTATAGACCCTGCTGACATTGACAGAAAGAAAAACCCATTTGAGGGTAAAACCCCGAAGGACATAAGACAGGAACTTTCTGCAATTCGTGATGAAGCAAACAGTATGTCACAGAGTATGTCAAAGATACTTGAAGTAAAGAACAAAAACAAAGATGCACGATAAAGGAGTTTGCCGATGAAATCTGATAAACGAGTAATAACCGTTGACAGCTTTGAACACGATTTACTCATAAACGGTTTCAATGAGTTTCGCAACAAACTTCTTGAAGAGGATAAGCCGCTTGAAGATGTTGACAATCTTCTTATCAAAATCATAGACGCACCGTTCGCAAGAGAAAAGAGGCGATTTGACCGTGAGGCAAGATAAGTTTTCAAAGACTAATCTCATTCTTTATGCCTGCGGCTTAATTCCCGTTGTTTGGCTCGGTATGCTGATAGCACCGTATATAAACGGTGGACTTGTCAGTATTATAAATAATTTTTCCGTTGCTTTTGCCAATCCCCTAAACATAACATTTTGTGAGGACAGCTTAAAAACTGTCCTCATTTTAATTGTGGTGTATGTCATAGGTATCGGCGTCTATCTTTCAAGTGAAAAGAATTACCGAAGACGGGAGGAACACGGCTCGGCAAAATGGGGTAAGACTGATGTTATTAGGAAAAAGTATCTTAACAAAGAAGATATAACCCAAAACAAAATCTTAACTCAAAACACAGCCATAGGACTTGACGGCAGAGTACACAGACGAAATCTTAATATACTTTGTTGCGGTGGTAGTGGTGCGGGTAAAACCCGTTTCTTCGCCAAAGTCAACGTAATTAATGCTAATACCTCTTTCATTGTCCTTGACCCCAAAGGCGAATTACTCCGTGACACGGGCAATCTTCTCAAAGCAAAAGGATATGAGATTAAGGTTATTGACCTTATCAATATGGAAAAGAGTGACTGCTATAACCCGTTTGTCTATATCAAAGATGACAATGATATTCAGCGACTCGTCACCAACCTTTTCAAGAATACAACTCCGAAAGGCTCTCAATCACAAGACCCGTTTTGGGACCAAGCGGCAAGTATGCTCTTGAAAGCACTCATATCTTTTCTGCACTACGAAGCACCGCCTGAAGAACAAAACTTTTCAATGGTACTTGAAATGCTACGAGAGGGCGATGTTAGTGAGGAGGATGAAAATCTTGAAAGCCCGCTTGACAGATTGTTTAACGAACTTGAATATAACAAGCCTAACCACATCGCACTTAAATATTACCGTTCTTATCATAAAGGCTCGGGTAAAACACTTAAATCAATTCAGATTACTTTACTTGCCCGCCTTGAAAAGTTCGATTTAACATCTCTTGCGTCTATGACACAAACCGATGAGATGAACTTGACGAGCATAGGAGAAAAGAAAACTGCTGTCTTTGCGGTTATTCCCGACAATGACAGCAGTTTTAATTTTATAGTCGGTATGCTCTACACACAGTTATTTCAGCAGTTATATAACTTGGCTGACTTCAAGCATTCGGGCAGACTACCCGTTCATGTTCATTTCATAATGGACGAGTTTGCCAATGTTGCCTTGCCCGATGACTTTGATAAACTCTTGGCAACAATGCGTTCCCGTGAAATATCCGTGTCAATTATCATTCAGAATATGGCACAGTTAAAGGCACTGTTTGAAAAACAGTGGGAAAGCATAGTCGGTAACTGTGACGAGTTTTTATATCTCGGCGGTAATGAACAGTCAACACACGAATATGTTTCAAAGCTGCTCGGCAAAGAAACCATTGATACAAATACCTACGGTCAATCCCGAGGACGTAACGGCAGTTATTCAACAAACTATCAGATTACGGGACGTGAGCTTCTCACTCCCGATGAAGTGCGAATGTTGGATAACAAGTATGCTTTATTATTTATCCGAGGTGAAAGACCGATTCTCGACCTAAAGTATGACATACTAAAACACCCTAACGTGGGACTTACAACAGACGGACACGGAGAGCCGTATATTCACGGATTCTCTGAATATTCTGTCGGTAATCTCACTTGTTCAAAATCTTCTCAGTCTGAAACAGAGAATGTTAATGAAACAACTGATGAAGATGCAAATTATATCATTTATTCAAGCGAAGAAATTGAAGATTTTTTAATGAATTATAAGGAGGAAGAATCTAATGAAGAATAATTCTATCACAAAGAAGGAAAGAATGCCCCTGCAGGGCAATGTAAGAAAGGGTTTTAAACTGTTTGTGTCGCTCGTTGTGTGCCTCACAATAATTTTCACACTTGCAGTAACAGCCTTTGCCGCTGACGATCCCGTAGCCGTTGTCAATAATCTCTCGACCTTTATTTTCGGTCTTATCCGTGCAGTAGGTCTTATTATTCTCGGCTTCGGTATTGTGCAGGTCGGTCTCTCGCTTAAATCTCACGACCCCTCACAGAGAGCTAACGGTTTTCTTACAGTCGCAGGTGGTATCGTAATTACCTTTGCAAAAGAAATTCTTGACCTTATCGTAGGTTAAAATTATTAAATTAGCGAAGAGAGTTTTAATTCTCTTCGCTAATTTGTATTTAATTCTTTTGGTTTATAAAACACATATAAAATAAATTGAAACACCAATCATTGCAATAGCAAGAAGTATTGCAACGATGAAATTAATGTGATTTATTATTGCTGATATAAAATCATGTTTGTTTTTTGGTAAAGAGAATTTGTCAATTTGCTTTAGATGGGTATTTATGGAGTTTCGTAAATGAATTAACTTGTTGCTTTCAAATATAAGCAAAGAACAACACACAATAGTATATAATATGCCTACTATTGGAAAGATTTTAGGATTTATATCTAAACAGTCAAACTCTATATTGAAATAAGAACAGCAAATAGGAAAACAAATTATTATTAAATTGGTAATACACATAGAAGATAAAACTTTCCAATAGTGTGAGTGTCTATGTATCCATTCATTTTGATAATGATTTATCAATGAAATTTCTTTTTCGATTTTATCCATCTAAACTCTCCTCAAGCTGCATTCTTCAGTAATTATATCAGCATTGTAAGTATTATTCAACATTATAAGGGAGGTCTTTTATGGAAAATTCAAGTAATTGGGTAGTACAAAATTTACAAAAATCTCTTGAAACTTGGAATGACAAACTCAGTGAAATATGGCTTCTTATAACTCAATCTCCCGAAGAATTTAAAGGCGGAACAATTTGGAATGTAGTAGCTGACATACACGGCACACTTCAAGCGATAGGATATTCGCTTTTAGTGCTGTTTTTTGTTGTCGGTGTTATGAAAACCTGCGGTAATTTCGCTGAAATGAAAAGACCTGAAATTGCCGTAAAGATGTTTATACGATTTGTTCTCGCCAAAGCTGCAATAAGTTATGGCTTGGAGTTGATGATGGCTCTGTTTAATATTGTGCAAGGCATTGTTGCAAAAATTATGGCTACATCGGGACTCGCTGATGTATCTCAAACAGTATTGCCGGAATCAATTATCAAATCAATAGAAGAATGCGGATTTTGGGAAAGTGTACCGTTATGGGCAGTTACACTCATAGGCAGTTTGTTTATAACTGTGCTTTCATTTGTAATGATAATGACCGTTTACGGACGTTTCTTCAAAATCTATCTTTATACCGCAATCGCACCTGTTCCCTTATCTGCGTTTGCGGGCGAAACCTCATCTTCCATTGGTAAGAGTTTCATAAAGTCATATGCCGCAGTTTGTTTGGAAGGAGCAATAATCGTACTCGGTTGTATTATCTTCTCAATCTTTGCTGATTCACCGCCAGTTGTTGATGAAGCAGCTGCAGCAGTAAATCAGGTATGGAGTTATGTCGGTGAACTTATATTTAATATGATTGTTCTTGTCGGCACAGTAAAGATGGCAGACCGAGTTGTTAAGGAAATGATGGGTTTATAATTGTATTGACAATCTTGTGAACCAATGTTAAAATATTGGCGAAATGCCAACATGCTGTAATTAAGGGGTGGATTTATGGAATTATACTCAAAACTAAAAGATTTTCGTTTAAAGAAAGGTTTTACGCAAAAACAAGTTGCAGAAGCAATTAACATCGACACATCAACCTATGCACATTACGAATCTGGCAGAAGAACCCCAAATGCAAAAATATGGGTTAAGATTTGTGAATTTCTTGATATGCCTGTTTTCCCTGCGAAAATTCAAGTTGTTTATCCTGAAAATATAATTGAAGACTTTAAAAAATGTATAGAAAATAATGGCAAAGCAACAAATTCGTATCATGAAAACAATAGACGCTATAATGAAATCAATATGACACTTGAAAAGATTTTGGCAATTCGTAATGAAGCACTGGGCATTTTAGATCTGGTAGACGATAGCCCTTTATTGAATCAAAATTATAATAATACTGCTATTTTAAATGTTGCTCTTGACGTTCGAGTTGAAATGTTGATTGAAGATGCACTTAAGCATATGACAATACTAATAAACGAAAATGCAAAATTAATTTAAAACAACTATACAAATAATCAATGATTGTTATCTTTTAGATGGCAATCATTTTATTTTTAGGAGGATCCAAGAATTGGAAGTAAAAATAAATCGTGAAATCCGTGACTACACGGAAGCTGTATATTTCGGACTGTCATTAAGACAGTTCATTTTTTCAGTTCTTGCCTGCGGTGTTGCCGTAGGCTTGTACTTTTTATTAAGACCGTTTTTCGGTATTGAAACCTTGAGTTGGGTTTGTATTTTGGGTGTCGCCCCATTTGCGGCAATAGGCTTTTTCAAGTATCACGGTATGACCGCAGAAAAAGTGTTGTTCACATATCTTCGTTCCGAGATACTTATGCCCAAAGAAATCAAATTCATCTCAAAGAACATTTATGACGAAATAGAAAGGAGTGAAGCAGATGTTCGACCTGATAGGAACAATAAAGAAAAAAACAGGCTTCGCAGAAATGCTTGGTGACGGTTTAACCGTTCCTAAATCCGTACAGGATGTAATCAGAATTGATGCTGTCTATTCTGACGGTATCTTTATGACTGGCAGAGAACATTTTTCAAAGACATTCAAGTTTACGGATATAAACTATGCCGTTTCAAGTAAAGAAGATAAGGAAACGAATTTCTTGAGGTATAGCGAAATCTTAAACTCCCTTGAAAATGGCGTTTCAAGTCAGATAACCATTGTAAACAGAAAACTCAAAAAGACCGAGCTTAAAGAAATGGCTTTACTTGAAAATGCAAATGACGGCAAAGACAAATACCGTAAAGAAATCAACGATATGCTGACAATGCTCGCCAACGGTGCAAATGCCATTGTGCAGGATAAATATATTACTGTTACGGTGCAGAAGAAGTCCATACAGGAAGCAAGAACACATTTCGCCCGTATAGGTGCAGATTTAACGGCTCATTTTTCAAGACTTGGCTCCAAATGCACCGAACTCAATCTTACCGAGCGACTTCGCATTATTCACGATTTCTGCAGACCTAATGAGGTTGCAGATTATCGCTTTGATTTAAGAGATACAATGCGAAAGGGACAAAACTTTAAGGACTATATTGCCCCGGATGGCTTTGAGTTTAAAGCGGACTATTTCAAAGTCGGTGACAAATTCGCCCGTGTTCTGTTTATTCGTGATTATCCCTCTTATGTAAAAGACAGCGTTGTATGGGAGCTTGCGGACACAAACCGTAATATGATATTTAATTACGATATTATCCCTGTTTCAACGGAAGAAGCACAGAAATTTGGTGAAAAGCAGGCTCTCGGCATTGAAACCAATATCGCAAACTATCAGCGAAAGCAGAACGCAAATAACAACTACACCTCTGTTATTCCCTATGACCTTGAACAACAGAGAAAGGAAATCCGTGAGTTCCTTGATGACCTCACAACCCGTGACCAAAAGATGTTTAAGGTTGTACTTACTGTTATGCACACAGCCGATACACTTGAAGAACTCAATAACGATACTGAGGCTATAACTGCTATGGGCAGAAAGCACATGTGTCAGATTGGCGTTCTCAAATATCAGCAGCTTGAAGGATTCAATGCCACACTTCCCATCGGAATAAACAAAATCGAAGCAAGGCGTACTCTTACAACAGAGAGCCTTGCTGTTTTTATGCCCTTTAAGGTGCAGGAAATTCAGCACGAAGGAGGAATTTTCCAAGGCGTTAATGTTATCTCCAAGAATATGATTATCGTAAATCGCAGATTCCTTCTCAACGGTAATTCCTTTATTCTTGGTGTTTCGGGTAGCGGTAAATCCTTTACGGCAAAAGAAGAAGTTGTGTCGTTGTTGTTATCAACGGATGCTGATGTCATTATCATTGACCCCGAGCGAGAGTATAAACCTCTTGTTGAAGCGATGGACGGACAGGTTATTCAGCTTTCAGCAACAAGTAAAAATCACATAAACTGCCTTGATATTAACAAGGACTATGCAGACGGTGCAAGTCCTATTGCATTAAAAGCAGAGTTTGTACTTTCACTCTTTGAGCAGGTTATGGGACAAGGAAAGGTTGAAGCAATGCAGAAATCAATCATTGACCGTTGTCTGTCCAAAGTGTACGCACCTTATCTCAAACGAAGTTACAAAGGTAAACCGCCTACACTTATCGATCTTTGCGATTGCCTCAGAGAGCAGGAAGAACCCGAAGCACAGGAACTTGCAACCGCAATGGAACTCTTTGCAAGTGGCTCACAGAATACTTTTGCAAAACAGACAAATGTTAATGTCAATAACAGACTTATTTGTTATGACATTCTTGACCTCGGCAGTCAGCTTATGCCTATAGGTATGCTTGTAGTTCTTGACAGCATACTCAACCGAATTACTGCCAACCGTGCAGCAGGCAGAGAAACATATATTTTCATTGACGAAATCTATCTTCTTTTCCAACACGAATACTCGGCAAACTTCCTCTTTACTTTGTGGAAACGAGTAAGAAAGTACGGTGCATTTGCTACGGGTATCACGCAGAATGTTTCCGACCTTCTTCAGAGCCATACAGCACGAACAATGCTCGCAAACTCTGAATTTATAACTATGCTCAATCAGGGCGGTACAGACAAGGAAGACCTTGCAAATCTTCTGCAAATCAGCGAAACGCAGATGACACACATCACCAATGTTGAAGCAGGTCACGGACTTGTTAAGGTCGGATCTGCTCTTGTTCCCTTTGAGCGTAAATTCCCCAAAGACACAGAACTCTACAAACTTATGACTACAAAGCTGGGTGAGTAATATGGGTAAAGGTATCAAAACCCGTGAAGTAGTAAAAGAAATCAAAGTTCACGATTCTGCTGTGAGTGTCGGTGACAGGATAAAAGACATCGGTGTTAAGACAAAAGAAAAAGTCAACGAAAACACGTCACAGCCCGAATCCGTATCTCCTGAACAATATGCAACAGATAAAGTTACAGAGGGTATGCGAACAGGTGCAGAAACAGCAGTAACAGGAACAAAAAAAGTTGCTCAAAAAGGCGTTGACAAGATAAAGCAAAAAAGGGCAGATACAAAGGCAAAGAAAGCATTTGAAGAAGAACTCAAACAAGTGAAAGCGGAAGATGTTTCCGAGTTTTCGCCCGCACCCAATGACGAAAAGCCTAAACCCGATAACCCAAAGGAAAAGTCAACATCTAAAAAAAGTCCAAAGCAGAACACCAACAAACCTATAAAAGAAAAATCTCAAGCTGCTCCTAAATCTACAGAACAAGAAACTTCACCAAAAGCACCGAAGCAAAAACAGGGTAAATCCGTTAAAGAAAAACCGAGTACACCCGAAATAAAAGAAAAAGTGCAAAGCACACCAAAGGTAAGGCAGACCGAAAAAGCAGAGGTTATTGATGAGGTAAAGAAACCCCGGCAAAGAAAGCAAACACCACCTAAAACCAAATCATCTGCAACTGTAAAAAAAGCAAACGCAGATAACAAGAGTATTCGCACCATCGGTGCGGATGCTCACAAGGTTAAACAATCTAAACGCAGTATAGATAACTCACGAAAGAGTATCAAGACGGCAAATAACGGTGTTAAATCTGCAAAAAAGACTGCAAAGACAACTAAAACAACTGCCAAGCAGTCAGCCGAAATTGCACAGAGAACTAAACAAGCCGCAAAGGTGGCAGTCAAAACAACCGCTAAAACTGTTAAGGCGGTTGGCAAAGCAATAGTCGCAGGCACTAAAGCAACAGTTGCGGCAGTTAAAGAATTAGCAGCAGCAATTTATGCAGGTGGTCCCGTTGTCATTATAATCATAGTTGTTATTTGCCTTATAGCGGCTATTGGCGGTACTTGTTTCGGTATTTTCTTATCTAATGACGAAACTACAGGGACAGACAAAACTATGTCACAGGCTATTTCTGAATTGACATCCGAGCATTATGCAAATCTTACGGCGATGAAAGCATCGTATTCCTATGACTTATTTGAGGTGCAAGGAAATTCCTCTATAAATTGGAAAGATGTTCTCGCAATATACGCAGTAAAGACTACAACATCAACAGAGGAAGCTATGGAAGTAGTTACTCTCGATGAAAAGAAACTTGAACTGCTCCGTGAGATAGTCAATGATATGAATACTATGACAGGGATAGTTACCCCTAAACTTATAGCCGAAACAACAGTTACAACAGATGCCGAAGGTAATCCCGTAAAAACCACCACTTATGTCACTAAAAAGGTTTTAACGGTTGTCATAGCACAGCTTAACGCAAATCAGACTGCCGAGATTTATAAATTTGACGATGAACAAAAATCACAGTTAGCAGAACTGATGAGTGAGGAATATGACCCGTTATGGATTGAACTCATAGGCGCAAACGGTAATATTATCATCGGCGAAGGAAGTTGGCAAGGAACAGATATGTTCACTTGGCCACTCGCCGTAGACGGCACAATTACCTCTCGTTTCGGCACAAGAAAAGACCCTATATCGGGAGAAATAAAGACTCACGGCGGAACAGATATAGCAGCAGCTACAGGAACATCAATTCTCGCTGCTGCGGCTGGAACTGTTATCTCCGCTACTTGGCATAACTCATACGGTTACTATGTGAAGATAAAGCATAATGCCACATACTCAACCCTCTATGCCCACTGTTCTGCACTTCTTGTTTCGGAAGGTCAGACAGTAAAACAAGGACAAGTTATTGCACAAGTCGGCTCAACAGGTTATTCAACCGGATCACATTTGCATTTTGAAGTTGTTCAAAATGGTATAAGAATTGATGCTCTAAAGTTTTATACAAAGCGATCTAACTCATTGACATAGTACTCTTTTAACTAAAGTCAAAATTATATTCATAGCACTAAATATATCAAAAGCAGAATGGCAACTTCATTTAAAAAGTTACCATTCTGCTTACACTGTTATATAGTTAAGATTTAAGATAATGTACCATTAGCACTGCAGGTAAGAGTCATATGAACACTTTCTGTTTGAACAGGGATAAGAAAAGTATATCTTTTAACGACAAAATCGCCAATAGCTGAACTACCGCTTTTCGAAGCAACAGCCTCTTTAACTTTCCACTTACTATCGGAAACGGAATACGAAACTTCAGAATTTGTACATGTAGAGGTTGAGCCGTTATAGGTAAATGTTCCTTTTAAAGTTATGGTCCATTGCAGTACACCATCGGAATCATAAAACCTATCAATTTTCGAACCGGTTTTAGTGGAAGTGGCTCTTGTTGATGTTTCTGATTCAATTTGAATTGTTGTTGTTATATATGAGCCATCAGAAAAAAATTCAATACTTGAATCATCAAAATTACGCACACTACTTTCAGCATAGCTAGGAATAGCTGTTGTAAATAGCATTATCAAAAATAAGATAACAGAAATAGTTTTTTTCATTGCTTAAAAATCTCCTTCTACTGAAACATCGGTTCCGTCAACTATCTCAACTATGTGCGAACCGTTTGTTGATTTGTGTCCGTCAATATATGAAAAAACAAGATATACTATAAAACTGAATAAAACGATAGAAGAAAAAATGATAATTGTTTTTTTCAGATTAATCGCTTTTTGAATAAACTTAAAATTGTCAGGTATGATAAACTCTTCGGCTATTTTATGGGGTGTGCCGAAATGTTTAATTACATCGTCAAATTGCTGAACTCTGTTTATTTGGATGTACTCGTTAACATCACTACGAAATTCTTTTAAAAAGCGTTCTTTGATTTTTGAGGAGCAAACAAGATTATTGCTAATTTCTTTAATATATCTGTCAATTTCTTGTTCAGTAACAGCAGCCTCTGATGGAAAATATAATAATTTTTCTGTTGGTTTCAAAACGGTATCATCCTTACGCATAATTCTGCGAATAACCAATGGTTCGGTCTAAAATAGAGTTTATTGCATATATAATTCCATCAAATTCCTGAAGTAGCTCGTGGTAGTATACTTTGCCTGCTTCTTCAAGATGATAATACCTGCGTTTCCTTTTTACGCCAACCAACTGCTCGTATTCGCTCAGGTAACCTGCATCCACCAGCCGAAACAGCACGGGATAAAGCGACCCTTCAAGCACTGTGTATTCGCCTTTGCTCTTTTCGTTGAAAAGCTGGGTTATCTGATAACCGTACAAATCTTCTTTTTGCAGCAGATGAAGAATCAATAACTCTGCTGTTCCTCTTTTAAAATTATCTTTACTTTGACTCATTTTAATCACCAATTTAATATTAGCATAAGATGCAATTGTTGTAAATACCTTTTTTGCAAATATATATTGACAATTTTTTGCTTAACGCTATATTATATAGTTGTAATTAATAAAAATTTATATCGCTAAAGCTAAACATTAATGTTTGAAACACTTATATCGTATTTGTTTTAACATTTTCATTATATTCTTGAAAGGATTTTTTTCGTGAGTGATAATAAAAATACTTCTCTATTAGATAAAATTAAAATAATATTAGATTTCATCTCAGTATTTATTATTGGATTCTCTGGTGTATATATCTCAAACCAAGCAACTAAAATTTCCAAACAGCAATCAGATATCAGCATGATGAATACTCCGCCGTACTTTGAAATTTCATCGTATAATAATGAAGAAAAACAAATAGGATACACGATTACCAATATTGGTGGATATATACAAAGTGCGCAAATTGTTTTAAAAAGTATCATCAATGTTAATATTCAGAATTTTGGAGGAGAAGATTTCTATTTTGTCTACCAAACGATGAAAACGGATTACTCCAATTTGAAAGATAATGAATTTATAATAGAATTCAAATATTCGAGTTTTGGACTTTCAAATTGGGAGTACAATAAAACACCAATAATTCAAACACTATCGACCAAATTTGACGAAAAAGATATCTGGGCTTTCATGAGTTATATGGAATATTTGGAAGTTCGATATATTGATATAACTCATGAAATACATACAGAGTATTATTTGATTGGCGAAAATGAAGACAATACATTATTTCTTTCAAGTTTATATGAGCCCAATTTAGAAATTGAAGCAAACAACAATATCTATTCTGATTTTGCATTTTGTTATAATTATAATAACATTGAAACAAAAAAGAAAATTGGAACAACTGCCTTAGGAGGGTCCGGCAGATACTTAGATGCTGAGTATATTTTTGTTAAAAACATCTGCGAAGTTATTGATAATTATATTGAAGAAATCAACTTGAACTTGGAAAACACAAGCCAAATCTCAAAAGAATAACTTTTGTGTTATAATTTCTTAAACCGCATTTCATATATAATCAAGTCATTATAAAGGGAACATAATATCAACAAATATTTATATGATTAGTTTTTGTAAATTATAAATAATTAAAATAATCTTATACCATTTGAGTAATATCATTCAAAAATTGAGTAATATCATTCAAAAACAAGTTGAAAGTTCATCTTCAAGCACACTACAAAATAAAAAAGCAAATTTTAATCAACTGTAATTGTCACTTAATTTGTGAAAAGTGATTGTTTTCAGCTTCTTCTAATGTTTCAAAATACAGTTTGTTATTCAAAGCAAAAACACAAATATCAATAACGTCAGTATCCATCTTGTCGATATCCCTTTCCAGCTCTTGGTCAATAATGTCTTCTAACTCATCTTTGGTAAAATACAATTTATTTTCTATAAGGAACGATATTTCATCCGCAGTAAAATAAACTTTTTCCGATAATGCTTTTAAAATAGTTTCGAAATTCATTCTTTCATCCTCATATTTATCATATTTAACTATAATATGTCGAAAAAACGAAAAAGTAACATATTTTATAAAAATTTAATAGTTTGCAAATGGTACAAGTTTAAACTGTCACATGAAAATAGCAAGTTTTTTATATAAGTTACCAAAATAATTGAAACTAAGTATAATACGATAATCTAATCATAACCACCAGTTAAATGCGGTGGTTTTTGTGCTTAAGCCCCCAAAATGAGGATGGAAGTATATCCATCCTCTAAAAAACTACAAATCTTATAACATCTAATATTAATCAGCCAACAGATAAAATGCAGTTAACTATAAATGAAACTATAATATTAAACCAATACACAATCAACTGGCAAAATGTAAATTTTACTTCAATAATGCAAGTGTCTGTTTCATTTGATGATGCTGCGGTTATGGTTGCAGTGCCTTTGCCGACTGCTGTAACAACGCCGTTTTCATCTACGGTTGCAACAGATGTGTCGCTTGACTCAAAAGTTACCTTTTCATCGCAGACAACTGTCAGTTTTCTGCTTTCTCCGCAGGTCATCTGTATCACAGCTTCAACCATAAATACCTCTGCCGGCATAAGTCCCAAGGCGTCTATAGCTTCTTCAATATCCTTTGCCATAGCATCAACCTTTACTTGTTCAGATATACTGAGATTTTTGTCAACAGCGTTGATTGCATTTTCAAGGTTTAATCTGCTTTCGGCTGTATATTTTGATAAATCTGTCGGCACTTTTGCAAGTGCTTCATTCACCTTTGAATAATCGGCTACAGCAGCTCTGTTTTCGCAAGCACTTGTTTTAATTATAACAGGGTCATAGCCTTTGTCAGTACTCGTTACAACACAGTAATAATAAGGTGCAGGGTAATCGGAAGGATTAAAGGCTTTGTTTGTTGCCCCTTCAATCGGTGTTCCGCCCTCGTTGCAGTTAACAGTATTTGCAAACCATTGATACTGCCTGTTGAATCCAACAACATCCGCTTCCAACTCGCCCATATATGATTTGTAATATTCGGGCAAGTCGGTTATCACTGCTGTTTCAAGTGTTATTTCAACGAATTCAAAGCCGTTTTCATTTGCCCACTGTTCAGCTTTGGTGCCCTCTGTTCCGAATATCTTATAGTGACCGCTTAATACATCATCTTTATCTACGGCAAACGCCTCCACAGTCGCCGGTAAAACCAATATAATTTCTAAACATTTGTTGTTAGCAGTAGGCAAACTGTTCAGAATTTGCAAATTAGAGAATTCGACTCTTGCAGGACAAAACACGTCGCCCTCAAAAGCTTTTTTGCCGATATCTTCAATAAAAGGCAAATCTAACGGTTTGATTATATCTGTTTCAGAAAAAATATTGCTCCTTGAAAAAGTAATTTGGGTTATAGTTTTCAGGTTATCAATACAAATACTCGAAAGATTCCAGCAATTATAAAAAGCTTTATATCCTAAACTTTCAACTTGCGGCAAATAGGCATATAACAACTTACTTGAATTAAAAGCATGCCACTCAATTTCTTTTGCTTTGGGAAATCGAACACAAGACAAATATTCTGTGTTTCCAAAAGCGTAATAGCATATCTTTTCTAAATTCGGAAATTCCACTTTATATATACTTGAATACCTAAAAGCTTGTTTTCCAATCTCTTTTACGCCGTTACCCCAAACACCGTTTATCGTTTTATTATTTTTAAATCCTCCGGTAAGTACAATTATTGTATCAGGCAGTAATACATTAGTCACCTGACTATTGTCAAATATTCCGTTTGACAGATCAGCTACAGTAATTCCGTTTATTGTCTCCGGTATTTTTAAATTGGTTGCATTTCCCGAATAAGAAAGTAGTTTGCCTGTTAGGTCTATTGTAAAATCTTCATCTGTACCATCTGAAAAGCTATAATAAATCCCACTAAAAAGCCTACCGGGTAAATATGTGTCACTGTATGCTACGGCATTAACAGCAACAGCATCATCTTCTATTTTTATTGGACTATCATATAAAAGTCCGTTTGATTTAGTTGGAACTGTACCGTCAAGCGTATAATAAATTTCAGTGCTGTTTTTTGATGATAAATCTATAATGACTTCATCATCATAAATTCCCGGATTAACACTTGACAAAACATTTTCCTGACGAAGCAAACCACTTGCACCAACAGCATCCAATACGCCTACTCCGTACAAATCAATTGTTTCAATATGTTCTGAATACGACACTGCCGAACCTAATACAGCATCTTTTATATCATCGTTATTATAGTTAGGGTATATTGATTTAACCATAGCACAAGCCGCTGTTACATATGGTGCAGAAAAAGAAGTGCCGGAAGCAAGACCGTAAGTATCATTGGGCCCGATTACAGAAATATCTTCACCTGGAGCAGAGATATCAACATTCAATCCATAGTTTGTAAACCAACTTGGATAGTTACAGATATCATTAGAGGATACCGTAATGCAAAACGGTGAGTCAGCCGGAGCCATTACGAATCTTGAAATATTTGAATATTCATTTCCGGCTGCAGCAACTACTGTTTTTCCCTGTAAATAAGCTTCTTCAACCACATCAAAAACAATATCGTTTTCTTCTCCGAGTCTATCTATCCCTATGCTTGCATTTATAATATCCACGGTTTCGTTTTCGCTTGCCGCCAGCAATCCCACAGAAATAGAAACTACACTACCATAACCTTGGCTGTCAAGCACTTTGTATGCAGTGATTTTTACATCGTTAGAAGTAGAATCGGCTATAGTTCCTGCTACCATAGTTCCGTGTTCATCAACTGTTTCTATTTCGCTATCAGGTACACCTGCTCCCGATGAATTGAATCCTGTTTCTATCAATCTATCCCGTAAGAATTCGTGTTCAAGGTCTACACCACTATCAACTACTGCGACAACAACCTCTTCTGTTTCAATGCTGTTTTCGCATATATAGTCTTTCAAATCATAAAGACCTGTTGTTTCAGCACCCCAAGAATCGAGTCTGTCATATCTTTGAGTCGTTTTTTTCAATGCTGTTTCATTAATTTCAAACTCAGACAAAAATATTATTTCATCAGGATAAACCGCAATAATACCTTCTTGTTCCGTATAATAGTTAAAAGCAATTTCTGCATCATGCTCATTTTTAAACTGGATGATATGGTAATCTCTAAATCCGCTTGCCATACCTATAGAATTAAGCTTTTCAGGCTTTTTTACTGATTTAACAATCAAACGACAGGTTTCAAATTCGCTGTTTGTTTCTGTTGATTCTCCGCTGTTTAAAATGATGCTGTTATTAGAAGCTTGATTAATACAATTAATTGATTCGTTTATAAAATCCTGTATTGTACATTCTTTTGAAGCAGCAATTGTTGATAATAAAGAACTGCAAAAGCAGTACATTATCAGTATCAAACTCAAAAACAAGCTTATAATATGTTTCATTTCTTGTCTCCCTTTGATTTTCTTAAGCATCCCAACCGTTGTTATCAACGGTTGGGATGCTTAATTACTATTAGTGTTACATTAAAGCTTTATGTACACACCTTGGCTCCAAGCATACATTTTAATATCAGATGCAGCATACCATATTTTTTCATATTTCCATGAATTTTCATCATCTGCATTAACTGTTATTGTATTTGATTTTTGATTAGACAGAATCCATCCTGTTCCCCAACAAGCGTTGACTTTGTTGATTGCAAACATTGCGTTTTTGCCAACACACTTAGCAAATAATGGTGCTGCGATATCTAATGTGTTCATACCGCAGTAATTATATCCTTTATCTAGACTGTATGTTCCATTAGCTTTAATAATTTGGTTGGCAAAAATCATACAGAACGGTCGCGACAAAAAGCCATCCATCATATCGACCTCAAAGCCATCTACATTCCATTCAAAATCAAATGTATTATTAGCCCATGCACTATATGGTTCAATATTATTGACTGGATTATTAGAGCAAAAGATATGCGGATTTGCCGAAAATGCTGAATTGGTAGATTCCAATAAACTACTGAAATCATCAGCATTTAAGAACCTACACCAAGAAGGAGAGTAAACTCTGTCCTTGCAAAAATACAGTCCACTATCATAATCATACAAATATCCGTTATATGCGCTAGGATTAAGAACCGTCACTAAAGCATATGCAAGATAATTAACCATACCTTGCATTGTTGATGTATCAGCGTGAATTGTAATTGAAGGATAACCCCATGCATCATAAGATATTGAAGCAACTGTTACACCATTTTCATCAATCAACCGCGTAACACTGCCATTTACATCTTTTACAAAATACATAGCTACTCCTGAATTGGATATAAAACCAGCTATGCACCCCTCTTGATCGTAAACAATATCCGATCTTATAGGAATCGAAGCATTAATATCAAAAATTATACTTTTTAATGAGCCGTTATGCCAAATATAAACCATTTCTTGTGTTAGAGAATTTCCATCATCTGTTTTGTCATATACTAATTTTTTTACTCTATATCCATTTTCGTCGTACACATACTCATATTTGTTAGATTCCGTCTCGAAAGAAACCAGTTTATTTCCATTCCACTCGAGTGTTGCCTCAACAGTATTTTGACTAGCAGTAGTGTTCAATGCTTTTATATCATATGTTGAGCCAATGTACTTGGATGGATTTCCCAAAGAATCATAAGTAATAGTAGTATTGCCATATTTTTCAATACGATCAGTCCAAGACTCATGATAAACAAGTTCTAGATCACTAACAACGCTACCATAATCTATTATGTTATTATTATCTCCAATTTTCACCTCAGAATAATTATGATTTATTTTTGACGTTAGATTTCCCCCAGCATCATACTCGTATGTCACAGAACTCTCCCTAATACAGTTTATTTCACCTATAAGTTGTCCTGCTGCATCATATTCATAATATTTGGAAGGAACTTCCACAAAACTTGTTTCTTCATTATCATCAATATCTACAATTTTATATTCATATATTATGTTACCGTTTAAATCATATTCATATTTAGTCGTATTAGAATACATTGCTTCTGTAGAAGAAGGAATAATAATATTAGTAGTATATGAATCTATCAGATTACTTGTTACACCATCTCTTAATAATTTGTATGAATACTCTTCTGTTATATCGCTCACATCAACAGATGCTTTTGATAGCCCCATACTCTTTCTAGTAACCCTACCAAAATAATCACTTTGACTTTGACGATTAAAGGTATATATGACTGTATCGTTACTATTATTAAGTTTTGTAAAAGTAGCTGTTGAGGTCTTTTCAGTCGTCTGGTTTTCTGTATTATGCGTTTCAAATGTTTTGGTATGAACAACAGAACTACTACCTAAATTAGCTTCAAGATACTTGTTTAAAAAGTATGATTCTATTGTACTGCCATCTGCTTGTTCTTCAAAGCGGTATATAACATTATCACTTCCTTCATTAATTTCATAACCATTATCCGTATATTTAATGTTATATTCAGCTTCAGAATCGCTAACATTTAAACGTCCGTTTTCATGACTGTATGAAATTATTCTAAAAGGTGTCATTGATTCATTGGAATCATAATATTTCACTGCAGTAATACTGCCGTTAGTATAAACATATTCTATTTTTAACCCATTATGATATTTAATTACATTTATACTGTTTCCCAAATATTCATAATCAACTGCAGGTATAATATCGCCATTATTATTTTCAATATTAACCACATCCAAATTCCCTGCATAATCGTATTTAAAGCTATATGAAATTCCATTGTTGGATACAACATTTGAACCATCTGGACCTTCAAAATATTCGGCAACAATATTGTTATTTGCAGTTGGTTGTACAATTGAATTCGTTTCATTATACAGATATTCTACAGGATTAACAATAACAACCTGTTCCCCTTCAACAACGATTTCCGTGCCTTTAGCCTTTAGCAAACCATTATCATCAAACTCGTAATAAGTAGTAATGCCATTATAATCAGTTATGTATTTCAAAGAGCTATTTTCAACGGTACCATATGACTTTATCATCGATAAAGTACCATTTGTTAAAATTTCATCAGTCGAGCCATCTTCATTTTCAATTATTGTTCCTGGAGTTGTTAAAACTAATCCCGGGATATCCGCCATAGATTCTTCCGCCAAATAAAGCGTAACTTCATCTATACGAATCGAGGAATACTGACCTGTATACTCTATGGAAAACTTAAGTTTAGTAGCTGTTTGAGGCAGTTTAAACGCAGACAACATATGTTGCCATTCATTTGGTGCACTACTGTCAAAAGAAACTACTGCTACTGGTTCATTGGAATATGTTGATTCGCCTACATATTTGGCATAAACACAAATCTTTGCACTGCTTTTAGTATAAGAATATGCTTGTTCAAATCTTACCCAACCACCAACAACATAAGTCTGATCCGATTCTATATATCCAGACGCATTGGAATATTCTTGATGCAATTTTATTGTCTTCTCTGCATCAACAGAAAATTTCGCTTCTTTTTCTCCGTGCTCGGTTTGGTTACTCCAAGATGAAGCAGCTGAAACAATATTATTACTCGCTCCAGAGCTTTTTATCCAATTTGAAAGCGATTTGCCACTAGCATCTTCAAAGCTGTAATTCATGAGCAATTCTCTATCCTCACGAGCAGCTGTGTTTACATCAATTTCTTCTACAGCATACGAACTTATTACACCATCGCTACCGTATGTTGCAAAAATCCAGTCTCCGTTTGCAGTTTGGTGAGCAACTACATTATGTGATACATCGTATTGCAACATTTCTTCTGTTCCATCATTATAAATAAACTTTCTTTGATAGGTATTAGTTGAGTCTATAGTCAATGACTCAATTAAATTACCACTCAGCGTCAATTTTTCATATTTGTAAAGTCTGCAACTACTGTTATTATCTAAATCTGTATAAGTGAATTTCCAGATATTACTATCTGTATCCCAAACCTCCGTTAGATAACCCGCAACATTATACTTATAGATAACATTTTTGCCATCCGGATATGTTGTAGTATTAGTTACTACTGAATTATCACTATCTTCTGCTCCTTCACTATACTCCGTCTCAAAACTTATACTAGTTCGTATAGATTCATCATCAGAAATTGTTATGCTTTCATTATTAATCTTGGCAAGTTCAACTTTAGTTACATGTCTTCCTCCTGTATCATCTAAACCATAGGTGAATATATATTGGTAAGCATTTTCGATTATCATACTTTCAACAAAATTACTATTATTATAAATGATACTTACAATACTTTTAGCGCCCTGTATAATAGAAGTCAAATTGCCTGCTGAGTTGAAATTGAAAGTATAGCCATTTAATTCAATGTAAAAGTTAACATAATTACAAGTGGAATTTGCCAACTCGCTGGTTTTTATCCACAAAACAGCAACAGCTTCTTCACTTGGTATCTTGTTGCTTACATCATACCATTTTTGGTACTCTCCAACTGTTTCTATAGGGCTTGACTGCTCAAAATATTTTATAGTACCATCTGGCATTACCCATTTTACAACATCTGAATTTAATTGAATGATGCTATAACAATTCCAAACAAATCCTATACCCGCACAATTTAAATATGATGGTGCCACAGAACTGTAAAAGCGCTTCAACGTCATAGGAAGCATTTGATTTCCTTCAGCACTAATAGTTTGTTCCAATCTTATCGTGTTGGTAAAATCATTTATAAACATTGAACCTGCCTTGCCCATATTTAGTGTATGATATGTATAGTCCACATCATTTTCTTCAACTTGTTCATATCTTACAGCAATACAAAAACTTGAAAAGTTTAATTCACAATCTTCATCTGTATAGATATAAAAACCATTATTATCAGTTTGACCTCTATCCCATCTACTATATGTTTCTGTTATATCTGAATAATATGTATTATCTTCGTTAACAGTAAAATAATCAACAAGTAATCTTTCTTCAGATAGAATATTGTCTATAATATCGTCATAATTTGTATTCTGATCCCATGTAGTATTCATTTCGTCTATACTTACAAAAGCTTCAGTGTTATGTTCATCCCCAACAACACAATAGAACGATAATGTTGCATTTTTTATTACTCTATTGTTATTTAGATAACTATACATAACCGCAGGTTTAACCAAAAGACCTGTTCCTGCACTCAATAAAATACTACCACTTGGATAAACGCTACAATTCAAGCTATTCGTAATCATTAAAGCATCATTGACTTGGACAGATTCATTTATTGTTCGCATATTAATTGTAGAATTGCTAAAATTTCTAATTGAAGAGCTTTGTATTTCTTGCTGTGCATCTTCCACACTAATATAGTTCGCACTAAGGCTTTCATCAATCTCAACCCATTTACCATTTATTTGTTCGTGAATTGGTAAATATGTTGAAATACTATAGTATGACCCATCTTCAAGTAAATATACTTTGCTAAATTGATCTCTTTCTTCTATAACTTCTGAGACTATACTGGGAATTTCTTCCGAAACAGATGTGACCATTTGATTGGTATTTATATTCACATTTTCTATTGTTGATGCCATTGCATTTATAGGTAATATCTGAACAACAATTGCAAACGATATGATAACCGAAATAAATTGGCTAATAAAATGTTTTTTCATTTTGACATCTCCTTATATTTTATTTTTGCCCTTTTATATAATCAAAAAAATTGGCTAAAATACAAAACCATTGGATTCACCCCTTATCTTTTTACTTTCAGATTCATTATACTTTTTGTATCTGCATTTTGTCAATATGTATTTGCAGTAAATGTATCGTATTGTTTGTTTTTAAGCCGTATAGTAAATCGATATCTTTTTATTTGATAATCTGGAATATAGACATACTATATATAGTTTTCATTATGAAGTTTGTTAATCGTTTTTTTAAAATGTTTATAAAAACGCATACAATGGTTAGATTTAATATAACGCCCATTTACATTTTTAATAATTATATTTACAACAAATACAATTTGTGATATAATAATCATAGAAATGCTAAACATACTTTTTATTTTTAAAAAGCAGAAAACTACCGCAATTTTCATACATAGATTAAAAATAATTGAATGAAAAATTTCGGCAGAATGTTCCGTCAAACTTAAGGTCATAAATTTAATTTTTAATAATACTGTGACATGCGAATCCCATAAGAGAAATAGTTTGCGAAAAAACGCCCAATTTGATTATAGTTAACAATTCACTAGTTTCATAATTCGTTAACCGGCAATGCTCATCTTTTAACACAACTATTGAAGGATAGTATGCTATATTTATAAAACTGCAATCATTACATTAAGGGGCCTTGAGGTTATGAGCGATACAAGAAGTCTTATCATAATTATAGCAGCATTCGCTTTGTGTGTTGTATATGTATTATGGATTAAAAAAACTAAAAAAATCAAAGAAAAAAGAAAAGCAATAATGCTTCTTATAGGTATATTGATAGAAATCTTTTTAGGTTTTGTCATCAATGAACTCTTAATAATTATTTTTCCACCACAAATACCACCGGACAAAGAAGCAACAACTATAGAATCAATTAACAATTCAAACGATATAACGATCGAGATTATTAATAACAATTATAACAATAATTATAATAATTCCTATATTAAAGAATCAGCAACAAGCATAAATTCGGAAACTAATGAAAGGCCAAACCAAGAGAGCAACTTAACTTATTCAACTACTGTTCCAACAAAAAAGCCAACTGTATCTCTATCTTTTGAAAAAATTCAGTTCCCGTTAACTGATAATAATGTAGATTTCAGAGCTTATACTTCATTTAAAGCCACTAAGGTCACGCTTTATTGCGAAGCAAATGGTGTTGTTTATGGAGAATTTGATATGAAAACAAGTGATTTGCAAAATTGGACATTCGGTGCCTGCTTTTATGAATCTAATACTTATGTTTTCACAGCTATAGCCGAAGGACCATTAGGAGAAGTCCGCTCAACCCCTGTAACGGTATTATACCCGTTTTAGGGTGTTAGAAATTTATAGATAACTTCAAATTATC
>JAFXBF010000023.1 GCA_017516745.1 Clostridia bacterium
GGTAATTTACTCATAACCGATTCTTTGCTCTTTTCCTGTTCTTTTTCAAGTGAAATTAAATTTTCCTCAATTTCGTCTATAAGTTCGGCAGATGTTTTTTGAATTGTAGATAAAGAGGCTTTAAGCTCCGGCATTTCTTTATCCTTGCTCCAACTTGCAATATATGGGAATGACGATTCTCCCGTTTCAATACCGAAATGTTTACATACAACAAAGGCCACGCTTTCGGCTTCAACCTCACGCATACGCCTTGTTTTCTTTTCTTCGGGAGGAAGCAATGCCAATTCCTCAATCGTGTAATTATGGAGCTTTGCGTGAGAAATTTCGTGTATCGCTGCCGCAATGGTTTCTATTTCTGACATATCATTTCTGACAGTAATTTTTGCGTCCTCTCCATAATGACAATATCCCTGTGCCGTATCTCCCGGCTCAAACTCTATGAGTTCAATGGGGAACGGAGATATTTTCTTTAATACCGACCAAAATTCTTCGTAGTTTTCAACCGTTCCTACAAGCTCGCCGCCGCCCAATTCAGGAAGAGGCTCACCGTCTGTCTGTGAAATATCATATACAGGCGCAGCCTTAAATGCAGGGACAGTAATTTCTTTTTCTTTTGTTACAGGGTTTCCGTCGCCGTCTCTGATTATTTCGCCGTTTCCGTCTCTTTGTATTTCATCAATCTTTGTCTTATACGGAGCAGGGGCAAATATCTTTATAGCTTTTTCGCCCTCTTTCACATAACGGTTAAGGTCTTTCCAAGCATTAAATCCCGCAATATATGAAGCGTTAGGCAACTGATGAAGAATAAGCATTGTATTACGGAAACTGTATTTATGAAATACGGCCATTGCCGACAAATAGCGTTTATAGTTTTCGCTTTCAAAAACATTTGTTAATTCCTGCTCTAAAATCCCTGTAAGTTTTTCAACTCGTTCTTTTGTATTTTCGTCTTTGCCAAACTCTATGAGATTATCAAGCGAATGTGTTTTAGTGTTTTCAGCCATATAATCAACCTCCTTAATAAGTTCTGATAATGGTTGTTCCCAAACCTCACCAAAGGCCCGGACAACCGTATTTTTATTTGCTCCGTTTTCTGCAAACATTTCCAAAGTATCAAAGCCCTTTTCAAACATTGGTATTATCGTAGTGGGAATGTTCGGAGAAAAATGGATAATGCCGTTTTGGTATTCTTTTCCCGTTCCTATCCAACCACGAATAAAACTGTCAAAGGCTTCATCAATATTTGCGTCTGCGTGTTCTGCTGCGTGAGAAGATTTAATTTGCTGCCGTGAATACTGATAACCTAAAATTAAAGTGCCTGTTTGCGGATTGAACATAAACCTGCGATTCTCAATTTGTTGCATATCAAAAGAAAAGGAATTTGTATCAATCCGCATAACAGACTTAACAATATCAAGATATTGCTTTGCCAATCGGTATTACCTTATCTGGCTTCTTTATCGCCTTTGAAAATATCCTGCTGCTCACTTGAAATACAGGGGTATTTTCTCACAAGCTCGGTTATCATTTTATTTATTCCGCGCATAAACTCTTTCGGGCTTGCTTTGCCTTTTGTTATCAAAGTAAGCTGATTTTCCCATTCCGCAGTTAAAGAGGCAGATATAAGGGTATCGGGCAGAACAGAAATAAGAAGCGTTCCGTTTTGTGTAGGAATAATATTTTTTCCTTTACGTTCGGCAAAACCTGTCTGCACCAGCTTTTCAATTATGCCGGCTCTTGTTGCCGGAGTTCCCAAGCCTTTACGTTCCGCTTCGTCCGTAATCTCTTTGCTGCCTGCTGTTTCCATTGCAGAAAGTAAAGTATCTTCTGTGTACGGTTTGGGGGGTGATGTGAATTTTTCTGCAATTTCAGCCCTTATGCCTGCATAGGTCTGACCTTTGTAAAAGTCGGGTATCTGTTCGCCGTCCTCATTGTCTGCCGGCTTACAAAGCAATCTTTCAATCACTTTATATCCAAGAGAAACAACCAATTTACCCTTAACAGTAAATACATTCCCGCCACACCTGAAAGCAGCCGCCGACAGTTCGTAAACATAAGGCTCTGCAACTGCACACATCAAACGGCATATAACCAGCTTCAAAATATTAAGCTCGCCGGAGGGTAATGTTTTTATATCAGCCTTTTCAAGCTCCATTGTAGGAATAATGGCGTGGTGGTCTGTTACCTTGCTGTTATTTACGAGCAAACTAACATCAGGGAAATAATCGGGAACGCTGTCAAAGGGAGGCACCTTTGCCGACAAATGCACAACAGCAGTAGCGGTTTCTGCCATATCATCAGTTAAGTATCTGCTGTCCGTTCTCGGATATGTCAACAGTTTCTTTTCGTATAATGCCTGTGCATAATCAAGTGTCTGCTGCGCTGTATATCCGAATACTTTATTTGCCGTTCTCTGCAAAGTAGTTAAATCAAAGAGCTTCGGAGGCTTTTCGATTTTCTGCTCCTTTTTGACGGAAACACAAACGGCCTGCGAATGTTCGCAAGCCGCCTTGATTTCCTCTGCGTGTGGTAAATTGTCTATTCGCTCACTAACAGCCTTAACGCTGCCTGTGTCGATTGATACGGTGTAATATTTTTCTTTTTGAAAGAATGTTATTTTATTATTCCGGTCAGCCAAAAGCGCAAGCGTTGGCGTCTGCACTCTGCCAATATTCAAAGTCTTTTTATACAGGAGAGAAAAGAGCCTTGTAGCATTTATGCCTACAATCCAATCCGCCCATAATCTGCAGAGAGCAGAGTTATATAAATTCTCGTATTCGCTGCCGTCCTTTAAGCTGTCAAAACCCTCACGGATTGCAATTTCTTCCATAGAGGAAATCCACAATCTTTTAATAGGTTTCTTACAGCCCGCCTGATTATATACCAGCCGGAAGATTAGTTCACCCTCGCGTCCTGCGTCGCAAGCATTTATAACCTCTGTAACATCTTTCTTGTGCATAAGGTCTTTTACAACCTTAAACTGTTTATTCTTCTCACCGTTTATTTTGTATTTGAAATGCTCCGGGATAATGGGTAAATCCTCATACGTCCATTTTGCAAATCGGTTATCATAAGCGGAGGGCTCGGCAAGTGCTACAAGATGTCCGACGCACCAAGTAATGATATATCCGCCACCCTCAATATAGCCGTCTTTTTTACCGCTAATTCCAAGTGCTTTTGCAATAGAAAAAGCTACC
>JAFXBF010000008.1 GCA_017516745.1 Clostridia bacterium
ACAACGTAGTTGACGTTAAGGTTACCCTGTACGATGGCTCCTATCACGAAGTAGACTCCTCTGAGATGGCGTTCAAGATCGCCGGCTCCATGGCTTTCAAGGAAGCTATGAAGAAGGCCGATCCCGTTCTGACCGAGCCCATCATGAAGGTTACAGTTATCGTCCCCGAGGAATACATGGGCGACGTTATCGGTGACCTGAGCTCCCGCCGTGGCCAGATCCAGGGCATGGAAGCTCGTGGCGGTGCTCAGCAGATCAACGCTTTCGTACCCCTCTCCGAGATGTTCGGCTACGCTACAGACATGCGTTCCGCTACACAGGGTAGAGGCCAGTACGCTATGGAACCCAGCCACTACGCTGAAGTTCCCAAGAGCATTGCTGACAAACTGGTTGAAAAGCGCTAAAATTAGCGCTTTTCCAGCCAATTTAATATTGCTTTTTCCCGCGTAATCATTTAAAATAAAAATGGTTACCAATTCAGAACAAATTTTCTGATGATTTGTTATCATAAGGAGGAAAACACCAATGGCTAAGGCAAAATTTGAAAGAACCAAGCCCCATGTCAACATCGGCACAGTTGGCCACGTTGACCACGGCAAGACAACACTGACAGCTGCTATCACAAAGTACCTGGCTCTGCAGGGCAAGGCTGAGATGCAGGACTACTCCGCTATCGATAAGGCTCCCGAAGAGAGAGAGCGTGGTATCACAATCAACACAGCTCACGTTGAGTACGAGACAGAAGCCCGTCACTACGCTCACGTTGACTGCCCGGGCCACGCCGACTACATCAAGAACATGATCACAGGTGCTGCTCAGATGGACGGCGCTATCCTTGTTATCGCTTCTACAGACGGCCCCATGGCTCAGACTAAGGAGCACCTTCTCCTTGCACGTCAGGTTGGCGTTCCCTACATCATCGTATTCATGAACAAGGTTGACCAGGTTGACGACGAAGAGCTTCTTGAGCTCGTTGAAATGGAAATCCGTGAGACTCTTGACGAGTACGAGTTCCCCGGCGATGATACACCCATCATCAAGGGCTCCGCTCTTAAGGCTCTCGAGGCTGCTTCTGCTGATGATCCCGCTTGCGCTTGCATCTGGGAGCTCATGGACGCTGTTGACAGCTACATCCCCACACCCGACCGTAAGGCAGACCTTCCCTTCATCATGCCCGTTGAAGACGTTTTCACAATCACAGGCCGTGGTACAGTTGCTACAGGTAGAGTTGAGCGTGGTCAGCTCAAGACCGGTGAGGAAGTTGAAATCATTGGTCTTACAGACGAGAGAAGAAAGACAGTTGTTACAGGTATCGAAATGTTCCGTAAGCTCCTCGACTATGCAGAGGCAGGCGACAACATCGGTGCTCTTCTCCGTGGTGTTCAGAGAACTGAGATCGAGCGTGGTCAGGTTCTTGCAAAGCCCGGTTCAATCAACCCCCACACAAAGTTCTCCGGTCAGGTTTACGTCCTTTCCAAGGATGAAGGCGGCCGTCACACACCCTTCTTCAACAACTACCGTCCCCAGTTCTACTTCAGAACAACAGACGTTACAGGTGTTATCAACCTTCCCGAGGGTGTTGAAATGTGCATGCCCGGCGACAACGTTGTTATGAACGTTGAGCTTATCACTCCCATCGCTATCGAAGAGGGTCTCCGCTTCGCTATCCGTGAGGGTGGCCGTACAGTCGGTTCAGGCGTTGTTACAGCTATCAACGAATAATTTAACCTGATTGTAAATTATATGGGTCTGAGTGGCGAAAGTCACTCAGACTTTTTCTTTTTTATCCCATATTTTCCCTATTTGTTATCTTTTCTTAATAAGTTTGTAAGAATTGGAGCTTATCATAACGGTTAAGGATGTGATACTATGGAAAAGAAAAGGAAATCAAAACTCAAAAAGACGATACTATTAACCGTTGGCATAATACTGACCGTCAACGCTGTTGTGATGTTTTTTACATCCAACTTTAATATAGGTCTGCTGTTTGCGCTTTTGCTGGGCTTGAGCTTCGTGCTTTACGGTGCGTTTCTTGACAAGGCTCGGGACAAGCTGCCTGCATGGCTGAGGACGGCATATTTTGCCTGCGTTTCCGTCTTGCTTGTATTTGTGATGTTCTTGCTTTCTTACGGCCTCTCCGATACTGTAAGCGGCAAAGAGGACGCATTAATCGTGCTTGGCTCGGGCATAAGAGGTGAATTGCTGACTCAAGGACTCAAAAAAAGGCTGGATGCGGCAATTGACTGCTATGAGGAAAACCAAAACCTGCTGATTGTTGTCAGCGGCGGTCAGGGCCCTCAGGAGGATATAACCGAGGCACTTGCAATGGAAAGGTATCTTATTTCACAAGGAATACCGCAGGAAAGCATAATCAAAGAAGAAAAGGCAACGAGTACTTACGAGAATTTCGTGAATTCCAAAAGCATACTCGACAGCCGCTTTAAGGGAGAGTATGAGGTTGCTTTTGTCAGCAATGAATACCACATCTACCGTGCAAGCTCACTTGCAAGAATATCAGGCTTTGAAACGGTTACACATACTCACAGTAACACAATGTGGTACACGCTTGTGCCCAGTACCCTGCGTGAAACGCTTGCCGTTGTAAAGCTCTGGATATTCAGAAACTGACATATAACACATAAAAGATATAAAAAAATAAGGCATATACATACCGCAAAAAGTATGTATATGCCTTCACCTTTTTTATTAATTATTATTTGTCGTTCTCAATGCTGAGAAGCCAGTCAACGCTGACGCCGAGCACCTTTGCAATTGCAACAAGCTCAAAATCCGTAACGTATCTGAGCTGACCTTCAAGCTTGGAAAGACCCGAGGCATTGAGGTCAATGCCGTTTATCTGCAGCTGGGTAAGTAAGTCCTTCTGCTTGAGGCCGATAGCCTTGCGGTGCTGTTCAATTTTTGCGCCGACTATGTTTCTGTCGCCGAGTGACTGCTTTCTTGTTCTCATATCAATATTCTCCTCTGAATCAGGTAGTAAACAAAAAGTATAAAAACAAAAGAAGAAAAGTTTTGCACTGCTCTTATTATATCACTATGCAAATCATAGGTCAATAATGGAGAGAAGTACATTTTTATACAATTGTTAAAAAAGAATTTTTTAAAGCAACAAAATATACACACTGTATATTTTTGAAATGAAATATTTGTGGTTGTATTCCTGAAACTTTGTGCTATAATATACCTTACAAATGTATATTTTACTTAATGGGGTGAAATTATGACATTCAAGCGTGACGGTGAAAGAGGCCGCAATCTGACGGCGCTTATGGATTTTTACGAGCTGACCATGGCTAAGGGCTATTTCAACAACGGTATGGCAGACAGCGAGGCTGTTTTCGATATGTTCTACCGCTCTGTGCCCGATTCGGGCGGCTTTGCGATTATGGCGGGTGTTCAGCAGCTTATAGAATACCTTGAATCGCTCACCTTCAGCGAAAACGATATTGCTCTGCTTCGCAAAAAAGGCTTTGACGAAAAGTTTCTTGATTACCTCAGGAACTTTAAGTTTGCCTGTGACGTGTGGGCTGTTCCGGAGGGCACACCGATTTTCCCCGGTGAGCCTATTGTTACGGTAAAGGGTCCGGTTATTCAGGCACAGCTTATCGAAACGATGGTTTTGCTTTGCATTAACCACCAGAGCCTTATAGCTACCAAGGCTAACCGTATTGTCCGCGCCGCACAGGGCAGAACGGTTATGGAATTCGGCTCCCGCCGCGCACAGGGCTTTGACGGTGCCATATACGGCGCACGTGCTGCTTATATCGGCGGCTGTGTCGGCACTGCCTGTACAATGAGCGAGCGTGATTTCGGTATTCCCGCGTTGGGCACAATGGCACACAGCTGGGTGCAGATGTTTGACACCGAGCTTGATGCTTTCTGCGCTTACGCAAGAGAGTACCCCGATAACTGTACGCTTCTTGTAGATACATACAATGTTCTAAAGAGCGGTATTCCCAACGCCATCGAGGCGTTTAAGCGTGAGGTGCTGCCCAGAGGCTTCCGCCCCAAGGGTGTGCGTATAGACAGCGGCGACATTACCTATCTTTCCAAGAAAATGCGTAAAATGCTCGATGAAGCAGGCTTTGAGGATTGCCAAATCGTTGCCTCCAACTCGCTTGATGAATACATTATCCGCGATATGCTTATTCAGGGTGCAAAGGTTGACTCCTTCGGCGTTGGCGAAAGGCTTATTACGGCTTCCTCCGCACCCGTTTTCGGCGGCGTTTATAAGCTCGTTGCCGTTGCGCACGACGGTGAGCTTGTGCCGAAAATCAAGATAAGCGAAAATGTAGGCAAGATTACAACGCCCTGCTTTAAACAGCCGTGGAGACTTTACGACAACGAAACGGGTAAGGCTATAGCGGACGTTATAACTCTCAAAGACGAGACGATTGACGAAACAAAGCCGTACGAAATTTTTGACCCCGTACACACGTGGAAGCGCAAGACGGTGACCGATTTTACGGCAAAACCGCTTCAGGTACAGCTTTTCAAAGAGGGCGAGTGTGTTTATACCTGTCCTGACCTCAAGGAAACCAAGGCTTACTGCACGGCGCAGGTCGGCACTCTTTGGGATGAGGTAACCCGTTTTGAAAATCCGCACCGTTACTACGTTGACCTTTCTCAGGCACTTTGGGACGAGAAGCAGAAGCTTCTTGCCGCAAAGACTGATTCAGAATAATTATAAATACAGGAGAAATTTATATGAGTAATTTTATTCCCCGCAGTGAATATCCCCGTCCGCAGTTTGTGCGCGAAAGCTATATAAACCTCAACGGCGAGTGGGATTTTGAGTTTGACTTCGGCAACAGCGGCAAGGCACGCAAAATGTTTGCCGAGGGCGCCGAATACACAAAAAAGATTGTTGTGCCCTTCTGCCCCGAAAGTGAGCTTTCAGGTGTTAATTACAAGGATTTTATGCACTCCGTATGGTACAGACGCAGTGTTAACCTCGTAAAGGGCGAGGGCAGAACGCTTCTGCACTTCGAGGCCTGCGATTTTGAAACAACAGTCTGGGTAAACGGTGTTGAGGTCGGCAAGCACACCGGCGGCTACACGGGCTTTGTATTTGATATCACAGACGCTGTTAATGACGGCGAGAACACAATTGTTGTCAACGCTGTTGACCTTATGATAAAGGGCGTACAGCCCCGCGGCAAGCAGAGCGAGGAATTTTATTCCCACGGCTGTGACTATACAAGAACAACGGGCATCTGGCAGACCGTATGGATTGAGCAGGTAAGCAATACATATATTGCAAAATCCAAGATTAAGACTGCTGACCTTTCGGGTATCATCAACTGTGATATTACTGTTGCAGGCGATATCAACGGCACTGAAATTCAGCTTACGGCATATTACGGCGGCGTTGAGGTAGGCACGGCTGTTGCGGATGTTATGTGCAACACCGTAAATATTTCAATGGCGCTTAATGAAGCTCATTTTTGGGAGGTCGGCAACGGCAGACTTTACGACCTCACTTATGAGCTTGTAAAGAACGGCGAGGTTGTCGACACAGCCAAGGGCTATTTCGGCCTTCGTACGGTATCGCTCAAGGATAACTGCATGTGTATCAACGGCAAAAAGGTTTTCCAGCGCCTTGTGCTTGACCAGGGCTTTTACCCCGACGGCATTTATACAGCACCCACGGATGAGGCACTCGTGAAGGATATCGAGCTTTCACTTGCCTGCGGCTTCAACGGCGCAAGACTTCACCAGAAGGTGTTTGAACAGCGCTTCCTCTACCACGCAGACAAAATGGGCTACATCGTCTGGGGTGAGGCAGGCAACTGGGGGCTTGACCATACGGATGTCGGTGCACTTGCACGCTTTATTCCCGAATGGCTTGAAGAAATTGACCGTGACTACAGCCACCCTGCAATCGTCGGCTGGTGCCCCTTCAACGAAACGTGGGATCGTGACGGCAGACAGCAGGACAATTCCGTTCTTGCAGGCATTTACCTTGTCACAAAGGCGGCGGACAACACCCGTCCCTGCATTGACACAAGCGGTAACTACCACGTTATGACCGATGTTTACGATATCCATGAATACGAGCCCGACCCCGCAAAGCTCAGGGCTATGATGGAGAAAACCGACCTTGCGGCAGGCGTTGTTCACGAGCCGCATCCGCACAGACAGTCCTACGGCGGACAGCCTTATTTCGTCAGCGAATACGGCGGAGTATGGTGGGCACCCGGCGAAGAAAACGGCTGGGGCTACGGCACAAACCCGACAACAGAGGACGAGGCTGTTGAGCGCATCTGCGGTCAGACAAAGGCTATCCTCGACTGCAAGGAATGCTGTGCATACTGCTATACTCAGCTGACCAACATCGAGCAGGAGCAGAACGGCGTATATTACTACGACCGCAGCCCGAAATTTACTCCCGAAAACTACGAAAAAATCCGTCAGGCCTTTGCAGGCAAGGCTGCAATTGAAGAAGAGTAAAATATAACAAAATTAACGAAAATCGGGCCGGAATATGCCCGATTTTTGCTTGCTGAAAAATTTTGTTTACCTCTTGAATATAATGTGATATAATACTATTGAAAGAAGGTGAGTCGAATGTGTACACAAAATCAGCTTGAAAAAATTAAGCAGACTGTTGCTTATAAGGCAAAGAGCGTGCTGAAAGAAAAATTGGTTTCCGTTATTCTCTACGGGTCTTATGCCCGTGGTGACTATGACAGCGAATCCGATATTGATATTATGGTGGTTGCCGATGTTCCGTCTGAGGAATGCTGGAGCTACAATTCTCGGCTCATCGAAGAAATTGCAGATTTGGAGCTTGAAAGCGAGATAGTTATCTCAACCCATGTTGTTCAGGCAGACAATTTCAACCGTTACCGTAATGTGTTGCCGTTTTACCGCAGTGTGGCAGAGGAGGGGATAAGCATTGCAGTGTGATGATAAGCTGGCTTTGTCGCAGGTAAGACTTGATAAGGCGAAGGAATGCCTTGCCGATGCCAAGTTGTTGCTTGATAACGGAAGTTATAAGGCACTTGCAAACCGTTCATATTATGCTATATTTCACGCTATGCGTGCAGTGCTGGTTCTCGACGGTTACGACAGCAAAAAGCACTCGGGTATAATTTCCGAATTTCAAAGGACGTATATCAAAACTGCCGTTTTTGATAAGGAGTTTTCTGTTGTAATCAAGAAACTTCTGCAGGCAAGAACGGGCAGCGATTACGACGATTTCTTTGCAATTTCAAAAGAGGATACCGCTTCACAGTTTTATGACGCCGTAAAGTTTGTCGAGGCGGTTGAAGCGTATTTGAACAGTGTTAAGAAAACTTAACAAAATTAACGAAAATCGGGCCGGAATATGCCCGATTTTTTATTGTTTTTCAGAGAAAAATTCTGTTAACCCCTTTATTATATTATTATAATGTGGTATAATGCTAAAGATATGATGGGGAGAATGTTCACCCCCTCAATAAAATGCTAATAAACCCCTTCGGAGGAACAGATATGAATATAGCAATCATGGGCTACGGTGTTGTCGGTTCGGGCGTTGCCGAGGTCCTCAAAAAGAACAATGCGAGCATCACAAAACGCAGTATGCAGGATGAAATGAAGGTCACACGTATTCTCGACCTTCGTGATTTCCCCGGTGACGAGAACGAGGCTCTTTTCACCAAGGATTTCAAGGATATACTGAATGATGAAACAATCGGCATTGTTGTTGAAACAATGGGCGGCGTTCACCCGGCTTACGATTTCGTTCTCGACTGCCTCAAGGCAGGCAAGAGTGTTGTCACCTCCAACAAGGAGCTTGTTGCCGCAAAGGGCTATGAGCTTCTCAAGGTTGCTCAGGAAAAGAATGTCAATTTCCTGTTTGAAGCAAGTGTCGGCGGCGGTATCCCGATTATCCGTCCCATCAGCCAGTGCCTTGCCGCAAACGAAATAGATGAAATTGCAGGTATTCTCAACGGCACAACAAACTTCATCCTCACCAAGATGATTAACGACGGCATGAGCTTTGAGGACGCTCTCAAAATTGCTCAGGAGCTTGGCTACGCAGAGCGTGACCCCAGTGCCGACGTTGAGGGTAAGGACGCCTGCAGAAAGATTTGTATTCTTGCTTCTCTGTGCTTTGGCAACCACGTCTATCCCGATGAGGTTTACACCGAGGGTATTACAAAAATTGCACTTGCAGACGTTGAGTACGCAAAAGCCTGGGGCGGCGTAATCAAGCTCATCGGCAGAGCTACACGCTACGGTGACGGCAAGATAAGCGCAATGGTTTCTCCGGCATTCATCCAGAGCCACAGCCAGCTTGCAGGTGTTGACGATGTTTTCAACGCTATTTTAGTCAGAGGCGATGCTATCGGCGACGTAGTATTCTATGGCAGAGGTGCAGGCAAGCTCCCGACAGCCAGTGCCGTTGTTGCAGACGTTATCGACTGCGCAAAGCACACCGAGCGCAGAAAGTTCTTCGGCTGGGAAAACAGCATTGCGGACTACGTTGTCAGCTACCGTGACATCAAGCATCCCTTCTTTGTCCGTGCTTCCTATACGGACGAAGCTGCCGCAAAGAAGAGCATTGCAGACCTCTTCGGCGAGGTCGAATATCTCACCTACGAGGGTGCAGCCGCAAACGAGCTCGGCTTTATCACAGCCGCAATCACACAGCGTGAGTTTGACGAAAAAATCGCCAAGGCAAGTCTTCAGGTCGGCAGCGTAATCAGAGTCACAGACTATTGAGTTGCAAAATATAATAAATATATAAAGCAAAGTTAATTATTCTCACAGTTCAAAAAGAACTGTACCCACAGGAGGTTATCATATATGGGATTGATAGTAATGAAATTCGGCGGCAGCTCCGTTGCCAATGCCGAGCGTGTACGCAACGTTGCTTCCATCATCATTGACAGCTACAAAAAAGGCAATGATGTTGTTGCTGTTGTTTCCGCTCAGGGTGACACAACGGACGACCTTATCGAAAAGGCAGCCGAAATTAACCCCAAGGCATCCAAGCGTGAGATGGACTCCCTTCTCAGCGCAGGCGAGCAGATGTCCAGTGCGCTTCTCGCAATGGCAATCGAAGCAGAGGGCTACCCCGTAGTTTCTCTTCTCGGCTGGCAGGCAGGCTTCAAGACGGACAACGTCCACGGCTCCGCAAGAATCAAGACAGTTCAGCCCGAAAGACTCAAGAACGAAATCGGCAAGCGCAACATCGTTATCGTTGCAGGCTTCCAGGGTCTCAACAGCTTTGACGACATCACAACCCTCGGCAGAGGCGGCTCGGACACAAGCGCAGTTGCAATCGCCGCAGCCCTTCACGCAGACCGCTGCCAGATTTATACGGACGTTGAAGGCGTTTACACAGCAGACCCCAGAAAGATAGGCAACGCAAAGAAGCTTGCTGAAATCACTTATGACGAAATGCTCGAGCTTGCAACGCTCGGCGCACAGGTTCTCAACAATCGCTCGGTCGAAATGGCCAAAAAATACAACGTCGAGGTAGAGGTTCTTTCGAGCCTTAAAAGAGTACCCGGCACCATTGTCAAGGAGGTAGCTAAAATGGAAAAAATGTTAATCAGAGGCGTCACAAAGGATACTGACGTAGCAAGAATCTCAGTTATCGGTGTTCCCAACACACCCGGTATTGCTTTCAAGCTCTTCGCAAAGCTTGCAGCTAAGAATATCAACGTAGATATCATCCTTCAGTCTGTCGGCAGAAACGACACAAAGGATATCACCTTCACCGTTGCAAAGGCTAACGGCGAGCTTGCAGTAAGCATCATCAAGGAGTCCTTCGACCTTGCTGACGAGAGCATCATCTGCGACACATCCGTTGCAAAGATTTCCGTTGTCGGCGCAGGTATGGAAACACATCCCGGTACCGCTTCCAAGATGTTTGAAGCACTCTACGAGAAGGATATCAACATCCAGATGATTTCCACAAGTGAAATCAAGATTTCCGTCCTCATCGACATCGAGCAGGCCGACAAGGCTGTTGCCGCTGTCCATAAAGCTTTTTTCCCCGAGGATTAATTTTTTAAAACTATGATAAGGAAGCAGCGGCAGTAGTTTATATTGCCGTTGCGAGGTGAATAAAATGGGTTTTGATGCAGAATCTGTAGCCAATCAGAAAATCATCAATGTTGAGATTAACAGCGAGATGCGCAAATCCTTCCTCGATTATTCGATGTCGGTTATCACATCCCGTGCTCTCCCCGATGTAAGGGACGGTATGAAGCCCGTTCACAGAAGAATACTTTACACAATGTACGAGAACACCCTTTACCCCGACAAGCCGTTCCGTAAGTGTGCGGATACAGTCGGTTCCGTTCTCGGCCGTTACCATCCTCATGGCGACGCATCCGTTTACGATGCAATGGTTCGCCTTGCGCAGGATTTCTCAATGCGTTACACTCTTGTTGACGGTCACGGTAACTTCGGCTCAATAGACGGTGACCCGCCTGCAGCCTACCGTTACACGGAGTCCAGAATGAGCAAGATTTCGCTTGAGATGCTCGGCGATATCGACAAGGACACGGTTGATTTTGTTCCCAACTATGATGACCGTCTTAAGGAGCCCACCGTTCTCCCGTCGAGAATTCCCAATCTTCTTGTAAACGGCTCAATGGGTATTGCCGTCGGTATGGCAACAAATATTCCGCCGCACAACCTCGGTGAGGTTGTAGATGCAATGTGCTGTGTTATCGACAATCCCGAAGCGGAGCTTGTTGATATTATGGAGCATATCAAGGGCCCCGATTTCCCCACGGCAGGTCTTATTATGGGCAAAGCCGGCATCCGTGCCGCCTATGCAACGGGCAGAGGCAAGATTACCGTTCGTGCCAAGGCTGAAATCGAGGAAACCAAGAATAACCGCTTCCGCATTGTTGTTACGGAAATTCCTTACGGTGTCAACAAGGCTCGTCTTATCGAGAGCATTGCCGACCTCGTAAAGGAAAAGCGTATCGAGGGCATTTCCGATATTAACGACTACTCCGCAATCGAGGGTATGCAGATTGTTATAGACCTCAAGCGTGAGGCAAATCCGCAGGTTGTGCTCAATCAGCTCTACAATTTCACACAGATGCAGACCACCTTCGGCGTAATTATGCTCGCCCTTGTTGACGGTGTTCCGAGAATCCTTACCCTTAAGGAAATGCTCGAAAACTACATCAACTTCCAGTGCGAGGTTATCACACGCCGCACACGCTATAACCTCAAGAAGGCTCAGGACAGAGCCCACATCCTCGAGGGTTATCTCATTGCTCTTGATTTTATCGACGAGGTTATCAATATACTCCGTAATTCTCCTGACCGGCAGACAGGTAAGGCCCGTCTGATGGAGCGCTTCGGCCTTGATGATATTCAGGCACAGAAGATTGTTGAAATGCAATTGGGTCAGTTGACCGGTATGGAGCGCCAGAAGATTGAGGACGAAATGGCTGCCCTCAAGGCGAAAATTGCCGAATACCTTGAAATCCTCGGCAGCGAGGCAAGAGTGCGTGAGCTTGTAAAGGAAGAAGCACTCCAGACCAAGGAAAAATACGGCGATGAGAGGAGGACAGAAATCTGCAATGTCAGCGGCGAGGTTGACATTGAGGATCTTATTCCCGAAGAGGAAAGTGTCTATACTCTCACAAGCAAGGGCTACCTTAAGCGTATGCCTGCCGACACCTACCGCAGCCAGCGCAGAGGCGGCAGAGGTGTTATGGGTATGACCCGCCGTGAGGAGGACTTTGTTACCACAATGTTCACCTGCTCCTCACACGACCATATTATGTTCTTCACCAACTTCGGTAAGGCGTACAAGCTCAAGGGCTATGAAATTCCCGAAAGCTCACGTACGGGCAAGGGTATGAACGCTGTCAATATTCTTCCACTCGATGCAGACGAGAAGATTTCGGCAATGATAAGAGTACCTGCCGAGGCAGACGGAGAATACCTTTGCATGGTAACAAGAAAGGGTATTATCAAGCGTACTCTTCTTGATGCATACAAGAACATCCGCAAGAACGGCGTTATTGCAATCAACCTCGACGAGGATGACGAGCTTGCATGGGTCAAGCTCACCTACGGCGACGACGACCTTCTTGTTGCAACCCGTAACGGCTTCTCAATCCGTTTCAACGAAAACGATGCAAGACCCATCGGCAGAACAGCCCGTGGTGTTAAGGCTATCGAGCTTCGTGAGGATGACGAGGTTGTCGGCATGGATGTAGTAACGGATGAAGATTTTGTCCTCACCGTTACCGAAACGGGCTACGGCAGAAGAAGCCCGGGTGACGAATACCGTGCTCAGTCCAGAGGCGGTAAGGGCGTTACAAACTACAAGACGGAAAAATACGGTAAGGTTGCCGCACTTATGAATGTTAAGGAAGACGAGGACATCATCCTCATTTCCTCAAGCGGTGTAATTATCCGTATGCCGTCCGATTCAATAAGCCTCTTCTCCCGTACTTCCAAGGGCGTGCGTGTAATGCGTGTGGGCGAGGGCGACAGCCTCGTAACGGCTACCACAGCAGAGCGTGAGGAAGACTCCGCCGAAGCACAGGACGAAGAAGCAACACAGGAAACAGAAGAAACAAAAGAAGAAACAACTCAGGAATAACAGCAGGTTATTAAAGGGAAAGAGATATGGAAGAAAATAACAAAAATATGCAGTTTGAGGATGTCTATTCCGACAGCTCAAAGGAAAAGGAAAAGCCGGCGTATCAGCGTGGCCACAAACCGATTGACCAGCGTGAAATCTGCTATCCCAACAAGTTTGTCGAATTTTTATTGAAGAACAACAAGCGAAACACAAAAATTATTTTAGTCGCTATGATTATTCTGATTTTGCTTATGATTGGTGCACTTGTTGCTTCCTTCATTATGGACAAGCTCGACCTTATCAACATTGAGGGTGAGGACGAGGTTTTCACAGGCGATGAAAACTATTCGGAAAACTTTGATGACGAAGATTTTGAAGCCATGCACGAGGTTTCAAATGCCGCATCGCTTGACGACTTGCTCAAAAAGTGGTATCAGATGGACGGCAGCATTATGTCGCAGGATTATGTAATAAACGTCCTGCTCATAGGTGTTGACGGCAAAAACGGTGTCAAATACGGCGGTAATTCCGACGTGCTTATGCTCGTTTCAATCAACAAAAAGACTGAAACAATAACCCTTTGCTCCTTTATGCGTGACAGCCGCACATATTTCGAGGCTAACGGCAGAGGCTACTGGGCAAAGGTCAACGCAGCTTATTCCAAGGGCGGTGCTGCGGCAACAATTGCAACCCTTGAAAAGGACTACAAGATAGGCATTGACTATTACGTAGCTGTTGACTTTACCAGCTTCCCGAAGGTTATCGATGCCCTTGGCGGTGTCACGGTTGATATGAAGGAATACGAGCAGAGATACATCAACCGCACAACCACGGCTATCAAGAAAATTCCCAACTACGGCCCCGTTAAGCTCGACGGTAAGCAGGCACTCGTCTATGCCCGTATACGTAAGTGCGATGCGGACAGCGACGTTTCCCGTACACGCCGTCAGAGAACGCTTATCAGTGCCATTATCAAGAGCGCAAAGGGTGCATCACTCACCCAGCTCAACAACGCAATAGACACCCTGCTTCCGCTTCTTGCAACAGATTGCTCAAAGAGCCAGATTGTTTCCTACGGCGCACAGGCGCTCACTCAGGGCTGGCTCAACTACGAAATCAAGCAGGTTACTATGCCCGACGAGGACACCCGTAAGGACGCCAGGATTAACGGCGTATCCTACTGGGTTGTTGACTATCCGCTTGCGGCACAGCGTGTTCAGCTTGCGCTTTACGGCACAACAAACATTGAGCTTGATGAGTACCGTGATTCTGCGCTTGATTACGTTAAGTTCAATAACAACGGCTCAGGCAGCTCGTCTGACAGCACGGAAAGCTATTCGGGTAACAATTACAGCGAGGGCTATTCCGAGGAAACCACAACAAGGCGAGGCATACTCGACTGGTGGAAGCCCGGCAACGATGACGACGAAACCACAACGGGTGCGTTGGTTGAAATTCCGAGCGGTGATGAGCCTGCATCAAACGGCGAAGAAACCACAACCGCTCCGAACGAGCAGCCGCCTGCAGAGGAAACAACAACCAAAAAGCCGTTGGACTCTCTGTTTGACAGGTTTACAACTACTCAACCTGCAGCATAAAAACTATTTTTACGGTCGTATCAAAACTTTAATAGGGTTTTGATGCGACCTTTTTTTAAAGGGTACCTTTAAGAACTTATCGCACAATCTTACGTATTCTTTTTCCGTCATATCGTCCCAAATTGCTCGGCAATACACAGAGTATTACCTGTGCTTTTGAAACTTCTCTGACGAAAAAATAACTACGCAATTTTCGCACGATAAGTTCTTAAAGATACCCGTGAAAGGATGTGCAGTAATGCCGTATTCAGAAAAATATATGCTTCGTAAAATTGACGATGCAATCCGAACAATCAAGCCCGTAATTTACACCAAAATTGCTCCGCTTTCGGTTAAGGCTTATGTAACCCGTGAGCCCGTTAAGTTTAACGAGCGCACGAGCGGTGAAGAAAAAATTCTCACCGTCGGCGAAAGCTGGGGTAACCTTTGGGATTGCGCATGGTTCTGCTTTGAGGGCAGAATTCCCGAAAGCGAAAGAGAAAAGAACCTTGTACTGATGCTGGACGTCAGCGGCGAAATGTGCGTGTTTGACAAAGCAGGCGTACCCGTTGCCTGCCTTACAAACGTTAACTCTGATTTCGATGATTCTCTCGGCAGCCCCGGTAAGCGTATCTATGTGCTTGACAAGGCAACCAAGGAAAGCGGCGAAATAACGCTTTGGGCGGATGCAGGCTGTAACGATCTTTTCGGAAATTATCAGAACAGCGGCAGGGTTATGGAAGCAGACCTTGCAATCTGTGACGCAGGGCTTCGTGACATTTACTACGACCTTGCCGTAATCAGAGATATGCTCGGCTGTATTGACAAGAACAGCGCACGCTATAAGCGCCTTTTAGGCAGAACTTATGACGCTGTGTGTATGATTACCACACCCGATTTTGACAGAGAAGCTGTCAGGAGAATTTTAAATAAAGAGCTTGACCGCAAGGGCGGTGACAGCTCGCTTCGTGTTACGGGCATAGGTCACGCTCATATCGACCTTGCGTGGCTGTGGCCCATCAGAGAAACCAAGCGCAAGGGCGCAAGAACCTTCTCTAACGTCATTCAGCTTATGGACAGATACCCCGATTTTATCTTCGGCGCAAGCCAGCCTCAGCTTTATAAGTGGGTCAAGGAGGATTATCCCGAGCTGTTTGAAAAAATCAAGCAGAAGGTAAAGGAAAACCGCTGGGAATGTCAGGGCGGTATGTGGGTTGAGGCTGATACCAACGTCAGCGGTGCAGAGCCCCTTGTAAGACAGTTCCTCTACGGTAAAAAGTTCTTTATGGAAGAATTCGGTGTGGACGTGCGTTCACTCTGGCTGCCCGATGTTTTCGGCTACAGTGCAGCGTTGCCGCAGATTATGAAAAAGAGCGGTGTCGATTACTTCGTAACGCAGAAGCTTTCATGGAGTGAGCATAACGTTTATCCTCACCACACATTCAATTGGCACGGTATAGACGGTACGGACGTGCTTGCTCACCTTCTTCCCGAGGATACATACAACGGCCCTGCAATGCCGAGGTCACTCAAAAAGATTGAGGAAAATTACAAGGACAACGCCGTTTGTGAAGAAGCACTTATGCTCTTCGGTATCGGTGACGGCGGCGGAGGACCGAGCAACTTCCACCTTGAAGGTCTCAAGCGTATAAAGAATCTTGAGGGTCTTGTTCCCTGTGAGCAGGGCTATTCAATTGATATGCTCGACAGAATTGCAGAAGACAAGGCAGACTATAAAAAATGGGTCGGCGAGCTTTACCTTGAAAAGCATCAGGGTACGTACACCACCCAGTCCAGAATCAAGCGCTACAACCGCCGTACGGAATTTGCGCTTCGTGAAACGGAGTTTGCCTGTGTTTGGGCAAAGCTTGCCGCAAATGTGCCTTACCCCAAGGCGGAGCTTGACGAAATCTGGGAGGAATACCTGCTCTATCAGTTCCACGATATTCTCCCCGGCTCATCAATAAACCGTGTTTATCAGGAGGCGGAGGAACGCTTCAAGGTAATGCTTAAGCGCCTTTCCGAAATCAAAAAGGCAGCGTATGCCAAGGTTGCCGCAACAATAGGCAGAGTAAACGAAACAATTGTTTTCAACTCCCTTCCCTTCGAGGTTACCGAGCAGTTCAAGACCACGGGCGGCTACAGACTAATTACCGTGCCTGCTATGGGTATGAAGAGCCTTGACGAAAGCACAGACCGCTTTGAGCCCTGTGCAAGCGACGAAACAGGCCTTGAAAACGGCAAGCTTTCCGTCACCTTCGATTCAAACGGTGCAATAACCGAAATTTACGATAAAATCAACGGCAGGCAGGTGCTGCTGAACGGCGAAAAGGCAAACACCTTTACACTCTACGAGGACAGAGGCGATGCTTGGGATATGCGCTTCAACTATGTTGACGATGCGACAACCCAGATGAAGCTCACAGAGGTTGACTTCTGCATTGAGGGCGGCAACGCTGTCAGAACGCAAGTATTCAGTTACAACGAGTCTGTTCTCAAGCAGAAAATCGTTCTCACCCCTGCAGGTATCATCCGCTTTGAAACCGAGGCGGACTGGCGTGAAAGGAGAAAGATGCTCCGCACAGCCTTCCCGATTAACGTTGTCAGCGATAAGGTCGAGTGTGATATTCAGTTCGGCTCACTCGAGCGTTCAACAACCGAAAACACAAGCTGGCAGTATGCACAGTTTGAAATCTGCGCACAGAAGTGGCTTGACATTTCACAGCGTGATTACGGTGCAGCCGTGCTTAACAACGGCAAATACGGCTACAGGGTCAAGGACACGACAATTGATATCAATCTCCTTCGTTCACCCTGCCATCCCGACGTAAATGCCGATTACGGCAAGCATTCCTTCACCTACGCCTTCTATCCCCACAAGGGTGACAGAGTTGAGGCGAAGGTCAGCGAGCACGCATATCAGCTCAATATGCCTTTGAGTGTTGCCAAGGTTTCGACCGACGGTCAGATTGAGGCAAAGGAAGCTGCCCAGCTTATGAAGTTTGACAACGGCGGTGCGGCAGTAATTGAGAGCATCAAGGCTGCTGAAGACGGCAAGGGCATCATCATCCGTGTTTACGAAAGCACGGGTGCAGATTGTGATTTTACAATCAGGCCGAATTTCCGCTTCCAGCGTGCAAGCGTTGTTGATCTTACGGAAAACGAGGTTACCGAGTGCGCTGTTTCGGGCGGCACAATTTCCGCCTCTCTCAAGCCGTTTGAGATTCTTTCAATAAAGGTAAATTAATTTATAATAAAGGGTGAAGAAAAATTTTAAAAAATTTCTCTTCACCTTTTGAGTTTTACACACAAAATACACATACACGGTTTATTTTATAATCAGAAGGAGGTGAGCGGCAATGTTTAAAATACTTTTTGCCGACGATGAAGCGAAAATCCGTGAAGCGGTATACGACTATTTTACCGCAAAGGGTGTTGAGGTTTTCCTTGCCGAGGACGGCGGACAGGCGGTTGAAGCGGCAGAGAATAATGACTTTGATTTGGTTATTCTCGACGTTATGATGCCCGTTTTGAACGGCCTTGAAGCCTGCCGACGCATAAGAAAACTGAGCAAAGCGCCGATTTTGTTTTTATCTGCATTGGGGGAGGAGCGTGATTTGCTCGGCGGCTATTCAAGCGGAGCGGATGACTATATTGTAAAGCCCTTTCCCTTGTCGGTGCTTTTTGAAAAGAGCCAAAGGATGATGAGGCGCTACAGAGGAGTAAATGACGAAAATCTTATAATTTCGGGCGGTATAACGCTCGATAAAAACCGCTTTAAGGTGTTATCAGACGGCGAGGAAATTACGCTTTCAAGCAAGGATTTTCAGCTGCTGGAATATCTTGTGTCAAACAAAAACATTGTCTTAAGCCGACATATAATTTTAAGCCGTGTGTGGGGTTATGATTTTGAGGGTGACGACAGGGTGGTCGATACCCATATCAAAATTATCCGCAAAGCCCTCGGCGAAAATGCCACGGCAATCAAAACGGTTGTCAATGTCGGCTATAAATTCGAGGAGGCAGAAGTAAATGAGCAAAAATAAAATGTTTACCTATGTTGCAATAGGTCTGCTTTTTGTCTATATTCTCGGCTTTTCGGTTTGCTTTGGGGGTGCTGCTTCCGTTAAGCATCAGGAGTTTCAGTCGGCGCAGCGGGAGCTGTCTGCCTATGCAAATGAACGATATTATACCGAAAAAGAGGAAGGCAAAAGTGTAACGGATCTGATCAGGTACTGTCAGCAGATATCAAACGACTTTCCTTATTTTGCTGCAGTTTACGATAAGGACGGCAACATAGTCGCACAGACGGGTACTTACGTATCGTTTACGCTGTTTGACGAGGGAAATTTTTACTGTCCGCTGGAGGGATACCTGACCGACGAAATGAAACGGGACATTGCAAAGCTTAAAAAGCAGGCAAAGAAAACTTATGTGCAGGTCTGCGAATTTGAGTATAACCGTGACGGCGATAAGATAACTCCCGTTAAGCTCGGACTCAAGCTTGCAAACGCAGACGATGATGAAGCAATTACCTTTGTTTTTTCAGAAGAAGAGGCGGATTCGAGGCTGGAGCTTGAAAAATATCTGACTGCCTATATAACTCTGTATGATATAGATGAAAACCATTACAACAGAAAAAAGTTCGATGAGCTTCGTGAAGAGGTGTTGTCCGACGAATCGAAAGAAAAGGCAATGGCAGTGATTAAAAATCCGGGTGGAGGAGGTTACAGCAGTTCAGACTACTTTGAGAACAGTTGCTATTACCTATACGGTGATGAGGAGTATGTAATTATTGAAGCAGGCGGCTACAGACGGATTTTAACCGTTCTTAATTCCGATTATTTTCAGATGTTTCTGCTTGAATTCACCTTTGGATTTGCCATTTTGTTCATAGTTATATTTATATTCTCAAACAAGCTCTACAACAAGAACAAGCAGCTTGAAAATGCACGCATAGCCTTTACAAGTGCTGCTGCACACGAACTCAAAACACCTCTTGCCGTTATATCAAACCTGAGCGAGTGTATAATCGAAAACATTGCGCCCGAAAAGAATGAGCAGTATATGAACTCGATTTATGCCGAAACCGTGCGGATGAACAAGCTTGTCAACACGTTGCTTGAGTACAACCGCATCACAACGGCAGAAAAAATTGAAAAAGAGCCCTGCGACCTTTCAAGCATTGCCCAAAAAGAGCTTGAAAAGTATTCAAGCCTGTTTGAAGAAAAGGGTATAGCCGTCACCGAGAATCTTGAAAGGGCAGATATACTGTGCAACATCGGGCTGATTTCTCTTGTTGTCGATAACTTCCTTTCAAATGCGCTCAAAAACACACCCGAAAACGGCGAGGTGAAGTTGACTGTGAAAAATGACGGCGGCAAAATAAAGCTGACCGTTTTCAACAGCGGCAGCCATATTGCCCCCGACCACGGCAAACATATCTGGGAGGAGTTTTACCGTATAGATTCCGTGCGCAACAGCTCTGATAAATCAAGCGGTATGGGTCTTGCAATCTGCCGCAAAATCCTCGAGCTTCACGGCTGGAAATACGGCTATACAAGCACCAACAAAGGCGTAGATTTTTACTTTTCTGTGTGTTAATAGCATTACTGTTTACAAATTCCGGTTTTTGTGATATGCTTATTATATATTTATAACACAAGGCAGGAAACCTGTAATGAGGGAAATCCGTATTCTTTTTACCGGCATAGGCAGGCGTGTGGAGCTGATGCAGGCATTTCACAATGCTGCGGCAACACTCAACAAAAAGGTTATAATTTACGGAGCAGATATGGCTACAACAGCCCCTGCTCTGGCTTATTGCGACCACATCCGTATTGTCTGCGGCATGAAGGGCGAAGAATATATCCCGCAATTGCTCGATATTTGCCAAAAGGACAGCATAGACCTTGTTATACCTACAATCGATACGGATTTGAAATTGTTGGCGGATAACAAAGAGCGGTTTGAAGAGGTAGGGACAAGGGTGCTGATAAGCGCCCCCGATATGATAAGCATCTGCCGTGACAAGAACAGGACTTCGCAGTTTTTCATTGATTGCGGACTGAAAGCACCTATGCCCTGTAACGATTACAAAAAATACAATTCGGGTTTTCCTGCGTTTATCAAGCCGAAAGACGGCAGCAGCAGCTTGAATGCCTACAGGATTGAGGATGCCGAAGAACTTGCCTTTTACGCACATATAATTGACGGCTATATTATCCAGCCTTTTATAACGGGTAAGGAATATACGGTGGATATATTCTGCGATTTTGACGGAAAGCCTGTCAGCATTGTGCCCAGAGAAAGGGTTGCAGTGCGTTCAGGCGAAGTGCTTAAAACAAGAATCTGCCTTGACGAAACCATAATTGAACAGGCCAAGGCTATTGTAAACAGGTTCAGACCTTGCGGACCTATGACTGTTCAGCTTATTAAGGACAGCCGTACGGGTGACAATTATTATATCGAAATTAATCCACGTTACGGCGGCGGCTCACCGCTTTCTATGAGGGCAGGTGCAAGGTCGGCAGAAACTGTGCTGAAGCTTCTGGATGGCGATAAAATAGACTATCTTGATATGAGAAGTATAGCCGACGGTGCTCTTTACAGCAGGTTTGACCAGTGTGTCTGCACGGATTACGGTAACGCAAGCAAATCCGTGCGGGGTGTAATATTTGACCTTGACGATACACTTTATTCGGAAAAGGACTATATCCGTTCGGGTTTCAGAGCAGTTGCGGAGTATCTTGGCAATGAAGAATATGCACAAGTGCTCTGGGCTTTCTTTGAAGCAGGCGAGCCTGCCGTGGACAGGCTACTTGAACAAATCGGGCAGACAGAGAAAAAAGAGGAGTGCCTCAACATATACCGTGAGCACAATCCCGAAATTGAAATGTATCCGTGTGCCCGTGACATGCTTTTAACTCTTAAGGAAAAAGGCGTAAAAATCGGAATAATAACAGACGGAAGACCGTCGGGACAGCGCAAAAAAATAGCTGTCTTCGGTCTGGAAAGCATTGTGGATGATATAATTATTACCGATGCTCTCGGCGGTGTGCAGTTCAGAAAGCCCAACGATATTTCTTTCCGCATAATGCAAAACCGTTGGCGCATACCGTTTGAAAATCTGATATATGTCGGCGACAATCCTGTTAAAGATTTTCAGGCACCAAGACAGCTCGGCATGAAAACACTGTTTTTCAATAACAGCGATGGCTTGTATTCGGCTATGGCAGAGGACAATGAAGTTTTCGGCGACAGAGTTGATAGTACGGAAGAAATCAGAGAGTATCTTTCAAAACTGATATAACAAAAAGGCTGGGTGTTTTGCCCAGCCTTAATTATTGCGTTGTTTTATATTCTGTTTATACTCTTAAGTGCAATTTTGCCAAGCTCGATTACGTCTATTGCGCCGACGGGGCAGGCCTCGTGGCACTTGCCGCAGCCGATACACTTGTCGTAGTCAACCTTTGCGCAGAAGTTTTCGACCTTGACTGCGTCGTATTCACAGGCCTTTACGCACTTCATACAGCCGATACAGCCTGCCTTACATTCTTTTCTTGTAAGGGCACCCTTGTCCTTGTTGGCACAGAGTACGGCTGCCTTTGCCTGGTGAAGGGGAAGCAGCTCAATAAGTCCCTTGGGACAGGTCTTGATACAGGCTTTACACGCACGGCAGGCAAGAGGATTGATTCTCGCTACACCGTCACAGATGTGGATTGCATCATAGGGACAGGCTTCAATACAGTCACCAAAGCCGATACAGCCGTAGATACAGTCCTTGGGTCCGCCGTAAAGCTGGGTTGCCATTTTACAGCTCTTAACGCCTACGTAATTGAGCTTTGTGCCTGCGTTGTGGTTGTTACCTTGGCAGAGCACTACAGCCGCCTGCGGAGCAATTTCGCCTGCTGCAAGGCCTGCTATAGCGGCAATCTTTTTGGAAACCTCGCTGCCGCCGGGGGAGCAGAGTGTTGTGCAGGTTGTTTCGCCCTTGGAGAGTGCGGCTGCGTAGCCGTCACAGCCCGAGAATCCGCAGGCACCGCAGTTGGCACCGGGCAGCTCCTCACGGATTTTTTCCGCCTTTTCGTCAACAGGTACTGCCATTACGATTGAAGCAACGGCAAGCATAACTGCGGCGATGATACCGATGGCGGCAACAACTATTACTGCAAGTAAAATCGGATTCATTGTTTTTAACCGCCTTTCTTAACCGAATATACCGTCTACAATTCCCGTGAAGCCGAGGAATGAGATGGAGGTGAGGGAGGCCGCAACGAGAGTTATCGGCAGACCCTGCATAAACTTGGGGATATCACAGCTTTCAAGCCTTTCACGAACGCCTGCGAAGATAACCATTGCAAGCATAAAGCCAAGACCTGCGCCGAGTGAGTTTACCATTGACTGAGCAAAATTGTAGCCGTTGTCAACGTTGAGGATAACTACGCCGAGAACGGCACAGTTTGTTGTGATAAGCGGCAGATAAATGCCGAGTGCACTGTAAAGCGAGGGGATATACTTCTTGAGCACGATTTCAACAAGCTGAACGAGTGCGGCAATGACAAGGATAAAAACAATCGTCTGCAGATAAGCCATATCGTTCTTTACAAGAAGTGTGTTGATGGGGTAGGTTACGGCAGTTGCAAGCAGCATAACGAAGATAACCGCAAGCGACATACCCGAAGCGGTGCTCAGCTTTTTTGAAACACCGAGGAACGGACATACGCCGAGGAACTTGCTCAGCAGGAAGTTTTCCGTAAGGATAGCGGTTATAAGAATTGATAAGAATACCTTTGTCATCTTACAGTTGCCTCCTTTACGCTTTCTTCACAGCTGCCCGTATTAATAAGCGAGCAGCTTGCTGCCATCGGGCAGCTTTCACAGCCGTGGAGCTCTGCCTTGGGCTTGCCCTTGCTTTCGGCGAGCTTGTTGGCAACAGCCATAAGCATACCGAATACGAAGAAGCCGCCGGGAGGCAGAATGAAGATTATCATTGCATATTCTGCTGGGAAAATCTGTGTGCCGCTGATAGCACCTGTGCCGATAAATTCACGGATAAGTGCCATTGCAAGCAGCGCACCCGTGAAGCCGACGCCCATACCCAGTCCGTCAACTGCCGAGGCGATAACGCCGTTTTTGCCTGCGAAGGCTTCGGCTCTGCCGAGGATGATGCAGTTAACAACGATAAGCGGCAGGTAAACACCGAGACTTTCGTCAATTGCCGGAGCATAAGCCTTAACTACCATCTGAACAATGGTAACAAAAGAAGCAATAATTACGATATAGGCAGGAATTCTGACCTTGCCGGGAATGATTTTGCGCAGCGCTGAAATAACTATATTAGAGCAGATAAGAACTATAGAGGCCGCAAGACCCATGCCGAGTGCGCCCGAAACCGAGGTGGAAACGGCAAGTGTCGGACAGGTGCCGAGAACAAGGCGGAGAACCGGGTTTTCGGCTATAAGGCCTTTGGTAAATTCTTTGCTGAGCGGTTTTTTATCAGCCATTGTCTGCACCTCCTGTAATCTGTGTGTAGTAGTCAAGAGCAATATTTACTGCACTTGTAACAGCCTTGGATGTGATTGTTGCACCCGTAAGTGCCTTGATTTCGTTTTCGCCGGGGTCGTTCTTATTTACGCTGATGCCGAGTGTCTTGCCGATGAACTGTTCAAGGAAGCTCGGGTTTGTTGCGTTCATACCGAGACCCGGTGTTTCGCTCAAAGAAAGCGTCTGAACGCCTGCAACCGTGCCGTCTGCATTTACGCCGACCATTATCTTAACGTCGCCGCCGTAGCCCTTGGCAGAGGTTGTGAATACATAGCCGATTGTGCTGCCGCTTGCGTCCTTGCCTGTGCAGTAAGCAATGCCGTTAAAGTCTTCGTCAACAAATTCACTTGCGTTTTTGAGAACTTCTTTTCTTGTGTTAAGCTCTGTCTGCACTGCAAGGTCTGCAATAATCGGAGCGGTCAGCGAGTTTGTGTAAGCAAGCAAAGCAGAGGTTATGATACATATCAATGCAAGCACGACCGTGGGCTTTAAGATGTCGCCTATACTGAACTTTTTCATACCTTAACCGCCTCCTTTTCTGCCTTTTTGGCGGCCTTTTCAGCCTTTTTGTCCTTCTTCGGTGTGCCGAAGGGCTTGGCTGTTGTGAGTCTTTCAATATGGGGGACGAGGAGATTCATAAGGATGATTGAGAAGGAAACACCTTCGGGGAGGCTGCCGAAAAGACGGATAACGGTGGTGATTACACCGCAGCCGATGCCGAAGATAATCTTACCCTTGAAGCTGACGGGGCAGGTTGTGTAGTCCGTTGCCATAAATATGGCGCCGAGAAGCAGGCCGCCGCCCAGAAGCTGGTAAGCGACAAATTCAAAATCGCCTCTGCCTGCAATAAGCATAAATACGGCAACCGTGCCGATATATGCAAGTGGAATTGCAGGGGAGATAACCTTGCGAACTACAAGGTAGATACCGCCGATAATGAGGGCGAGCGAACATACTTCGCCGAAGCAGCCGCCGTGAAGACCGAGGAACATATCAAGAAGAGAGGGAAGCTCTTCGGTTTCACCTGCAAAGGATGTCATAACCTCGGACGGTACCGAAATATTTGCAAGGGGAGTAGCAGTTGTTGTAATGAACTTTGAGTCCGTTGCCCAGTTTGCCATAGCAGAGGGGAAGGACATAAGAAGAATGATACGGGCGGCGAGTGCAGGGTTTACAAAGTTCTGGCCGATACCGCCGAACATCTGCTTTACAACAACTATTGCTATAATGCTGCCCAGCGCTGCAATCCAAAGCGGAATTGATACGGGCAGGTTGAATGCGAGTAAAAGGCCTGTGACAACAGCACTCAAATCGCTGATAGTCTGGTGGCGCTTCATAACCTTACGGCTCAGATACTCGGAAAGCACTGCGCTGCCTACGCAAACGAGTGTTACCATAAGCACTCTGTAGCCGAAGATTACAACTGCCGCAATAAGTGACGGGATAAGTGCGATAATAACGTCAAGCATAATGCCCGAAACCGTGTGCGGTGAGCGCACGTGGGGTGAAGCGCTGACGGTGAGTTTTTTGTTTACGCTCATTTCTTGGCACCTGCCTCTCTGATAACTGATTTTGCAAGTCGCATGTGCTGTACAAGCGGAAGACCTGCAGGGCAGACATAGGAACAGCTGCCGCATTCCATACATACCATAGTGCCTGCTTCGTTGAGCTTTGCAACATCCTTTGCCTTTGAATAGCGGACGATAAGGGTGGGCATAAGGCTCATCGGGCAAACCTGTGCACAGCGGCCGCAGCGTATGCAGTCACGCTCGGGTTTTACCTTGAAGGTGCCCTCTGCAAAAGCAAGAATGGCGTTGTTCTGCTTGAGCAGCGGAATATCCGTACCGACAACTGCAGCACCCATCATCGGGCCGCCCGAAATAATCTTGAACGGCTCTGCTTTAAAGCCGCCGCAGAAGTCAATAATATCACTCAGGCTCGTGCCTATCGGCACACGCACGTTCTTGGGTGTGTGTATTGCCGAGCCGTCAACCGTAACGGAACGGCTGATGAGCGGCTTGCCCGTTTCAAGGTAACGCTGAATAAAGGCAACGCTGGCAACGTTCATAAGCACACAGCCGACGTCGGACGGAAGCTTTCCGGGGGGAACCTTTCTGCCTGTTACGGACTGTATCATAACCTTTTCAGCACCCTGCGGATACTTGGATACGAGCGCCATAATGCTGATATCCTTGTCACCGCCTGTAAGCTCTTTAATTTGCTTATTGAGCAATTCGATCGCCTGGGGCTTGTTGTCCTCAACAGCGATAACGGCTCTCTTGAAGCCGAGGTATTTTTTGAGTGTGGCAACGCCCTTGATAACGTTTGCGCTGTTTTCCATACACTCACGGTAGTCAACGGTAATGTACGGCTCACATTCGGCGGCGTTGATAATAAGAGTGTCAATGTTTTCGTTAGGCATAAGGGCGAGCTTTACGTGCGCAGGGAAGCCTGCACCGCCAAGACCGACAAGACCCGAAGCACGAACAGCCTTTATAAGGTCTGCAGCATTTTCAACCTTGGGTGGCTCAATACCTTCATACATTGTCATTTCGCCGTCAGACTCGATTGTGACTGCCTTTGACAATGAGCCGTTAGCCAGCTTAACGTCGCCTATAGCGGTGACCTTGCCCGAAACGGAAGCGTAAATCGGTGCGCTGACGAATTTGTCCGTGTCGCCTATAAGCTGACCGACCTTGACTTCGTCACCAACCTTGACTACGGGCTCGCACGGTGCACCGATATGCTGTTGCATGGGCAGTACAACCTTTTCCGGCGCAGGCATACGGACGATTTTGCAGTTTTCGGTGTTTTTGCTGTGGGAAACATTGACACCGCCTCTGCCTTTAACGACGGCTTTAAGCACGCCGCTTGCGGAGTAACCTTTCATTCTTTCATCTCCTATAGTTATCGTTTGAAACGAAAAATTTACTTTGTTTTATGAGTATCGGGTAAACTGCTTTGAAAACACAGCCCGTTACTATTCCTGTGAGCACGCCGAATACCGCGAGCACGGGGGCGTAGCCGATTAACGTCACCGTGTCGGTAAGAATTGCGGCGGCAATAAGCTGGCCGAGGTTGTGTCCGAGGGCACAGCAAACACCCGTGCCGATAAGGCCGAGCGGATTGTTTTTGAGCTTCTTTAACAGCAGCCACATCACGAGCATGCTTACCGTGCCGCCGCAAAGGCTCATCCAGAAGGCGGTGAAGCCTCTTGTAATTCCCGCGAAGCCCGCCTTTAAAAGAACAATAAAGAATGCATCCGGCAAGCCTATGGCGGAAACCGTGAACATAGTAACTATATTGGAAAGTCCGGGCTTGGCACCGGGCGGAAGAAACGGAAAAGCAGGCAGCAGCGACTCAAGCCACGCGAGCGCCAGGCCCTGTGCGCCGAGTATGCCGACAAGGGCAATCCGTCTGACATTCTTGCTTTTTGTCAAGTATATCACCTTAATAAACTATAGCATCAACTTCATTTTTTTCGCCGTTTTCAATCACGACTACCACCTTTGCGGGCAGACAGGCCGCCGTGTCACCGCGTTTGGTGAGGCGTCCCGTGTTTACGCAAACCTTGTCGGTGCAGTCTGCTTTACAAAAAGAAACGGCACCGTTTTCAATCAGCAGCGTTGCTTTCGGCGAGCAGGGGAGAGTGAGCTCATACGGCTTTTCCACCGCTTCAAGCGCCGTTTTTTGATAAATTTCGCCGTCGATGTAAATTACCGCCGTTGCGCTTTTCGTGCTGTGCTTTGTGTAAAGCGAAAAGCCGGCACAGCCAAGCACAAGCACGGCTATGAGTATTAAATCAATGGGCTTTAGCAGTTTATTCATTTCACTTCACCCAAGGTATAGCTGTCGTTTGTAACGGTGATGGTTTCGTTTTGGAACTCACCGTAGGTTGTTATAATTTGCTTATCCTCTGTAATGAAAACAGCATCAGCGTTATATTTTTCAAGCAAGGGTAAGCTCTTTTCAATGCCAAGCACAAAGCAGGCTGTTGAAAGCGCATCGCTTATTGTACCGTATTGAGCTTCCACCGTAACGCTGAGCAAACCGCTGTCGGCAGGGTAACCCGTTGACGGGTCGAAAATATGGTGGTAGCGCTTGCCGCTTTCGTCTTCAAAAAATCTTTCGTAATTGCCCGATGTGGAAACACAGCCCGGAGCGGTTTCAAGCACGGCGCAGTATTCGTTAGCTTCACCTAACGGGTCACGGATGCCGACCTTGAACGAAACGTTGGGACCCTGTCCTCTGCCGTCAAGCAGAACACTGCCGCCTACGGCAACAACAGACTCTTTGCAGTTGCGGTCGGAAACAATACCGTAAGCGTAGTCGCAGGCTATGCCCTTGCCAACTGCACCCAAATCAAGCTTTACACCCTCGGGCAGGTGAACGGTTTTGCTGCCGTAATCAATCGTCCAGTCGAAACAATTCTCAATTGCGGCTTCGATTTCGGCTTCGTCAGGAACTCGTGCGTTTTCCGTGCCTATACCCCACAGGTCTGTCAACTGTGCAACGCCTATACAGAATGCGCCGCCGCTTTCATTTTCAATCTCTTTTAATACGGTAAGCAGCGTTACAAGCTCGTCGGAAATCTTTGCTTTGCCGTTGTTGATGGCGTATATTTCCGAATTCTCATTAGTCCTTGAAAGCAGCTTTTCGTCAAGGCGGAGTATTTCTTCTTTGATTTTCGTTAAAGCATCGCTTGATTTTGCGCCCGTGAGTTCAACGCTCACGGTGGTGTTCATTGCAAGAAAGGTGTCCGAAGCGGTTTTGTTGAAAAGGAAATCGCAAACAATAACCGCCGCCAGAATAACCACGGCAACGGCGGCAAAAACAATCCCTTTTTTCTTCATTACGGATAATGCACCTCGCAGTATAATTGAACACAAATATGCTTATAACACTTTCGTTATGCATTATATAATATCTTTATATATAAATCAAGTGGAAGTTAGTTCATCTTTTTGAAAATATTGAATAAATTTAGAAAAAACTTAAAGATTTCTTAAACGTTGTAAAGTATACTTTTGTGAAAATTGGTTGTTTGTTGCATTCTCTGACATAAATTTGTTTGAGATTGTAGTAGGGGACGGCGTCCTCGACATCCCGTTTTGACGGCGTCCTCGACGTCCCGTTTTGACGGTGTCCTCGACGTCCCGTTTTGACGGTGTCCTCGACGTCCCAACCGTACGGATTATGTTACTTTTGTCAAGCGTTACAAAAGTAACCAAAAGAACTTTGGGGCTTGGTGCACTCCGCTTACGGCTGACGGTACCAACTCCGCTGAAGCAGACAGAACAAAAAATGTTTTGTTCTGCTGCCGCAACGGCTCTCAAGGTCTGTTCAGGCTTTTAATGTTTGTGTTATCGCCTGCGGAACTTCGCTCGGATAAATGAGTTAGGTTTAATGCCCGTCAGCCTGCTCCGTTCAAACTGCCGGCATATTTAATTTTTATGCTTTTGGGGCGTGTGGGTACTGTTTCAAAAACTGTAGTTTCTTACAAAATGCATTGGGGAGTAACTATATGAAAAAAAGAAAAACAACATTTCGCATAGGGCTTGTGGTGCTTATATTGCTTATTGTCTTCTGGGCGGTGAATAATTTTTGCATCAAAGTCGAAAAAACAACACTTCTCAGCGAAAAAATAACCTCACCAGTCAGAATAGTGCTTGTGTCGGATTTGCATTCATCCTCTTTCGGCAAGGATAACGGAATACTGAAAAACTTAATAAAGCAACAAAAGCCCGATTTGATTTTTGTCCTCGGTGATATGTATTCACGCTTTGAGGCAGAAAGACCCGACAAGGCGGTTGAATTCACAACAGCACTTTCCTCATTTGCACCCGTGTATTTTGTAAGCGGCGACCACGATTATCAACAGAATTATTTCAAAGCACTTGAAGAGGGCGGTGTAAATGTGTTAAACTTTGAAAAAAGCGATATCACCGTCAACGGGAATGAATTAAGCATCTACGGAATAAGAAGCGAGTGGTTTTCGCCAACCTTCAGCCTGAACAACGCTTTTGACCCTGCCGATGAGGAAAGACTGAATATCCTGCTTGCCCATTGCCCGTATATGGAGAAATTCTCATCGTTTGAAAGTCTCGATTTCGTCTTTTCGGGCGATACCCACGGCGGTATGATACGCCTGCCGTTTTTAGGCCCCGTTTATTATAACGGCAGTATTCTGCCGAAAATAACCTATAACGGCAAAATGTACGACAAGGGTCTGTATAATGCTGACGGCACACAGCTTTTTGTCACCTCGGGTGTGGGCAATTATCCCCTGCCTGTAAGGTTTAATAACAGACCCGAGATAGTTGTGATTGATTTGTTACCGGACAAATAAATAAAGGAGAAATAAATTATGTCATACGATTTTTATATGCCTGCCCGTGTTGTCGGCGGTGAAAACGTTGTTGTCAAGCAGTCTGCACTGCTTAAAAAATTCGGCTCGTCCTGCCTGATTGTAACGGGCGGTACGGGCGCAAAAAAGAGCGGTGCGCTTGACGATGTTGTAACAGCACTCAATGAGCAGAACATAAAATATGAAATTTATGATAAGATAGGCGAAAATCCGCTTGTTGCCGCCTGCCATGAAGCGGGTGTGCTTGCAAGGGAATGCAAGGCGGATTTCCTAATCGGTATCGGCGGAGGCTCTGCACTCGATGCAGTAAAAGCGGTTGCCGTTTTTGCCGCCAACCCCGAAGTTGAGCCCGAAGAAGTCTATGCAATGAACTTTAAAAACGAGCCCCTTCCCACCGTCGGTATTGGCACAACCTCGGGCACGGGCAGCGAAATTTCCGCCGTCAGCGTGCTCACCGATACAAAGGGCGTAAAGCGCAGCATCAAGGGCGATTTCGGCTATTTCAATCTCGTTCTTGCCGACTGGCGCTACAACCGTTCCTGCCCGATGAGTGTTACGGTTTCGACAGCGCTCGATGCGTTTATGCACGCCGCTGAGGGCTGGCTCGGCCCGAAGTGCAACGAGCCTGCAACTGCCTTTGCCGCAGAAGCCTTACCGAAAATTTATAAGTGGCTCAAATATTTTTATGAAACAAAAAATCTTCCCGATGACAAGGGCAGGGAGGAGCTTTACCACGCTTCTTTGAGCGCAGGCTTCACTCTCAATTACTGCGGCACGCTGTTTCCGCATCCCGTCGGATATATCATCACCGAGCATTACGGCATTCCTCACGGCAGAGCCTGTGCGGCGTTTTTTGACGTGCTTATGGAAAGGGCAGAGGAGTTTGCACCCGAAAGGGCACGGTCGCTTGTTGCTTTGCTTGGTGACGATAAGGACAGCATAATTAAAATAATCAAAACGCTTGCCGACTGCGGCAGTATTGAAATAAGCGAAGAAAAAGCCAACGAGCACATAAAGCGCTGGAAAGCTAACCCCAAAAACTTTGAATGTACGCCCGGCGGATATACGCCCGAATTGGCGGCAGAAGCCCTTGTTAATTTAAGCAAATAAGCGTAGAATAAGGGCAGAATATCAAAAAAAACGGGTGCGTTTTTGGCTAATTTGTGCTATGTTACAAAAGTTGGAAAAGTGCTTGCATATCAGGAAAAAAACGGATAAAATAACAAAGGTATAAAAAATTCCAATTATAATTTTTTGGAGGTATATTAAAATGTCAGTTAAAGTTGCTATTAACGGTTTCGGCCGTATCGGTCGTCTCGCATTCCGCCAGATGTTCGGCGCAGAAGGCTACGATGTTGTTGCTATCAACGACCTCACAAAGCCCTCAATGCTCGCTGCACTTCTCAAGTACGACACCGCACAGGGTGGTTACTGCGGCACAATCGGTGAGAACCTTCACACTGTTTCCGCAAACGATGAGGAAGGCACAATCACTGTAGACGGCAAGACTCTTAAGATTTACGCAATGGCTAACGCTGCTGAGCTCCCCTGGGGCGAAATCGGTGTTGACGTTGTTCTCGAGTGCACAGGCTTCTACTGCTCCAAGGCAAAGAGCCAGGCTCACATCGATGCAGGCGCTAAGAAGGTTGTTATCTCTGCTCCCGCAGGCAACGATCTTCCCACAATCGTTTACAGCGTAAACGAGAACACACTCACAGCTGATGATACAATCATCTCTGCTGCTTCCTGCACAACAAACTGCCTTGCTCCCATGGCAAAGGCTCTCAACGATTACGCAGCTGTTCAGAGCGGTATCATGACAACTGTTCACGCTTACACAGGCGATCAGATGATCCTCGACGGTCCTCACAGAAAGGGTGACCTTCGCCGTGCACGTGCCGGCGCACAGAACATCGTTCCCAACTCCACAGGCGCTGCAAAGGCTATCGGCCTTGTTATCCCTGAGCTCAACGGCAAGCTTATCGGCTCCGCACAGAGAGTTCCCACCTGCACAGGTTCAACAACAATTCTTGTTGCTGTTGTTAAGGGCAAGGATGTTACTGTTGACGGCATCAACGCTGCTATGAAGGCTGCTGCTTCCGAGTCCTTCGGCTACAACGAGGAGCAGATTGTTTCTTCCGACGTTATCGGCATGCGTTACGGCTCACTCTTCGATGCAACACAGACAATGGTTGCAAAGATCGACGATGACACATACCAGGTACAGGTTGTTTCCTGGTACGACAACGAGAACTCCTACACAAGCCAGATGGTTCGTACAATCAAGTACTTCGCTGAGCTTGCCTAAGTTCTGAAACTGCGAATAAAGTCGTAAGACCATATAAAAAAGAACTGTCCGTATGGGCAGTTCTTTTTGTATATTTGTCACTTTTTTGCCCGCTCGACGTACCTTTGTACGCCTTCGGGGCAAAGAACACAGCATCTTATCAACTTTCTTGTAGTTTAATTTTTAAGGGTTGGATAAAATCGCAAGACCATAAAAAGAGCTGCTCAAAACGAGCAGCTCTTTTGCATGTGATTTTATTCTCTGCCAAACAAGAAATCAAGCGAAACATTAAGCACTTTTGAAATTGCATCAAGTTCAATATCTGTTACGGCACGGTGACCGTTTTCAATGCGTGATATAGAACCTCTGCAAGTATAAACGGCTAACAATTCAAGTTTGTTTGAAAGCTGTTGCTGGCTCATATTTGCTTTAATGCGTGCTTGCTTAATTCTTTCACCTGTAATATTCAATTGTTCGTTATCAATAATTCTTTTCATAAAAATTACACCATATGTCTTGATTTAGGACAAAAATAGTGTATACTGTATTTTATGAAATATTGTCCTACTGATAGGACACAATTATTGTTTGAGGTGTTAAATATGGCAGAAAGTTTTGTTGTCAGCTTCTTTGTGGATGAATGCTCAGATGAAGAAATGAATACGTATATTGGCAGCAGATTTATACCGTACATATATGAATTGATGCAAGAACATAAAAATATTGTGTTTCTTCTGCCCTACGGTTATGCTTCTTCCGAATCCGTTGCACGCACGGTGCGTGTCATTGCAGAATCGCATCCCGAAGTCAGGGCACAATGTTGGTCGGTTTGCAGTTGTTCGGCAGAGGGCTTGTACGAAAAAATGTTTGGTGAAAAATCCAATCTCTTTAACCGTTGTGTGCTGTTGGATAATTTTGATGAAGTGCCGTTGCGGCAGGGCAGAATTGTGAGAAACAAGAAAATGGTGGATATGTCCGATTTGTCACTTTTCTATATCGAAAAACGCAATGGGCGGATATATAACACTATGAAATATGCCAAGGAAACAGACAAGAAATATATCAGGATGAAATAATGTGGAATAAACAAAAATAAAGCTGACAAGGTGGAAAAAAACTTGTCAGCTTTAATTCTTATTTTGTATTGGTTACGGGAATTTTTGTGTTTTCTGTTTTTGATACTCTCTTGTTATGAATAGCAATAAGGGCTGTTGATACGCCGAAGAAAATGCCCGAAAGAATAATTACAACGGCAACGAGCAGAAGCGTACCGATTAACGAATCGTAGGGCTTGTCCTTGAACAGCATTTCCCACATCTGGGGGCCGTTGAGGAACGGGTAAGGATAAAAGCCGTCAATCGCACCGAGAATGATGCACATAATAAAATACAGTATCGGGAAAATCAGGTTAATGAGGGAATTCTTGACCTTGGGAAGCACCTTGTTTTCAACAGGGAAAAACCAAAGTGCGGTAAATACTACAGGCACAATCAGGTGATTCCATATATTGATTACGTTTGAAAACCAGATGCCCTTTTCCATCGGGAACGGCTGACTGAAGGGGAGAAGCACCGTAAAATAAATTATGCCCGTAACGCATATGTACAGCGTTATAGCGCCCCTCAAAAGCTCGCTGTGGGTGAATTTGTAAAGCGGCTTCACGCCAAGGTTGCCGAGCGCAAAAAGGATGAGATAAAGGTCAACGAATATGTTCGATTCATTCGTGAACATTCTGAGGAATGCTGCTCCGCTGACACCGTTTGTGATGATTTTGTTTTCAAGCAGGTAGTCCATACGGGGGCGTAAAATCGCCTCATAGCTGAAAATGTGGTGTGCCATAAGCAGTAAGCCCAGAACACCGAAGATAAGTAAAAATACGGAAACGGGCTTGCTTTCAAGTTTGCTGTTTTTCATTGTGACCTCCAATGCTTTATTTAAGATTAAATTTTATTCTGCTTTATATTGAGCTGCCTGCTCACGTGCGGAGAAAGCGTAATCCAATATTGTTTTTGAATTCTGTTTTACCTGTTTGCAGGTGTGGCCGATTGTGGCATTAAAAATATCGGTTTCCATCCGGGCTTGTATTTCTTCGCCGAAGTGGTTGAAGTCGATATATTTGTCAAGATCTGTTGTGTATTCTTCTGCTTGAAAATCGAGCAGTCTTATGTTTTCGTGTTCGTCTGCAAAACGGGCAATCTGCTCTCTTAAATCAAAGAGAATTTCCAGCTCTTTTTCGGTTTCTTTAGCCCAGTAAAGTGCGGAGTAGGGCGGAAGCAGCAAAGTCAGCGTTTCGTTTTCATCAAGCTCTGTTGACAGTGCGGTAAGAAAATTCTGTGTGTTTTTTGCGTAGTTGGCGGTGAATTCGGTTTCGCTTCCTTCGTTGAACGCTACGGTGTTTAAAAGAAAGGACTTATACATTTCTTCTTTGCCTATAGGGTCTGTGTTGTCCCATTGGCACATTTTGTTGATGTCTGTGGCTTCGCTGATTGTGCTGTTAAAAGACTCGGGAAGAGGAAGGTGTAAAACCGAGTTAACCGACAGAATAATGTTTAGGGGTATAAATCTTAACCATGTTTCAAAACCGAGAAGGTATTTGAACTGTACAAGCCCCTTGCCCGAATACATATGCTCGGGGAAACGTCCGCTGTCGGGTTCAATGCTTGCTGCAGCGGCCAAGCGGTGAAGGTCGAGGCTGATAAGATAATCGCTTGCCTTGTTCTGTTCGTTTGCGAATTTATAAAGCCATAGCAATTCCGACGGTGTCATTGCGCCGACGGTTATTTTAAGCGGCTTGCACTCAAGCTCTTTTTCAAAGCGTTCAGCACTGATATTCTGAACCATTGACGAGCCTATTATTGCATAGTCGTAGTCGTAATTCTTTGCGGCGGCAACGGTTGAATAAACGGGTGAATAGTACCGTACTCCCTTGCCGTTCCAGCGGTAAACATTCTGCGGGTCGAGAATATATGCCGAAACACAAAGTGTGCAGGAAAGCCCAAGGAAAACGGCAAGCAGTATGCTGATATATTTTACAGCCTTGTTTCTCATTTTTTTACCTCAGAAGTTGAAATAAATGAATACAGCCGAACGTGACATACATAAAACGGAAAATACAAGCAACACGGCGGTTACAACAGCACGGGAAGCGGTGAGTTTTGTGCCTGCAACCATATGGCTTGTGCCTTTTTCTTTGAACGTAAGAACAAAGCAGAAAACGGTTATAACAGCGGCAAAGGCAATTGAAGCAATGTTCGGCATACCGATTATGCCATCCGTCATAAGACCTTTGAACTGGGAAATGCCAAGGTCTGCAAAATTTACAAGACCTTTATAAACGTGTGCCGCCTGTGAAAGATTTTCTGCCCTGAAAACAACAAAGGCGAGTGCGGCAAAAAGGAAGGTAAAGGTTTTGCGTATTATAAGAGGAAGCTTATGTATTGGCTTGGCAAAAATTTCCTCCGCAACCCTTGCAACGCCGTGTGCGATGCCCCATATAATAAAAGTCCAGTTTGCGCCGTGCCATATACCGCTTACAAGGAAGGTCACAAACAGGTTAAGGCATTTTCTCGCCTTGCCCTTGCGGTTTCCGCCGAGAGGGACATAGACAAAGCTGTGCAGTGACCTGCCGAGGGTAATGTGCCAGCGTTTCCAGAATTCGCCTATGCTTGCAGACTGATATGGCGCTTCAAAATTGACGGGCAGGTCGTAATTGAACATCCTGCCAAGCCCTATAGCCATCTCCGAATAACCCGAAAAATCAAAATATATCTGGAAAGCGTAAGCAAATGCGCAGACCCACGCAGGCAGCAGCCCGAGGTCTGACTGTGACGAAAAGCCGTTATCAACCATAACGGAAAGTCCGTCCGCAATAATGAGCTTTTTTGCCATACCGACAGTGAATATTGAAAAGCCCGTTGCGAAATTTTCAAGGTTGAAAAACCGCTTGGCTTCGTCTTTAATCTGCGGCACAAGCTCCTCATAAAGCACAATAGGGCCTGCGATAAGCTGCGGAAAAAATGAAACAAAGAGCGTGTAATCAATAAAATTAAGGCTTTTGTCAGTTGTTTTGTAGGTGCGCAGCTGAAATGAAAGCTGTTGGAAGGTAAAGAAACTTATTCCGAGGGGAATAAGAATGCCTTTCAGCGTAAAGTCTGTCGAGGCAATTGAATTAATTGTGCCGACGGCAAAATCGTAGTATTTGTAATAGCCGATAAGCCCTACGTTAAAAACAACCGAAAGGAAAAGCAAAAGCTGCTTAACCCGTTTGCTGTCTGTGCCGAGTGAAATTTTTGCGACGGTGAAGTTTACGAGAATTGATGCCGCAATGATGAAAAAATATCTCCACTCAAAAAACGAATAAAAGAAAAGCGAGGCAGCAGCAAGAAAGACACGCTGAGGATAGGGGTTATTTACACGGGAAAGTGCAAAATAGCCCAAAGCCGTCAACGGGAGAAACGCAAATAAAAATTCGTAGGAAGAGAAAAGCATATTCTTCTGCGCCTAAAACAGCTTATCCTTTCGTAAAGTGAAACACCTTGTCAGTTCTTCAGGCTCTGTACCGGTGCGGGAATTCTGCCGCCACGGGAAATGAACTTTGCAGGTGAAATTTTGCTGATATCCATAACAGGGCCGCCGCCGAGAAGGCCGCCGAAATCGAGCTCGTCGCCGACGGTTTTACCGATAGCCGGTATAACCCTTACAGCAGTTGTCTTGCTGTTAATCATACCGATTGCGGCTTCGTCTGCAATAATTGCGGAAATAACCTCGGCAGGTGTGTCGCCGGGTATGTTAATCATATCAAGGCCGACCGAGCAGACAGCAGTCATAGCCTCAAGGCGCTCAATGCTCAGCGCACCGCTTCTTGCCGCATCAATCATACCTGCGTCCTCTGTTACGGGAATAAATGCGCCCGAAAGACCGCCTACGTGGGATGATGCCATTATGCCGCCCTTCTTGACCGCATCGTTAAGCAGGGCAAGTGCGGCAGTTGTGCCGTGGCAGCCGCATTGCTCAAGACCCATTTCCTCAAGGATATGCGCAACCGAATCGCCGACAGCAGGTGTCGGCGCAAGGGAAAGGTCAACGATGCCGAAGGGCACACCGAGCCTGCGTGAAGCCTCCTTGGCCACGAGCTGACCTACACGGGTAATTTTAAAAGCGGTTTTCTTAACAACGTCGGCAACGTCGGTCAGGTTGCCGTCGGGAATTTTTTTGAGCGCGTTGCTTACAACACCGGGGCCCGAAACGCCTACGTTGATTACGCAGTCGGGCTCGCCTGCGCCGTGGAATGCGCCTGCCATAAAGGGGTTATCCTCGGGTGCGTTGCAGAAAACAACGAGCTTTGCAGGGCCGATACAGCCCTTGTCTGCCGTAGCCTTTGCCGCATCAACAACCGTCTGACCCATAAGCTTGACTGCATCCATATTGATGCCTGCCTTTGTTGAGCCTATGTTGACGCTTGAGCAGATGTGCTCGGTAATTGCAAGTGCCTCGGGAATACTGCGGATGAGCGCTTCATCGCCTGAGGCAAAGCCCTTTTGCACAAGTGCGGAATAGCCGCCGATAAAGTTTACGCCTACCGTCTGCGCAGCTCTTTCAAGAGTTTTTGCATACTCAACGGGGTTGCCGCCCGAGCAGGCGGAAACCATAGCAATCGGCGTAACGGAAATACGCTTGTTGATAATCGGAATACCGTATTCCTTTTCTATCTTCTCACCCGTGCTGACAAGGTATTCAGCTTTACGGGTAATTTTGTCATAAACCTTGTCACAGCTTTTCTTGATGTCGCTGTCACAGCAGTCGAGCAGAGAAACTCCCATAGTAATCGTGCGTATGTCGAGGTGCTCCTCCTCAATCATCGCAATGGTTTCGAGTATATCGCCTGTGTTCATCATAGTCGGATTCCGCCTTTTCAGATTCTGTGCATGGAGTTGAAAATATCCTCATGCATAACGTGGATTTTCAGGTTTCTCTCTTCGCCGTAAGCCTTAAGCTCATCGGAAAACTCCGTGAATTCAAGCTGCATTGCGATGGTGTCCACAAGCATAATCATACAGAACATATCCTGCAGAATTGTCTGTGAAACGTCAACAACATTAACATCGTGCTCAGCGCAGAATGTCGAAACCTTTGCAAGAATACCAACCGTGTCCTTGCCAACAACAGTAATAACCGCTCTCATAATATCTGCCTCCGTAATAGAGATAATTTAACTTAATAATTTTATCACAAATAAACTATTAAAACAATACCAAAAACGTGATTGGATATAAAAAGAACGCATAGCGGTATAATACTATGCGTTCGATAAGATTAATCCTTGTAGGGTGTGTCTTCAAAACCCTGTTGTTGTAATTTGCTTACAATAATATCAAGATACTTCTTAAAGCTTTTTTTAAACCACTTGTTGCTGCCAAACCAACGAACAAGTGTTGGGCTGATTGAATAATAGATATTGATAAACGCTTTTCCGTACCAAGTTTTAGATAAAGTGTAATCACGATATCTGCGAAGTGTCCATACAGGTGGGCAATCGTAAGCACCGTAAACACAGGTGGCGATATAGCATCCGCTTTTTTTCTGTGAAGCAGGTGTATTGGTTGCTGATGAAGTTGGCGTTTGTTTTATAAGAGTGTTCGTGCTTTCCAAAGTTTCAACAGCCTTTTTGTCTGCAAAATGATGAATGCGTTCAATCGGCAAAGCGTTGAGTTGCTTTTCAATCTGGCTTTTTATGTAATCCTTATTGACACCGTAGGAAGTCCAAAGCTTTATAATGGGAATACCGGCTTCTTCGCAAATCTTTTGGATTTTTTCATCTCTTTCTTTTCGGTCTGCATTAAGATGTGTCTGGTCGTTTATTTCAATGACTATCAGCGGTTGATATTTCTCGTTTGTAATAAGAAAGTCAACATTTCTGAATAACTCATTGTGAAAACGGGCATCGTCAGTCCTGTTTATAAAGCTGGCTAAATTGATTTGAGGAAAAACCAAAAAGCCGTCAGGGACAACCTCTTTAATTGCATCATAAAAAAGCTGCTCATTTTTGCTGATTAAAGAACTTTTTAAAGAATAAAGAAAATTTTCATTATCGGAAACGACAGGACAAGGGAGTTGTGTGTAATGCCAATTGTTGCATTTACTGCATTTTATGATTTCTCCTTTTTCCTTTTTTAGGTTGCAAGCTCGGCAAAGGGGATATTTACCGCTTTCAGCACCGCATATCTTACACTTCATTATTAGTCCCTCCTTGTTATATAGGGAGAATTTACATTTAAACTATATCATAACTTGCAGTATTTTGACAATACATAGTTTTTGATTTGTTAAACCACTTTTACAAAAATCCCTTGAATTTTCTTCGTTCAGCGTTTATAATAGTTATGTTTTCCGCCCGTAGCGAAGCTGGATATCGCAGCAGATTCCGATTCTGAAGGCCGGGGGTTCGAATCCCTTCGGGCGGGCCAAATCAGCAGTTCACGCTTCGGCGTGGAGTGCTGATTTTTTTCGGTGCGAGGGATTCGAAGTAGGAGCAGTGTAAGAAAAACAGTCCGGTGGACTGTTTTTCCCTGCGAATGACCGAGCACCGCAGTGCGAGAGTCGAATCCCTTCGGGCGGGCCATTATGAGTGTTAATAACGGATTCAAGTTATTAACACTCTCTTTTTGCTAAAAAATAAGTTTTTTATTGGTCGCAGACTTTTTACGGTCTGCGACCTTTCTTGTTTTATGCTGTCAGGTATTCAACTGCAACACCTTGTCGTATGTCAGCTTTGTAATTTTCGCTGTCTGTTGGCAGTTCAAGATACCCTACAAATCGGTAATGGATAACGATTCTTTGAGTTCTGTTTTTGCCCGTGCCTTCAATCTCGTGAACTTCAATTCGGTCAATCAGTTCGTGCAGCAGAGGTGCTGTCAGCGTTTCCATTTGCATAAATTTTCGTATTGCGGCTATAAAAATTTCTTTGCCCTTTTGCGTCTTTTCCAAAGAGCCAATCTGTGTGCGGAGTTCAGGAACCTTTGCTTTCAACTCAACCCTTTCAACCTCATACTTGTGTGACATACACATAAACCATTCGTCCGTAACCTTACCGCTTGAATTGTCCTCATAAAGCTTGAGATAAAGCCTTTCAACCGTTTCAATTCTCTCAATGGTTTTCTTCAATTCGGCTTGTAAATGATTTTTCTGTGCGAGTATGTCAGCATTGGTTTTGTTTGAAAGAATTTCTGCAAAAGCTTCTTCATCATACTCCATAAATGAAATTAACTTTCTCAACTCTATCAAAACAATCTGTTCTATTGCATCTGTTCTCACATAATGCCTGCTTTCACAGGTGCCACGATAATCCTTCTTGTAATTTGAACAACTGAAGAAATGAATATCCTTGTTGCGTGGATTGACGTGTGACCACAGTTTTTTACCGCAATCGGCACAGTAAAGAAATTCACAAAAGATGCTCTTTTCGCCGTTTTCGGGTTTAGGTGCTCTGCGTTTGGTTTTTGCGTTCTTCTCTTGCACCATTTCAAAAACTGCTCGGTCAATAATCGGCTCATTAACATCTTTGAATATCAGCCAATTTTCACGGTCGTTCATATACCGTCTTTTGTTTTTGAATGACTTTGAATAGGTTTTGAAATTAATTACGTCACCGCAGTATTCTTGCTGATGCAGTATCCCCGATACAGTCGACGGCAACCATTTATAAGGGTCCTCATAAGCCTTTTTTCCGCCTCTGCCGATACCTTTGCTTTGCCAATACGCTCTTGGTTTCAGGATCTTATTTTCGTGCAGAATGTGAGCGATTGTTTCGTTACCATTGCCCTCAAGACACATTTTAAAAACGCTTCTGACAACTTCGGCAGCTTCAACATCAATTACCCATTTTGTTGGATTCAGCGGGTCTTTATTGTATCCGTAAGGCGGCTGTGCCAACGGTTCTCCGCAGTTACCTCTGATACGGTAAGCTGAACGGACTTTCTTTGAAATGTCACGGGCATACATTTCGTTCATTATGTTCTTGAACGGTGCAATTTCGTTTTCACCCTCTGCACTGTCAACCATATCGTTGATTGCAATAAATCTTATGTTGTGGTCGGGAAAGAAACTGTCCGTATAATGACCGACAGAAACATAATCTCTGCCGAGTCGTGAAAGGTCTTTTACCATAATAGTGCTGATATATCCCATATCAATATCGTCAAGTAAATCCTGAAATCCTGGACGGTTGAAGTTTGTGCCTGTGTAACCGTCATCAACATAGTATTTGGTATTTGACAGCCCCAACTCTTTTGCCTTCTGAGCGAGTAGTTTCTTTTGATTGGCTATGGAGTTGCTCTCCTTGTCTGTACGGTCATCTCTTGAAAGACGACAGTACAGAGCAGTAATTCCTACATTGTTTGACTGCATTTATCCTCCTCTCCGGCAGTCGAACATACATATTCCGCTTGTATTGTATTTTTATCTTCGGTGGTTGTCAAATGTGCGAAATCGCTACCGATAAATTCTGATAATTTTTCTTTCATAGTTTTGTGTTCTGTTTTGCTAAAACGAGATGAAACAATATACCGAACACCGTTGATGACATATTCATTAGCATCATCATCTTTGTTGAGTTTTAATTCAGCACAAGTGTCTCCGATTATCTCGTGAAATTTTAATTTCAATAGTTTCCAAAATCTCATTATCTCGCACCTCGATTTTGTTTTCTCTCCAGATACTTTGCGTAATATTCGCAAGCCTTGATTATGAATTCCTGCATTTGTCTTTCATCGGACTTGGGAGAGTATTTCTGCAGTCTTTCCATAGACATTTTAAACATCGGCTTTTGGTTAGCTTTCTCTTCATTCATAATTGCTTTTATTGAGCTTTCGGTCAGTTCTACCGATTTGAAAAGTTTCCGCATTCTGTTCGCCTGAGAATATGACGGAGTACATTCCGTTTCTTTGATTTCGTTAAGCAACATCCGTTGAGTACCTTTATCAAGATACGATAACTCAACCGCAACGGAAAATGCTATTTTGTTTTCATCAACCATAGTAAGCAGTTCGGGAATAAGCATAGTCAGGCGGATATACCGCTGTACTTGCCTGCCGCTGTCGGTGTCGGAAACATCTTCTCTAGACTTGTGGACAGCTTGTCCACAAGTTAAATCTGTCCGTTTGCCTTGCGCCTTTAAAGCGTCAAGCTTCAGCTTGTATGCCTTTGCCTTTTCACTCGGTAAAATATGTTCTCTGTGCAGGTTGCTGTCAACAAGCATAATAGTCGCTTCTTCTTTGCTTACATCACAAACGGTAACGGGTACGGTTTCAAGATTAAGCATACGGGCAGCGTGTAATCTGCGGTGTCCCGAGATTACTTCATATTTACCTTTCTCTTCCGTCGGTCTGACAACAAGGGGTGAGATTATTCCGTTCTCACTTATGCTATCAAGCAGCGATTCTAATTCTTCACCCTGACGGATTTCGTACGGATTCTCATTAAACGGAATGAGATTGTTAATATTTACTTTATCAATTTTCATAATTTGACTCCCTTCTTTTTCCTACGCTTTATGTCGTAAGATACAAAATTTACATTCATTAAAATATACATTGTTTCAATCACAAGTTCAGAAGTTACTTCGGCTTCGGTTCCTCGGAACATCAAAGCTTTCATATTTGCCGCGAGCTTTCCCAAAGCAGAGAAAAGCTGCATATAATCATCCGAAGGTTTTTCCTGTATTGGATAACCCTCAATGATAAGTCGAATCAGCTTTTCTTTCGGGAATATGCTTTTGTTTACCAGTTCATTGATACGGTCAAATTCTTTGTTTGTAACTCTGACTGCAATTCTGTTATTTCTGTTTCTCATGGTTAATCTCCTTTGTTAATTCATCATTGATTTTTATCATAAGTGTTTCGGTATCCCGAATAACTTTTCTGAACATCGGGACATCAAGAACCTTGCTGTGCCAGGCACGGTCAGCAACAACTCTGAAGCGTTCAATCAGATCGTTTGCTTCGTTGGTTAGCTCAACATAGTTAATATTCACTGTGGGTTTCATAACTGTTTCATTGATACATCTGCGAACATACTCCGAACGTGTTGTTCCTGCCAAGTCTGCTGCTTCATCAAGGTCATTGAGTTCTTCATCATTAAGATAGAAGAATATTGTTTTGGTGTATTTCATTCTTACCTCCTTTCTGCGGGTTTTAGGGGTGCGGGTCTCCGGTGGAGACCTTTGAATGCATTTTGCATTCAAAAGCACCGACCGAGCCGGCAGGCGAGAAGTCCCTAACAAGTGGGATTTGTATGCACAAATCCATTGCTCGCTAAGACTTATGCCACGAACAAGTTCGTGGTTTTGTTTTGTCTTTCGGCAGGTACTAAATCATAGACATCAACTCCTTTTTTATGAAGGGCAAAACCCCTTTCACTTATTTGAACAAATACCCCTAAAATGGACACCCCAATTTTGCTGTTTCGGAAAAAGTTTATAAAGAATTTAAAAAAGCCCTTCACTATGTATGAACTGGGAGAGAATTGCAGGGTGTTCTGCAAAAAAATTTAAAATATCCTTCACTTATTTGCACTGGGAGAAGCCATTTGCACACCCAAATTCTGAGTTGTTTACAAAGAGTTTAAAAACACCCTTCACTTATTTCCACCGAGAGAAGACGTTTGTACGCCCTAATTCCGAAATATTTACAAAGAATTAAAAATTCCTCTCATTATGTTTGCACTGGGGAAGTCGAAATTGGGGTGATTTTTTGAAAAGTTTTCAAAAAATTTTTTGTGACGGCAAAAGTGCCGTTATCATTTCGAAATCATTCCGTATTATCTGTGAAGTGACGGCAGAATTGCCGTCACTTTTTTAACCCCTCCACTTGTTTGGAATTAGAAAGTACTTTTGTACACCTTGCTTCCAAAAATATTTGCAGACAATAAAAAATGCCCTCCCGAAAATCGGGAAGGCAAAAAAGTGTTGCTTGATTTAGTGCAATATTTTATTTTTAATCTCTTTTCACAATGCTCTTAAAATGAAAAAAGACGGCAGAAGAAATCTACCGTCTATGAGTATATTATTTGATTAGTTGTTCAAATAATTTGCAATAGTAGTTTTTCTCTTGATTAAATTATCGTTTATGAACCATAGAATTTATACTTGCAAAGCGTGGTATATTATGTATTTAGTCAATAAAGGTTATGATATTGCGGTTAACATCTCCGAAAATACGGCTTATATCATCCTCAAATCTTCGGCTGATTTTTATGGAAGTAAGATTGGAACAACCATCGAAAGCGTCATCACCGATAATTCTGACAGAAGACGGAATTGTAATTGAGGCAAGTGATGAACAGCCATTAAACGAATCTTCTCTGATTTTAGTAACACTGTCAGGAATGTTGATTGACGTTAATGATGAGCAGTCCGAGAAAGCTGATTTCCTGATTTCGGTTACGCTGTCAGGAATATTTATTGATGTTAGCGAAGAGCACTCTTTAAATACATCATCTTCAATTTCTGTCACACTGTTAGGAATATTAATTGACCTCAAAGAACGACAATATTCAAAAGCTTTTTTTTCGATTTTTGTTACACTATTGGGAATATTAAGTGATATTAGCGAAGAACAACCCGAAAATATACCTTCACAAATTTCTGTTACGCTGTCAGGAATATTTATTGATGTTAAGTCTAAACATCCTGAAAACGCATGCCTTCCTATTTCTGTTACAGTATCAGGAATATTAATTGACGTCAAAAACCAACAAGATTTAAATGCATCCGCTCCAATTTTCTTAACACTATTGGGAATGTTAATAGATGTTAATACCGAACAATCCCAAAATGTACCCGAACCGATTTCTGACACTCCGGACGGAATGTTAACCGATATTAATTCAGAACAACCCGAAAACGCATACCTTCCTATTTCTGTTACAGTATCAGGAATATTAATTGACTTCAATGCAGAACAGTCCCTAAATGCATTAGCTCCAATTTTTGTTACACTGTCAGGAATATCAAGCAATATTAATGATGAACAACCGTCAAATACACCCTGCTGAATTTCTGTCACTCCAAACGGAATATTAACCGATTTCAAAGAACAACAACCTATAAATGAATTATCTTCGATTTTTGTTACACTGTCGGGAATATCAAGCGATGTTAATGATAAACAGCCTTCAAATGCACCCTGCCGAATTTCTGTCACTCCAAACGGAATATTAACCGATTTCAAAGAGCGGCAGCCCTTAAAAGAACTTTCTCCGATTATTGTTATGCTATCAGGGATATTAATAGATTCAAGTAACCTGCAACCTTCAAATGCATTACCTCCAATTTTTGTTACAGACTCAGGAATAGAAATTTTTTTTATTTTTTTATTTCTAAACTCTTTGCTTTTTATTTCTGTTGCTCCATAAGGAATCGTTACTTCTTCCGTTATTTCTTCTGGCGGAGAAGAAAAAGAAATAATATCAGAATTTATATTACGAAACATATATTCGACTTCATTTTCAAATGTTTTGCTCATTTTAACAGAAATCAAACCATCACAATCTCCAAAAGCCATATATCCGATTTCTGATACGCTGTCAGGTATGTTGAGTGATATTAGCGAAGAACACCCTGAAAACGCAAACAAATCGATTTTCACTACACCATCAGGAATATTAATATATGCTAATGCGGTACATTTCCCAAATGCACCAAAACCAATTTCTGTCACTCCGTCCGGAATGTTAACCGACTTCAAAGAACAACAACCTACAAATAAATTATCTTCGATTTTTGTCACTCCGTTCGGAATATTAACTGACGTTAATGTAGAGCATCCCCTAAATGCATATGAACCGATTCGTGTCACTCCGTCCGGAATGTTAACCGATTTTAAAGAACAACAGCCATCAAATAAATGGTCTTCGATTTTTGTTACACCATCCGGAATATTAACCGATATTAATTTAGAACATCCTGAAAACGCATCCGACCCGATTTTCATCACGCTATCAGGAATATTAATTGATGTTAATGCAGAGCATCCCTCAAATGCATACAAACCGATTTCTGACACTCCGGACGGAATGTTAATCGATTTTAATGAAGAACATCCTGAAAATGCAAATCCTTCAATTTTTTTGACGGATGACGGTAAAACTACACTTTCTAATGTTATTAAATTGCGAAAAGTCCGAACAGATATTTCTGTTATACCATACGGTATTGAAAAATTTAACGAATGGTACAATAATTTATTCTCTAAAATAACAACGCCCTGAAAAAGAGATATGTTTTTATTCCATGCATCTCCGTAATCTGCTAAACATAATATGTTTTCCGGCAGATACATCACATTGATGTGTCTTCTGTTGATTGCAATGTATTCCATTGTTGTGTTTTCGGATGAAGAAAGAATAAGACCCGTTAACTTGCGACAGGATTTTTTTGAAAGTCTGCTTTCAATTTCATAAATTACATACGGGCAGGACACAATGCCAATAAATTCATCGTTAAGCTCATTATATGCTGTATGCGAAAACAAGCCCAACTCATCGGAAAACGGAGTTGACATTCTGCCGATAACGCCGCAGCCGTTTTTCATAAAGCTTTTTGCTTCGCTTATATTAAAACAACGCGGATAAACATCTTCGCCGTCGGAATAATCTGTTTCACCCAGATAAAACAATTCGCAAAGAGCCTTTCTGACACCGCTAAGGTTTTCTTGTGCCGCCGCAAAAAGTTTGGCAGAAGAAACCTTGTCCGTAAATGATTCAGCAGTATATTTACCGCCCATAATAAAACACACATCGCGGACAAGAGCAAGCATTTTTGCAAAACCAGGCTCTTGCTGTAAACTTTCCAATGCTATAAGGCATGCCTCATAAAGCCCATATTCCGGTACATACCAGAATAAAGGTCCGTAAGCAGGATAAACCCCTTCTGCGGATTTCTTGATTATATCAGAAACAAGAACATTCTGAGCATATTCCTTAAAGCGCAAAAGGTCCCGGCAAGTATCAAAAAGGATGGTATACTCACAAATGCCAAAACAGGTTATAAGCTCGTAAAGTGACTTCGTTGTATTTTCATCTATAAGACTGTCCGCCTTGACAAGGAACATTTTTATGACTGCAGACCAATATGGATCGGCATAATGAGAAAAAAGTTCCTCAACAGTAGCAACGTCCTCAATTTCGTCGTAATCATCAAAAGCTGACTCATAATATTTTACCGCCGTGAAATACTCAAGAAACATCTTGTGGTAAAATTCACCGTCAACAAAAATTGCACGGCTTTCCAGATAATTAACCAAAAATTCACTTCGGCTCTGAATATCATCCTCGTATTTTCTCGTTTTGAGAATACGGCTGAATATCTTCTGAGGTTCAACATTTTTACCCTTTGAAAGAAGAAGATATCTCTCCTTAGAAAAATCTTTCAATATACCCGAAATTTCTTTGCTGACCATTTCTTTATATTCATCGGGAATAACTATGTCCGTAAAATTATCCAACTTCAGGATAATTTCAGATATTGCATCGTAAATCCCGACAACTGTTTTCGGTATATCGTTTTTTACATCGTAAATAATCGCAAGCTGTGATAGTAACATCGGGTTTGAGCGAATTTCCTCGTTGAGGTCGCTTACTTTAACAAAGAAAGTATTAAATTCATTCTCTCGTTCAAAGCAGACAAACAGCTTTTCGGAAAGAGTTCGGATTTCATCTTCATTCAGTTTCTCAAGCAAAAATCGGCGTACCTTTTTGCCGTCTATGGCAATTAAATCTGCATCGGAAACATTTCTGCCGGTAAATACAAGTATAGTATTTTCCCTGTTTGATTTATAAAACTCTTCTGCTTTTGAAATGAGCTTTCTTTTGTCTTCGATCGTTGCTATTTCATCTATACCGTCGAAAACAAGCATAATCTTACGGTTGTTAATTAAGCTTACAAAATCACTCTCTGTATAAAAATAACGGTTTGAGCAAACACGGCTGAACTCTTTGAATGCCGCTGAAAAAACATCCAACGAAGATATGATTTTTGAGCAAGGAAGACTTATGATAATAACATCATCAGGTGCATTTTCTCTTATTTGATTTATATATTGAGATTTACCACAACCAGCAGGGCCATAAATAAATGATATGTCGTTTGATTCGTATAAAAAGTCTGTTGATTTGTGCGTAGCCTTTTTATCGCCGTTTTCATCTGTTTCGCAAAGTGTACGGTTAATAAAGAGTTTTGAAAAATCAAAATCATGGTCTTTGTTCTTACTTATTCGACTTAACGATATCAATTTTATATATTCAGATTTTGATGCTTGTTTATACTTGGTATCAAGAAGGTTTATGATAAGCGAAACAACTTTATCAAGAGTATCCTTAAGCGCCGTTTCGGTCAATCCGTTTTCATCAAGTATGACCGAGCTGCCGTATTCTTTGATATTCCACGGCTCTGCACCAAAAACATCCTGGCTTGTCCATACGGGAACAATACGGTTTTCGTATTGCTCAAGCTTTTTATATTCCTCAATTTCAATCGGAACATACTTGCTCTGAAATGTAGCAGAAGAAACAATCGGCAAAAAAATGTTGCACACTCCAACAGCTTCTCTGCTCCATTGTCTGAAATCTCCGCTGCACTGATGGTCGGATTCAAGGCAAGATATATCGTTTTTTCTTAAATAATCAACAACTTGATTCTTAAGTTCACGGTCTGCCCCTGTCCAGCTGATAAAAACATCGTGCTGTTTTATGTCGATCCGTTTCATATTCATTTGGCATTATCTCCTTCAGTGAGTTTGGGCTATATGGCTTAATTGCATCTAAATTATAGAGGCACCGCCTATCACAACAGAGTATGTGTATCTGTTTATTATCTTTCAACACAATACAGCAATGATATGCCTGTTCATTTCTCTATACTTTGTTGATTGGTCGAAATATTTGTATAACTTCTTGATTACTTTTTACCGTTGCTTGATTTTTCAAGGTCATCATATACTTGCGAACTATTATTCTCGCTTGCTTAATCAATTATTGCACCATATTGTTTAAGTAAAAGCTTTTCTTCATCAGATAAATCGGAAGTAAAGTGTGTTTTGCTAAAATCCACCCCTATCAATTCAAGGCCGGGTTTTATACTTAATTCACCAATACGGGTAAAGTCCAAACAGCAGTTTTCTTTTTCGCTGTCGCATAATCGATACACTGCCAACTTTGTGCCTTCTTCAAGAACCAGCATCTTTGAATGGTCGGAGTTTATTTGACATAACTCAAATTGCAGATTAGGACAGTTTGAATTGAAAGAATATATCTCTTCTAACGTGTGTGAACTATAGAGCCATATGGATTTGTTGAAAGTATTATCGTTTCTTCTTGACAGAATAATGAATTCCGAAGTGCAAAGAAGAATCTCTCCTTCAATTTTTAGTATTGATTCAAACGATTTGGTTTCTCTTACGACAACCTCTTCATCTTTTTCTTCGAAAAGATACCTGCCATCATCACTGAATTTTAACCATGAGTGAAATTCGCTTTCTGCATCAGAACAGCCATGGAGGATTTTTGTTAACGAATAATCTTTTGTAGTCCAAATGTATAAATCACCACTTTTTGAGATCGCTGCAACATATTCCTTGCTGACAGACACAGAAACAAATGGTTCATTATTAATATCAAGTTTTTTAATTATTGTTCCATGTTTTACATCAATTATTGTTATAGACTTATATTCATGTGAATGCAAATCTGCTTTTTCTGCATCGCTATAAGCGACAACTACGTCACTCGAAATCGAAGAAGCAATCATATTATCAAAAGTACAAACAGGATAAAAATTGTTTGTATCATAAATGACACTTCGTTTGACCGTATCATTTTCTCTTAAAATATAACGAGTGCCGTCTTGACTAAACCAACCGGAGCCCGGCAGACAAGTTATAATCTGGAAATCCGAAACTCTGATAAAAACAGATTGTCGCCCAAGCGGTCCCAAACAGATCATTTCTCCGTTCGGACTGAACTGCATTTTACTCAAAGGGCTCCACGAAAGTGATTTTTCATTTAGTAATGTAAGTGTTTTAGAATTCCATAGTCTTAACTTTCTGTCTCTTGAAAAGGTAGCTATATAATTATTATCGGGTGAGAAAGCAAAAGTTTGTATAGTGGAATATGTTCCGTTTATTTGGGCAACTTGTATAAACCTGTCCATGTCATATACAAACACTTTTCCCTCCAAGGTTCCCAGTGCTATCCTTGTGTCCGAGCCGTCAAAACTTACTGTATTAACTCTGTTTATGGAAAAACTGTGTATTAATTCTTTGTTTTTAGTTGTATAAAAATTTACACAATCATCAAATACAATCGCAAGCCATGCCCCTGTATTGCTGTATTTTATATGATGTACATTTTTAAAAAAGCGTTCAGTCGAATAGTATACAGATTTGCTTTGAGATTCCCAGCAAGAAGAGAAGACAAATTCACTTTGCCGTTGCCAGGAAAACGGATCAAAATTTTTTACTGACAGACTGTCGGCACTAACATTTCTCTCAAAAACACTTATTTCTCCGTTTTTACAGCCGGCTATATGCAAAACATCTTTGAATTTCTTTGCATGTTTTTCTCTGTTGCCATTCAATATATTCCAAATTTCAATTTTCTCTTCCGTATCTACATTATCAGTATTTTCATTGTGAACAAGTCTCGTTAAAACCGCAACACATGAATTACCACAAATAAAATCAGCTGAAATTATATTCTCTTCCTCTTCACAAAAAAGTTCAAGAACAAAGGAATAGTCAATCAACGATAATACCTGTAGTGAATACGAAGTGCTAAGCAATAAATACTGTCCATCGTTGCTGAACATAACTGAGTTTGCATATGAATCAATTTTTGCTTCTTTCTCTACTGTGTTAGTTTGTGTGTTCCATAAATAAATACTGATCAGCGACGGTTCAAATATGTTTTTTTCATCTCTGCAAACAGTCAATACATATTTTGGTTCATTAAAGAAGCAAGCCCCGAGAATCAAACCGTTATGGTAAAAATTCGAAATAAGACTGCCTGTTTTTATCTTCCAAATCTTTACATAACCGTCATGCCCAGCTGAAAGTACAAATTCACCGTCTTTGCTGAAAGATAAGGTTTCCACTGCACTCAAATGACCGGAGTAAAAAATATTTTCTCTTTTCATTGTAGCTGCATTGACATTAGCTGCTAATTCGGGAATGCCCAATCCCGTTGCATTCAGATTGCAATCAGATAAATCCAAGCGAGAAAAATCAACTCCTGCAAGTTTCCCTCTGGATTCATAAAATATTTTTACAATCGAATGCAAGGCATACCCGATATCTTCATCAAAAGAACCCCTATAAATATCAAGAACTCTTTCCAAAAGATTTCGGTCACACTTTTCTGCAGGAACGCCGTAATTCCATTTTTCGTTTGCAAAATACGGCTTGTTTCTATGCTCGCCTAAATATTCGCCTATAAACTTGCGAACGGTATAGTTAACCGGTTCGTCTTTGAATGCATTATTCATACATTCAAGGGCAAGCTCTTTTTCGCCTTCTTCATAAAGATAAACGGAAAGTCTTATTGTGTTAATGTTTTTTACAGCTGCAAAATAATCTCGGATGTGCTGATGAACAAATCCGTATTTGCCATTGCTCTCCTGCATAATTCCGAGTGCAAAAACACAGCAATTGATAATACTCTCTGTAATTTCCGTTATATCATCACCAAGGCGTTCGAGTATTTTCTTTGCAATTTTATAAGTATGCATTTTTGCAGATGCGCCGCTTCGATATTTGGTAAATATTTCCCTGCCAAACTCACCGCAAACAGACATATCATCAGTTTCTGTTAATATAGGTTCAATTATCTTTCTTATCTCCCTAACTCGAAGATAGAATTCATTGTTTCGTTCCATATGCCAAGCGATTTCAGGCAAAACAAAATCAAGAATAAAATTTTGCATATCACCATCTATTCTTTTTTTCTGCACCGCACTTGCAACATCTGTAACATTCTTTTCAACTTCAGCAAGTCGTTGTTGCATAGTATATACAGAAATGTTTTTTCTGCGTTCGTTAAAGAATAATTTCAGAATTTCGCCTTGTGTTGATGCTTCATCACATTTTGACAACGAAGCGTACATCGTTAAGAAAAGAGGAATTTGCAATGCTTCAAACAAACCTTCATCTTCTGATATTTTATCAATAGCTTCCTTTGAAAAATCACAACTTTCCAGATATCTTTTTATTATTTCTTCTTCTATGCCGGATAAAAACAGTCGTGATAATGAGTCGTTACATATATCAGACTCATTGGAACGGCTTGTTAAGACAATTCTTACATTAGGGCATTCAGTCAACAACAAATCTATTTCGCGCATTATCATCTGAACAACACTTAATCTTGTTTCTTCAATTGTTACAGATGAAACCTCGTTAAGCCCGTCCAGGAGCAGCAAATACTCCGGGGCAGGTGTTGTTTTGGACAATATATCTGTTATCGGCTTAACTGCAACGTCATAAGGTATCGATGCAAAAACCTCGTCTATATCTCTTACTTCTTTTGCTGTAACTTGCTTAATGGTTCGGTCTGTTCTTATTTGCTTGAAAATTGACCTTCTGATAAAACTTGATTTGCCGCCCTCATATAATGCACCGTATGTATCGGGAGCAAAAGATAACTCGACAAACAATGGTATCTGAGCATTTTCTGAATACTGCTTGTCTGCATAAGCGTTATTCATTATGTGCATCAGAGCCGTTGTTTTGCCTATACCGCCTTGCCCGATAAGATAAAAACTGTTTTGTGTTTGGCTGACAGCTTCAAATAACGGAAGTTTCGTTTCATTTTCATTGTTTTTTTTGTAAACACTAATCGGCATATATTGTTGATCTTTCTTTTGCGAAGAAGCATTGGGTAATATGCTTTCGTTAATGTTTAAATTTGCAAAACGTCCGCCGGGTTGCTTGCTGTTTTCCAGCCATCTGTGTGCAGCGAACCACAAGTTCCTTCGGTTTATGTTTGTTACAGATTTAAAAATTTCATAAAAGATTTCCGAATTATCTGAACCATATTGAAGAAATTTTCGCTGAGCCTTTGTTATGTTTCGTAACTTTTGCGGAAGAGTATTGATTTCAGGAACAACTGCCCCTGCTGTCTGAACCACTGTTATAGTTCTTTCAAGTTTGTTTTTTTCATATTCGGCAACAGCTAATTCGATTTCATCCTTAACATAATCGCGCTCGTCGTTTTCTTCGTCAACATCCCGGTAAATAAAAGCATCAGTAGATCCGATAAGAATATAATGAGGTGCGTTTTTTATTGCATATTCAATTGAGTCCCAGAAATAATGTCCATCAGGCATTTCCGCCTTGTCAAAGAATACTCTTAATCCTTTTGCTGTCAGATATGTATATAACGATTCTGCAACCTCTGAACCACCGCAACCTTCTTCTTGTTTTGTCACATCAGGGTTTGTTCTGCGATATGATATAAAAGCATCGTAAACTTTCATCTTTTCAACATCCTTTGACTTCGATTATTCTTCTATGTCTAATCCAATTCTGAGAAGAGTTAATTTTAATACAGCCAATGCAGTATCCCAAAGACCAACGCGTTTAAATTCTTTAAGTTTTTGTTTGATTGTTTCTTTTTCTAATGGAACAAATATAAGTTGATTTTTTTCATAAGTATCTTTTCTTAACGGATGTTCTTGGGTTAGTTGTTCTCTTGTTCTGTCCGTGAAAATTGTTCCAACAATATTCCATTGACCGTATTGCTTGTCTAAAATAATTCCGTTCAGCTTTATATCTATGTTTGAATCATTATATGAGACCTCTTCTTTATAGGCCCTACGGCATTCATTAATAACATAGTTGTCGTCAGATATATCATATTCAAAACCAGGTGATTCGGAAACTTCGATTTTTAAACCCTCAACAATGGAGCAGTCAAATTCTCCTGTTCGGATTCTGCGCTGTGTGCTTCTTCTGGAAAACACTAAATAATTATCAGCAGTAATAACCATCAAAGCCAAACCCATAGCATTTGGAATACAAAAGACATCTTCCTCACTGTCATAATTATAAATTTTTTCGTTTATTTTCAGTCTTTCGTTATTCCATAGCTGAATACATTTATTGAACAATTTGTATTCAATTGTCCTGAAAAGTATTTCAATATCCAAATTATCTGTATTGCTTTCTCTGGCAGACATGCATCTGACAACAGAAATCATATCATCGTTCTGCTTTGGTTCAAATACGTTACTGCTGATACGTTCTATCTTTTTGTAAAAATCTATTTCGTCTGAATATTCCAGAAATTTAATTGAAATCGGCTTTTGTAAATCCTGCAAAATTATATCTACTGTTGTTTGGCTTTTACAAAACTCAAAATTGCCTACGAGTTTATCGCCGAAAAATTCAGAAGATAATATTGAATTATATAAATTTTCAAACAAATCCTCTTCATCATCTTTTCGGGTGTTAAACTTTACGACATTGCTTTGAGCAAAATGGTTTACACTATCAGACGTTAAAATATCTGCTTCACTAAAAAGTTGCCTTAATATGATTTGTTCATTAATTGTAATTGCGTCCCTGTCAAGAAAAACAGTTACCAGTTTAAAACTTTTGTCATTTTGGATTTTTCGTTCAATTTCAACGATTTCCAATGATGTAATGCATTCTATCCTAACAGCATCATTGCTTTTACTCGTTTTGTTGTCTGAAACAAAATTTTCAAAGAAATCGTTCGTTATAAACAGAACCGCACATTTTGCATAAGAAATCAAATCCGGTATATCGCTTTTGTAATTTCCGTAAGCTTCATCATCTGAATACCAAACACCATCATATTTTCTGCTTGTCATATATTTTTTAAACAGTTTTGCAGTTTGAGCGCCGCTACTTCTGTAACATAAAAAAATATCACTCATAAAAAACACCTCAAAATCAGTTTACAACAAATTTAATATAGGTTCTATCATCATAGCTGTTAAGATTGTTATAAAATCCTTTAACAGTTCTGTTTGATTCAATTAACAAAGGATCTTTTTCCAATACTTCGCCCAAAATGTTTTCACTTTCTTCCAAAGAAGAACGCAATTGTGGATAACCGTCTGTAGCTAAAATAATTATATCGTTACTTTTTACATCAATACTTGTGAAAAAATCTCCATTTAACTCGAAACCATCCAGTATTGGATATCCAAATTCATTGTTTTGGTTTGCAAATAAAGGCTGGTAATTTAATAACTTATATATATATATTGCACCTGCATCAGAATCCAGTAATTCTTCTTTTGATTTTCCCAATCTCATTTCTGCTTGATTAACAAAACTTCTGACCTGAGCATTTAGTTCGTCAATTTTTTTGTTGAATTGATACTCGTTTTTATTTATCATCCATTTACAATCGCCGTATGACCAAATTTGTTTGTCTTTTATGCTGTATATGAGAATTGACGCCATCAATCTTTTAGCTGGATTATTTTTAGCTTCAGGGTAATCCTTTTGCGCCTGATTCAACAGCGCATTGAGCGATTTTATAGCCTCAAAGCCAGACACTGTATTTTTCAAGTTTAATATACCGTTAACAAGTATATCCTTTGCGAGCAGTCCACCTGGCAATCCTTTAAAATCAGTAGCATTGGAAGCTCCGTCTATCACCGCTATATAATCATCTGTTATTATAAGTCCATCTTCATTAAGCTCTTGATCCTTTCTTTTCCCCAATATAAAGCTTTCAAGTATTGTAACATCATTCATAAATAATACCTACCTTAACTAAGACTATGATTTAATATTATCATATCTTAAATCTAAATTCAATTATTTGATTGTCAGTTTAGAAGAAAACAACAACCGAATCGTGTCACTAAAAATATGATGAACTTAATTATAAAAACAAATTAATTGACTATATGTTTTAGTGAAAAAGCTTTGATGTGAATTACCGTTGATAAAAGATTCTTCTTTCTTGATATATTGATTTTTAAGCTGAAACTTTCTATAATAAAATTTATATAAAGGAGGTTTTTGCTATGATATGTCCTTTTTGCGCATCTGAAAACATCTTTTACAGTAAAAAAAGAACAATGTATTTCTGTGAAGATTGCGATGCAAGTTTTGAAACACCAGCTTTCAATAAAGGAATGCGCATTTTTATCAGTTATGGTCATGATAAAAATGCTTCTGTTGTCTCTTCAGCAAAGACAAAACCCCCGGTTCTACCGGGGGAATAAAAAAGCTTTAGTAAAAATAAACAGTGGCGAGCAAGGGCAAGCCACAAAAACGTAGAGAAAAGAATTAACCTCCGAGTATAATAGAAGTGGTTTGGCAGCCGCATTACTAAAATACAGGAGGTTAAAAACATGATAAAAAAAGACGGAAACAACGAAATAAAAACATTATCACACTCAACGTACAGATGTCAGTACCATATAGTATTTGCACCGAAATACAGAAGAAAAGAAATATATGGAAAACTGAAAAAAGATATAGGCGAGATAATAAGGAAATTGTGCGAACAAAAAGGAGTAGAAATCATAGAGGCAGAAGCCTGTAAAGACCTTTAGTATCAATACCACCGTACTTAAGTGTAGCACAATTTATGGGATATCTCAAGTGTAAAAGTACGTTGATGATATTTGACCGACATGCAAATTTGAAATACAAGTATGGGAATCGACATTTTTGGTGTAGAGGGTACTATGTAGATACAGTCGGTCGAAACAAGAAAGTGATAGAAAAGTACATTAAAAATCAATTAGAAGAAGATTTTGCAAATGACCAGATATCACTCAAAGAGTACATCGACCCGTTCACGGGTGACAAGAATAACTAAGCAAAAATAAACAGCCGCACGAGAGCGGCTGCTTGAGATAGTAATGCGGTGTCAAACTTCAGTGCCGACTTTTAGTCGGCA
>JAFXBF010000009.1 GCA_017516745.1 Clostridia bacterium
ACACAGACCCGTTTACGGGTAAGTAAGTAACAAACCTTTGCGGTTGGTAGTCGTAGGGTGCGCCTCCAGGCGTTGCCAGTATAGGAAGGGCTTTGCCCGCATATGAAGAACCCCCGGCTAAGCCGGGGGGTTCCTATTTATCCAAGCCTCAGGCTTGGCATATTATCACCGTATGAAATGCGGTGTATATCATCAAAAATCAGACTGCGGTCTGCTTTTTGCATCTCATCACGCATCAGCGTGTATCTTACTGCGGCTTGATGATATGCAACACTTCGTGTTGATGATATTCCGCAACAAGTTGCGGATGATATACAAGGCTTCGCCTTGATTTTTTATGCTTCATATCGCTTAAGAGAAATATCATTTCAACAGCTTTCCCTTGACAAACCGTAAAAACCGCAGTATAATCCACTCAACAATTGAAAATATCAGATGGGGTGCTGATGTTATCGGCTGAGAGTCGGGCTATTGAGCTCGTGACCCTTGAACCTGATCCGGGTAATGCCGGCGTAGGAATTTTAAAAGTTGCAATGTTTTAACGCCAACAGGAGAAATTCCTCTTGGCGTTTTTCTCTTGTGGGCACCTGTATTAAGGCAGAGCTGCCCGGCAGTTTTTTATAGGAGCGTGTTTTTAATGCAAAAAACCGTGCTCGCACGAACAGAAAAGACAAAACGCCTTGCATTAAGCGGAATACTTATCGCAATGGCAACCGTTCTCTCGTTTATCAAGGTGTTCGAGTGGCCGTTTGGCGGAAGCATCACCGCCGCATCCATGCTGCCGCTTGCGATGCTCGGCTACACCTACGGGGTAAAGTGGGGTCTTGCCGTCGGCCTTCTTCATGGCGTAATTCAGGCTATCACGGGCGCCACAATGTCCTCTGCTTTTGCAGGTCAGACTCCCGGTGCGGTTGCTGCAATATGTATGATTGATTACTTTATCGCCTTTTCCGTAATCGGTCTTTCGGGTATGTTCAAGGGCAAAATCAAAAACCACTCGGTAGGCTTTGCGCTGGGTACTGCCGTTGCTGTTTTCCTGCGCTATGTCTGCCACGTTGCCTCGGGCTATATTTTCTTCAAGTCCTATGCCGATTGGTTTTTCGGCGAGGTTATGGTGAACGGTTTTTCCGCAATGCTGATGGAAAAATGCTCACCCAATCTGTTGGGCTTAATCTATTCCGTTATCTATAACGCCGCTTATATGATGCCCGAGCTTGCAATTACAACCGTTTGTGCTGTGCTGCTGATTACTCTTGTTCCGCCCGTAAAGCGTGAAATGATAAAAACGAGATAATTTGAAATGATAAATTTTTATAGACAAAGTAGGTTTCTTGTGATATACTAACAATGTTTATTTATAATCGGAAGGAGTGCGGCGTAAAAAAGCCGCAGAAAGATACCATGCTTGATATCAAAGAAGCTCTTGCTAAAATACATTCCGCCCTTGCTCTTACAATGAAGGAGGCAGGCTTTACCGCCGTTATTCCCGAGGGAGTAGAAAAGGGCGAAGCACCCATTGCCACGGGCGACAACGGCGTAGGCTACAGAATCGAATACAAGTCAGAGGCTGCAGGTCTCAGGCTCGATTATTTTGACACAAAACTCAATTTCTCAATTTCAACCGAGGTTGACGGTGACGGTCAGTTTATCAACTACGACCTTGTTTCCGTTTCTCTTCTTGACCCCGAAACGTCTGACCAGAGCGATATCAACTATATCTCGGGTGAGGTTTCGGACACCGTTATGGCGAAATTCTGCAAGCCCGACCCTGCAACCCAGAAGGTCAAGGCGCCCAAGACGGTTTCCAAGGCTGCCGCAAGAAGCGGTGCGGTTTATTACGATTCAAACACACTTGCAAGTCGCCTGACTTCTTCTCTCTACCCCGAGTACAGAGCGCAGTATAACGACAACATCAACCGCTACGGCGAGTTTCTTCCCGAAGAATTCTTCGCAGGTGGCTGTGCAGATGCAGTTATTGCAACAATCAGGCAGAATGACCCTGCAAAGATGAAGAAGCTTTTCAATCTCCTCAACGAGATTTATCTTGACGCCACTAACGAAACACAGAGCCTTATCGTTGTTTCAATTCTCGGCAAGATGGATAACGACCAGACACTTCTTGCAAACTGTGTTGACTATATGTGCGACGATTTGCTCAAGCCAACAATCCGTGTGAACAAATTCTTTGCAACGGGCGCAGGCAAAACAGCCAAGCAGAAGCTTGCAAATCCCCCTGCATACAAGCCCAAAAAGGCAAAGCGCCCGAGCATGACAGAGCGCATGCTCAGCGCACAGCAGAATCAGCAGCAGGGAAGAAAATAACAAAAAAGCTTATGAGTTCAAAAAACTCATAAGCTTTTTTAATGCAAAATGCAAAGTTGAAAATGCAAAATTAAGGGTCGCTTCGCTCCGATTATAATAAAATCGGGTGAGGGCGAAGCCCTCCCACAATTTTGCACTTTGCACTTTGCATTCTGCACTTAATTTATTTCCAGATAAACCAGATAAGCAGATAGCCTGTTGTTACTGCGGCGAGGGTGAAGGGTACGCCGAATTTCATAAATGTTGTGCTCTTTACCTCGTAGCCCTCCTTGCGGAGAATGCCGATACCTGCAATGTTTGCGCTTGCACCGATTGGTGTAAGGTTACCGCCGAGGGTTGCGCCACACAGCAGACCGTAGTAGAGGAGCTTGGGCTCAATTCCGATATCAGCCGCAATAACGGGCATAATCGAAAGCATTGTTGCCGTGTAGGGAATGTTGTCGATAAATGCGGAAAGCAAAACGGACATCCATACGATAATTGTGTAGATAACAAATACGGAGCCCGAGCCTAGCGAGGAAATAGCGTTGCCTATAACATCGATAACGCCTGCATTTTTGATACCGCCGATAACGACGAACAGACCTGCTAAAAGCACGATAGTGTAGTAGTCGATTTCTTTGATTGCGTTCTTGACTATAGCCTTGTTTTTCTTTACAAACAGCTCACGCAGAATACCTATAACAAAGAAGGCTATGCAAAGAACACCGTTTGTGATGTCGGGCTTATAGAACTGACCGGGGGCTGCGGCATCCTTGTATGGAATGAACGAAACCGCAATAAGGGAAATAACCGTGCCGAGAAGAAGGAAGGTTGGGAATTTATCCTCAACAACAGTTCTGGAATTGAACTCAATCTTTGTCTTTTCCTTGCGGAACATAACCATAATAATGAGTGCGCTCACCAATGCGCCTGCTTCGACAACCCAGAACATACCTGCCTTGCCGCTGTCAACAAAGAAGTCGGAAAAGTCGAGGTTTGCCTGCTTTGCAAGCAGGATTGATGTCGTGTCGCCGACAAGGGTTGCAGCGCCCTGAAGGTTAGAAGAAACCGCAATACATATAATAGACGGGACAGGGGAGATGTTGAGCTTTTTGCAAAAGGCAAGGGCAACGGGCGCTATCATAAGCACGGTTGCAACGTTATCGACAAAGGCGGAAACAATGCCGGCGAAAAGTGAAAGCGCAACAACTGTCCACATTATATTGGGCATACGGGAAATAAGCACGTCGGACATAAGCTGCGGCATCTTGCTTTCGATGAACAGGTAAACGGTGCCCATTGTACCTGCTATCATCATAATAACGTTCCAGTCGATTTCGCCGAGTGCTTCGGCAAAGCCGTAGGAATAGCTGCCGTTGGCAAGGGTAAAAAAGCCTTCGCCGAACAAATCGGGTGAAACGGATGCGATAATGCCCAGCGCAACAAAAATAATTGCCGAGCCGACGGTGATGTAGGGTCTGATTTTCTGAAATGCCAGCATAAGCAGATAGGTGATGGCAAAGAGAATCAGAGCGGTAGTGGTGACAGGACTCATAACAATCTCTCCCTGAAAAAATTTTTTCGGCGGAAAACAAAAAGCAGAACCCACTTTAAAAGCGGATTCTGCCGAAAACACAGATTAACAGCGGTATGAAAAAATACCGCACAGAATATATCCGTATTCCGCAACCCACAACAAATAGAATAAATTTTTATTCTATGACAGACTCCACCGCTTATTTTGGGCTGCGGTTAGATTATACTCAAATATATTCTCTTTGTCAATAGTACTTATTTCTTAAGTGCAATGAACGCTGCACAGTTCGGGCCGCAGTGGGAAACTATGGTGCAGCCTGCCTTCATTATAAGCACTTCTTTGAATTTGCCGCTGCTTCTTACAATCTCTGCGAGTGCTTGAGCCTGTGCTTCGTCCATAGGGGAATATGTGAACAGCGCAAGCTCGTCGTCGTATTCTGCGGATGCCATACGCTCTTCTACATACTGTGCCTGCACCTTTTCAATCTTGCCTCTGTACTTTTTGCACATTGAAAGCGTGCCGTCACGCATTTCAAGGCTCGGACGGATGCCGAGAATGTTTGCGCCGAGTGCCGTAACTGCGGAGCATCTGCCGCCCTTTGCAAGAAACTCGAGGTTGTCGAGCACGAAGCTTGTATCAACCTTTTCGGTAAGCGCTTCGACATTCTTTGCAATTTCTTCGGCGGACATACCGCTTTGAGCCATTTTAACAGCCTTGTTGATAAGAAGTACAATACCCGTTGTAAGGTGCTTGCTGTCCACAACATAAACATTGTCAAAATCGCCTGCGGCTATCATTGCGTTGCGGCAGCTTGAGGATATGCCTGAGCTTAACGCAATGTGAACAACGCTGTCGCCGTCTTTTGTGAGATTTGCAAAAAAGTCCTCATATTCGCCTACGGGAATTGCCGAGGTCGAGGGCAGAGCCTTTGTTGCCTTGTAGTTTTCCACAATTTCTTCGGGCGTAACGTTAACGCCGTCGAGTCTGTCCTCACCGTTTAAGATAACGTGAAGCGGAATAACCGCAACGCCCCATTTTTCGGCAAGTACAGCGCCGATATCGGAGGGGCTGTCCGTTGAAATAATAACTTTGCTCATTTTTCTTCTTCCTTTATTTTTTACAGATATTTTATGCCTCTGTTCTTTAAAAAATGCGAGCGACATTTTGCTGCCGCTCGCAATATTTGTTTTATATAGTTCAGGCTTTGCCTGCGCAGCCGAGAACAGTCTGAATCTTGTGCTCAACCATACCCTGGATAGCAGCACGAGCGGGAGCAAGGTACTGTCTGGGGTCGAAGTGAGTGGGATTCTCTGCCATGTACTGGCGGATAGCAGCTGTCATTGCAAGACGAAGGTCGGAGTCAATGTTAATCTTACATACTGCCATTGTTGCGGACTGACGGAGCATTTCTTCGGGGATACCGATAGCATCGTCAAGTGCACCGCCGAACTTGTTGATGATTTCAACAAACTCGGGAACAACGGAGCTTGCACCGTGGAGAACGATGGGGAAGTTGGGAAGACGCTTGCCGACTTCTTCAAGAATGTCGAAACGGAGCTGGGGCTTCTGGCCGGGCTTGAACTTGTATGCGCCGTGGCTTGTGCCGATAGCGATAGCAAGTGAGTCAACGCCTGTTCTCTCAACGAAATCCTGAACCTGCTCGGGCTTTGTGAAGGAAGCGTCCTCAGCGCTTACGTTGACATCGTCCTCGATGCCTGCAAGCTGGCCGAGCTCACCCTCAACAACAACGCCGTGAGCGTGTGCGTACTCAACAACCTTCTTTGTAAGAGCAACGTTCTCTTCGTAGGGGAAGTGTGAGCCGTCAATCATAACTGATGTGAAGCCGCCGTCAATGCAGCTCTTGCAGGTTTCGAAATCGGGGCCGTGGTCAAGGTGGAGAGCAATCGGAAGACCGGAAGTCTCGCTTGCTGCCTCAACAAGCTTAACAAGGTAAGCGTGGTTAGCGTACTTGCGTGCGCCTGCGGAAACCTGGAGAATAAGGGGAGCGTTGAGCTTTTCGCCTGCCTGAACGATACCCTGGATGATTTCCATGTTGTTAACGTTGAAAGCACCTACAGCGTAGCCGCCCTTGTAAGCGTCTTCAAACATTTTCTTTGTTGTAACAAGTGCCATTGGATATTCACTCCTGTTATTTTATTTTTTATCGCTAACATTATACACTAAACATTCTGCGGTGTCAATCAAAAGAATATACCAAGGTATAATATTTGTGAAAAGAGAATATATATTTTAAGTTATCGCTGCAGTATAGGTTGATTATCGCAATTTATAATGATATAATTATTAAAAAATAATAATGCCAAAGGGGAATTATTATGAACATTGCTCCGTTCTTTATGTCGGTTCTTATTGCTTACGGAACTCTTGTGTCCTTCGTTGTTCATCCTCAGGCACCCGAGGATACGGGCGAATTTACTCCGGTTTTGCGCTTCTTAATCACAAGCGACTCGCACATCACCACAATAGGCGACGTGCAGACAACCCGCCTTGAAAAAATGATAAAGATGGGTAACAAAATTGCCGCCAAAGACAAGGAGTACAACAAGCTCGATGCCGTTCTTATCGCAGGCGATGTTACCGATATGGGCACAAAGATTGCCTTCGGCAGTATCAAGGCTGCCGTGAAGCCCGTGCTTAAAAATGACACGCAGTTCCTTGCCACAATCTCCACCTCTCACGACGACCGCACTATAGGCAAGTCGTCGCTTGAACTTTACAAGAACATAATGGGTCAGGAAACGGACTTTCACCGTGTAATCAACGGCTTCCACTTCATCGGCGTTTCTGCTTCGCTTACCGAGGGTGAGCACTATAGCGAATACCAGAAGCAGTGGCTTGTCGAACAGCTTGATGCCGCCGTTGCCGACGACCCGACCAAGCCGATATTTGTCCTTCAGCACGAGCATATTTCAAACACCGTTTACGGCAGCTCGGATTTTGAGGGCTGGGGTATGCCCGATTTTGCGGATATTCTCAAAAATTATCCTCAGGTTGTCGATTTTTCGGGACACTCACATTACCCGATTAATGACCCCCGTTCAATATGGCAGGGTGAATACACCGCAGTGGGCACAGGCGGTCTGTACTACACCGAGCTCACGGTTGATGATATCAAAACAGTTCACCCCAAGGGTTACCGCTTTGTTTCCACCTTCTGGGTTGTTGAGGTTGATGCAAACAACCGTATCCGCCTGAGGGCTGCCGACCTTCTTTCGCAGGAATATCTTTGCGAATACACTCTGGAAGGTCCGCTTGACCGCAGCTACACACCCGACAGCAGAATTGCTTGTGCAAAACCGCCTGCTTTCGCAGAGGGTACAAAGCTCAAGATGACAAACAGCAAGGCAACATTTGCCGCCGCAGAAAGTGCCGACGGTATGCCGATATTTATTTACCGTGCCTTTGCAGTTGATGCCGAGGGTAACAGAACACCCGTTGGCAAAACCGTGGCACAGTATTACAAATACAAGGTGCCCGGAAAGGTTACGATAAAGCTCGAAAACCTGCCCGAAGGCGAGTATACACTCGAGGTTGTTGCGGAAAACTGCTACGGTATGCAGTCCGCACCGCTTAAATAAGTTGAAAATAAATTATAAATAAGGAGAAATAAAAATGTCAGCAATATTCGCAAAAATCATCGCTTTTATCTGTTCAATTCTTATTACCATCTGTGTATCACTCGATATTCCCTGCTACCCTATGGGTCAGAAGTTGGATATGGACAAATTCGTTTCCACCTTTGAGGATGAATTTGAGGGTGAGCTTGACCGCAGCGTGTGGTCGGGACACTATCAGTGGGGCTCAACAACCGAGCCCAGAAGAGGCTGCTATTGGAACAAGTACCTTGCCTATACGGAAAACGGCAACCTTGTAATTCCCGTAACCTACCTTGAAGAAGGTATGGGCGGCAAGGGTGCAGGCTGGTATACCGCAGGTATCGACACTGATTCCGATTCACCCAACAGCTTCAGCCAGAAGTTCGGCTACTTTGAGTGCCGCTGTATTCTGCCCAAGGGTGCCGATATCTGGAGTGCCTTCTGGCTTATGAACGACGGCGTTTATGAGGTAGGCAACGAGGGCAGAGACGGCACGGAAATCGACGTTTTCGAAAGCCTCTGCGGTGGCGATTTCTTGCCCAACGCAGTTTCAAGTAACCTGCATTACGACGGCTACAACGACGCACACGAGGCTATGGGCGACGTAAAAATCCTGCTTAAAAACAACCCCTATGAGGAGTTCAACACCTACGGCGTAGAGTGGAACGAAAACGAGTATATCTTCTACATCAACGGCGTTGAAACCTTCCGCACTTCCTTTGGCGGCGTAAGTCAGAACGAGGAATATCTCATCCTCTCCGTTGAAATGAAGGGCGAAAACGGTATCCCCTCTGAAAGAGAAAACACCAAAGCGGACGATGCATTCTTTATTGTAGACTATGTAAAGGTTTATCAGTATAAGGATCTTGTTGAGTAAATATTGTAAAATAATATGAAATGCGTTATAATAATGTCGAAAGGTGGTATAAGTTATGAAAAAATTATATAGAAGCGAAACGGACAAAAAGCTTTGCGGTGTTCTCGGCGGACTTGCCAAATACCTTGAAATTGATGCGACAGTTTTGCGTATTGTATACGTCCTTCTGTCGTTGTTCGTGCTCGGCTGCCCCGTGATTATCTACCTTATTGCGGTGCTGATTATCCCGAAAGAGCCGCAGATACCGCAGGAACAGCAGAACAATAATTATTACACTGCAGAATAAAACGAATTCAAAAAGCACTCGGTAATTTTCACTTGCCGGGTGCTTTGTTAATGGTGTATCATTTTTCTCAGCAATAAATTTTTCTTTGCTCTTGATTTTTTTGTTGTTTTGTTATACAATAAATAACACTTGATTTGCCGGTATGATGGAATTGGCAGACGTGACGGACTCAAAATCCGTTGATGGCGACATCGTGTGGGTTCGAGTCCCACTACCGGCACCAAAAAATCCCGTTTACATTTTTGTAAACGGGATTTTTTATTGTTAATTTGTATTATTCTTTATTTATCAACGATACGCCTGCGCCTATTGCTGTCCATACAAGCTGGCAGATGCAAATCTGCAATGCGGAAACGTTGAATGCACCGCTGAAAATCGTGATAATCGCCATAAGCAACAGTCCTGCTGCCGTGCAGAAGGTCTGCTGTGTGGTGACTATGCCTGCCGAAGCGCAAAGCGAGCTTGCCTTGCTTACGCAGTGCAGGAAGGCGGCGGCGCTTCCGTTGTGGAGGAGCTTGGCGTCCGATTTCGGGGTAACGGAGTCGGCGTAGCTCTTGAGCACCTCGCCTGCGGGTGTGCTGACAACTTTTACGGAATTTAGGGGAAGCCCGAAGGTGTTTGCCACAAATTCCTCGGTTATGTTGGAATCTGTTGTACGTATGAGAATGTTTATGCCGTTGTTTTCGATTTTTCTCAGGTGCTCGGCAATTCTCGGCTCGGAGCCGTAGCTGACAACGAAAATTGCGGCGATTTTACCTGCGTCGGCAAGATAGATTACCCTTCTGCCGTCGTGGCGGTATTTTGCCTCGTCCACACTCATCGGAATTTCGATGTTGTGGTTTTCAAGCAGCTTTCTGTTGCCGACGAAAACACGCCTGCCTCTTACCCAGCCCGAAAGACCGAGTCTGTCCTCATAAACCATTTCTTCGACGTTCATCAGCAGTTCTTTTCTGCCCATAACAACCTCGTTGAAAAGGCTGCTTATCGGACCGCCTGCATCAATCAACATTGAAGCGGCGGTAAGTATAGCATCGTCAATTCTCACGCCGTAGAATGTTTTCATACCGTGTATGTTACAGCTACTTGAGGGGAATATGTCTGCCGCATCAACTGCCACGGCGTTTGTGGATTCGTATTCAAATGCGCCTGCGTAGCCTGTTATGATACCGCCGTCCTCACGAAGGGCTTTGTTTGCCTTTGAAAGGGGAAGGTTAGCCGCAAGCACGGCAGAGGCAGGAGCGCCCATACACATTGCGCCTGCGAAAATGCTCAGGCCGCAAAGCACGCTCTTTGAAGCTATACCTGCAATAAGACCGATTACTACGCTTGCCGCCGCTGCAAGAGGCACGAGCTTAACGCAAAGGTCGTCTGCCGCATCGCTTGCAAGCGAGTAGGCGAGGAAGTTCGTTGCAAATTTTGTCCTTCCGCTGTAGCGGATGTCCGCTTCGCCCATAACAACGTTTCTGCCTATGCGGTTTGCGTCGGCAATGTTGTCAATTGTGCGTACGGTGTAAAGACCGTCCTTGCTTCGGGAAGAAAGGAAAGCAAAATTCTTTTCAACCCTGCTGTATGCAAGCAGACTGCCTGCCGCACCGATACAAAGCACAAGTGCCGCCGCAGGAGCAAAAACGGGCATTTCGCCGTGAATATCAAAAATCGCAAGCAGAAGCGACTGTATGAGTGCAACCGTTGCCGCAAGGAAAACGGGAGTGCGTGCGTTGGGCTTGCCTGAGCCGTTGAAGAAGCAGGTGATACCCATTGACCACTGGGGAAGCGTTGCAAAGAATGCGAAAGCCAGAAGTGCGAGCGAAGCAACGGCAACCGTGCTGAAGGTGGGTGAAGTCTCGTTTATTTTTTCGGAAAGACCGGGAATTGTCGTCATCACAAGCATTGTAAGTGCACACACACCGCTGATTACCGTGCCGATAAGGGCTGTGAGCTTTTTGCGTGAAATGAAACCGCTTATCTTTGCCTTGTCGGAGGGCTTGCGGTATTCGACGCCCTGTCTGTTGAGGCGTGTTCTTGTTTTAGTTGCGGAAAAGCGCTTGCGCCTTTCCTTGATTTCGCCGCCAAGCTCTTCAGCAATATCCTCGTCAATGTGGGGCTCTTCGGGCTCTATGCCCTCAAGGCGGAAGCTGTCCACCTTTTTGCTTCTGTTTCTGCGAAGCTCGTCCTCGACAACCTCCTCGTCAACCTGTGCCACGGGCTCTTCGGGCTCACCGAAGCCGGGGAGCACCATCTGACCGTCGTCGTGGTGAACACTCTGCGGTTTCGAAGGTGCAACAATCGGAATTGCACCCGTGCGCACAAAGGTTTTTTCGTTGTCCTCCTGCTTTTCTTTAAGCATATCGTCTGCGGAAAGAATTGCAGGCACGGCACGAAGGTCTGCCGTCTTTTCAAACATGTTCTTGCCCGTAACAATACCGGGGCGTTCAAAAATAACCGTTTTGTCGGGCAATTCGCCCACAACAACCGTCTTTTGGGTTGCTTCCTGCTCCTCCTCACGGATTTCGGGGAACATTGCACTGATATCGGACTCAATATCTATATTGCCGAAAATTTCAAATTTCTCAACGGGATTTTCCGCCGTCTTTTCTTCTGCTTTTTCCTCTTTTTCTTCGGTGGGTACGGCAGGCTCGTAAACAACTGCTTCGGGCTGTGCTGTTTCCTCTTCATCGATTATTTCAAGCGGAGCAGGTGGGGCAGGGGGATTGTATATTAAAGTTTCGGGCTCGAAAAGCGAGACAGTTTCCTCTGCCTGCTCTTCAATAATCTCTATAGGCTGTTCGGAGAAATAAACGGGAGCTTCCTCAATCTCTTCTGCTGTTTCAACAGCTTCTTCAGCCTCTTCAACATCAACTGAAAGGAAGCCTTCGGGCTCGTAGGCTTCGACGGCCTGTTCTTCCTCGGGTTCTTCGGCTGTTTCAATAATTTCAGGCTCTTCGGTTATTTCGGTTTCTTCAATTATCTCAATAACCTTGGGCTCTTCAATAATTTCAACTGCCTCAACCGTTTCTTCCTTTACGGGTGCAGGCTGTTCTTGCTTTTCGGGCTCTTTATATCCGCTGTCGGCCTTGATTTGTGCCAACAGCTCATCCAAAGTAAGGTTAGTCAAATCCATTGCTTAAATCCTTTACAATTACTTATCTTTGTCTGGAAACCTCAAACATCAGTATTCCTGCGGCTACCGATGCGTTGAGGGAGTTTACCCTGCCCTTCATCGGAAGCGAAACAATAAAATCGCATTTTTCTTTTACAAGTCTGCCCAGGCCCTTGCCCTCCGAGCCGATAACCAGGGCAACGCCGCCCGTAAAATCGGTCTCGCACCAGCTTTGACCGTCCATATCTGCGCCGTAAATCCACACGCCTCTTTCCTTTAACTCATCAAGCAGAGAGGGGAGGTTGGGCACTCTTGCAACGGGCACATACTCAACAGCGCCTGCCGAGGTCTTGCCCACAACATAGCTGAGTGTTGCGTTGCGGCGCTTCGGGATTATTACACCGTGTGCACCTGCGGCATCGGCACTGCGGATGATTGCGCCGAGGTTGTGTGGGTCTTCAACCTCGTCACATACAATTATAAACGGCTTTTCGCCTTTGGCTTCGGCTGCGGCAAAAATGTCGTCAACGTCGGCATATTCGTGTGCCGCCGCATAAGCCGCAACGCCCTGGTGGCTGCTGCCGCCGCACATAAAGTCGAGCTTTTTGCGGTCAACCTCTTTTACGACTATGCCTTTTTCACGGCACTCACCGATGATTTTGCCCATACTGCCGCTTCTGTCACCCTTTGCAACAAGAAGCGTATCTATTGCACGCTCACTGCGGAGCGCTTCGGAAACGGCATTTCTGCCGATTATAAGGTCGTTTTTCTTTTCTTCCATAACGAAAAACCTCTTGAAGTAATTAATATCGATTCATTATACCATATATATTGTAAAAAACCAACGGTTTTTCAAAAAAAGACACAAGATAATGACATTTTTTTCTTTCGCTCGCTTGTAATATTGATTTTGTATAAAAAAGCGAAAGGACAAGCCCTATGAACAAGCGACTCAGGCTGAAATCCGCCCTTGTGCCTGCGGATATACATACTTTTTTAAAGCAGACCTCTGCTTTGGCGGCAGGTCTTACTCTTTCGGCGGCACGGCTTTTCGGCGGTGCTTCACCCTTTGCCGCTGCCCTTGCCGCCGCCTGTCCGACAAGTGTCGGCTTCACCGTGCTTGCAGGCTGTATTTCGGGCTATCTTTTACAGTACGACGGTGCGTGGACGGCAAGAATGTTAGCTGCCGTAATCGGCACGGGAACAATAAATTTAATCACACGAAAAAACAGATTCATCAAACACAGCGCTTATGTTGCCCCGATAAATGCGGCGGTATGTATGCTCCTGACAGGGCTTACCGTAATGCTTGCACAGGGTTTTGACATAAACGGGCTGATGCTCTACGTCTGCGAAAGCGTTATTGCCGCAGGTGCTGCCGCAACGCTTGAAACGGCATTCACCGCAGTGCCGCTTTTCAGCCGTAAAGAGCCCTTGCCGCAAAAGCAGCTGGTCTGTGTTACGGTTTCGCTTTGTATTATTTTGATGTCGCTTGAAAAATTACAGCTTGAGGGCATATCCCTTGCCCGTGCGGTTGCGGTTTTCGCTGTGCTTTGCGCTTCAAAGTGGCTGGGCACAACGGGTGGCTGTGTGTGCGGCGGTGCAATGGGCTTTGCAATGAGTATCGGAAGCAGCTTCCCGTTCCTCGGCGGTGCATACACCTTCGGCGGCCTTGTTTCGGGGCTTTTTTCGCCTGTAGGCAGGTTTGCGCAAGCATTTGCCTACGCCGTTTGCAGTGCCGTTGCCGTGCTTATGAATACGGGCACGGCAGACCTTATGCCGCCGCTTTACGAAACTGCAATTGCAACGGTTGCCTTTGTGCTCATACCCGAAAAATTCTTCACGGCCGCATCGGTTTACTTTGTGGGCAGACAAACCCTGCCCGAATTTGAAACAATGAAAAAAGCAATGCTGCTGCGCCTTGAAAGCGTCAAGTCGGGGCTTGAGGAGGTGTCGGATGCACTGGAGCAGATTGCACGGAATATGATACGGCTTGATAAGAATAACGAAAGTCCGTTGAGTGAGGAGATAAAACAGCTTGTGCGTGACCAGTTTTCAACGCTTGCGTTGGCGGTGGGAGATATATCCGACCGCTTCTGCGGTGAAACACGCTTTGACACCGTAACAGCTTCAAAAATTGCCTTTGTGCTGGAAAACTACGGCATAAAGCCTGTCGAAATCATCTGCAGCGAAACGTCGGGAATATCACGCATTGAGATAAGTGCACAAAAGCTCAAGGGTAAATTCAGCCGCAGTGCACTTATGAGCGATATGGAAAGCGCCTGCGGATATAAGCTGAGCAACCCCACGGTAAGAGAGGAGAAGGACAAAACTATGCTGACCTTTGTCAGAAAGCCGAGGATGAATATTGTTGTCGGCAAGGCACAGTTTTCCGCCGACGAAAGCGCAATGTGCGGCGACACCTGCGACTGCTTCCCCGATAAGGACGGCAATCAGATTATAGTTATCAGCGACGGTATGGGCACAGGACCCCGTGCGGCGGTTGACGGTGCGGTTGCGGCGTGGCTGTTTGCAAAGCTGCTCGTGGCAGGGCTTAATTTTGACAGCTCACTGCGTCTTTCAAATTCTGCACTCATAGTCAAATCGCAGGAGGAAACCGTTGCAACAATTGATGCCGCAAAAATAAATCTGCACACGGGCGAGGCACAGCTTTTCAAAGCAGGGGCAGGAGTGAGCCTTGTGTGCAGGGGCAGAAAGGTTTACCAATACGGCAAGCCCTCAATGCCGCTGGGAATACTGCGTGAAATTGAATTTGACAAGGAAACCGTTTCGCTTTCAAAGGGCGACATACTGCTTATGATGAGCGATGGTGTGAGCTCTGCCTGTTATGGTTTAATAGCCGATGAATTGCGCAAATCCAACAGAAAAGACCCCTCCGCCTTAGCGGAAAGGGTCGTTGAAATTGCGAAAAATTCGGGCTCGGGCAGACACCTTGATGATATTACCGCCGTTGCCGTTATTGTTTCGTGAAATATTTCATTATTTTCTTTGTGAATTCATAAAAAACAAAACAGCACACATTAACCAGCTGTTGATATTTAACATTTTGTGTGGTAATATGATTATGGTAACAGATATGCTGATAAATAAAAAATGTCGGCAATACCCGGAGGGATTGGAATGGTTTTATATCACGGCAGTACCGAGCTTGTAGATACACCCGAAATCCGTACAGGCAACATTTTTCTTGATTTCGGTTTTGGGTTCTATACCACAACATCATATAATCAGGCGGAAAGATGGGCAAAAATAAAAATGAGACGAAACAGTGCCGATAAAGGCTATGTTTCGGTATATGAATTTGATTTTGACAATGCGTCAAAAGAGATTGATGTTATCACATTCAAAGCAGCAGATGAAAAGTGGCTTGAATTTGTTGTTGGCAACAGAAGCGGCAGACTTTCAAACAATACAGTTGACCTGATTACGGGTCCTGTAGCGGATGACAACATTTACGAAACCATCCGCCTTTTTGAAACGGGCGCTTATGATGCTGAATATACTGTCAGAAAACTTAAAACCGAAGTTTTGCACGACCAATGGACATTTCGTACCGACAAGGTACTTGGCTATCTGAAATTTGTTGAAGCAAAAGAGATTGTATAAGGAGGCAGCTATGAGCCAAGAAAAATTTATTGCTATAATGCCGTTAATCAGTGCGGATTTGGTTGCTATGATTGCTGAAAAACAAAACATCACTCACGAAGCTGCTATAAAAGAGCTGTACTCCTCAAAGCTTTACGGTTCACTTGAAAAAGAAGAAACCAAGCTTTGGCAATACAGCACACATATGTTATATTCATTGTTTGAGCAGGAAGAAAAAAACGGTGAAATTGTATTCCCTGATGTTTAGGAGCTGATATTATGAATAAAGAACTTAAGTTTACTGTATTCTGCATAGAAAACTACAAAAATCACTGTAATTTAAGCGGCAGTGAAGTTGTTAAAGTTTTTACCGACTACGATGTATTCGGTTATATAAACGAATTTTTTGATGTTTTGCACTCAACCTCACACAACTATATCAACAACGATATTGACATTTATCTTAAATCCAGAGGATACGAAATTCCTGCATAAACCGTATAATTTCCGTTATTGTTTCGTGATATCATATATTGAATTTGCAAGCGTGGCAAGTTCATCCATTGTAAAGCTTTCTGCACGGACTGTTTCGGCGTAACCTGCTTTGGCAATTGCGGCATAGACCGTGTCCTTGGGCAGGGACATACCTGCGCTGATTGAGTTTGCAGCGGTCTTTCTGCGCTGGGCAAAAACAGCCTTTACCATTCTGAAAAACAGCTTCTCGTCCTTTAACTTGATGGGGGGCTGTTTTCTTATGTCCAGCTTTATTACGCTGCTGTCTACCTTGGGTGCAGGCATAAACGAGCCTGCCGAAACGTCAAATGCCTTCTTGGCGTCCGAATAATAGTCCACCGCAACGGTGACTGCGCCGGCCTCACGGCTGCCGACGGGTGCGCAAAGGCGCTGTGCCGCTTCCTTCTGTACCATAACGGTCAGGTTTTCAATGGGCAGTCTGCTCTCAAGCAGGTGCATAATTACGGGGGAGGTGATGTAATACGGCAGGTTTGCGCAGACTGCAACCTTCATACCGCCGAATTCTTCCTCGATTATCTTTCTTAAATCAACCTTAAGCACGTCGGCGTTAATGATTTTTACGTTGTCAAATTCGGAAAGCGTTTCGTCAAGCACGGGCAAAAGGCGCTCGTCAAGCTCAATTGAAACAACCTTTTTCGCCTTCTTTGCAAGCTCTGCCGTAAGCACGCCGAAGCCGGGACCGACCTCAATAACGCCCGTGTTTTCGTCAGCACCGCAAACTTCTGCCATTCTCGGGCAGACGGTGGGGTTAATCAGGAAATTCTGACCCAGTGCCTTTGAAAACCTGAAGCCGTGGCGGTTGAGTAAATCCTTTACAACCGAAGCATCGGATAAATTTTGCATAATGTAACCTCAATTTTGTAGAAAATAATATTTAAAATTCTCTTTACTAAAATATAAATTAGTTATATAATATAAGCTCGATAAGAATTAATTACCATATTAAAGCGGAGGTAATATTTATGGCAATTCTCGTTACCGGCGGTGCCGGATACATCGGCTCGCACACCTCGATTGAGCTTATCAAAGAGGGTTATGATGTTATTATACTCGATAACTTCTATAACAGCAAGCCCGAAGCGCTGAATAGAATCAAAAAAATTTCGGGCGGCGATTTCAAATTCTACGAATGCGACATCCGTGACAAGGCAGGTCTTGACAAGGTCTTTGCCGAAAACGAGGTTGAAGCGGTTATTCACTTTGCCGGCCTCAAGGCTGTCGGCGAAAGCTGCCGAAAGCCCCTTGAGTATTACGAAAACAACATCGGCGGCACTGTAACACTCTGCCAGGCTATGCGTGACGCAGGCTGCAAGAAAATTGTTTTCAGCTCCTCTGCAACAGTTTACGGCAGCAGCAATCCCTCACCGCTTCGTGAGGATATGCCTGCAGGCGGCACAACAAACCCCTACGGCACAACAAAGCTCTATATCGAAACCGTACTTTCCGACCTTTATAAGTCCGACAACGAGTGGAGCGTAGTACTTCTTCGTTACTTTAATCCCATCGGTGCTCACAAGTCAGGTCTTATCGGCGAAGACCCCAACGGTATCCCGAACAACCTTATGCCCTACATCACACAGGTTGCTATCGGCAAGCTTGACCACCTCAACATTTTCGGCGACGATTACCCGACACCCGACGGTACGGGCGTTCGTGATTACATTCACGTTGTTGACCTTGCATTGGGTCACCTCTGCGCAGTCAAAAAGGCTTGCTCGGGCACAGGCTGTAACGTTTACAACCTCGGCACGGGCAACGGCTACAGCGTGCTTGACGTTGTAAAGGCGTTTGAAAAGGCAAGCGGTGTTGAGATTAAATATGTAATAGGCCCTCGCCGTGACGGCGACATTGCAACCTGCTACTCCGACCCCTCCAAGGCAAAGGCAGAGCTTGGCTGGGAAGCAAAGTTCGGCATTGATGAAATGTGTGCCGACTCCTGGAACTGGCAGAAAAACAATCCGCAGGGACTTTAATTAAATATCGAAAGGGTGCAAACAAATGGCTAAAAGAGAAGGCTATGTAGTTGAGAAAAAAGAACTCAATATGTTCGCTATAGGCGCTATGGGTCAGGGTATGATTTATGCCATGATGTCAAGCTATATCAGCGACTATTACGTAAATGTCCTGCAGCTTCCACTTACCTTTGTACTTATTCTTATGCTCGGCGCAAGAATATGGGACGCTATCAACGACCCGCTTATGGGTATGATTGCTGACCGCAGAGAGCCCACAAAGCGTGGCAAGATGAAGAAATATATCCTCTATGCTGTGCCGCCCATTGCGGTGCTCACTATGCTTATGTACTACGCACCGAATATGAGCACAACCTCGCTTATGATTTATGCCGCCGTTACATATATCCTCTGGGGTATGGCATACACTATGGCGGACGTTCCGTTCTGGGGACTGCCCAACCTTATGACTCCCGGTGCAGAGGAAAGAGGCTACGTTATTTCCTACACCAAAAACCTCAACGGTATCGGCTCGGCTCTTCCCGAGGTACTCTTCCTTGTCGCAGGCTTTACACTGCCCACGCTCCTCGGAACAACAGGCCTTGAGTACGAAAAGCAGAGATATTTCATTATTGCTCTTGTTGCCGTTGTAATCGGTACTATAATGTATGGCAATGCTTACCGCCACATTAACGAGCGTGTTATTCCGCCCGTAAAGCAGCGTCAACCCGGCGAGCCCTCAAGCCTTAAGAGAATTTTCACCTGCAAGCCGCTTATGCTTGTTGTTGCAATGGGCGTTCTCTCCAGCGGCAGATATATGGTACAGGCTGCGGCTGTTCATGTTGCCCGTTACGCTTTCTACATCGGCCCCGAGCTCACACCTGATATGAGCCTTGCCGACAGAACAAAGTATATTTCTCAGAGCGTTTCATCTGTAAAGACAATCTTCCAGGTCTGCGCTATCGTCGGTATGTTCGGCGCAATGCTTCTCATGCCCAAGCTTATGAGAAAGTTCGACTACAAGAAAATTGTTATCACAACCTGCCTTGCAGGCTTTGCCGCAAGCATATTCACAACGCTTATCGGCTGGTTTACGGCTAACCTTTATATCTGTATTCCGTTTATTCTCGTTTCCTGCATACCTCTCGGTGTTCTCAACGTTGTTTCCAACGCTATGATTGGTGACTGCCTTGACTACCTTGAGCTTAAAACAGGCTTCCGTGACAACGGTCTGGGCTCAGCCTGCCAGGGCTTTGTAAATAAGCTCGGCAACGCTCTTGCAACAAGCGGCATTATCCTTATGTATATGTTCATTGACATTGACCCGTCAATGATGCTCAGTAACGAGGTTGTTGTTGCCGCAACAGAGCTCACAAGAATGCAGAACTTTGCAATGTTCTCACTCGTTTCAATCGTTCCCGGTATCAGCATGCTGCTCTGCTCAATCCCGATGTTCTTCTACAAGATTTCGGGCAAGGAGAAGCAGAGAATAGTCGACGAGCTTGCCGCAAGAAGAGCAGCTCAAGCAGAAATGACAGCGAATGTATAAGGTATTGACATTTCGGAAATTTTAAGTATAATAAAAGTGTAAGGCGTTACCGATAGACGGTTTCGCCCTCAATAATCAGTAGTTATAGAATAACCGCCAACTTGTCGAGGGTCTGGCGGTTAATTCTTTTTATGCTCAAGAATTGTGACGAACAATCCTATTATGCCGATAAGTACAAGCGAAAAAGTGAACATATTCTCGTATGTAACATATTGCATAAGCATCCCTCCTTGCGAGGGCAAAGAGTTAAAAGCATAGAATAGGCGAACCCGATAAGCTCAAAAGCAAAATTCAACGCACATTGCTGCGTTTTTTGTCTTGAAATACGATAGTATTCCTGCGACAAAGAAGCCTTGCACTGCACGCTGAATTTTGTTTTTGAGTGCGAGCAGTTTTTGGCGGACAAATTTTTCGACGATACAAGGCAAAAAAAGTTCAACAAGGCTATCCGCCTGTTAAACTTTTTTAACGAAGTAGCGACAAAAATTTGCCGTCAAAAACCTTATTGTGTTCGCCTATTCTATGCTTTAGCCTATCCGTTAAAGGTAACACCTTACGAGAGAGATTATATATACTGTGTCGGAAAATGTCAATATTAATATAATAATACAAAAGGAGCAGTTTTGTGTTTTGCAAGACTGCTCCTTTTTTATCTATTCGTGATTTCGGATTTTCGTCAGCGCACCCTTTTCGAGGCGGCTTACCTGTGCCTGGGATATGCCTATTTCCTCGGCTACCTCAATCTGTGTCAGCCCACGCATAAAGCGCAGTGAGAGTATGCGCTTTTCTCTCGGCGACAAATCCTCAATTGACTGCCGCATTAAAATTTCGTCAATCCAGCCCTCGTCGTTGCCGCCGTCGCCAATCTGATCCATAACGTAAATGGTGTCGCCGCCGTCGTTGTAAACGGGCTCGTATAGCGAAACGGGGTCAACAATAGCCTCAAGTGCAATTACGACCTCTTCCTTTTTCAGCCCCATTTCCTCGGCAATTTCGTTTATTGTGGGCTCTCTGCCTAAGTCATTTACCAGCTTTTCCTTTGCCTGAATTGCGTGGTAGGCGGTGTCACGCATTGAACGGCTGACCCTTACGGGGTTGTTGTCACGCAGGTATCTGCGCACTTCGCCTGCTATCATCGGCACGGCATAGGTTGAAAAGCGCACGGGCTGTGAAATGTCGAAATTATCTATTGATTTTATCAGTCCTATACACCCGACCTGAAAAAGGTCGTCCATATTTTCATTTCTGTTTGAAAAACGCTGAATTACGCTGAGCACAAGCCTCAGATTGCCGTTGACAAGTGCCTCCCGTGCTGCCGTGTCGCCGTTTCGTGCTTTTTCGAGCAGCACTCTTTTTTCGCTTTCTTTTAATACCTTAAGCTTTGCGGTGTTTACTCCGCATATTTCCACCTTGCTGAACTGCATATCATCCCTCCGACAGAGAGTATTGACTCTGCAAGGACAGAATAATACAGCGCTCAAATATTCATTTTTAATCAAAATTTTCCTTGATTTTTTTGTGGACGGTTGCACACATTATATGTGCGGCTCATTTCTCCTTTTTTGGAGGTGAGATATGCGAAAGGCAATTAAGGCTGTAAGCGCTTTTATGGCTTTGATATGTACCTTTGTTTTTGCATTTATCTGTTACGGTACGGTTTATGTTCCCGATTCAATTCTGGCTCAGGACATATATAATCTGGATACCGGCAGTCCGTTTTTCAACTGCGTCTGCGAGGGCGGAACGGCTGTTTCGGCGGGCTCTCTTTCCAAGGTGTATCCTGCGCAGATAAAGCTTTTTAACGTCGTTCCGGTCAAAAACTCGACCGTCAAGGTCGTAAACCGCCGTTATGTTTCTCTTGGCGGTACACCCTTCGGACTCAGGATTTTTACAAACGGCGTTCTTGTAACGGGTGTCGGCTCCGTTCCCACAAAGAGCGGTACTGTTTATCCGGCAAAAAAAGCAGGCATAAAGCAAGGTGACATCATAATCAGAATCAACGGCGCAACGGTAACCTCCAACCAAGAAATAACACAGCTTGTTGAGCGGTGCGGCGGCAAAAAGCTGACCGTTGAGCTCATAAGAGACGGTAAGAACAAAACAGTCAGTCTGCTTCCTGCCAGGCAGTCGGCAGACGGCAGATATAAAATAGGGCTCTGGGTGCGTGATTCAACGGCAGGTGTCGGTACGATAACCTTTGTTGACAGCGACACCGGTGTGTTTGCAGGGCTCGGACACGCAATATGTGATGCTGATACGGGCGATGTAATGCCCTTGAGAACAGGCGATATATTGGGTGCAACCATTCGTGGCTGTGTTAAAGGAACATCCGGAACGCCGGGTGAATTGTGCGGCGTTTTCTCTACGGGAGTACTGGGAGAGCTGTATATAAATGGCTCAAAAGGTGTATACGGTGTACTGAATAAGCTTCCAAAAAAATCCGACAGAATTCCGGTGGCTCTCAGTGACGAGGTAGTTACGGGTAAAGCTCAGGTTATTTCAACGGTAAACGGCACAAAGCCGGAGTACTACGATATTGAAATAACGAAGATTCACAGGGTAAATGACGAAGAGAAGAATATGGTAATCAAAGTAACCGATGAAGAATTGCTTGAAAAAACAGGCGGTATAGTTCAGGGTATGAGCGGCAGCCCCATTGTTCAGAACGGAATGCTTGTCGGTGCGGTGACACACGTTTTTGTCAACGACCCGCAGCAGGGCTACGCAATTTTTGCCGATACGATGCTCGATACGGCAACAGGGCTTTACGAGAGCTTAGAGGACGCAGCTTAAACTGACAAAACCTTTCCTCAAAAGATAAGCACGGTGTTTTTACGAGCCGCAAAACACCGTGCTTTTGTTGAAGGCGAGGAACGTACATAAAAAAAGAAAGCCCACAAAATGTGAGCTTTCCGAAAATTTTATTTTGCGTAATCCGTTGCTCTGTTTTCACGGATAATGTTGACCTTGATCTGACCCGGATATTCGAGTTCTTCCTCAATCTTGGTAACAATATCTCTTGCGAGCAGTACCATCTTGTCGTCTGTGATGATGTCGGGCTTGACCATAATGCGAACCTCACGGCCTGCCTGAATGGCGAAGGAACGCTCAACACCGTTGAAGGAGTTGGAGATTTCCTCAAGCTTTTCAAGACGCTTGATGTAGTTCTGTACGTTCTCTCTTCTTGCACCGGGACGTGCTGCGGAGATAGCGTCTGCCGCCTGAACGAGGCAGGCAACGATAGTCTTTGCTTCAATGTCGCCGTGGTGAGCGTGGATAGCGTGGACAACCTTTTCGTTTTCCTTGTACTTGCGTGCGTATTCAACGCCGAGCTCGATGTGAGAGCCGTCAAGCTCATGGTCGAGAGCCTTACCGATATCGTGGAGAAGACCTGCACGCTTTGCAAGCTTGACGTCTGCGCCGATTTCGGCAGCCATAAGACCTGCAAGGTAGGAAACCTCAAGTGAGTGGTTGAGAACGTTCTGACCGTAGCTGGTACGGTATCTCAGGCGGCCGAGGATTTTGACAAGCTCGGGATGAATGCCGTTGACGCCTGCGTCAAGAACTGCTCTTTCACCTGCCTGCTTGATTGTGTGCTCAACCTCTTTGCGTGCCTTTTCGTGCATTTCCTCAATACGGGCAGGGTGAATTCTGCCGTCGGAAATGAGCTTTTCGAGAGTGAGTCTTGCGACCTCTCTGCGAACGGGGTCAAAGCTTGAAAGTGTAATTGCTTCGGGTGTGTCGTCGATGATAAGGTCAACGCCCGTGATTGTTTCGAGGGTACGGATGTTACGACCCTCACGGCCGATGATTCTGCCCTTCATTTCATCGTTGGGCAGGGCAACAACGGAAACTGTAGCCTCTGCAACCTGCTCTGCAGCGCAGCGCTGGATTGCTGTGGAAACGATTTCACGTGCCATATTGTCGGACTCGTCACGCAGCTTCTGCTCGAATTCGAGCACCTTGTGTGCCTTTTCTCTGGTGAGATCCTCCTCAAGTGACTTGAGAAGGTAATCTCTTGCCTGGTCCTTGGTGAAGTTTGAAATTCTTTCAAGCATTTCAAACTGGCTGCGCTTGATGGCTTCGATTTCTTCGAGCTTTGCGTCAGCCGCCTTGATTTTGCCGTTGAGAATTTCGTCCTTCTTGTCGAGGTTGTCAGCCTTCTTGTCGAGCAGCTCTTCACGCTGCATATTGCGTCTTTCCTGCTTCTGAACCTCGGAGCGTCTTTCACGCAGCTCGTTTTCAGCTGCTGTACGCTCTTTGTGAATGGTATCTCTTGCTTCAAGAATTGCTTCTTTCTTTTTGGATTCGGCCTGTGCAAGTGCATCGTTGACTATGCGGGCCGCTTCCTGTTCTGCCGAGCCTATCTGGGCTTCGGCAACCTTACGCCTATGTAAACCGCCGACGAAGAAGAAAACTACGCTTCCTACTGCGAAGGCGATAACTATAAGTGCGATTGCAAGTATCGGATTCAAACTGTTGGCACCTCCTTGATTGTAGATTTTTAATTAACAGTTCAATGAAAAATTTATCGTCGCTCTGTGCGGAATGAAAAATCGGCTTGTGTTCCGCAGGAACGGCAGGCGAAAAAGGCGGTATCGAAGCATTAATACCCCTTTTTATGCACTACATATTGTATATTATAACTTTTAAGTGGGTATGTCAAGTATTTATATGTATGTTTATAATATTTTTATCATTATATTTGTGCAGTTCGTTGCAATTTGCACAAACAGGCGGTTAAAACCTTGTGTTAAAAAACACTTGCCTGTGCCGCATAAGTGTGGTAAAATAACTTGGATAAAATTGTTGACAGAAAAGTAGGTATATATATGAAAAAAGCACTTCTTTCAATTGTACTTGTTGTTGCGCTTGTTGCGGGTCTTTGCTCGGTTTCCTTCGGCGCTTCTCAAAAAGCCGGTGATGTCGATTTCGACGGTCTCGTAACGGCGGAGGATGCTCTGCTTGTCCTTCGTGCAACCTCGGGCACAACCTCTCTTTCCTCCGCACAGATTAAGGCGGCGGACGTAACTTACGACGGTAAGGTCAATTCCGTTGACGCACTGCGCATACTTCTCTATGTCTGTGGCAGCATCAATTCTCTCGATAAACTCGGCGGCGAAGAGGGCGACGACATCATTATTTAAACACGGTGTACACAGCCCGGCCGATTAAGCACAAGGCATATTGTGCAAATTTCCTAAAATTAAAAAAATGCTTGACCTGATCCTCTTACTTGTGGTATAGTATCTGTACCTCTGTAAGAGGGTTATTTTTTTGTGCCCTTTTTTGAGGGAGGCAATTTAAAAATGGAGGTGCCGAATTATGGCCGGAGATGCAAGAGTAAAGGTTACTCTCTCCTGCACTGAGTGCAAACAGCGCAACTACAACACAATGAAAAACAAGAAGAACACGCCTGAAAAGCTGGAGATGAACAAGTACTGCAGATTCTGCAAGAAACACACACTCCACAAGGAAACAAAATAATCGGGAGGTAGAAAAATGGCAAAGGATCAAAATTCCGAGGCAGCTAAGAAGGTTGCCGATGCCGAAAAAGCCTCAAAGAAAAAGGCCGGCAAAAACGGCGACCGTCCGAACATCTTTGTTCGTGCGGCCAAGGCTATTGCCAAGTTCTTCAAAGACCTCAAGGGTGAGACCAAAAAGATCGTATGGCCCAACGCCAAGACCGTTCTTAAGAACACCGGTATCGTTCTTGCCGTAGTTCTTATTATCGGCGCAGGCATCTGGCTTGTTGACTGGGGTCTTTCCGAAGGCATCAATGCGGTTCTCGGAATCGAAATCGGTGCAGAGGAAACAACCACTGAGGCCGCTGCAGGTGAAACAACAACCGCAGCCGCTGCAGGCGAAACAACAACCGCCGCAGCTGCAGAGGAAACAACAACCGCAGCACAGGAAACAGAGGCAGCAACACAGGCAGCTACCGAAGCCGCAAGCGAAGCTGAATAATTCAGTTTTACTTTAAAGGCTAAAAAAATCTGTTTCTTCGGAGGATAACAATGGCTGATGACGCAAGATGGTATGTTATCCATACCTATTCAGGCTACGAAAACAAGGTAGCAGACAGTATCCAGAAAATCGTTGAAAACCGCAGTATGCAGGATTATATCCTCGATGTTAAAATTCCTACGGAAATCGTTACCGAAATCCGTGAGGACAAGACAACCCGTGAGGTAGAGCGTAAAATCTTCCCCGGTTATGTTCTTGTAAAGCTTGCAGTATTCTACGATGATGACGGCCAGCCCAAGATGACCGACGACACATGGTACGTAATCCGCAACACTCGTGGTTGTACAGGCTTTGTCGGTCCGGAGAGCAAGCCCGTTCCGCTTACGGAAGAGGAGGTTCTCAGGTTTGGCGTTGAGAAGCGCAGCATAGAGGTCAGCTATGAGGTTGGCGACACCGTCAACATCATGGACGGCATTATGGACGGCTTCAGCGGTACGGTTCAGGAAATCGACCTTGAAAACAATATGGTCAAGGTTACCGTTTCCGCTTTCTTCGGCAGAGAAACCGTTGTCGAGCTTGAGCTTGACCAGGTTGAACCTGCTGTTGACTGATTTCTTACTATGAATTTAGGTAACTTCGGGTATATCCCGTGTTATGGGGCTTAGGTCCCGTGGGAGGAGCAAAATCTTTTTCATGTGCTCCGCTCAACCACAATTTTGGAGGTGCAAACTAATGGCTCAGAAGGTAGTCGGCTTTGTTAAGCTGCAAATCCCCGCCGGTAAAGCTACACCGGCTCCGCCCGTTGGTCCCGCACTTGGTCAGCATGGTCTTAACATCATGTCTTTCACCAAGGAGTTCAACGAGAGGACAAAGAACGATATGGGTCTTATCATCCCTGTCGTTATCACAGTTTACGCTGATCACACATTCAGCTTCGTAACCAAGACTCCCCCCGCAGCAGTTCTCATCAAGAAGGCTTGCGGCATCGAGAGCGGTTCGGGCGTTCCGAACAAGACAAAGGTTGCAACAATCACAACAGAACAGGTAAGAAAAATCGCCGAGCAGAAGATGCCCGACCTTAACGCTGCAAACATTGATACCGCTATGAGTATGATCGCCGGTACAGCTCGCAGCATGGGCGTCACTGTCGTTGATTAATGCTCGGGAGGTTTGAACGATGAAACACGGTAAAAAATATATCGAAAGCGCAAAGCTTGTTGACAGATCCAAGCTCTACGATCCCAACGAGGCTCTTGAGCTTGCAGTAAAGGCTGCTACAGCCAAGTTCGACGAAACAGTCGAAGTTCACATCCGTCTGGGTGTTGACTCCCGTCACGCTGACCAGCAGGTCAGAGGTGCTGTTGTTCTTCCCAACGGTACAGGTAAGAGCGTTCGTGTTGCTGTATTCGCAAAGGGTGCAGATGCAGACGCAGCTGCAGCAGCAGGTGCAGAGATTGTCGGTGCAGAAGACCTCGTTGCAAGAATCCAGGGCGAAGGCTTTATGGATTTCGATGTAGCTATCGCAGCTCCCAACATGATGGGTCTTGTTGGCCGTCTCGGTAAGGTTCTCGGTCCCCGTGGCCTTATGCCCAGCCCCAAGGCAGGTACAGTTACACCCGACGTTGCCAAGGCTGTTGAAGAAGCTAAGGCAGGTAAGATCGAGTACAGACTCGACAAGACAAACATCATGCACTGCCCCATCGGCAAGACATCCTTCGGTGCAGAGAAGCTTGAAGAAAACTTCAACACTCTCCTCGAGGCTGTTATCAAGGCTAAGCCCGCTGCAACAAAGGGTCAGTATATCCGTTCCTGCGTTGTTGCTTCAACAATGGGCCCCGGCATCCGTGTTAACCCCACAAAGGTTGGCCAGTAAAAAAATAATGCTTGACAAGCAGTTGTCAATGTGTTATTATATTTAAGCTGTTCCAAAGACAGCAGGTGCAATTTGTTAAATTGCTCAAAGGTTTTACCCGCCTGCCGAGGATGAAGCTCACAAGAAACATTTATTTGTATTCTTATGCTCTGTCCTCTCAAACGGGTGGACAGAGCTTTTTCTATTAATAATTCGGAGGTGAAACCACCAATGCCCAGCGCAGCAGTTCTTGAATCAAAGAAACAGGCAGTCGCAGCACTCGCTGAAGACCTTAAAAATTCTTGCGCAGGTGTTATCGTTAACTACAGCGGTATCTCCGTTGCAGACGACACCAAGCTCCGTAAGGAACTCAGAGAGGCCGGCGTTAAGTACTCCGTCGTAAAGAACACACTTCTCAAGCTCGCAGCCAAGGAAGCTGAAATCGAGATTCCCGAGGAGGTTCTCAACGGCACAACAGCTATCGCAACAAGTGCAGACGATTACGTAGCAGCAGCTCGTATCCTTTGCAAGTACGCAAGCACAAGCAAGACATTCGAAGTTAAGAGCGGTTACCTTGACAAGGATATCATCAGCCTTGAAAAGATTGACAGCCTTGCAAAGCTTCCCAGCAGAGAAATCCTTCTTGCTACAGTTTGCAACGCATTCAATGCTCCCATTTCTGCATTCGCCCGTGTTATCCAGGCTATTGTTGATAACGGCGGCGAGGCAAAGCCCGCTACTGAAGAGGCTCCCGTAGAGGAAGCTCCCGCAGAAGCATAATTAAAACAAAAAACTAAACTAATTAATTGTTAACGGAGGTTAAAAACCATGTCTGAGAAGATTACTTCTATCATTGAAACACTTAAGGGCCTCACAGTTCTCGAGCTCTCCGAGCTTGTACACGCTGTTGAGGAAGAATTCGGCGTATCCGCTGCAGCAGCAGTAGCAGTAGCAGCTCCCGCAGAGGCAGCAGCAGCTGTTGAAGAGAAGACAGAGTTTGATGTTGTTCTCGCTGAGGTTGGCGCAGAGAAGATCAAGGTTATCAAGGTTGTTCGTGAGATCACAGGTCTCGGCCTTGCAGAGGCTAAGGCTCTTGTTGACGGCGCACCCAAGACCCTCAAGGAAGCAATGTCCAAGGACGATGCTGAGGCTGCAAAGGCTAAGCTTGAAGAAGTCGGCGCAAAGGTCGAACTCAAGTAAGTTTATTTCAATGCAAATTAAAAGAGCAAGCTCATACGGGCTTGCTCTTTTTGTCGTTTGTATGGACGAACTATGGTTGTCTTTTTATTGTCATATCGCTTTTACGGAAAGCAATTTGTAGGGGAGGGGGCCTATCCCCTCCCGTTAGGTGCATTAAAATATCGACGTCGGGAGGGCGTGGAAGCCCTCCCCTACAGGTTGTTATATCAATTTACGGACATCACATAATAATCCGAATACAACGTTCCGTCGTGCCCGATAAGTTTTTCAAAGGATAACGAAAAACCGCAATTCACAAGTGCTTTCCGCCTTTCTTCTGCAACTTCAACAGATTTCGTGGCTATTTTATCGCAGTTGAACAATGTGAATGTCGGTGGTGTAATTAACGAGAGTATGTTTTCAATTATATCCGATTTTTCGTAATCGCTGCGCAAATCAAGGCGAAGCAAGCCGCAATCGGTAAAAAAGTCGTCAGCCGTTCTTCTGAAAAGCTCAATCGTACCTATTACTTTGTCGGATGATTTATCGACAATTGCCCAGCGAACAAAGCCCTTTCTGCCATATTCCCAAAGCCAATATTTTATTGCTTCGGTCATTCTCTGCGTGGTGGTGTAATAGAAATCGTCACCGCCACAGTTGTCGCTGTTGAAAAACGGCACAGCCTTTTTATCGGAATACACCTTGAGCAAATCATCGCAGTCGGACAGTTCGGCAAACCTCAACAAAAACCTCTCATTTTCAAAAGAAGGACAGCGTTTGTAAACATCGGCATTTTTTCTGCACATAATAAAACTCCTTATCGAAGAACATTTGTTCGATAAAATAATAGCATTATCTTTTTGAAATGTCAAGAGTAATTTAAAAAGCCAACCGCTTGAATTAAAACGGTTGGCTTTTACTTTTTTAATGAATAATGAATAATTTATTTCTCCGCTGCTCTCTCTTCAAGATACTCATCATACGTTATCTTCTTATCGTAGAAGCTGCCGGGGGTGACGTCTATAAGTCTGTCGGCGACAGTCTGGATAAACTGGTGGTCGTGTGAGGTGAAGATAACGCTTTCGGGGAATTTGATAAGACCCTCGTTGAGGGATGCGATTGATTCAAGGTCGAGGTGGTTTGTGGGCTCGTCAAGCATAAGCACGTTAGCACCGCTTAACATCATTTTACACAGCATACAGCGTACTCTTTCGCCGCCCGAAAGCACCTTTGCCTTCTTCATTGCCTCTTCGCCCGAGAACATCATTCTGCCAAGCCAGCCTCTGACATCCGTTTCAAAAACAAGGTCGGAGTAGCGGCGAATCCAGTCGCACAGGCTATCCTCAACGCCGTCGAAAAATTCGCTGTTGTCGCTGGGAAAGTAGGAGCGTGAGGTTGTGACACCCCACTTGATTGTGCCCTCGTCCGGCTCGATTTCCTCAGCAAGAATTTTGAGCAGTGTTGTTTTGGCAACCGTATCCGTGCCGATAAGTGCAACCTTCTCACGGGGGAGAATGGTGAACGAAACGTTGTCGAGCACCTTTTTGCCGTCAATGGTTTTGCTGATGTTGCTGACAGTCAGCAGCTCGTTGCCGACCTCTCTGTCAGGCTTGAAGGAAATGAACGGAAAACGGCGTGAGGAAACGGGGATTTCCTCAACGTTGATATTGTCAAGCAGCTTTTTGCGGCTTGTAGCCTGCTTGGATTTGGAGGCATTTGCGCTGAAACGTGCAATAAAGTCCTGCAGCTCCTTGATTTTGGCTTCTGCCTTTTTGTTCTGCTCACGAAGCTGGCGCTGAGCCATCTGTGTGTATTCGTACCAGAAGTCGTAGTTACCTACGCTCATTGTAATCTTGCCGAAGTCGATATCAACCGTGTGTGTACAGACCTTGTTGAGGAAATGTCTGTCGTGGGATACGACAATGACCGTGCTGTGCAGGTCAATGAGGAATTCCTCGAGCCAATGGATAGCCTCAACGTCGAGGTGGTTTGTGGGCTCGTCCATAAGAAGGATATCGGGCTGACCGAAAAGAGCCTGCGCAAGCAGCACCTTGACCTTGATATCGTTGGGCAGATTTTTCATCAGCTCGTAGTGGTATTCGTTTGTCACACCGAGACCGTTGAGGAGGATTTCTGCGTCGCTTTCTGCGCTCCAGCCGTCCATTTCGGCAAAGACCTCTTCAAGCTCGCTGATTCTCATTCCGTCCTCTTCCGTGAATTCTTCCTTTGAGTAGAGGGCTTCCTTCTCGTCAATGATTTCGCACAGCTTCGGATTGCCGAGAAGGACTGTGCGTATAACGTCACACTCGTCAAAGGCGAAGTGATCCTGCCTTAATATGGACAGTCTTTCACCTGGGGTGATTACAACCTCACCCTTGTTGGGCTCAATTTCGCCCGAGAGAATTTTGAGGAAGGTGGATTTGCCTGCGCCGTTTGCGCCGATAATGCCGTAGCAGTTGCCTCTTGTGAAGGTCAGGTCAGCGCCCTGAAAAAGAGTTCTGCCGCCGTACTGAAGGGTTACGTTAATAGCCTGAATCAATTTTTATATGTCCTTTCAAATATTATACGAGTTTATCATATCAACAAGGGCAACGCCTATGTCGTGAAGATATTTTGCGGAAATCGGTAAAAGTGCATCGGGCTGTTTTTTGAGGGTGTTGTCTGCCTCAAAGGTCAGGTTGCCCGTGTAGTTGATTTCTGCAAGCGCCTTTGTCACCTTTTTCCAGTTGACAGTACCGTTGAACGGGAAAATGTGAGCGTCACGCAGGTTGTCGTTATCGTGCACGTGTAGCGCTTTGAGGTGCTTGCCGCCGATTGCGCGTATCATCTCGGCAGGGTCTTCGCCGACCATACCGCAGTGGCCTATGTCAAGGCAGGCGACGAAAAGCGGGGAATCAAGCATATCAAGCATCTGCCTGAAATCCTTGCCCGTACCGCAGGCACCGGGTGCAAAATCAGGCTCATCCTTTTTGCTGAGAATATCCGTGATTTTGCGCTCACGGCCACGCCACATATTTTCAAGCGCAATTTTTACGCCCGTTTCTTCCGCAAAGGGCTTGAGCTGTTGATACAGCTTGTAGTTTACCTCGAAATCCGTGCCTTCGGGGTCGTAGGTGACAGGGTGAACAACCATAATTTCAACGCCCAGATATGCCGAAGCCTCAAAAGCACGCTTTGTGCGCTCAAGCATAAATTTGTTGTAGGCGCTGTCATCTTTTTTTGCTGTGGGGAAGGGGCAGTGTGACTGTGTGAAGGGCACGGAATACCTGTCCGCAGTTGCCTTTACGGGCTTGAGATAGTCCTTCCAGTCATCCTCTGCAAGCGGACATTTTTCATTGTTGAGGAAAAACATTGAGTAGTCAATGCCGCTGAAACCGCTTTGGCAGATTATTTCAACCGCCCTTTGGTCGCCGAATCTTTCGCTTAATGCTTCGGTCTGTGTAACAATTCGCATTTTATTTTTCCCACATATCCTTCATTATTTTTGCTGCCTTGTATATATCACCGCAGCCGAGGGTCAGCACAAGGTCGCCGCTTTCAGCGTTGTCAACAATGTAACGTGCAACCTCGTCAAAGGTGTTGAACCACACGCTGCCGGGAATTTTATCGGCAAGCTGGCTTGTGTATACGCCGAGCGTATTAACCTCACGGGAGCCCATAATTTCAGTCATAACAACTCTGTCCGCAATTTTCAGCACACGGGCAAAATCGTCCATAAGAGTGTATGTTCTCGTGTAGGTAAAGGGCTGGAAAACCGCCCATACACGGTTGAAGCCCATTTCCTTTGCTGCGTTGAGTGTTACCTCAAGCTCCGCAGGGTGGTGGGCGTAATCGTCAATAACGGTAATGCCGTTGTAAACGCCTAATTTTTCAAAGCGTCTGCCTGCACCGCCGAAGTGTTCAACGGGAGCCTTGCAGTCGGTAACGTCAATTCCGCTTACCCAAGCCGCCGCAATTGCCGCAAGCGTGTTGAGCACGTTGTGCTCACCGGGGATTGAAAGCGAAACCTCTGTCAGCTTCTCGCCGCCCGAACAGACATCAAAACGGGCGTAGCCACGCTCAAACGAAATGTTTTCGGGGTAGAAATCGCAGTCCGCTGTGTTGCCGAAGGTGACAATTCTCTTATCCGTAATGCCTTCAACAGCCTTTAAAACCTCGGGGTCGGATTTATTGATAACAAGTGTCCTCGTTGTCAAATTGCAGAACTTTCTGAACGATGCAATAAGGTTATCCATCGTTTTGAAATAGTCCATGTGGTCCTCGTCAATGTTGAGTATAACCGCAACATCGGGTGAAAGGTCAAGGAAGGTATCTACAAATTCGCAGGCCTCGCAAACGAGATTGGGCGTTTTGCCTACTCTGCCGTTGGACTGAATGAGAGGCAGTCTGCCTCCGATAACCGCACTCGGGTCTGCACCTGCTTCAATCATAATCTGTGTGAGCATTGAAGTAACGGTTGTCTTGCCGTGAGTACCGCTGATGCAAACGGCGTTGTCGTAAATTCTCGTGATTGCGCCGAAAAGCTTTGAGCGCTCGTAGGTCGGTATGCCCGATGCCTTTGCGGCAACAAGCTCGGGGTTGTCGGGCAGAAGCGCTGCGGTATAAACTATCATTTCAGCGCCCTCAATATTCTCTGCCTTCTGCGGCATACTTACGGGTATGCCGAGCTTTCTTATTCTGGAAAGCGGCTCGCTTTCGTTAACGTCGGAGCCCGTTACCTCGTAGCCCTCGGCGTGCATAATTTCCGCCAGCGGACACATACCGCTGCCGCCTATGCCGATGAAATGTATTCGCTTAATCTGCTTTAAAAGCTCATCTATTGTATTCAAAAAAAAGCCTCCCCTAAGCTAATTGTCATCACACCAAATCATTATACCACATATTATGTAACAGAGCAATTTGTTTTGGTTTATTTTTTTCGACACGGAGGAAGAAAAAATGAAAAATTTCCTTTTTATCGGAGGCGACAAACGCAGACAGTATGCCGCCGGGTACATTGTTAACGAGGGTCACACCGTGACCTTTGCGGATGATTGCCCCGAATTTGAGAGCCTTGTTGCCAAGGCTGATTATATAGTCCTGCCTCTGCCGACCAGCCGTGATTCGGTAAGGGTAAATTCACCGCTCAGTGTTGCTCCCGTGAGTCTTGCAAGAGTAGTCAGAGCCGCCCAAAAGGGGCAGACGGTATTTGCAGGTATGCCCGACAGCAGCTTTGCTCAAGCGCTCGTCAGTAAAGGGGTACACCTTTACGATTACTACGAAAACGAGTCGCTGGCTATACTCAATTCAATCTCCACCGCAGAGGGTGTACTTTTTGAAATAACGGGCAATACGGACAAGGATATTCACGGCTCAAAAATCGCTGTAATCGGCTATGGCAAGGCAGGTTCAGCCATTGCACGCAGGCTCGCTGCCCTTGGTGCCGAGGTAACCGTTGCCGCACGCAGGGAAAGCGCAAGAGCACAGGCAATTTCGGATATGTGTAAAGCGACTAAGCTTTACACTCTTGCAGAAAAAGCAAAAGAGTTTGATATAGTGATTAATACGGTGCCGACACGGGTTTTAGAAGAGGATTTCATAAAAAATCTCAATAAAACCTGTCTTATCATAGAGGTTGCCTCCGCACCCTACGGTGTGGACTTTGAAGCGGCAGAAAAGCACGGCATAAGGGTGCTTCGTGTGCCGGGTCTGCCGGGCAGAATATCTCCGCAAAGCGCAGGCGAGGCAATAGCAAAAACAATACTCGGGGCGGTGAAGCTATGAAAGACATATCTGTCGGCTTTGCTCTGTGCGGCTCCTTCTGCACTTTTCAGAAAGCGCTTGAGCAAATGCGGCTTCTGGTTTCTTCGGGTGCACGGGTGACACCCATAATGTCCGAAAACGCATACTCAACCGATACACGCTTCGGTACGGCAGAGCACTTTGTAAATGAGATTGAAAGCATCTGCGGCGAAAAAATCATACACACTATTTCCTCTGCCGAGCCCGTAGGCCCGAAGAAGATGTTTGACGTGCTGCTTGTTGAGCCCTGCACGGGAAACACGCTTGCAAAGCTCGCCAACGGCATAACCGATACTGCGGTGACAATGGCGTGCAAATCGCACCTGCGAAATTCCCGTCCGCTTGTGCTTGCCGTTTCAACAAACGATGCCCTGGGCAATTCCGCACGCAATATAGGCGCACTGCTCAACTACAAAAACATCTGGTTTGTCCCGATGAAGCAGGACGACCACATCAATAAACCACGCTCGGTAGTGGCGGACTTTTCGCAGACGCAAAACGCAATTGAGTCAGCGTTGGAAGGCAGGCAGGTGCAGCCCGTATTTTGTTAAAGAATAAAGAAGAAATAATAAATAATAAAGAATAAATATTTGTAGGGGCGAGCTTTGCTCGTCTCTTTCTTATTGTTATATCGCTTTCACGGCGGACGAGCAAAGCTCGCCCCTACGGCAATTATTCAATATTCATTATTCATTTCATGAAAATTATATCATTCTAACAGTTTGACGACAAACAAAAAAGTAATGTCATTCTGAACGATAGTGAAGAATCTTTTTGCTCTTTAAGATTCTTCGCTTTGCTCAAAATGACACGCATTGAGGTTTATTTTAAAACATAAAACGGCATATAAGTTTTTCTGTTATTAGGTTTTATCGGTAAGCCCCAGAATATAATCGGTTGAGGTGTTGTACAGTGAAGCTAATTTAATCAGGATATCTGTAGGAATATCACGCAATCCACGTTCATAACGGCTGTACTGCGGTTGCTTGATATTCAAATAATCAGCAACATAACTCTGTGAAAAGTCATGGTCTTCACGCAAATCTCTTAATCTCGGATAGTGATTGTTCATAAAAACTCCAATAAATTTAATAACCATTTGGTATTGACATTCTAACATAGGTACTATATAATGAAGTCGAAATGATAACCGTTTGGTTATAAAATATATCAAAACGGAGTGGATTATATGAAAAATTTATTGGAAGATTTGTGGTTTTCCTATGAAATGGAAAGAAAGACCGTTTTGTCTGACAGCGAGAGAAGCATTGCAAACTCGGCATCGGACAGCAGAGATAAATTATACGCAACACTCACACCGGAGCAAAAAGCTGATTTTGATATCTATGAGGATTTGTCAAACGAGACGTGCGTAATTTACGAAAAGGAAGCATTTATTAAGGGCGTTAAATTCACTGCAGGCTTTTTAGCCGATGCAATCAAGTAGGGTGAATTCACGAATTGCCCGATGCAAGACGAATAAAACTGCCGAGTGTCCTTGCGAACACTCGGCTAATTGGTTAATTTTAATAGTTGACAACAAATGCAAGTTAGTCTATAATGAGGTTGTAGAGATCGTTAGGCGATCACTATAAGTAACTTTTAAAACTTAATGATGTAATCATTACATCAAGAAGAGAAGCCACCTACTGCGAATAGGTGGCTTCTCTTTTACTTCCTGATGCTTAGAATGGATATAATCAACGCTGCGAAAGCAATCATTAACATTAACGATTCGTAAACAGTCATGATATCACCCTCCTTGTTATTGCCAAGGAGGACTGAGATGTAAAGGAGAAAGAAAACCATCCGAGCCTCTTTGGCGTAGGATGTTTCGTAACCACCTAATTTTATCGCTTCGTCAAGCTATGAAGAAGAAAGTTCACTTACTCGGCGCGATCTCTACACAGATATTATAGTATATCTGCAAAGTTTGTCAAGCAGGTGCGATTCACGAATCGCCCGTTGAAATATTATTTATTCTTTCTTCTTTATACTTTATTATTTAAAAAAGCTGACCCGAAAAGGTCAGCTTTTTATCACGTTCTCGGCAGCTCAACCGTAAACGTTGAGCATTCGCCGAGTTTGCTTTCAACCGTTATTTTGCCGCCGCATAATTTTACGATTTTGTGTGCAATGGAAAGACCGAGGCCCAAGCCCTTTGAGGTGCTGTTGCGGTTTTCCGTATAATATTTGTCGAAAATACGCTGTGCGTTTTCGGGTGTCATACCTATACCCGTGTCGGATATGGTGACAAAAATCCTGTTGTTCTGCACCTTTGATGAAACGGAAATTTTTCCGTTTTCGGGTGTGAACTTTATCGCATTGTGGATAAGGTTAATCCAGATATGCTGCATAAGGTCTTCGTCGCCGAAATACGTAATTTCGCTTATGCCGTCGCCCGAAAACTCAATGTTCTTTGCCATCCAGTCGTTGGAAAACATTATTACACAGCGGCGAAGCTGCTCGTCGAGCGAATATTCCTTTTTGTCCGTGATAATCTTCTGCGTGTCAAGACGGGTGAGGAGAATTGTGTTGCTTGCAAGACCTGTCAGACGGTTGGATTCATCGGCAATAATCTGCAGGTATTTTTTGCGTGTCTTTTCGTCAAGTGTTTCATCTGTCAGCAGAAGCTGTGCAAAGCCGTTGATGGAGGCTATGGGCGTTTTGAACTCGTGAGAATAGCTGTTTACAAAGTCGTCACGGAACATCTGCACCTGCTTTAAATCTTCGCTGAGCAGGTTGAGGTCTTTTGCAAGCTTTTTGAAAACGTCAAAGCGTGTAACCTTTATTTTGGCACCGTAGTTGCCGCTTGCAAGGAGTTCTATCATATCTGATATTTTCTCAAGGTGCTTTTTTACAAGCCTGTATTGCAGAATTTCAAATATGCCGACTACCACTACCCATATTGCGACAACGATGAAAAAACGGGACCAGTCAAAAATATCGTCGTGTCGGATATATTTGGCAATGGGCTGAATTGCCGCAACGGAAAAAACGCTCAGACCGACAAGTAAGAGCGTTTGAATGATAAACCATTTGGACAGGCTGCGGCTTAAGCGTATATCGTTAAAATCGGGAGCAATGATGGTCTGCTTTTTGTTTTTGCGAAGTTTCATTTTCTGTATTCCTCCGCAACCTCAATCTTATAGCCGAAGCCCTTGATGGTTACTATTTTTATTTCGCAGCAGTTTTCAAGCTTGTTGCGCAGGCGGTTGATGTGGGTTTTGATTGTGTCCTCGGTACATTCGGAGTCAATGCCCCATACCTCGTCAAGAAGCTGTTTCTTTGTGAAAATCTTGCCGGGGTACGAAAGGAATTTGTAAAGCAGGTCAAACTCCTTTCGTGAAAGAACAATCTGCTCACCGTCGTAGGTGACTATATGCTCTGCCTCGTCAATGCACAGCCTGCCTATTCTTATCTGCCTTTCCGTTGCAATCTTTGCACGGCGCAGAAGTGCGCTTATTCTTAATAGCAACTCGTCATAATCCACGGGCTTGGTAACGTAATCGTCCGCACCGAGGTTATATGCCTCACGCTTGTCCTGGAAAGCCTGCTTTGCGGTGAGAAGCAGCACGGGCATATTGAAGCCCTCGCTTCTGACTCTGCTCAACAGCTCAAGGCCGTCCATATTTGGCATCATTATGTCACTGACGACAAGGTCGATGTGGCGTGAATAAATGATGTCCAACGCATCAAAGCCGTCCTCTGCACAGACTACGTCGTAAAAGGGCTTGAGCCTTGCCTGCGTGAGAAGCTGGGTGTTTTTATTGTCCTCAACAACAAGAATTACTGCCATAACGTAATTCACTCTCCTGAATTGTAAACAAAATGTTACCGATTACCACTATATTAACACTATTGTAACAAAAATGCAACATATAATTTACCTTGCTATTACTTTGGGTTTACTTGTGTGTTACTTTTTTAAGTTAATATAAACCCGAACAAGACAGATGTTTCAACAATGCCTTTCTATATTTCCCTTTTATTACGTCCCGCCCCCTAGGGACTAAAAGCAGAAAACAACCGCAGCTTTGTACCGGCTGCGGTTGTTTTTTCTTTCCGCCGCAGGCGGAAAGAAAAAAAGGTGACGCAAACCGTGTCACCTTTTGTATGAATTATTCTGCTTCCTCAATAAGCTTTTCGAGTGCGGCGAGCTTAACTGCGATGCAAACAAGCTGCATTGCGTCTCTCAACTCGTCAAGTGAGGGGTAGGAGGGAGCAATACGGATATTTGTGTCGTTGGGGTCAAGGCCGTAGGGGAAGGTTGCGCCTGCGTTTGTGAGTACAACACCTGCAAGGCGGCACAGCTCAACAACTCGCTTTGCACAGCCGTGCATAACATCAAGGCTTACGAAGTAGCCGCCGTTGGGGTGAGTCCATTCGGCAATACCAAGACCCATAAGGTCACGGTCGAGTGTTTTGAGCACGATGTCAAACTTGGGCTTGAGAATAGCTGCGTGGCGCTTCATATATTCTCTCATGCCGTTTGCGTCCTTTAGCACTCTTGCGTGGCGGAGCTGGTTGATTTTATCGTGGCCGATAATCTGTGCGTTCATACGCTGCTTAATCATACGGATGTTATTTTCGGAAGCGGAAAGCACGGCAACGCCTGCGCCGGGGAAGCTGATTTTGGAGGTTGAAGCAACCTCGATTATCATATCCTCCGTGCCGTTCTTCTCTGCCTCGGGGAAGATGTTGAGCAGAGAATCACCCTCCGATGAAATATCGTGAACGAAATAAGCGTTGTCCCAGATAATTCTGAAATCGGGTGCGGCAGGCTTGAGGGCTGCAATGCGGCGAACCGTTTCGTCGGAGAAGGTGTAGCCCTGGGGGTTGGAGTACTTGGGAACGCAGAACATACCCTTGACGGAGCTGTCCTTGACAAGCTCTTCAAGCACGTCCATATCGGGGCCTGTTTCAAGCATGGGAACATTTACCATCTCGATACCGAAGTACTCGAGGATGGAGAAGTGTCTGTCGTAACCGGGTACGGGGCAGGCGAACTTGATTTTGCCCTGCTGCATCCACGGCTCGGCACCTGCGCCCTTAACCATACACTGTGAAATGTAGTCGAACATTATATTGAGGCTGGAGTTACCGAAAACGATAATGTTGTTGTTCTGTACACCCAGAGCCTGGGCAAATATTGTTTTGCACTCGTCAAGACCCGTAAGGTTGCCGTAGTTGCGGCAGTCTGTGCCGTCGAGCGCCTTGTAGCCGTTGAGGGCATTTACGCTGTCGAAAATATCGAGTGACATATCAAGCTGTGCAGGGCTGGGCTTGCCACGAGCCATGTTCAGGTCAAGACCTCTTGCCTTGAACTCGTCATACTGCTGCTTTACTTCTTCAAATTCAACTCTCAGCTGTTCTGCCGAGAGACCGCTGTACAAAGACATTGTATCACCTGTAATTATTACTTTCTTTTTAAACTATTATTGCTAATAATACTATATTGCCCTCGGTTTTGCAAGTTTAATTTTGTTTTCCGTCACTTTTGTTGCAAAATTCGGCTATATGTGCTATTTTAATAAGAGGTTTTGAGCAAATTTATGCAAGACGGACAAACAAACTATTCATTTTCGGGGGACATCAAGCCTTGAAAGACAGCCTGAAAACTTACGAGAGCCTGCGTGCTGCTGCGGCAAGGTGGCTTTTGCACAACGATATAAAGCTGGTCTGCTGTGAGAATAATGAGCTTGGAAAAGAGTTTATTGAGTCTTTTACTCTGCCTGAACTCGATGAGGTCAGGTGCGAAACCTTTGTCAATGAAAGAGAAGAAATTGTCTTTGTTATGCAGAGCTGTCTGCGCCTGCCTGCAAACAGAAGTGTAAGCGGCAGGCAGAAGTCCTTTGTTATTCTGCGCTATGTGCGTGCATATTATGACGATTTTGGAAATGTATATAAATACGAAACCCTCGGATATAATTTTTGAGTGAGCTTTTTAACTGTATTTTACAACATATCTCTTGTTGGCAAAACCTGTTGAGTTGCCGTAATTCACCCTGTACCAGTCGCCGTCCTCGCCGATTATAAGCAGCCTTTCGCCTGCAGCCGCACGGGCAATTATCGGAGCGGTCACACTTGGTGACGAGCGGATATTCAGCGACCCGCTTGTGACGTTGACAACGCCCACTTCGTTTCCAACGGGCTCGACAAAGGGAACACCGAAATACTCGGCAACGCTGCGTGCAAGCTCACGGGCGATGGGGTTTATGTTGTCAACAATCCAGTCGGCATCCTCCTCGTTGTCGTGGTAGGCAATTTCAACAAGTACGCTCGGCATAGTCGGCTGACGGACCTCACCCAGAGCGGTTGTCGCTCTTATGTCAACAAGCTCGGGGTAGGGATAAATACTCTTGAAATTTTCTGCGATTATTTGGGCAAAACGCTTGCCGTTGCGGCTTGTGGGGTAGTAAAATACATCTGTGCCCATAAGCTCGCCGTACATCCCCTCGGGCGAGGCGTTGGAGTGGATTGCAAGGTAGAGGTCGTAGCCGCCTGCATTGCCTTGGCGGATTGAGCTTGCTGCAGTCATATCGGGCGTGTTTCTGCCGAAGGATATGCCGCTTGCCTCAAGATACGGCTCAATTGCATCGGCAACAAGATTCATATAGTATTCTTCCGTGCCGCCTATGACATAGAGATTACTCTGCTGTGTTGACGGACTTAAATATACGCTTGGCATAAAGGATACCTCCAAAAAGTATTCTGTATCAGTTTATGCAAATGCGGTTTGTTTTGTTAAGATAGAGACGTATAATTTACAGTTTAGTGCAATAATGAATTGTTACAAATGAATAATGAATGATGAATATTGAATAATGAATAATTGTGGGTGGGACACCCACACCCGAATTATATAATATGGGCAAGGGCACAGCCCTTCCTTTATTATTCATTATTCATCAGCGTAAGCGACTTCATTATTCATTTTTCATTAACAGTTTGTCATCGGCAAACTGTAATTGGGAAGGAAAGTTATGAGGATAACTATCCCCGAAAATATCATATCCGTAATGAGGCTGCTTGAAGAAGGCGGCTTTGAGGCGTATGCCGTGGGTGGCTGTGTGCGTGATTCTCTGCTTGGCAGAAAACCCTATGACTGGGATGTCTGTACCTCTGCTCTGCCCGAAGAAACGCTGGAGGTTTTCGGAAGCTTCCGCACAATTCCGACGGGTATTAAGCACGGCACGATTACCGTAATTGCCGACAGCCCGGTTGAAATCACGACCTTCCGCATTGACGGCGAATACCTTGACAACCGCCGCCCGAGTGAGGTCAGCTTCACACGCACCCTTGCCGATGACCTTTGCCGCAGGGATTTCACCGTAAACGCTATGGCGGCCGACAAAAGCGGCAACGTTACGGATTTGTACGGCGGCAAAGAGGATTTGCAGAGGAAAATAATACGCTGTGTGGGTTGTGCAAAAAAGCGTTTTGATGAGGATGCACTGCGCATTATGCGTGCCCTGCGCTTTGCCGCAACACTCGGCTTTTCGCTTGAAGAAAGCACGGCAAAGGCGGTGCTTGAACAAAAAGAGCTTCTTAAAAATATAGCAGTTGAGCGCATAAGAGTTGAAACGGATAAACTGCTCCTCGGCAACTGTGAAGATATACTTTTTGATTACCGTGAGGTTTTCGGCGTGTTTGTTCCCGAAGCCGAAATTACCCGTGAAACGGCACGGAAAATATCGGCTGCCGAGCGTGAAATTGAAATCAGGCTTGCGCTTTTGCTTTTGAATCTCACTGCGGAAAACGCAAAAGCCGTGTTGCAACGCCTGCGCTACAGCAACAGCGTTACCAATACGGTAGTTGGGCTTGTTGAAAATAAGGATACGGTTATTGAAAAAACTTCACCTGCTGTAAAACGCCTGCTCAATGTTTTCGGCGAAGAAAACGCAAAAAGACTTGTGCGGTTTAAAAAATCAAACGGCAGTATAACAACCGAAACGGAAAGAGAAATACTGTATAATATTAGCAGGGTAATTGATAATAACGAATGCTATTCTCTCGCTACTCTCGCCGTAAACGGCTCGGATTTGTCCGCCATAGGCATTAAGGGCAAAAAAATAGGCGAAATGCTCAACTCTTTGCTTGAAGAGGTTATTGACGGGAAAGTGAAGAATGTGAAAGAGGAGTTAATTGAGAAGGTGAAATGATAGTGTAGGGGCGACCTTTGGTCGTCCGTGCTGCCAATATATCAATTCAGCACCCGACGGTGAAACGGGTGCTGTTACTTTTTGTTAATACTTTATTAATATTTATGTGTTAAACTACGTTAAGTTATTTGTGTCACTATGCCCTTGGGGCGACGGAAAGGCTGAAAATCCAATGAAAATCTCTGTTCTTCTTGCCGCATACAACGGCGAAAAGTACATAGCCAAGCAGATTTCTTCAATCCTTCCTCAGCTTGGGGAGGATGATGAGCTGATAATTTCGGATGACAGCCCCAACGGCAACACACTTGCCGCCGTTGAAGCTTTTCTTGCCGATAAACGGGTAAAATATGTCAAGGGTCCGCAGCGTGGTGTTGACGCCAACAAGGAATTCCTTTTCGGTGTCTGCACGGGCGATGTTGCATTTTTGTGCGACCAGGACGATGTGTGGCTGCCCGACAAGGTTGAAAAGGTTATGGCACAGATAAATTCGGGCGCAGGCTGTGTGCTTCATAATGCATACCTCACCGATGCCGACCTCGATAAAACAGGTCAGACCCTTTTCGGCACAAGGAGCGCAGGCAAGGGAATTATCCGCAACATACTGAAAAACTGCTATACGGGCTCGTGTATGGCACTCACACGGCAGGCATTTACCGCCGCCTTGCCTTTCCCGAAGGATATCCCGATGCACGACCAGTGGCTGGGTCTTGTCTGCGAAAAAACAGTCAAAACCGTGTTTCTTGACGAGCCGCTTATCCTCTGGCGCCGCAACGAGGGCAGTATGACAGGCGGTCGGACAAGCCTTGTACAAAAAATAAAATGGCGTATTAATATAACAAAGAATATTCTTACATTCTCCAACCGATAATCCGAAAGGAATGGTATTAATTAACGTTAAAGTAACGGGCTGCATTGTTACGCACAACAATATGAGCAGCATAGACGAGGCGGTTTCAACCCTGCTTGAGCACACCAAGGGCGTAGATTTTGAGCTTTACACGGTTGACAACCTTTCAACGGACGGCACACCCGACCATATTAAGAAAACCTACGGTGCGGTAAAGGTTATTGAGCCCGGCACAAACAAGGGCTTCGGCAGCGGACACAACGAGGTGCTGTCGGTTATTGAGTCGGACTACCACTGCGTTATAAACCCCGATATAAGCATTAATGAAGATGTCATTGCCAAAATGGCGGCATATATGGAGGAGCACCCCGAAATCGGTCTGCTTTCCCCGAAAATCTGCTTCCCCGATGGCAGAAGCCAGATTTTAGGCAAGCGCAACCCGAAAATAAAATATCTTGTCGCAAGCCGTATGAGGGATGAGTCTGACCCGTCACCCGAGCTTCGTGAATACGCAATGCTCGACGAGGATTTGTCCGTGCCCTGCGAAATTGAAAACGCAACGGGCTGCTTTATGATGTTCCGCACGGATTTGTTTAAAAAAATCGGCGGTTTTGACAAGCGCTATTTTATGTATTTTGAGGATTGCGACATCACACGTACCGTGCGCAAATACGCAAAGGCTGTTTTCTACCCCGAAGCCGTGGTTTACCACGTATGGGGCAGAGAGAGCAAGAAGAATTTCAAATTGATGCTTGTCCAGATTTCTTCAATGCTCAAATACTTCATAAAATGGTTTAATAAATAACAAACATATAAATGAAAGAGAAACAGGAGATTGCTGCATGAACACTGCAAGCAAAAAAAATAAAATAAAGGGATTTTTCCTGAACTTGTGGAAATACCGTTTCCTGCTGTATGAAATTGTCCGCAAGAACGTCAAGCTTCAGTACCGCAACTCGGTGCTGGGTATATTCTGGACCTTCCTTCAGCCGCTTCTGACAACGCTTGTTCTTGTTGTCGTCTTCGGCGGAATTTTCGGCAAGAGCAACGAGGGTATAGTCTGTTACCCGATTTACCTGCTGTGCGGCCGACTGCTTTATGAGTTTTACACACAGTCCACAAAGCGTGCAATGCGCTCAATCCGCCTGAGCGCAAGCGTAATCAAAAAGGTTTATGTGCCAAAGTACATTTACCCCGTTTCAAACGTGCTTTCAAACTTTGTAACCTTTGTAATTTCGCTTCTCGTTCTCGTTGCAATGGTGCTCTATTATATGCTCTTTACGGATATTGAGCTTGTAATCACGCCGTATATTCTGCTTGCAATTGTGCCGATAATAATACTGCTTGTGCTGAGCACGGGTGTCGGTCTTATTCTCTCTACTCTGAGCGTATTCTTTAAGGATATAGAATATCTTTACGATGTTTTCTGTATGCTCCTTTTCTACGCAACACCCATTTTCTACACGGTGGATGCACTCGGCGCAAACAAGTGGGTGCAGATGGCTCTTATGGCAAACCCCCTTTACTCAATCGTTTCAATGTTCCGTTCCTGCGTGCTTTTCGGCGAAATGTGGAACTGGAATCACTTTGCGTATGCCTGCATTTTCAGCCTTGCAATGCTCGGCATAGGCTCACTTGCTTTCTACAAAAAGCAGGATAAATTCATTCTTCATATATGAGGTGACGGCGTTTGGCTAAAACAGCGGTCAAGGTTGAAAATGTCAGCGTTATGTTCAACCTTCACAAGGAAAAAATAGACAATATAAAAGAATATGTAATAAAGTTTTTGAAGCGCAAAATCCGCTTTACGGAATTCTGGGCGCTTACCGATGTTTCGTTTGAGGTCAAGGAGGGTGAGCGTATCGGCATCCTCGGCTTCAACGGTGCAGGTAAGAGTACACTGCTTAAGGTTATTGCAGGCGTTCTCAAGCCCACAAAGGGCTCGGTGCAGGTAAACGGCGTTATTGCTCCGTTGCTTGAGCTGGGCGCAGGCTTCGATATGAACTATTCGGGCTCGGAGAATATTTATCTCTACGGCGCAACAATGGGCTACTCGAGAAAGTATATCGAGGAAAGATATCAGCAGATTGTTGATTTTGCGGAGCTTGGCGAATTCATTGACGTGCCCGTAAAGAACTATTCCTCGGGTATGCGTGCCCGTCTCGGCTTTGCAATTGCAACTGCGGTTGACCCCCAGGTGCTCATTCTTGACGAGGTGCTTAGCGTAGGTGATGCAAAGTTCAAGAAAAAGAGTGAAGCCAAAATAATGAGTATGTTTGACAAGGGCGTTACGGTGCTCTTTGTTTCACATAACACGGCGCAGGTACGCCGCCTTTGCACAAAGGCTGTTCTGCTTGAAAAGGGCAGGGTAATTGCAAGCGGCACGGCGGACGAGGTCTGCGACATTTACGATTCAAAAGTCAAATCAAAGTAATTATAAAGAGGATTGATATTATGGTTTTCGGTATTGTTCTCGCCGGCGGCAAGGGCAGCAGAATGGGCAACACGGATATGCCCAAGCAGTTTATGAAGCTTGGCTCAAAGCCCATACTTATGCACACCGTCGAAAAGTTTTTCGTAAACCCCCGTATTGAAAAAATTATTGTTCCCACCCACAAATCCTGGGTTGAGCACGCAAAGAATCTTGTTGAAAAGAATTTCGGCAAAACGGACAGAGTTGTTGTTATCGACGGCGGTGAAAGCCGCAACGACACAATTATGAACGCTATTGCCTATATCGAGGAAAACCACGGTCTTGATGATGACACAATAGTTGTCACACACGATTCCGTGCGTCCCTTCGTTACACACAGAATTATCGATGAAAATATCGACTGCGCACGAAAGTACGGTGCCTGCGACACTATGGTACCTGCCGCAGATACAATCGTAGAAAGTATTGACGGCAAGGTTATCTCCTCAATTCCCGTGCGTGACCATATGTATCAGGGTCAGACTCCGCAGTCCTTCAAGGCAAAGCGTCTCAAGGAGATTTTTGAGTCACTTACAGAGGACGAAAAGAACATTCTCACCGATGCCTGCAAGATGTATGTGCTCAAGGGTGAGCACGTCCACGTTCTTATGGGCGAGGTTTTCAACATTAAAATTACCTATCCCTTCGATATGAAGGTGGCACAGTCTTTGATCGGAGAAGAAGAAAAATGATTAATGCAGTCTATCAGCTGGTTTCCCCACGCATGATCGACGTTACCTATAAAGAGGTTGACCTTACCGCAGGTGAGGTCGTGCTTCGTCCGTACAAGCTGTCGATTTGCAAGGCAGACCAGCGCTACTATCAGGGTATGCGCTCTCAGGCGGCACTCAAGGCAAAGCTGCCTATGGCACTCGTTCACGAATGTGTTGCACAGGTTATCTATGACCCGACAGGCACCTTCAATGTCGGCGATTTTGTTGTGCCCATTCCCACCGTGCCCACCGAAACCGATGAAATTATTGCGGAAAACTATCTTCGCTCAAGCTATTTCCGTTCAAGCGGCAACGACGGCTTTCTGCAGGATATAATCACCGCAACACCTGACAGACTTGTAAAGCTGCCCGATAATATGAATATGAACGTTGCTTCTTTTTCGGAGCTTGTAAGCGTCAGCGTGCACGCAATGCGCCGTTTCGACAAGATTGCCCACTCCCGCCGCAACAAAATCGGCATCTGGGGTGACGGTAATGTCGGCTATATTACGGCTCTGCTTTTCCACTATCTCTACCCCGAAACCGAGCTTTATATTTTCGGCACGGTGGAGGAAAAGCTCTCCTATTTCTCGTTTGCAAAGGCAACCTACCACGTTGACCACGTGCCCGAAGGCGTAGCAATTGACCACGGCTTCGAGTGTGTCGGCGGTGCAGGCTCACGCAGCGCAATAAACCAGATGATTGACCTTATCAACCCCGAGGGCACAATGTCCCTTATGGGGGTCAGCGAAAACTTTGTCGATATCAACACCCGTATGGTGCTTGAAAAGGGTCTGAGGCTTTACGGCTCATCCCGAAGCGGCAGAGAGGATTTTGAGCAGACTGTTGAGCTTTACAAAAAATTCCCGAGGCTTGTTTCACGTCTGGATAACCTTGTCGGCGACGTTGTTCAGGTAAAGACAATTCCCGATATCCACAGCGCATTCGATAAGGACATTCACCGCAGCTTCGGCAAAACCGTTATTGATTGGGCGAAGTAATGAAAGAACTTTTTTACAGACTTTTCGCTTTTTTCTTTAATATTTCAAGTGCCCTGTTTTCCGTAAAGGAGAACAGGGTTACTCTGCTTTCACCCCATAACGCTTCCTTTAACGACAGCCTCGGCGAAATCCGCAAGGAGCTTGAGGGCAGGGGAGAGTTTGATTTCAATTTAATCTCCCACAAGGATTTTGCTTCAATTGTATCGGCACTTTTCTTTTTTACAAAAAAAGCGTACCAGCTTGCAACAAGCCGCTATGTTTTTATGAACGATAATTTTATGCCCTTGGGCTATCTCAATTTCCGAAAGGAAACGGCTGTTGTCCAGCTGTGGCACGCCGAGGGCGCTTTTAAAAGATTCGGTCTTGACATTGACCAGCCCGAGGCAATACGCAAAAGGGAAATTGCCGCAAACAAAAAGCTGAGCTTTGTCATCTGCTCGGGCGAGGGAGTAAGGGATATCTACGCAAGTGCTTTCGGCGTTGAAAAAGAAAAGGTTCTGCCGCTCGGCTCACCAAGAGCAGATGTGCTTCTGAACAGCTCAAATGCGGCTGAACTCAAAGCAGCTTTTGAAGCAAAACACCCCGAATGTAAGAATAAAAAAATCGTACTCTATGCACCGACCTTCCGTGATGACCCCGAGTGTGACAGAAAATTCCTTTCGCATTTTGATGCGAAGCTTTTCAACGAAAAATTAGGCTCGGAATACGCTCTTCTGGTTCGTCTGCATCCGCAGATACACGGCAATATGCCGCTTGAAGGCGTTGTTGATGTGACGGATTATCCGTCGGTAAATGAGCTGACACTTATCAGCGATATTCTTATAACCGACTACTCATCAATATGCATGGATTTCGTGCTGCTGGACAAGCCCTGCATTTTCTTTGCACCCGATTTGCAGGAGTATTCCTCACGCCGTCCGTTTTATTTTGACTACCTTACCTATGTGCCGGGTGCAACGGCAAACACCACGGCTCAACTTATTGAAGCTGTGAAAAATGCACAGGTAAGCGAGCGAGCAAAGGTGTTCAAAACGCTCAATTTAGGTGCTGTGGACGGCAAAAGTGTCAGCAGAATTGTTGATGTCATTGTTAATAAATAATTCCTGATATTTTGTTTAAATTGTATAAAATGGTTTGTTCGCAATGTCTGAAATTGATAAAATGAAAAAATTTTTCCTAAAATTTATTTTTTTGTGGACAAACTCTAAAGAAAGTGTTATTATTAAACTAACATTAAAGGCGAAGGAGGTGCCAAAGTAATGGATTACATCACCATCATTGTAGATGCTATCGTAGCATTCTTCAAGAACTTCAGCATCAATGAGGTTGTTTCTGCTTTCGCAGGTATCAACTGGAACGGCGTTAAGGACGCTATCATCACAATCGTTGAGGCTATCGAGAAGGTTCTCTAATTTCTGATTTTTTTGAACAGTAAACCCCTGACGGTTAACGTCGGGGGTTTTGCTTTTTATTTAGCATCCGATTTAATAATGGTTAGATAGTGATAAAAATTAGTGCTTTTGCTTGAAATTTTTATTGAAATATATTATATTAACTATATATTTATATAATTAACAGAGGTGTCGGCTATGGACAACTTTTTGAACAAGGCAAAAAACTGTATTACTGCTCCTGTCAGTCTTGCAAAAGCTGCGTGCGGTGTCGGTTTCCCCGAGCGTGCAACCAAAAGTCCCGTTGAAGAGGGCTGTACGAGAATAATGTCTTTCAATGTTCGCTGCGGCGAGTTTGAGCCCCGTTGCAAGGTTGTGCCGCAGATAATCGGCGAATACCTGCCCGATACCGTCGGTGTGCAGGAATGTACCTATGAGTGGTATAAAACGCTGTGCGTTTCGCTTCCCGAATATGAGTTTGTCGGTGTCGGCAGAGATTCGGGTAACACAAAGCCCGGCTGCGGCGAAATTTCGGGCGTGCTTTTCCTTAAGGAAAAATACAGCCTGCTTGACAGCGGCACTTTCTGGCTTTCCGAAACACCTGACAAGGTTTCATACGGTTGGGATGCTTCGTGCAGGCGTGTGTGTACCTGGGCTGTGCTTGAGGAAAAGGGCACGGGCAAGAAGTTTGCACACGTCAACACTCACCTTGACCACATCAGCGTGCCTGCCCGTAAAAACGGTATTGAGCTTGTGCGCGAAAAGGCACTTTCGTTTGATGTACCCACTGTTGTAACGGGTGACTTCAATCTTTTCAAGGGCTGCGACCTTTATTACCAACTCGTTGCCGAGGGTCTTACCGATACACAGGATACGGCAAAGCAGACAATGCAGGGCAAAACCTACCACGCCTACAAGGGCGGCGAAGAGGGTGAGCCGATTGATTTCATACTCACCAATAATAAAATAAACGAGGTCAGCAGGTACGTTATTGTGCGTGATATGCTTGACGGACAGCACACCTCCGACCACTATCCGATTTTTGCAGATATGATTATAGAGTAAAGGAGCTTAGCTTATGCCAATATCATTTGACAGCGAAAAAAGAATTTTTAAGCTGGATACCAAAAACTCCAGCTATATTATGCAGGTGTTTGAGGAAAACTACCTTATTCATCTCTACTACGGTGCATACATACCCGATAATTCCGTTGAGGATCTGGCTTTCCGCAGGGGTAATGCTTCCTTCAGCGCAACAAACGAAACAATAGGTGAGGGCTTCTTCAACGTTGACTCGTGGCCGATGGAATATTCCTGCAACGGCGCTGGCGATATGCGTGTTTCCGCCCTTGCTATCCGTAACAGGTGGGGCAACTCCGTAACGGATGTGCGCTATGTTGACTATAAGATTTTCAAGGGCAAGCCTGCACTTGAGGGTCTGCCGGCACTTTACACAATGACCGAGGATGATGCAACGACACTCGAAATCGAAACCGTTGACAAGGTTACGGGCGCAAAGGTTTTTCTGCTTTATACAGTTTTTGAAAACTACGGCGCAATGACAAGAAGCGTGCGTGTCGAAAACGCATCCGATGCGGTTATGGACCTTCAGCGTGTTTACAGCACCTGCGTTGAATTCCCGACGATGGATTACAATATGCACCACCTTTACGGTGCGTGGAACAAGGAGCGCACACTCGTCAAGCGCCACCTTGAGCACGGCATTCAGTCAATTGCAAGCAAGCGTGGCTCCTCCAGCCATAACCACAACCCCTTTGTCTGCCTTGCAAAGGACGATGCTACCGAGGATTTCGGCGAGGCCTTCGGCTTCAACTTTGTTTACAGCGGTAACTTTGCTGCCGATGTTGAGGTTGATTTCAACGACACAACCCGACTGATTATGGGTATCAACCCGATTGATTTCTGCTGGCATCTTGAGCCGGGTGAGGTATTTACAGCACCCGAGGTAGTAATGGTCTATTCAAACGAGGGTATCGGCGGTATGAGCCGTACCTTCCACAGACTTTACAATAACCACCTCATCCGTGGCGAGTGGAAAAACAAAAAACGTCCCCTGCTTATCAATAGCTGGGAAGGCTGTTTCTTCGACTTTGATGACGAGAAGATGGTTGCATTTGCAAAGAATGCAAAGGAGCTCGGTTTTGAGCTTCTTGTTATGGATGACGGCTGGTTTGGCAAAAGAAACGACGATACCTGCTCACTCGGCGACTGGTATGTAAACGAAGACAAGCTCAAGGGCGGCCTTTCAAGCCTTGTCAAGCGTGTAAACGATTTGGGTCTTGAATTCGGTATATGGTTTGAGCCCGAAATGATTTCGCCCGATTCCGACCTTTACCATGCACATCCCGACTGGTGTCTTCAGGTGCCCGACAGAGAAAAGTCAATCGGCAGACATCAGTATGTGCTCGATATGTCACGCAAGGATGTAAGAGACTGCATTTACGACCAGATGGCGGCTGTCCTTAAAGGCAACAACATTACTTATGTCAAGTGGGATTTCAACCGCAACCTCACCCAGGCAGGCTCGGCACTTCTTCCGCCCGAAAGACAGCACGAGGTTTTCCACCGCTTTGTGCTCGGCACATACGAGCTTATGGGCAGAATAGTAAACGATTTTCCGCATATCCTGCTTGAAAACTGCTCGGGCGGCGGCGGTCGCTTCGACCCCGGTATGCTCTACTTCTCCCCGCAGATATGGTGCAGTGACAACACAGACCCGATGGAGCGCCTTACAATTCAGTTCGGCACATCTATGTGCTATCCTGCCTCCTGTGTCGGTGCTCACGTTTCCGCCAACAGACGTACCGGCTATGAAACAAAGGGCAACGTTGCAATGAGCGGTACCTTCGGCTACGAGCTTGACCCCGTCAAACTCAACGACGAGGAACGCAGAATAATCAAAAGGCAGGTTAAGGAATACCACAAGTATTACGACCTTATCCGCACGGGTGATTTGTACAGGCTCATTCTTCCGACAGAAAATAAGCACCGCTGTGCATGGGGCTATGTAGCACAGGATAAGAGCGAGGCTCTGTTTACCTTTGTTACAAACTTACGCCTGATGAACACAACCTTCTATGTCCGTCTCAAGGGTCTTGACCCCGACAAGTACTATATTGACGATGAAACGGATGAAATCCATTCCGGTGCACTGCTTATGAACGCAGGCCTCAATCTGAGCAAGCATTCTGCTGACTGCGGCACAAGCTACACCATCTATCTCAAAGAAGTAAAAAATTAAAATAAGCATAAAGGAGAAACCAAAATGAAAAACATCAAAAGACTTCTCTGCCTCGTGATGTGCGTTTGCATTGCTGCAACCTGCACGGTAAGCTTTGCTTCGGCTCAGGAAGCAAACGGCACAACCCCCTTCAGACTTTCCGTTACCGTTAACGGTGACACGGCAACCGACAGAGGCTTCTGCTGGTACACAGCAGCACAGGCAGACACCAAAATTGAGTTCGAAGGTCTTGCGGCAGACGCTTACACCGTAGAGGACGTTACCTGCGAAGAGTGGGACGGCAACTGGATGCACAAGCTCGTTGTAACAGGTCTTACAAAGGGTACAACATACCGCTACCGTGTCGGTGACGGCACAACATGGAGCGAGTGGGGCACCTTCACAACCGATGACGGCGACAACAAGGTCAGCTTCATCAACATTGCCGACGTTCAGGCAAGCAACCTCGAAAACTTCCAGAAGGGTGCAGCAACACTTGCAGCAGCCTTCACAAAGCTCCCCACACCCGATTTCGTTTCCAACTGCGGTGACTTCACAGACGACAGCACAAACGAAGAGTGGAACTGGTACGACGAAGCCTTCGGCGCAATGAACAGAACATTCACAATCGTTCCCGTTGCAGGTAACCACGACGGTCTCGGCGTAGAGTACTGGTTCAACAATATGTTTGCTCTCGACACAACAGAAAGTGTTCAGGTTAAGGACGGCGTAAACTACTCCTTCGATTTCGGCAATGCCCACTTTGCCGTTCTCAACACAAACGATGTGCTTTCAATTTCCACAGCACAGCTTGAGTGGCTCAAGAACGACCTCAACTCCACCGATAAGGACTGGAAAATCGTATTTATGCACAAGGCTCCCTACTCACTCGGTAAGGATGCAAAGTGGCCGGATGCTCTTTATCTTCAGGAGTGCCTGCCTCCCATTATGGCAGAGTGCAATGTCGATATGGTATTCTACGGTCACGACCACCAGTACCTTCGTACAAAGCCCCTTACAAACAACCAGCTTGACCCCAACGGCACAACATGGGTTCTTTCGGGTACGGCAGGCGCAAAGCGCTACGAAATCCGTAAGTTCCTTGCAGGCCACTATATGAAGACAGAGTTTATTGATACTCTTGTTATCCAGAAGGATGGCTACGGTAACTTCTGGGCAAACGGCAATTGGGACAGCACAAGCGAGGGCAACATCGGCGGCTGCTTTGAAACAGTTGAAATCGACGGCACAGAGCTTTGGCTGACAACCTACATCCTCAACGACAAGACAGGAGAAATCAACAAGGTTGACGAAGTAAGCTTCAACAAGAAGGCAGGCGAAAACAAGGCTACATTCAAGGGAGACAACACAACAAGCGAAACGGATTACATCCTCAGCCTCGTTCCCTCCTTCCTCGGTCTTGCAAAGTACGCCATTACAAAGTGGCTTCCCGAATTCTTCAAGATGCTTCCCGCACTTCTTGAGAGTGTAATAGTAGAGGACACATTCTGATAGACGGACTGTCCGAACAAGCGAAAAACAAAGGCTTGCACAAAACTGTGCAAGCCTTTAATCTTTATTTATTCAATCTCAACATCAACAACACAGCTGCTCTGTGTCGAAATTGTTGCGGTGTATTCGCCGCTGTGACCTTCAAAATTAAAAACAAATGTGCCGAACCACGGGTCGCATTCGTCTTCGCTTGTTGCAACTGTGTTGCCTTGAGCATCCTTTATCACAACATCTACCGTGTGTTCACTGTCGTAGAAGTTGCCTGTGCCGAGCGGCTTGACAATCAGCTTTTCGCCATCGGAGGTGTTGAAGCGTATTGTGTTTTCACGGTATTCGTTTGCCGTGAAGCCAAGCGTTACGGGGACTGTGAGGTCGTCTGCCTCTTGCGTGAAAGCATCTTCAACGGTGCGCTCGGTTCTGATTTTACAGGAGGCAACGCTGTCAATGTCCTTTACTTTGATTATATAATCGCCTGCAGGTAAAAATGCTTTCCTTGTACCCCATTCCGTGCCGTGAATACTGAGCTCGCCCGTAACATTTTCACCGTTCAGGTTTTCAATCCAGAAGTCGCAGTTGCCCTCGTAAATGCAGGCTTCGGTCGGGCAGAAGCTTAAAACTGCCGGTGTATAAACGCTGAACGAGAAAGCCGAAATACCGTCTGCGTTTATTCTTGCGGCGGCCATATCGCCGTCAATTTCAACGGGTACAGGCTCATCGGTATCGGGGGCATAAGCCCAGGAAAGAGCAAGCATTTTCATACCCTCGAGCTTGTTTTCAATTCGGATTTCGGCGGTGATTTCGCCCTTTTCAAAACGGTACTTTTCGCAGTAACCGCCCGAGGTAGCTATATTTTCGTAAAGCACCTTGTCGTTGGAATTTTTAAAGGTTACATAGAATTCGGGCCAGACTTCCCAATCCCAGTTTTCGTATTCGGTTATGTCACAGTTGAGAAGTTTGAGGTAGCCGTCCTCGGGAAATATAAATTTTACGGTGTAGCTTTCAACTTCCGCTACGTCAATTTCAAGGTATTCGTTTGTGGGCATAATACTCAGGTCAACCGTGTGCAGCGGCTCAACCTTTGCACAGCCGCCGAACATAAGCAGCACAAGAGTAAAACTTAAAATCAACGATAATGCTCTTTTCAAATTCAAACACTCCTTTTATGTGTTTTTACAGCTTGCTCTGTAATTCTAATGTATATTTTTTGCTTCTTAATGTCAATATTTGCTGCACAAAAATGCAGCAAAAATACACGCGTAAATTCTTTAAAACAACAAAGAAAAATATTTTAAATTTTTTTCAAAAAATGCTTGACAATAGTATAATGCTTTGCTATAATGCTACTTGTTCGAGCGAGAGTGGCGGAATCGGCAGACGCGCACGTTTGAGGGGCGTGTGGTAATCCCGTACGGGTTCAAGTCCCGTCTCTCGCACCAAGAAAAAAGCACTTGCAGGATTGCAAGTGCTTTTTTCAATGATATCCGTTCCCTTCGGTTACGGATGATATAGCTAACGCTATGATATCGCTCTTTTAGCGATGATATATGCCTTCGGCATATGACGGAACGGATATTATATCATATTGTCACGAAGTGGAAATATATCATACGGCATCGCCGTATATCATATCGCTTAAGCGATATATCATTTAAAGGAATCGATATTTCAACATATCAATATACAGAGAAACTTTGCGGTAACATACGCAGACTTTTAATTTCATCTTGTAAAACCGCAAGGAGAATGTTTGTTGAAATACAAATTATTTATAAGAACTGTTATAAGCAAAGCGGTCGTGGGCGTTAACTGCTTTGCTTTTTTATTCTTTTATCTTAATGGTTATTGAAAGATTGAAAAAATATTTCATTGTGATATAATAATTGTGATAACATATCAGAAAATGGAGAAATAAAAAAATGAAAAAAATTATTTCCGTATTACTTACTATGCTTCTTATCCTTTCGCTTTCCGTTACGGCTTTTGCCAAGGATACTGCCGAGCAAGGTGAAAACAAGGCGGTTGCAACACTTTCTATATGCTCGTGTATGTCAACACCCGTTATTGCAGGCCACACATACATTTATGTTCAGAATCTGTCCGACGAGCCGATTCAGGTGGGTCTTTACGAAGTGCCTGTCGGTCAGGGTGTGTCGGTAGGCACGCTTTCAATTTCCGTTCACGACGGCTGGGGTATTTACTATAACATTGAAACCTACCGTGAGCCAAGGGAAGAGCATTTTCCTCAAATATGGTCAAAAACGATAGAGCTTGACCGTGAAGGCTTGAAAAAGCTTGATAAGAAGCTGGATGGCTTCGTCAACTACTGGGGCCCGTTCTTTAACTGCTCTTTCTTTGCCTTTGCTGTCTGGAACAGCGTTGCAGGCGATTTCCTCGTTCCTATGGTGATACCGGTGCTGTCACATCTTATTGTCATGGCTGTAGGTGAAAAGGGCGTGCTTGAACTATACAAGTCTGATCCGTCACAGGTTTTCAAGCAGAGAGGCACGGGTAAAGACGCTTACCTTGAGCCTGTCGGCGAAAAGACACTTGAAATAGGATGAGAAAAATGAAAAAAGTTTTAATGCTCGACGGCTCTCCCCGAATGGAATCGATGTCGTCGACGCTCGGCAATTGGCTTGTAATGTCAAAGCACGATAAGATGGAATTCTACTGCTACAACGCCTACAAAATGAATGTAAGCCCCTGTATGGGCTGCGGTTGGTGCGATAAAAATGTCGGCTGTGTTTTTGATGATATGGACGAATTTTTTGCCGATTTTGAGGCGGCAGATTATCTCGTTATAACTACTCCCGTCTATAACGGCGGTGTGCCTGCACCGCTTAAGGCTATCGTTGACCGCTTTCAGCGCTACTATGCTCTGCGCTTTGCCCACGGTGTAAAACCGCCCGTGGCAAAGCCGAAAAGAGCTGCCCTTGTAATCACCGCAGGCAGTAAGGGTGAGGGCAGGGAGTATATTGAAAAAATGTTCACGAGGCAGTTTACCGTGCTGAACACCACGCTTGTCACAACTGTGTTTGTCGATTCAACGGACACAAAAAGTGTGGGCTTTGACGAATACCACCTCGCTTTTGAACAGGGCAAAAAATTGTTTGAATATTGATTTCTACTCTTACAGGATATATAATGTATTATATATTTAAAGGTAAGGTGATACAATGCTTTACATCGGTATAGATTTAGGTACTTCTGCCGTCAAGCTGCTGCTTGTTGATGAAAAGGGTACAATTCACGCAGAGGTTTCAAAGGAATATCCTGTCTTTTATCCGCAGTCGGGCTGGTCGGAGCAGAAGCCCGAGGACTGGCACACGGCTGTAATAGACGGCGTTAGGGAACTGACTGACGGTGTTGACAAATCGCAAATAGCAGGTGTCGGCTGCGGCGGCCAGATGCACGGTCTTGTCGTGCTTGATGAAAACAATAACGTTATCCGTCCCGCAATTCTGTGGAACGACGGCAGAACTGAAAAACAGGTTGAATATCTCAACAACGTTATCGGCAAGGATAAGCTGACTGCTTTCACCGCAAACATTGCCTTTGCAGGCTTTACTGCCCCGAAAATACTCTGGGTCAAGGAAAACGAGCCAGAGAATTTCAACAGAATTGCCAAGATTATGCTCCCGAAGGACTACATAAATTATATACTTACGGGCGTTCATTCCTGCGATTATTCCGACGCTTCGGGAATGTTGCTGCTCGATGTTGAAAACAAATGCTGGTCAGAGGAAATGTGTGAAATCTGTTCGGTTAAAAAAGAACAGCTTCCCTCACTTTTTGAAAGCTTTGAAGTTATCGGCACACTCAAAGCCGAAATTGCAAAAGAGCTTGGTTTGAATGAAAATGTTAAGGTTGTTGCAGGTGCAGGCGATAATGCCGCTGCCGCAATCGGCACGGGCACTGTCGGCAACGGCAAGTGCAATATTTCACTCGGTACTTCGGGTACGGTATTCATTTCAAGCGAAAACTTCGGCGTGGATAAGTTCAACGCACTCCATTCCTTCGCCCACGCAGACGGCAGATACCACCTTATGGGCTGTATGCTTTCCGCCGCCTCCTGCAACAAATGGTTTATGGAGGATATTTTGCAGGATAACAATTATTCAGCAGTTCAGGAAAAGATAACTGACGATAAGCTCGGTAGAAACAAGGTTTATTTCCTGCCCTACCTTATGGGTGAACGCAGCCCGATTAACGACACAAACGCAAGAGCCACCTTTACGGGTATGACTATGGACACCACAAAGGCGGATATGCTTCAGGCTGTGTTTGAGGGTGTTGCCTTTGCTATCAGGGACAGCTTTGAGGTTGCAAAGAGCCTGGGTATCGATACGGCACGCAGTAACATCTGCGGCGGCGGTGCAAAAAGTGCACTGTGGAAAAAGATAATGGCAAACGTGCTCGGTATTCCGCTTGACCTTCTTAAAACGGAGCAGGGCCCGGGCTACGGCGGAGCAATTTTGGCTATGGTTGGCTGTGGTGAATATAAAAACGTTGACGAAGCCTGCGGTAAACTCGTTGAGGTTGCCGACACGGTTTATCCCGAAGAAGAATTGACAGCGCTTTACGAGAAAAGATACAATAATTTCAAAAAGATATATCCCGCACTCAAAAACGTATTTAAGGAGTTGGAACAATAACAATGAGCGAAATTTTCACAAACATTCAGAAAATCAAATATGAGGGCGCAAAGAGCACAAATCCGCTTGCCTTCAAATTCTATGATGCAGACAAAGTTGTTCTCGGTAAGCCCATGAAGGAGCACCTTCCCTTCGCTATGGCTTGGTGGCACAACCTCTGTGCCGCAGGTACCGATATGTTCGGCAGAGATACTGCAGATAAGTCCTTCGGTGCGGCTGAAAAGGGCACAATGGAGCACGCAAAGGCCAAGGTTGACGCAGGCTTTGAGTTTATGTCGAAGCTTGGCGTGGAGTACTTCTGCTTCCACGATGTGGACATCATTCCCGAGGCAGACGATATCAACGAAACCAACCGCCGCCTTGACGAAATTTCCGATTATATCCTCGAAAAGATGAATGAAACGGGCATCAAGTGCCTGTGGGGTACTGCAAATATGTTCTCCAACCCCCGTTTTATGAACGGCGCAGGCAGCACAAACTCCGCAGACGTTTATTGCTTTGCCGCAGCACAGATTAAAAAGGCACTCGACCTGACTGTTAAGCTCGGCGGTAAGGGCTACGTTTTCTGGGGCGGCAGAGAGGGCTATGAAACTCTCCTCAACACCGATATGAAGTTTGAGCAGGAAAACATAGCAAGGCTTATGAAAATGGCTGTTGAGTACGGCAGAAAAATCGGCTTCACGGGCGATTTCTATATCGAGCCCAAGCCCAAGGAGCCTATGAAGCACCAGTACGATTTTGACGCAGCTACCGCTATCGGCTTCCTTCGCCAGTACGGTCTTGATAAGGATTTCAAGATGAATATTGAGGCTAACCACGCTACTCTTGCAGGACACACCTTCCAGCACGAGCTGAGAGTAAGTGCAATCAACGGTATGCTCGGCAGCATTGACGCAAACCAGGGTGACTATCTCCTCGGCTGGGATACCGACGAATTCCCGTTTGACGTTTACGAAGCAACAATGTGTATGTACGAGGTGCTCAAGGCAGGCGGTCTGACGGGCGGTTTCAACTTCGATGCAAAATGCCGCAGACCCAGCAACACCTACGAGGATATGTTTGAAAGCTACATCCTCGGTATGGATACCTTTGCTCTTGGCCTTATCAAGGCGGCCGAAATTATTGAGGACGGCAGACTTGACGGCTTTGTAAAGGACAAGTACGCAAGCTTTAACGACGGCATCGGTGCCAAAATCGTTGCAGGCGAAACAACTCTCGAAGAGCTTGCCGCTTACGCCGCCGAAATGAAGAGCGTTGCAATACCCTGCTCAGGCAAGCAGGAAAGACTTGAAGGCATAGTTAACAGCATTCTTTTTGGCTAATAAAAAAGCTCTGTAAAAATACAGAGCAAAAAATATTGACAAACAATAACTGTTTGCATATAATATAGGTGTAAGGTGTTGCCGATAGACGGTTACGCCCTCACATTTAGTAGATTATTAAGAATAACCGCCTAAAGTTGGGAGCTTGGGGCGGTTATTTCTTTTTTGTCAGTTCGACAACAAGTGCTATGATTGAAACCAAAAGCGTTCCGAAAAGAAACAGTTCTTCGTATGTAACCATTGGCACCGCCCTCCGAATAAAAAGAGGGCTAACCGCCTACCGTGTTATGACAACACCTTACCGCTAAATAATAGCAAAAAGAGTGTTAGGTGTCAATAATAAAAGGAACAAGGCTTGTACAGTTGAGAATGCTGTACAAGCCTTGTTGATTAATCATGTTTTTATTTCGTTGCTTCGCCGATTGCACGCAGCAGAGAATTCGGGTTGCTTGAGGGCAGGTCGCAGGTGTAGTGCCAAATCATAACACCGCCGAATCCGTTTTCCATTGCGTATTCGGTCTTGGCTTTGATTACGTCTGGCGTGTTGAACCAGAACGATTTCTGTATATTCTCGTCGTAATAGAAGTTGTTTTCATCGAGCTTGTCGTAGTAGCCTATGTAATCGTACCAGTATGCGTCGTGGTCTGTGGGACGTGCGTAAAAGGGGAGGCCGAAGTGCATTTTTTCGGGCGGTATACCCTTCATCGTTGCCTCGTGAGAAAGCTCGGTTGCACGCTCGAAGGTTGAGTGCTTGCCGTCAGCTTCGTCGTAGATGTCGTACACCATAAGCTCAAAATAATCTACTGCTTCAATGGCTTTTGTTTTGATGTTTGCGTTCCATTCGCAAACGGCAATGCCTATAAGCCTGTCGGGCATAACTTCGTCAAGACGAATAAGAAAGTCGCTGAATTTGTTCCAATGCTTGAGCTTTATCGGGTATTCATAGTCAAAGTGAACGCCGTCAAAGTCGTAGTGCTCAATAACTTTCTTTATGTTTTCTTCAAGCACACCGCTTGCAAACGCTTTGTTGTGCTCGATTGACTGCTGCTCCATATCGTCCTCCCAGCTTATGCCGTTTGAAGTGTAGGAGGGGCCGAGCATATTCAGCGTGATTGTTATATCTCTATCGCCGATAACCGTTCTTATGTTGTTAAGGGAGGTTTCAAGAGTATCTTTTTCAAGCACAACCTCACCCTGAGCGGTGAAAGTGGCACAGCCGAAAAGAATAACATCGGTAATAATGTCAAAATCCTCGGTGTGCAGGTTGTTTATATCAAGTACCCTGTCACCAACGATGTAAGAGGTTACGTGGAAATCTTCAACCCCAACGGGCTCAACGAATTTCACACCTGTGCCAAGCGAAAAGCCTATGAAGTTTGCCACAGCCACCAGCATGGCACAGATTCGTTTGAATAATAAAGCGATGTACATTTTTTATCCTCCTGTAAATAGAATGCAAAGTGCAAAACGCAAAATGCAAAATTATGGGTCGCTTCGCTTAAGCTTGCATAATTTCATTTTACATAATTCTTTGTGCTTTTTCAAGAGCAATAATAAATCTGACGTGTAATATTAATGTTTTAATATTTAATACTTGCAAAATATAAAAATGTATGCTACAATCAATTCTAATTGAATACCTAAACGCAATGAAAAAGAGAGTAAGCCTTTTGCGGTTACGGGTTGACAGAGAGCTGTGCCACGGCTGGGAGCACGGCAGCCTGAGCGAAAGTGCCGAAGTTCACTTTGGAGCGGTGCGGCTGATAAGGCCGCAACGGGTTGCCGCCGTTAGAGGGCTTAACGAGTGTCTGCATAATTTATGCGGGAATACGGGTGGTACCACGGAAATGTTTTTTACGTCTTTCGTCCTGTTTTTACGGGATGGAAGATTTTTTATTTTGCAAAAGTTTTGTACAAATTGAAAGGAATGATATATTTGAAGGATCAGTTAAAGGCTATTCAGGCTGAAGCACTTCAGGCTGTCGCCGCTGCTCAGTCCAACGCAGACCTTGAGGCTCTGCGTGTTAAGTACCTCGGCAAAAAGGGCGAGGTTACAGCAATTCTCAAGCAGATGGGTAAGCTCTCTGCTGAGGAAAGACCCGTTGTCGGTCAGCTTGCAAACGAGGTAAGACAGGAAATCGAAGCTCAGCTTGAGGAAAAGGTTACGCAGATTAAGGCCGAAGCACTCAAGGCACAGCTTGTCAGCGAAACGCTCGATGTCACAATGCCCGGCGAAAAGGCAACACTCGGCCACAGACATCCTCTCTCAATAGTTCTTGACGAGGTTAAGGAAATTTTCCTCGGCATGGGCTTTGAGGTTGCAACAGGCCCCGAGGTTGAGTGGGATTACTACAACTTTGAGGCACTCAATATCCCCAAGGAGCACCCTGCCCGTGATACGCAGGATACCTTCTACATCACTGAAAATATGCTTCTTCGCACCCAGACCTCTCCCGTACAGATAAGAGTTATGGAAAACAAGAAGCCCCCGATTCGTGTTATCGCTCCCGGCAGCGTTTTCCGCAGTGACGCTGTTGACTCAACTCACTCACCCTTCTTCCATCAGATTGAGGGCCTTGTAGTTGACAAGGGCATTACAATGGCAGACCTCAAGGGTTGTCTGTTCGATTTTGCAAAGCGCCTTTACGGTGAGGACACCAAAATCCGTCTTCGTCCCCACCACTTCCCGTTCACAGAGCCCAGCTGTGAAATTGACGTCACCTGCTTCCGCTGCGGCGGTAAGGGCTGCCCCTTCTGTAAGGGTGAGGGCTTTGTCGAAATCCTCGGCGGCGGTATGGTACACCCACAGGTACTTAAGAACGGCGGCGTAGACCCCGAGGTTTACAGCGGCTTTGCCTTCGGTGTCGGCCTTGAGCGCCTTACACTCTTCCGCTTCAATATTGACGATATGCGTCTGCTGTTTGAAAACGATATGCGTTTTCTCGGCCAGTTCTAAGGGAGGGAAAAAGAAATGAATTTATCCAAAAGATGGCTTCACGATTATGTGAATTTAGATGTTACAGATAAGGATTTTGCTGCTGCACTTACTCTTTCGGGCTCCAAGGTTGAGGGCTATGAAACAGAGGGCGAGGAGCTTTCCAACATCGTAGTTGCAAGAGTTGAATCTCTTGAAAAGCACCCCGATTCCGACCACCTGTGGATTTGTCAGGTCAACGTCGGCGCTCAAGAAAACCTGCAGATTGTCACGGGCGCACAAAATCTCAAAGCAGGCGACTATGTTCCTGCCGCACTTGACAATTCCGTTGTCGCAGGCGGCAAGAAGATAAAGAAGGGCAAGCTTCGTGGCGTTGAAAGCGCAGGTATGCTCTGCTCACTCGGCGAGCTCGGCCTTACCGTGCACGATTTCCCCAACGCAATTGAGGACGGCATTTTTGTCCTCGGTGAGGATTGCGACCTAACCCTCGGTATGGATATCCGTGAGGCAACAGGCTTCAACGATGTTGTAACCGAGTTTGAAATCACATCCAACAGACCCGACTGCTTAAGCGTTATCGGTCTTGCAAGAGAAACCGCAGTGACCTACGGTATGGACTTTGTCGAGCCCACACCCGTTGTTGAGCCCGGCGAGGGCGACGTAAACGACCTGCTCAAGGTTTCAATCGAGGCTCCCGAGCTTTGTTACCGCTACGTCGGTGCAGTTGTAAAGAACGTTAAAATTGAGCCCTCACCCCGCTGGATGAGAGAAAGACTGCGTGCAAGCGGTGTGCGCCCGATAAACAATATTGTCGATATTACGAACTTCGTAATGCTTGAATACGGTCAGCCTATGCACGCCTTTGACCTTCGCTACCTTGAGGGTAACGAGGTTATCGTGCGTAACGCAAAGCAGGGCGAAAAGATTACAACGCTTGACGGCATTGAAAGAGAGCTTTCCGAAGAAATGCTCGTCATTGCCGACGCTAAAAAGCCCGTTGCCGTTGCAGGCGTTATGGGCGGCGAGTACAGCGGTATTATGGACGATACAAACACTATCGTTTTCGAGTCTGCCTGCTTCAACGGCCCGAGCATCCGTATGACCGCAAAGAAGCTCGGTATGCGTACGGAGGCTTCCTCACGCTTCGACAAGCAGCTTGACCCCAAGGGCTGCCGCACTATTCTTGACAGAGCGCTTCAGCTTGTCCAGATGCTTGGCGCAGGTGAGGTTGTAAACGGTGCGGTTGACTGCGACTGCTCCGACAAGACGGATTTCACTCTTCCCTTCGAGCCCGAATGGGTAAATAACTTCATCGGTATTGATGTAAGCGCTGACGAGCAGAAGACTATCCTTGAGCGCCTCGGCTGCAAGGTTGAAAACGGTGTTATCACAGTGCCCTCCTTCAGAGGCGACCTTCGCCACAAGGCAGACATCTCCGAGGAAATTGCACGCTTCTACGGCTATGACAACATTCCCGACAGACAGCTTGCAGGTGTTGCAACCGCTCAGTATACACCTGAGCAGAAGTTTGAAAGACTTATCAACAACACTATGCTTGCCTGCGGTCTTTCCGAGCTTTGCACCTTCTCCTTCATCAGCCCCAAGAGCTATGACAAAATCTGCCTGCCTGCAGATAGCTTAAAGAGAAGCTGCGTAGTTATCTCCAATCCTCTCGGCGAAGACACAAGCGTTATGAGAACAACAATGCTTCCTTCAATGCTTGAAACTCTTGCCCGTAACTACAACAACAGAAACGCCAAGGCTTATCTCTATGAGCTTGGCAAGGAATATATCTGGAAGGGCACGGACGAGCTGCCCGAAGAGCCGCAGATGCTTTGTATGGGTATGTACGGCGCAGACTGTAATTTCTTCACAATCAAGGGTATTGTTGAGGAACTTCTCTACAAGCTCGGCGTTGAAGATTACGACGTTGAGGCAGTAACCGATAACCCGTCCTACCACCCCGGCAGAACTGCTGTTATCAGCAAGGACGGAAAGGTAATCGGTACTCTCGGCGAAATTCATCCGCAGGTACTCACCAACTACGGTATCGGCGTGAAGGCTTATGCCGCCGAAATCAGCTTCGATGCTTGCTTCGAAATGAGCAATCTCAAGCGTACCTACAAGCAGCTTCCCAAATTCCCGGCACTCACCCGTGACCTTGCCTTTGTCTGCAAGAAGAGCGAACCCGTTCTTATGCTTGAAAAGACAATAGCACAGGCGGTCGGCAAGAATCTTGAATCAATCGAGCTGTTCGACGTTTACGAGGGCAGCCAGATTCCCGAGGGCATGAAGAGCGTTGCCTTCAACCTCAAGCTCCGTGCGGCAGACCGCACAATGACCGACGAAGAGGCTGACAGCGCAATGAAGAAGGCTGTAAAGGCTCTCGAAAAGATTGGTATTTCACTGCGTTCATAAAATTACAACGGGAGGTACTGTTATGAAAGAAAAAGTTAAGGTAGCCGTTATCGGCTGCGGTACAATAGCAAACTCCGCACACATTCCTGCATATATGGCTTGTGAATTGGCGGAAATCAAATATTTCTGCGACATCATTCCCGAAAGAGCAGACAAGGCTGTAGAAAAATACGGCTGCGGCAAGGCGGTTTACGATTACCACGAAATTCTTGATGACCCCGAGCTTGACGCTGTTTCCGTTTGCACACACAACGATATGCACTCGGTTATCTCTATCGACTTTATGCGCCACGGCAAGGACGTTCTTTGCGAAAAGCCTGCCGCAAGAATTCTTTCCGAAGCACTCGAAATGGAAAAGGTTTCTTATGAAACGGGCAGAATTCTTTCAATCGGCGTTTGCAACCGCTACGCAAACTCCGTCAACCACATCAAAAAGCTGATTGCTGACGGCGAGCTTGGCGAGGTTTACCACGTTTACGCAAGCTTCCGTGCCCACCGTTCAATTCCGGGCTTGGGCGGCGATTTCACAACCAAAGCCTGCTCGGGCGGCGGTGCACTCATTGACTGGGGCGTACATTATATCGACCTTATTCTCTACTGCCTCGGCGACCCGAAGGTGCTCACTGCAAGCGGCGAAGCCTTCTGCAAGCTCGGTAAGGATATGAAAAACTATGTTTACGAGAGTATGTGGGCAGAGGATACCTCCGACACCGAAAACGGCACATACGACGTTGACGATTCCGTTGTAGGTCTTGTCCGTACAGACTCTGCGGTAGTCAGCTTCAACGGTGCTTGGGCACAGAATATCGGCGAAAACGAAACCTTTATTGACTTTATGGGAGATAAGGGCGGTATCAGACTCAAGTACTGCGGCAATTTCAGAATGTGGACCACCAAAAACGGTATGCTCACCGAAACAACACCTGCCTATAAGACAAACGATATGCACCGCTCGGAGGTAATCGACTTTGTCGAGTGCGTTGCAAAGGGCGAAAGAAACCGCAACGACATCAAGTACGCTGTCGGTACATCAAAAATCCTTCAGGCTATTTACGATTCTTCCGAAGCACACGCTGAGGTTAAAATCAATAACTGATTAAATTGGTAAAATGGGTTGTATTCTTCAAAAAAATGGTATATAATAAACTGTAGTTTAAGTTTTTACAGTTTAATTCGGAGGTGTCATAAATGACAGACAAGACGATAAAATTCAATATTCGTGATGAGCACGAAAACGAAATGCGCCGCACGATTCAGGTTGTGTATGACGCCTTGAAGGAAAAGGGCTACAACCCCATAAGCCAGATAGTCGGCTACATCCTTTCCGAAGACCCTACGTACATCACTACGCACAACAATGCACGCAGTCTGCTTCGCAGGGTTGACCGTGACGAATTGCTCCAGTCACTTGTCAAAAACTACATCGAGAACAAATAATTTTTAACGGGAGGGACAAAACACAATGGCAGAAAAGAAAAAGGCCAAGTTTCTCAGCTACAAGGGTAAGCCTCTTGTCCGCTGCGGCAATACAATCTACTACGGCAATATGAACGACAGCCACGTTGTTCTTATCCAGATTCTCTCCTCCAAAAAGGTCAACGACCTTGACGTTGCGGACAGAGTCACCGTTCAGCTTCTGAGCACCGACCCCGATGCACGTCCGAAGGACAGAATCATCAAAAAGAGCGAGAAGAAGGGCATATATCAGGCTATGGATATCGGCTCAATCTGGCTCGATTTAGCACTCAAGGGCTAACTTTAATAAAAGGACACCTCATTGCATACATTTGCAGTGAGGTGTTTTTTTATGGTTATAAAGATGAGAAAGATATATGTTTTCGTGGCGGTGGTGTCGCTGCTGCTTGTCAGCGGGATTTTTGCCGTACCCAAATCAACTCGGGAGGTTTCGGGCGAAGCGCATATATCCCTGCCCGTTGTGATGTACCACCAGATTACAAAAAATATCAGCCGTGCAGGCCCTTATTGCATTACGCTAAACCAGCTTGAAAGCGACCTTAAATATATAAGGGAAAAGGGCTATGAAACCGTTGATGTCGAGCAGCTTTTAGCTCACGTCAAATCGGGTGCAGCCCTGCCCGAAAAGCCGATAATGCTCACCTTTGATGACGGCTACGAAACGGTTTACAGCTTTCTTTTACCCCTGCTCGAAAAATACGATATGTGCGCTGTTGCTTCCGTTGTCGGCGCTTATGCGGATATGTACACCGAAATCAACGACCATACATTAAGCTACTCTTATATGACCTGGGATGAAATTGCCGAGCTTGCGGCAGGCGACAGAATAGAGATACAGAATCACAGCTACGACCTGCACAAAACGGATTCCTCGGGACGCTCGGGTGCGCAGAAGGTGAGCGGTGAAAGCGTGCAGGAATATTCCGCCTTTCTTAACTCCGACATAGGCTCAATGCAGACACTTTTAGAAGAAAAAACGGGCAAAAGACCCACCGCCTTTGCCTATCCTTTCGGCAGCTATTCAAAGGAATCTAAACAGGTGTTAAAGGCTATGGGCTTTGAGGCAGCTTTTATCTGCGAGGAACGAATGAACTTTATCGACACAGATGATACAGAGTGGCTTTACCGTATAGGCCGCTATAACCGCCCCCACGGAATGTCCTCAGCAGAATTTTTTGAAAAAATGGGCGTATAAAAAATAATAATTGCAACAACAAAGAGTTTGTGATAAACTAATGTTACCACACAAACTTAATATGGACAAATGTCATGGAGTTGTATTTTTATTTCGGTAAAAATGCTGACTTCTTTTTGGCGTACTCTATGAAGTTTGTCCAAAGTTTGTGTGGTAGCAACTGGGAGTTATGCGTTTTTCGGTGTATGTAACTTCGGTTGCATACACTTTTTTATTTGGAGGCAAAAAATGAAGTTCGTAAACATATTTAAAATGATAGCGATTTTGTTTGTTGTAGTGTGTGGATTAATTGTTCTGTCGGGTTGTCAGTCAGATTACGTATCGGATGAGGTTGTGATTAATGAGATAAAAGAACTTAATTTGTTTGAAAATCATTTGACCGAAGATGAAGAATATACAATAATCAAACGCCGTAGCGAAAAAGAGGAGGATGTTATTTATATTAATATTGAAGGTAAAAATGATGTGTATTCAATTTCTGTAAATTATAAAGTGACTTATCTTCTTTATAATGAGGGTTGGCTACTCGAAAGTGTTGAAGAGTGCGAAAACATAAATGGGTTTATTAATGAAATAAAACCATTATCGGGTCCGACACAAGACGAAGTAAATAAAATGATTGACGGAACAGATTGGTCACTTTACTCTTCATATGATAAGAAATACATAAAAGATTCTTCATATAAATTAACTGATGCTGATGAGTTGGAACTGGGTAATGATAGCGGTAGTGCAAAATATTGGTGTGAAATAACATACACATATTCATATATGAAAGAAATCGTACGTTTTCCGATATATTTTACATTTGGAATTATTAATCAGGTAGATACAAGAGGTTGGTATGGTTACAAGGATGATACAGCTTCAGCTATAGAGCGAAGTGTATCAATAGCAGAAGATATATGTGGCGAATGGTATTGTGAATATGATTATACGCAAGCGTTTACTATGAAAAGCTATTATTATAAACTTAATCTGAATATTTCTTCGGTAATAACCAAAAACGGTAAAACGGAATGTGTTGTAGATAGTTATAGTTTTAATGATGGCAACAAGATTTACGAAACAAAGGGTACAATGCAATTAGTACCGACTTTCGACGAAGATGGAACAATATCTTTTGTAAAATTGCATTGGACAGATGGCGATTATAATCATCCCTCGGTATGCGCCCCAATAGAAATAACTTCGCTTTATTCTTTGTTAAGCAAACCGAATGACTTGGTATTGAGATCTACATATTATAGCCCTGCACAAGCAGTGGATTGGTTGACTTGGATTTTAAATAAGAAATGATATATAAATAGTTTTACTTGTATGATTTTCAGTTCTGTGTTATGATAAATATCATAACACAGAATTTTTTAGGGGACGTAAAAATGAAATACGATTTTTCTTTTATCAGCGTTACCGCAAGGGGTGCTTCGGCCCAAAAGGCGAAGGAGCTTTTTGCAAACGAAATTGAAATGAGGGCAGGCTACAGGCCGCTTGAGGGCGGTGAGCCCTGCGTTGAGCTTGTTGAAGATAAGAGTATCGAAAACAAGGACAGCTTCATTGTTGAGCAGGACGGCACACATATCACCGTTACGGCAAAGGGTATCCGTGGCCTGATTTACGGCTATTCCTATTTTTTGAGGAAGTGCGTTTTCGGCGGCGGTAAAATCACGCTCATTCAGGATATATCGGGCAGCTACAGCCCCGAAATGAAAATCAGGGGTCACCAGTGCGGCTACAGAAGCTGTCCGAATACATACGATGCCTGGGGTAAGGAGGAGTATTTCCGCTTCTACCTCGATATTATGGCCTTCGGCTGCAACACCTGCGAGCATATTCCCACCGAGGGCTTTGACCCCAACAATCCCCTTATGAAATACGACCCGTTTGACGTTGCCGTATGGGGCAGCGAATTGGCGGATGAGCTTGATATGGACGTTTCCTGCTGGTATCCCAACGACGATAAGCAGACCGAGGAGGAGGCACTTGCAAGCCGTAAAGAGGCTTTTGAGAAAATCCCCCGTATCAATGCAATCTTTCCTCCGGGCGGCGACCCCGGCGAAATGGACGGCGACGATTTTATAAAGCGCTGCATTAAAATATCAAAGGTGCTTAAAGAAACAAAGCCTGATGCCCAGATGTGGCCTTCCGCACAGGCACCGCACGGCAATATCAGCTGGGCAGAGGATTTCCTTGAGGAGATAACTAAGCTGCCCGATGAAATTGACGGCGTTATTATGGGCCCCAACCACGCAATGCCGCTGGCAGACCTTCGCCGTAAGGTGCCGTCAAAATACCCGATAAGACTTTATCCCGACATCACGCACAATGTCAGGTGTGAATACCCCGTGCATTTTGACAGGGATGACTGGCACTATGCACTTGCAACAACTCTCAGCCGTGAAAGTGTCAACCCCCGTCCGACGGAATTCCGTATGCTTCACAGGCTCACCCGACCGTATCTTGTCGGCAGTGTCAGCTATTCCGAGGGTGTTAATGACGACGTTAACAAGGCCGTCTGGAGCAATATGGACTACTTCGGTGAAGTGCCGCTTTACGAAACGCTGTGTGACTATGCCCGTTTCTTTATCTGGCAGGCGGATGCCAAGAAAATTGCCGACGGTATACTCGGCCTTGAGCGCAACTGGGAGGGTGACCCTGCGGAAAATCCGCATATAGAAAACACGCTTGAGGTTTTTGAAAAAGAGCTTGAAAAAGCACCGTCGCTTCTGGAAAACTGGCGTTTCGTGCTCTGCCTCTTCCGTGCAAGGTGTGATGCACTTGTGCGCAGAAGAAGAGTTTTCGAGCTTGAGCTTATTGAAGACGCTAAAATCTGTGCCCGTAAGGGTGAGTATGACAAGGCTCACGAAATTCTGAAAACAGATTTTGATAAGGACTATTATTCGCTGCGTTCTTCTCTCACAACGCTTGCAGACAGGCTCTTTGAGCAGATCGGTATTCAGCTCGATGTTGAAAATTACCACGCACAGCGTGCCGAAAGGGGAGCAACGCTCGACACAATTGACCTGCCCGTAACGGACAGACAGTGGCTTCTCTCTCGCTACGAAATGGCTGAAGGTATGTCCGAGAGTGATAAGAAAGCCTTCCTAAACCGTGTGTTCAACCGCAACAAGGTAAGCAAGGGCGAATACTACTTCTCGCTTGCTGAACACGGCTTCGGCGTACTCGGCACAAGGCAGGAAGGCGAATTCTACATAGACTATCAGGGCGACCGCCTTGACGTAAATGACGGCACGATACCTATGTGCATACTAAAAGCCTTTGACCATTTCAGGCTTGTGTGCAATATCGGCGGCTTTGAGCCTGACACGGATTATAAGCTGCGTGTCACCTACAAGAAAATGAAGAATGTTGAAATGTTCAACGGCTTTTATGTCAAAGCCAACGGCAATGACATTTACCGTGGCAAATTCTTCGGCGGTGAAAAGGACGAGCAGTTTGAAAAAGAAATGCTGCCCGATAATTTCACCTGTGCGGTTTATGACCTGCCTGCCGATGTTTTTGAAAACGGCTGCCTGAGCCTTGAAATAGGCGAGGAGCACGTCGGCGTAATAATAAGTGAGTTTATGATATACAGAGCATAAAAAGAGTAAAGAGGTGTAAGATATATGGAAAGAATTTTTGCAAAGGGTATGGCTTTTGTTGACAAAGAGGGAAGAGAGCGCATTTTCAACGGCGTAAACCTCTGCGACAAGGGTGTACCAACAAACGAAGACGAAACCGACAGAAAATACACTTACGAATATGACGAAAAGCTGTTTCGCACGCTTGCCGAAAACGGCTTCAACATTCTGCGCCTCGGTACAACGTGGGAGGCTATTGAGCCCAAGCCCGGTGAGTACAATGACGAGTACATCGAAGCACTCCGCAAAATGCTCGACACCTGCGAAAAGTACGGAATTTATGTCTACCTTGATATGCATCAGGATTTGTATTCAGCCCATTGCTACCAGTGGGGTGACGGTGCGCCCGAATGGGCCTGCCTTATGGGCGGCGTAAAGCGCAAGAATATAAAGCTTGTCTGGGCAGAGGGCTATTTCTGGGGCAAGGGCGTACAGACTGCCTACGACAATTTCTGGCTCAACAAGCAGGTCGACGGTAAGGGCTTGCTTGACTGGTATGCCGATATGTGGAAGCACGTTGCCGAAAAGCTCGGCGATCACCCTGCACTTTTCGGCTTTGATATGCTTAACGAGCCCTTTATGGGCAAGGACGGCGGCAGGGTTTTCAGAACACTCATTGCCAACCTCATCAAAACAACACTTACGGACAAGCGCATCAAGAAGGGCAAGCTGATTAAAGACGCTCTCAAGCTCGATATTCCCGCAATACTCGACCAATATAACGGCGGAATACTCCGTGATGTTGCGGCTTCCGCCGAAGCTCTTGTCGAAAAGTTTGACCGTGAGCGCTACACACCCTTCCTCAATAAAACTGCTTCTGCTATCAGAAGCGCAACGGATAACGGCATTATGTTTATTGACAACTGCTACTATTCCAACCTTTCAATTCCCTGTAATGCAGGCCCGATTAAATATGGCGACAAGGTGGAAGACCAGGCCTGCTTCTCACCGCACGGCTACGATTTTATGGTTGATACTCCGCTTTATAAGCACGCAAGCTCATCCCGTACCGACGCCATTTTCGGTGAACACGAAAACACACAGAAGCGCCTCGGTGTTCCCGTGCTTGTCGGCGAATGGGGCGGATATTCCGAGGGTAACGAGTGGTATCCGCACGTGCATCATCTTCTCCGCTTCTTTGACGACCGCAAGTGGAGCAACACCTACTGGTGCTTCCACGAAGGCCTTATAGGTGACCCGTTGATGAACGAGCTCAACCGTCCCTATCCCAGAGCTGTAACGGGCGAAATCCTTTCCTACCGCCATAACAGAGAGAATAACTGCTTCACTCTTATCTATAAGCAGGATAAGGAATTCGACAGCGCAACTATTTGTTACCTGCCCTGTGAGCCGAAAAAAGTTGAGTGTGAAGGCGAATATGAAGTCAAGGCTCTTGAACACGGCGGCTGTGAGTTAACAATCAAAACAGGTGTCGGTGAGCACGGAATCTTTGTTCAGCTTTGAGGTTTTATTATGAATATAAGACCGTATAAGCAAAGCGATAAACGCAGGGTACAGGAAATCTGTCTGCGTACGGCGGATGACGATTATCCGTTCACTACTATTGAAGAACGCCCGAACAGCGACTATCTTCTTTCAACTTATTGCGATTATTATATAGAGCGTGAGCCCGAAAATTGCTTTGTTCTCACCGATGAAAATGACGAGGCTGTGGGCTACGTACTTTGCGCAAAGGAGCAGAAAAAATACCGCAAGATATTTTTAAAGGAGTATCAGCCGAGAGTTTTCTGCGACCGCAGGGCAAAAATCGAAAGCTGGGGAGAGGCGTGGGTGCACGGGCTTGCCGCCCGCAGATATCCGGCTCACCTTCACATTGATATTCTCAAAGGCTACCGTGGCGGCGGCAACGGCACGAGGATGGTTGAAACGCTGTGCGGGCACCTGAAGGCACAGGGGGTCAAAGGCGTTCACCTTGTTGTAGGTGAAGATAATCCAAACGCAATCCGCTTTTACGAGCGCTGCGGATTTGATACTCAGGTGAAATTTACCATCGGCAGAATTATGGGTAAAAAATTATAATGAAAAACGCAAAGTGCAAAACGCAAAATTACAGTAAAAGAGCCACCGTCATTTGACGATGGCTCTTTTAAAAATGCTTCTTATTTATACTTAGGTCTCTTTACATAGCTTGTGTGGAGAACCTCGTGTGCCTTATGGCTGTTGGGTTCGCCGAGGAACTCTGCATAGACCTTCTTGACTGCTTCACTCTCGTGTGACTTTCTCTTGGGAAGGTTCTTGTCAGCCTCGTAGAGAGCTGCTGCACGTCTGCCCTTGAGGTCAACGAAGTTGTGAACAACAGCGTGCTGAATCGGCTGACCGCCGCCGTTTACACAGCCGCCGGGACAGCCCATAATTTCGATGAACTGGTAGTCTGCTGTGCCGTTCTTGACCTTTTCCATAATCTCGTGTGCTGCTGCAGCACCGCTGGCAACTGCAACCTTAACGTCAAGACCTGCTACATTGTAGCTTGCTTCCTTGATGCCCTGGCCACGAACCTCTGTGAAGTCGAGGCGCTGGAGCTCTTCGCCTGTAAGAACTTCAACTGCTGTACGAAGTGCTGCTTCCATAACGCCGCCTGTTGCGCCGAAGATAACGGCTGCACCTGTTGCTTCGCCGAGCGGATTGTCGAACTCTTCGTCGGGAAGGTGGTTGAAGTAGATACCTGCAGTTTCAATCATACGTGCAAGCTCACGTGTTGTGAGTGCGTAGTCAACATCCGGATAGCCGGAAGCGGACTGATGGTCACGCTTTGTCTCAAACTTCTTTGCTGTACAGGGCATAATGCCGACAACAACGATGTCCTTGGGGTCAATGCCCATCTTCTGTGCGTACCATGTCTTTGTGATTGCACCGAACATCTGCTGGGGTGACTTGCAGGTTGAAAGGTGGTTGAGCTGGTCGGGATAGTAGTGCTCGCAGTACTTGATCCAACCGGGTGAGCAGGAGGTAATCATCGGGAGAGTGCCGCCGTTCTTGACTCTGTCAAGAAGCTCATAAGCCTCTTCCATAATTGTAAGGTCTGCTGCAAAGTCGGTATCAAATACCTTGTCAAAGCCGAGTCTGCGAAGAGCGGCAACCATCTTGCCTGTTACGTTTGTGCCGATGCTCATACCAAAAGCTTCGCCCAGAGTAACACGGATAGAGGGAGCTGTGTTGACAACAACGAACTTCTCGGGGTCGTTGATTGCTGCGAAAACAGCCTTTGTGTCGTCCTTTTCGTAGATAGCGCCTGTCGGGCAGTTAACGATACACTGACCGCAGGAGATACAGGAAACATCAGCAAGGTCCTTATCGAATGCGGAGCTGATGTGTGTGTCAAAGCCACGTGCGTTTGCGCCGATTACGCTTACCTTCTGCTCGTTACAGGCTGCAACACAGCGGCGGCAGAGGATACACTTGCTGTTATCTCTTACCATGTGGGCTGCGGAATCGTCAAACTCGAATGCGGGCATTTCGCCGTCAAATGCGTGCTCATCGTCAACACCGAATTCCTTACAGAGCTTCTGAAGCTCGCAGTTGCCGGAACGGATACAGGAAAGGCATTCCTTTCTGTGCGTTGAGAGAATGAGCTCAAGAGTTGTCTTTCTGGACTGTCTGACCTTCTCTGTGTTGGTGAAAACCTCCATACCCTCGTTTACGGGGTAAACACAGGCGGTAACAAGGCTTCTTGCGCCCTTTACCTCTACCATACAGATACGGCAGGCACCGATTTCGTTGATATCCTTGAGGTAGCAGAGTGTGGGGATTTCGATACCCGCATAACGTGCTGCTTCGAGGATTGTTATACCGTTAGGCACACTTAAGGGCATGCCGTTGATTTTGATATTTACCATTTCCATTGTGTGGCACACTCCTTTCGTTATTTCTTATAAATTGCCTGAATCTTCTTGCAGGAATCCATACAAGCGCCGCACTTGACGCACTTTGCATGGTCGATTGCGAAGGAAGCAAGCTTGTGGCCGGGTGCAATATAGTCTGTTCTGTTGATTGCACCTGCGGGACAGGCTCTTGCGCACATACCGCAGCCGATACACTTCTCGGCATCGATATAGTACTGAACAAGACCCTTACATACGCCTGCGGGGCACTTCTTGTCAACAACGTGTGCGATATATTCGTCTCTGAAGAACTTGAGTGTTGCAAGAACGGGGTTGGGAGCAGTCTGACCGAGACCGCAGAGTGAGTTCTGCTTGATGTAAAGAGCAAGCTGTTCGAGCTTGTCGATATCCTCAAGAGTTGCCTTGCCCTCTGTAATCTTGTCAAGCAGCTCCATCATTCTCTTTGTACCGATACGGCAGGGTGAACACTTACCGCAGGACTCGTCAACAGTGAACTCAAGGAAGAACTTGGCGATGTCAACCATACAGTTGTCCTCGTCCATAACGATAAGACCGCCTGAGCCCATCATACAGCCGATAGCTGTAAGGTTGTCAAAGTCGATTGCCGTGTCCATAAGGCTTGCAGGGATACAGCCGCCGGAGGGACCGCCTGTCTGTGCTGCCTTGAACTTCTTGCCGTTGGGAATGCCGCCGCCGATGTCCTCGATAACCTCACGGAGTGTTGTGCCCATGGGAACTTCAACAAGACCTGTGTTCTTGATTTTACCGCCGAGTGCGAAAACCTTGGTACCTGTGGACTTTTCTGTGCCCATAGCCTTGAACCAGTCTGCACCGTTGAGGATAATCTGGGGAATGTTAGCGTAGGTTTCAACGTTGTTGTTGTTTGTGGGCTTGCCGAACAGACCCTTGACAGCCGGGAAGGGCGGACGGGGACGGGGCTCGCCTCTGTTACCCTCGATAGAGGTCATAAGTGCGGTTTCTTCACCGCAAACGAATGCGCCTGCACCAAGACGGATGTGAAGGTCGAAATCAAAGCCGGATTCGAAGATGTTCTTGCCGAGAAGACCGTACTCCTTAGCCTGGTCAATAGCAATCTGAAGACGCTTAACGGCGATGGGGTACTCAGCACGGACGTAAACATAACCTTCGCTTGCGCCGATTGCGTAACCGCAGATGGCCATAGCTTCGATAATACAATGGGGGTCGCCTTCGAGGATTGAACGGTCCATGAATGCACCGGGGTCACCTTCGTCAGCGTTACATACTACATACTTCTGGTCTGCAGCGTTCTTTGCTGCAAAGCTCCACTTGAGACCGGTGGGGAAACCGCCGCCGCCTCTGCCACGAAGGCCGGAATCCTTGACAATGTTTGTAACCTCTTCGGGAGTGAGCTGGTTAAGGCACTTTTCAAGAGCCTGATAACCGTCGTGTGCGATATATTCGTCGATGTTTTCGGGGTCGATAACACCGCAGTTGCGAAGAGCAATTCTCTTCTGCTTTGCGTAGAACTTTGTCTGCTCAAGTGACTTGATTGTGTCAGCCTCAACTGTCTCATCATAGAGCAGGCGTGTTACCATACGGCCCTTGAGAAGGTGTTCTTCTACGATTTCGGGAATGTCATCGACAGTAACCTCGCTGTAGAAGCTGCCTTCGGGATAAACTATCATAATCGGACCCAGGGCACAAAGGCCAAAACAACCTGTTTTGATAACCTTGATTTCATCCTGAAGTCCCTTTGCTGCGAGTTCGCTTTCGAGCTTTTCTATAATCTCATTGCTGTGAGAAGAAGTACAGCCCGTACCGCCGCAGACAAGAACGTGGGAACGATACATTATTGTTTCCTCCTTGTTATTTTGCCTTTGTTATTTCGCTACTGAGCCGACTGTGAATTCGGTAACGATGTTGCCGTTGACGATGTGGTCTGTAACAACTCTTGCTACCTTGTCAGCAGACATCTGAACGTATGTGACCTTTTCCTGACCGGGTACGAAAACCTCAACGATGGGCTCGTACTGGCACATACCGATGCAGCCTGTCTGTGAAACTGTTACGCCCTTGAGTGAACGGCGTGCAATTTCCTCTGTAAAAGCATTGAGAACGGGGCGAGCACCTGCTGCGATACCGCAGGTAGCCATACCGACTACGATTCTGGTGTTTTCCTCGCTGTCGTTTCTTGCTGTCATAGCTTTAAGTGTGCGTTCTTTAATTGCCTGAAGTTCTGCAAGTGATTTCATTGGTTTACACCTCCGAGTAGAATGTTGGTTTGTTCGTTGATATAGTCTTTCATCCACCCAACCACCTCGGGCTCGCTGAGCGGTACGCCCTCGAGGATTTCTTTAAGCTGTACTGTTGAAAGCTCAAAGCCCTCACCGTCAAGCCTTCTTGTGTAGATGAAATCTCTGTCTGTGTTCATTGAGATAAGGATAGTTATTGTAGAGGTCACATCGCCCAGCGGTGTGAAGTCTATGCTGTCGGTTTTAAACACGGCAGAGGTTTTTGTACCCTTACCTTTTTCGCTTTCTATTTTCAGACTGCCGCCCGTTTGCTCTGCGGCGAGCTTGAACAGCGGTATTCCCATACCGACCTTGCGTGTCGTTCTTGTGGTGAAGAACGGGTCAAGCACGTTGTTCAGCTGTTCCTCGGTCATACCGCAGCCGTTGTCGCTGACCGTTATTGTCAGCTCTTTTGCTTTGGTATTCTCCGCAACCTCAATTGTGATAAGGCTTGCACCTGCCGCAATTGAGTTCTGGGCGATGTCGAGAATGTTGAGTGAAAGCTCACGCATGGCTTATGCGTTCTTGTACTTTTCGATGATGCCGGCTATCTGGTCGGTAACGAGCTTGCCGTAAACATCCTCATTTACGTTGAGAACGGGAGCAAGACCGCAGGCACCGATGCAGCGTGTAGCCTCAAGGGAGAACTGACCGTCTTCCGTGCATTCGCCGGGGCCTATGCCAAGCTGCTTTGAAAGCTCGTCAAGCAGAGCCTGTGAGCCCTTGACGTAGCAGGCTGTGCCGAGGCAGACAGCGATGTTGTACTTACCCTTGGGGGAAAGTGAGAACTGTGCGTAGAAGGTGGAAACACCGTAAACCTTTTCCAGCGGAATGTCCATACCCTCTGCAATCATTACCTGAACCTCAAAGGGGAGATAACCGTAGATAGCCTGAGCCTGCTGCATAACGTGCATAAGCATGCTGGAATCATGCTTGTTTTCTTCGATTACCGCTTTGAGCTGTGCCTCCTGCTCGGGAGTGCCTTTGAAGGGGCTTTTGCTGATTTTCTTGAGCATTTTATTTTCCTCCTTTGTCGTAGAATGTTGGAGTCATAGGTACAAACGACCCCAAAATCGTACATACATACGAATGAATTATAGCACAATCAAATCAGTAATGTCTATAGTAAATTTTTATTTTAATATAAATAATTACTTATTTTGACATAAATTTCAAGTTATAAGGAAGGACAAAAAAGCACCCTGCCGTGCAGAGTGCTTTTGAAATGCAAAATGCAAAGTGTAAAGTGCAAAATTGTGGGAGGGCTCCGCCCTCATTCATTATAATCTGAACGAAGCGACCCGTCATTAAGCATTACGAATTGCGCATTGCGAATTGAACTGAAATCAACCAACGTTTGCAATTTTCTTAATTTGTATGCTCTCATTGCCGTTTGCGTCCATAAGAGTGCCCTTGGAGTATTCAAGGTTGATTGTCATACCGGCAATTGTTTCTTCGACTGTCTTACCGCCGAGTGAATCGGGATTGACGAGCACGGTTACGGGAATTTCGTCCTTCATACCGCTTGCCATGCTGAATTCGCCGTACTGGGAAACGCTGTTGAGCCATACGCCGTTTGCGCCGTTGTTTTCGGGCAGGATGCGGTAAACGGTGAGGTCTGTGTCGGTCTTGTTTTCTACTGCAATGTAGAATACGTAGCACTGCCACTTGCCCTCTTTGTTCATAGCCTGGGCGGCTGTTTCGCTGTCCATACCGTAGAGCGGTGCTTCGTTTGCAAAGATGAGCTCATTCTCTCTGTAAAGGTTGAGGTATGCGCTGCCATCCTGAATCGAGCTGCGCTTTGCGTCAATTTCCTTGTCGGAATCTTCGTTGTCTGCCTTGGGTGCTGTGACGTTGTTCTTGACCTTAATCTTTGTGTAATCCGAAGGGTCAACAACCTCGTTGTCATCCTCGGGAGTGGGGTAGCCGAGAAGCACGATATCAAGCTCGGCCACTGCCGCATACATTTTTTCAACGCTTACCTTTGAGGTGTTGATAACTATAGTTGCCGGGTAGAATTCGTTTTCCGTGCCTGCGGGGAGAGAGAGCTCACCGTTAATCGGGCAGGTGCTGAAATAGAAGCCTTCCTGCTTGGTTTCTGCTTTTTCAAAGCCTATGTAGCTGAACATTTCCGTGCCCTTGTTGCTGACGGATATTTCAAGCGAATATACCTGCCAGCTATCGGGATTTGCAAGGAAATCCTGCGCATCGGCTTCGGACATCGAAATTTCTTCCTGTGCTGCCGCCATAAAGGTTTCGGGGTTGTTGAGGTAGTACTGCTTAAGGCTGCCGTCCTCAAAAATCTGGTTGAGCTCGGCAACGGTTTTGCCCGAGTCACCCGAGCAGGCGGCAAAGCTTAACAGCATAACTGCCGCAAGAAGAAGCGATAGAATTCTTTTAACTTTCATTGTATTTCCTTACCTTTCTTTTAATTGTCTGTCTGGAACGTGCTATTGCCATTGTGCCCTCGGGCACATTGTCGGTTATTACAGAGCCTGCCGCCGTGTATGAGCCGTCGCCGAGTGTTACGGGAGCAACCATACAGGTGTGACAGCCTACGAAAACCCTGTTTCCTATTGTTGTGCGGAATTTTTTGGTGCCGTCATAATTTGCCGTGGCACAGCCGCAGCCGATATTTACGCCTTCGCCGACGTCGCTGTCGCCGATATAGCTTAAGTGGCTGATGCTTGTTTTTTCGCCAATATTCGAATTCTTGACTTCAACAAAATTTCCTGCACGTACATTGTCTGCGAGTACCGTCTGCGGCCGAAGGTGTGAAAACGGGCCTACCGAAACACCGTTGCCGATAACGGAATTTTCGCATTGCGAAGCGTTAACTGTGCTGTTGTTTCCCACGGTACAGCTTTCAAGCATACTGCAGGGGCCTACCGTACAGTTACTGCCGATTTTTGTGTTGCCTAAAATAATTGTGCTCGGTAAAATTACCGTGCCTGTGCCGATTTCGCAGCCGTCTGCAATAATTACACCATCTGTACAGGGAATATTAACGCCGTTTGAAATGTGTCTTGCTATGATTTGCTTTCGTGTGTTTTCTTCCGCATAAAGAATAAACTCACGGTCGAGATTCATTAAATTACCCCTAACTTATAATGCCGCCGCCGACAACCGTGTCACCGCTGAAGAATACTGCGGACTGACCGCAGGTTACGGCTCGTTGCGGCTCGTCAAATTCGAGCACGGCGGTGCTTTCACCCGTTTGTATAAGAGTGGCCGCCGACTCCTTCTGGCTGTAGCGTGTTTTTGCCGTTACACGCAAGGGTGCATCAAGCTTTTCAACCGCAATCAGGTTGATGTCCTTCAGCTCAACACGCTTTGAAAAAAGCTCCTCGTGTGCGCCGAGATAAACTCTGTTTCCTTCAACATCCTTGCGTATTACATAAAGCGGAGCAGGTGCGCTGATTCCGAGTCCCTTGCGCTGACCTATCGTGTAGCCTATAAGTCCGTTGTGCCTGCCCCACAGCTTTCCGTCCGTGCCGACAAAATCACCCTCGGGAAATATTCTGCCCGTAAATTCTTCAATAAACCTGCGGTAATTTCCGTCGGGGACAAAGCAGATATCCTGGCTGTCGGGTCTGTCGGAGGAAGCAAAGCCGTATTCTGCGGCAATTTCTCTTACCTGCGGCTTTGTGTATTCACCCAGCGGAAAACGTGCCGAAGCCAATTGGCTTTGCGATAACTGCCACAACACATAGCTCTGGTCTTTTTCGGCGAAAACCGCCTTTTCAAGCAGAATTCTGCCCGAAGCGTCTTTCCTTGTTCTTGCGTAATGCCCCGTAGCTATTATGTCACAGCCGAGCGCATTTACTCTGTCAAAAAGTACGCCGAATTTTATAGCTTTATTGCAGAAAACACAGGGGTTCGGTGTTTCGCCTGCAATATAGCTGTCTGCAAAATAGCGCATAACCGTGTCGGCAAATTCCGCCGAAAGGTCAAGCGTGATGTGCTCAAAGCCGAGCCGCTTTGCAACCGCTGCGGCATCGACGCTGTCCTGCTCTGATGCACCTTCAAAAACACTCATCGTAACACCGAGTGCATTTTTGTTTTCTTTTGTTGCAAGCAATGCCGCAACGCTGCTGTCAACACCGCCGCTCATCGCAACGGCAATTTTAACGTTGCTGCTCATAAATCAAACGCCCGAACGCTCAAAAGAGGGAACAACGATATCCGACGGATATTCGTCAACCTTGTCAAACATAAGCGGACTGAAGAAAAGCGGTTCAATCGCCTTGTACCAATCGCTTGCGATTTGGTCTCTCTTAATAAGAAGAACATAAGAAAATGCCAATGCGGCATCACAGTCGATTTCTTCAATTGCAAAGGCGGATTTGTTGAGCGAAACGCCTGTTGCAACGGAGAGCTTTGAGGACATAACCGCAATATCCGCTTCGTAATTTGAAAGGTTTGCGGCAAGTGCTTCATCGTCCTGAGTGACAAACTTGAAGTTTCTGCTGTTTTCCGTCACATCGTCAAGCGTTGCGGAAAGGCCTGCACCCTCTTTTAGCTTGATGAAGCCGTTTGCCTCAAGCAGAAGAAGTGCACGGGCAACCCCCTCGGCACTTTCGGGAATGGCGATTGTTGCGCCGTCCGTAATATCCTCAATTTTCTCAAAGTTACACAGGAAAAGACCGTAGGGATAGCGGCATACAGGGCCGAGGTTAAGAAGAGTTTCGGGATTTTCCTCGTTGAATTTTTCAAACTCCGCCTTGAGAGAAGCAAGGCTTGCGTCTATTTCGCCTGCGGCAAGGGCGTTGTGTGCTTCCTCGGCAGAGGCGAATTCGACATACTCAAGCCTGTAGCCCTTCTTGGCAATTCTTGTTGAAAGCGAGTCGAAAATTTCCTGCGCAGGGGCTTTGCCCGTGGGCACACCGAGGGTGAATGCATCGAGTGACCCGACATCTATCTCATCCTTGTTATCCGTGCAGGCGCACAGTGTCAGCGCAACAAGCACAACGGAGAGAATTATACAGAGCAGCTTTTTCATAAACTTCCCCACCTTAATAAAATATTTCAATATATAATACCATAAAGAATGTAAGTTTTCAAGTGAATTCGGAGCAATAATATTTTAATTAAAAATTTACATTTTTTACGGGAATTAATCTTGAAATGTTAAGGCTTAATTGTTATACTCTAAATAATTATTCTACGAAAGGGAGATAATAAACTTGAAGGCATCAGAAAGCATTCCGAATTACCGCCCCAAGCTGCGTGAGTATACAAACTATACCGCAAGGCAGATTAAGGACGTCTGCAAGACCATCGGTCCCAGACCCTCGGGCGAAGAAAACGAAAAAAAGGCTCAGGAGAGATTTGCGGCAGAACTTGAAAAATATGCCGACAGCGTAAATATCGAACCGTTTGAGCTCCACCCCAAAGCATTCCTCGGCTGGGTACGTATGTGCGCAATCATTATGATTGTTGCAAACGGCCTTTTCTTTGCAGGCACATTTATTGACGGTGCTCCCTCCTGGCTGCCCGTTATTCCGCTTGCACTCAGCCTTATCTGTCTGTTCTTTATCGTAACAGAGTTCCTTTTCTACGGCGAAACACTTGACCCGTTCTTCCCCAAGCGCACATCCCACAACGTTGTTGCAAAATACAACGCAAAGGGCACAGCCAAAAAGCGCATCATTGTTTCCGGTCACGTTGACTCCTCTTACGAGTGGCGCTACACCTACCTCGGCGGTCCTCCCCTCATCACAACCGTTATCGGCGGCGCAGTAGCAGGTATTGTCATTGCTCTTGTAGCTGAAATCTACTCAACCGTAACCGGCAGTATGGACAGCACACTTACCGACATTCTCAGGTGGGTTATGCTCGCCTGGTGCATCCTTTTTGCCGCTGCTATCTTCTTCCTTAACTATAAGCTTCCCGTTGAGGGCGCAAACGACAACCTTACAGGCTCCGTTGCTTCAATGGCTGTTATGAAGTACCTCAAGGACAACGACATCCGCTTTGAGGATGTTGAGGTCTGGACACTTCTCACAGGTGCAGAGGAAGCAGGTCTTCGTGGCGCAAAGGCATTTGCCAAGGCACACAAGAAAGAGCTTGAAGATATGGAAACCGTTTTCGTCGGCGTTGACACTCTCCGTGATTACGATTTCTATGCTATCTACAGCCGTGATATGACCTTTACCGTAAAATCCGACCCGCAGGTTTGTGCACTTCTCAAGCAGGCAGCACTCAACGCAGGCATGGATCTTCCCTTTAAATCAATTTTCCTCGGCGCATCCGATGCTGCCGCAGTGTGCAAGGCAGGCTTCAAGGGCGCAACACTTGCCGCTATGGACCCTGCACCTGCAAGATACTACCACACACGCCTTGACACTGGCGACAACCTTGACCTCAAGTCAATCGAAGCAGGTATCAACATAATGCTTGAATCCGTCTTCCTTTACGAAGAACAGGGTCTCAAGGACAGCTATAATGCATAAACGCATTGAAAAACATTGTATAAATGTATAAACTTTGGGTAAAATAACGAAAAGAAGTGCAAGAAAAACTCTTTACAGTTCGGGCTTCTTATGTTATAATTCCCTTTGCGTGTTCCTTCACTCGGTTAAGGGATTAAACCTCAACGAGGTTTTCACCTGCCCTGTACTGGGGTTGCGAACAAATATTAATTAATGAGGTGAAATTAAAATGACACAGGCAGAAAAACAGGCCATCATGGCTGAGTACGCTACACACGAGGGTGACACAGGTTCTCCCGAGGTACAGATTGCTGTTCTCACAAAGAGAATCAACGACCTTACCGAGCACCTTAAGGAGCATCATAAGGATCACCACTCACGCCGTGGCCTTCTCAAGATGGTCGGTCACAGACGTAATCTCCTTGCATACCTTCAGAAGGTTGACATCGAGCGTTACCGTGCTATTGTCGCAAGACTTGGTCTTCGTAAATAAGACTATCCGCAAAGGGCGGCTTCCTTGCACCGACTGTTTGCAAGGAAGTATTGGTTTTTCGAGCAAAATTCCCTGTGTTTTTGCCCAAAGCCTCGCAAGGCGACAGCCTTGCTACATTTTGTGGCTTCAACACAGAAAATTTTACGCTCTTACAAAACCGCAAAGCGCTTTAAAATGAAATTTGCGATTAACAAGAAAAGGAAAAATCCTCCGATAATGCCCTCGCATATCGGGGGATTTTGACGAGTTATTGTGGCGCAAATTCGCATTTTAAAGCAATACTGCCTTACAAACAGGCGGTGCTTGTGCCGCCCTACAATTTTGAAAAGCCACAGAAAGCCGCCGACAGGCTTTAGCGGTAAATAAAGCACTCAAGAATAACTTTTGAATGTTTTATTTATTGCTAAAAGTCGAAGCCGCTTTCTGTGAGAAAATATAAAAGAAAGAGGTAAAAGCAAATGACGACTATCAGAAATTTTGACACATTCAAGACTTTTAAGACTGAAATTGCAGGCAGACCCTTCGTAGTCGAAATCGGCAAGATGGCAGAGCTTGCAGGCGGTGCCTGCCTTGTCCGCTACGGCGAGACAAACGTGCTTTGTACAGCTACAATGGCTGCAAAGCCCCGTGAAGGCGTAGATTTCTTCCCCCTCTCCGTAGACTTTGAGGAGAAGCTTTACTCCGTCGGCCGTATTCCCGGCTCCTTCCAGCGCCGTGAGGGCAGAGCAAGCGAAAAGGCAACTCTTGCTTCCCGTGTTATCGACAGACCCATCCGTCCTCTCTTCCCCAAGGATATGAGAAACGATGTCGGCGTTGTTGCAACGGTTATGTCAGTTGACCCCGACTGCTCACCCGAAATTACCGCTATGCTCGGCGTTTCAATCGCAATCTCCATTTCCGAAATTCCGTGGGAAGGCCCCGTTTCCGGCGTTGTTGTCGGTATGATTGACGGCGAATATATCATCAACCCCACAGCAGAGCAGAAGGAAAAGAGCGATATGTACGTAACAGTCGCTTCCACTTCCGAGCTTGTTGCTATGATTGAGGCTATGGCAAACGAAGTTACCAACGACGAAATGTACAACGGTATTATGTTTGCTCACGCTGAAAACCAGAAAATTGTTGAGTTCATCAACACAATCAAGGCTGAGTGCGGCAAGGAGAAGATTGAGTTCCCGTCCAACGACCCTGCTCCCGAAATGTACGAGGCTATCAAGGACTTCGCTATCGAGGATATCCGTGCAGCTCTCGACACAGACGACAAGCGTATCCGTGATGAGCGTCTCAAGCCCATCTACGAGGCTGTTCACGCAAAGTTTGACGAGGTTTATCCCGAGGAAATCGCAAAGATTGACGATTGCCTTTACAAGACACAGAAGTACGTTGTACGCCGCTGGCTTCTTGATGACAACAAGCGTGTTGACGGCAGAGGTATCAACGATGTCCGTCCTCTTGCCGCAGAGGTTGACCTTCTCGACAGAGCACACGGTACAGGTATGTTCACAAGAGGTCAGACTCAGGTTCTGACCGTTACAACTCTCGGCCCCATGAGCGATGCACAGCTTCTTGACGGCATCGACAACGAAACCGAGAAGCGCTATATGCACCACTACAACTTCCCGTCCTACTCCGTAGGCGAGACCAAGCCCAGCAGAGGCCCCGGCAGACGTGAAATCGGTCACGGCGCACTTGCAGAGAAGGCTCTCCTTCCCGTAATTCCCTCTGTTGAGGAATTCCCGTACTGCATCCGCCTTGTTTCCGAGGTTCTTTCCTCTAACGGCTCCACATCACAGGCTTCCGTCTGCGGCTCAACACTTTCCCTTATGGCAGCAGGTGTTCCGATCAAGGCTCCCGTTGCAGGTATTTCCTGCGGTCTTGTTACCGAGGGTGACCGCTTCATGACTATGGTTGATATCCAGGGTCTCGAGGACTTCTTCGGCGATATGGACTTCAAGGTAGCAGGCTCCAAGAAGGGTATCACAGCTATCCAGATGGACCTCAAGGTACACGGTCTTACTCCCGCTATCATCCGTGAGGCTCTCGACAAGACTTATACAGCACGCTGCGAAATCCTTGACGAGGTAATGCTCAAGTGTATTCCCGAGCCCCGTAAGGAGCTTTCCAAGTACGCTCCCAAAATGCTTACAACAAAGGTACCCGTTGAGAAAATCAGCGAGGTTATCGGTAAGCAGGGTAAGGTTATTCAGAAGATTTGTGCAGAGTGCAACTGTAAGGTTGATGTTGAGGAGGATGGCTCCGTATTCATCTGCGCCCTCGATATTGAGGATGCAGAGCGTGCACTCCTTATGGTCAACACAATTGCCAACGACCCCGAGCCCGGCTCATTCTACAACGGCGTTGTTACCCGTCTTATGGACTTCGGCGCATTTGTTGAAATTGCTCCCGGCAAGGAAGGCCTTGTACACATCAGCCGCCTTGATGTTAAGCGCACCGAGAAGGTAGAGGACGTTGTTGCAGTAGGCGATGAGGTTATTGTTAAGGTGCTCGAAATCGACGACCAGGGCAGACTCAACCTCTCCAGAAGAGATGCTCTTATCGAGATTGAGGGTATGGTACCCGAAAACACAATTTCCGATGCTCCCCGCCGTCCTGCACCCCGTAAGGATTTCCGCAGAGGCGACAGAAAGCCGAGAAACTGATTAGAAATTAAGATTTAAATAAAACAGTAAACAGCCTTGCTCAGACGAGTGAGGCTGTTTTTTCTGCCGAATTTTCTGTTGACTTTTCGTATTATTCGATTATATAATTAACACAACAAATACAAATTACGGAGGTTAGATATGAAAAGACCTATTTCAATTATTCTGGTTATGATTATGGCATTTACCTGTGCTGTGCCGGCGTTTGCCGTTCAGAGCGAACAGTCAGTCATATCTGTTGCGGAGGAAGGCAGAGAAAACGCATTTATTGCTTTCTTTGAGAACATATTCGAAAAAATCGAGATATTTTTTAAAGGTATAAAGTATTTCTTCGAGGTGAAAAAAGAGGGCGTTCCCAACACGATGAACAAAAACGCAATTCATATGCTCAAATCTGTTCAGGACGCAATCGGTGACAGCTTTATTATCACAACCGAGGACGGCAAGGTTATCGTAATTGACGGCGGTTACACGTTTGAAACCGATTACTTTGTTCAGTACCTCAAGGCAGTTACGGGACAGAGAGTGCCGAAAATTGACGTATGGTTTCTGACTCATCCTCACACCGACCACGTTCAGGTTTTCAATGAAGTTGCTGAAAACCGCATGCATCAGCTGACCTTTGATAAGGTTATCCACCACTACGCACCTTACGAATATTACGCTGCCATTGATTCGTCCGATGCGGCGGAAGGCGCAGAAATGATAGCCGAGTTTGACAGATTAAGCAAGAACTTCCCCGAGAAGGTTCAGGTTATCAATGAGGGCGATGTTTTCAATATCGGTGCGGCAAAGTTTACTACGCTCTATACCTTCGACCCTGCTTTCACAATTGTTAATGATTCGTCCCTGATACTCCGTATGGAGTTGGGCGGAAAGAGCGTGATTCTTACAGGCGATGCCGCTGTAAGCTCAGGCAATAAGGTGCTTGCAAACCCCGAATATAAGGAGCTGCTGAAAGCCGATATATGCAAAATGTCGCACCACGGTCAGGGCGGCGTAACAAAAGAATTCTATCAGGCTGTCAATCCCGAAATCTGTCTGTGGCCTACGCCCACATGGGTATGGAACAATAGCCACGAGACAATTATACTGCAGACACTTGAAGTCCGTAAGTGGATTGAAGAAATCGGTGTAGAGAAAAACTATGTCTCCTGGCAGGGCTCACAGGTTATATATCTGGATTAAAAACTGATGAAAAACAGCCCTACTCAACAGAGTGGGGCTGTTGCAAATAAACATATTGACAAACATTAAAGGTTTGAATATAATATAGGTGTAAGGTGTTACCGATAGACGGTTACGCCCTCATTAAAGAATATAAAAAAGATTAACCGCTCTTGCTTGGAGGCTGGCGGTTAATCTTTTTTATGCTCAAGAATTGTTATAAACAATCCAACAATGCTGATGATAACAACAGAAAACGCAAATAGGCTTTCATATGTAACATACTGCATACGCATCACCCCCTTACGAGGGCAAAGAGTGTAACCGCCTATCCGTTAAAGGTAACACCTTACGGTATGCAATTATATAATATGAAAAAACAATTGTCAATAATCGACACAGTGTTGGCTTTCGGTAAACTGATTTATTGTGTGTGTTATCGCTTATTTATTTGCTGTTTTATTCTGCTTTCTTTTTTCTATTTCTGCTATCATACGGTCGTACTGCTTTTCGTCGATTTTTGTCTTTTTAACCATTACAAGGTAGCCTATAGTCATCAGAATTATCGGTGTAATACCGATGATAAGTCGCAGCACGACTACCATATAGCCCTCCGCACCGTCAAGCACGGCCTGAACGCCTGTGAGCTTTTGTTCTTCCGTAATGTAGCCGAGGTTTGCCTGCTGTTCAAGGTCGGAAATGCCGTTGGTGATTGCAAGCATACCGATTGCAAGGTAGGTAACCATTGTAATCAGCTTCTGCAGGGCGCTGGACATCTTTGCCATAAACGGACGGACAGAGAAGATAATGCCCTCGTTTCTTTCGCCTGTTTTGTATTCGTTGTACTCAATTGTGTTCATCAGGCAGATTGTAACAACCATATAGAACAGCGAGTAGCCGAAGCCGATAACCAAAGCCTCAACGCAATACATCCAGAACCTTATGCTTTGCGGCACAAAGAAGCCCGTGATGAGCAGCGCTGCACATCCGCCGCAGGCACAAAGCAGGGCAACAAGTGCAAGCCTGAATCGTGCAAGGCGTTTTGAAATAATGGGGTAAATAAAGAATACTATACCGGAAGCTGCGGCATAGAAGGTTGTGAACATTGTGACGTTTGAGCCTTCATAGCCGAATTCAAGGTAGAAATAGTTTGTAACAAAGGTGGTGACAACCGCACCTGCAAGGTTGACTACAAGCATTATAAGCGCAACCCACAGCAGCTGGTCGTTGCTGAAAATAATCTTTATCAGCTTTTTGAGTCCCGTTCTTTCTTCAAGCGGAACATTGGCAACGTGAGGCTCCTTTACCGTTGCACAAACAACGGACTGACCTGCAACGAAGGCCGAGGCGAAAATAATTGCTATAACCATATATGCGGTAATTGAGTTGCCGCCGATTGTGTTTTTGCCTGCGGTCAGAATGGGGATAAGTGCCGTTGAAAGCACTGTGCCAAGACCTGCAAAAAGGTTTGCAAACGAGGTAATACTGTCACGCTCACGGGGCTTGCTGGTAAGGGAGGAGAGCATGGACCAGTAGGAAATATCGTTCATCGTGTAGGTGATATCCCACAGCAGGTAAAGTACGGTGAATACGCCGACGAATGCCCAGCCGGTGATACGGGTTGAGAAGAAAATCACAAGCATAACCGCATTGGTAACAGCGCCGATTAAAATCCACGGCTTGAACTTGCCGAATTTTGTGCGTGTGTTTTCAATAATTCCGCCCATAATCGGGTCGTTGAAGGCGTCCCACACACAGCAGATAATCATAATAACGCTGATTGCGCTGAACTGTTCGGTAGTGAGCTGACGGGTGTAAAGAATGTAGGTGAGCAAAAAAGCGTTGTAGAGGTTGTACGCCAAATCTCTGCCGACACCGGGTACGGAATAGCACCACTTGTTGCGACGGAATATTTTCTGCTCGGGAGTCAATGCTGTTTTAGCCATTAAGCCACCGCCTTGTAATGTTTATTTGGTTTAAGTATAGTTTTTAAGACGGGATATGTCAAGCGTACAAATTACAGTTTAGTGGTGAAACCACTAAACTGTAATTTGTGCAAAGTGCAAAATGCAAAGTGCAAAGTTAAGGGTCGCTTCGCTCCGATTTTATAAAATGTTAATTTAGAACGATTTATACAAATGGGTGAGGGCGGAGCCTTAATTATTCATTTTTCATTAACAGTTTATCTGCCGCAGGCAGATAAACTGTAATTTCTTCCTTTACATTCGCTTGAAACTATGCTATATTAATATTTATGTTATTTCAAATAAAAAGGGGAAAACAAAAATGTTCGCAAAACTTTTCAGTCTTTGTCTTGCAATTATGTACGCAATCACACCTTATGTTGCTCCGTCAACCGAAACACCGATTGATGTGCTCAATGAGGAAACGGTAAAGCTCACCTTTGCCGCACTTGCTGACCCTCAGATTTCAAACTATATGTTTGCACGTGAGAGAGTTATGCGTGGCGCAGGCGACGACCTTGCAAATTCCTCTGTCGATATTGATGCGCTTCTTATCGCAGGCGATATCGCAGAAAACGGCCTTCAGTGCGAGTTTGACACCGTTGCTTCCCACCTTGAGGATGCACCGGTCAAAAACTACATTATGGCGGCAGGCAACCACGATGTAAGACTGCGCCTTTACAAGCAGAGCACAAAGCGCTTCTGTGAATTTGCAAACGGCCTTAACGAAAAGGCAGGCAGTGAGCTTGTAATTGATTCACTCCGCTATTCTTACGAAGTAAACGGCTACACCTTTATCGTAATGGGTACGGACAAAACCGAAATGGAAGAGTCCTACATCAGCCCCGAACAGCTCGAGTGGCTCGACAAAACTCTTGCCGAGGTTTCGGGAAGCAAGCCTGTATTTGTAGTTTTCCATCAGATTCTTAAGAACACACACGGTCTTCCTCTCACATGGGGCAGCGGCAACAACGATAAGGCAGGCACAATCGGCAAGCAGTCCGATGAAATTCAGGCTATCCTTAATAAGTACAGCAACGTTATCCTTATCACAGGCCACATGCACACGGGCTTCGGTCAGTACACCTACCAGAAGGTTGATAATTTCCATTCAATCAACCTTCCCTCACTTTGTATAGACAATAAGGACGGCGATTACAACGGCCCCGGTATCGGCTATATGGTCGAGGTTTATGATGACACCGTCAAGTTCAGAGCAAGAGACTTTGACGACGGCTGCTATGTACCCGATTACGATATTACGATTAATCTCAGCAGATAAATAATTGAAATTAAAAAGAGAGAAAGCTAAAAACTTTCTCTCTCTTTTTTGTTTGGCGACAATCAAAATTATTAAAAACGCCTTTAGTAGTATTAAATACTACTTTATACTATATGTCAATACAATGACACATAAAATGCTACAATAATTTGGAATTAAAAAGGAGGCGTTTTATGAAACCGTTAAAAGAAAAGGTGAGCATTACGCTTGACAGCGACATTGTTGAAAAGATTAAAGTCCTTGCAGAAAACGATGACCGTTCATTTTCACAGTATATCAACAAGGTTCTCAAAGACTATATAAATGAATTGAAAGACATTCAAGAATAATTACGCCTCCGACAAGCCCTGTCGGAGGCGTTTTGGCTTATTTATTTATCGATATTGTTTTCATATCACCGAAGCAGACAACATAATCGTCTGCGGTCAGTCCTTGTCTGACGGGGTAGTCGGTTGACATTATCTGTGCACCGCTTTCAAACGCCTTTTCACGTTTTTCCTCGGTTACATCAGTGAATTCGTCTGCTCTTGTGCGTACTATCAGACCTAGGCTGATTGCCTTTTCAATTGCTTTAAACTCCTTTACAGGCCTGTTGAGCAGCAGAAAAGAAGCACAGTCACGCTCCATATCCTTTTCACGCAGCATCGGGAACATAGCCTGGGATTTGATTGTGGGGTCAAGCTCGATGTATCCTTCTGTCGTGTTGCATTCGTGGAAAAGTATGAGCACCTTGCCGAGCATATCTTTGACCTTGCACCAGTCATTCGCTCTGCGCATTTCGCCGAAGCTTTCGTATTCACGGAGCATATCGGCAGGAGTGAAAAGTCTGTCGCCGAGAGTTGCTCTGAGCGTTTTGTCAAGCTCTTTTGCATAATCAAGGTTGAGCACCTTCATATCCTCAAGCGGCAGGAAGGATTCTTTAGGCTCGATTATTAAGGTAATCGGCAGGTGATTCGGATTGTTGTCCGACCACATTGCAATTTCCCTCATCGCAAGGGCAAAATCGTAGCACGAGGTCGTCATCTGAAAACGGGGATTATGCATACAGGTGAAGGAAATATCACCGTCTCTGTCAAAAACCTCTATATCAATCTCAAGGCTGTAAATGCCGCTGTTGAGCTGGTCTGTCAGCGTGGGACTCACAAAATCTGCCATATTTTCGGGAACAAGTCCGAAAGTGAGGTCGGACAGCTTGCGGTATATCTGCTTGAGTTCATCTACGGATTCTGTCTGATAGCTGTTATGTGTGGCGGTGTAACGCAGCTCGTTGAATTTAAGCCCTGCGTCAAGCTCTGCCTGCAAATCGCCGTTAAAAAATGCGTTGCGGTCAACGGGAGCAATTTCACCGTTCAAGTAAGACTGCTCAAGTGATTCTATACGCCGGATCTGTTCTTCAATTTCTACAGCGAGCCTTGCGTTGCTCACTTCGGAAAGCGAAAACGCAAGCACAAGCACGCTTACAAGCAGCGGTATAAATCTGAACGGGTACTTTATAATTCTTTCTATTATTTTCATTGCGGTTACCTTTCTGTTACATTGTATGTGTTATATTATATCACTGCGGAATGAATTTGCAATAATGGAATTTACATTATATAATTTTTGTGATAGAATACATCTGTTAATAAAATTTTCCACGGAGTTGATTTTATGCCCGGTCTTGTTCTTGAAGGCGGTACCTTCCGTCCGCTTTTCTCCTGCGGCGTTATGGATGCCCTGCTTGAAAACGATGTTCACTTTCCCTACCTCGTAGGCGTTTCGGCAGGCATATCCGACAGCGTTTCCTATGTTTCCAAGCAAAAGGGAAGAAACCTTGATATGATAGTCGAATACCGCCACGACAAGCGGTACTTCGGCCTTCGCAATCTTTTTACCGAGGACCGTTCCTTCTTCGGCAGGAAATTTATTTATGAAACTCTGCCTAATGAAATCAATCTGTTCGATTACGAAACCTTCCGTGCAAATCCTGCCGAAATATGGGTAGGCGTCACGAATGCACAGACGGGTGAAATGGAATATCTCTGCGACAAGGAAACGGCAGACGGCTTTTTGCTTCTTGAAGCTACCTGCGCACTTCCTATTGTCTTTCCGCCGATAGTATATAACGGCAAGCAGTATTATGACGGCGGTCTGGTTGATTCAATCCCTGCAAAAAAGGCAATTGAGGACGGACACGAAAAGCTGCTCATTGTCCTCACCCGTACCGAAGGGTATGTCAAGGAAGAATCGAAGGTATATAAAATCGCCGCCGCATTGCTGAAAAGCAAATACCCCAAGGTTGCCGAGCTGCTTCTGACAAGGCATATAAGATATAACAAAGAGGTTGAATTCTGTAATCAGCTTGAAAGAGAGGGCAAGGCGGTAATCCTCCGCCCGAGTGAGGATGTGCAGATAGCGTCCCTTGAAAGCGACGTGGAAAAAATCAAGAAGATTTATTGGTACGGCTATGACCTTGCCAATAAGAATATGGATAAAATCAAAGCATTGTTTGATTAATAATAAAAACAGCAGACGGTATCCGATTGATATCGTCTGCTGTTATACTTTAGTTATTGCAGTATTATTTTTTCAACATCTTCATAACTGCCTGCAACATAGGTCGGGTTATTGTCAGGGTGAGGCTTGTTGGCATAATAACAGGTGTCAATTCCTGCGTTTATTCCGCCCTTGATGTCCGAGGTGGGAGAGTCGCCGATGATTAAAATTTTGCTCTTGTCCTTTTCCTCAATGTTTTCAAAAACATAGTCGAAATATTCCTTGTCGGGCTTCCGGAAGCCTATTTCCTCTGAAACAAAGGTCTTTATAAACACCTTGTCAAGTCCGCTGACAGCCATTCTGTTGGCCTGAATGTGTGCCGTGCCGTTGGTAACTGCGTAAAGCTTAACACCTTTACTAATCAACCTTTCGCACAGTTCAAGCGCACCGTCGTAGAGTATTCCCATACCTGCAAGCCGTGCCTTATAATCCTTGCCTACCTGCTGAGCATCGGCGGTGATATTCATTTCTTCAAACAATATTTCGTACCTTTTTGTGCCGATTTCTTCTTTAGTAATTTCTTTCCTCTCGAATGCCTTCCAGAGGCTGTCGTTGATTGCGGAATAACGCTCATAAACGTTGATATCACAAGGAATACCGTGCTTTTCCATTGCGGCGAAAAAGCCCTGCTTTTCGGCACTTGCAAAGTCCAGCAATGTTCCGTCAAGGTCAAACAAAGCGGTCGTGTATTTCATAGCCTACCTCACAGTTGAAATAATTATCGGGAGCACCTCGGGACGCTCATTTCCGAGCTCAAAAGCTGATACATATTCCTCTGCCGCAGAAGCGAACAAAGTATCATCATTTGCATAAAGTGTGGCAAGCATATCGCCTTTACGCACTTTGTCGCCTGTCTTTTTCAGAATTTTAAGTCCTGCGGCAAAATCAATTCTGTCATTTGCCGTTTTTCTGCCTGCACCAAGCATACAGGCGGCAATTCCTATGCGCTCGGAATCCATTTTCGTTATATATCCGTCACTTTCAGCAACAATATCAAAGGTGTATTTTGCCTTCGGGAATTTGTCGGTATCGTCAAGGTAAGTGCTGTTTCCGCCCTGTGCTTCAACACAAGCCTTGAAGGTTTCAAAGGCCCTTCCGCTTTCAAGTGCATCCTTTGCAAGCAGCAAACATTCCTCTTCGTTGCCCTTGCCTGCAAGCGCCAGCATATTCGCCGCAAGAGTCAGGCAAAGCTCTTTCAGGTCTTCGGGGCCGTTGCCCTTGAGTGTTTCAACCGCCTCAATTACCTCAAGACTGTTGCCGACATTCACGCCAAGCGGTACATCCATATTTGAAATAACCGCCGCCGTCTTTCTGCCGACAGCCGTGCCTATATCAATCATCTCACGGGCAAGGCTTTGCGCAAGCTCGGGCGTTTTCATAAATGCACCGCTGCCCACCTTTATATCGAGCACTATGCACGCCGCACCTGCGGCAATTTTTTTGCTCATAATCGAGGAAGCAATTAACGGAATACTGTCAACCGTGGCCGTGACATCACGCAGAGCATAAAGCTTTTTGTCAGCAGGCGCAAGGTTGCCCGACTGACCGATAACGCTCATAGAGCTTTTTTCAACAACGCCGAAGAATTCTTCTCGGGTGAGTGTTGTCTTATATCCGGGTATGGATTCAAGCTTGTCAACCGTACCGCCCGTGTGACCCAGACCTCTTCCGCTCATTTTTGCAACCTTAACACCGCACGAAGCCACAATCGGCGCAACAATAAGCGTGGTTTTGTCACCGACACCGCCTGTTGAATGCTTGTCGGCGGTTATTCCGCCAAGCGGCGACAGGTCAACCGTGTCGCCTGAATTTGCCATAGCAAGCGTAAGGTCTGCCGTTTCACGCTTTGACATACCCTTGAAAAATATCGCCATAAGCATAGCCGTCAGCTGGTAATCGGGAATTGAGCCGTCCGCCGCACCGAAGGCAAAAAACTCAATTTCCTCTTTCGTCAGCTCAAAGCCGTCACGCTTTTTCTTGATAATATCGTAAAATCTCATAGCTTTTTCACCTCATAAAGAAAAGCTGTACGGCAGAAGACTGCCGAGTGTGTGCTCTTCAAAAGCATTGATGCTTTTTGCAACTATAACCTTAAAATCTCTGCCGCAGAATTCGCTTAAAACCTGTCTGCATATTCCGCAGGGGTAGGGTAGGTCAGCCTCGTTTTCCTTGCCGCCGACAATCGCAATCGCCTCAAAATCCCTGTGTCCTGCCGCAACTGCGGTAAAAAGAGCCGTGCGCTCGGCACACATTGTTGCGCCGTAGCTTGCGTTTTCAATGTTACAGCCTGTGAAAATACGGCCGTCCTTACATAGAATTGCCGCACCTACGCTGTAGCCCGAATAGGGCGAGTATGAATTTTTCCTTGCCTCAAGTGCCGATCTGATAAGCTTTTGCAAAGTTCACCGCTCCTTATTATGCAGATATTAACAATATTATACCATTTTACATAAGATATACAAGAGCAGTGCACGATGAATTTTCAGCGTTGCGCTCAATACAAGAAAGGAGCACAAGTTTATGCGTATGAATGAGCCCGTGCGTATGGGGTGTGAGGTGTGTAACAAGCGCAGCGAAATGCAGTTTCACCGTGCTGTTATGCCCTTCCCCGACGATTGGGCAATAGCAATGGCATATGTGCCTATGCAGACTGACACATCTGCCTATGAGCCTGCACAGGCTCTGTGCGAGGGCACTTTGTTTGTTGCGCTCAACAAGCCTTTTAAAAGAGGGTGTGCCAGATGAACACTAACCACGCAGAGCTTTGTAAAAAACTTGCGGCGGCAGATTTTGCGCTCTGGGATTTGCACCTCTACCTCGACACTCACCCCGGCGACCTTAACGCCGTAGGTGTCTGCAACAAGCTGCAGAAGAATGCGGCAATGCTCAGAGCGGAATATGAGGCGGCCTGCGGTAAGCTCACAGCAGCCGACGCACACGGCGTCGAGTGGCTGTGCGACCCGTGGCCGTGGGAGAAAGGCGGGTGTGATTGCTGATGTTTGTATATGAGAAAAAATTACAGTACCCTGTAAATATCAAAACCCCCAACGCCAAACTGGCAGCTGTCATCGTCAGCCAGCTCGGCGGTCCAGACGGTGAGTTGGGTGCATCAATGCGCTACCTTAACCAGCGCTACGCAATGCCCTGGGGCGAACTCAAAGGCCTGCTGACGGATATCGGTACGGAAGAGCTTTCTCACATCGAAATGGTAGGCACATTGCTTTACCAGCTTACGAAAAATCTTACCGTTGATGAGATCAAGCGTCAGGGCTTTGACAAGTACTTTGTTGACCACACAACGGGCGTTTATCCCATAGCCGCAAGCGGTATGCCCTGGACTGCGGCAACAATCCAGTCAACAGGCGATACACTGGCAGACCTTTACGAAAACCTTGCCGCAGAGCAGAAGGCGAGAAAGACATATGACAATATTCTCCGCCTTTCCGATGACCCTGACGTAAGCGATGCCATCAAATTCCTGCGTGCAAGAGAAGTTGTCCACTTCCAGCGCTTCGGTGAAGGGTTGAGGTTTGCAACCGATAAGCTTGACAGCAAGAATTTCTACGCCTGCAATCCCGGTTTTGACAAAAACTGCGGCTGCTGAAGAATAATATTTTACCAAAAGAGCCATCGTCAAATATACTGCCCCGAATTGTACGGACAGTACAAACAGGCTCGGTGCAGAAAAAATAATTAAAAAATTTGCTGACTTCATTTAGAGATGAAGTCAGTTTTTTATTTGATTTTGTCATTGTTGTAATTTATAAATAATCCAAAAATTATAATCTTAATAAATTTAATATTTATGTTGCTTTGTTCTACAGATTGTGATAAAATTACAATGTATATGTGGAAGTGTTTTTTGTGGAAATTTTATGTCAGGTGATGCTTATGTTTGATATTCATTGCCATATATTACCTTGCGTTGATGACGGTTCGGGAAGTTTTACCGATTCGCTTGAAATGGCAGAAATTGCGGCTCGTTCGGGAATACGTGGAATTGTTGCAACGCCCCACTGCAATATGCCGGGAGTGTTTGAGAATTTCTGGTCGGCAGATTTCGATGCAAAGGTTAAACAACTGAATGATATTTTGCAGAGCCGAAATATTCCGATAACGGTTTACCCGGGTCAGGAAGTTTTTGCTTATGGCGATATTATTGAGCGGATAAAAAATAATGAGTTGATTACGCTGAATAATTCAAGGTACCTTCTTGTTGAGTTCGATTTTTCGGTTTCTGAACGGGAGATGCTTAAATACCTTCAGATGATAACTGCACAAGGTTATGTGCCGATTGTTGCGCATCCTGAGCGGTATTTGATTTTCGGTGAAACCCCTGAGATGATAAGGGATATTCGTTCTGCCGGTGCACTTGTTCAGGTCAATAGCGGAAGCGTTACGGGAAACTTCGGCTATTATCCCGAACGTGCGGCTTCATATTTTCTTGCAAATCAATTGGCTGATTTTGTTGCGAGCGATGCACACAGTCAGTATTCGAGAACGCCTGACCTTTTTCCGGTGCACGAAATAATCTGCGAAAATTATTCCTATGAATATGCAGATTTACTGTTAGATAAAAATCCTCAGAAAGTGGTAAATAATAAAGAAATACGGTGATGATTTATGGTTAAACTGCTGCGAAGACTTACATTGGTGCTGTTTATTCTGGTGTTGGCGGCTTTTATAGCTTTTTCGATTGCGGAAAAACTGACAACGGATACAACAATGCCTTACATAACGGTTGATTCCGAAGTTATTGAAATAAGCGTAAAGGATAAAAAAGAAATTCTGCTCTCGGGTGTTACCGCTTACGACGGAAAAGACGGAGATATTTCAGACAAAGTTCTCATTGAATCAATATCGAAATTTATTGAGCCGGGTGTTTGCTCGGTAACTTATGCGGTAGCTGATTCCGATAAGCATGTTGCAAAGCAGACACGTACTGTTCGCTATACCGATTATACTCCGCCCGAATTTTATATGAAGCGTGCATTGGTTTACGGTGTTGATGAGGCGCTTGACATAAGGGCTGCCGTGGGTGCACGTGACAGTATAGACGGTGATATAAGTGACAGGGTTTCCATTGTCACCACCGATTACGTCAAGAACACAATCGGTGTTTTTACTGTTTCGCTTCAGGTTTCAAACAGCATGGGCGATACGATTTATCTCGACGTTACGGTTCATGTTGAAGGTAACGAAACAATGGCACCGCAGATTCAGCTTAAAAAGAGTCTGATTTATGTAAAGAAGGGCGAAGAGCCGAATTTTGAAGACTATCTCGGTGATGTTACGGTTAACGGTGTGCTGATGAAGAAAGATGAAGTTCAGCTTCTTATTTCTACCAACTTTGATTCCGAAGAAACCGGCACATATAATGTGCATTATTACATTTCAACCAAGGAAGGTTATGAGGGCCACTCGATTCTGACGGTTGTTGTAGAGGAGTGATGGGAATGAAAAACAGAAAATCAGAAATTACTTTCAATTTTGAATGGAACAGTCTGATAAAAGATATGGTACACAGTCTGTGGTGTATTGTTCTTATTGCTCTGGCTGCCCTGATGAGTATACAGGTTGTTGAAAAGAGTATTTATACTCCGATGTATACCAGTACGGCTGTTCTCGTTGTGCGCTCAAGAGTCGGCACAACGGGTGCATTCAGCAGCCTGACTGCATCAATGGAAATGGCTAACATTTTCACGGATGTATTCAAACAGAATTCTCTTAAAAAGCTGGCGGCAGAGAATATAGGACTGGATACTTTTGACGGCACAATTACCACAAGCCTTACGGCGGAAACAAACCTTCTCAATGTTTCTGTAAAGGCCAAAGACCCCGAACTTGCATTCAGGCTGCTCAGGTCAATTCTTGAGGTCTATCCTGAGGTCACGGAGGTGGTTTTTACCGATTCGGTTATAGATATTGTTTCTGAGCCCAAAATGGCAACATTTCCCTCAAACTCAAGGCTTACGGTGTACAGGAATGAAATAATCTTTCTTGCTATGCTGCTGGAAGGAGGTCTGATTGCAGTTTTCTCGCTGTTCAGAGGTACGGTTAAGGAGGAAAAAGGCTTTGACGATAAGGTCGGTGCCAAGCTTCTCGGTACAATAGCTCACGAAAAGCCTCACCTTTCCCGAAAAGAACGCTTCAGACGCAAAAAAAGAGCGCTTCTTATCAATGATGCTTATTCAAGCCTGAAATTCACAGAGGATTATCAAAAACTCTGCAATAAGTTTGAGTATCTGTACAAGAATCAGGGCAAACAAACTTTTGTTATTTCCAGCGTAGCTGAAAATGAGGGCAAATCAACCGTTGCATCAAATGTTTCGCTTGCTCTTGCGGAACGGGGCTATAACGTTATTCTTCTGGATATGGACTTGCATAAGCCTTCAATTTACAAGATTTTCGATTTCTATGATGCAATTGAAACGGATTGGTTTGATGTGATGTCAAGCAAAACAGAGCTTGTCAATATGAGGTTTTACCGTTACAGAAAAAGCGGGCTTATAATTGCGTTCAACAAGAAAACGAACACAAATAAAAAAGTTATGATCAACAATCAGGTGGTGGGAAGCAGACTTGAAAAGCTTAAATCCAAGGCTGATTTCATAATTATTGATACTCCGCCCACTTCTGTTTCGGCAGATGCGGTTGCAATTGCTGAAAATGCGGATGCAACAGTACTTGTTATCAAAACGGACTGCGTGCTTGTTGAAGATATAAACGAGACGATTCTGAACATTACGGAATCCGGCGGTAAACTTGAAGGCTGTATACTCAACAATGTTTATGAACCGTTCACCTTGTTCGGTCAGATTGGCGTTGATGAAAGGGGTTACTATTCCCGCAGTAACAACTACGGCTATTATAAGGTTGACCGGCCGTATTCGGACGGCTATTTGCGCAGCAATGAGGCGGGATATTCTTACGACTCATCAGATGATATAAGAAGTGACAAATAAGGTTGGTAGACTATGAATAACAATCCTGTTAACAAAGAGAATAACGGGTCAACCGTTGAATTGCGCATATTTTTAGGAGATATATGGCGTGGTGTAAGAAAATTCGGCTGGGTTGTGGTTGCTCTTGCGGTGCTGCTTGGCGGAGTACAGTTTTATCGCAGCTATACGAGCTTTGTGCCTGCGTATAATGTTTCTGCAACGTTTACCGTTCACACCGAAAACGAGGTGCTTACGGGAGATAACGGAATAGCAGCTTATTCTTTCTATTATGACCGTGAAACTGCTGACCAGCTGGCAACGGTTTTTCCGCATATTATCGGCAATCAGATTCTCCGTACTAAGGTTTGCGATGACCTGGGCGTTGAAAGTATGCCTGCTTCTGTCAGTGCAAAATGTGTACAGGGCACAAATATGGTTACTCTTACTGCAACCGGTACTGACCCTCAGATGACATACGATACGTTGCTTTCGGTTATAGATAATTATCCCGAGCTTGCAGATTATATTATCGGACGAACTAAAGTTGTAATGATAAATGAGCCCTCTGTGCCTGAAAAGCCTTACAATCAGGGCGCATGGATAGCTTCAGTATCAAGAGCGGCTCTTATCGGAGCGGCGCTTGGTCTGGCGTGGATTGTTGTGTATGCGTTCATGCGAAAGACCGTACGCACAAAAGAGGACATCAGAACGGTGTTCAATCAGCATTGTATTGCGGTTTTACCTCAGGTTGTGTTCAAGAAATACCGCAGAGAAATTGACAGAAGCATACTTATTACCAACCCTCTTGTAGATAATGATTTCCTTGAATCCCTGCGCCTGATGAGAGGCTCGCTTCAGAGCTTGCTGGCGGATGACAAAAAAACAGTAATGGTTACAAGCACTGCTCCCGCAGAGGGCAAAACCGTTGTTGCGGCAAACCTTGCTTCGATTTTTGCAAAGGAGGAGAAAAAAGTCCTTCTTATAGATGCGGACCTTCGTAACTCAGGTCTTAAGGAGCTGTTCGGAAAAGCAAAAGTTCCGAAAACCGAGAAAGAGAAAAACAGTTTTTACCGTGTGGATACAATAGATTCTCTCGGCTTTGACCTGCTTACTTTTAATAAGCAAATCAACAATGTGCGGAAAATTGTCCACTCAGAGGAGCTGAAACGAAGGCTTAATGAACTCAAGGCAGAATATGATTTTGTCTTTGTTGATACTCCGCCCTGCGGTATAATTTCCGATGCCGCTATGGTTGCGCAGTCGGTTGACGCAATCGTTTATGTAATAAGAGAAGATGCTGTTATGCAGAAAACCATCCGCACGGGTATCAGCTCAATGCTCGAAACCGATGCACAATTCCTTGGCTGTATACTTAACGGTACGGCGATCGGTTTCGGCGGATATTACCGATATGGCGGCTATTACAATAACTACCGCTATGGATATTCGTCAAAATACGGTTACGGCAAAAATAAAATCAAAAAGTAATAAAAATAATCCTTGAATCGGAGGTGATAACGTGAAAAAACCGGCTGAATATGTATCCTTGTTCCGCTCTATGGGTAAGGAATGGGGGTGGATTCTGCATTATGTTTCACGTTATCGTCTTCAGATAATTATTTATGTTGTAATAGGCGTGCTGAGCACAGCGATGGGTCTGGGCTCAACCGTTGCCTCAAAATATCTTATAGATTCCGTTGTTTCCCGTAACACGAAAACCGTTGCTGTAAGTGCCGTTTTAGCCGTGAGTCTTGCTTTGGCACAGATTATCGTTAACGCAGTAACATCAAGGGTTGCAACTGTTGTGGGAACAAAGGTCAGCAATGAAATCCGCTCAAATGTGTATGAGCATATAGTTTATTCGGATTGGGAGGATATAAGCAGATATCATTCGGGTGACCTGCTCAACAGAATTGAGGGCGATGTTTCGGCTCTGGCAAGCAGCATAATTTCTTTTGTGCCGAATATTTTTATGAGAGTAACTCAGTTTGTCGGCTGCCTTGCGGTTGTGCTTTATTATGATCCGATAATGGCGGTTTTCGCTTTGCTGAGCGCTCCTTTCCTTGCGCTTACGTCAAACATTTCCGCAAAAATGATGCGCAAGTATAATATTGAAAGCCGTAATATGAACGGAAAAATCCTTTCGTTTTATTCGGAGTCGATACAGAATATCCAGACAATTAAGGCGTTTGGCATAACGGGAAGATATGTCGGTCAACTGAAGGATTATATGGCTGCTTACAGGCAAATGAGGCTTGACCATAATAAATTTTCCGTTATGATGACGGCAGGCCTTTCTGTTATAGGCTTGATGGTTGCATATATCTGTTACGGCTGGGGCGTATGGCGTCTGTGGCAGGGCTTTATAACCTTCGGTACGATGACACTGTTTTTGCAGATTTCAGGTCAGCTTACATCATCTTTTTCTGCAATTGTTTCTCTGCTGCCTACATCAATTTCCATTGCTACGGCGGCAGGCAGAATTATGGAGATTACTGATATCCCACTTGAAAAAAGCGATGATGATTCCATCGCCGAAGATATGGCTGCCATGGCTGAAAAATCAGGAATTTTCCTGAAATGCGACAACCTGACTTATGCATATAAGGGCACGGATATACCTGTTGTAAAGGATATATCGTTCTGTGTAAATCCGGGCGAAACGGTTGCTTTGATCGGCCCTTCAGGTGAGGGTAAAACAACAATCCTCCGCCTTATTCTTGGCCTTGTAAAGCCGCAGGACGGATGTATGGCAATGTCAGTTGCCGATGGCAGAGTGCTTGATGTTTCTGCAAGCACCAGAAGATTCTGCTCGTATGTGCCGCAGGAAAATGCGGTTTTCGCAGGCAGTATAGCCGATAATCTGCGCATTGTAAAACCACAGGCTACGGATGAAGAGCTTGTTGAAGCGCTTAAAAATGCAGATGCGTGGGGCTTTATCGAAAGGCTTCCTGACGGAATTTATACGCAGATGAATGAAAAAGGCGTGAATTTTTCGGAGGGTCAGGTGCAGCGTATTTCAATTGCGAGAGCATTACTCAGAAATGCTCCCGTTCTTGTAATGGACGAGGCAACGAGTGCACTCGATGCCGCAACGGAAGCCACCGTTCTTGCTAATATTATGAAATCGTATCCCAACAGAACCTGTGTTATTACCACTCACAGACCGAGTATGCTGCAATATTGCAACAGGGTGTATGAGGTTGATGAGGCAGGTAATCTGACACTCAGATAAAAACAGAAAAAACAGTTTGTGCGGTTTGGAAACTGTGCAGACTGTTTTATTTTTTGCGTTGTTCCATATATTATATTATTTTATAAAAATTTTTATTGATTTATATGGGCGGTAGTGATATAATCAATTCTGTATAATAAGACAGTAGTGTCATTTTAAGGAGGGGTTGGCAATGTACCGTGTGAAAGAAGGTTTTATCATACGCAAAATCGGCGGTAGTATTATGGCTGTGCCGACAGGAACACAGACATCTGAAATGCACGGTATGATAGCGCTTAACGAAAGCGGAGAGCTGCTTTGGAATCTGCTCGAAAAGGGTACAACTCCCGAAGAGCTTGCCGAGACACTTGCCGAGCATTATGAAGTGGAAAAGTCAGTTGCCCTCAGCGATGCAATCAGGTTTATCGATATGCTGAAAGAGCAGGGTGCTTTACAGTGACTGACAGCTGCGAAAAATTCGGTGACGGTTTTCTCGGTAAACTTAATATCTGGGCAAAAGAGACCTGCGTGCCGTTCAGCACGTCATTTGAGTTGACTCCTTTCTGCAATTTCCGCTGTGTTATGTGCTATGTTCGCCTCGATAAAGAGCAGGCAGAGCAGCAGGGTCGGTTACTGTCAGCCTCCGAGTGGCTGGAAATTGCAAAAGGCTTACGTGATATGGGTACACTTCAGATTGACCTTACGGGAGGCGAAGTTTTTGTCTACCCTGAATTCTGGGAGCTGTACAGCGAGCTTAACAGGATGGGCTTTCTGATAGCTGTACTTTCAAACGGTTCACTGATTGATGAGTCGGTTATGGAAAAATTCCGTTTGTACGGTATGCCGCACAGCGTAAAGCTTACGCTTTACGGTGCAAGCAACGAAACCTATTTACGGGTATGCGGCTCACCAGACGGTTTTTCAAAAATTTCAAAAGCAATTGACCTTTTACATAGTGCAGGCGTGCCGGTGTCAATGTCGGCAACCATTGTGCGTGAAAACGCTGATGACTTGCAGTCTATGTATAGATTTGCCGCAGAAAAAGGAATAAGGCTGCATCATTCGGTAGCGGTACTCAAGCCGTCACGTGGTGCGGTTAATACAGCAGAAAGCTCAAGGCTCGGATTTCTCGACTATTCTTACGAGTATACGTTGGAGGATCTGGAAAACAGCCGATACCGTATTCCTGAATATCCTTTTTCGATGTGTGCAGGTTACCGCAAGTCATTGTTTATCACCTGGAACGGACATCTTCAGCTCTGCTCGTTTATGAGCAAGCCTTATGTAAGCTACTCAGGAGATATAAAAAATGATTTTTCGAAGCTTTACGGCTTGCTTGAACAAATAAAAAATCCGCCTGAGTGTGCGGCTTGCGAATGGAAAGAGTTTTGTCAAAGATGTCCTGCAGTATTGTGCTGTGAAAGCGGTCATCCTGAAAAAATTGATAAAAACTTCTGCGAAACAGCAAAACAGTTAAAGAGGTTATATGATATGAAAAGGGGAATGAATTATGAAGAATAAGTATGTTGCTCCCGAAAGCAAACTCATTGCGCTCAACTTCAAAGAGAGTATTGCCTCTTCTGAAAGCGGCGATATAGTCAGCGGTATGGCTGTTATCAAGTTCCATGCAGCCAAGGATGCCTGCAGGCAAACTTACACCAAACGTATACCTGTATCACAGGGCGTAGGCCCCGATTTCATTGACTATTACAGCGATTTTATGTCACTTGTACAGTCGACCAGTAATTTTGAAGCGTACTTTTATTGCTTCAACGGTATGCAGGATTTATGATTTGTATTGCAGATTTACTTATTGAATGGGGCAACGGACACCTTGACTTTGTAAGAGATTTTGTTGCGGATTCGCACGGCACGCCTGTGATGAGAATAGATTTCCGAAGCAGGTTACCCGAATGCCACGGTGTGAAATATACCGACAGTCTGTCTGACAGATTCCTCTGTGCAGATAACGGCGGTTTCCTTTTTGCCAACAAAGATTGGTCTGAGGCGACGTCGTATCTTCTGCCTGAATTGAATGCGGATTACACCTTGCCTCTTGCGGCAATATGTTCAAGGCTTTCGTATTACAATGTGCTGCTCACACATTCTTCGTTTGTTATATATCAGGGCAAAGGTATTATTTTTACCGGATATTCCGGCGTGGGCAAAACTACGCAGGCTGAACTCTGGGCAAAGTACAACAATGCCGAGATAGTAAACGGTGATAAGGTTTTTATCCGTAGTGTTGACGGCAGGTTTTATGCATACGGTCTGCCGTGGAATGGCTCGTCAGATTATTGTCTCAATAAAAAAGCCGAGCTTTGCGGCGTGGTTGTGCTCAGGCAGTCTGAGAAAAACCGCATAACAAGGCTTGATGAAGAAGCTACAGAATATTTTATGCCGCACATCTTCCTTCCGCATTGGGATAAGGAATGCCTCGGCAATGCGCTGGATACTTTTGATAAGCTTATCGGTACCGTTCCGGTGTATCTGCTTGAGTGCAGACCGGATGAAGAGGCGGTTGAAATTACAAAAACTGCTGTTTTCGGGTGAGTTATGGAAAAACTTGACTGTTCCGCATATGATGTTGCGGACTCAATTGAAGAAATGATAAAAAGCGGTGCAACCGTGCCCGTGTATATCAGCGGCAACAGTATGAATCCGTTCCTGGTCAGCAGACGGGATGTTGTTTATCTGAAAGGCTTCAGCGATGCGGAACTGAAAAAAGGCAGGATTCTCCTGTTCAGACGAAATGACGGCCGGTTGGTTCTGCACAGATTGAATGGTTCACTTTCCGACGGAAAGCTTCAGGTTGTCGGTGACGGTCAGGTGCAATGCGAAACAATTGATAAGGCTCAGGTTGTTGCAGTAGTCAGCGATATTGAGCGCAAAGGCAAAAAACGCAGTGCAGATTCTTTCCGCTGGAAAACGGTGAGCTTTTTCTGGCAGTTGCTTATGCCGTTACGTCCTCTTGTTATGAGAGTCTGGCGGCGATTAAAAACAAGTTAGCGGAGCAAAGGTTATGGAGCAGATGGTTCAGATAATAATGCAGCTTATCGGCAGTGAAGTTTTCGGAAATAAGCTCTCTGCGTCTGATGAAATCTGTTTTACGGATAAACTGCTTATAGAAATGCTGATACTTTCCCGTAATCATAATGTTGCACAGCTTGTTGCTTCTGCTTTGCTGAACAGCGGTGTTATCGAAAACAGTCCGCAAAAGGGACTGTATCTTAACGAAATATATTCTGCGGTATATTCGCAGGAAAAAATGTGCGAAACATGTCGGGAAATATATGCGGTGTTCGATAGAGAGAAAATCGCATATATTCCGCTCAAGGGAGCGGTTATACGAGACCTGTATCCTCAGCCGTGGATGCGTGTCAGCGGCGATACTGATATTCTTGTCAAAGAAAAAGACAGGCAATCCGCAATCAATACAGTTCTGAATACCGGCGGATATGAGCTGAAAAAAGAAAGCGCTTACGATGCTTCGTTTGTATCTGCTGACGGCACGCTGATTGAACTGCACCATAAACTTTTTGCGGATAAGAAGTTTGCAAAGAAAATTCCGGATGTGTGGGCATCGGCAGAGTGCGACGGCGATTCGGAGTACAGATATAAACTGAGTGACGGTATTTTCTGTTATTATCATATTCTGCACATGGCAAAGCATTTTGAAAACGGGGGCTGCGGTATAAGGTCGTTTATTGATTTGCGGCTGATTGAGCAGGCGTATAACCTTGATTCCGATGAAGTTAAAAAGCTGCTGAAAAAAAGCGGACTTTCTGTTTTTTCTTATTATGCAAGAAGGCTGTGTGCCGTATGGTTTGACGGTCAGGAACATGATGAAAAAACTTTACAGATGGAAAAATATATTCTTGACGGCGGAGTTTTCGGAACGGAAAAAACAAAAATTATTTCCCAACAGCAGCGCACAGGCGGAAAACGGCAGTATTTTCTGTCGAAAATATTTGTACCGTACAGTTCGCTCCGGTATTTGTATCCTGCTCTTAAAAAATATCCGTTTCTGTTTCCGTTTTATGAGGTGCGCCGTTGGTTTTCCTTTTTGTTTGGCGGAAGAAAAAAGTTCAGAAAGAATTACGCTGCACAGTTTGACAGAGTGTTGAGTAAACAGCCTGAAAATTATTCGCTGTTTGAAGATTTAGGGCTTAAATAAAACAGATTTCTTTTGATAAGAGGCTTGAAGAATGTACGAAAAAGTAATTAAAAGAGTAATGGATTTTCTGCTGGCTTTGGCAGCGCTTATCGTTTTGTCACCGCTGTTTCTGGTGCTGATAATTGTCGGCTCAGTTCAGATGAAAGGTAAAGTGTTCTTTGTCCAGCCTCGTCCCGGTAAGAATGAGCGGATTTTCAAACTCATAAAATTCAGTTCAATGACTCAGGAAAAAGATGCTCACGGAAATCTGTTACCCGATGAAAAAAGACTTACAAAATACGGCAAATTCCTTCGTGCAACATCGCTTGATGAATTGCCGGAGCTTATCAATATTCTCGTAGGTGATATGTCTGTTGTCGGCCCACGTCCACAGCTTGTGAGGGATATGGTTTTTATGACTCCCGAACAAAGGCGCCGCCACAGCGTTATGCCCGGGCTGACAGGTCTTGCTCAGGTCAACGGCAGAAACAACATCTCATGGGAAAAGAAATTTGAATATGACCTTGAGTACATAGATAGCGGTATTACCTTTGCAAAAGATATAAAAATTATTCTGCAGACGGTGGGTAAGGCTTTCGCCCGTGAAGATGTTGTCCGTGACGGTACGGTCAGCGACCTGGATTTCGGCGATTATCTGCTTGAAAAAGGCGAAATAAGCAAAGAAGAATATAATCTTTGTCAGCAAGAGGCTAAAGAATTGCTGGAGGTATAAAAATGCCCGATACAAGATTTTCCGTGTCCATGTGTGTTTATATAAAAGACACCCCCGAATGGTTCACGACTGCTGTTGAGAGTGTTCTCAACCAGACGGTGAAACCGAGTGAAGTAGTTCTGGTGGTTGACGGTCCTGTTACTGCCCAACTTGATGCGATAATTACGGATTATGAAAAAAATCCCTTGTTCCGAATTGTCCGCCTGCCGAAAAATGTTGGCCACGGTGAAGCAAGGCGAGCGTGTCTTAACCACTGTCGGTATGAACTGGTTGCCCTTATGGATGCGGATGATATAAGCGCAAGTGACAGATTTGAAAAGCAACTCGCTTTGTTTGAAGCGAATCCCGAGCTTACAATAGCAGGCGGCAATATCACCGAGTTTGTGGGCGACCCCGAAAATATAGTGGGTGCACGTGTTGTTTCGCAGGATGATGCAGCAATCAAAGCGGATATGAAAATAAGATGTCCGATGAATCAGGTAACGGTTATGTTCCGCAAAAGTGCTGTTGAAAAAGTCGGAGGATATATAGATTGGTACAACGAAGAAGACTATTACCTCTGGCTGCGGCTGTATCTCGACGGTGCGGTGTTTGCCAACCTGCCGGATTATCTTGTAAATGTCCGTGTAGGCAAGGAGATGTATCAGCGCCGGGGCGGCAAAAAATATTTCTTAAGCGAAGCGAAGCTTCAGAAATATATGCTTGATAACAAAGTTATCGGGTTTGGTGCTTTCGCAATCAATGTCGGCAAAAGGTTTGTTGTCCAGATTATGCTGCCGAATAAGCTCCGCAGTTGGGTGTTCAAAAAATTTGCAAGAAAGACAGTTTGAATTTTATGGGTGAAAAGAAATACAAAATCGGATATACAACAGGTGTTTTTGATTTGTTCCATATCGGTCATCTGAATATTCTCAGAAGAGCGAAAGAGCAGTGTGAATATCTCATTGTAGGTGTTACAACAGATGAACTCTGCACAAAAACCAAAAGCAAGCATCCCATTATCTGCGAAGCCGAAAGGGTTGCGATTATAGAGTCTGTCAGATATGTTGACAAAGTAGTGCTGCAATCTGATATGGACAAGCTGTCTGCAGTTAAAAACCACGGTGTTAATGCGGTTTTTGTCGGGTCAGATTGGAAAGGTACACCTTCATGGGTTAAGTATGAGCAGGAGTTTGAGAGTGTCGGTTGCAAGGTTGTGTATTTAGAGCATACTGACGGCATATCATCTACAATTTTGCGTGAAAGGCTTAATAAAGAATGATTTTTGTTTACCGAAAGTGGGAAGAGATTTGCCGCAAGCTAAAAGAAAAAGGTTTGCAAAGTATTCCTGCTTGTGAGGTTAAATCCGATTCGGGTAATTATGTCGTTTTAAAACACGATGTTGAAACCGATGTTCAGCGAGCACACAAAATAGCACAGATTGAAAAAGAATACGGACACAGGGGCAGCTATTACGTTCAGGCATATCTGCTTAGCAACAACAAAAATGTTGAGCTGCTTTCCGAAATGCAACAGATGGGACACGAGGTATCTTATCATTACGATGTGCTTGATTACTGTAAGGGTAATATGGAAGAGGCTGATGTTGAGTTCGAAAAAAATCTGAATTTGTTCAGAAGCAAAGGCTTACGGGTTGTTACGGTGTGTCAGCACGGCAATCCGATTATTGAGCGCAACGGATACAGCTCAAACCGAGATTTTTTCAGAAACAGCAGTATCAGAGCAAAGTATACCGATATTGCGGATATTATGGTGAATTTCAAAGAGAAATTTTCAACCGACTATCTGTATTTTTCTGATGCAGGCAGAATGTTCAAATTGATTTATGACCCGATTAACAATGACGTTATAAACAGTGATGATAAAAATATTCCGTTCAACAGCGTAGATGAACTGCTGAACGGATTGGATAACGAAATCGGAAATATTATCAGCATCCATCCTCACCGCTGGATGCAATCCGCAACGTTTTATTTGTGCAAAAAATGTATATTTAAGGTGTTGAAAACTGTTGCAAAAATAATGGCTAAAATACCTGTATTTAACAGACTTATGAGCAAGTATTATTATCTGGCTAAAAAAATATGATTTGCGAAAAGATGTGAAATTAAAATGAGTAAGCAGTCCGTGCGTGCGGTACAAGGAAAAATACTTGAAATAATGAACTTTATTGACAAGCTGTGCCGTGAGCATGGGATTGTTTATTATATAATGGGCGGCACTGCATTGGGCGCTGTGCGCCACGGCGGGTTTATCCCGTGGGATGATGATCTTGATATTTTTATGACTCCTGAGCAGTATGAGAAATTCAAGGCTGTTTTTGAAAAAGAAAAAAACAGACAGTTTGTTATTCAGGAGTGGCGCACCGATTCAAAATATCTTGAGTATGCAAAGGTACGCATGAACGGCACAACTTTTATTGAGGGGAATTTCAAAGATTTCAAAGATATGCACCACGGCATTTATGTTGATATTATGATTCTTCACAAAGTGCCCGAAAACATACTCATTCAGAAAATGGTTTACCTTGAGTCAAAATTTGTTACGCTTTACGGTTTGTCACAAAGAAATTGGAAGCCCAAATCGAAAGCACAGGCTGTTGTGCTGAATTCACTTAAATTTCTGCCCTGCAAACTTATGACAAGAATAGCTTACAGTCATATTTATCGCTATGACGGCAGAGAGAAGAATTATAAATATTGCTACTGGATTACTCCTGCCGGATTTCGCAACGGCTTGTTTGATGCCTCGTTTTTTGAAAAGCCCGTTGATGTTCCTTTTGAGGATACAGTATTGCTCGGCTCAGAAAAAATCAAGGAGTATCTTGAATACAGATACGGCGATTATATGAAGCTGCCAAGCGAAGAGCAACAGAAAGCGGCCGTTCATGCATATGTGTTTGATACTGAAAAAGATTATACGGAGTATTTGGGGAATGTGTAATGTCAAGGTTTGAAATTTTGTGCGTTACAATGCACCAAAAGGATTTTTCTAAAATTGAACAGATGAATATTCACTCGGACGTTGTTTTTGCCAACCAAGCAGATACAACAAGATATGATGAGTTGGATTTTGACGGACACTGCGCACGTATGATTACAACAGATACCCGAGGTGTCGGTGTCAACCGTAACCTTGCGCTAACTTATGCAAAGGGCGAAATCTGTCTTTTTGCCGATGATGATATTACATATAACGATGATATGGAGCAAAGAGTGCTTGCCGAGTTTGATGCACACCCGGATGCGGATATCATAATTTTTCACCTTGATACTGATTCGGAAAGAAAACAGATAAAATACAGCCAAAGCAAAAAATGCGGTCGCTTCTGCCGTATGCCGTGGGGGGCTTGCCGTGTGGCATTCCGTCTTTCTTCGGTAAAAAAAGCAAACCTCTGGTTTACAACTCTGTTTGGCGGCGGCTGTGTTTTTCCGTCGGGAGAAGACAGTATGTGGCTTGCGGATGCCAAGAAAAAAGGCCTTATCTTTTATGTTTCAAAAGAAACAATTGGCAAGGTTTCTTTTGAGGGGTCAACCTGGTTTACCGGATATGATGAAAAGTTTTTTTACGGCAAAGGTGCATTTTATCAGGCGGTTCATCCGAAAACAAAGTACCTATGGATGCTGTATTTTGCATTCAGAACAATAAGCAAGTCGGATATTTCAATGAAAGAAAAATTTGTGTGGATGAAAAACGGCATTGCCGGTTATCATAAAACATTATCTTGTTATGATTATAATGAAAATAGTATGTAGTCTACATAATTAAAACATACTGAATTTATCAAAATTTCAGGAGCGCAATATGTCTGAATCGAAATATACTCCAAGATTGTTGATTATAAGCAATTCATGCTTGTCTAATAATACGTCCAACGGAAGAACTTTAAGAAATTTTTTACTTGGTTGGGACCCGAATAAAATTGCTCAGTTTTATATTCAGAATGAGGAACCGGATTTTACGGTATGTCATAATTATTACAGAGTAACGGACGGACAAGCCTTAAAGGCTTTTTTGAAAGGTGCAAAAGCAGGAGGAACAGTAGAAGCATCTCTTGAAGAGAAATCAGTAACAGTAAATAGTATATCTGCCAAAAAACGCAGCAGAAATCCCTTGTCTATGCTTTTGCGTGAACTTGTATGGATTACCGGTCGATGGAAAAGTAATGATTTTGAAAAATGGTTAAATGATTATTCTCCAGAGGTCGTATTGTTGCAAGCAGGTGACAGTCCCTTTATGCTGAAACTCGCTTCGGATATTAGCAAAAAACTGAATATTCCATTGGTGATATATAATAGTGAGGTTTATTACTTTAAAAAGTTTGATTATTTTCGTTCAAAAGGAATTCCTCGTTTGCTTTATCCCGTTTTTCACAGTTATTATAAATATATCTTCAAAAAGACAATCCGTTGTGCCGAAGGTTCTGTATATAATTGTGAGATGATTAAAGAAAAATACGACGAAGAATTTAATCTCCCGTCAGAAGTAATTTATACCGCTACAGAAGCTGAATACATAAATCAAAAAGCAAAGGACGATAAGTTTGTTGTCAGCTATTTGGGGAATTTAGGAGTAGGCAGACATGAAGGTTTAGCGGAAATCGGAAATGCATTGCAGAAGATTTCAGCAGATTATCACTTGGATGTTTACGGTAAAATACCGAATGACGCCGTTAAAGCAGCGTTTGAAAATTGCAAAGGAATCAGCTATAAAGGATTTATAAGTTATGAGCAGGTTTTGGAAGTAATGTCAGATAGCGATTTGCTTGTTCATGTTGAAAATTTCTCGGATTTTTATCGAAAGGATTTGCAGTATGCTTTTTCTACCAAAATTGCGGATTCGCTGGCAATGGGAGTCGGCTTTTTGCTTTATGCTCCGCCAGAGGTAGCGTGTTCAAAATATTTGAAAGATAACGAAGCTGCTTTTGTTGTGAGCGATAAAGACGAACTCTTCAAAACGCTTAAAACTCTTACGGAAAATCCTGTGGATTGCAGGCGTTACAGTAAGACTGCTTGTGAACTTGCCGAAAAAAATCATAATTTTACAAATAATGCAAACAGGTTCCAGGAAGTTTTAAGAGAAGTTGTATCAGGAGGATGAATTATGACATCAAATGCAGATGTGTTGTTTTTAGGACGATTATTTCCGCCTGTTAATGAAGATAATGTTCGTTCTAAAGCAAGAGTTGATATGCAGGATGCTGCCAATCAGCTTCAATGGAATCTAATTAACGGCTTTAAGAAAAATGGAATTAAAAATATCAATGTTGTGTCTTATCTGCCTGTTGACAGCTGGCCAAAACATTTTAAAGATGCGTTTGTTAAACAGATAGATTGCAATATTTATGATGTGCAATTCAGAAGCGTTGGGTTTTGCAATATTACTTACATAAAACAGTTCCTTTGTAAAAAGATTTGCAACAAATCCGTAGTTGAATGGGTAAAGAATAAAAACGGCAGAAAAAAAATTCTGTTTTGTTATACGTGTAACAATACTCTTATGAGGGCAGTTGCCGCTGCAAAACGTGCAAATCCGGATGTTGTTGCTGTGCAAATAATTGCCGATATTACCGAGTTCGCAGCAAATGACAAAGCAAAAGGAATAAAAAAACAGTTCATAATTAACGAGATAAAAACTAACGAAAGACTCATGAAACATATTGACGGTTATGTATTATTAACCAAGCAGATGAAGGAAAAACTCGGAATAAACAAGCCTTATATTGTAATGGAAGGAATTTGCCCTGCGAGAGAAACGAAAGAAACAGAAGGATTTTATTGTAATTCACAAGATGTAAGAACTATTTTGTATACCGGAAGTATGAACAAAAAATACGGTATTTGTGAACTTCTTAATGCTTTTCTTATGATTGATAATCCGAATTTCCGATTACAGCTCTGTGGCCTTGGTAATGCCGAAGCCGAAATAATTGAAGCTTGTAAAAAAGATGGACGGATCGAGTTTTTAGGCAAGGTTTCTCATAGCCGATGTATAGAGTTGCAAAGAAAAGCTACGGTATTGGTTAATCCTCGTCAAAACAATGAAGAGTTTACAAAATATAGTTTTCCTTCTAAAAATCTTGAATACCTTTCAACCGGTAAACCGTTAGTGGCTTTTAAATTAGATGGTATACCGGATGAATATGATGAATTTATCAATTATGTTTCGGACAATACTCTCGAGGCTTTCAGAGATAAACTTGTAGATGTTTGTGTTGATGAAGATAGAAGTGCTAAAACTAAAGCTGAAAATGCTATGCGTTTTGTGTTAGAAAACAAAAACTATATTGTACAGTCTAAAAAGATACTGGATTTTATATCACATACTTAGGGTGACGAGTATAATCGCCACCCTAACCGAACGGAGGAATAAAAATGGGCGTTGCTCTTAAACTCAATATGCCTGCGGCAACACCCAAAACCATGTTCCGCTTTTTGGTGTTGGTGTTCTGGACTCAGCACACGATTTTGAAATATGTTGAAGAGGTTTTTGAACGTCTGCCGTTTGTAAGCCGCTTTGCGCCGTTCGTTATTCCTGTTTTGTTTATGTCATTGCTTGCATTGTCTTTGCCTTATATTGTGCGGCAGCTACGTAAGGCGGATGTGCTGTTTGCGCTGTCCGTTGTGCTTGTGGTTGTTATGACGCTGTTGATATATCCTGACAGCAAAGAATATATCTCCCCTCAGCTGTGGCGTATATTCGGAATGTCTGTTCCGCTTTATTTTGTCGGAGTAATTTATGACAACGAAGAAACTAAAAAAGATTTGTTCTGGTGCTCTCTTGTCGGTGTGCTTGTTGCGTTTTTGTATCAGCTTTATTCTCTGGCATCCGGCAGGGTGTTGGAAAGCGATAATATGAACGCTTCGTACAATGTTCTGCCCAGCGTTATTTATCTTATTTACTGGGCTATTACTAACAACGGAACGAAAAACTGGTTGATTGCTCTTGCGGCATCAGCTCTGCCGTTTATATTCGGCACACGAGGCCCCATAATTGCTATAGCTGTTTTTTGTGCTATAGGTCTTATTTACAGATTTTCAAAAATTAAAAACATAGCTGTTAAAATTGTCTTGATTTTGATTGTTTGTGTGATAGCGGTTTATATCAGTACAGGAAACAGAATACTCGAATGGGCAGAAATACTTTCCAAACGATTCGGCGAGATTGGTTTCAGTACGCGAATATTTGATTATCTTATCGAGGAGCAGCTGGCTGAATCTGTCGGACGAGAAAACATAAGCGACGCAATATGGAAGGCAATAAAGCAAAATGCGATTTCGGGTTACGGTTTTATGGGTGATAGATCAATTACAGGTGGATACGCCCACAATATCGTGCTTGAATACTGGTGCAGCTATGGCTTTTTTGCCGGAAGTGCAGCCGTTGTTTTGACGGCACTTGTGCCGATGAAAGCTATGCTTCGCTCAAAAGGTACGGATGTTTTTTGGCTGATAATGATGCTTTCGTGTATGGTTTTTATTAAGCTTATGATCAGCGGCAGTTATGTTTATGAACCGTATTTTTACTTGCTTATAGGTTTGAGCATAGGTGTGTTGCGTTCGTGAATTAAAATAGTTGCAATGTTTTAGAATAAAACGTAAATTTTCAAGGAGCTTTTAATGAAAATAGCAATAATAAATATGACCCATAAGGGCAGTACGGGTAAAATAATGCTTCAGATTGCGGATGTGGCCCGAAATATGGGACATGAAGCAAAAACATATTCTCCTATGCTTTTTTCACGTATCAAGAAGCAGGTGGAGCATGTTGAGGAAAATCATTATACATGGGGAAACAAATTTGAAAGCGCTTTCCATTATTATATGGGAACACTTTTAGGCTTGAATGGTTTTTTTTCGTTTTGGGGAACAAACCAATTGATAAAAAATCTTAAGAAGTTTCAGCCGGATATTGTTCATCTGCACAATCTGCATAATTTCAATGTAAATTTACCGTTATTGTTTCGTTATTTGAAAAAATCAAAGGTCAAAGTAGTGTGGACTTTGCATGATTGTTGGGCGTTTACCGGACACTGTCCTCATTTTGTCGTGGCAAAATGCAACAAATGGAAAAACGGCTGTTATGATTGCCCGCAACTAAGGCTTTATCCCAAAAGTATGATTGATACCTCAAGATTGATGTACGGTTTCAAGAAGAAATGGTTTACCGGTATTGACAATATGGCAATTGTCACACCATCAGTGTGGTTGGCGGATTTGGTCAGACAGTCATATTTAAGAGAATATACGATTTCTGTAATAAATAACGGTATAAATTTAAATATCTTTAAACCTACAAAAAATAACTTCAGAGAAAAATACGGGATTCCTGAAAACAAGAGAATATTATTGGGTGTCTCACTGGGGTGGAGCCATAGTAAAGGTATTGATGTTTTTGTTGAGCTGAGTAAGTGTTTAGAGCGAGAAAAATATCAGATTGTTTTAGTTGGAACTGATGATAAAAGTGATAGTCTTCTGCCGGAAAATATTATTTCAATTCACCAGACGAGCAATAAGCAGGAGCTTGCTGAAATATATTCCTCAGCAGACCTTTTTGTAAATCCAACAAGGGAAGAAACCTATCCAACTGTTAATATGGAATCGATTGCTTGCGGAACACCCATTATTACATTTAACACCGGAGGTAGTCCGGAAATTCCGGATGAAACCTGCGGTAGAGTTGTTGAATGCGATGACATTGATTCGTTGCAGAAAGAGATAGAGAGGATTTGTATTCAAATGCCTTATTCGGCGGAACAGTGTATCGAAAGGGCTAAAAATTTCGATATGAATGACAGATTCGAGGAGTATGTGAAACTTTATGAGAATTGTACATATAGCACCTAACGCCCCTTATAACGATTATTGGGGATATCAGGATAATCTGTTGCCAAAATATCACAAAAAACTTGGTCACGATGTTACTGTGCTAACTACAAATACAATACATAAAGACGGAAAAATAGTAGAAACGGATTGTGCAGACTATGTTCTGAATGACGGCGTAAGAGTTATTCGTTTGAACAAGAAAAAATATTTTCACCGTACACTTACGGCTTTGAATTCAAGATTGCTTATTTATGATTTGTTGAAAGACCTAAATCCCGATTTTGTTTTTTTTCACGGTCTTGTCAGCACAACTATATTGGACGTGATAGATTATAAAAAGAAGATTAATCCGAACTGTATAATCGTACAAGACAATCATTTGGACTATTATAATAATTCCGGTTTGCAAAAAGATATTAAATCAAAAATCATTAAACTTTTTAGTTGTTGTTTTTTTCGCTATACAAACAGAAAAGTGGCTCCTTATATTAGTAAGGTTTACGGCGTAACACCCTGGAGAAAAGATTATGCAGAGAATTACTTTAAAGTCCCCAAAACTAAGACGGATGTATTAATTATGGGTGCAGATGATGAACATATTGATTTTGAAAACCAAGAAGTAATACGAAATACTATACGTAGAAAGTTTGGCATCGGCAGTGATGATTTTTTAATTGTAACGGGCGGCAAAATAGATAAGGATAAAAAAATACATTTTTTAATGCAAGCTTGCAAAACTATAGATAAGGTGAAATTGCTTGTTTTTGGAAATGTTAAAGATGATTTTAAAGAAGAATTTGATAATATTGTCGCTGAGTCAAAAAACATTATATATATAGGTTGGATAGCTTCTAATGAAGTATATGATTACTTTCTGTCAGCTGATTTGGTATGCTTTCCAGGGACTCATTCGGTGATGTGGGAACAGGCTTGTGCGTGTAAGGTGCCATGCTTGTTTGAACATTGGGATGGGATGGAACACGTCAATAATGGAGGTAATAGTGATTTTGTATTTCCTGTGACACAAGAGTTGTTGAAAAAAAAGATTGAAGAATTGAAGTTTACCGATAAATATTTTGAAATGAAAAAAATTGCAAAATCAGACAAAACGAATATCTATCTTTATAGTAAAATAGCAGAAAAATCGTTGGAGTGTGCACAATAAAATGAATTTAAAGGCATTGATAAAAAGCAAAGAAATTCAAAATGCCGGTTGGTTGATTGGCGGACGAGTAGTACAAATGGGTTTGTCTTTAATTGTTGGTATATTGACAGCCAGATATCTTGGTCCAAGCAACTATGGCCTGATAAGTTATGGCAGTGCATATGTTTCTTTCTTTTCTGCTTTGTGTACATTAGGCTTGAATTCTGTAATAATAAAAGATTTTGTTGATAATCCGGAAGAGCAAGGTGAAGCGATAGGTTCAGCATTGTTGATGCGTTTTGTGTCCAGCGTGATGTCAGCTTTTATGATAGTTGGATTTGTGGCTGTTTTTGATTCAGGCGAACCTTTGACAATTGCAGTTGTTGCACTTTGCAGTATTGGTTCAATTTTTCATATTTTTGAGATTTTTAATTATTGGTTTCAATATCAGTATAAATCACGTGTAACAGCAGTCGCTGCTTTAGTGGCATATGTTGTAACATCTGCATATAAAATTATTTTGCTTGTTGCTGAGAAAAGTGTATGTTGGTTTGCTTTAGCGACATCTGTGGATTATATAGTCCTTGCAATATTTTTGCTTGCGGCATATAAAAAACATGACGGAAAAAAGCTTAAGTTCTCTCGTGCTAAATCACGTTCATTATTTAATGTTAGTCGGCATTATCTCTTGTCTGCTATAATGGTTTCTATATATGGTCAAACAGATAAGTTAATGCTCAAACATATGGCAGGAGAGACGGAAGTAGGCTATTATGCGATAGCGATGACTATTTGTTCTATCTGGACTTTTGTTTTGCAGGCAATTATTGATTCGATATACCCTACTATATTATGCTTAAAAGATGAGAATTATTCTAAATATGAAAAGAAAAATCGACAATTGTATGCGATAGTTTTTTATATATCTATTTTTGTTTCATTGTTTTTTTTGCTTTTCGGAGAATTAGTTGTAAATATTTTGTATGGTGCAGAGTATATGTCTTCTGTTAAAGTTTTACGGATTGTTACATGGTATACAGCTTTTTCTTTTTTAGGCGTTGCGCGAAATGCATGGATTGTATCCGAGGGACATCAAAAATATTTGAAATATATGTATGTTTGTGCTGCAATACTGAACATTATTCTTAACTTAGTGTTTATCCCGTATATTGGTGGTGTAGGTGCAGCTTTGGCATCTTTAATAACTCAAATTTTCTCCAGTATTATATTACCTTTATTATTCAAGAGTATGAGACCCAATGTAAAATTAATTATTGACGCTATATTGCTTAAGGGTATTAAATAACATACGCAAAATAAAATCAGGCCTTATTTATAACATAGCTTAAAATATAGTGGAAGGAGTTGTGCTTATGTCATTGTTTGAAAAAATAATTAACAAAGAAGAAAGTGTTTCGTTGATAGGTTTGGGATATGTTGGTATGCCTATCGCTGTGGCTTTTGCCAATAAGGGTGTCAACGTAATAGGTTTTGACTTGAATAAAGCAAAAATTGAACTGTATAAAAGTGGTGTTGACCCGACAAAAGAAGTCGGTGACGAGGCGATAAAGAACACTACAGTTGAGTTTACTTCAGATGAAAAGGATTTGCAAAAAGCAAAATTTCATATTGTTGCGGTTCCTACTCCGGTAAATACAGATCATACCCCTGATTTAGCTCCGGTAATAGGTGCTTCTGAGATTGTGGGGAGGAATCTTACAAAAGGTTCTTATGTTGTGTTTGAATCAACCGTATATCCCGGTTGCACTGAGGATGTGTGTATACCAATTTTAGAAAGAGAATCCGACCTTAAATGCGGCAAAGATTTTAAGGTGGGTTATTCTCCGGAAAGAATCAATCCGGGCGATAAAGTGCATAGACTTGAAAATATTACAAAAATTGTTTCCGGTTGCGATGAAGAGGCGCTTAATACAATAAAAGCTGTTTATGATATTGTTATAGAAGTCGGTACCTATCCTGTAAGCAATCTTAGAACGGCAGAGGCAGTTAAGGTTGTTGAAAACAGCCAGCGTGACATAAATATTGCATTTATGAACGAATTAGCAATGGCATTTGACAAAATGGATATTGATACCAATGAAGTTGTTGATGGTATGAATACAAAATGGAATGCACTTGGCTTTAGACCCGGTCTTGTTGGCGGCCATTGTATCGGTGTTGATCCCTATTATTTTACATATCAGGCCGAAAAGTTGGGTTATCATAGCCAAATTATTCTTAATGGCCGTATTGTAAATGACAGTATGGGCAAATTTGTTGCGGATGCTGCGATTAAGAATATGATTGCTGCAGGACAAGCTCCAAAAAAGTCAAAGGTTGTTATTCTTGGGCTTACATTTAAAGAAAATTGTCCGGATACGAGAAACAGTAAAGTTGATGATATTATAAAGCGTTTAAACGAGTACGGCATTGAGCCTGTTGTTGTTGATCCCTGGGCGAATGAAAAAGATGCTTTGTTCGAATACGGCGTGACGCTTACAGAGTTTGAAGACGTAAATGATGCAGATTGCGTTATTGTAGCTGTTGCGCATAACGAATTCAGGGAGCTTAATGTGGATGAAATTAAAAGTCTTTATAAAAATTGTGATGATTCTGCAAAAGTGCTTATTGATGTGAAGGGTATTTATAAAGTATCAGACTTTGAAATGGACAAAATGAAATATTGGAGGCTATAAGATGTCACTTTTTAAAAACAAAACCCTACTCATTACAGGTGGCACGGGGTCTTTCGGTAACGCTGTGCTTAATCGTTTTCTCAGTACTGATATAGGAGAAATCCGCATTTTTTCACGAGATGAAAAGAAGCAGGATGATATGCGCCATGAGTTTCAGGTGAAAATGCCTGATGTGGCTGATAAAATAAAATTCTACATCGGTGACGTCAGAGATATTGCTTCTGTAAGAAATGCGATGCACGGGGTTAATTACATATTCCATGCAGCGGCGCTCAAGCAGGTGCCGTCGTGTGAGTTTTTCCCGATAGAGGCCGTAAAGACCAATGTTCTCGGTACGGAAAACGTTCTTGTTGCGGCCATTGAAGCAGGCGTTGAGAACGTTGTCTGCCTTTCTACTGATAAAGCGGCTTATCCCGTAAATGCTATGGGTACATCAAAGGCAATGATGGAAAAGGTAATCGTTGCCAAAGCACGCACAACAAACAAGACAAAAATCTGCTGTACCCGTTACGGTAATGTTATGTGCTCTCGTGGCTCTGTAATTCCGCTCTGGATTGAGCAGATAAAAAGCGGAAATCCCGTTACGGTTACTGACCCGAATATGACCCGTTTCATTATGTCACTTGATGAGGCGGTTGACCTTGTTCTGTTTGCATTCGAGCACGGTCAGTCGGGTGATATTCTTGTGCAGAAAGCACCTTCCTGTACCATTCGGACACAGGCCGAGGCGGTTTGTGAACTGTTCGGTGCCGATAAGAACAATATTAAAATTATCGGTATACGCCACGGTGAAAAGATGTACGAAACACTTCTTACCAATGAGGAATGTTCTGTTGCGGTTGATATGGGGGATTTCTACCGTGTTCCTTGTGACAACCGAGGCCTTAATTATGATAAGTATTTTAATCAGGGCGATGTTCAGCGCAACCCTCTGACCGAATTCAATTCCAACAATACACAGCTTCTTACGGTTGAGGAAACCAAGGCGATACTGTCTTCGCTTGAGTATATAAAAGCCGAACTTAAGGGAGCGGAAAAACAATGAATATATTGGTAACGGGTGCAAAAGGTTTTGTAGGAAAAAACCTTTGCGAAGGCTTGAAAAATATCCGTGACGGTAAGGACAGAACTCACCCTGACCTCAAAATCGGCAATATATTTGAATGCGATATTGATACGCCTGTTGAGGCTATTGATGAATTCTGTGCACAGGCGGATTTTGTTTTTAACCTTGCCGGTGTAAACCGTCCGCAAAATCCAGAGGAGTTTATGCAGGGCAACTGTGGTTTTTTGTCATTGCTGCTTGAAACTCTGAAAAAGCACAACAATACATGCCCCGTAATGCTTTCCTCGTCAATTCAGGCGTCGTGTATCGGACGCTATGACAGCGATTACGGACGCTCCAAAAAAGCAGGCGAAGAGCTTTTATTTAAGTTTGCACAGGAAACAGGAGCAAAGGCACTCGTTTACCGCTTTCCAAATCTTTTCGGTAAGTGGTGCAGACCCAACTATAACAGTGCGGTAGCCACTTTCTGCAATAATATTGCAAACGATTTGCCGATTACGGTAAGCGACCCTGCAATTCAATTGGAGCTGCTTTATATTGATGACCTTGTGAGTGAAATGCTTGATGCTCTTGAAGGCAACGAAAAGCACTGTGAATGTTCGGGGCTGGAAACTGTTCTGAACCCTGACGGAAAATATTGCTGTGTGCCGGTTACTCATAAGGTGACACTTGGCGAAATTGTAGATTTACTTAACACTTTCAAAGCTCAGACCAATACTCTGGTTATGCCTGAGATTCCCGAAAACTCCTTTGCAAAGAAGCTTTACAGCACATATCTGTCATATCTGCCGAAAGAGAAAATTTCATTCCCGCTCAAGATGAATGAGGATGCAAGGGGCAGTTTTACTGAACTGCTTAAAACCGAAAAATGCGGACAGTTTTCGGTAAATATTTCAAAACCCGGAATAACCAAGGGTCAGCACTGGCACAACAGCAAGTGGGAATTCTTCATTGTTGTCAGCGGTCACGGACTTGTTCAGCAGCGCAGAATAGGCACAGATGAAGTCATAAACTTTGAGGTTAGCGGAGACAGGATTGAGGCAATACATATGCTTCCCGGTTACACGCACAATATTATCAATTTATCTCAAACAGAAAACCTTGTTACGGTAATGTGGGCGAATGAGCAGTTTGACCCCAATCATCCGGATACATTTTTTGAGGTTGTTGAATAATTAGAATTGAGCAGTTAAACTCTGAGAGAGGTATTATCTATGAGTATTAAACTTGATTACAGCGATGTGAAATTTCAGAATAACGGAAAAATAAAACTTCTTATTATCGTGGGTACAAGGCCTGAAATTATCCGTCTTTCTGCGGTTATCAATAAGTGCCGCAAGTATTTTGATACAATTCTTGCGCACACCGGTCAGAATTATGATTATAATCTCAACGGAGTGTTTTTCAGGGATCTGAAAATTGATGCGCCCGAGGTTTATATGGATGCGGTCGGTGATGACCTCGGCTCAACCGTAGGTAATATTATCAACTGTTCTTACAAACTGATGAATCAGATAAAGCCAGATGCACTTCTGGTGCTGGGTGATACAAATTCATGCCTTTCGGCAATATCCGCCAAAAGGCTTCACATTCCGATTTTTCATATGGAAGCAGGCAACAGATGCAAGGATGAGTGCCTGCCTGAGGAGACCAACCGCCGTATTGTTGATATCATTTCGGATGTCAACCTTGCATACAGTGAGCATGCACGCAGATATCTTCATGAGTGCGGTCTGCCGAAAGAACGAACCTATGTAACAGGATCTCCCATGGCAGAAGTGCTCAAACAGAATCTTGCAGAAATTGAGGCAAGCGATGTTCTTGAAAGGCTTGGGCTTGAAGCCAAAAAATATATACTGCTTTCTGCACACAGAGAAGAGAATATTGATACTCAAAAGAATTTTATAAGCCTGTTTACGGCAATAAATAAACTGGCAGAAAAATACGATATGCCGATTCTTTATTCCTGCCATCCACGAAGCAGAAACCGCCTTGAAAAGAGCGGATTTGTGCTTGATAAGAGGGTTGTTCAGAATGAGCCACTCGGCTTCCATGATTACAATAAACTGCAGATGAATGCCTTTGCAGTTGTTTCTGACAGCGGAACACTGCCCGAAGAATCAAGCTTCTTCACCAGCGTCGGACATCCTTTCCCTGCGGTTTGTATAAGAACATCTACTGAGCGCCCTGAGGCGCTTGATAAAGCATGCTTTGTTCTTGCAGGCATTGATGAAAACAGCCTGCTGCAGGCTGTGACAACTGCAGTTGATATGAATGACAGCGGCGATTGCGGAATTCCCGTTCCTGATTATGTTGAAGAAAATGTCAGCACAAAGGTGGTTAAAATAATTCAGTCTTATACCAATGTTGTGGACAGAATGGTATGGAGAAAATACTGATATCAACCGTTAAAAACGCAATTCTTATCAATGTGCGATAATTCCATTTGCTTTGCAGTTTCACTTTGATTGTATCGGTAAAGGGAATAGGGCACCTCTAAAAACTCATCGCACAAATCCTGCGTGCTCTTTTTCTGCCATATTGTCCCAAAATACTCGTTAATACACAAAGTATTGCCTGCGTTTTTGAAACAATCTGACAAAAAATCACTACGCAATCTTTGCACCCTGAGTTTTTAGAGGTGCCCAATATCGGATTTGTTTTTTGAAGATCTATTTTTCAGACAATGGAGAAAAACGATGGGTGATAAAAAAGTAAAATATCTGCTCGGTATTGACGGCGGAGGAACTAAGACGGAGTTTCTGCTCTGTGACTTAAACGGAAAAGAAATCAAAAGACTGTTTCTCGGCGGCTCTAACCCTGTCAATAAGGGTATAGAAAACACATATGCCATTCTCGGTGAAGGAATTGCGCAGGTGTGTGACGGGTTTGATTTTGGTAAGATTTCCGTGTTTGCAGGTGTTGCAGGCTCAAAAAGCGGAGAAAACCAAAGGCTTTTAAATGAATTTCTCTCACGCTTCGGCTTTGCTTCGTTCGGTTGCGGCAGCGATATCGACCTTGCGCTTGAAGCGGCACTCAAGGGTGAAGACGGAACGGCTGTTATTATGGGCACGGGTATTGTTGCTTATGCCCGTTCGGGTGAGAGGCTTCACCGTGCAGGCGGACGGGGATATATGATTGACAAAGGCGGCAGTGGCTTTCATTTCGGTTCAGATGCACTGAATTCTGCGTTTGAATTTACTGACGGCAGAGGTGGAAGCGAAACAATATTGAATCTTGTCGAAAACAAGCTCGGCAAAAAACTTGAAGAATCCGTTGCTGACATATACGGCGGCGGTACGGCTTATATTGCTTCTTTTGCTCCCGTAGTTTTTGAAGCGTTTAAAGTGGGCGACCCGGTTGCTTGCGAAATCATAGACCGCAATGCTTATGAAGCGGCGAAAGTAATCAACGGTGCACGCAGGGGTTTGAATAATTGCGGCAGAAAAATTGTTATTTGCGGCGGACTGTGCAGGCAAAAGGAAATTCTTGAGCAGTTCCTGCTCAAATATATTGAAGGCGAGGTTTCGCTTGAATTTCTTGATGAGCCGATGGTAAACGGTGCAGTTTTACTTGCAAAAGGGAGAACGGAAATATGTTGAAAACCGAAATGAGAAACCCCGATACATACGGCATTGACAAAATGTCTACACTTGAAACGGTAGAAATAATAAACAGAGAAAACGCAAAGGTAACAGTTGCGGTTGAGGCTGTTTTGCCCCAAATTGCGGCTGTGTGCGATGCGGTTGCCGATGCGATAAATTCGGGCGGCAGAATTTTTTATATCGGAAGCGGTACTTCGGGCAGGCTTGCTGTTTGCGATGCGGCGGAGTGTCCGCCGACCTTCGGTGTGCCTTACGACCTTTTCAACGGAATTATCGCAGGCGGTGAAAAATGTATGTTCAAAGCCGCAGAAAATGCGGAGGATAACCCCACGGCAGGTATTGATGACCTTAAAGCCCGTGGCTTTTGTGCTGAAGATATTTTAATCGGAATTTCAGCTTCGGGGTCGGCGGCTTATGTTATCTCCGCCGTGAAATATGCAAAAAGCATCGGCGCAAGGGCTTTTTCAATTACAAACAATCCCGACACCGAGCTTGGCAAGGCGGCGGATATTGATATCTGCGCCGATACTGGTCCCGAGGTTATTACGGGCTCAACCCGTATGAAGGCAGGCACGGCACAGAAAATTATTCTTAATATGATTTCAACCGCAGCTATGGTCAAATGCGGCTGCGTTTATGAAAATATGATGATTAACCTTAAGCCGACAAACAAAAAACTTCGCCGCAGAATGGTAGGAATTGTTACCGAAATTCTCGGCTGTACGGCTGAAAAAGCGGAAGAGCTTCTTGAAGAAAACGGCTGGAATATTCGCAGTGCAGTTAAATAAAGCAAAACATATCCCCGTAAAAAACAATTTGTTCTTTACGGGGATATAATTATAACTTTATTCCGTAAACGGCGCAGTTTTTCATTTCTGCCAGAAGGGTGAAGCCGTATTTGTCGTAAAAGCCTCTGCCTTTTTCGTTCTTTATCCAGGTTGTAAGCATAATGCCCTTCACGCCCTTTTCTTTCAGGTGTGCGAGAAGTGCATCCGTCATTTGGTGTCCCAGTCCCATTCGCTGATACTCGGGCAGCACGTCAATGTGCAGATGTGCCGGATATTCGCTCTTATATTTTTCGTGGGGGATAACTGACCTTAACGCAGATTTTCTCCGCCTGAATTCCCACTTTTTTATTCTTGTGTAGTATTCATTAACAAACACGGGGTAAAACCTGTCAAAATCCTGAGTGCTGATAATGTAACCGATTGCCCTGTCGTTTTCGTCAACGGCAACGAAGCAGTTTTCGGGCTCTTTTTCTATGTAATAGTCGCAGTAAACGGCAAGCCCGAAATTGATACCACGCTTTGAGCTTTTGCAGGGGCCGTCGCTGTTGAGGTGTACGAAGCGTACATTTTCTTTATCTTTTCTTTCATAAGGTCTGATTGTCATTTTTTATCACTTCCGAAATGAGTTTATCATTAAAACGCACAAAAATCAAGACGTAATATGTACGGTTTTAATAATTGTAAAAAGAGAAAAAATAATATATTATAAGTTAAAGGAGGGTTGCTTATGATTAAAGGCGTTGACCTTACCGGTGCTGAAAGTCTTTTCGGCGATACGCTGTCGGATTTCGACATAACGGTTGCCGTCAGTAACACACGCAGGGTCTGCTACTGCGAAAAAACACACAGGCTTACCGACGAAAAATACATACTTACCGTTTCGGGTAATAATGTCGGCGTTGAGTGCTCGGGCGAAAAAAGTGCCTTTTACGCACTCTGCGATATTGCAAAACGCATTGAAGAAGGTAAGCTTGCAGACGGTGAATACGCTTGCGCACCCTCGTTTGCGGTAAGAGGATATATAGAAGGCTTTTACGGTAACCCGTGGAGCTTTGAACAGAGAAAGTCCGTTATGTCGCTTATGGCGAAAAACAGGATGAACACGGTTTACCACGCACCCAAGGATGATTTGTATCACCGTGAAAAATGGCGTGAAGAATACCCCGAAGATGAGTTAGCCAAGCTCAAAGAGCTTGTCGATTGCGCAAAAGAATATTATATGTCGTTTTCTTGGTGCATCGCTCCGGGTCTTTCAATGAAATATTCAGACGAAAAGGAGTTTGACACGCTGATTAGTAAGACAAAACAGCTTTATTCAATCGGTGTGCGCTGCTTCGGACTGCTGCTTGACGATATTGATGAGGAGCTTGCTTTTGAAGAGGATAAGGCTGTTTACGGCGAAACGGTCAATGCACACATTGAGCTGATAAACAGATATTATGTAGCTTTGAAAGAGCTTGATTCATCAATTTGCCTTACCGTTTGTCCCACGCTTTACCACGGCAAGGGCAGCGAATACTACATATCAAAGCTCGGCAGGAATATTCCGCCGCTTGTATCGGTTTTCTGGACGGGCAGGGATATCTGTTCCCGTGAGCTGACAAGCCTTGAAGCGCTTAAGTTTATTGAAAGCACATACCACAAGCCGCTTTACTGGGACAATTATCCCGTCAACGACTGCTCGATGTTCAACGAAATGCATATTTCGCCGATTATCAACCGTGAGGCGGATTTGTATAAATATTCCGAAGGCATAATTTCAAACTGTATGGAGTATGCCGAGTGTTCAAAAATTCCGCTTATCACCTTTGCCGATTATCTGTGGGACAGCGTTAATTATGACCCACAAAAATCGTGGGAGAGTGCGATAAGGCAGGTTGTCGGAAAAGAGGATGCGGATAATTTCGTTATCTTTGCCGACCACCTTTATACCTCCTGCTTAAAGGATGCAAATTCAAGGCGGATGTATGAGGCCTTTGACGAAATTGAAACCGCCTTCAAGGCAGGGGATAGGGAAAAAGCCTTTGCGGCGGCGGAAAACTACCTCGGCAGAATGAACGCCTGCAGAGAATATCTTAAAAAGGATATCCCCATTTGCAGGGAACTTAAAAAATGGTCGAAAAAATTCTTTGTGATGTGCGATATTTTAAACGGCATATTCACATTTATCGCAACAAAGGACGAAAAGCTGCTTGCGGAAATTTTCGGGCTTGTTGAAAAATATGAAGCAATGCCCGCAAGAATATCTAACGATATTGATATTAAAACCGAGCTCAGAAATGAGCTTGATATAAGTATAACAAATGGAGGAACATAATTATGGCATTTATCATCAGACTCGGCGCAGCATTGCTTGCGGTTATCACAGGCTTACCCCTTCTTGTTTCGGCACTTGCTCAAAGCCTTCTGCTCATAGGCTATGATGCAAAGCCCGAGGAGGCAATCAGCGCAAATTTTCTTGAGGGCACGGCACAGTTTATTGACGAGGCCGAGGCAGAATACTGGTCGGTCGGATATTCTAAGGAAATTCTTACGCCCGACGATATTGACAGCCACAGATATTTCCTTGGCGGATACCTTAAATTTCCTGCACAGGAAGCAACGGGTGTCATTGACGACATCAGCGTAAGAGCGGTAGTGCTTGACGATAATTCCGGAAGAGGTGCTGTCGCCTTTGCCTGGGTTGATACCGTCGGACTTATGAATGCGGATATCAAGGATATCCGTGAAAAGCTCAGCGATATTACGGGTGAGGACGGCCTTATTGCAATAAACGTCGGTTCAACACACACCCACAGTGCCATTGATACCCAGGGCCTTTGGGGCAATATCCCGAAATCCGGCAGAGACGAAGCCTATATCGCTTCTGTTGTTGAAAAGACCGCCAAGGCAATAAGGGATGCATATACAAGCAGAACACAGGGTCAGCTTTACTATGCCTCCAAGTCCTGTCCTCAGCTTTTTGCAGACGGCCGTAAGCCCGACTCTCTGGACGACAAGGTACACCTTTTCCGCTTTGTACCCAACGATACGGCAAAGAAGGAAATATACATAGCTAATTTCGGCGGACATCCCGTTAACCTTCCTTGGGAAAACACTCAGATTTCCGCTGATTTCCCGGGCTACCTTGACCAGACTGTCGCTGCGGATAAAAATGCCGATTTCATATTCATTCAGGGCGCTATAGGCGGCGGTATATACGTTAATCTCGGCGTTGAAAACGGTATTCCCGAGGAGCTTTCGGGCTATGATAAGATGAAGGAATACTGCCATATTATGGATGACCTGTTTTCCGAGCTTGCCGAAACGGCAACCACTGTTGAGCCCATTCTCAATATCCGCATCAAGCAGATTAATTTTGAAATTGACAACTTCCTTTTCAAGCTTGTTGAAAGAGCAAACCTTTGCAACGCAATTGCCTACAAGGAAAACGGTGCAGTATATATGCCCAGCGAAATAGGCTACGTTGAAATAGGTAAGGATATCAAGGTGCTTCAGGTGCCCGGCGAGGTTCTGCCCGAAATCGTTTACGGCAACTTCTTTACGGCAGACGAGGCGCTCAACGGTACGGATTATCCCTACGCCGCTCTTAACACCTATCTTCCCGAGGATGACGATATTCTTGTCTTCGGCCTTTGCAACGATGCTGTCGGCTACATAGTGCCCGATAATGATTACGGCTCGGCAGGCAGCGAAGGCCATTACGAGGAATCCGTTTCCACCGGCTCCAAGAGCGGCTCAACGCTTTCCAAGGCATTTATCGAGCTTTTTGAAAGCCTTAAAAACGCCGATTAAGCGGAGGTAACACACAAATGGAAATCTTGCGTTTTCTGCGCTTACCCGACCTCGTAAAAGGCATTATTTCGGGTCTGCTTTCGCTGATTCTGCTTTTTGTTCCGAATTCAACCTATACGAGCGTTGGAGAAGCATCGGAATATATGCTCAAAGGTGATACCGTGTTTTCCGATACGGCAGGTGAAAGCTGGACAGTCGGCTTTGCAAGCAGTGTTCTTACTCCTGAGGATATTACGGCGGACAAATATTATATAGCAGGCTACAACCCCAACAATCCTGCCAAGGCTGTGCTTGACGATATGCACGCAAAGGCAGTTTATCTTGATGACAACACGGGCAGGGGCGGCGTTGTAATCTGCGCAATTGACTGTGTCGGTATCAGCCGCAAGGATATAAACGACATCAGAAAAATCGTAATCGACAGCGGCAAAATCCCGAACCTCAAATCAATCAACATCTGTTCAACCCATTCACATTCTGCTATCGACACGCAGGGTCTGTGGGGCAAAAACTTCCTTTCCGACGGTAAGAATGCCGAGTTTATGGAGAGCCTTAAGGCTAAAACAGCCGAGGCAATTGTTGCCGCCTACGAAAGCCGCAAGGAAGGTGCTCTTTATTTCGGCACGGCAGAATCCGAAGGCCTTCTCACCGATACAAGACAGCCCGTTGATTATGATGCAACTCTCACACGCCTTCGCTTTGACCCGACAGACGGCACTAACGACACCTATATTGTCAATTTTGCCTGTCACGCCGAATGCCTCGGAGCAAGAACAACCGTTGTCAGCGCAGATTTTCCTGCATATATGGAAAAGGAAATAGTTGAGCAGACGGGCGGCGCAAACGTTGTTTTCATAAACGGAGCTATCGGAGGACTTGTCACCTGCGAAAAGCTTGATGACGTTTTGCGTAACTTTGAGCTTGGCCTTGAATATGTCAAGGAATTCGGCAAGGATGTGGGCGAGCTTGTTATGAGCATAGCCGACGAAACCGAGCTTGCACCTCTGCTCAACATCAAATCCGAAGCGGTTGAAGTAAAGTGCGATAATATAGCTCTGCTTCTTGTCCGTATTTTAGGCGTGCTCAATAACGATGTTTCAAAGGACGAAAACGGCGATATTGCAATCATATCCGAGGTTTCTTATATGGAGCTTGGGCATAAGCAGATAGGTGTTTTTATGATACCCGGCGAGCTTTCACCTGAGCTTGAAAGCGGCAACTTCTTAACCGCAGAAGCTGCGGCAAACGGCACGGATGTTGATTACAAACCGCTGTCCGAAATGTCCGACTGCACGCACAAATTTGTTGTCGGTCTTTGTAACGACGAAATCGGCTATATCATTCCCGAAAACGATTTCTTCCTTCATGAGTGGCTGCCCTATTTCAACACAACGGGTGATGCCTCAGGCAGAAATCACTACGAGGAAACAAACTCAACCGGCCCTGCAACAGCAGGCACATTGCTGGAGGCAATGGATGAGCTTATAAAATCGGTAAAATAACAATATAACATTTACAGCCCTTATGAACGCTTGAGTCATAAGGGCTGTTTTTGTGTTAATATAAATACCATTTTTTTGAAAGTGCCTGCCATTCGGCACTCTTTTTGTTTTCACGCTCTATAAATTCTTCCGGCTCAAAATCACTTCTGAAAATTTTATCCGTGCCGAGCAATTTTACTATCGACTGTTCAATTTTAAATTCACTGTGCGTTTTTCTTATTGCGTCAAGCAATTTTATTCCCACCGCAAACGGTGAAAAAGCGTCTCTGTCAGTAACGTGAAGCTGTATTCCGTGGCAGAAGCTGTCTTTGTATTCGGAAAATGTCGGCGTAAACGAGCATTCACGAAGAATTACACCGTCCTGCTGTCCGACTTTTTCAATAACCGCCTTGCTGTCAAGCCACGGTGCACCTATCATTTCAAAGGGCTTGGTCGTGCCTCTGCCCTCGGAAAGGTTTGTGTCCTCAAAAATACAGGTGCCGATATAAACAAAAGCCGTGTCAACCGTGGGAATATTCGGCGAAGGCTGAATGAAACACAGGTCGGTATCGTCAAAATACATCTCCCTTTTCCAACCTTCCATCGGGATAACCGTCAGGTCACAGCCGATGTTTTCCGTTTCGTTCATCATAAGAGCAAATTCGCCTATTGTCAGTCCGCAGCGTGTGGGAGTGGGAAACCTGCCGACAAAGGAAGAAAACCGCCTGTCAAGCACAGTACCCTCTGTCTTTACTCCGCCTATGGGATTAGGTCTGTCAAGCACAACGAACTTAATACCGTTTTGGGCGCAAAGCTTCATTGCATCCGTCAAAGTGTAAGCGTAGGTGTAAAACCTTGCGCCGACATCCTGAATGTCAAATATAACGGTGTCAAGCGAGGTAAGCGCTTTTTCGCTTTCCGCTGTATCGTCACCGAACAGGCTGTAAACGGGAAGCCCCGTCTTTTTATCGGTATAGGATGAAACATCTTCGCCTGCCTGAATATCTCCTCTGACCCCGTGTTCAGGGCCGAAAAGCGCAACAAGGTTGCATTTTTCTTTCAGCATATCCACGGTTGAAGAAAGGTCTCGCAGCACACCTGTGTGGTTGGTAATAAGACCGCAGCGGCCTTCAAAATCAAACCCGTCACGTGAAACCACATCCGCACCGCAAAATAACTTCTGCTTTGCCGTTTTCATATCTAACCCTCCTCCTGTGAACTCTTATGTCAACTATCATTATTATATTTTACATCAATTGCAGTATAATTGCAATTAAAAAATCGACATTCCACACCCATACCGTGGCGGCACTTAAGTTTGCTTTTCGGCGTTACTTTATTTGAAAAACTGCATTCTATTCTCAGCGGCTTTTGCTGTTATATAAAAATAACAGGAGGGCAACCGAAATGTATAAAGAAGTTTTTTACGATAATGACCATATTTATGTAGCCGTTCTTGATAACGGTTCTTTTATTATAGCCTATGAAGATGGCACGGCAATTGACCTTTACGGCAACCGTTACCGCCACGTGTGTCGGTATGATGAGGACGAAAACATAATATCCGACGGCTGGAAACCCGAAACGAAAAAAATATAATTCCAAATAACAAAAACCTAAAATAGCAAAATTCAATTAACAGCAAACGCCGTCGCAAAAAGACAATATATTACAAAAATAAAACAAAATTTGCATTTTCTGACAAAAGTGTATATAATTTATTATATATATAAGAAAATAGGAAATGAGGTTTGTTTTATGGCCGATTCTCTGGAAAAAATATATAAGCAGATATGGGATGAATACTCCAAAACCGTGCGTACATTCTGTCACGCAAGGCTGCAGGGACGCTACCACGATGCAGAGGCGCTGTATATGGCGGCTTTTGAAATTCTGTGGGACGTAATGTTACGCAAGGGTGTGCCGCCAAACCCAAAGGCGTGGCTATTGCGTACGGCGCAAAATCTGGTTTTTACGCAATACCGCAACAACACCAAGGACAGCGAAAAGCTTGACCGTTCAATGTATGTAACCCTTCGGCTGTACTGCTGTGACGATATGGCAGAGGACTTTGAGAACGAAGAATATTACCAAGCCCTTTTTGACGAACTTGAAGAAACACTCAATGAAGAAGAAAAAACGCTGATATATTATAACTCAATCCTCAAACTCCGCCAGTCTCAAACAGCGCAGAAAATGGGAATCAGCGAAGACGCCGTAAAGCAAAGATGGCTCAGGTTGAGGCGGAAAATGGACAAGATAAAACAGCAAAAACGAAAAGAATTCGGATTTTGTTAAAAAATTTTGTTTTTTGCGTTACCTTTTTTTAAAAAATGCATTATATAGGCAGAAGGAGCAATTATGGAAAACAAATTTGAACTTACAAAGGAACTTTTAAAAGATATTCTCGAAGAAAAGGAAGAGAAATTTACTCTTGAAGAAATAGAACAGCTTATGGATTCCGAGGTTGAAAAGCCCGAGGATGAAATGGACACAGAGCTTGTTGATATGTGTGCCTCGATTCTTGCAAAGGCGTATAACCCCGATTTCAAGGAAGAAAAGCCGGAACAGATGTACTGCCCGTGGGAAAAGGAAACCGTTCCCGAAAGCAAACCCGAAACAGTAACACCCGAAAAGCCGAAAAAGAAGATTATCCCCTTCAAGCGTGTGCTTATCGCTGTTGCGGCAATAGTTATTATCGCTGTCGTAGCCCTCACCGCAGGTGCAACGCTTTTTAGAAATTCCGAGTCGGACGGCATAATCGGATTTTATAAGGATTTCTTCAGAATCAATGTTAATGATGAGGAAACAGCAACGGATTCTGTGATTGAGAATGACTTGGTTAACCAGATGATTCTGGACAGTCTGAATACTAAACCTTTGCCGCAAGTACTGTTGAGTGACGAATACGAAAAGTCTGTCGGTAATATTATACAAGAGGACGAAAAATCGGTAATATATATTAATATTTCAAATGTTTCGGATACAACAAACGGATATCTAATGATTACTCAATATAAAAACGCTGAATATAATATGACAAACGGTCAAGCGAATGTTCCAGAGGATACATATAGAAATTTTAAGGAACTTTCAATTGAAGGCAAAGAAATAATCGTATTTGGAAGAGATGAACAATCATATATTAACTATTCTGACGGAGCTATAAATTATCAAATTACCCTTGAATGCGATTTTGACACTATGGTTTCAATTGCCGAAACAATAAATGTTAAAGGATGATATAAAATTATGAAAAAATTTTTTCTCTCAGTTGTTTCAGTTATTATGATTATCGTTACCATTGTGCCTACCGCCTTTGCGGAAGTGCCTGAATGGCAGGACTTGATTCTGACAGAGGAAGAATTTAACGCAATTTTAGCTAATAATACTATTCACACAGTTGATGAAGATACCCGTGCGACCGGTTTGATAGCGGCGTATGCTATGGCTATTTCAAAAAGTGGGACAAATACCCTGAATATATCCGGTCTAACTACGGGAACAACAGTAGTTGTAAAATCAGGTTTTAAAGAGGTTGTTGTTCAGCGCAGAGCAAACAGCAGTTCATCGTGGATGGATTATGTTACATATAAGGATATTTATATAGACGAATTTGCTTATGTTTTAACAAAATCTCTTACCGTCCCCACGGGCTACCAGTACCGTGTAACTTGCGTCCACTACGCAAAGAAAAACTTCTTCTCCGTCCAGAAAATCGATAATGTTTCAAATGTAATCACTTTCTGACAAACGGAATGTGTAAAGCAAAATGCCTCGGAATTAGGCGGGTGCTCGTAAAACAGTTAAACCAAAAATTTAACTATTTTACGGCATCTGTCAGACGGGGTTGGCTAAACAAAAGTTAGCGATACTTGGTTTGATAACCGAGTATCGCTTCTTTTTTTACCCGTAAAAAGCTTTTGTGGAGGTACATATGATGCAGGAACTGAACTATACCCGTTGCGGTGATTACTATATTCCCGATATTCGCTTACCGGAGGAAAATAGACCTATTGGTCGGTGGGGGCGTATGCACAGAGATTACATCAAGGAGCATAACCCTATCCGCTTCAACGATCTTTGTCTCAGCGGCGAGCTGTGGGCATATCTGGCTGATTTGAACGAACAGGCGCAGAGTCGTCTTGAACTTATCATTGAGCAAATGAAAGCCGCTGAGGGCGTGACAGAGCGCATGAAGCAGCTCGATCAGATGGCATGGGTTGGAGCTATGAACAGCATCCGCCATCGTGCAGAGGAGATTGTTCTGCGTGAGATGATCTGCGAGGAGGGTGCGGTATGAGAATCCTTGAAGAATTTTGGTACGGCAACATCGAGCCGACCGAGTATGACACATCTTCCAACAAAGAGTACAAGAAATTAGTGGAGCTGATCTGCAGGAACGAAGAAAAGCTCCGTGCCACCATGACGGATGAGCAGAAGGAACGGTTTGAGAAATATACAGACTGCGTCCGGGAATTCCAAACCATAACGGATTGCCTGGTTTTCCAGAACGGCTTCAAACTGGGAGCCAGAATGATGTTGGAAGTCATGGAAGATAATTGATATAGCTTGCGGAGGGGAACCATACACCCCTCCGCTTTTGCTTTGTGATGGTTTTGGAAGTTTCCTATGTATGTCTAAGGTTCGAGTGGTACAATTACAATGTATTTCTATCTCTTTGCACGCAGCGTTGAAGAAATCGTCACATTTGCGTGTTATAATAAATTATTCTCTGCTCAAAGGAGGCTGCCATGAAGCTATTATATGCCGAAGATGAACCGGCTTTATCCGAAGCCGTTGTTGATTATCTTACATACCACAAGTATATCGTGGATGCCGTATATGACGGTGCCGATGCCTACGATTACGCCATGTCCGGCGAATATGACGGCATTATTCTCGACATTATGATGCCGAAGCGTGATGGTCTGGAAGTGCTGTCTGCCCTGCGCAGAAACGGATGCAGAACGCCGGTACTGCTCTTGACCGCAAAGACACAGGTGGAAGATCGCATCCGTGGTCTGGATACCGGTGCGGACGATTACCTTCCCAAGCCCTTTGATATGGGTGAGCTGATTGCCAGAGTCCGTGCCATGCTCAGACGGCGAGAGGAGTTTCATCCCGATCTGATTCACTTTGGAGACTTAACGCTGAATATGCAGTCCGGAGAGATCAGCGTGGGAGAGATTTCCTTTCAGCTGCCTAAGCAGGAATACCGTCTGATGGAGCAGCTCATGCTGAACCATACGATGTTTATGTCCACCGAAGATTTGCTGGTTAAGGCATGGGGATTCAATACTGAAACGGACATTAACAGCGTTTGGCTGTATGTTTCCTATCTGCGTAAACGCCTTACTGCCATGAACTCCAAGGTCGAGATTGTTTCAAAGCGTAATATCGGATATAAACTGGAGTTTCAGCCATGACAAAGACACTAAAAAGACGATTTATCATATTCACCATGACGGCAGTTACCTGTCTGTTGGTATTCATCGTCCTTGCTATCAACAGCCTTAACTGGATGATGCTGGAACGAGAGTCTGATACGGTACTGGAAACCCTTGTGGATGCCGATGGTGCTTTTAACAAAATGGATTTTGACCGTCCGCCGCCCTTTTCACGTCCGCTGGATATGGACAGGATGCGAGCATCCCGTTTCTTTATCGTCCGAAGTGATATGAGCGGAAATATCGTGGATGTTAATATCGATCAAATATCTGCAATAGACCATGAAACAGCAAAAAGCTATGCGTTGGAAGTGCTGAAAGCAGATGACACCTCCGGACGGGTGCATGAATACAAGTATGCGGTAAAAGAGTTAGGACCGAACAATTTGACGTTCTTTATGGATACTTCCGAGCAAAGTGAAAACTTCCGTATGGTTTTATTCGCATCCTCAGCAATAGCGGTGCTGTGCTGGGTGATTCTGCTTATTATTGTTATTCTGCTTTCGGGCAAGGTCATTCGCCCTGTACTTGTGGGTATGGAAAAGCAAAAGCAGTTCATCACCAACGCCGGACATGAGATGAAAACACCCCTTGCCATCATTCAGTCCAATAACGACACCATGGCGCTGATCCACGGCGAAAACAAATACAATGTGCATATCCGTAATCAGACCAAGCGGTTAAATGTGCTAATGTCAAATCTCCTGACCCTTGCCAAACTGGATGAGGAAATCCCCCTGCCGACAGAAACCGTAAACATCAGCGATGTTGCAAGTGAACTGCTTCCTACCTATATGGAAGATGCGCAGGCACGAAAGCTCCGTTTTACTGTGCAGATCGAGCCAGATGTTGTCATTCAGACGAATAAGGACAGCTTCCGTCAGATGCTAACCGTTTTACTTGACAATGCGATTAAATACACGCCCGACGGTGGCTCTGTTCGTTTGTCTCTCACAAGAGATGGCGGACACATTCAGATCATCGAAGAAAATACCTGTGACCCGTCCCTTGAGCCGGACCCGGAGAGACTGTTTGAACGGTTTTACCGTGGGGATGCTGCCCGCACTCAGAAAAAGGAGTCCGGTTACGGTATCGGCTTATCTGCGGCTCGTGCCATCTGTGAGAACCTCGGTGGAAAGCTGATAGCGGAATATTCCTCTGCCGACAGCATCCGCTTTACCGCCAGATTTTGAGATTTCAATAAAAATTCACAAACCTTCCCGTGTTCGTTCACACATGGGAAGGTTTTTCTAATGCCCGTCATAGGTAGGCAGCGTATAATGGTATCCATAGAAAGGAGGAATGCCGTTTTGCAATTCAGACATGAAGTAAAACATGAGATCAGTAATCACGATATGCTGATTCTGCGGCAAAGGCTTCGGGCGATAATGAAACCGGATGCTCACGCCGTAAACGGACGATATGAAATACGAAGTTTGTATTTTGACAACCTTGACGATAAAGCTCTCAGAGAAAAACTGGACGGTGTGAATATCCGTGAAAAATACCGTATTCGCCTGTACAACAATGACCCGTCCATTATCCATCTGGAACGAAAGTTCAAACACGGCGGTCTTGGCTACAAGAACTCTACGGGGCTTACGCCGGAACAGGCACAGGCGATTGCAGATGGTGATGTGGAATGGATGTCAACCAGTACCGATGAAGTGATCCTCGGTTTTTACACTCGCATCCGAAACGAAGGATTGAAAGCCAAAGTCATCGTAGACTATATCCGTGAGCCGTTTGTATTCGCTCCCGGCAATGTCCGTGTCACGCTGGATTATGGGATTCGTACCGGTATGAGCTGTACGGATTTTCTCAATCCCGATTGTGTTACCGTCCCAATCATGGATTCGCCTTGCATCCTTGAAGTAAAGTGGGATAACTTCCTGCCCGATGTCATTAGGGATGCCGTACAGCTTGAATGCAGGCGCAGCGCAGCGTTTTCCAAGTATGCTGCCAGCCGTATGTATGATTAAAACAACACGAATAAAGCAAAGGAGTAACCCAAACAATGAATTTCAATGATATTTTCAAGTCCAGTTTTCTGGAAAACGTATCTTC
>JAFXBF010000010.1 GCA_017516745.1 Clostridia bacterium
ACACAGACCCGTTTACGGGTAAGTAAGTAACAAACCTTTGCGGTTGGTAGTCGTAGGGTGCGCCTCCAGGCGTTGCCAGTATAGGAAGGGCTTTGCCCGCATATGAAGAACCCCCGGCTAAGCCGGGGGGTTCCTATTGTATTATTCATTATTCAATATTCATCATTCATTATTCATTTGTTGCAGAACGGATTTTCAAATGAATAATGAAAAATGAAGCCGCTTCGCTGATGAATAATGAATAATTGATATAAAACAAACCGTGCAATCATCGACTGCACGGTTAATTATTTTCTTCGTCAAGCCCGAGAATATAATCGGAGCTGACCTTATAAAATTTTGCTAATGTTTTCAAATGCTCAATAGGTAAACTTCTCTTACCGTTTTCATACATACCGTATGCCTGTGAGGTAATATTGAGCACCTGTGCAACATCTTCCTGCCTTAAATCATTATCGGTACGCAGGTCGTACAGCCGTTTTGTATATTCCATAGCATCACCATAAGTATTGTTTGCAAAAATCATACAACAATTTGTTTGGTGATAGCTTGACGTGAAACATATTGTTTGATTAAGTTTAATTAAACGGAAAAAAACTCCATAGATAAAAATTAACCGTGCAATCATCGACTGCACGGTTTTTAAAATATTTATTCTTTATTATTTCTTCTTTATTCTTTATTCTTTTCTAATTCCGCCTTACCCTCTTCTGTATCACGGTAATAATACGTCTTACTGGGTCGGTGCGGTGTTGAATTCCATACTTCTTCTGCTACAGGTGCCCACTCCTCGGCAAACTTTCTGCACTTCTGGTAGAGCTCCTCTGCGGATTCCTTTTCGATAAGGTCGGTTGACTTTGCGCCCGTCTGTTCAATCATCTTGCAAAGGCAATCGGGATTTTCAAGCATCGGGCAGGGTCGCATATGGTTATCGTTGAACGGCTGATTTTTGTAATAAGCCATAAACAGCGGATTTTTAAGCGCCTCAAGCAGGGTATGAGTGCGGATATTTGAATCCGAGAAGTGGATGAAAACACAGGGCTCAATATCGCCTGCGGAATTGATGTGGAAATAGTTTCTGCCGCCTGCAATACAGCCGCCGACGTATTCGCCGTCACCCTGAAAATCCATAATAAACAGCGATTTGCCCGATTTTGCGTTGCGAAGCTCACGGACACGCTTGTACATATATTTTCTCTGCTCGGGGTTTGGAATAAGCTCGGGCACGGCACTCTTGCCAACGGGCATATAGTTGAAATAAAGCGCAAACATAACGCCCTTGTTTATCATATCGTCAAGGAACTCGTCACTCGTAACGGAGTAGATGTTTTTGCTTGTGTAGCAAACGGAAATGCCGAAAAGGCAGCCGTTTTTCTTGAGAAGCTCCATAGCCTCAAGAGTTGTTTTGTATGCACCCTCGCCACGGCGGAAATCGTTGCTTTCCTCGTCGCCCTCGATACTTACTGCAAGTGCAAGGTTGCCCACACGTTTTAATTCGTCGCAGAAGGCCTGGTCAACAAGTGTTGCGTTAGTATAGGCAAGGAAGGCGCACTGCGGATACTTTTCGCAGAGCTTGAGAATTTCTTTCTTGCAGATAAGGGGTTCGCCGCCCGTGAACATATAAAGGTGTGTGCCGAGTTCTCTGCCCTGCTCAACGATTGACTCCATTTCCTCGTAAGAGAGCTTGAGAGTGTGGCCATATTCGGCGGACCAACAGCCCTTACAGTTCATATTGCAGGCGCTTGTCGGGTCGATAAGCGTAATGAACGGAATGTTGCACTTATACTTTTCACGGTTTTCACGAACGGTTTTTGTACCGGCGGCAACACCGAGACCCATTGCAAGGCTCATATTGCGGAAAACGTTATAGTCAAGGTCGTTTATTGCACGGCGAACAAGCTGACCGTAGATATTGTTCGGGTCAGCCGCACCTTCACGGAACTTATCAAAATTTTTCTCGGGGAAAACCTTGCCTGCGAAGCCCTGAACGGCATCGACAAGCTTTACGAGGTTCTCCTCGGGATTTTTCTTTATATATTTTACCGATTTCTCAAGCACGGCAGAAGCCGCCGCACGCTGAGTCTTTTCTTTTAATGTCATATCGGAAAAATACCTCACTTTTTAAAATTTCCGCAACAGTTAATAATATATAAATATATTATATACACACAAAATCTATCTTAACACAAATTAATTTTTTTGTCTATAAGAATTATTACAGAATTGTTGCAGAAAGGTTATAATATTTAAAAATCTTTTCCAATTAACAGTATCAATGCGTTCAGAAGCACGATTATCCACAATTCCCACACCTTTTTCCACATAATTTATCCACCTTTTCACATTTGTATTATTTTAATTCGATAAAATGTATCTATAAGTAACAAATACTTGAAAATTTGATTTATTTTTAATATAATCTTATTTGTGAAATTTTGTTTATATTAAGTGATTGGGGGCAGTATTTTGGAGCAGGGAAAGACAATAGCCGCAGTTTCAACTCCGCTTGCAAGCGGCGGCATAGGTGTAATCCGTGTTTCGGGTGAAAAGGCGATAGAAGCCGTTTCAAAAATATTTGTGCCCTCTTCGGGTAAAAGTGTTTGCGATATGAAGGGTTACACTGCCGCACACGGCTATGTGACCGAGGGTGAGCGAAAAATTGATGAAGCGGTGCTTCTCGTTTTCCGTGCACCGCACAGCTATACGGGCGAGGATGTAGCCGAAATTTCTTGCCACGGCGGTGTTTATGTTGTGGGAAGAGTTCTTCGTGCAATTCTTGCCGCAGGGGCTGAGCCTGCCGCACCCGGTGAATTCACAAAGCGAGCATTCTTAAACGGAAAACTTGATTTGACGGAGGCAGAGGCTGTTATGAGCCTTATTTCTGCCCAGGGTGAGCAGGGCGCAAATGCCGCCATGACGGCGCTTGAAGGTGCGCTCAGCAAGAAAATCAGAGCCGCCGCACAGACGCTTATTACCGATTCCGCCTATCTTGCCGCCTGGGTAGATTACCCCGACGATGAGATAGAGGAAATTTCCGATGAAAAGCTGTTGACGGACTATAATTGTGTTCTGAATGAGCTTCAGGCTCTTCTGAACAGCTACGATGCAGGCAGGGCTGTTACGCAGGGCGTTGACACCGTTATTGCAGGCAAGCCGAATGTCGGCAAATCAACGCTGATGAACCTGCTTTCGGGCTTTGACCGTTCAATCGTTACCGATATTGCAGGCACTACCCGTGATGTTGTTGAAGACACGGTGCGCCTGGGCAACGTTGTGCTTCACCTTGCCGATACTGCCGGAATACACTCAACGGGAAACGAGGTTGAAAAAATCGGCGTGGACTTTGCCGTGGGCAGAGTTGAAAGGGCTATGCTCGTGCTTGCCGTATTTGATTTATCCCGTCCCTTTGACAGTGAGGACGAGAAAATTATTCAGCTTTGCAAGGACAAGCTCTGTGTTGCAGTTGCAAACAAGGACGATATGGCGGCAGATTTTGACCGCAGCCGCCTTGACTGCTTTGAAAACGTTGTTTATATCAGCGCAAAGCAGGGCAAGGGTGCTGATGAGCTTGCCGCCGCAGTGGAAAAGGCACTCGGCACGAATAATGTCGATACATCTGCCGCCTTGCTTGCAAACGAAAGGCAGAGGCTTTGCTGTGAAAGGGCTGTTGCCTGTATAAAGGAAGCTATTGATGCACTTCGTGCAGGCTACACGCTTGATGCCGTTACAGTCAGCACGGATGCGGCGGTTGACGAGCTGCTTGCCCTTACGGGTGAAAAAGCAGGCGATGCTGTAGTTAGTGAAATATTCTCACGCTTTTGTGTGGGTAAATAAGAGAGAATTTATATGAAATATTTTGCACAAAACATTGATATAGCCGTTATCGGAGCAGGTCACGCAGGAATTGAGGCTGCTCTTGCCGCCGCACGCCTTGGCTGCAGTACGGTTATGTTTGCGATAAATCTGGATTCGCTCGGAAATATGCCGTGTAACCCGTCTATCGGCGGCACATCAAAGGGACATCTTGTGCGTGAAATTGATGCTCTCGGCGGTGAAATGGGCATTGCAGCAGATAATAACACCTTACAGACAAGAATGCTCAACACGGGCAAGGGCCCTGCCGTGCACAGCCTTCGTGCGCAGATTGACAGGCGCAAATACTGCGCATATATGAAAAATGTAGTAGAAAACCAAAAAAATCTTCAGCTTAAGCAGGCGGAGATTGTTTCAATAGAAAAGGACGAGGACGGTCTGTGGCATCTGCTGACCCGACTTGAAGCTGAATACACGGCAAAATGTGTTGTGCTGGCAACGGGTACATTCTTGGGTGGCAGAATATTTGTCGGCGATGTTTCCTATGACAGCGGCCCTGACGGTATGTTTCCCGCAACTGAGTTGGCGCAGTCACTCAAAAAACTTGGTGTTTCTCTGCGCCGCTTCAAAACCGGCACTCCCCCACGCCTTAACCGCAACAGCATTGATTTCTCCGTTATGGAGGTTCAGCAGGGCGACGAGCACAAGGTTCCTTTTTCCTTCGGCTTTGAGGGAGAAATTGAAAACACGGAAAACTGCTATGTTACCTATACAAATGAAAGGACAAAGCAGATTATTCTTGATAATCTCCACCGCTCCCCTCTTTACGGCGGTAAAATTGACGGGGTAGGCCCGAGATACTGCCCGAGCATTGAGGATAAGATAGTCCGCTTTGCCGAAAAGGAAAGACACCAGCTTTTTGTTGAGCCCTGCGGCGGCGACACGCAGGAAATGTACCTACAGGGTCTTTCCTCTTCCCTGCCCGAGGATGTTCAGCTTGAATTTCTGCACACGATAAAGGGTCTGGAGAACGCGCAGGTTATGAGAACGGCTTACGCCATTGAATACGACTGTGTTGACCCGCTTTCACTTGCCTCTACGCTTGAATTCCGTGATTTCGGCGGACTTTTCGGTGCCGGACAGTTCAATGGCTCAAGTGGGTACGAAGAAGCAGCCGCACAGGGACTTATTGCAGGCATCAACGCCGCAAACAAAGTTCTCGGCAGTGAGCCTCTTGTGCTCGACAGAGCAAGCAGCTACATAGGAACGCTTATTGACGACCTTGTGACAAAGGGATGTTCTGACCCGTACAGAATGATGACCTCACGCTCCGAATACCGATTGCTTTTGCGGCAGGACAATGCAGACCGCCGTCTGACACCTATAGGAAGGCAGATTGGCTTAATCAGCGATGAGCGCTGGGAAAAGTTCAACAAAAAGCTTGAACTAATTGAACAGGAAACGGAAAGAGTTAAAAACGTGGTTGTTCATTGCTCCGATGAGTTAAACGCTATGCTTGTTTCACGTGAAACATCACCGTTGAATATCGGAATCAGAATGGTTGAGCTTTTGAAGCGTCCGCAGATAAGCTATGAGGACTTAAAGCCCTTTGACCCCGAAAGACCCGACCTGCCTTATGAGGTATTCGAGCAGGTTGAAATTTCAATCAAGTACGAGGGCTATTTGAAGCGCCAGGAGGCACAGGTTGCCGAAATGCGCCGATTAGAGGTTAAAAAGTTACCCGAGGATATTGATTATTCGCAAATTACGGGCTTGAGGCTTGAAGCAATTGAAAAGCTGAACAAGGTCAGACCCGAAAACATAGGCCAGGCTTCCCGTATAAGCGGTGTCAGCCCTGCCGATATTTCCGTGCTTCTTATAAGATTAAGTAATTAAAGAGTGATTTATTATGATAGATAAGGTTTTACTAAAAAATGAGGTTGAAAGGCTCGATATAATGCTTGACGACAAGACATTGGAGCGTTTTGATACCTTTGCCGAAATGCTTGTGGACTGGAATACCAGAATTAATCTTACGGCTATTACAGACCCGTTTGAGATTGTTTACAAGCATTTTGCCGATTCTATGTTAACTTTGGCGGCCGTAAATGTGCCGCAAGGCGCAAGCTTTATTGATGTCGGTACGGGCGGAGGTTTTCCCGGACTTCCCCTGCTGATTGCACGGCCTGACCTTCACGGTGTAATGCTTGACAGCACACTGAAAAAGCTGATGTTTGTTGACCACGTGCTAAACCGCCTTGAGCTCAACAACAATGGCAGAACCCTGCATATGCGTGCAGAGGAAGCCGGCATAAAGGTACAGCTTCGCAACCGCTTTGATTTCTGCTTCTCCCGTGCTGTGGCCAATTTAAGAGAGTTGAGCGAATATTGCCTGCCGCTTACAAAGGTCGGCGGCACTTTTGTGGCACTCAAGAGCGCAAAGGCACAGGAGGAAATTGACGGCGCAAAGGAAGCAATCAGAATCCTCGGCGGTGAAATAGTAGAAGTAAAACAGTTTTTCTTAAGCGATATGGGCGAAAGAAACCTCGTTGTAATCAAGAAAGTTTCGCCTACTCCCCCTAAATATCCACGTGCTTCGGCAAAAATTTCAAAAGAACCTCTCGGATTACCAAAAACTAAATAGTTTCGGCTCGTTTTCGGTCGAACACTTTTGCTGGACAGGCTCCCGTTTTTCTGCTAACATTCAAGGCAGATACGGGAGCCACCTCATTTTACATCGAAAGGAGCCCATAAATGAAACAGAAACGACAGGTTGCAGGCCAGATACTGCTTGTCGAGCAGGAGAACATAAAGCGCAATCCGCATCAGCCGAGAATGAGGTTTGATTACGATGAGCTGAGCAGCCTTGCTGAAAGCATACGCCACAACGGGCTTTTACAGCCGCTTACGGTGCGTCCGTGCGACGATGGATGCTTTGAGCTTATCGCAGGTGAACGAAGGCTGATTGCGGCAAGAATGGTCGGTATTTCAAAGATACCCTGCATAGTAATGAATGTTGACGATGAAAAATCCGCCGTATTTTCGCTGATTGAGAACATACAGCGGCAGAATATAGGCTTTTTTGAAGAGGCTGCGGCAATTGAACGGCTGATTAAGGACTTCGGGCTATCCCGTGAAGATATATCAAAACGCCTCGGTAAGGCGCAGTCCACAATCGCAAACAAGCTCCGTTTGCTTTCGCTTGACCCGTCCGCACAGGAAAAAATCATAAAATCGGGGCTGACAGAGCGCCACGCAAGGGCTTTGTTAAGGCTTGAAGACGACAAACAGCAGGCACGGGCACTCAACATAATGGCGGACAAGCACCTGACGGTTGCCGAAAGCGAGCGTATGATAACGCAGATGCTTTCCCGTAAAAAGCTCGGCAAAAAGATACCCTTGCACAGCGTAAAGGACGTACGCCTTTTTGTAAACACGCTAAACCATGCCGTTGATACCATACGCAAGGCAGGGATTGACGCCGATTCAGTTAAAAGCGAAACGGAAGAATACATAGAGTATGTTGTGCGCATACCCAAACAACCGGGAATAACCCCTGTGCTTAAAGCCAGGGCACAGGCGGTTTCCACATAAAGCTCCGTTAAGGAGCGACCCATATCTTTCTCTTTCACACCCCACATCCGGCAAAGGAGCAGGCAGAAATGTCTGCTTCTTTGTCATTTTACGACAATTGTTTCACGTGAAACAATTGTATTGTTTTTTCTTATATATATTAATTACATTATATAGTTTCAAAGTAAAAATACAGATTGTCGAAATGAATGCAAAGTGCAAAACGCAAAATGCAAAGTTAAGGGTCGCTTCGCTCCGATTTTACAAAACGTTCATTCAGAGCGATTATTATAATGGGTGAGGGCGAAGCCCTCCCACCGTTCTGCGTTCTGCACTCTGAACTCTGCACTTAAACAAACTGTAATTTGAAATTCTCTATACAGTCAAATTTTATATGCAAAACAGGCCATGTTTCCGAGCGGCTGAAAATGCCGAAAAGCCTTGATTTTGCTTGATTTCCGCCTCGGAAAATATACAGAAGAATATACACAAATGACATAAAATGTCAATTATATTTCTGTATTCGCATCAAAACACCTCATTTCGGCCATTTTGCAACTTTTTAGATTTTTCACAAAAAAGGGCGTGTCCGCTTGTGTTGAAAAAAGTAGGCAAACCGAATATTTAGTGGTTATTGGTAAAAAGTTCACAATTGAATTGGTGAACTTGCACAAAAATGAAACTTTTGAAAATTTGACAGTTAAGCAAATCATCACTATAATTGCACTTGTCACTGTCGATAATAACATCAAAGGAAAATTTCAGGCGAATTTCCAATGAGCATTTTCCGCCTTCGGAAGGTGCAAAACGTTAAGGAGCGATTAGATGATATTAAAACTCAAGAAAAGGGCACAGGCAACGGGTTTGGCCAAGAAAATCGTTGCTATCGCCTTGGTACTTGCGATACTTTGTACCATCACGGCTTTCGCAGCCGAACCCGCAAGTTACCTTGTTGAGCTTGATGACGGAACCACCAAAACAACTATACAAACTTCAAGCACATCACCCGAAAGAATCCTCAGCGAGGCCGGTTATGAGCTCACTGCTCTTGACGAACTTGACCTGAGCAAATTTAATCCCGGTGAGGACAGCTTTATCAGCATCGAAAGGTCACCGCTTGTCGGTGTCAACGATGTAAAGGGCACGGTTTATTTCACTTTTGACGGCACCGTAGCCCAGGCAATTGATATTGCCAACATCAAGGTCGGCGAAAACGACCTTATTAACTACAGCGAAGACCAGAGAGTGACGGACGGTATGATTATCTCCGTTGCAAGAGCCTTCCCCGTTGCAGTTGCATACCACGGAAGGCATATTAACCTTGAAATGGCAGTCGGCACTGTTGCTGACGCTATTGAAAGGGCAGGCGTGACAGTTGGCGAAAACGATGTTGTTTCGCACGATTACGACGAAGTTTTAAGCAGCGGCATGGTTATTTTCATTGACGAGGTTGTTTACGAAACCCGTACGGTAAAAGAAACAATTAAGTTTGAAAAGACCACAAAGAAGGATTCAAAGCTCACCAAGGGTACAACAAAGATTACAACCAAGGGTGAGGACGGCGAAAAAGAGGTTGTTTACAAGGAAAAATACGTAAACGGCGTGCTCATCGACACAATGGTTGAATCCGAAACAGTGACTAAAAAGCCCGTAACCCAGGTTACCTCCGTCGGCACAAAGAAGGCTTACGACGTAAAGGCAAAGGGCAAGGCTATTTCCACTATGGGTACTGTTGAACTCGACAGCAACGGTATCCCCAAGAATTACACAAGAATTGTTTCCGGCAGCTCAACGGCTTACTACGGCGGCGGTAACACCGCTTCGGGCAGACCCGCAAAGGTCGGTCACGTTGCCGTTAACCCCGAAATCATCCCCTACGGCACAAAGCTCTATATCGTCGCAACGGACGGCACGGTTTACGGCTACGCAATTGCAGCCGATACGGGCGGCTTTGTAAACCACTCCACCAATACGGTTGTCGACGTTTACCTCGACACCTACGACGATTGCGTCCAGTGGGGCAGAAAAAATGTAAATGTATATGTTTTAGGCTAAGCTTCTAAAGGCTCCGATGGTAATTCCGTCGGAGCCTTTCAAATTACAGTTTAGTGGTGAAACCACTAAACTGTAATTTGAAATAAGAAAGAATAAATAATAAAGAATAAAGGTGGGTGGGCTACGCCCACACCCAAATTATAAAAAATTATTATCTCATATTTATTATCTTTTATCTCTTATCTCGCATTAGTGTAAAATAACTTTTAGATAAAAGATAAGAGATAATAACTGATAGATAATAATTATAATCGGAGCGAAGCGACCCTTAACTTTGCACTTTGCATTTTGCGCTTTGCACTAATTACAGTTTGTCTGTCGTCAGACAGACAAACTGTAATTTGACACAATACCCTACATTTGCTATAGTATAATTAATTACTTGATTAAAAGGAGTTGTTGGTTTTGCGGAACCCTTTTAAGATTCTGTTTTCCGCTCATGAAGAGGGGGACGGTGTTGCCAACCGCAGGTTATTTGCCTACGGCACGGGTCTTGCGGGTCAGAATATGACCTACAGCTATATTTCAAACTGGCTGAGGTATTTCTGCATCAATATGCTGCACATCGACACGGCGAAAATCGGTGCGGTTTTCTTTGCAAGCAGCATTTGGGACGCCGTAAACGACCCGATTATAGGCTCGTTTGTTGACCGCCACCGCAACAAAAAGGGCGAAAAGCTGCGACCCTATCTCATCTTTACTCCGCCCGTTATCGGTGCGCTGAGCTTTGCGATGTTCTTCAACCTTGGCGATATGTCCGAAACGCTCAAACTGATGTACATACTGCTTGTGTACGTTATATGGGATATCATTTATTCGTTTCAGGATGTTGCGCTGTGGGGTATAATTTCCGTTTGCTCGCCCAGCTCGAAGGAGCGTTCCCGTGCGGCAAAATGGGCAGGTATCGGCGCAGGCGCAGGCTCATCAATTGCAGGCTTTTTCCAGACCTTCCGCAGTGCTTTTCTCGGTATGGGTCTTAACGATTTTGAAGTTTTCCTGCTCTTTGCGTTTATTTTCGGCTTTATGGGTGAAATACTTTCAATGTGCGCCCACAAAATGCCCGAGCGTGTCAAGAGCGACACTCCGCAGGAAAGTCTGTTCAAAACCATCAGCTACCTTAAATACAACAAAACGCTCATTCTCATTTCCGTTGCCCGTATTCTCTGCAACTTTAATTTCAAGGTGCAGAACGCATACTTCTTTGAAAGCAGCGCAAACGGAATTTTCGAGGGCGTTGACGGAATGAACCTTGAGTTCCTTTTCGGCACGCTTTCGGGGCTTACCTCGATTTTCGGCGTTTTCTTTGCAACACAGCTTGCCAACAGATGCGGCGGTATGAAAAAACTGCTCGTTGCGGCATCTGTTGCCGAAATCGTCTGCCGTATTGCCATTTTCTTCGTCGGCTTCAAGTCCCCTGCTCAGGTTGTTATCTGCTGTATTCTTTTCAACGTGTTCCAGCTGTTCACAAGCAACAAGGACTTTGCACACCGCTCGCTTACAAGTGACTCGATTGACGACGTTGAATACAGAACAGGCGTGAGAATTGAAGGCATTTCGTTCTCAATGCAGAATTTTGTCAGTAAAATCAACACAGGTACATCAAGCCTTATGGAAGGCATAATTTTAAAGCTTCTGCGCTACGACAGCAACCGACCCAGAACGGCGCAGAACGCAACCTTTATGAAGATGCAGTGGCCGATGTACGCTCTCGGCCCGGCAATCGGTGCTCTTCTCTACCTTATAGTTATCAGCTTTGTCAAGGACGATAAAGAAGAAAGACTGCGCATTGAATACGAGCTCAAACAGCGCCGTGAGAAAGCAAAGGAGCTTGCAGAGAATGCATAAAATGCAAATTGCGAATTGATTACAGGAGAATTGATTTGAGTACAAACCGTAAGCGAATATATCTGCTCGACGAGATAAGAGGTCTGGCAATAATCCTGATGGTTTTTTACCACGCATTCTATATGCTCGGTACCTTCTTTGAAATGGATTTTATGCTGGCGGCGCAGAAATTCTTTGAGCCGCTGCAACCCCCTTTTGCCTGCCTCTTTATACTCATTTCGGGTATATCCTGTAACCTTTCGCACAGCAATTTTGTCCGTGGTGCTCGCCTTTTTGCAATTGCGCTGGGCTTCACGCTGTTTACGGCGGTTATCCTGCCGAAATTCGGCATAGACGAGGCACAGATTATTTTCGGCATACTTCATCTGCTGAGCGTTTCGATGCTCCTCTTTGCGCTTCTGAAAAAGCCGCTGTCAAAAATTCCGACCGCTATCGGATTGGCGGTATGTATGGTGCTGTTTTTTGTGCTGTACTCCGTGCCGTCGGGAAGTATTTTTGGTTTTGATTTGCCAGTTGAGCTTTACGCCAACAGCTTTACGGCTACTCTCGGCTTTGCACCCCAAGGCTTTTACTCGGCGGACTATTTTCCTCTTATACCGTTTTTGTTTATGTTTTTTGTCGGAACTTTTATAGGACGGTTTGTCCTTAACAGCGAGCTTCCCGAGGGCTTTTATAAGCTTCGGTGTAAGCCTCTTGCCGCAGTCGGCAGAAAAACTTTGATAATTTATATAGCACATTGGCCGATTATCTTTTTATTGGGCTTGATAATCTCATTATTTTAATGTATAATGCTTTTGTATAAACAAAATTCAATGTAATATAAGGTGGCGCTTAACTATGGAAAAGAACAGAGTTAGACTTAACATCTGCGGTACGGATTATTCCATTACCACAGAGGACGACCCCAAGTACGTTATGGCTCTCGGCGACGAGCTCGACGCAAGCCTTAACAAGACCCTGCGTGAAAACAACCGTCTCTCCGTTACTCAGGCCGCAATCCTTGCCGCTCTCGAGTATGCGGATATGTACAAGAAGGCTGAAATCAGCGCAGACAATCTCCGCAGCCAGATTAAGGAGTATCTTGAGGATTCCGCTCGCTCCAAGATGGATGCTGAAATTGCAAAGAGAGAAGTAGAAAGACTTACAAGGGAGCTCCAGAATGCTCAGGCCAAGCTCGGTTGAGATTTTAGCTCCTGCAGGAACATATGAAGCTGTCGAGGCGGCTGTGCGCTGTGGCGCAAACGCTGTTTACCTCGGCGGCAAGTCCCTCAATGCCCGCCGCAATGCGGGCAATTTTTCTGCGCAGGAGCTGAAAGAGGCGGTAGAATACTGCCACGCAAGAAATGTAAAGGTATATCTGACCCTCAACACGCTTGCAACGGACAAGGAGCTTAAAAGCGATGTTCAGCTTGCCCTGCGAGAAGCGTGTGAAGCGGGAATTGACGCCCTTATCGTTCAGGATTTAGGTGTAGCAAGGCTTGCAAAAAAATGCGTGCCCTCTATGCCTCTCCACGCTTCCACACAGATGAGTGTGCACACCCTTTCGGGCGTAAAAGAGCTTGGCAGTATGGGCTTTACCCGTGCTGTGCTTTCAAGAGAGCTTTCCATTGATGAAATTGAATATATAACAAAAAACTCGCCTATAGAAATTGAAGCTTTTGTTCACGGCGCACTTTGTATGTGCGTTTCGGGTCAATGCCTGATGAGTGCAATGCTTGGCTCACGAAGCGCAAACCGTGGTCTTTGTGCCCAGCCCTGCCGCCTGCCCTTTGCGGCTGAAAACGGCACGGGTAACGATTTGAGCCTCAAGGATTTGTCCGCAGTTGACTACCTTGAAAAATTAAAGGAAATCGGCGTGAAGTCCTTTAAAATCGAGGGCAGAATGAAGCGCCCCGAATACGTAGCGGCGGCGGTAACCGCCTGTAAGAATGCACTTGAAGGCAAAGAAGACCTTGAACTGAAAAACCACCTTAAGGGAGTTTTTTCTCGTTCGGGCTTTACGCACGGCTATCTTACGAATGAACTCGGCAGAGATATGTTCGGCATCAGAAGCAAGGACGACGTGCTTTCCGCAAAGCCGGCGCTCAAGGAGCTTGCCCATCTTTACGAGAAGGAAACACCGCTTGTCGGCGTGAGCTTTATGTTCTGCGCCTACGATGGTGAAACAGCTTCACTTTCCGCAAAGGCAAACGGCAAGAGCGTTTTTGTTGAGGGTGATATTGTTGCAGTGCCTGCAAAAAATGTGCCGTTAAGCGAAGAAAAAATCCGCCAGCAGCTCGAAAAATGCGGCGGCACGCAGTTCTTTGCCGAAGAAATTGAGGTTGACATTGACGAGAATATCAGCCTGCCTCTTTCCTCAATAAATGCTCTGCGAAGAAGAGCTCTGGACGAACTCTACAAAAAGTTAAAAGAGCCTTACACACACTCTTTCCGCTATGAAAATGTGGAAAACCCTGTGAAAAAGGTGAATAATCCTTGTGTTTTCGCATATTTTTCAAATATCGAGCAGGTGAAAACAGCAGGGAAAAATGTGGAAAAAATTCTTGTGCCGCTTAAAATTGCCGCAAAAACGCTCGACCTCTTCCCCGAAAAGACCGTTGCGTGTTTACCGAGAGTATTTTTCGGCAGGGACGAAGAGCTTTTCGCAAAAATAACCGAGCTAAAAGTAAAGGGACTGAAAAAGGTGAGCTGCTCAACGCTTGATGCAGTGAATATTGCAAAGCGTGTGGGACTCCCCTTTATGATGGGCCACGGCAGCAATGTTTTCAATTATCAGAGCGTTTTGCAGTACAGAGAGCTCGGAGCAGAAGAAATTCTGCTTTCGCCCGAAATGACACTAACACAAGCCTCTGCACTCGGCGGCGACAGACTCGGACTCATCACCTACGGCTCACTGCCGCTTATGATAACACGCAACTGCCCCGTTAAAAACGGCAAGGCTTGCGCCGATTGCGGCGGTAAGAGCGTGCTCACCGACAGAATGGGTATCAGCTTTCCCGTCATCTGCGGTGAAGGGTATTCGCAGGTGCTCAACTCACGCCCGATTTATATGGCGGACAGAGAAAGAGAAACCACCTTTGCGGCGTTTTACCTGCTGTACTTCACAACCGAAACCCCCGAGGAATGTGAAAGCATCATTTCAGCCTTTGATAATAAAAAAGAGCCCGAGGGTGAGTTCACCCGTGGGCTGTATTACAGAGGCGTGGAGTGACAAATATCTGCAAGGCGAATATATCGCAAAAAATTAATAATTGCTTTAAGGATAATAGTGATTGGTTTCAAACTCTATTGACAAAAAGATATTTTTCTCATATAATATGGGTGTAAGGCGTTGCCGATAGACGGTTACGCCCTCATTAGTCGAAGATTAAGATTTAACCGCCAACTTTCTCAGGGTCTGGCGGTTATTTCTTTTTTGTCAGTTCGACAACAAGTGCTATGATTGAAACTAAAAGCGTTCCGAAAAGGAACAGGTTTTCGTATGTAACCATTGGCACCGCCCTCCTTTCCGGAGGGAAAAGGCGCCCTCCGAATAAAAAGAGGGCTAACCGCCTACCGTGTTATGACAACACCTTACGCCGAATATATTAGCACAAATGTTCTGCCGAGTCAAGGGTTAGTCGGACTGCAATATTGTATGAGCAATTCACGAATTGCCCACCGTGAATTTGATATAAAATAATTATGCCCTATTGTGTTTGAGAGGATATTGTGCTAATATTACTTTAATATAATAACATTCGGTGGTATTTTAATGGAACAGAAAAAGATTGACAGAATAAACGAGCTGGCACGGTTTGCAAAGGAACGTGAGCTGACAGCCCGGGAGCAGGAGGAGAGAGCAATTCTCCGCCGTGAGTATATCGACTCGTTCAAGCGCAGTCTTGTTTCCCAGCTTGAAACAACCTACATTGTTGACGAAAAAGGCAACAAGACAAAGGTACAAAGAAAAGGCAAGAAATAAAATTTAAATTTACATAAAGAGGTGCTTATTATGTACAATTTTTCAATCGGCGTTATTGTTGACTCCTTCAGGCTTCCCATCAAGGATGCTGTCAAGAAGGCAGCCGAGGTAGGCGCACAGGGTATTCAGGTTTATTCAACAAGGGGCGAAATGGCTCCCGAAAACCTCAGCGCTGCTGCAAGAGCTGATTTCAGAAAGCTTGTAGCCGACAACGGTCTTAAAATTTCCGCTCTCTGCGGCGACCTTGGCGGCGGCGGATTCTGCTTTGCAGACAGAAACCCCGAAAAAATCGAAAAGTCCAAGAGAATTCTTGACCTTGCCAAGGAGCTTGGCACGGATATTGTTACAACACACATCGGCGTTGTTCCCGATGACCCCAACCACGACCGCTTCAAGGTGATGCAGGAGGCCTGCTTCGAGCTTTCACGCTATGCGGACGAAATCGGTGCACACTTCGCAATTGAAACAGGCCCCGAAACCTCTGCCGTGCTCAAGATGTTCCTTGATACACTCGGCTCAACCGGTGTCGGCGTAAACCTTGACCCTGCAAACCTTGTTATGGTTACCGGCGACGACCCTGCAAAGGCTGTTTACAATCTTCAGAAGTATATCGTTCACACCCACGCAAAGGACGGCGTTCAGAATTTCTTTGAAGACCCTGAGGTTGTTTACGGTCTTAAGAAAAGACCCGTTGACGTTATCGTCACAGGCGACTCCTTTGATGAAGTACCGCTCGGCGAAGGCAGCGTAAACTGGAACGAATACCTCAAGGCACTTGACGATATCGGCTACCACGGCTTCCTTACAATCGAGCGTGAGGTCGGCGACCAGCCCGAGGTTGATATCCGCAAGGCTGTCACATTTCTGGAGGGACTGATAAGATAATGAAATTTTCAGTAAGCTCCTACAGCTTCCAGAGACTTCTCAACAACGGCACCTACACCCAGCGTGACCTTATTGCAATTGCAAAGGATATGGGCTTTGATGCTGTTGAATACATTGACCTTATGCCGGAAGACGGTATGACCGACCTTGAATACGCAAGGGTTCTCCGTGCCGAGGCTGAAAAGCACGGTATTGAAATTTCCGCCTACACAATCGGTGCGGATTTCCTCAAAAAAGACCTTGACGAAGAGGTCAAGCGCCTTTACGGTCAGGTTGATGTTACCGAGGCACTCGGCGCAAAGCGTATGCGCCACGATGCAACGGGCGGTTTCCCCGATAATGAAGCAAAGTACAGAGGCTTTGACGGTGCTCTGCCCATACTTGCCGAGGGCTGCAGACGTGTTACGGAATACGCTGCGGAAAAAGGCATTGAAACAATGGTGGAAAACCACGGCTACTTCTGTCAGGATTCCGTGCGTGTGGCAAGCCTTGTAAACGCAGTAAACCACCCGAATTTCGGCTTGCTTGTTGACATAGGCAACTTTATGTGCGCTGACGATGAGCCTGCCGCCGCAGTAGGTAGAGTTGCAGGCTTTGCAAAGCACGTCCACGCAAAGGATTTCATCTTTAAAAGCGGCAACGGCCCCGACCCGGGCGACGGCTTCTTCCGCACAAGAGGCGGCAACTACCTGCGAGGCACGGTTGTCGGCCACGGTGCAGTACCCGTTTACCAGTGTATCCGGACACTTAAGCGCAGCGGCTACAACGGCTTTGTGACGGTAGAGTTCGAAGGCGTGGAGGATAACCTCTGGGCAATCAAGACAGGTCTTGAAAATCTTAAAAAGTATTCGGTATAATCAGAGTTGGCATAAGAAAGAGGTAACACGGGCAAAAATCGTGTTACCTCTGATTTTTTTGCTTATTCTTAAAACAGATTACAGAATTTATAGGCGGAGTCATAAGAAATATTTACTCCGAGCAAACCGAGTATGAATTTAATAATCTGCGGAGTGAGTGTGTTTGCGGATTGAGCGGCTGCGTTTTCTATCGGCTCGGTATAAATATCTTTGTATTCATAATCGGTCTTGGTGTAGTCGAAATCCTCATCGGGAGTGCTGATAATATGGCTGAGCATATCGTAAACAAGGTGCTCCGCATCGTCGTGAAAAAGAACTGACTTGTGGTCGTAGGGAACATAGAAGGTTGTTTCGGGACTGCAGAAGCTGAGCGTTGAGCCTGCCGCAGTCAGAACACCGTCACCCGATTCCGAACCCGGATTCTGAACGGGATTGCAGCTTACTGCTGTTCTGTTCCCGTTTTCGTCCTCGTTGAAAACAATTTCCATACGGTCTGATGTTGCGGTTGATGTACCTGAAATATAGAAGGCTTTTTTGCCGAGAGTTTCCATTATATGAACGGCAGGTGTTTCGGGGTTGCCGTCATCGTCAACGAAAATATAGTTGTCGTAGTAGGCACGCATAAGGTCAAGATCCTGACAAAGTCCGTTCATTATTTCAAACGCTTTATCGGCGCCTATTTCTTCATACTCTGTCGTGCCGTCAGCCTTGATAATTTTTGCAACGGCGTAGTCGTTGTTGTAGAGTGTGGCATATTCGTGGGGAACACCGAGCTGAGCGTGTGAGGGAAAGTCAACCTTGCTTTTGTATGTAAAGTAATCGGGTGAAAGCTTGTTTATGCCTTTAAACTCCGTTTTGTTGTAGAAGAAATCGAAGCTGCCGAAAAATGCAGCGCCGACATTGACGGTATAAAGGTCAACATCGTTGTCGGGATTTTCGTCATTAAGGTCATCACGCAAAAGCTTTGCCGTGCCCGAAGCAATCAGACCGCCCATACTCTGGGTAACAAGAATAACTTTTTTATAACCCTGTGCGTTGATAATCGAGTAAAGGTCGTCGACCGTTATTCTCAAATCCTGACGCCAGTCGAGGTCGTAAATTATTACGTCACTTTCTTTACCGTATTTTTCAACACAGGTTTCAAAAAAGCGGACGTAAATATCCGATATGCCAAAGCCGCCGTCCTTTGAAACGTTGACATCTTCGTTTCGGAAGGAATTTGTCAGCAGCATTACACCACTGATAAGAAGATTGGCAAAGCCGTTGATGAAGTTTTCGATGAAGGAATTGTTTTCGCTGACTTCAAAAACCTCTGTTCCGACGGCAAAGCAAACTACCCTTTTACCGTTGAATTCAGTTTCAAGGTTACTGCATCTGTAGCCGGGAATGTAGATAATCGCAGTATCGTTTCCCTTGATATATGCGTTGTCCTTGAAGGTCTTTCCGTCTGGCTTATAAATGCTGTAATCCGCAAAAACGCTGACAGTCAACGAGGAAACGAGAATTGCCAAAGAAAGAATAACGGTGAGAGCCTTAAACAGCCTGCTTTTTTTACTCATAATCTGTTCTCCGTTTTATTTAGTGGAGCGGAAGACGGGAATCGAACCCGCACTGTCTGCTTGGGAAGCAGAAGTTCTGCCACTAAACTACTTCCGCAGTTTATAAAATAATATCATATTGTATATACGAAATCAACCGTTTTGTGGAAATTACGGTTTGTTTAAGTGCAGAGTGCAGAGTTCAGAACGCAGAACGGTGGGAGGGCTGACGCCCTCACCCATTATAATAATCGCTCTGAATGAACGTTTTATAAAATCGACCCTTCGTTCTGCATTCTGCACTCATCTCGACAAACTGTAATTTATTGTTCAATTTTCATAAGTATAAAAGCGTTGGAAGTGTTTCTTTGTAAAGTCTTATACTTGACAAGCGGGGATTTATATTATATAATACCTGAGCAACTGAATAATTCCTTATTAAGAGCGGCTGAGGGAACAGGCCCTTTGAAGCCCGACAACCTGCGTTGAGCAAGGTGTTAAATCCTGCGGTGCATACCGAAAGATAAGGTCAGACTTATTGCGCTCGGTTTTGCGGAGCGCATTTTTTATTTTTGTAATTCTGAAAGGAAAGAGAAAGAGATGAGCAAAAGACTTTTTACATCCGAATCCGTTACTGAAGGACATCCCGACAAAATCTGTGACCAGATTTCCGACGCTGTCCTTGATGCTATTCTTGAGCAGGACCCTAACGGCAGAGTTGCCTGCGAAACAACCTGCACAACGGGTCAGATACTTATTATGGGCGAAATTTCCACAACTGCGAACATAGACATTCCTGCAATCGCAAGAAAGACTGTCTGCGAAATCGGCTATGACAGCGCAGAAAAGGGCTTTGACGGCAACAGCTGTGCCGTTCTTCTTGCAATGGACAAGCAGAGCCCCGATATTGCAATGGGCGTTGACCGTGAGGGTGCAGGCGACCAGGGTATGATGTTCGGCTTTGCCTGTGACGAAACACCCGAGCTAATGCCTCTGCCTATTGCTTTGGCACACAAGCTCGCACTTAAGCTCACCGAAGTACGCAAGAACGGCACTATGGACTACCTGCGTGCAGACGGCAAGACTCAGGTTACCGTTGAATATGACGGCGACAAGCCCGTGCGCATTGATGCTGTTGTTGTTTCCTCACAGCATAGCGCAGATGTTGAGCAGGAGCAGATTCGTGCAGAAATTATTGAGAACGTAATCAAGCCCGTTGTTCCTGCAGAATTCCTTGATGCAGACACAAAGATTTATGTAAACCCCACAGGCAGATTTGTTACGGGCGGCCCTCAGGGTGACAGTGGCCTTACGGGCAGAAAGATTATTGTTGACACCTACGGCGGCTATTCACGCCACGGCGGCGGTGCTTTCTCGGGCAAGGATCCGACGAAGGTTGACCGCAGCGCTGCCTATGCTGCACGCTATGTTGCAAAGAATATTGTTGCCGCAGGCCTTGCAAGCAAGTGCGAGGTTCAGCTTGCATACGCTATCGGCGTTGCCGAGCCCGTTTCCGTCCGTGTTGACACATTCGGCACAGGCACGGTAAGCGAGGACAAGCTTGAAGAGGCAGTTGCAAAGGTATTTGACCTCACTCCTGCCGCTATTATCCGCACTCTTGACCTTCGCAAGCCCATCTACAAGCAGGTTGCCGCATACGGACACATCGGCAGAACGGATATCGACCTTCCCTGGGAAAAGACAGATAAGGTTGACGAAATTAAAGCAGCAGTGCTATAATAAAAACAGCCGAACTTCGGTTCGGCTGTTTTTAAATGCAAAGTGCAAAATTAATAGTCGCTTTGCTCCGAATTATTCATTTTTCATTATTCATCAGCGAAGCGACTTCATTATTCATTGAAATTGTATCGACATATACCGTTTACAACGGGCAATTCGTGAATTGCCCCTACAAGTAAATGTCATTCTGAACGCAGTGAAGAATCTTAAAAGGCAAAAAGATTTTTCGGCAAAGTCTCAGGATGACATAAGGTAAGGCTTTATTGAACACATAAAACGGCATATCCGTAAGACATCTTAATGAATAATGAATGATGAATAATGAATAATGAATAATTATAATGGGTGAGGGCGGAGCCCTCCCACAATTTTGCATTTTGCACTTTGCATTTTGCATTAATAACAAGGAGGTTGTTATTATGATTGATTTCCACTGCCACATACTTCCCGGGATTGATGACGGGGCACGCAGTATGGAGGAGGCGGTTGAGCTTTGCCGTATTGCGGTGGACAACAATATTCAAAAATCAATAGTAACGCCACACCTTGCCCACCCCGAAGAGGTTGACGAGTTTATAAAGCTGCGTGACAGGAGGCTTGACGAGCTTAAAGCCGAGCTTGACAGGCGCAATATTGAGCTTGAGCTCTTCCCTGCTACGGAGGTTTTTGTGAACGACGATATTTTCTATGCCCCGAAGCTGGATGCCGCAACAATCAACGGCACAAAATATATACTTATTGAGTTTGATTTCAGGGGCTTAAACATAAACAGGCTCATAAAATACACGAACGAATTCGCCGCAAGAGGCTATCAGCCGATTATTGCACACCCCGAGAGATATATTTATATGCAGCGTGAATACGATATCGTAAATCACCTTGCCGATATGGGTGTGCTTTTCCAGCTCAACTCCGCCTCGCTTGCAGGCTGGATGGGAATGGAGGCAAAGGAGCTGAGTTTTGCAATGGCGGCAAACGGTCTGGCTTCGTTTATCGGCACGGATGCACATTCCGTTGCGCACAGGCCGACCAATCTGCTTGAGCAGAGCAGAAGCTTCCCCTACTCAATACCGCCCGAGGTTTATGACAGGCTTACACAGACCAACGCACAGGCTGTGCTTGACGGAAAAGACGTTGTGAGAGATGCAATGTACCCCATCCGACCCAAGCGTTTTTACAGATAATGTCATTTTTGGGACATATTGTTCCTTTTTACCGATAAATAATTAATAATTATAATGTTTTACGGTTTACATTCTGAAAAGTTTGTTGTATAATACCGTAGAATGTATTATTATGCGATTTTTTGCATAGGGCACCGCTAAAAACTTTATCGCACAAATCTTGCGTGCCCTTTTTCCGTCAGATTGCCCCAAAATACTCGTTAATACACAAAGTATTGCCTGCGCTTTTGAACCAATCTGACAAAAAAATTACTACACAATCTTTGCACCCTAAGTTTTTAGCGGTGCCCATTTCTCATATTTTTGAAAGGGTGAAAGCACAAATGCAGGACACTACTAACGAGAGGGCTAATGCCTTATTGGGCAACGGTCTTTTCGGCGGCTCAAATTTCGATTTGGTCAGACTTATCCATGCGCTTATCAGAAGAGTGTGGGCCATTGTTATGGTTGGCGTTATTTTTGCAACGGGCGGTTATTTCTTTGCCAAGGCAACCTATGTTGAAAACTTTGTCGTAAGCTCAACCTTGCAGTTTACAACAACAAAGTACATTAAGGTTGCGGACGAAACGGGTAAGGAAGAGCTTGTTACCGTTGTTGTCGATTACGAGGACAACGACTATGCAAAGTACAGGCTTCTTCTCAAGAGTGACGTTATGGTACAGCGCCTTGTTTCTGCTATGGACAGAAAATACGGCGCAGGCGAAATCAAAAACGCAATCACAATCACAGACCCCGGTGTTTCGGGCTTCTTCGGTCTTGAGGTTTCGAGCACTAACCCCGATTTCTGCCGTGAGCTTATGGAAGCACTTATTGACGAATTCCCCGACTACCTGCGTTCTTCCGCAAGTACGCTGGGTATCCGCCTTGTCAACTATCCTACCGATCCCACGGTAAACAACAGCGACAACGCTGTTAAAATAGCTTTCGTTATGTTCCTTGCAGGCGCTGCTCTTATTGCGGCAATTGTTCTTGTTGTTGAACTGTTCAGCGATACAGTCAAGAATGCGGACGATATCCGTAACAAGACAAACGCAAGCGTTATCGGTGCTATCCCCTATGTCGGCAAGAGCACGGGTCTTATCAACAAAAAGCCCACGTTTACGGGCGGTTTGCTGATTACGGACGAGGAAAAGGTAAGCTTTGCCTTTGTTGAGTGCTTCAAATCAATCAGAACAAAGATTGAAAGCCTTTACAACAACAAGGGCTACAAGACATTTATCGTTACTTCTACTTATGAAAACGAAGGTAAGACGACTGTTGCCATCAACATCGCCTGCTCACTTGCACAGAAGGGCAAATCAGTTCTTCTTATCGACGCTGACCTTCGTAAGCCTGCCGTTATCAAAACTATTGGCGTAAAATACGACGACAAGACGGGTCTTATCCCGATTATCAAGGGCGAATCAACATACAAAGAGTCAATAAAGTATGTCAAGAGCCTTGGTCTGTTCATTCTTCCCAGCGGCGGTATCACACAGAAATCCGCCGAGGTTCTTGACGCAGACAGAGTCCGTGAGGTTATCGAAACAGCACGTAAGGAATTCGATTACATCATCATCGATACTCCGCCTTCACGAGTTGTTTCCGACAGCCTTGTTATCTCCACGCTTGCCGATGCCATGATTTTCGTTATCAGAAAAGAGCACGCCAAGATTGGTGAAATCAACGAAACTCTCGACGAAATTGCAGCCACAAACATTGATATAGCAGGTGCCGTATTTACCATGAACGACGAAGAGTCCCACGGTAAGATTCTCAACAAGGGCAACGGTCTGCGTTCTAACCGCTATTACTCAAGCAAGGGCTACTACGGCGGCAGCTATGGCAGCTACGGCAAGGGCTACGGTTCGGGCTACGGCTACGGTTCAGGCTACGGCTACGGCTCGGGTTACGGCTACGGTTCAGGCTACGGCTACGGTTCGGGCTACGGCTATGGCTCCGGTTACGGTTACGGCTCGGGCTACGGTTATGGCAGAAGCAGAGGCTACGGCTACGGCAAGGGCTACGGTTACGGCTACGGCTACGGTCTGTTCGGCAGAAAGAAAAAGCACCGTTCCGAAAGCGTACAGGAGCAGGAGCCCGTTCAGAACACAGAAAACACAACGGAAAACAACAACGAAAATAACACAAACGAATAAGTTTTTCCACGGCACCGATGCATTTTGCATCGGTGCTTTTTCTCTGTAAAACAGAACAAAAACAAGGTTTTTGTTTGACAGAAAATATCAGGAAAGCTTTTATGTTCGATATAGATGAATTTTTATTGAAGATTAAGAAAAACCGGAACAAATATTCAGAAAAACGAAGCAAAAAATTCACAGAATTCAGTTGGAGAATCAAAGAGAGAATCTGACGAAAAATAACGGCAAAGCACAACAGAAAAAACACAGAAAAATAATGGAAAAACAAGCCGATAAAAAGAGTGGAAGAAATTGCCGTAAGCCTTGATATAAAGGCGAAAATGAGAATGTAATAAAAAGGAAATTCGGGCTCGGAAAGCTGTGCGGAAACGGGTGGTTAACCTACCCGTTTTTGTAACATAATTCGATGCGGAAAACGGTATGGAAAACAGATGAAAGCGTGTGCAGAATCCGATAAAAAAGCAACAAGACACAGGCAAGGTTGTTTAAAGGCTGAAAAACAGTAAATTCAAGCAGAAAAGCAAATGATTTTGTCGGAAAAGACGGGGTTTTGTAACAGCGAAATAAGTTGAAAAGCAAAACGCTTTTTTCGTGTCTTCGGTGTGTGAAAAAAGCGGAGAATTTTGCGGATTTTACAAAAACACGGATTTCGGCAGAGTTCGTCACCGTTTTACACGGAATTTGCGTCCGAAAAGGGCTTGACAAGCCGTAACCCCAGTTATAGCGGTAGAATTTTTTGATAAATACCATATCTTGTTGTCACAGCTTTCGGGATGATTTCGGGGCTTTGCAGTCAGGTAAAACGAAGGTAAACCCGTACAAGCATTTGTGCACAAAAATTATATATTCTTATTGTGCAAATAGGAAAATCGGCGTTGTTTTTCAAATTTTCGTTGACAAAGCCCATAAGAAGTATTAATATGTTAATAACTGAAAAAGTACAAAGGGGGTAGTGCCCCCATTTGCGAATGTACTTTTAGTTAATTTGCTTCTGCTAATAAAACCCCGCCGTCGAAACCGGGTCCGCTGCTTTTACGCTGACCATACGGCGGCATTAGTCTCCGGCGGTCTTCGTTTAAAAGCGGCAGATAGAAGGTTTTTGCGGCAAGAATGTCAAGGGAGGTATGTTAACCGAAGCTTATCAGTTCCCCTTTTCGCGGCATGGCAGCCGGTCAAGAGGCTGCCTGCAAATAAAGCAAAACCCATTTGCTAAATTTTATGGAGGTGTATCACTTGAGTAATTTCAAAAAGCTCCTCAGCATGCTTCTTGCAGTCGCAATGTTATGCTCAACTTTCGCAATCGGTGCGCAAGCTGCATACAGCGAGTACAAGGATAGTAACATCAAAAGCTACGACTCAATTGACCAGCCCGTTTTCACAGCGGCTCAGCTCTCTTCAGTCGCACTTGATGCTATCGATGCATTGCTTGCGGACATCGAAGAACCCACGTTCAAGATCCCCGTTATCAACGTAACAATCAGATTCTCGAGCATTGACGCAGCGCTCAATTCTCTTGAAGGTGTTTACAACGGCTCCGCTTGGGCAACCGTTACAAACATCGCAGGTGACCTTGGTAACCTCGAGTTCAAGGCACTTAACAGCACTCCTTCGAAGAACTTCGATGCAGAAGGTGTCAGAAGAACAACACCCGGCAAGACAGACCTTGATGTTCTCTACTCTGTCTTCCAGTTCCTTTATGACAACAGAGACCTCCTTGCATCCTACGGTTACGGCACACTTAACCTCGGTGCAACACTCACAGGTCTTCTCGAAGGTCTTCTTCCCGAAATCAAGGCTTACCTTGACGCTCCCAACCTTCTCAAGGGTCTCATCTACGACCTCGTTTACGAGCCCGACGATGAGAACGGTCTCCCTGAGTGGGATGAAATGAGCGATGCTGAAAAAGCTCAGGACAAGTACAAGGCAGACAACATGGCTCAGGTTCTTATCGACAGCCTTATGGTTGACCTCGAAGAAAGCCTCGCAAAGGATTTCGACTGGGGTATCAAGATGAATCTCGGCGGCGTTCTTGACCTTGACGCTCCCAGCTTCTACGACGTATTCGAAGGTGCTCTCCAGAGAGCATATTCCGAAATTCTTGTTCCTCTGGGCAACACCCAGATCAAGAAGTTCCTCTACGAGGTTCTCGGCGTTGACGATTTCTCTCCCTACAAAATCACTGAAACAGTCCAGGTTGAAAAGGACGGCGTAATGGTCACAGAAGAAAAGATCATCGGCTACTACCTTGACGACTGTGCAGATATTACAAAGCTCAGAGCTGACTACAACTTCCCCGCAGGCAACAGCCTTGCAGCAGACGTTGCAGCAGGTAAGGTTAAGCTCAACGAGTTCGGTGCACTTGTTAACGTTGCATACGAAATCACAGATTACGATTTTGCAGGCTCCGAAACAAACCAGCTCCTCTCCGAGCTCAACAACATCCTCGGCCAGTGGTTCTCAGCAGTTGTCCGCATCGAAGGCCTTGAGTGGGTCAACGGTGACAACGACAACCTTATTACAAACATTGAGAACATTGCAAAGTATATCCTCAAGAACTACGGCGAGCGTTTCCTCTCCGAGTGGATCACAATCCCCTCCGATGAAGAAATCGACGCACTCACACTTGAAACAGGCGTTGTCCGTTTCGGTAGAGAGCTCATTGAGGAGTTTGCAGAAAACATCATCCTTCCCGATGATGCAAACTCCATCCGTTCAATCGTTACATACGCTCTTTGCGAGCTCATCGCCGACAAGGATCCCTCTGCAGATATCTACGGCCAGCTCACAAGCGGTGCTATTAACGCAAACGGCGACGACGGTTGGAAGGCAGTTGCAGTTGTTATTGCAAGATACTACCTCAACTCCCTCGTCAATGTAGACATTCCCGAAGGCCTTGATTTTGAAGGCACAATCGAGCACATCGTAAACTGGGCTCTCACAAACTACGGCGGTATCCTTGACTACGCAGCCGACCTTGCAGGCGACAAGACAAAGACTGCATGGCAGAAGCTCGACGGTGTTCTCTTCGGTCTCATTCCTCTTGAGTGGCTTCCCTCAACAGCAAGAGTTCTCAGAAACGGTGTAGAGACTGAAATTGCTATCACAGGTTCCGAAGTTATCATTATGGATATCCTTCTCGGTAACCTCCTTGATATGAAGATTGAGTACCTTCTCGACCTCTTTGACAGACGTGACGGCGGCCCGCTTGACAAGGCTCCCGTACAGGTTATCCTCGGCACAATCGAGAACATTCTCAACTCCATCATCCCCGGCCTCTTCCCGGCAGGTCTCCAGACAGTAGATGCTCTTCTTACAAAGGAAAAGCTCGGCGACCTTCTCAAGGGCCTTTGCACAGGTCTCTACGAGATCAGAACAAACCTTCTTCCCGCTGCTCTTCCGCTTGTTTGTATGATTCTTGAACTTACAACAGCTCAGCAGCTTGAAGACCCGACTGTTACATACCCGAACTTCATCTACAGCACCACAAGATCTCTTGCAGGTACTTCGATCGTTCTTCGTAACAGCTCCACAGGCGTTAACACAGCTTATACGGATGCAAACGGTGTAACACATCAGGATGCTCTTTATAAAGTTAAGGTTAAATCTATTACAACTAATAATAGTGCAGTTAAGGTTACTTACAATGCAAACGAGACACTCAACGGTGGTGAGACCAAGTCCTTCCCCGTAACAGGTGCTCTTTCAGCAGACGGTCTCGTCAGCTTCGTAATCGCTTACGAAATCCTTGACGAAACAGGTAAGTCACTTACAGAGTCTCCCATCGAAGTTCGTGTTTACACATACGTAAGCGCAACAAATCCCGATGATGACGAACAGTACTATGCATACGACGCTGAAGGTTGGCCGCTTCAGTATGTTGCTCCCTTCGGTATGAACAACCACTACGTTGTTTCTGCTCCCGCAGCATACGTTACAAGCTGGGGTCAGCTTGCAGACCAGGGTTACACACTCGGCCGTGACAGCACGAACGAGAACAACCACGGTAACAACGCTACAATCAGCTTCGTAAGCTACACAGCAACAACAGCAGACGGTGAGGACGTTTCCGCCGCTCTTCAGAACCCCGGCTTCGCAACAGTCAACACCGACTACAACGGTTACTTTGCAGGCTTCGACCTTATGAAGGTTGTTCCTCCCCAGGTTGCAGATCCTGAGGATCCCACAAAGACAGTTGACGACGACATTATGAAGTACGTCGGTAACTACAACGTAGCTCTTACACTTAACTTCACACCCACACTCAGCGGTAGCGCTGTTAACTACACAATCGCACGTGAGCTCGTTATCTTCAACGACTTCGGTCTTCCCGGTCTTGTTGGCAGCGCAATGGATGCTAACCGCCAGAAGGCAAACTACGATGTAGCAGGCACACCTATCTGGGATAACTACGTAGCAGCTCTTGATGCAGCTCAGGCTATCGTTCTTGCTCCCAAGACAGTTGATACCTTCGACGCAGTTAACAACGGTTACGAAGCAGCAGCTGCAAACCTTAAGGCAGCAGTTGAAGCTCTTGACGAAAAGGCAGTCAGCGCCGGTGTTGCTTCTCTTGAGGCTCTCAGAGAGCAGTATCAGCCCTCCAACCCCGAAGGCATGGAGTATGACGATCCCGATTACAACTACATGGGCTCCGAGGACTTCGTTCTCTACACCTATGAGCGTTACGCAGACCACAGAGATAACATTGATTCTCTTATCAATTCTCAGAAGGCTCCCGCAGCTCCCGGTCCGGACGCAACAGCTGAAGAAATCGCAGCTTACGAGAAGGCTCTCGCAGAGATTCCCACTCTTAAGCTCTTCGACATCACTTACAGAGGCCATATGTATCAGATGAACGCTGAGCGTCTCATCCCGAGAACGGCTTCCAAGAACTACCTGCAGCACGCATACAGACTTGTTTACGACAAGTACGTTCTTATGGACGAAAACGAGTACTCAACAGCAACATGGGCAGCACTTGAGAAGGCTATCGCTTTCGCAGAAACAGTCCTTGCTGACAACAGTGCAGACCTTCGCCAGACAAAGGTCAACACAGCTCGTCACGAAATCATCGCTGCATACAAGGGTCTTGCTTCCAAGAACACTGACCCTGCTGACTATGCACAGCTCCTTGACGCTATCGCACAGGCAGACGAAATCTTCGCTATCGACAACTACGAAGCTAAGTTCACAGGCATCGAGGCTCTCCTTGAGGCTTATGAGGCAGCTATGAACGTTGAAGAAGGTCTCCTTGCAGAGTTCCAGGATGATATCGACGCAGCAGCTCAGGCTCTTCTTGATGCTCTTGATGCTCTTGAAGCAATCGCAGCAGGTCTTGACTTCACACCCGCAGTTGATGCTTATGCAGGTCTTGCAGGCAACACAATGACAGGTGAAGGCTACAACTGGGCACCCGCAGTTAAGGTATTTGACAACGGTGCAAACTTCATCGACGGTCTTGTTGCTAACTACTACGAAGGTATTGAGACAATCATCGCTACAACAGGTGGCGCTGACCTCAACCCCGTAGCAAACGAGAACAGCACAGGTGCTATCGGTACAGGCGATACAATCACAGTTGACGGCGTAGAGTACACACTCGTTGTTTACGGTGATACCGACGGTACAGGTTTCTGCGACATAACAGACGTTGCTGAAATCACACAGCTTGCAAACTGGGAGCTCAATGCAGACGAAGAAGCTGCAGCAAAGGTTAAGGCAGCTGACATCGTTGCTGATAACTGCATCGACGTTTCCGACGTTGCTTTCGCAGTTCAGCTTGCATCAATGTTCCTCTATGACTACCAGATTCCTCAGGACGGTACCTTCGCAGGTGCAGTTCTTCCCCAGTAATTCCGTCTGAATTAATTACATTAATATTATAGTGTTTTGCCGGGTTGGCTCCCGGGCTGACCCGGCGGACACGAAAATGCTTTTAAAAGGGGGCAACCCAATGACAAGAAAACTGAGAAAAATAGCAGCGCTTGTTCTTGCGCTTGCAATGCTCGTTTCATGCTTTGCGCTTAACGGTCTTGCATTAGGCACAGCAACAGGCAATGAGGCTATGAATGTCGGTCTTGCGTTGAGTGCCGAAACGGCTGAACCCGGTGAGGAAATCACCGTTACAGTCAGCATTAGTAACAACTACAACGCAACAACAATGCGTTGGCCCGTGCTCTACTCAACAGATATGTTCGAGCTTGTTGAAGACAGCCTTGTTGCAAACATCAACAGCGTAACATCCGTTGCAGGCAGCACAACCGCAACAACTAATGAAGAATTTGTCCCCGCTGCTTACAGCGACGGCTATTCGGCATTCACAATTCAATGGATCGCAAATTCTGACGGAACAACTATCGGTGCATTCAACAGCGCAACATCCGTTGCCTGCTTCTCCTTCCGCCTCAAGGTCCGTGAGGACGTAAGCGGAACGGGCACCGTTCTTATTCCTCAAAGCTCAGAACATTTTTACAAAATGGCAGTCAGCGACATAGCTGACGCAACAAGCTTCTACACAGCACCCGTAACCTTCACGGTTGCCGAGGCTGCAACTCTTGAAATCAAGAGCGCTTATGTAGCACCCGAGCTCGTTGCTCTCGGTGATACAATCATCGACGAAGAGCTTGGCTTCATCTACGGTCTGACACACGGCGACTTTGCAGAAATAGTTGACCTCGTTGAGGACGGCTACGCAAAGGTTGAAGGCGAAGGCTACGTAGTATGCACACCCGTTGCCGGACAGAGTGTTCTCGGTACAGGCGCAAAGGTAGAGCTTAAGGATTCTATGGACGCAACCGTAGAAACATATTATATTGTTATCTTCGGCGATACTGACGGTGACGGCTTCATCACAACAGAGGATACAGCTGATGCAAAGCGTTGGTATGCATACCTCGATAGCGTAAACGATTACGAGGATTTCAGCAATCCTGCATCATACGCAATGGAAGTCAACGGCGACGGCTTTGTCGATGATTCC
>JAFXBF010000024.1 GCA_017516745.1 Clostridia bacterium
ACTCTTAATCAGGGTGTCCAGGGTTCGAGTCCCTGAAGGTGTACCAAATATGGCCCGTTGGTCAAGTGGCCTAAGACTCCGGCCTCTCACGCCGGCAACAGCGGTTCGAATCCGCTACGGGTCACCATATTTGACTTCTTGCTTCTTTGAAGCTTGAGTATATAATTATGTGCCACGGTGCATAACAGTTGGTGTTTATGACATTGAGGGTCCACCCGTTCCCATTCCGAACACGGTAGTTAAGCTCAATCGTGCCGAAAATACTTGGTGGGAAGCCGCCCGGGAAAATAGGTCGACGCCAACACAATAAGCCGGACAAAATTGTCCGGCTGAATTGATAACATCAGCGTTTCGCTGATTTGATATAGTTTAGCATTAAGCTAAACGCTTTATATGCCCTAATAGCTCAGTCGGTAGAGCACGCGGCTGTTAACCGCGGTGTCACAGGTTCGAGTCCTGTTTGGGGCGCCAAAAAATTCCAAGTCTTTTTGACTTGGAATTTTTTTATCCAAGCCGACAGGCTTGGTATATCATCGCCATAGGTGTATATCATCACACAAGTGTGTATTAATGTCGGCTTGATGATATATAAAACTTGCGTTTTGATGATATGCAATTTCTACGAAATTGATTATTTACAAAGCCTTTGGATTTGATAATGTTTTAAATAGTTTGATTTCCGTTACATTCTCACAGCAATAACAATCATCCAAACGGGTGGGTGTTTTTGTTTTCTCTTGAATATGATTTTAACCTGAGACACCGTGCTTCGGCAGATGCGTTGCGGCTGTTAACTGGTTCGCAGGCTTGCGATTCCTGTGGAAGATTTAGTGAGCCGAGAACAGGAAGAAATAGGAAGTATCACGAAGCGCTCCAAGCGAGTGAGACGACCATATTTCTGACCGATGGTGTAACACGACTCGAACCGGCAATTTTATCAATGTTGAAAATTATTTCAAGTTGATATATAATAAAAATATATCGTTACCAAAGGGGTGAATTCTTTGTGAAAGAGCAAATGTTTGACGTGAACGGAGTAAAAGTTTGTTCAACGGTCAATGCTAATCTTAATAGCTTTTGTTTGTCTTTATATATCAGAGCCGGAAGTTTGTTTGAAAATTCATTGAACAACGGAATCAGCCACTTGTTTGAACATGTTGTTTTCAGAAATCTTAAAAATAAATATGATAATTTTTATGAGCTTCTTGCACTTCACGGTATTGACTTTCAGGGCTATACTTATAAAGAATTTATCCGATTTACATTAAACGGACCAAGTCGGGAGTTTGAATTTGCATCTGAAATTCTGTGTGGGATTTTTGATTGTATACATTTATCCGGAAATGAATTTGACAATGAAAAAAGGCGTATTAAAGCAGAAATAAGAGAAAGAGATGAACGAGCTTCATTAGACTATTTGTTTAACAGAATTGTCTGGAAAGACAGTGAAGCAGAAAAAACTGTGTTAGGATACTGTAAAATTCTTGATAGTATTTCTGTTAAAAAATTGAACGATTTCAGAAATGAATGTTTTTGCCAAGGAAATTGCTTGATCTATATTACCGGAAATGTAAATAAAAATGATATTGATAAATTAAAAGAAAGAATCAGTACGATTGATATTCACAATAATAAATCTTTACGTACTAACACCGTTTCTGTTAATAGTGATTTCTTTCACAGAAACTGTACTGTAAAAGTTAAGGATGATTATTGGCATTATGTCAAAATGGGCTTCGATATAGATACTTCAAAATATTCGAATGCAGTTTTGGATTTGCTTTATGCAATATTATTTAAGGGCGATAAAGCTCTGGTACATAATTATTTATCTGAAGAAAATCCGATTATTTACTCTTATGACAGTACTCTTGAACTGTATGACAATATAGGTAATATAAATTTTAAATTTGAGATTGATAAAAATAAAATTGATGAGGCAATAACAGTTGTTGTAAAATTATTGAACGATATCAAATCCGGGTGATTTAATTTCGAAGCTAATTTAAAAGCTGAAATTTACAATGATGAAATGGAAGTTGACAGGCCTGATGATTTGAATTGGAGTATGGCATATTATAACCATATATTGAAAACGCAGCCTATTGATTATTCGGATGAATTTTACGGTAGGTTCAGAGTAACAAAAGAACAAGTGATTGATGCAGCAAATGAAATTTTTCAAGTAAGAAATATGACTGTTGCAATTAAATGCAATAAGAGAAAAATTAATGTAAAAAACATAGAAGACATCTTGAAAACTCTTGATAAATAACATTTTTTATTGGGGATTATTCCGTCCTGTAAAGACAAAAACAACCATCCGATCGGATGGTTGTTTTTGCTCATTTATGCGGTCTCAACACTGTTTGCTTTTTGAAGTCCGTATTTTTCTATGGCGTTTTCACGCATTTTGTATTTAAGGATTTTACCTGCGGCATTCATCGGGAAAGAGACAACAAAGTCAATGTATTTCGGAACCTTATGGCGAGCCATATTATCCATAATATATTGCTTCATTTCTTCTATAGTCATTTCTACGCCTTCTTTGAGAATAACACAAGCGCAAATTTCTTCACCGTACTGTTCATCGGGTACACCGATAACCTGAACGTCATTTACCTTCGGATGAGTATAAATAAATTCTTCAATTTCCTTGGGATAAATGTTTTCACCGCCACGGATGATCATATCCTTAAGTCTGCCTGTGATACGGTAGTTGCCGTCTGCCGTTCTGCAGGCAAGGTCGCCCGTGTGAAGCCAACCGTCTTTATCAATTGTAGATGCAGTAGCCTTGGGCATTTTGTAATAGCCCTTCATAATGTTGTAGCCACGTGCAACAAATTCACCGGTAACCTCGTCAGGACAGTCTTCACCGGTTTCGGGGTTAACAATTTTACACTCAATTTCGGGAAGTGCACGGCCGACTGTTGCAACACGAACCTCCAACGGGTCATCTGTTGAACTCATTGTGCAGCCGGGTGAAGCTTCGGTCTGTCCGTAAACAATGGTGATTTCCTTCATATTCATTTTATTAACAACGTCTTGCATAACAGAGATGGGGCAAGGACTGCCTGCCATAATACCTGTTCTCATATATGAGAAGTCTGTTTTGGGGAAGTCCGGATGCTCAAGAAGAGCAATAAACATTGTCGGAACGCCGTGGAAAGCGGTAATTCTTTCGTTGTTGATGCAGGCAAGTGACGGCTTGGGTGAGAAGTAGGGGAGGGGGAATATTGTGCCGCCGTGTGTCATTGTTGCAGTCATGGCGAGCACCATGCCGAAGCAATGGAACATGGGCACCTGAATCATCATTCTGTCAGCAGTTGAAAGATCCATTCTGTCGCCGATGTTTTTGCCGTTATTAACTATGTTGTAGTGGGTAAGCATAACACCCTTTGGGAAGCCTGTTGTACCCGAGGTGTACTGCATATTACATACGTCATTTACGTCAACCGTAGCTGCAATTCTGTAGACCTCTTCAACGGGAACCTCGGAGGCTCTTGCAATAGCCTCATCCCAGGTAAGGCAACCTTTTTTCTTGAAGCCGACTGTAATAACGTTTCTCAGGAACGGAAGTCTCTTTGAGTGAAGAGGCTCGCCGGGTACTGTGTTTTCAAGCTCGGGACAAAGCTGACCGATTATTTCGTTGTAGTTTGAATCTCTCCAGCCGTCAATTAAAATAAGCGTATGAGTGTCGGACTGCTTGAGCAGATATTCAGCTTCTGCAATTTTGTATGCGGTGTTCATTGTAACAAGCACGGCACCGATTTTTGTTGCTGCCCAGAAAGCAATATACCACTGAGGAACGTTCGTTGCCCATACAGCGACATGGCTGCCGGGCTTTACGCCCAATGCAAGGAAGGCTCGGCAGCACTCGTCAACGTCATCACGGAATTGTGAATAAGTCCTTGTATAATCAAGCGTTGTGTATTTGAAAGCGTATTGATCGGGAAATTCCTCAACCATTTTATCAAGCACCTGCGAGAAGGTCTTTTCAATAAGAGTCTCCTTTTTCCAGATGTAGTTGCCTGTATGTGCCTTGTTCCAGAAAAGGTTTTTCTTGCCTCTTGAGGTGTTGCCGAAGCGAGCCATAAAGCTTACGTAGTGAGAGAAGATGATTTCCATATCGTCGAGCTCAGGCATCCATTTGGGGTCCCATTCGATAGATGCGTAGCCGTTATAGTTAACGGACGTAAGAGATAACACAACCTCGTCAATGGGAAGCTCGCCTTCACCGATAAGACAAAACGTGAGAGAGCCGTCTTCACAAACTGCATCTTTAACGTGTACATGCTTTACGTATGCGCCTAAGTTTTTGATTGTAATTTCCGGCTCTTCTTTAGCTATAAAGTACGTTGAGTAAACGTCCCACAATGCGGCAAGACTGTCGCAGGCGAAGGTGTTAAGCACTTCAAGCAGCCTTGCCGAGTCTGCAAAAATGCCTGCCGTTTCAACGATGATTGTAACACCCAGCTTCTCGGCCTTGGGGATTATTGCGGAAAGAACGCTTATAACCTCGTTTTTCTGTGTGTCGTAATCTGCGCCTGTGTCAGTTGCCTTGATGCGCACGTAAGGGATATGAAGAGTACAGGCGATCTCAAGGCATTTATCAAGCTCTTTTGTGAAAGCCTCTCTGTCCTCTACACAGGCAGGGTTTGCAAGGGTATCAATACAAGGAATTCTCAAATTCTTCTCGTACATATTTCGGACTGTTGCCTGAGCAGATGTTGAATAAAATGCACCGTTTTTTTCGTTGAAGGAAGAGTTGTTGATATTATGGAGCTCAATACCGTTGAAGCCTTGCTTTTCTGCTATATGGCAGAATTCATCCCATGAATATCCGTGCCAACCCTTGGTTGAAAAAGAAAGCTTCATAGTTATCAGTTCTCCTCAAAAATAATCTTGTTGATAGCGTTGATATATGCCTGGATACTTGCGCCGATAATGTCTGTTGAAATGCCCTTGCCTGCATAAAGCTTGCCGTTTGAACGGAGTCTTACAATAGCGGAGCCGACAGCTTCTCTGCCCTCGGTAACGGATTGAATCTGGAAATCGTCAAGCTCGTAATGGTGGCCTAAAATCTGCTCAATGGCGTTGAATGCGGCATCAATGGGGCCGTCACCGATGGCAATGGCGTTTTTCTCCTGCTCGTCCTTTTCCAGAGTAATCTGAGCGGATGAATTTATAATGTTACCCGAGTTGATAACGTAGTTAATGAGCTTGTATGAAGGTGTAACCTGAAGGGCACTTGTAGCAACAATGGCATCAAGCTCTTTGTTTGAAACAGGTTTTTTCTTTGCAAGAGCCTTGAAGGCTTCGTAAACCTTTGCGTTGTCATCCTCTGAAAGGTCATAGCCCAGCTTTTTAACAGCGTTTGCAACAGTCTGAGCGTCATCGTTTTCCGTAAGGTTAAATTCCGAGTAGGGAACTGTAACGGAGGTGTCGTCTGCTGTAGGTTTGCCGTCTGTAATATTGGAAACCTGAGAAATAATTCTTGAAAATTCCGTGTAGTTAAGGTCAGCGTTAATTCCTAATTTGTCGCCGCTGTTTCTTATGATGTTGGAAACTGTAAGAAGCGGAGCGATTCCAATATTGCTGCCGCTTGCTGCCTTTATTTCGTCTGCACCTGCTGCGAGAGCCATCATTGAAGCGGCTGCGGAGCAACCGTTTTTATTGTCGCACATTACGCCAAGCTTAACGTTTTGTAATGCGGGAACGTTTTCTTTGGTTTCTTTAATGAAGCTCACAAAAGTATCGGGGAGCATAGATGCTTCGTCATCGCAGATTGTGACGGTTTTTGCGCCTGCATTGATGGCTGTGTTAATTGCCTCGTAAAGAAAATCCTTTTCAGCTCTTGTTGCGTCAAGTGCAACGAACTCAACGTCACTGCAAAGTGAAGCAGCTTTCTCAACAAGTGAGGTGATAAGCTCAAGCATTTTAGGTGCTTTTTTGTGGCAAACGTATTCCATCTGAACAGGGGAAAGAGGAAGAGCAACAGAAAGACGGGGCTTGGAGGCAGAAGAAATTGCGTTCCATGCGTTGTCAACGCCCTGCTCAGTCATACCTGTGCATACACTCATTGTGCTGTTTTTCAAAAAAGCACAGATTGTTTTCAGAAGGAGAGTATCGATTTTGACGTTTTCAATCACAGGGAATTCTACAACCTGAACCTTTGCGCTTTCAAGAAGTCTTGCGATTTCAACCTTTTCTTTAAAGCTGAGAGATGTGTCCTTTGATTGTGATTTAAGAACAACGGTACGGTCTGCAATAATGATTTTTCTCATTTTACTCGTCCTTTCGTAAAATAAATAAAGTAATGTGATTGTTTGAAGAAAATAAAAAACCTGAGGTCAAAGCACTATGACCTCAGGGACGAATTTCAAATCCGCGGTACCACCCCGGTTACTGCAAAAGCAGTCACTCATTAAGACTCTATAAAGTCTGTAGCCATGATAACGGGGCGTCCGTAGCTCCTTACATGCCAAAAGCGGTTGGGGAGCTCTGCTCCGGAACGAGACCGAATTTTTGTAACAGATTGACTTGCACCTGCCGTCAACTCTCTGAACTGCCGTACCAAAAAGACGTAATTCCTTCGTAGCATTTAACAAATATTGAAGAAAATGATATCACCAAAACGAATTTTTGTCAACAGTTTTTTGCGATTTTGTTTAATGTTTATGCTTGGCTTTTGTTGGAAATGATTTTTTTGCCAAAAACTATTGACACAAAGCTATTGTTGTGCTAACATATATCAAAACAAAATATCGCAAATAAAAACTGTGACGAAGACGGTTGAAACTATGGTCTTTCAGAGAGTTGGCGGTTGCTGCGAGCCAACAGTACCTTGTTTTAAGAACCTATCCCTTCCGAGTTGAAGAACCGAACGAATTTCCAGTAGGCTTCTTCCGAGTATGCTGCGTTAGTGCAAAGGGGTTGATAGACCCTTGAGAGGCAAGTTTTCTTGCAATTTGAGTGGTACCGCGGATTTTATATTCGTCTCAAAGAGAAACGTAAGAGTTTCTTTTTGGGGCGTTTTTATTTGCGTTTTTTGCTTAACTATTTTCCTGAAAGGGTGAGATTATGGTTAACAATTCTTATGAAAACAAATTAGTAGAGGTGTCCGAGCGAATTAAAGAGCTTCGCAACATTTACAACCTATCCGATGTTGAAATGGCTGAAAAAACAGGTGTAAGCCTTGAAGAATATCTTGCATATGAAAAAGGTATGGAAGATATGCCTTTCTCATTTGTTCATAAGTGCGCAATGGCCTTTGGCGTTGAGCTTACAGACCTTCTTGAGGGTCAGAGCGCAAAGCTCACAACCTATAACGTTACAAGACGCGGTCAGGGCCAGGTAACCGCTAATGAAGAAGGTATTCTCATTCAGAACCTTGCTCCAAAGTTCAAGAATAAGCTTGCTAATCCCTATTGGGTAAAATACGAATATTCAAGCGAGCTGCAGACAAAACCGATTGAGGTTACAACTCACTCCGGTCAGGAATTTGACCTTGTTGTCAAGGGCTCTCTTAAAATCCGTGTCGGCGACCACGTGGAAATTCTTCACGAGGGCGACAGTATATTCTATAACAGCTCAATTCCTCACGGTATGATAGCTGTTGACGGTGAGGACTGTTTGTTCCTTGCTATGGTTATGGCTGAAGACGAAAAGCTTGCAGATAACCATATGAGCACTGTCAATACAGGCAAATCCACCGCAGAAGAAAAGCTTATCTGCGATAAATTCATTACAACAACGGTTGATGAAAACGGTGTTTGTAATCATATTAAGTTCAATAACGAAGATAAATTCAACTTCGCATTTGATGTTATTGATGAAATCGGCAGAAACTATCCCGAGAAGGTGGCTATGATACATATCGCAGAGGATATGACAGAGCGTAAATTCACCTTTAAAGATATAAAAGAATATTCTTCACAGGCAGCAAACTATTTTAAATCCTTAGGCATCAAAAAAGGTGACAGGGTTCTTCTTGTGCTAAAACGCAACTATCAGTTCTGGTTTGCTATCCTCGGTCTTCATAAGCTCGGTGCAATTGCAATCCCTGCGACAAATCAGCTTGTTGTTCACGATTATGAATACCGTTTCAATGCAGCCGGTGTAAGTGCAGTTGTAGTTACTGCAGACGGTAAAGCAACCGATTACATTGACGAGGCTCAGAAAAACTGTCCTACCCTTAAGACGAAAATTGTTGCTAACGGCTCAAAAGAGGGCTGGCATAATTTCGATGAAGAGTTCGGTCTTTTCAGCAGAAGATTCGTTCGTGAGGCTGATTCAGCCTGCGGTGATGACCCGATGATTATGCTCTTCACCTCGGGCACAACGGGATATCCGAAAATTGCGGCTCACAGCCATAAATATCCTTTGGGACATTTCATTACGGCTAAATACTGGCACTGCGTACAGCGTGACGGCGTTCATTTCACAATTTCGGAAACAGGCTGGGGCAAGGCACTGTGGGGTAAGCTTTACGGTCAGTGGCTTTGCGAGGGCTGTGTATTCGTATATGACTTTGAGCGCTTTGATGCTTCAAAGATTCTTCCGATGTTTGCAAAATACAACATCACAACCTTCTGTGCACCGCCCACAATGTACAGAATGCTTATCAAGCAGGATATTTCGCAATACGATTTATCCTCAATAAAACACGCAACTACTGCCGGTGAAGCTCTTAACCCGGAGGTTTTCAAGCAGTTTGAAAAAGCAACGGGCTTAAGAATTCACGAGGGCTTCGGTCAGACCGAAACAACCCTTTCCATTGCAAACCTTAACGGCACGAAAATCAAAATCGGTGCTATGGGTAAGCCTACACCGCTTTATGATATTGATGTTGTTGACCCTGACGGCAATTCCGTTGCAGACGGTGAAACCGGCGAAATCGTTGTAAGATTAGGCGATAAAAATCCGTGCGGACTCTTCCTGGGCTATTATATGGGCTCTTATGTGGATGAGGAAAAAACCGGGGAGGCTATGCACGACGGCCTTTATCACACCGGTGATACCGCCTGGCGTGATGAAGACGGATATCTCTGGTACGTCGGCCGAGTTGATGACGTTATCAAATCATCAGGCTACCGTATCGGCCCGTTTGAAATAGAAAACGTTATTATGGAACTTCCGTATGTTCTTGAATGCGGTGTTTCCGCTGCTCCCGATGAGGTTCGTGGTCAGGTTGTCAAAGCAAGCATTGTTCTTACAAAGGGCACGGAGCCGACGGAGGAGCTCAAGAAAGAAATTCAGGAATACGTCAAGAAAAATACAGCTCCCTATAAATATCCGAGAATTGTTGTCTTCAGAGATGAGCTTCCGAAAACAATCAGCGGAAAAATCATGAGAAACAAGCTTTGATTTATATATAAAAAATTACTATTGACTTTTCAATATAATTGTGGTATCTTTGAGTGAGTTGAATATTAAAGGCGTTGAAGAAAAGGGCACGGTATACCGAGCTTTCAGAGAAATGACGGTCGGTGCAAGTCATAGCAAGGTTTCCGGTGTTTGTAGTTTCCGAGCCGGGAGGAAGAAAGGCGTTTGTGCTCAGTAGAACCTCTCCGTGATTGCTGCGTAAATGCATAGAGGTTGACAGACCTTGAGAGGGGCAGTTCTTACTGCAATTTGAGTGGTACCGCGGGTTAGCTATAACTCGTCTCAAAGAATATCTTTGGGACGGGTTTTTACGTTTTGTCCCATAAAACAGGAGGATAAATCAATGGAGAAAATGACGGGTCTTGATTATAAAATCAAGGAAATGGCCGCCAGAATCAGAGAGCTTCGTGAAATTGAAGGGTATACCGCTGTTCAGATGGCGGAGAAAACAGGCGTTTCCGAAAGTGAATATCTTGCTTGCGAAAACGGTGAAAGCGACCTTAACTTTGCTTTTATTTACCGTTGTGCATTGGCATTCAACGTTGACGTTTCAAGTATCATTGAGGGTAGCACACCCAAGCTTACAAACTATGTTTTCACAAAATCAGGCAAGGGTCAGAAAATTGAAAAAGCGCACGGTATGACATATTTCAACCTTGCCGCAAAATTCAAAAACAAAATTGCCGAGCCTCTTTTTGTTGAAGCTACATACAGCGAAGAAAACCAGAACAAGGATATTGAGCTTACGTCTCACGACGGTCAGGAGCTTGATATTGTTATTGAAGGCAAGCTCAAGGTTCAGGTTGGCGAACACTCGGAAATTCTCGGCCCCGGCGACAGCATATATTACGACTCGCTTACTCCTCACGGTATGATTGCCGTTGACGGTAAGGATTGTACCTTCTACGCTATCGTTCTTAATCCGTCAGGTGAGCCTATCCCTGAGCTTCAGCCTGCAAAAACCGTTAAAGATACAAAGTCGGCAACGGTTAAGGATACCAAAGAGCGTATTTACAAAAATTATGTTGATGTTGTTGAAAACGAAAACGGAACTCCGACATCAATTAAATTTAAAAATACGGAAAAGTTTAATTTTGCTTTTGACCTTGTAGATGAGCTTGCAGACAAAGAGCCGGAAAAGCTTGCAATGCTTCACATCTCACGTGATAAAACAGAAAGACGAATCACATTTAAGGATATGAAAAAGGGCTCTGCTCAGGCAGCTAACTATTTCAAATCCCTTGGTATTAAAAAAGGCGACAGAGTTATGCTCGTTCTCAAGCGCCATTATCAGTATTGGTATGCTATGATTGGCCTTAATAAGCTCGGTGCCGTTGCAATTCCCGCACCTAATCAGCTTCAGGAGCACGACTTTGAGTACCGTTTTCAGGCGGCAGGCGTAAAGGCTATTCTTTGCACTGCAGATGGTGATACTGCCCATCAGGTAGATTTGGCTGCCAAAACCTGTCCTTCACTTGAACACAAAATTATTGTCAACGGTGAAAGGGAAGGCTGGAGAAACTTCGACGAGGAAAGAGTTCTTTACAGCACTCACTACGAAAGAGCCGAGAATGCTCCCGGCGGAGATGACCTTATGCTTATGTTCTTCACATCGGGCACAACAGGCTATCCGAAGATTGCAGCTCACAACTATAAATATGCTTTAGGTCATTTCCATACGGCAAAGTATTGGCACAATGTTGACCCCGACGGTCTTCATTTTACAATTTCCGATACGGGCTGGGCTAAGTCAATGTGGGGCAAGCTTTACGGCCAGTGGCTTTGTGAGGCGGCAACCTTCGTTTACGACTTTGACAGGTTTGATGCAGCAGATATTTTACCGATGTTTGCAAAGCATCATATCACATCGTTCTGCGCACCGCCGACGATGCTCAGAATGATGATAAAGCAGGATATTTCAAATTACGATTTCTCATCTGTCAAGCATATGACAACGGCAGGTGAGGCTCTTAACCCCGAGGTTTACCGCCAGTTTGAAAAAGCAACAGGTCTTCAGATTCTGGAGGGCTTCGGTCAGACCGAAAGCACAATGATTATCGGCAATATGACCGGCGCAGACCATAAAATCGGCTCAATGGGTAAACCTGCTCCGATTTATGACGTTAAGCTTGTTGATAACGATGGCAATGAGGTTCCCGTCGGTGAAAACGGCGAAATCGTTGTCAACGTCAAGGACGGCGCTCCCTGCGGCTTGTTTACTGGCTATTATAACGATGAAGCCAAAACCAAAGAAGTCTGGCATGACGGCTTCTATCATACCGGTGACGTTGCTTGGCGAGATGAAGACGGCTTCTATTGGTACGTCGGCCGTGTTGATGATGTTATCAAATCCTCCGGTTACCGCATCGGCCCGTTTGAAATTGAAAGCGTTATTATGGAGCTTCCTTACGTTCTTGAGTGCGGTGTTTCAGCCGCTCCCGATGAGGTACGTGGTCAGGTTGTAAAGGCAAGCATAGTTCTTGTCAAGGGCACGGAGCCGACAGAAGAGCTTAAAAAAGCTATTCAGCAGTACGTTAAGGAGAAAACTGCTCCTTACAAATATCCGAGAATTGTTGTATTCAGAGACGAGCTTCCGAAAACAACAAGCGGTAAGATAATGAGAAACAAATTATAATTCATAAGAGGTGATTAAGGTGCAAAGCAAGCGTATAACGTTATTCGCAGGTCATTACGGCTCGGGCAAAACAAACATAGCGGTAAACTTCGCTTTCTATCTTAAAAATCTCGGTAAGGATGTTGTCGTTGCAGACCTTGATATTGTTAACCCTTATTTTCGCACAAGAGACAGTATTGACGAGCTGACTAAGGCAGGAATACGTCTTATATCCTCGGCGTTTGCTTCATCCAACGTGGATTTACCTGCGTTGCCCCAGGAAGTTTATTCAATTTTTGACAAACAGGGAGAAAGTGCTATAATGGATATCGGCGGCGATGACCGTGGCGCTTATGCTTTAGGCCGTTATGCCGATTACATCAAAAACGAGAACGACTATGAAATGCTTTTCGTTTTTAATAAGTACAGACCTCTTACTCCTACGGCAGAGGATGCTCTTGAAATTATGCGGGAGATAGAAGCGGCCTGTAAAATCAGCTTCACCGCCATTGTTAACAATTCCAACCTTGGTGAAATTACAACAGCAGAAGATGTTTTAAGCTCTGTTGAGGAGGCGGAGAGGTTAAGTGAAATTTCTCAGCTTCCCGTAAAAATGACAACGGTAACGGCGAATTTAGTTAATAATCTCAACGGAAAGATTTCAAACCTGTTTCCGCTGACTTTACAAAATAAGATAGTATAAGAGATTTTTTCTTGAATGGAGGCAAAAAAATGGCAAAAGTAACATTCGCAGAAAATGTGTGCAAGGGCTGTGGCTTATGTGTCACGGTTTGTCCTAAAAAAATAGTAGAGCTTGACTCTGCAAAGCTTAATGCAAAAGGGCATCATCCTGCTCATTGTATTGATGAGAGTCAGTGCATCGGTTGTGCTTTCTGCGCAACAATGTGCCCTGACTGTGCAATTACGGTTGAAAGGTAAGGTGAAAACAAATGGGTGAGAAAGTATTGATGAAAGGTAACGAAGCTATTGCTGAAGCCGCAATCAGAGCAGGCTGTATGCATTACTTCGGTTATCCTATTACACCTCAGACAGAAATCGCTGCTTATATGGCAAAGCGTATGCCGAAGATTGGCGGTGTATTCCTCCAGGCAGAAAGTGAGATTGCTGCCGTTAATATGGTTCTTGGCGTTGCCGCAACAGGTAAACGTGTTATGACGTCCTCGTCAAGCCCCGGAGTATCTCTTAAGAGTGAAGGTATTTCATACCTTGCAGGCTCGGATCTTCCTGCTCTTATAGTTAATGTTCAGCGTGGCGGCCCCGGCCTTGGCGGTATTCAGCCTTCACAGTCGGATTATTTCCAGGCTGTTAAGGGCGGCAGCCACGGTGACTTCAAGAAGATTGTTCTTGCACCGTCATCGGTTCAGGAAATGGCCTCTCTGACTTCAACAGCATTTGACCTTGCAGATAAGTACAGAATGCCTGCCATGATTCTTGCAGACGGTACTATGGGTCAGATGATGGAGCCCGTTGAGCTGCCCGAGCCGAACGCAAAATCATTTGATAAGCCCTGGGCACTTACAGGCACAAAGGGCGAGAGAAAGCACAATATCGTCAACTCTCTTTACCTTAAGCCCGAGGAGCTTGAAAAGACAAACTTTGAGCGTTATGAGCGCTATAAGGAAATAGAAGAGAACGAGGTTCTTTACGAAGAGTACTTAATGGAGGATGCAGAAATCTGCGTTGTTTCTTTTGGCATCACAGCCCGTGTAGCCAAGAATGCAATCGTAGAAGCAAGAGCAAAGGGCATCAAGGTAGGTATGATTCGTCCTATCACACTCTGGCCGTTCCCCAACAAGGCTCTCAGAGCCGCTGCAGATAAATGCAAGGCATTTATTTCTGTAGAAATGAATATGGGTCAGATGATGGAAGATGTTCAGCTTGCAATCGAATGCAAGAAGCCCGTATATCTTTGCAACCGTGTAGGCGGTATGATTCCTTCCCCCGAAGAGGTTCTTGCAAAGATTGAAAGTGTCAATGAAGGAGGCGACAAATAATGGCTGTTGTATTTGAAAAACCCAAGTCATTAACTGATGCAACTCTTCACTATTGCCCGGGTTGCACACACGGTATTATTCACAGACTTGTTGCCGAGGCAATTGATGAGCTCGGTATTCAGGGCAGAACAATCGGTGTAGCACCCGTTGGCTGCTCGGTTATGGCTTACGATTATTTTGATGTAGATTTTGTTCAGGCTCCTCACGGCAGAGCACCGGCTGTTGCAACAGGTGTTAAGCGTGCAGACCCTGAAAACAATATTGTATTTACATACCAGGGCGACGGTGACCTTGCTGCTATCGGTACTGCAGAGACAGTTCATGCGGCGGCAAGAAGAGAAAATATTACGGTTATTTTCGTCAACAACGCTATTTACGGTATGACAGGCGGCCAGATGGCTCCGACGACTCTTCCCGGTCAGGTAACCCAGACCTCTCCTTATGGCAGAGACGTTGAAACAGTAGGCTATCCCATCAAGGTCTGCGAGCTCCTTTCACAGGTAGACGGTGCGGTATATCTTGAAAGAGTTTCGGTTAACAACCCTGCAAACATCAAAAAGGCAAAGAAGGCAATTAAAAAGGCTTTCCAGAACCAGATTGAGGGCAAGGGCTTCTCACTTGTTGAGGTTGTTTCAACCTGTCCCACAAACTGGGGTATGACACCGGTAAAGGCACTTGAGTGGGTTGAGGAAAATATGCTTCCTTACTATCCTCTCGGTGTTTATAAAGATATCTATGCAGAAGAGGAGGCAAAATAATATGAGCTGTAATATTCTTTTTGCCGGCTTCGGCGGTCAGGGTATCCTTTTTGCAGGTAAATTTGTTGCATACAAGGGTCTTCTTGAAAATAAGCAGGTTTCCTGGCTTCCTTCCTACGGCCCTGAAATGCGTGGCGGTACAGCAAACTGCAGCGTTATCGTAAGTGATGAACCCATCGGTTCGCCAATCGTCAGCAATCCCGACGTTCTTGTGGCAATGAACCTTCCCTCGCTCGACAGATACGAAAACGAGGTCGTTTCCGGCGGTAAGATTTTTGTTGATTCAACACTTATTTCCCGTAAGGTTGAAAGAACGGATGTTGATGTCTACTACATTCCCGCAACGGAAATTGCAAACGAAAAAGGTATCAGTACACTTGCAAATATGATTATAACCGGCAAGCTTCTCAAGGAAGTTCCGTCACTCGGCTTTGACGGTATTGACGCACCCTTGGCAAAGGTTGTTTCTGCCCGCCATCAGGATCTTCTTGAGGTTAACAAAACAGCACTCAAGCTCGGCTATGATTATTGAGATTAATTGAAAAGAGGTATTTTTCAATGAGCTACGATTTTAAAATAGAAAGAACAACCGCTCCCAAGGCAAAGCCGGCAGACGAAAGCAAGCTCGGCTTCGGCAAAATCTTTACAGACCACATGTTCGTAATGAATTACGACGAGGGTCAGGGCTGGCACGACGGCAGAATTGTTCCCTACGGCCCGCTTTCTCTTGACCCGTCTTCAATGGTTTTCCACTACGCACAGGAGCTTTTTGAGGGCCTTAAGGCATACAGGGTTGCTGACGGCAGCATTCAGCTTTTCCGTCCCCAGAAGAACATTGAAAGAATGAACAATACCTGTGACCGTCTTTGCGTTCCTCGTATTGACCCCGACCTTGCACTTGAAGCTATCAAGGCAGTTGTTGACGTTGATAAGGACTGGGTTCCCCACAGCGACGGAACATCTCTTTATATCCGTCCGTTCATCATCGCAACAGATGCTTTCCTCGGCGTTCATGCTTCTCACAGCTATATTTTCTGCATTATTCTTTCACCTGTCGGCTCATACTACGCTAACGGTATGGATCCGGTCAAGATTTACATTGAAAGAGAATATGTCCGCTGTGTAAAGGGTGGTACAGGTATGGCTAAGGCAGGCGGTAACTACGCTGCATCCCTTATCGGTCAGGAAAAGGCAGACAGAATGGGCTATGCTCAGGTTCTCTGGCTTGACGGCGTTGAAAGAAAGTATATCGACGAAGTCGGCGCTATGAACGTTTTCTTTGTAATTGATGATGTTGTAATCACTCCCACCCTTGAGGACGGTAACATTCTTCCGGGTGTAACAAGAGCATCCTGTATTGAAGTTCTCAAGGCAAACGGCTACAAGGTAGAAGAAAGAAAGCTTTCTGTTGACGAGGTTAAAGAGGCCTACAAGGCAGGCAAGCTTACAGAGTCCTTCGGTACAGGTACAGCAGCTGTTATTTCACCTGTCGGTGAATATATTGACGGCGAGGAGCACCTCGTTATCAACGATTCTAAAATCGGCCCTGTTGCTCAGTTCCTTTATGACGAGCTTACAGGCATACAGTGGGGCAAGAAGGAAGATAAGCTGGGCTGGATTGTTAAGGTTAACTGATTAACCCCAAAAATTAAATAACCGACATACTGACTTCGTCTTTGAGGCGGAGTCAGTTTTGTTTTACTGTTCATTAAATTGTATCTTGTTTTTTATTTTCTTAATATGATATAATTTATTTAATAAATATGAAATATAACGAGGTGCTGTTTATGCTCGATAACGGTAAAGGTCTGATGTTTATGCCGGGCGAAGACTGGAGAAAAGAAATCAAGATGAGAACTCATGCGCTCAATCAGAAATATAATGCGCTTACGGAATATGAGCCCGAGAAAAGAAAGGAAGTTCTGCGTGAAATTCTCGGTGAACTCAATGAAAATGTTACTCTGCAGGGGCCGATAACGTTCCATTACGGAATACACACAAAGATAGGCAAAAACACTTTTATTAATTTCAATTTCACCTGTCAGGATGATACTGAGGTTGTTATCGGCGAAAACTGCGATTTCGGCCCGAATGTAACAATAACAACTGCTCTTCATCCCATGCTTGCGCACGAAAGACGAGCTCTTATGTGTCCCGACGGAGTTGCTCGTCGCCTTTGCTATGCTCTTCCCGTGAAAATCGGCAAAAATTGCTGGATAGGCGCAAATGTTACTATTCTTCCCGGTGTTACCATAGGTGACGGCTGCGTTATCGGTGCAGGAAGCGTTGTTAACCGTTCGATTCCCGAAAACAGCTTTGCTGCGGGTAATCCCTGCCGTGTCAAGCGCACATTAAGCGAAGCCGATTCGATGGCAAATAAACCCGAAATCCTCGGCGATTGCTCTGTGATATTGTAATTATTTATCTTTAATTTAAATTCGGAGGTCATTTTTATGAAATACCGATTGGATAAAAACGGCAACGAGCTGTCTGTTCTGGGCTTCGGCTGTATGCGTTTTAAGAAAAGGCTGGGCAGAATTGAAATGGCGGATGCAGAGCGTCAGGTAATGACGGCTTATAATAACGGCGTGAATTACTTTGACACCGCTTTTATCTATCCCGGAAGTGAAGCGGCGATAGGTGAAATTTTTGAAAAGAACAACATCCGTGACAAGGTTTATATTGCCACAAAGCTCCCTCCGCAGCTTATGCGAAGCACGGAAATTCTCGATAAGCTTTTGGGTGAGCAGCTCAAAAGACTGCGCACAGACCACGTCGATTTTTTTCTTTTCCATATGATGGCGGATATCAAGGTGTGGGAACGCCTTAAAACTATCGGCATTGAAAAGTGGATAGAGGATAAAAGGGCGAGCGGTACAATCCGTCAGTTCGGTTTTTCTTACCACGGAAAATCTGATATGTTCTGCAAAATTGTGGATGCTTACGATTGGGATATGTGCCTTATTCAGTACAACTATATGGATGAACACACTCAGGCAGGGCGCAAGGGCTTGAACCACGCCCACGAAAAGGGTATTCCCGTTATGATTATGGAGCCTCTGCGTGGCGGCAGACTTGTAAACAATCTTCCGCAGGAAGCAAAGGATATTTTTGCAAAGCACCCTGTAAAGCACACTCCTGCGCAGTGGGCTTTCCGCTGGCTGTTCAATCAGCCCGAGGTTACCGTTGTGCTTTCGGGTATGAATTCCGATGAAATGGTAGCCGATAATATCAAAACCGCCTGCGAAACCGAAATCGGTGAACTGACTGCCAACGATGAAGCGATGCTGAAAAACGTTGTAAGTGCTATCAATTCAAAAATGAAGGTAGGCTGTACAGGCTGTGAATACTGTATGCCGTGCCCCCAAAATATCAACATAAGCGGTACTTTTTCCGCATACAACCGACATTTTGCCGACGGCAGCTTTGCAGGCTTCAAGGAATATGTCAAGTGTACAGCTAAATATGCACCTGCTTGTGTTTGTATAGGCTGCGGAAAATGCGAAACCCACTGTCCGCAGGGAATTGAAATAAGAAAAGAGCTTAAAGAAGCCGCAAAAGTGCTTGAAACCCCTGCCTACAAAGCGGTTTATAAGGTTACATCGGTGTTCAAAAAGAAAAAGTAAATTTGAGGAAGTTTTATGAACGATGTTTCAAAACACTATGATAATCTCATTGACGAAGGTCAGGACCCTGTACACGACCCGAAGCCGCTTAAGGAATATATGAACAAGTGGGACGGTCAGATTTTTATTGATAAAATGCAGCTCGATAAATCAAAATCCGTGCTCGAAATCGGTGTCGGTACGGGCAGAATTGCGGTTAACGTTGCGCCCAAGTGCAAGGATTTTACGGGTATAGACATATCCGAAAAAACTATTGCAACTGCAAAGAAAAATATTAAAAGCGGTCTATTCAAAAAGCCCGTGCTGATTTGTGCCGATTTCCTTGAATATAATTTTGAAAATAAGTTTGACGTGGTTTATTCAAGCCTTACTTTTATGCATATTCAGCAAAAGCAAAAGGCTTTCGATATTGTTTCAAAAATCCTTAACCCCAACGGAAGGTTTGTTTTGTCAATCGACAAAAACAGGGATGAATTTATTGATATGGGTACCTATAAGGTCAAGGTGTACCCCGATAATGTAAGCGATATAAAGATGTATGCAAAAAATGCAGAACTGAAGCTGCTTGAAGAAATTGAAACGGAATTTGCATTTATATTTGTGTTTTCAAAATAAGGAGAAAAGAGAAGAGTATATATGTACATTTACGAATACGAAACTGTCAGCTGTGAGTTTGGCGGTTGGGGACTTGGCTCGGGTAATATTTATTCTATTGATGACTACCGTTCGATTATAAATGAACGTGCCTCTCAGGGTTGGCGCTTTGTCGGCTCTATCCCCACAAAACAGCGTGGTACGGGTCATACCCAGGAACTCGATCTGATTTTTGAAAAAGAGATATAAGTTTAATACTAAAACAAAAGCAAAATAAAACTTGCATTTTTATTTAATTGTAGTATAATCAACTCAAATCTTAATCGGAGGAATTTTGGTATGTTCTTTATCTCTGTTCGATGCAGACGAATTTAGCTTGTATTCGTTTATCGGGTACAGGCTTATGAATGCTTGTGTGCCCGACAGAAAGTAACAGAGAAAAATTTACCTTTCATTTTACTGTCAGTGGCACAAAGCTGTTGACAGTATTTTTTATTTTTTTGGAGGTTATTAAAAATGAACAGTTTTAAATATAAGACGTTATTCAAAGCAATTTCAGACCAAGCAGACTTACCTGATAATGCCGTAATTGCGGATTTAGGATGCAAGAATGCAACTTTTCTTTTGGCTTTTCAGGAAGCCTTTCCCGATAAAATCAAGTCAGCTGTAGGAGTAGATATAACTGACAAATGGTTTAAGGACGTTAAATATAAAAAGCCGATTGAGCTTAAAGTGATGAACTGTGCCGAAAAGCTTGAATTTCCCGACAACAGCTTTGATTTTGTTTTCAGCAAGGATATGTTTGAATGTGTGTCGGACAAGGATTTTCTTGTAAGTGAAATTTACAGGATTTTAAAACCCGGCGGAACGGTTATCTGCGTAAACTGCGATTGGGACAGCGTTGCCTATAACGGTGAAAACAAAGCCCTCATTTCAAAAGCCGTTTACGCCTACGCTGTAACAAAACAGCCGTGGATGAACGACCTCGACAGCTGGATAGGCAGGAGAATGTTCGGCTTCTTCAATAAAACAGGTCTGTTTGAAAGCACGGTAAGCGTTCACAACGTTGTCGAAACCGAATATAAAGAAGGCACATTCGGCTATGATTTAAGCGTGGATATCGCCTGGCTTCATAAAGAAAACACGGGAGCATTAAGCCAAAAAGAATATGCCGAATTCATTAATAATCTGAACTCGGCACAGAAGGAAGGACAATATATTTTCTCAAAGCCGTATTATATTTATAAAGGGATAAAGAGAATTTAAAAAAGACAAATTTCGGTTTGTCGAACGCTTTTACACACCTCATCCGTCATTTTCTTACGAAAATGCCACCTTCCCCTCAAGGGGAAGGCTATTAACGTAACTACTATATCTAAAGGCTTCCCCTATGAGGGGAAGCTGTCACCGCAGGTGACTGATGAGGTGTATGCGGAGCATTAACCTCCTTTTCAAAGGAGGTGGATTTTGACGAAGTCAAAAGACGGAGGATTGAAAATTTTATGTTGATTAAGTTTTCAACAAGCAACCCTCAGTCACTTCGTGAAAGCTCCCTTGAAAGGGAGCTATTGACAATCGCTTTTACGCCCGAGAACATCTCGACAAACTGCAATTTGTCAACTTACCATAGAACTCACTCCTCAATGCGGTTATTGAACATTACTCAAAATTCCTGTATAGTAAAATCACAAACCAAAACGGAGGTCGATTTTATGAATCTTTCAATCGGTGCCAATATCAGACGGATTCGTCTTGAACGAAATCTTACACAGGAAGAGGTTGCAACACACCTTGGCATATCCTTTCAGGCGATAAGTAAATGGGAGAGGGGAGACGGCTACCCCGATATTGAGCTGCTTCCTGCTTTGGCGCATTATTTTGGTATCAGCGTGGATGAATTGCTCGGCGTAAGCGAACAAGAGAAGAAAAGCAGATACGATGAAATCAATAATATCTGGGCATCTAACAACAAAAACGGTTTACACAGCGAAAACGTTAAGCTGATGAAAGGCGCATTAAAAAAGTTCCCGAATGATGCGCTTTTGCTCGTTCAGCTTTCAACCTCGCTTGAAAAAATCGGTACTACGCCTGAGGAAAAAGAGAAATACTTGCGTGAATCAATAGCCGTGCAGGAGCAGATTATCAGCTTTTGCGGTGACTGTGAGGTGCGTGGCGCAACGCTTTACAATATCTGCTTTGCCTATTGGAAAATAGGCGAGCACGAAAAGGCGATTGCACAGGCGAAAAAGCTATCTAACCTCTATAAGTCACGGGAAAATGCCCTTGTGTATTTTCTTGACGGTGAGGAGAAAAGAGCAGTTGCAAAGGAAGCGCTCAAGCCCCTTGCGTGGGGAATAACGCATCATCTGACAGCACTCAGCCAAACGGAAAACAATCCCGAATATCTTGAAAAAGCAAAGCAGATTACGGCTATACTTAACGGCTGTGAATAATTTTTATATGTTGTATTCTTGAGCAAATAATGTTAATATGAAAATGATAAAATGTGCAACGAGTTTGGCTGGACAAACGCTGAAATCTTAATGGGGCTTATGCTGCCCGAATTGTTGAAATAAAAGAAGGTTAAAACTATGAGCGATAATCTGAAACAAGTATCATGGATGAGCTTTTTATACGGTGCTTTGTTTGATCTGAATAACGATGATTTTATTGAACGATTAGAGGAAGAAATGCAGGAAGAGGATATTGTAAATGTACTCAGTTCTGCGGATGAAAAAACAAAAAAACTTTTCACCAAGCCCTATGACATTGACGAAATCAAAGCATATCTCAAAGTGCAGAATGAGGCTTTTGAAAAGAAATGTGCACAAGGTGATAAGCTGTTTTTTAAAGCACTTGAAGAATTTGAAAATTCAGATTACCTGAAGGAATATTTCTCGTCCGAGATGAGAGTGTTTGAACCCGAGGTTGACGGTTCGTCTGTTTTTATTGAAGAATTTACATACTGCGTTTTCAGAAAAATAACCTTTGAAAATGCCACGGCTTGTATTAACGGTAATCCGTTTACCCAAGGGCATTCAGACATATATTATGATTTTATCAGCCTGAAAAAGGAAGACTCGGGATATATTCTGGAAGCGGCAGACTATACGATGGATTGTGTTTGCACGGTAAGTTTTTCCGACATTTCCGTCACCTTGAAAGCGTACAGTGCAGACAGCGATTCGAGACACTGGCTTTTTGTAAATACACCGTGGGACTATCTTTCGGCACTTGCAAACGGTATAAATGCACACCTTAAATACGGACTTGCAAACCCGAAAGAGGAAAAGCTGTTAGGCATAGTAAAGCACCTGCTTGGTGAGAAAATTGCAGGTATTGAGGCTGTGCCGTCGCAGATTTATCAGCTTATCGAAAAGCATAACCTTAAAAATTCCGCCAAGCCTCCTTACGATTTTACAAAGCCTTACTTTTGCAAAAAGAAGTTTGAGCCCTTGTGGCGTGAGCTTTTTGCTCTGATTTGCGAAAGTCAGGAGAGTTTGCCTTCGTATTTTGAGGAAAAGGTTTCAAAGGAAGCGTTTGAAAACCACAAGCAGCTTATAACCGTGCAGATGAACGCTTTGGGCTACACGGGCACATACCCTGATTTTTATAAAAAGGACAGCTTAATGAAGCCCACTCTGTTGCGTACATATAATCTGTCCCATATCATAGCCTTTGAAAAATATGCCGAGCATCATCTACGTTGCTATTCATTCCTGAGTAACGGTGTTATACATACTTCGTTTTTCATCGGTACGGTTTTCAACAAAAATGACACAGCAAAAAGTGACATATATTCGTCAATGTTTGATTGCGACGGCAGAGCGGTTTTTTCTATCCTTTCAACGGTGTTTACGGGTAATATGAGCGAGCAAACCTACAAGAGCTGGACTGAAAACGCAGTTAAAGCGGCTGTCAGAAAGGCCGATTTAAAGAAGGCAGATAAGGATGATTTCCATTTCAAAAGTATTTTTCAGCGTGGAGTCAAGCTCAATTTTGGTATCTTGCTGTTGGTGTTTTTAATGTTCTCTGTCGGCTTTTCGTTAATTGCACCGCTGATATTGATTGTTCTTGAAGGGGACACGCTGCCAGAAATATTTGCCTTTCTCAGATCCGAGCCGTTACTGCTGGCTTTAGGTCCGATAGGCGGCTTGTTGGCAACCGTACTGCTTGCCGTGGTTGAATTGGCGGCAGCAAAGAAATAATTTCATTAATAACAAAAAGATTCCGTTCACGGTTAAGTGTTCGGAATCTTTCGCTTTTATTATTCGGGTACTGTAAAATTAATCTTTACCGGCTCGGACTTTTTGTGGTAAGCGCTTTCGGCTGTTACGGTGAGCGTGTAATTCTTTCCTGCCTCTAATATGTCCTTTGCCACCGTGAATCCCTGCGTGTCGTCTTCATCAACAATGTAATAAGTTGCAATAAACTCGTTGCTGTAAACTTCGTTACTATTCTCGTCTGTTACTGTTACTTCGTAGCTGTGTACGATATATCCTTCGGGTACTTTCGCCTCGGTAAACGAAATTCTGTAATCACCGTTTTCGGTTGAAGTTACTTCAGCCTTTGTTTCCTCAAATACGGGTGTCTTGTCGTGTGCCTTCATGTTCTTGTATGTGTAGGCAAAGGTGTCGGGGTTATTCACGTTTTCAATGTAGTAATCGCAGAAATATGTGTCCGACAAAAGGTCGTAGCCTCTTATATGTACGGCACCGTTGCTGTCTGCTTCAACAACGCAGAACTGTGCGGCATCCTCATACCTTTCGGGGTGCTGACCGACTATGTAGTTCTTGTCAAGCTCAAATCTTGCCATTGCGCCCACACCGACAGAGGTGTATGTAGACTGATTAATGCTTCTCGGGTCATTGAACGGGAAATGAGAGTGTCCCGAAAAATTAATCACCTTATTGTGACCTGCAAATACGGGGTTTAACTGCGGTGTGCACCAAACGGTACTTCCGTAAACCGTGCCGAACGGGTGCGGATGCTGGAAAACAAATACGGGCTTGTTACCCGATGTGTTCTCCGCCTTGTGGATTTCGTCACTTAACCATTTAAGGCTTTTAGGGGTATATGTCCATTCCGTCAGCGAGCGTTCACCCGAAAAGGCAATGCAGGTAAAGCCGTTGATTTCGGTAACCGTGTCGAGAGAGTGGGGGAAATACTGCTCAAAAAGCTCTTTGTAGTTATCTGCCTTGAATTCGTGGTTGCCTGCAACGTTTATGCAGACTGTTTCTTCACGCACGTGCTCTTTAAGCGTGTCGGCGTAAGCCTTGTAATCGGGCTCGGTGCCTATACTTGAAAAATCGCCGAGACCGAAAAATGCGTCTACTCCTGCGTAAACGCTGTCGTTATCAAACAGAGCGTAGGCGGTATCAATTGCATCGGCAACATTTTCGTTTTCGTTGTGGGTGTCCGTAAAAACAATCAGTCTGATTTCGGGCACAAAATCATCGGGTACTTTGGGTAAGCTTTCCGTCACCGTGCCTCTTGTTGCCTGTACCGCACCCCATATGAGGGTTACAACACAGCACAAGGCGAGAAACGATATTACGCTGCCGAGAAAAATGCCGAAGAATTTTGCAACCGATTTAATAACTCTTTTCATATCTGTCACCCCGATAGAAAATATATATTAATCATATACCTTTATAAAAGCTGTGTCAAATTCTTTTGTAACAGTTGAAAAGCAAAAACATTTGATATATAATATCGTGGTGTTTATTTATTCAAAACGGTGAACTTATGAAAAACTCTAAAAAAATTATCATTGTGTTAACGGGTCTTGCAATCCTTGCCGCAGGCATTTTGTGCAAGCAGGAATTTTTTCTGATGATACCCCTGTTTGTTTCGCTTTTTGTTATGGCGTTTCAGTCAGAGGCGAACAGGGTAGGTGCTCTTATAGGTGCAATAAACTCCGTTGTCTATACGGCAACTTATATCTATATGGGTGTTTACGCTTCTGCTGCCTCTGCCTTGCTTTTCAGCTTCCCGATTCAGCTGGGCACATTTTTCAGATGGAAGAAGAAGGCGTACAAAAACACGGCTGTGTTCAAGAAAATGTCAAACAAGGTGAGAGCGGTCTTTACCCTCTCGGTGCTTGCCGCCTGGGCTGTGCTTGCAGGTGTGTTTGCTCACCTTAAATATGAATACGCAATTCTGGACAGCATAACCTTTCTTTTCGGCTTTATCATCCCTGTGCTGACTATGCTTGCCTATATCGAATATACTTATCTCTGGATTGTTCAGGCGGTTATAGGCCTTTTGCTGAATGTGCAGATGGTGATGAACGACTACAAAGAAACAACCTATCTTATTTACGGCGTGTATGCGCTTTACTGCGTAATCGGTGCGTTCATAAACGTGCAAAGGTTTTATAAGGAACAGCAGGAAAACAACGAGAATTTCCAAATATCAAAAGCATAAAAACATATTCTGAGCTATCTGCAAAGAGTTGCGACTCTTGCAGGTGGTTTTTGCTTTTTCAGCAGGTAAAAATAAGGTTAAATCAACACTTGTCAGATTTTGTGTTGTTGTTTAAAACCTCAAACGAAAATACAATTAATATGTAAAATTGGTTTAAATTGTATTTTCATTTGCTGACAAGGAGAAAAAAGATGCTTGACTGTGCAAAAATAAAATACCCTGTGGTTTTTGTCCACGGAATGTTCGGCTGGGGAGATAACGAAGGCATCAATAATCGCTTGCCATATTGGGGAGCTACAACGGGCAGTATATCTCAATATCTTTCAGATAAAGGTATACAGTGCTTTTGCGCTTCTGTTGGGCCGCTGTCAAGTGCCTGGGATCAAGCCTGTGAACTTTATGCTCAGCTTAAAGGCACAAGGGTTGATTACGGTGAGGCACATTCCCGCAAGTATGGCCACAAGCGATACGGCAGAACATATGAAAAACCATTATTTGAAAACTTAAGCTCGTACAAAAAAGTACATCTTGTCGGACACAGCTTTGGCGGAAATACAATAAGACTTTTGGCACATCTTTTGAAATACGGCTCACCCGAAGAAAGGCAGGTGAGCGAAAAAAATGTATCTCCGCTTTTTATCGGAGGACAGGAAAACCTTGTTTGCAGCGTTACTGCTATTTGTTCACCGCTTAACGGCACAAATGCTTATGAAACCGCACGCAGATATAAATTGATTGCGCCGATGAAATTTCTTTGCTATAATTATGCTGCGGCTCTGAGCAGAACAAGGCTGCACGGAAGACTTGTTGACTTTCATCTTGAGCAGTTCGGTGTGAATGATATCCCCGGTGAAGACGATAAAAAGGATTTTGTTAACGCCGTAAAAACGCTGTTTGCAAACAAAGATAGTATAGAGCACGATATGTCTGAAAAGGGTGCGGCAGAGATTAACCGCATAATAAAAAATGTTCCGGAAATTTATTATTTTTCCTACCCTTACAATTGTGTAGAAAGCAATTCGACAGGTAAATCCGTTTCACGAAACGTTAATTTTCCGCTTTTGAAATTTACCTGTGCGCTGATGCTTTGTAACGCACGGAAAACCGCAAACTCAGCCTTGAAAAACGACGGACTGGTTGATGTTGCATCGGCAGAACACCCGGCAAACGAGCCGTTCACACGCTTGGGTCAGACCGATGATATTGTTCCCGGCTTGTGGAATGTAATGCCTGTGAGAAGAGGTGACCACGGTACACCGATAGGGCTGTTTTCGCCAAGGGATGCAACTCACAGCTTTTACGATGAAATAATAAGCGTATTGTCCTGCACTGAAAAAAGTGTATTGCCTGACTAATGAGGATGGGAATTTTGAAAAAAGCAATTAAAGCCTTCCTGTATCCCAAGGGTGTGTTTTTGGCTGTGCTTTCTGTGTGCGCCGTTGCTTTTCTCGTTTATACGCTGAGTTGTAAGGCACCAGGTGAACCTATATCCATTGTTTCTTATGTTCTGTCGGCGTATTCACTGACGGTTTTTTGTCTGAAAACTCCGCAGATTTTTCGTAGCCTTAATCTTTTAAGGAAAATAATAAATTTATCAGGTGCTGGTTTGATAATGTGCATTTCAGGTCAACGGCTTTGCTGTGTGCTTCGCTTGCAGCAAATTCGGCTTATGCTGTTTTCCAATTTGTACTCGGCGTTTGGCATCGGTCGTTATGGTTCTGTTTGTTGTCCGGTTATTACGTACTCCTTGTTGTAATAAGGTCATTTTTGCTGAATTATATCAGAAAAAACAGGGTTGGCGAAAATGTGAAAGCAGAACTGGAAAAATGCCGTTTGTGCGGAGCGGTTTTTCTTGTGCTGAATGTGGTTTTGTCATTCATTGTTTTCTTTATGGTGTATCGGAACTACACATTTTTCCGCAGCGAGATTACTACCATAGCAATAGCCGCATATACCTTTACGGCGTTGACGGTAGCTATTGTTAATATTGCAAAACAGCGTCGTTTTGACCCGCCGGTTTATTTTGCTCTGAAGGTCTTGGCTTTAGCTGCAGCCAGCGTATCGCTGCTCAACCTTGAAGCCACGATGCTGACTACCTTCAACGATGGAACAATGACACTTGAATTTCGTCAAATTATGCTTGGTGTAAGCGGCTTTGCCGTATCGGCACTGATTATCGGTATGGCGGTATATATGATTTTCGGTGCAGGCAAAAGAATAAAAAAATTTTCCGCTTCCTGTTCCGAAAAAGAATAATATATGTGAAGACAACAGTTTTTTGATTTTGTGTTGTTCATTCGTAAACTTGAAAAGTGTATAATAACCTTACAAAACAAAAGGAGGTTGTTCGGATGAACACAGATAAAATTTTGGCCGAGGCTATAGCCAAGGACTATGCACCCAAAGAAAACTCAAAAATCGTAGCACTTAAAAAGCTGGATAATAAGGCAAAAATGCCTGCAACGGTTTTTGCATATACCTTCGGAATAATTTCTGCACTCGTATTGGGAACAGGTATGTCGCTTGCAATGCAGGTTATCGGCAGCGGTACTGCAGGTATGGTTGTCGGAATTATCGTCGGCATAGTCGGTCTTGTCGGTTGCGGTGTGAATTATCCCATATACAAGAAAAAGCTTGAAAAGGGCAAGGCTAAATATGCCTATGAAATTGTACAGCTTGCCCGTGAAATAGCTGATAAATAATGAACAGGAGGAGCGGCAGGTGAATAAATCCGAAAGCAAGTATTTCAATACGGCAGTTAAAATGGATATGGCACTTGTATCTTTGCTCGAAAAGAAGCCGTTGAAATATATAACCGTGCGTGAGCTTTGTGAAACGGCAGGTGTCAACCGCTCGACCTTTTATCTTCATTATGAAACTATAGGGGATTTGCTTGAGGAAACGACACGCTGTTTGCTTGACGATTTTCTTACTTACTTTTCGTTTGATGAAAAGACAGTTGCTTTTAACATTAATTCCTACGACCTGAAAGAGCTGTTTTTTCTCACCGACAAATACCTTGTGCCGTATCTCACGTATATACGTGATAACAAAGCGGTCTTTGTAACTGCATTGGCGCACAAGAAGACCTTCGGCTTTGAAAACGTTTACGACAGACTGTTTAAAAATATATTCAACCCGATACTTGACAGGTTTCACTACCCCGAAAAAGACAGGGAATATGTAATGATGTATTACCTCAACGGTATCAATGCAATTATCGAGGAATGGCTCAAGAATAATTGCGATAAATCAATTAAAGAAATATCGCAGATAATAAATGTGTGTGTTTACGGGCTTGATAATGTCTTGTTAGGACATGAGCGTCTCAACCCGTGAATAAACTTGTAGGAATAAAGGAAAAGCTGCTTCACTTCGCTTTGAAATGAGGCAGCTTTTTCTTATAATATTTTCCACTTCTGCTGTATGATTTCACACGGGCCGTTTTTGGTGTTCTTTGCATAGAATACGGTTATCAGCGTGCCGTCGGGTAGTTCAACCGTTGTCGGGTAGCCCAGGTCGTCGCTGAACGGGTTTTCGTAAAGATGAACGTCCTTTTCCCAGGTTTTACCGCCGTCGGTGCTGAACATTGCCATAATGCCGTAGGGCTTTTTTCTTCTGCCGTAGGTGCAAAGCAGAACACCTTTGCTTGTCATAAACAGGTGCGGCGGTGCACCGCCTGTTTTATCAAGCAGCATTTCGGGCTGTGTCCACGTCTTTCCGCCGTCATCGGAAACGCTCTGGAAGGTGGTGAAAAGGTGCTCCTTGCCGCCGTCAAACAGCTCTGAATTTTCGCCTCTGATGTGGCAGATAAGTCTGCCGTCGGGCAGTTCAATCAGGTGCGGCTCGTTGAGCACAACATTTTTGTCCGGACAGGTTATTTTGCCTATAAGCTCTGTTTTGCAGGTTTCGGTGTCAAGCCTGTGTACCTCAATACCTGCAAAAATATCCCCAAACCTTGTTCCTGCCCACAAAACCGTGCCGTCACGAAGCTCAACAGGTCCGTGCGGAGAGGTGACAGGTGAGCGGTGAATCTCGCCGAAGGTAATACCGCCGTCATGGCTTATGCGAAATGTTGAGCCGAGGTATTTATCCTCATCCTCTTTTGTGATTGTGTTTATGTAATTCTGTACATATCTGTTCTTTGTGTTGTGGTGTCGCTGCATATCGGCAGAGTTGTTGAACGAGGTGAAAATAACCGAGTTTTCGCCGAAAACACATATACCTGCGTCCCTGTCGTCAAGCGGTGTATCAATAACGGGTGCAGGTCTTGTGTAAGTTTTGCCGCCGTCGAAGCTGTACGAAATTACAGCCTTGCCGAATGGGCAGATATGCTCAAGCCGAAAGCCCGAAGCGCCTACCGCAATTCTGCCGTCGGGCAGGGTAACAGCCGTCGGCCAGCCGAAATAGTTGTGCTTGCTGTCGGGGTTGGACATTATTGTTTCGGGTTTTCCGATAAGCTCAAATTTCATTTAATCATCTCCCGAAAATATTTTACAGCAATGCTGACACTTTTTCAAGCCCGACATTTATCTGTTGCACTTTATTGCGGCATTGTGATATAATTTTAAAAAAGGAGGCTTATAAAATGAACCTTAATTTTATTTTCAATAACGAAAACGAAAAACCGCTAGATAATCTTGTTGCGGACGGCGGCTTTGTCGGAATTATGCGAACAATTGCCTGCGTTGGCGACAGCCTTTCATCGGGTGAATTTGAGTCAATGGACGAAAACGGCGTGCGTGGCTACCACGATATGTTCGATTATTCGTGGGGTCAGTATATTGCCCGAATGGCAGGATGCAAGGTGTATAATTTCTCCCGTGGCGGTATGACCGCAAGGGAATACTGCGCTTCCTTTGCCGAAGAAAACGGTATGTGGGACAAGGAAAAGGCTGCACAGGGCTACATAATCGCCCTTGGCGTTAACGACATAATCAACGCAGGTCATCCCATAGGCAGCCTTTCGGATATCTGCCTTGAGGATTATAACAAAAACGCCGATACCTTTGCAGGCAACTACGGCAAAATTATTCAGCGCTATAAGGAAATTCAGCCCGATGCAAAGTTTTTCCTCGTCACCAAGCCAAAGGACAGCAGAGATGAGAGAAATCCCGGCGGTGCAGACGATATGTCAGCCCTGCTATATGAAATGGCAGAGCTTTTCCCGAATACATATATTATTGACTGGCGCCAATACGGCCCGGTTTGTGACGAAGAATTCAGAAAGCGTTTCTTTGTCGGCGGTCATATGAATGCCGCAGGCTATCTTTTCTCCGCAAAGATTATCAGCTCGTATATCGACTATATTATCCGCCACGATTTTGAAGCCTTCTCGCAGATTGGCTTTGTCGGTACACCTTATAAATATTAATATGAAAAGATACAGGTTTTATATTGCTTTCTTCTTCGCTGTGCTTGCCGTGCATTTTTTCTTGCCGCTTAACTGGGCGGACGATGCCGTATTTTACGAAAAGGCGGCTTCAACCTCGCTTGACGATTTTCTTTTAACAAGTGCCCGACCGCTGACCGATGCCGCAACCTGGCTTTTTGCAAAGGTTAACCTTGCGTGGCGTATTTCAAATCCGCTTGTGCTGACTGTTTTTTTAGCGGCCGTTGAAGAAATATTACCCATACGCAAAAGTAAAGTGACAAAGGCGGTTTTATTATTTGCCGTTTTCCCGTCAATGGTGCTTGTTGATGCGGGCTTTATTGCAACCACGGTCAATTACCTTTGGCCGATAACCTTCGGTTTACTGTGTCTTTTCCCGATAAGGAACAAACTGCTTAAAGTAAAAACACCGCTTTGGTATAAACTTGCAATAATTCCGTTGCTTGCTTATGCCTGCAATATGCAGCAGATGTGTGCCGTTTTGTTAGGTGTTTTGCTTTGCACAAATGTTTATATATGGACTGTCAGAAAAGAGTTTGATTTGTACGTTCTTTTTCAGAATGTTGCCGTAGCTGCAATGGCTGTGTATTCGTATTCGCTCAATGTCTTTTCCGACAATTCAAGAATGCTGCGTGAAACGGCACGGTATTTCCCCGGTTTCGGAAGTCTGAATATTTTTGAAAAAGCGGAACTCGGCTTTTCATCAACGTTTTACTGTATGACTATGGAGCTGCGTTTAGCCTTTGTCGGGTTTATAATCTTTGCGTTGTTTCTTGCTGTCTGTGGTTTAAGGCTGAACATAAAGCCTGCACTCAAAGCCGCAAGTGTATTTCCGTTTGTCTTTTCACTTGGCTTCGGTGCATTGGCACTTGTTAAGCCCGAGTGGGTAAAGGCTGTCTGCGGCGGTATGGTAAACGGTGGTGTCGGCAAGGCAGACTATGTTTTCAGCCCTGTTTCGGATTTGCTGTTTCTGCTTGTTCTTATATGTTTTGCCGTTTCGGTTGTGTCGCTTCTTAAAACTAAAACCTCTCGTATGATAAGTGCGCTCATACTTGCCGCAGGCTTCGGCAGCCGCATACTTATGGGCTTTTCGCCGACTGTATGGGCTTCGGGCTACAGAACCTTTGCGATACTGTTTGTTTCATTCATACTTGCCGCTTTACTGATAATAAACGAAAGCTCCGGACTATCGAAAGATAATCCGGAGTAGTTTTTATATTATTCCCGTTATTCTTCTGAGTGCTTGTGCCTCTCGGCTCAAAGTTTCTATATCGTCATCGGGCATAAATTCGAGCAGCAAAGCTCTCTCACCCTTGAATTTTTCAAGATATTTCTGCCAAATTTCAATGCTTTCTTCAAGCGGATATCTCTCATCACCCGACCAGTTGAAAACGTGAATGTGACGTGTGTATTCCGAAATACTCTCGGCATAATTTATATTTTGCTTTAATTGCTTAAACTGATTGGGCTGCCAGTACATTCTGAATGCAGGAGAATTCACCGACTGCATCAGCTCGAGTGCTGCTTCAATTTCATCCGTAAACGTATGGTTGTGGCACTCCATACAAAGCGTGACATTGTTGTTTTCTGCAATTTCTGCTGCCTTTCTGCACTCGGCAAAAAGCAGCTTCTTTTCTTCTTCGGTATATTCGGCATAAGCCTTGTCACCGCACCACAGTCTTAAAATACTTGTGCCGAGTGTTTTGGCTGCGGTGATATATTGCGGCAATTCTTCCGTACTGCTTACGCCCAATCGGAAATATGTACCGTAAGATGAGCAGTATATACCGTGTTTCTTTTGCAAGGCAACAATTTCTTCAAGCTTTGTCGTATCGTTACACGGTGCGTGCACATCGCTGCCCCATTCGATACACTCAAGCCCTGCCTTTTTTGCGGCAAGGATGATTTCCAAAGGGCTGTGCTTTCGGAAGGATATTGAAACAAGACCCAATTTATACATATCGGCTCTCCCTAAAATATGTTTTTGTTTTCTCTGTAGCTTCGCCAGACGTTTTCAAAAAAGTCGTTATCATCGGGCAGGGGACGAACATCACGCCACAGAATTTCAAACCTGCCGTCGGAAAATTTTATCTGCTGAATTTTATCGGCGGCATTTGCTCCTGCTGAAGAAAAACGGAAAATTTCGTCAAGACTTTTTCTTAACTTGCCGTTTTCAGCTGTATAAATTGCGCTTCCTCTGCTTATGTTCATATCAGCCGCACATATAAGCACAGCCGCCTGTGTCAGCAGAATATCACGTAGTTTAAATGTGTTCCAACGCTCTTTGGCTGAACAATCAACGGTTTCAAATCCGTCAAGCGCACAGAGCGTTTCTTCAAGAGCGGTCTGTATGCTTTGGTTATTTCTTATTGCGGCACAGGAATTGCTCATGCGGCTTTGCGCTTTTATAATTTTCTCTTTTGCATCGGGATAAAAAATATATTGCTCTTTTAAAGCGGATTCGGAAATTTTTTCAAATTCTTCTTCGCAGACATATTCTTTATTCTGTGCGGATATATACTGTGCCGCCCTGTGTGAGCCGACCTGACCTGCGTTGAGTGCGCTTCCGCCGGGTCTGCTGATGCCGTGTGTGCCTGCACATTCGCCTGCGGCAAACAGGCCCTTTACATCACTTTGCCACCATAAATCCACGGCAATACCGCCGTTGTTGTGCTGTGCGCAAAGCGCAATTTCAAGCCTTTCTCGAGCTATATCAACACCCTTCGAGCGGTACAGTTCAACCGCAGGAGCGTTCATTTTTGTAAGCCTTTCAATCGGTGTACCGAAGCACGCAAATGCATTGTTCAGATATGAATACGCTTCTGCTGACAGCTTTTCAAATTCGATTTTTTCAAGAGCAAACGGATTTTTAGTGAAATCAAGATAGACCCTGCGCTTTTTTATTGCAGTTTCACGGTAGACGAGCAGGTCGATTACCGACGAGCCTTCAAGTACCTTTTTGCTGTCAAACGGCCATTGATAGCCCTTTAAAAATACAAGCGAAAGTGCTTCATAAATATCCTCGAAAAAGTCAGCTAAAAATTCGTGCTCGCTGCCGTTTTCGTCAACCGAAACAAAGCAAGGTAGGCACTGCATATACGTGCCCGAAACGTTCCACCTTGGTCTTGTTGATGCAAGTCCGTACTGCCACTCGGTCATATTCTGCAAACTTGCACCTGCTTTAATCGCAAGTCCTGTTGAGCCCGTGTGTCCCTCGGGGTAAACACTGTGTGCGTAAATTCCTGCAGGGCCGCCTGTGGCAAGAATTATATCCGTGCAGCGGAAAACCTTAAAATTACCCGTAGCCTTTTCAAGGCAGATAAGTCCGCAGACCTCACCGTTATGCTTTAATATTTCAACGGCAAGAAGTCCGTCAAATATCGGCACTTCAAGCCTTTTTGCCTCTTGTTCAAGTGCGTTTGTCATATAGTGAGAGGTGAGAGGGCCTGCACTTGTTGCCCGGGCATACGGGTCGTGGTCGGTTTTGTAGCCGACATATTCACCGTAACGGTTGCAGGGGAATTCTACGCCCAGCTCACAAAGGTGCATAAAGCATTTCACCGAAAGTGCCGCCTCGCAAAGAGCCGTGTCACCGTCGGTGCATCCGCCCGCAAAAAGATTCTGCGCCATTTTTCTCACGCTGTCGGGGCTGTCACCGCCAAGACCCAGCTTGTAATAGGTCTGCTTGTCGCTGCCCGTGTTGCGTGAGGTGCCGCAGTTTACGCCCTCCGTAATAAGTGCAACGCTCTTTCTGCCGAGCTTCTTTATTGTGTTTGCGGCGTTGAAGCCTGCTGCTCCGCTGCCGATAACAAGTGCGTCAAAGGTTAAAAAATCCATAATCAAAGCCTTCTCAGGTGGAATCCGCCGTCAACATCAAACGACTGACCCGTGATATAGGGGAGAGACCCGTTGCAAAGCGCAATTACGCACGCCGCAACATCCTCGGGTGTGCCCCAACGCTTAATCGGCAGTAAGCCGCCGTCAATAAGCGTGTCGTATTTTTCTTTTACGCCCGATGTCATATCCGTTACGATTATGCCGGGGCGTATCTCATTGACGGGTATTCCGTATTCAGCCAGCCTGTCGGCAAACAGCTTGGTTATCATCGAAACGCCTGCCTTTGAAATGCAGTATTCACCTCTGTTTGGCGAGCTTGTATAAGCGGAAATCGAGGATATGTTGACAATCACACCCTTGCTGTCACCCTCGTTTTTAATCATTTCGTTAGCAACAAGCTGTGTGAGGAAAAGCGTGCCCTTGGTGTTGATACCCATAACACGGTCGTAGCTTTCCTCGCTCATTGTCAGCACGTCTGCCCTTACCTTGGGCGCAACACCTGCGGCATTTACGAGCACGTCAATTCTTCCGTATTTGTCCAGAGCGGTTTTTACAAACCTTTCTCTGTCGGCGCCTTCGGCTATACTGCCCGAAACATAAGTAAACTCTCCGCCGAGAGGGTCGGTTTCCTTTTCTCTTGTGCCCATACCTATTACGGCATATCCACTGTCAAGCAGTGCCTTTGCCGAGGCTCTGCCTATGCCTGCGGAAGCCCCCGTTACCAATGCGATTTTTTTCATTTATCCGTTACCTCCGCAAAGCTTTTTATATATCGGCAGATAAACATCCTTGTCCCTGATTACACAGCCCGGTGTACCGCCGGGACAGCGCATAATGTGCGTGCACTTTGAACAGCAGATGCATAATTTTTCTTTTTTCATTGAGCCGTCATTTATAATGTCCTTTGCAAAATCGGGGTAGGCGAATACCGTCCTGCCGAAACCTGCAATATCAAAGCTGCCTTTTTCAATATATCCTGCCGCAACATTGGGTGCAGCAACACCGAGGTAGGAAAGAGCGGAGCTTATTATTTTAATGTTAGGCACTTGTTTTTTCAGCTCAGCCGTACCGTTGAGCATTCTTGCAACGCCTTCAAGAGGATGCTCGTCAATTTCATAACCGCCGCTTGCAAACGGACGGTTGACGTGCGGATTGAAATAGGGGTTGCCCATTGTGATGTTAAGTAGCTCAACTCCCGATTTTTCAAGCTCTTTGAGCAGCCATATCGGCTCTGTCGGGTCAAAAGCAGTTGAACCGTCGTTGCTCACTCCGAAGCCGTAGGGGTAGGGGAAGCCATCGTAAACATTCAGCCTTGACGAAACGATAAAATCTTTGTTACAGACTTCCTTTGCGCCCGAAATACTCTCTCTTAAAAGCCTTGTTCTGTTTTCAAGGCTTCCGCCGTATCTGCCCTCACGGGTATAGGCGGAAAGCAGCTCGCAGTTGAGGTATCTGTGGCACGCCTTTATGTCAACGCCGTCAAAGCCAGCCTTTTCGGCAAGCAGAGAAGCCTCAATCAACGCTTCCTTTACCGTGTCTATGTATTCGTCGGTAACAATACGGCTTTTGTCAATAGGGTTATCTTTTTCGAAAATGGGGTTGTTATACGCAATAAGCGGTGCAGGTGCACCGTCGGGCTTTGAATATCTGCCCGAATGCGTTGCCTGCATTATTACAAGCGGCTCAAAGCCGTTTTCCTTTACGGCTGTCTGCTTTATCCGTTCAACCTCACGCTGAAAATCGTTAATATTGTTTTGGTGTATCCAGAGCTGTCTGGGGTTAGCTCTGCCCTCACGCATAACTGCGGTGGCCTCAAACCATATTACGCCTGCACCGCCCTTTGCAAAGCGGTCGTAACGGCGTACCGTCAGCTCGTCGGGTGAGCCGTCGGCCGTGCCGTCGCAGCCCTCCATGGCCTGGCAGGCAAGGCGGTTTTGTACAGCCTTTTTGCCGATTTGTACAGGTGTATTGAGCACGGAAACATTCTCGGCGTACGGTATATTGAGTTTCAATTCATCACGCTGGGAAGTGAATTCCTCCCTGCTTGTGTAAACCTTGCGAATCATGGCAATTCTCCGTATAGTTATTTGATTTTTATATTAAACTATTAACACGGCAAATTCAATAAAAACATTAAATAAACTAAATTTATTTTTTCTGTGTTGTTTCAAAAAGTATAATGTGGTATAATACAAAATTGAAATTATAAACGGGTGAGGTGAACAGGGTGAGGCTTCTCCTTGCGGAAGACGAAAAAGAGCTTTCAAACGCAGTTGTTGCGGTGCTCAAGCACAACAACTATTCAGTCGATGCCGTTTATGACGGTCAGTCTGCTTTTGACTGGGCAGTAACGGGGAATTACGACGGAATACTGCTTGATATTATGATGCCGAAAATGAACGGCATAGAGGTGCTGCAGGGTATCAGGGCAAGGGGAATAAACACGCCTGTCATGATGCTTACCGCAAAAGCGGAAATTGAGGATAAAATCCAGGGGCTTGACGCAGGTGCGGACGATTACCTGACAAAGCCGTTTGCAATGGGCGAGCTTCTTGCCCGTGTAAGAGCAATAACACGCAGAAGGACGGACTATCAGCCCAATGTAATTACCCTCGGCAACCTTACGCTTAACCGAGAAACCTACGAAATTTCCGCTCCGAAAGGCAATTTCAAGCTGGCAGGCAAGGAGTTTCAGATGCTTGAAATGCTGATGACCGCACAGGGCAGAATAATCTCCGTCGAGCAGTTTATGGAGCATATATGGGGCTACGACAGCGAAACGGAAAGCAGCGTTGTGTGGGTTTATATATCATACCTTCGAAAAAAACTCTCGCTGATTGAGGCTGATGTCGAAATCAAGGCTACAAGAGGTGTCGGCTATTCCGTAGAAAAAAGAAACGGCGGTGAAGCAGGGCTATGATTAAAAAACTGCGCAGACAGTTTATTGTAAGCATTACCGCCTCTGCCTTTGCACTGCTTATGGTTGTTGTGTGTGCAATAAACTTTGTCAATATAATCAGTATGGACCGGCGTACGACAGAGCTTCTTGAGCATATCTGCGAAAACGGCGGTGTGTTCAATATTGACGAGTATGACGACCCTCTGTTTATTAACTACAAGGAAATCTCCTATATAACACGCTTTTTCTATGTTGAGTTTTCTCACGGCGGTGAGGTTGCTGCAGTCAACACGCAGAATATAGCGGCGGTTGACGATGCGGCAGCCGTTGAATACGCAAAAGCGGCACTGTCTTCGGGCAAAGCAGACGGTTACGGCGAAGAAATGTACAGATACACCGTAAAGGAAATCGGCAGCGGCAAGAGGGTTTGCTTTCTTGACGTGCAAGAGGAGCTTATGTATATCGGCTCAATGATAACTATTTCAATAACGATAGCTCTGTTTTTCTTCTTGCTGCTTACAGTCGTTGTTGTTCTCGTTTCAGGGTACTTTATCCGTCCTGTTGAGGAAAATTCACTGAAGCAGAAGCAGTTTATTGCCGATGCGGGTCACGAGCTCAAAACCCCTCTTGCCATAATTTCCGCTAACACCGAGGTGTTGGAAATGACCTGCGGCGAAAACGACTGGACAGCTTCAATCCGCAAGCAGACGGGCAGAATGGCAGACCTTGTCAACCAGATGCTTGTGCTTGCACGAATGGAAGAACGTATCGACAAAAAGAATTTCAGAACAATTTCACTCAGCGAAATTGCAGAAAATGCGGCAGATGCTTTTGCGATACTGGCAGAAAAGGACGGTAAGAAAATCAAGCTCTCCGTCTGGCCGGGTATAAGGGTTTACTGCGATGAAAAAAGTGTCAGCGAGCTTGTCAACATTCTCATTGACAATGCCGTGAAATATTCTCCGCCCGAGTCACAGATTGATATTCGCCTTAAAAAGAAAAACAAGTCCGTGGTTTTCGAGGTTGAAAACAGCCTTATTCAGGGCGAAGCCGTTGATACGAAACGGTTGTTTGACCGCTTTTACAGGGCGGATAAATCACGCTCCCGTGAGGCAGGCAGCCACGGCCTCGGCCTTTCAATCGCAAAGGCGGTTGCCGAAAAGCACAGGGCAGATATTTCTGCTCACACTCAGAACGACAAAATTATATTCACCGTAATATTCAATAAGTGAGGTTAGTTTTATGAACAAACTCTGGTACAAGAAACAGGCAAAGCTCTGGAATGAAGCGCTTCCGCTCGGTAACGGTCACACAGGCGTTATGGTCTGGGGCGGCAGAAAAAAAGAAACACTCTGCTTTAACGATGTAACGCTCTGGTCGGGCTTTCCGAAGAATCAGGACAACCCCGAAAGCCTTGAAAACCTTGAAAAGGTACGTGAGCTTATTTTTGCAGGCAAGCCCGATGAGGCTCACGAAATAGTTGAGCATAAGCTTCTCGGCGGCTACAGCGAGGCTTATACACCCCTTGGTGACCTTAAAATCAGCTTCTCTTCTCTTTGCACAAAGGGCTACAGGAGAGAGCTGGATATTGATAACGCAGTACATACAGTTTCCTTCAAGGGCGAAAAGCGCACAGCCTTTGCCTCTTACCCCGACGATGTTGTAGTATATAAGAGCGAAAGCGAAAAGCCGATTAACATAACACTCGAAGCAATGTCAAAGATTAAGTCAAAGACTGTCGTTAAGGACGGTTATCTCTGCCTTTGCGGCAATGCACCCGATATCTCTATGCCAAGCTATCTGGGCAAAATCCCCGATGCCGTTATTTACGGAGATAAGGGTATGGCCTTCTGCCTTGCAGTCAAGGTTGTAACAGACGGTGAGGTCGTATATTCCGACAAGAAAATCACAGTTAAGAATTCCACATCAACCGTGCTTCTTGCCTCAACAGCTACAGGTTTTATTGCTTACGACAAAATGCCCGAAACCGACCGTGAGGTTGTCAGAAAGCAGTGTATAAAGAAGCTGTCAAAGGTAAAGGCAGATTACGATAAGCTCCTTAAAAAGCACGTTGCCGACTACAGGAAGATTTTTGACAGACAGAGCTTTTCAATCGGCGGCACAAGCGAGGAAGAAACCGTCAAGCTCCTTGCAACCGCAAAGAAGGGAAAGCCTGACCCCAAGCTTGTTGAACTTTTCTATAACTACGGCAAGTATCTTATGATTGCAGGCAGCCGCAAGGGCGGTCAGCCGCTTAACCTTCAGGGTATATGGAATGCAAGAGTACGTCCGCCGTGGAGCAGTAACTACACGGTAAATATCAACACCGAAATGAACTACTGGCCCGTATCAAAGAGCAATATGGCAGAGTGTGCCGAGCCCTTTGTAAATATGGTATGGGAGCTTATGCAGGTCGGCGAAAGCACGGCAAAGACAAACTACGGCTGCAAGGGTGCCTGCTGCAACCACAACACAGACCTCTGGCGCAAGACCTCTCCCGTTGAGGGCGGTCCCTGCTTTATGTATGCTCCGCTTTGCGGTGCCTGGCTTGTAAACGAGGTTTACGGCCACTATAAAAACGGCGGCCTTGATGAATACAAGGACAAGATTTTTGAAAGCGTAAAGGCTTCCGCAGAGTTTATCAACGATTATCTTGTAGAGTTTAACGACGAATACGTTGTTGCTCCTTCAACCTCACCCGAAAACGAATTCCGTTTTAACGGCAAGGCTGTCGCTGTCGATTACGCCTCTGCCTTTGATATGGAGGTTGCAAGAAAGGGTATGCTTGCTTACCTCGATTTTGAGTCCGAGGGTGAGCTTGCAGAGCAGATTAAGGAAAAGCTCGCAAAACTCCGTCCGCTTCAGAAGGGTGAATACGGCATAGTCGAGTGGTCAAAGGACTATGAGCTTCACGAGCCGGGTCACAGACATTTCTCACCTCTTTACGGTCTTTACCCCTCGGATACAATCAAGTACTATGAAAACGCTCAGCAGCGTGAGTGGGTACGTGAGCTTTATCACTTCCGCAAGAAGAATTGGGAGCACTATATCGGCTGGTCTGCCGCCTGGGCAATCTGCCTTGCAGGTACTCTCCACGAGCCCGAAACAGCCCGTGAGATTATTGCAAATATGCTCACTTACTCCGTATTCTCCAACCTTTTCGATACTCATCCGCCTTTCCTTTTCCAGATTGACGGTAACTTCGGCTTCACCGCCGGTGTAAACGCTCTGCTTGTTTACAGCGAAAACGGCAGAAACGAGCTTCTGCCTGCACTTCCCTCGGATTGGGAAAACGGCGAAGTCAAAAATATGCTCATTAACGGCGCACAGCTTTCCTTCAAGTGGAAAAACGGCAAGGTCGTATCCGTATCTGCCGATAAGCCCGTAACCCTTATGAACCTCAACCTTGCAGAAAATTGCAAGATAGGTAAAACCATAGCAGTAGAATAAGACTTTTTCAAAACGCCTGCGGTTTTACCGTGGGCGTTTTTGTTGTATATGAAAACCCCTGGCTGTGCCAGGGGTTCAAAAAAGCTTAAGCGGTGAGTGAAAAATAAAACTCCTTTTGGTAAAATAGAAGTGCGGCTACCAACTGCACAAAAACCAAAAGGAGGACATTCAAATGAA
>JAFXBF010000011.1 GCA_017516745.1 Clostridia bacterium
AATGACCAGATATCACTCAAAGAGTACATCGACCCGTTCACGGGTGACAAGAATAACTAAGCAAAAATAAACAGCCGCACGAGAGCGGCTGCTTGAGATAGTAATGCGGTGTCAAACTTCAGTGCCGACTTTTAGTCGGCAGGCCAGTAGGCGGCCCTTATAGGGCCTGTGCAAACCACCAGTTTAACTGGTGGTTATGACTATCCCCCTTAAAGAGACTATGTCAAATCGTGGTATAAATAATATATCGATTACGAGAAATGATGGAGGGCGTATTATGGCCGAAATTACCGAACTTATGAAATCCTATAAAGAAACAAGGGTGGCTCCCTCAACAATGAGTACGATATATTCATCTGACCGAGCTGCCGTTAACTGCGTTGTGCTTATTACGAAGCAAACCTGGGAAGATGTGGTTAAAAGCTTAATAGAGCAAGCTCATTACCGTGGGAATATGCCTTCATACAGAACCTGTATTACTGATTTGTTTCGCAAAAGTGGTTTTACACCTATTCGATATGGTGGAAGAGTATCATGACGGAGAAAGAATCTTCGCTTATGTTGGTAGAAGTCACTGTGCAGCAATTCTTCCTATTAAACAAGAAGATGGCAGCGTGAAATATAAGATTCAGGATACTTGGGACAGTACTACAAGGTATATTGGTGAATGGTTCGTTTATAAAGATTCTGCACCGGATGTACCAGCGGTCGCGCAATCCCTAAACTCGGCCTTTGAATGTGGCGAAACTATTTGCCATCCCCGGTTTGGTGAAGGGATAATCATATCGGCAACAGGTTCTGGAAACACAAGAATACTTGAAATTGAATTCAAGAAGGCCGGAATCAAAAAAATATCAGAGGCATGGTTGAGAAAGGTAGGATAAGGAATATGAAAAAATATGTATCATATGACAAGTTATCAAAGAAAGAAAAAAAGCGTATAAACGCAAAAACAAGAAGAACTTTTAACGATTTCGGGTGTTCCTCGCCTGTTACAAAGATTGTCCAAGACAAGAAAAAAGAAAATAGTCGAAGGTGTTGCAGAGAGCAAGTTAAGTAATCTGGTTATATTGTTAAACTCCTCACCCCCCCTATAAAAGCACGATGAAAAATCTGGTATAACATAAGAAAGTCGTTACGGTTTTAAGGGTTCCTATGATACGAACCGCAAAAATCCTTTAACTCAAAACACAAGGAGGACTCGGTATGAAAAAGTATTTATCTATGATGAGTTTAAAAACTAAATGGAAGTGCCTAGGTGTAATTGTTTTGGCAGCAATTAGTTCTGTTTTGGCTTCTATTTGGCCTGTTAGACTCGGCGAAATGTATACCAACATTTCCGATGGCACAGTCAGCACATTAGCTCAAGGTGCCATTGCCGTAATATCTTTTGGCTTGATCTATCTGGCAGCAGAGTGTATTGCTATCGCCCGTCGTGTTATGCTCGATTGTATTATTGCAACACACGAAACAGAAGTGCGTGATTTTAGTATTGAAAAGCTTCTTAAGATGCCGGTTTCATATTACTCTGGGTGCTTGAGTGGCGAAAAAACCGCGCAATTAAACCAGGGTGTAGCTGGGTTTAGCCAATTAATTAAGATTATGTGCAATGACGTATTTGCTACGGTTCTAGTTGCACTTTGCACATTGGCTCAAGTTTTCTTTAATGCTCCAATTACTATGGTTGCAATAATGCTTGCGTATCTTTTAATTACCGTAGTAATATCCGCATTTCAGATTCGTTCTCAAAATGGCATTCGTGAAAACATTATTTCTCAGAAGAATGCTTTGGATGGTCAGGTTTGCCAGTCTATTTCAAACCTTGAGCTCATTCGTGGTATGCATGCGGAGGAATATGAAAAGAAGAGATTAAAGCCTAGTATTCTAAACATTGGAAAGACTGAAAAAAAGCATCATAGATACATGGGCACCTTTGATTGCTTGAAGCAGTTTTGCAAGATCGTTTTCCAGGTCATTCTGCTTACTACATCGATCGTAATGATTTCCCAAGGTAAGATGCCTGCCGGTTCTGTTATTACTGTTTGTCTGCTGTTTCAACAGTTGGTTAAGCCTATTGATGAAGTATATCGATTTATGGACGAGACTGCTTCATCGGTGATTAAAGCAAAAGCTTTGCTGGAAGTAGCCGCTAGTTCCTCAGACGATGTGTTTGCTATACGATCTAATTATGAAGGTACAGGAGTTAACAACATTGTTGTCGAAAACGTCGTTGTGACAAATCCTGAGAAGACTATTCCTTTGGCAAAATATGATAAAGTATCAATTCCTTGTGGGAAAAAAATTGCGCTTCAAGGTGCAAACGGTTGTGGAAAAACTAGTCTTATACGTTGCTTAAATCGATACTATCCTCATACACAGGGAACGATCACTTTATTTGGACGTCCCCAGGAGTCGTACTCTCAAAAGGAACTCGTTGATATGCTCTACTATACTCCGCAAATTTCCTTCTTCATTGCCGGAACAGTAAGAGACAACCTTGTATACGGCCTCGAACGTGATGTAAGCGATTTCGAATTGTGCAACGCATTAAAGAAAGTACACCTCGTTGGAGAGAATCATAACGACACTGTTATTCGCAAAGATCCCGCAGAAGCTTTGGAATGTTGGATTGGTGAGAAGGCGGAGGAACTTTCCGGTGGAATGAAGCAGAGACTTTCTCTTGCCAGAGCATTTCTCAGAACTCCAAAATTCTTTATCTTTGATGAAATTACAGCTAATCTTGATAGAGCTGCTACAGAATTCGTATTATCCAATATTGAAGCATATGCTAGTGAGATTGGCGCGGGAATTCTGTATATCTCTCATGATCAAAAAGTTGTAGAGAGATGTGACGAAATCATCACCTTAAATAACAAGCTTCGCGAAGATAAGGATGACCGTAAAGCAGCATAGAAATACCCCCTTCTGAACTGGGGGTGATACGAATCGTATAATATGTTTATCAACATTCAGGAGGATCAAAATCATGAAGGTAATTCAAAACATTAGTACGACTAAACAAATTGAAGGAGGACATGTTCCTATGAGACACGAACATCCTAAAGCACCCGGACATCCTATTCCGCCCCACGAGAGAAAAGGTCTCGTTAAAATCGAATTCGAGAGTGGAGATTGGGCACTTTTGAATGAAATCTTCGGAGACGAAGACACCGCAGCTGCAGCCATGGAGATCATCAAAGATGCTCCTCCGGAGATTCAGATTCTCGCTGTGCAGCTTATGAAAATCATTGAGGAGGTAGCTTAACATGAATATGAACTTTGCAAAATTTACAGCACCCGTTCTGGGTGAAGATACTCAGGAACTTTATTCTAAACTTTATGGAGATGCCGGCAACAAGTTTGTTGACGTATTAAGCACTTCTCCTGATGAAATTGCGGTTATTTCGAAAATGATTGCTTTCCTTAACAAACAGAAGGAGGCAAAATAATATGGATGTACAGAAAACAGCAAGAGAAATTGGTCTATTTGAAACTGCAGTAAATCTTGCGAAAGTGAGCAGTAGCCCTGATGTTTTAGAAAAGATCGGTAATACCTTTCCGATTCCTATGGAAAACATCTCTGACAATATGAGTCTTATCGCTGACTGGTTGCTTTCGTTCGGCAAAAGCAAATATATGTTTTTCACTCCCGAAATCGCATTGGCTGAAATCATCGGAGAAAAGTGTCCTTCGGCGGAAATCATTTTTGCGGTTCCTTGTGATATGGATCCTGAAGCAAAAGAGCGTCTAACAAACAATCTTCCACGACACATTTCTGTGAATGTTTTTGAGGAGCCTTACTTCCCGCAGGATTTTTTTCCTGCTAACACGATGTTTGTGGTTTGTGGCTATTCAGGTGCAGACCGCATGATGGTTTTCCCGGATACATACAGGATGGTTGAACATTACAATGTTTTTAAGGGCAAAAAGGTGTTTGTTCCTTATATTGAACTAGAAGGCGCTCATCGTTACGATGGTTGGATGGAGCTGAACACACAAAGAATCAACATGAAATGGAGGAAGGAAAATGAACAGTGTTGCGGTGAATAAAGAATTAAATATTAGCAAGAAGACATCCTTTTTGAAAGGTTTAGGCAATAGTGCATCCTTGTTGTTGATTGCAGCAATGTTTATCCTTGGCAGCATCGTTGCTTTGAGTTTTGACATTCCCATTAAAACAGTAATGGGTGGTTATTCCTACGATGTACTTGTCATTCTCATCGTTATGGAGCTTTTCACTAACTTGATTGCTGAAACTGGCATTATGCAGCTGCTTGCTATCAAAATTGCGGAATTCTCCAAAGGTCAGAAGCGTATGTGTCTCATCCTCTTTGGCGGCATGATGTTTTTGATTTCGTCATGTTTAAACAATATCACCGCTGTAATGATGATCCTCCCCATTGTTTTCGTCCTTTTAAAGACACTAGAGGTTGATCGTAAATATGTTTGTGTATTTTTCGCGGCAATCCTTGCGCTCTCCAACACCGGCGGTGCCGCTTCTCCGGTAGGCGATTTCCCAGCGATCGTTATTATGACCAGCGGCATCACTGACTTTTTGAGTTATTTGACTCATGCATTTCCTCTGTTTGCTATTACATCTGTCGCGCTTTTGAGCATTTGGGGCTTGAGTGTAAAAAAAGAGAGAGATGATGGTGCTGTTAGAAGTTTGGCCGTAAGCAACCTTAAGAGTCAGTATAAGAATATTAACATTCGTTTTGATGTGCTGAAATGGCTTGGGCTCATTTTTATTGGAATGTTTCTTGCGTGGAGTTTTGTTCCTCAGAACATGGTTCCTCCTGAAGCAATTGCAATTCTTGGATATGGAATCGCTGTCGTTGTCTGTTCACTCAAAAAAGTGAAAGTTGCACAATGCATGGATATGAAATCTGTTTTAACTATTGCATCGTTTCTCTTTTTTGCGCAGGTTATCAGCCAAACAGGCTTGTTGAATATGCTTGCTAATTTCTTGCAGACTAATATTAGTAATCCAAAATTACTGATTATGGTTATTATGGTTATCACATCTGTCGTAGCTGGTATTTTTAGTGCTGGACCTGCGGCTGCAGCAATGATGCCAGTCATTATCGAACTTTGCAATGGACCTTTGAGTGCACAGTCTGACTGGATCGCTGTCGCATATGCCGCCGCCATCTGTGCCGGAAGTTCCATGTTTATGTGGAGTGCTACTGCAGGATTCATTCTTTCTAACAAAGTTAACGCCGCAGGAATCGAAGAGGCACCAGGGAAAAAGGCAACGTGGGGCGTTGCTCAGTATATGAAGTATGGACTTCTGAATTATGTAGTTCAGCTTTCTATTGCACTGATCGTAATGGCCATTGTTCTTTAATTTAATAGTATGACTTTATGCTCGTTCAGAATTATCCCCCCCTTCTGAACGAGCTTTTTTATATGAATTATAATGTGTTTACGATCATTCAGGAGGATCAAAATCATGAAGGTAATTCAAAACATTAGTACGACTAAACAAATTGAAGGAGGACATGTTCCTATGAGGCACGAACATCCTAAAGCACCCGGACATCCTATTCCGCCCCACGAGAGAAAAGGTCTCGTTAAAATTGAATTCGAGAGTGGAGATTGGGCACTTTTGAATGAAATCTTCGGAGACGAAGACACCGCAGCTGCAGCTATGGAGATCATCAAAGATGCTCCTCCGGAGATTCAGGTTCTCGCCGTGCAGCTTATGAAAATCATTGAGGAGGTAGCCTAATATGAATATGAACTTTGCAAAATTTACAGCACCCGTTCTGGGTGAAGATACTCAGGAGCTTTATTCTGAACTCTATGGAGATGCCGGCAACAAGTTTGTTGATGTATTAAGCTCTTCCCCTGATGAAATTGCAGTTATTTCGAAACTGATTGCTTTCCTTAACACAAAAAACAAGGGGAAATTAAGAGCGCGTAGTGTAGTGAAGATTAAATGATTTATGTTTTATTAGATAATTCCGAGTAAACGTAAACAAACGATAGATAAAGCTTTATTTTAGTTTACCCCTCCTCCCATGAGGAAATTCTGAAGTGTGCTACCATAGTTACATCAAAGGCAAATTGATAAGCAAGAGGTGGTTTTTGGTTGTAGAAGAACGACTCAAAAACGAAAGGAAGTGGATTGTGGCAACGTTGCTTTTGCAAAGCAAATAGTAACGCAACTTTTCATTAAACTAAATAAAAAACAAACATGAATATTCGAAAGGGTTTATTTGTTATGAAGAATAATTATCAGACTACCGTGGTAGTAAGGAAAATTGGAAGTGTATTTCAATTGATAGTTTCAATGCTGATTTAACAAATGCAACTATTCATTACAATTATGTTGAAGTTAATGAAGCTGTTATACCTGCACCCTCTCAAAACACAATCAATTACGGCGATTCAATTGTGCTTCATATCGATGTCGAGCTTATCCCCGAGGGTGGCTATGTTGAATGGGTTGCTTCAAATAACAATCTTACATTCAGTGTATCCGAAGACGGTTCAACCTGTTCAATAACTCCTGCTGTAAGCGGTGAAACAACCTTTACCGCTACGGTTTATAACGAGGACGGTGTGCCCGTTTCAACCGATGAACAGGTTATGACTGCGAAAGCCGGCTTCTTCTGGAAAATAATTGCCTTCTTTAAAAGAATTTTTGGCTTGAGCAAAATTATTATGCAATCTGTCTAATTTATTAAGTTCAGGCAAAAGATGAAGCATAATTAAACAACCAATATTAACTTTCCAACATCCGACTTGAGCCGCAAACTCAGGTCGGGTGGTTCTCTTTTGCCCCTGAAACGAAATCGCACCCGTTTCAGGGGTTAATTTATACTCAAAATCAGACAAAAACGCCATTTTTGCTAAAAATCAGCCTGTTTTTGGCAGGTAAGTTGAACTTAAATGTTGTGATGCCATGTATTCTTACATATTATAGGAGATTACAGAAGTCAATAGGAGAAAGAATCACAACGCAAGTGATTCTCAAAAATCCCGTTTTAGTTCAACTGTCAGTGATAGAAATTGCGAGGGGGTGGATGAAATAAATCAAGAAGGAGAATAAAACGGTATGCACTTTCGGTCCGAACCTATCAGACGAAACCAAATAACCTCATCCAAGACACGGTGTCATTGAGGTGTGCAGCAAAAGGTGTGCTACGTTCGTTTGCGGAAAAAGTGCGTACCCGATGTAATCCGAACAGCTTTGTGTATATGCAAGGGTGTTCGAATTTGAGTGAGCGTGTCAGCATAAGAGGAGCATGTATATGTGCAAAATCTAAGCTGACACTTCTCACAGACACGGCAGCTCTTCGAAAGAAAAGAGCCGGTCTTACTAACGGTTATTCAGGTTATTAACCGGAATAACCAGTTAGTAGGGCGAATGAACGGTTTCCGTATATACGTAATTCGTTTCGGCGTTATGGTTTGTATCGACCTTAACGGATGGCATGTTCAGAAAAAGTCATCGCTTCAGGATGAAGCCCCAAACAGTTTAACACTAATTATTTAGTGGGCGTTTTGGTAAAGTGATGTTGATATTCAGAATACTTTCCAAATACCAATGAAAGGAGAAAAGAGCCACGAATAAGAAAAAGAAGCATTATATCAGTCGGGTGTTTTTGTGTTTAAAGAAAACAAACTCAATTGGCAAATATATTAACAAAAACATGAAAAGTATTAGTATCACACAAAACGCAAATGTAATATATTTAATGTGTTGTAGTATAAACCACCTTGTTTCACATATCCTAACAACACAATTTGAAAATTTGTGTAGGGGAGGCGTTTCGCCTCCCGAATTAACGCAATGCAAAACAAGGAGAAAGATATTTTTATGAAAGCAACAGGAATTGTGAGAAGAATTGACGACCTTGGCAGGGTCGTAATCCCCAAGGAAATCCGCCGCACTATGCGTATCCGCGAAGGCGACCCGTTGGAGATTTTTACTGCGCCCGACGGGGAGGTTATTTTCAAGAAGTATTCGCCTGTGGGCGAGCTTTCGGGTGTGGCTACACAGTATGCAGAGGTGCTTCACAGGGGGACTAACCTGCCCGTGCTTATCTGCGACAGGGACAGGGTAATTGCCTGCGCAGGTGCGCCGAAAAAAGAGGTGCTTGACCGCCAGCTTTCCACGGAGCTTGAGGATTATATGGAGCGCCGTGAGAGCTTTATTGCGCAGACGGCAGGTGAGGGGCTTACACCTGCTATGGGTATTGAACGCAAGGCGAGCGTAGCTGCCCCGATTATAGCGGCAGGCGATGTTTCGGGTGCGGTTGTGCTGTTGGGCGACGAAAAACTCTCCGTGCCCAATACGGCAGATATCAAGCTCGTGCAGGTTGCCGCAAACTTCCTCGGCAGACAGATGGAAGAATAATTGCAATTACAATCACCCGTAATAACCGTTACAGGTTTTCGGGTGATTTTTTTCTTGCTATTTGTTTAATAAAATTATATACTGTTAAATGACAGAACGTAATCTGAATCGGAGTGAAAACTATGAACATAATTTACGAAAAGCTGAGAATTGGTATTGATGAGGTGCTGCTGGATATTCAGGGCGCTGCATACAGGCTCAGTGGCGGTAAACTCGGCAAGAGTATGTTTACCGAAAGCCTTGATATTAAAAAGGTTGGCACGGATGTCAGAATTATCCGTGAGGATGAGGACAGCGTGACGATAGCAAAGTTTGATGAGAGCGGTAAAATAGTCAACAAGGGCTTCCGCATTATTTCTACAAGCGACCTGCATTTCGGCGACGACCCTGTTCTTCGTGACAAGTGTATGGGTATGCTTATGCGCCAGATTGCGGACACCAAGCCCGATCTGGTAGTGCTTACCGGTGACGTTATTCTCGGCAGATTTCAGCATATCGATGCAATTCAGTTTGCACGTTTTATGGAAAAAATCGGCGTTTACTGGGCTTTCGTTTTCGGTAACCATGAGGCTAGAGAGGAGAAGGGAAGATTCAAGGAGCTTCTTATGAAGTGCCAGACTAACTTTCCTCATTGCCTTGCAAGGCAGGGTAAGAAAGAGCTTTTCGGTCTTTGCAACTACTGCATAAACATTCTCGGCAGCGAGAACAAAATTCTCAAAACGCTGTTTATGCTCGATTCGGGCAGGGATATTCTCGACGAATACCGTGAGGAGCACGGCTGCCCCAAGGAATATGACAGCTACGATTATATCAAGTATAACCAGATGAACTGGTATGAAAATAAGCTCAAAATGCTCGAAAAGCAGTACGGCGAAGTTAAATCGTTTATGTATATGCATATCCCGATTAAGGAGTACGAGCTTGCCGTTGAAAAGGATGAAAACGGCAACTTTATGTTCAGCGGCAAGTGCGAGATTATCCACGGTGCTGTGCGTGAAGGAGTCGGCTCGTCAAGGCACAATACCGGGCTGTTTGCGCTGATTAAGAAGCTGGGCAGCACTCAGGCAATGTTCTGTGGCCACGACCATATGAACGATTTCTGCGTGCGCCACGACGGTGTTTACCTCGTCTATAACCAGACGGGCGGCTACGAAACCTATACAACGGGTGATAACCTCGGTGTACCCGAAAAGGATTGGCCGCAGGGCGTAACCGTAACCGATATTGCACCGGACGGAGAGGTTAAGATTTCACAGCGGTTTAATAGTATGTATCTGTGAGTAATTTGTCCAACCAACATGAAAACCGCACCACGGATTTTTGGTGATCCGTGGTGCGGTTAAATTTTATTTAAAATTTAATTGTTTCGTTTTTCTCTGCGGATTCGAAGATGGCTTCGATGAGCTTTATAAGCTTACGCTGCTGGTCGTGAGTGACGTTTGGTGTTCTGCCGGTTTTAAGCGCATCGCAGATGTCGAGGTAGTAGGCGTCCCAATCGTCCTTGCCCTCGGGGAGGGGGAAATGCTTGATTGAGTCGTCTGTTCTGGGTGCCATTGTCTTGGTCAGACCGACGCCTGCCTTAATCGGCACGCTGTCACGGTTTTCCCAGTCCTCAACCATAACGATTTCGCCGTTGCCCTTCCAGTCCTTGATTACTGCCGTGCCGTTTTCGCCGCAGACATACCACAGCGGCATTTCAATGAAGTTGTTTGTCATAACCTCAATCTGCCAGCTTACGTTGTCCTCAAACCTGATGATAGCCTTGAAGCCGTCGTCACATTCAAAATTCGTGATGTTGGTGCACTCTGCGTAAACGGAAAGCATTTTTCTGTCTGCCATAAGAGTAAGCATCTGGTCGAGCAGGTGAACGCCCCAGTCAAGCACCATACCGCCGCCGTGCTCTTTTTCCTGTCGCCAGCCGCTGGGCACACCTCTTGAGCCGTGAACACGGTGCTCAAAGCAGTGGATTTTGCCGAGCGTGTTGTTTTCGTATATGTTTTTGATTTTGAGATAGTCGCCGTCATAGCGTCTGTTCTGGTGAACGGTGAACATTTTACCCGTTTCATTTGCAACGGCTATCATTTCCTCAAGATCCTCGCTCGACATTGTGACGGGCTTTTCGCAGATTACGTTTTTGCCTGCACGAAGGGCATCAATGACGATTTCCTTGTGAACGTCGTTGGGTGTTGCAACGGTAACAAGGTCAATTCTTTCGTCGGCAAGAAGCTCTGCACGGCTATTATAGCTGTGTGCACCCTCTTCTTCGCCTTTTTTCTGGACGGCAGGGTCAATATCGTAAAAGCCTAAAAATTCAAGGTCTTTTATACTCTCGTGGCGTCTGCCGTGGAAATGTCCCATTCCGCCGTAGCCGATAACCGCATGACCGAATTTGTTGTTAATCATAATAGTTTACCTTATTTCGATAAAATTATAATTGCGCCGCAGGCCCTTAACGTTTGCCTGCGGCAAACATATCACATCTTTGATAGGATATATCAAAGATATATCACATTGCATAAGCAATATATCACAAATCCCGTAAGGGATTTATATCACTGCGTGCTTTCAGCACGCTTATACCCACCACATTGTGCAGGGGTCTTCCTTCATAACGCAGCGCTTGAGCATATCAATTGCCTTAGAGAAGCCCTCGTTCTGGCTCATAAGGGAATCCTCGTGCTCAATGCTGATAGCGTAGTCGTAGCCTATCATACGAAGGTTGGAAATGATATCCTTCCAGTAGGTTTCGTCGTTGCCGTAGCCGACTGAACGGAATACCCATGAGCGGTGGATTTCGTCGGAGTAGGGCTTTGTGTCAAGCACGCCGTTGACAGCCGTGTTGTACTTGTCAACCTTGGTGTCCTTTGCGTGGAAGTGGAAAATAGCACCCTCAAGTGCACGGATAGCCGCAACAGGCTCGATACCCTGCCAGATAAGGTGGCTGGGGTCGAAGTTTGCACCGATTTCGGGGCCGACTGCCGCTCTGAGCCTGAGCAGGCTTTCGGGGTTGTAAACACAGAAGCCGGGGTGCATTTCAAGGGCAATCTTGTCTACACCGTGTGCCTTTGCAAACTCAACAAATTCTTTCCAGTAGGGGATGAGAACTTCATTCCACTGCCACTCGAGAATTTCGCCGTATTCGTTGGGCCACGGGCAGGTAACCCAGTTGGGGTTCTTTGACTCTTCACAGTCGCCGGGGCAGCCGGAGAAGGTGTTAATCTGGTGAACGCCAAGCTTTTCGGCAAGAAGAACTGCCTTGCGCATTGCGCTGTCAAATTCTTTTGCGATTTCCTTGTTGGGGTGTACGGGGTTTGCGTGGCAGCTTAAAGCGCTGATTTCAACGTTGTACTTCTTGATAAGAGCCTTGAACTCTTCAAGCTTTGCCTCATCATTCAGAAGCACGTCGGGGTCTGCGTGGTCTGTGCCGGGGTAACCGCCGCAGCCGATTTCAACCATTTCAATGCCCTTGGAAACAAAATATTCAAGAGCCTCTTCAAAGGGCTTGTTGCCCAGAAGGTTTGTAATTACGCCAATTTTCATATTTTTATTTCTCCGTCAGATAAGAGTTTTAAGGTAGTTGATGCTGCGCTTTACGTCTTCAATACCGTTGGGTACGGGGTCATCGTTTTCAACTACAAGCCATTCGATGCCTGCGTCCTTTGCAGCCTTTACAACAGCGGCAACATCGCAGTCACCGTCGCCGAGTGAAAGGGGCTTGCGGTCAAGACCGTCCTTGACGTGAAGCAGGCAGATATCGTCCTTGTTCTCTGTTATGTACTTGTAGTTGTCAATACCTGCACAGTGGCTCCAGTATGTGTCAACCTCAAGCTTGGTGTGCTCGGCAAAGATTTCCATACCGATTTTGCCGTTTTCAAGGGGAGTGAACTCCTCTGTGTGGTTGTGGTAGTAGGTGGGAATACCGAGCTTTTCTGCGCCGTAGGCAAGTGCCTTTGCGGCGTATTCGCATTCTTCAACCGTGTCGTGTGCCGCACCGCCGACACCTGTGTAAAGTGTGCCGAGGGTCTTGTGGTAGGCAACGGTTTCTTCAATCTTCTCGGGCAGATAATCGCCGATACCCATGTGTGCGCCGACGGGGACAAGACCGAGTTCGTCGAGCTTTGCCTTAAGGCTTGCGGCATCAACGCCGTGGAAGCCTGCAAACTCTACACCCTCGTAGCCCATAGCCTTGATTTCTTCAAGCACCTTGAAAAAATCCTCGGCGTTATTAATGCAATCTCTTACGCTGTAAAGCTGAACTGCTATTTTCATCGTGAATTTCTCCTGATATGTAGTATTAGTCGTTATTGAGATATACAGGCTCGCCTGTCTTTGCGGATTCGTAAATAGCCTCAAGAATCTGTGTTACAACAAGTGCCTGCTCGGGCTTTGTCATAACCTCTGTGTCGTTGAGAATAGCGTTGTACCATACACGGCACTCGATGTCCTTCGGGTCGGGATGTCTGTCACCCTCGTAGAAGGCTACGCCGCCTGCATCAAAGGAGGGTGTTTCAATAATCTGTCTGCCGTACTTGACATAGTTGAAGCGAAGGCTGTCGTCGGGGCCGTAGAAGTCTGCACCTGCCTTGTCACCGCAGAGTGTGCATATAGCTTCTCTCGGGTCTGCAATGTTGAGAGCCCAGGCGGATTCAAGAGTGATTGTAGCGCCGTTTTCCATAACGATGAAGCCGAAAGCAGAATCCTCAACCGTGAACTTTTCGGGATCCCAGTCGCCCCAGGAGTTGGCAGCTCTCTTCTGCTGGCCAAGCTTCTTAAAGGTTGTGCCTACAACCATCTTGGGCTTGTAGTTGTTCATCATATAGAGAGTAAGGTCAAGTGCGTGGGTGCCGATATCGATAAGCGGACCGCCGCCCTGCTCATATTCGTTGAGGAAAACACCCCATGTGGGAACAGCACGTCTGCGAAGGGCAATAGCCTTTGCGTAGTAGATTTCGCCGAGGTCGCCGTTGTCGCAGGCTTCCTTGAGGTAGATGGAATCGTCTCTCCAGCGCTGCTGGTAGCCGATTGTGAGCTTCTTGCCCGTGCGCTTTGCGGCTTCGCACATAGCCTTTGCCTCTGCATAGGTCTTTGCCATGGGCTTTTCACACATAACGTGCTTGCCTGCTTCAAGTGAATCTATTGTGATAAAGCTGTGTGAGCGGTTGGGTGTGCAAACGTGAACAACATCAATGCTCTCGTCCTTGAGAAGCTCTTTGTAATCCTCGTAAACCTTTGCTCCTTCAACGCCGAACTTTGCAGCTGCAGCCTCTGCTTTTTCAACAACGATGTCGCAGAATGCAACCATTTCAGCCTCTTTGATTTTTGAAATTGCGGGCATGTGCTTGCCGTTGGCAATACCGCCGCAGCCGATGATACCTACTCTGAGTTTTTTCTCCATAGTTTTATTCCTTTCTGCCGCATTCTGAAGCGGCATTTGATTACAACTTAATTATATAAAAAAGGCACATAAATTCAACAGTTAAATTATTTAAAGATTATACAATTTTATTGGTGAAAATCAACAAATGAAAATTATTTTTCCGCTTTCTTTCTGTCAAGTCTTATCATTCCGATAATGATTGAGGAGAGCACGAAAATTTCCGTTGCAATGCCTGCATAAGAGAGGTTTGCAATGTTGTAAATCAGCCAGCAAGCAGAGGTCGGAATTGAAAACGCACGGTTGATTTTCGGCGAATCAATCCACAGCACAACCGAGGAAGCAACCATTGCTATCATCGGGAAAACGGAAAAAATATTGTCCCACGTGAGTATGCCTGAAACGGTAAAAACAACGCTGAAAACAACGGGCCACAGCTTGAAAGAAGTAAATGTGTTTTTGCCACGGTTTGCATAAACTGCGGAACGGCCTGCACCGATTAAATTTGAAATACAGCCCGTGTAAGCGCCGAGTAAAAGATAGTGCAGGGTGAAAAGCAAGCCCGACACCATCTGAAAGGTTAGTATGCGTTTGTGTGATTTCTGCTGGTAGGAAAAAACGATTATTCCCATTGCAACAAAGCCGATAATCTGTCCGATTGTTTCAATCATAATTGCTTCCGCCTTAAAAAATAGTTATTCTAATTATAAAACTTCTGTTTTCAATTACAACAGGCAAATTGGTTGAATATTTATTTTAATTTTATGTATATTTCACAAAATAGGTTTTGCAGGGGTTGAAAACGAGAAAGCAAAGGGTTATAATTTATTCAACTTTATAATTTACAGTTTGTTTGAGTGCAGAGTTCAGAGTTCAGAACGCAGAACGGTGGGAGGGCTGACGCCCTCACCCGATTGTATAAAAGGTTTTAAATCAACATTTTATAAAATCGGAGCGAAGCGACCCTTCGTTCTACATGCTGCGTTCATCTTGACAAACTGTAATTCAGTACCCAAACGGAGGATAAGTATAATGGAAAGAGTAAAACCCCAGAGAGGCTCGACCCCTGCACCCGACCATATAATGATTAGCATAAACGGTGACGCTAAAACATCTATGGCTGTTACGTGGAGAACGAGTGTTGACGTTGCCGAGGGCTATGTTGAATACCGTGAGGACGGCTGCGACACAATAATGAAAACCCCGAGCGAAAACGAGATTTTTGAAAGCGATATAGATATCAGCATGATGCATTGGTCAAGGCTTACCGACCTGAAGCCCGGCACGAAATACTACTACACCTGCGGCGATGAAAACCACCGCAGTGAGGAGTTTTTCTTCACAACCCAGCCCGAAAATCTTGAAAGATTCAAGTTCCTTTGCGTGTCCGACCAGCAGAAGGGCGAGCCTTTTGAAACTCCCGACTATTCATATTTTAACGGGCTGATAAAACGCTATCTCAAAGAACACCCTGATACCGCCTTTATCCTTACAGCAGGTGATAACACCGACTGCGGTCAGCACGAGCAGCAGTGGAACGGTGCCTTCCTCGGCTGGAAGGGCATAGCCGAATATGTACCCGTAATGTTTACTGAGGGCAACCACGATACCCGTGGCTTCAAGGACTACAGAACTTCAACGGGCAGATACTATTCCGAGCCTGCCGAGTTCTTCTGCAAGCAGCTTAAGGGCAGCTACGCCTACAACGGCCCCGAGGGCTGGAAAACCGAAAACTACACCTTCGATTACGGCAATGCTCACTTCACCGTGCTCGGCGTAAACGGCCCCGAGGATGTCAATGCCTGGCTTGTTGAAGACCTTAAAAACAGCAAGGCGGACTGGAATATCGGTACATATCACTTCCCCGTGTGCTATACGGGCAGCGACTGCCAGAATTATGACTGCTACCCCGTAATGACCGAGGGTATGGAAATGCTTGACCTGCTTTTCTCCGGTCATGAGCACAGCTTCGGCAGAAGCTTCCCCCGAAAGAACGAGGAGCTTTTTGAAAATCCGTCAAAGGGTATGATTAACTACGTCCTCGGCAATTCCAATCAGAATCCGCCCGGTACACGTTCGCTCAGTAAGGTTTGGCACAGTGCTTTCTATCCTATGGAGGACAGAACCTCTATGGTTGCCGTTGCCGAGGTTGAGGGCAAAAAGCTCACAATCACCGCCACGCTTGAGGACGGCAGAATTGCCGACCGCTGCGTTATTGACAAGGAGCGTGACGTTATTGAGCCCTACGCACTCGCCCCGTATTTCAACCGCACCCGTATGATGTACAAGGGTGCAGACCTCGGCCTTTGCCAGTACCAGACCACCTGTGAAAACAAGGACGGCGTGTGGTACGGCTGCCTTTCTGTGCTGTTTTCCTATTTCGGCGGTATGGTAAAGAAAACCGAAAATCAGGTCTACCTCGAGGGCTACGGCCATTGGGCACGCTTTACGCAGGACAGTAATGTTGTCGAAACCGACAGGGGAGAGGTAACGCTCAAAAATGCCGTTTACCGCAACGCCGAAAGGAAAAACCAGCTTTATATTCCGCTTGAAGCGCTTGATATCTTTGAAATGCGCTGGGCTTACGCAAAGCGCAACAATTTCATCCTCATCGAGCACGAAAGCGAAGATAAACCCATAACCGTACAGCCGTAAATTACAGTTTGCCGAGATGAGTGCAGAATGCAGAACGCAGAGTGCAGAACGAAGGGTCGCTTCGCTCCGATTTTATAAAACGCTCATTCAGAGCGATTATTATAATGGGTGAGGGCGAAGCCCTCCCACCGTTCTGCGTTCTGAACTCTGCACTCTGCACTTAAACAAACTGTAATTTGTCGAGATAATTATTTATGATTGTGATTTGTATATACACCGTAAGGGCAATTCACGAATTGCCCGTCGTAAAAGCGATATGACGGCGAATTTCGGTCGAGAAAGTGAATTGACCCTACAAAGAAACCAAAAGACTGCAGGTGCGTATAACATCTGCAGTCTTTGCGTTTATTTATACGGTTTAGGGTCGTTTGTCATACCGAGGATATAATCAGCCGAAGTGTTATAAAATTTGGCTAGAGCAATAACAAACCTTGTCGGAATTTCACGCTTGCCGGTTTCGTAGTTGCTGTAAACCCGTTGGTCTATGCCTAAATGTGCCGCTATTTGCTTTTGAGCAAGGTCACGGTCTTCTCTCAAATCCTTTAAACGAGGATAATACATAAACTCACCTCTAAAAATAAGTATATGTACTATCAAAAAATAGTATTGATTTTACTATCAAATAATAGTAAAATAGTTATGAGGTGATAAAAATGGGTATGAAAAATGAATTTAGAATTATTTACGATTGGTTGGATGATTTGCTGAGTGAAGAAGAAAAAAAGCAAATGCTCAGTCACGATGCTGAGGATTTGTCGATTTATAATTCTGAACTTATTGCGTGGGTTCGGGATAATATTTTGAATGAGAAGAACGAGTTATACAAATTTTATATAGAATCAGATGTGACTGCCAAAGAAGATATGGCGACCGATATTCTTGAAGGATTTTACGGATATTTACTTTATAAAAGCCTTGAATAACAGTGGATTAAAAATATTTTTGAAAAATATAAAAAAACACTTGCATTTTCCGAACAGTTGTGCTAATATACTTGAGCGGTCAAAAAACCGCACTTTTGCGCTGGTAGCTCAGCTGGATAGAGTGTTTGGCTACGAACCAAAAGGTCAGGGGTTCGAGTCCCTTCCAGCGCGCCAAGCCTGAAACCGCTTTAAATCAACGGTTTCGGGCTTTTTTTGTATATAAAAAGGCAGCAGGCAACATCAATTGCGATGTTGCCTGCTTTTTACAGTGGTTTACATTTAACAACGGCTTCGGTGACATTTGTCAATACAAGCTCACCGTTTTGGTTGTATGCTTTAATAGCAATTTCCGCAATTCCGTTTTTGGCATTTCGCTTTACAAGGTTGGTAATCTCTGCCTTGCCTGTCAGAACGTCATCGGCATATACAGGTTTTATCCACTCGATTTTGGTGGACTTTCCTGCAAGAAGTTCCGTGCCCAAAAAATCAACCTCAAGATATTTTACCCAAACCGACATAAATGACATTACACCGGGCGCAATGAGTTTGCCGAAAGGTGTGGTTTTGGCATATTCCTCATCTGTATGAAGAGGGATATTGTCATAGTTCAAGGCAAAGTCAATCATCTTTTCTTTTTCTATAACGGCAGGGGGGATATCTACCGCCATATTCATTTTTAATTCTTCAAAATACATTGTCTTTTCTCCCGTAAATCAGATAAGACTTCTTAAACGGTATTATACCCCGATCTTTTATAGTTAGCAAGCAGTATTACAGTTTGTCGAGCTAATTCGTAATTCGCAATTCGTTTAAGGGGCGCTTCGTTCCGATTTTATAAAATGTTAATTAAGAGCGGTTTATACAAATGGGTGAGGGCGAAGCCCTCCCACAATTTTGCATTTTGAACTTTGCATTTTGCATTGTTTGTCCCTCACAAACTGTATTTTGCTATTGCGGTTTATTTTTTGTTTTGTTATAATATACCATAACATTGGGGGTGATGGTCTGAAGTTTCTTGTTATAACGGATCTGCATTATTCCGACAAGCCTTTGGGCGGTAACGGCAGATATCACGAAATGTCCTTGCCGAAGCTAAGGGAGGCGTTGGAAAAATATTCCGACGGATGCGAGTTTGCCGTTTGTCTCGGCGATATTGCAGATGCGGCGGACGGATATAAACCGCAGGCGCAGGGACTTAAAGAGCTTGGCGAAGTTTGGCGCAGCTTTGATATACCGTTTTATGCTCTTATCGGCAACCACGACACCGCAATGAGAAAGCCGGAATTCTGCCGCCTTACGGGTATGCCGCACAGGTATTACAGCATTGAAACGCACGATTATCTCTGCCTTATGCTCGACACGAATATGAATTCACCGGATGAGCCGTATCCGAAGCAGGAAATAAAATGGGCGTATTGCTACATCGACCGTGAGCAGCTTGACTGGGCAAAAGAAAAAATTTCGGGTTCCGATAAGCCTGTTATCATTTTTACCCACGCTCTTCTTGATTTTGATGTTGATGAAGGTGAGCGCAACGACCACGTGCTGGTAAACGCTGACGAGGTAAAACAAGCGTTGCTTTCTTCGGGTAAGGTGGAAGCTGTGTTTTCGGGTCATTACCACGACGGGCTGAATATGAAGCTCGGCAACGTACCCTATGTCGTTTTTACTTCAATGTGCAATGAGCCTACGAATAATTTTGCTGTGGTTGAGGTTGAAAACTGCAGAGTTAACATTAAAGGCTACGGCACACAAAATGATATAACAATATAAAACAGGGAGAATAGATTATGGAATTCAAAGCATACCACAAGGATTTAAATTCACTTCATATCGGCTGTGAAGCACCCAGAGCATATTTTGTGCCCTGCAAGAGTGAAGCAGCTGTACTCACCTTTGACAGAGAAAAGTCGGAAAGCTTCGTCAATCTCTGCGGCGAGTGGGATTTTAAGTTTTACAACAGCTTTGAGGATATTGAGGAGTCTTTTCTCGAAGAAACTTTCAGTGAGAAAATTACCGTGCCGCTTTGCTGGCAGGTGCTCACTGACAGGGGCTACGATGAGCCTCTTTACTCAAATCTTCGCTATCCTTTCCCACTTGACCCGCCTCACGTGCCCGAGGAAAACCCCTGCGGTCACTACTGCCGTACATTTACCGTTGATGCTGATTTCGGCAAAAAGGTTTACATAAACTTTGAGGGCGTTTCCTCCGGCTTTTATCTGTTCGTCAACAAGCAGTTTGTCGGCTACAGCCAGGTAAGCCGCTGTACAAGCGAATTCGATATTTCCTCCTATGTAACCGAGGGTGAAAACCGCCTTGACGTGCTTGTTGTCAAGTGGTGTGACGGTTCATATCTTGAAGACCAGGACTGCTTCCGCCTTTCGGGTATCTTCCGTGAGTTATATCTGCTCGGCAGACCCGAAAACCATATTAAGGATTTCTACGTCAGAAGCGATGTAAGCGAAAGCCTTGACAGCGTTAAGGTTGAATTTGAAAACACATACTGCGGTGAAATTAATCCCGAATACACTCTTCTGTCTCCCGACGGTGAAACAGTTTACTGCGGTAATGATAATTCCTTCACCGTTGCTGACCCCGTGCTCTGGAATGCGGAAGAGCCGAAGCTCTATACTTTGATTATTAAAGCAGGCGAAGAGGTTATAGCACAGAAAATCGGCTTCAAGCGCCTTGAAATCAAGGGCAGCGTAGTTTATCTCAACGGCAAGGCTGTCAAGCTCTGGGGTATTAACAGACACGATTCCCACCCCGAAGGCGGTTACACCGCAACCGTTGACGAAATGCTCCGTGACCTCTACCTGCTCAAGCAGGCTAACTGCAACTGTATCCGTACCTCTCACTATCCCAACGACCCACGTTTCCTTGCTCTTTGCGATGAGCTCGGCTTTATGCTTGTTGATGAAGCCGACATCGAAACACACGGTATGGGCTTTGAGTACAGAGATACCTGGGATTGGATGCGCTGGTCTATGCTTTCCACAGTTGACGAGTGGGAGGCAGCTTACGTTGACCGTGCCGCACGCCTTTTCGAGCGTGACAAAAACCACCCCTGTGTCGTTATGTGGTCACTCGGCAATGAGTCGGGCTGCGGCAAGAACCACAGGGCTATGGGCAAATACATAAAGAGCCGTGACAAGGGCGCAATTGTTCACTACGAAAACTCCCACCTTGAGTTCAAGGCTGTTCCCGAGGGAGAGGATTTCAAGGATATTTCCGACGTTGAAAGCCGTATGTACGCAGCTCTTGACTACACAAAGAACTATCTTGACAATAACCCTGCAAAGCCCTTCTATTTCTGTGAGTATGTCTGCGCTTATTCAACGGGCGATATCTTTGCGCATTGCCGCCTTGCCGATAAGTATGACAGCCTCTTCGGTCTTTGCATCTGGGAAATGAACGACCACGCTCTTGCTGTTAAAAACGGCGATAAAACCGGCTACCGCTACGGCGGCGATTTCGGTGATTACCCCAACGATCAGGATTGCTGTATTGACGGTCTTGTATTTGCCGACCGTACTCCCAGACCCGGCTACTACGATATGAAGCGTGCTTATCAGCCGTTCAGAACTACCTACAAAAACGGCGAAATTACCCTTTTCAACGTCCGTTATTTCACCACTCTTGCCGATATGGAGCTCGTTTGGAGCATAGTCTGCAACGGTAAGGAGATAAAGAACGGTAAAGTAGAAACCCTTGACATTCAGCCCCGTACAAGCGCAACAATCAAGCTCTTTGATAATGAGCATTTCGACGGCAACTGCCTGCTCAATCTTTCTTTTATAAAGAAAGAGAGCGAAGTCTGGGCAGAAAAGGGCTACGAAATGGGCTTTGAGCAGTTCGAGCTTTGCTCTGCTGTAAAGGGGAAAGCCTTTATAGGCAACGGACTTGAAGCTGAAGAAAACAGAAGATATCTGACTGTTAAAACTGCCGCAAGTACACTTGTTTTTGATAAATCATACGGCAGACTGGATCAGATTGTTCTCAACGGCAAAAATATTCTTGCCGAGCCCGTTTGTGTTGAAACATGGCTTGCACACTGGAAGAATGTTTCGGGCGAAGCAGATGAGCGCCGCAGCGCAGAAATCCACAACGCAAAGCAGAAAACCTATTCCTCCACGGTTGAAAAGACCGACTATGAAATTAAGGTGATCTGCGACGTTTCTATCGGTGGCCCGAGTGTCGTTCCGTTTATGAAGGGTCAGCTTACTTACACCGTAACTGCTGACGGCGCAGTTAAAATCGGCTTTGTAGGCGACAAGCGTGAGCTTACACCCAAGCTTCCGAAATTCGGCTTCCGTGCAGTGCTTAACAAAGAATATAATAACCTCAAATTCTACGGTCTCGGCCCCGGTGAGGCTTATGCAGACAGAATGGAAGCAAGCAGAATCGGCCTTTACGAAATGAAGGTTGAGGACAACTTTGTTCACTACGTCCGTCCGATGGAAAATTCCGCCCACGCAAAGACCCGTTTCGGTACACTCTGTGATGCTGACGGCAACGGACTTATGGTTTATGTAAGAGATACAAACGGCTTCTATTTCAACGCAACCCACTTCAAGCCCGAAATGCTCGAAGCTGCAAAGCACGACGACGAGCTTGTACCGCTTGACGAGGTTGTTGTAAATGCCGATAAGTTTATCGTACCGCCCAGCGGTGTTAACGACTACACAGCCGCCGAAGAGCCTGAGCGTGTGATTGACGACAGCCATATTGATTTTGAGCTTATCTTGCGCTGTGTCGATAAGAAAACGGACTTCTTTGACTATATCTAAAGGAGAATAATTATGCCTTATCTGTTTTCGCATTTTAAGGAAAAGGTCACACCCGACGGTGAGCAGGTCTATTTTTCCGTCAGCCGTGACGGTCTGAACTGGGAAAAGGTCAACGGCGGTGAGCCCGTGCTGACAAGCACTTTGGGCACCTGCGGCTGCCGTGATATTGAAATTATCCGCCTGCACACGGGTGGCTTTGTCGTGCTGACAACCGACCTTTGCATTGCAAACATAATGGACGAAAACTATTGGGTGGACTGGAAAAAGGTCAACAGCTCGGGCAGTAAGTGCCTGTGCCTTTGGAAAACGGATGACCTTGTCAATTTCTCCGAGCAGAAACTCGTTTATTTTGGCAGGGACGATTTCGGCTGTCTGTGGGCGCCCGAAATATTCTTTGACGAAGAAAATGAAGAATATCTTATTCATTGGGGCTCGACCGTAAAGGAAGATAACTTTACGCACATGTCGATTTATTGCTGTACGACCAAGGATTTTGAAGCCTTTTCCGAGCCGAAAATGTTCTTCACAAAGGACAACGAAATCCTTGATTCGCACATAACAAAGGTAGGGGATACCTACCACCTGTTTTACAAGAATTCCGATAAACCCCCGGTGAATATGCACGCAACCTCAAAAAGCCTTTACGGCCCGTATGAAAATGATGAAAAGTTTCAGACGCTTATGGCTTCGCTTGAAGCTCCCGGTGCTTATGAAGCACCTACAACGCTCACTCTGCCCGATGGCAGATGGTGCCTGCTGATTGATTTCTTCGGCTGTGAAAAGGAAAAAATGGGCTATGTGCCCTTTGTTTCACCCGAGCCGGGCAGTAACGATTTTGTTCGTTGCGATGAGCTTTTCTCTTTTCCTTACGGCTTCAAGCACGGCGGCGTTATTGAAATAACGGACGAAGAATACGAAAGGCTCATTAAATTATCGTAAGGAGCGGTATTTATGAAACGTATTATATGTTTTGTTTTAGTGTTCTCACTTATCTTTGCAGGTGCAGGCTTTTTTGCTTATGCGGCTGAGGGTGAAAAGAATTATTACTATATCGATTCCGTGAACGGTGACGATGAAAACAGCGGTACTGATATAAACAGCCCTGTTAAAACTATATCGGGACTAAAAAATCTTGACATCAAGCCGGGTACACATTTTCTTTTCAAAAACGGCGGAGAGTATGACTGTGCCGTAACGCTTACCTGCAGCGGTACAAAGGATAACCCGATTGTTATTTCTTCTTACGGCGAGGGCGAAAGGGCAATACTGCAAACAAATGAAAATACAGATGTTTTCCGCCTTTTTGACTGCTCGTACGTAACCGTATCCAACCTGCACCTCAAGGCACCCAACGGCGGCGGAATATGGATAGATACACTTGACAAAACGAGCGAAGGAATTGTTATTGACAATGTTTATTTCACAGATATGCAGAATTACAGGGTGAACAGCCGTGATAATTTCTCAAACGGTGCGGCAGGTGCAAGAGCTGCCGTTATGGTTAAGGGTCTGCCTGCAAGGTCGAGGTATGCCGTAAATGACCTGACGATTAAAAATTGCGAGGTCTATAACTGCGGCAACGGTTTTATAATCTGGGGCTCGTGGAACGACAAGCAGGAGTGGTGGTGCGAAAACGAAGAGGATATTGACCCCGTGTTCAACGAAGGCCTGCTCATTGAAGGCTGCTATTTGCACGAAATGGATGCCGAAGCAGTGCTTGTCGGTATGTGTGACGGTGCGCTGGTTACAAACTGCCGTGCCATTAACTGCTGCCAGGGTCCGGGCACGGACGAAAACGGTGAAATACTTTATTATACCGCCGCAATGTGGTTCTGGGGCAGTGTGAACAGCACTATTGAGTACTGCGAAATCGCAGGGCAGAAGAATGTCGGCGACGGTATGGCTGTTGATTTTGATTCATATTCGCACAACTGCACTTATCAATATATTTATTCTCACGACAATATGCGCTTTATCTGCAACTGCCCCTTCCATAGCGGACACAAAAACAATACCGTGCGCTATTGCCTGTCAGTCAACGATAACGGCGGAAGAAGCCGACTTTCGGCAAATCCCGGTGAGCACGGACTGAAATTTTATAATAATACGATAGTAAACTGCGCTGATTTTTATATGATAGATATGTATGACTCGGTTATTGCAAACAATATTATCGCTCCTGCTGACGGTTACGTGGTTGTTTGCGATACGGCGGATTATTTCCGTGACGGAAATGTTTTTGCGGGTAATTGCTACTATAACACCGCAAATCCGTTCTGCGAGATGTTTGCAAAAAATACCGTGCCCGGCTTTGTCGGTGACGATTTTTCATCAATGCAAAGCTTCAGGCTTTCGGCGGATTCTCCGCTTATCGGCGCAGGCGTTGAAATTGAGGGCAACGACCTTAAAACCGATATTTTCGGCAATGCCATAACAGGCAATAACATTGGTTGCTACGGCGCAGACGGCGAGGATACCGAATACGACGGCGAGAATTTCATTGAGAAAATTATAAGACTTATCAAAAACATTATTAATCAGCTCGTTCGTCAGTCTCAGGGTCTTAAGGATTATTGAATTGTTTCAGAATATTTGATTAAAGACTTTCCTCCGAGCGTAATTGTTGAAATTATATCAATAATGTGGTATAATATCAGGTAAAGAGAGGTGCTTTTATGAGTGAAATTGAAAGTATTGTAAATCAGGTTGACAGCTCTATGGCTATGGAAGGTATGCCTCTGACACAAGAGGACAGAAAACGCATTGAAGCCTGCCTGAACAATCCGAACAGGTTCAATGAAGTGATAGCTGAACTTCTTAAAAAGCACACGGTAGTCGCTTGACAGTATTATGAAAAATTACAGTTACGATTACGAGTGGGATGTAAAATACTGTTATCCCGATTCCAATGTTTTGATCAATAAACTTAATATAACCGATGCACAGGCTCTGGCTATTGCTGAAAGAGAGATTACTTCTGTTAAATTAGCTTATGCAAAATTAAATCCCGTAAAGGGCAATTTTGATTTAAAGCATTTACAGGATATTCACAGGTTTTTGTTTGAGGATATTTATCCTTGGGCAGGTGAACTTCGTCAAGTCAATATTGCAAAGGGAAATCAGTTTTGTCTTTTTCAAAATCTTGAAATGTACGCCGACAGCATTTTTTCTAAACTGAAAAAAGAAAACTATTTGGTTGGAAGTGAGAATTTACCTCACAAATTAGCGTACTATTTAAGTGAGATTAATGTTCTTCATCCTTTCAGAGAAGGGAACGGAAGAACACAAAGGCTTTTTATTGAGTATCTTGCCGATAATGCAGGCGCAACGGTTGATTTTTCAAATGTCACTCCCGAAGAAATGATCATAGCAAGTGCAGAATCCTTTGCTTGTGAGTATGAAAAAATAAACGCTATGTTTGAGCGGATAACAAAACAAATGTAAATAAGAAAACACTGATGGAATGCAACGTTCATTTCATCGGTGCTTTTTTATTTGACAAAATTACATTGCTATTGCTGTGAAATTGTGATATAATTACAATGAAAGAATTTTGTTTAGGAGTGAACCCACAATGAAAATGTCATTCCGCTGGTATGGCGAAAGCGACCCCATTTCCCTTGAGTATATCCGCCAGATTCCCAATATGCACAGCATCGTAAGCGCAATTTACGATGTTAAGCCCGGTGAGGTCTGGCCCGAAGAGGCTATTGCAAAAATGGCAAAGCAGTGTCAGGATAACGGCCTTGTTTTCGACGTTGTAGAGTCCATTCCCGTGCACGAGGATATCAAGCTCGGCAGAGGCAATGTTGACGAGCTTTTAGAGGTTTACTGCGAGAATATCCGCCGCTGTGCAAAGTACGGCGTAAAGTGCGTGACATATAACTTTATGCCCGTTTTCGACTGGACAAGAACACAGTTGGACAAAAAAGCTCCCGACGGCTCAACAAGCCTTGTTATGTACTGGGAGCAGATGAAGGGTCTTGACCCTCTTAAGGATGATATTCACCTTCCCGGCTGGGATTCAAGCTACACTCAGGACGAGGTGAGAGAGCTTATCAATGCCTACGGCGAAATCGGCTCCGAGGGTCTGTGGGCAAACCTTGAAAAGTTCCTCAAAAAGGTTATTCCCGTTGCCGAGGAATGCGGCGTGAGAATGGCTATTCACCCCGACGACCCGCCGTATCCGATTTTCGGTCTGCCGAGAATTATTACGGACGAAAAGAATCTCGACAGAATGCTCAGCATAGTTGACAGCCCTGCCAACAGTCTCTGCCTTTGCACAGGCTCACTCGGCTGTGCCGCTTCAAACGATGTTGTAGCAATGATTCGCAAGTACTCTGCAATGGACAGAATTGCGTTTATGCACATGAGAAACATCCTCATTATGGAGGACGGCAGCTTTGAGGAAAGCGGTCATCTTTCCTCTTGCGGCAGCCTTGATATGTATGAAATTACAAAGGCTCTTGTGGAAACCGGCTTTGACGGCTACGTCAGACCCGACCACGGCAGAATGATATGGGGCGAAACAGGTAAGCCCGGCTACGGTCTTTACGACAGAGCTTTGGGCGCCACATACATTAACGGATTATTCGAAGCCTGTGAAAAGGCGTGTAAATAATATAGGGAGGAAAACAAAATGCAGAAGAATGTTCTCAATACCGACCTTACAGGTAAGGTAGCGGTTGTAACGGGTGCAGGCGGTGTGCTTTGCAGCGCTTTTTCAAAAACTCTTGCCCGTGCAGGTGCAAAGGTAGCTTTGCTCGACCTGAATGTTGATGCGGCAGAAGAGGTTGCCGCAGAAATCCGTGCCGAAGGCGGCGAAGCCAAGGCATACAAGTGTGATGTTCTGAGTAAAGAGGTTTGCTACGCTGTGGCAGACGAGGTTGAAAAGGATATGGGCAAGTGCGACATCCTTGTAAACGGTGCAGGCGGTAACAACCCCAAGGCAACAACAGACAAGGAATACTTTGAGCTTGGTGATATTGATGCCGACACAAAGAGCTTCTTCGACCTTGACAGTGCAGGCGTTGGCTTTGTTTTCAACCTCAACTTCCTCGGCACACTTATTCCGACCCAGGCTTTTGCCCGTCAGATGGTTGGCCGTGAGGGCTGTAATATCATCAACATCAGCAGTATGAACGCTTACACACCCCTTACAAAGATTCCTGCTTACTCGGGTGCAAAGGCCGCTATCTCCAACTTCACGCAGTGGCTTGCGGTGCATTTCAGCAGAGTCGGCATCCGTGTAAACGCTATTGCTCCCGGCTTCTTCTCCACAAAGCAGAATGCGGCACTTCTCTGGAATCCCGATGGCTCACCCACAGCCCGTACAGGCAAAATCCTTGCCGCCACACCTATGGGCCGTTTCGGCGAGAGTGCAGAGCTTGACGGCAGTCTGCTTTTCCTGCTCAACAACGATGCCGCAAGCTTTATCACAGGTGTTGTAATTCCCGTTGACGGCGGCTTCTCCGCTTACTCGGGCGTATAATTTGAATATAAGAGGTAAAATATAATGAACGCTATATCAGAAAAGATTTCATCAATAGGCGTTGTTCCCGTAATAAAGCTCAACAACCCCGAAAGAGATGCCGTTAACCTTGCAAAGGCTCTCGTTGCAGGCGGTGTACCCGTTGCAGAGGTTACCTTCCGTGCCGCAGGTGCCGCAACAGCAATCAAGCTTATGAGCGACAACGTGCCCGAAATGCTTGTCGGCGCAGGCACTGTTATGACTACAGCTCAGGTTGACGAGGCTGTTGCCGCAGGCGCAAAGTTCATCGTCACACCCGGTCTTGATATTGAGATAGTAAAATACTGTCAGGAAAAGGGCGTTGAAATTTACGCCGGCTGTACAACTCCCACCGATTACCACGCCGCATATAAGCTCGGCCTTGAGGTGCTCAAGTTCTTCCCTGCAGAGCAGAGCGGCGGTTTAGCCAAAATTAAGGCTATAGCAGCTCCGTTCCCGATGTTCAAGGTTATGCCCACAGGCGGTATTTCACTCAAAAACCTCGGCGAATATCTTTCCTGCCCCGTAATTGCTGCCTGCGGCGGCTCCTATATGGTAACCGCTGACCTTATCGACAACGGCAAGTGGGACGAGATTACCGAGCTTTGCAAAAAATCAGTTGAAATTGTCAAGGAGGCAAGAGGCTAATGAAAAAGGTTGTAACCTTCGGCGAGCTTATGCTCCGCCTTCAGCCCTATGATTATCTTCGTTTTATTCAGGCAGATTCCTTTGAAGCAACCTTCGGCGGCGGTGAGGCAAACGTTTCCGTTTCCCTTGCAAACTACGGCTTTGATGCTCACTTCGTAACAAAGCTGCCCAAGCACGCAATCGGTCAGATGGCTGTCAATTCACTGCGCAAGTACGGCGTAAACACTTCTGATATCACCCGTGGCGGTGACAGAGTAGGTATTTACTTCCTCGAAAAGGGTGCTTCCCAGCGTGGCAGCGTATGTATCTACGACCGTGCACACAGCGCTATTGCAGAGGCAAGCGCAGAGGACTTTGACTGGGACAAGATTTTTGAGGGCGCAGAATGGTTTCACTTCACGGGCATTACTCCTGCACTCGGAGGCAATCTTGTTGAAATCTGCAAACAGGCCTGTATTGCTGCAAAGGCACACGGCGTAAAGGTAAGCTGTGACCTCAACTACAGAGGCAAGCTCTGGACACGTGACGAAGCAAGAGCAGCTATGACCGAGCTTTGCAAGTATGTTGATGTATGCATTTCCAACGAGGAGGATGCAAAGGACGTTTTCGGCATTGAAGCGGAAAACACCGATATCACGGCAGGTGAGCTCAACAAAGAGGGCTACAAGTCCGTTGCCCGTCAGCTTGCCGACAAATTCGGCTTTGAAAAGGTTGCAATCACCCTTCGTGAAAGCAAGAGCGCATTCGACAACGACTGGAGCGCTATGCTTTACGATGTTGCAAGCGACGAATACTGCTTCTCAAAGGTTTATCACCTTCACATCATCGACCGTGTAGGCGGCGGCGACAGCTTCGGCGGCGGTCTTATTTACGCACTTCTCAGCGGTAAGAGCACACAGGATGCTGTTGAGTTTGCCGTTGCGGCTTCCGCACTCAAGCACTCAATCGAGGGCGACTACAACTTCGTAACCGTTGACGAGGTAGAAAAACTCGCAGGCGGCAACGCCTCGGGCAGAGTGCAAAGATAAATAAAAAGCACTGTCATTAAAAAATGACAGTGCTTTTTAAATGCAAAGTGCAGAATGATAAATGCAAAATTAAGGGTCGCTACGCTCCGATTATAATATTATAATGGGTGAGGGCGCAGCCCTCCCACAATTTTGCACTTTGCGTTTTGCATTATTACAGTTTTCTATACTCACTCGGTGTTACTTTATATATTTTTTTAAACGCTTTTGTGAAATAGTTTACGTCGAGTATTCCGCATTGCTGTGCGACTGTCTGTATTTGCAAGCCCGTTGAGGTAAGCAGGTCGGCGGCGTGCTCAATGCGTTTTTTTGTCACAAAGTCGGTAAGCGTCATACCGGTTTCTTTTTTGAAAAGTGCGGAAAGGTAGCTCGGGTTAAGGTTTAACATACGGGCGAATTTTTTAAGTGTCAAATCAGCCGTCAGGTCGTATTCAATGTTGAGTATAATCTGCTTTACGGGGTGGGTGTACTGTTTTACGGAGTGGTCACGCACGAGGGTTGCATAGCTTCGTGCCATTTCCTTTTGCAATGCGGCACCCGCTTCAAGCGAGTTTATCAGCTCAATTCTTTTTGCGAAATCAGAGGAAAGCGTGTCAATGTGCAGGGGATGCACGCCGCCTTTTTCCGCCGCTTTTCTTAAAAGCGTGTTGAGAATTATCGTGTAATTCTTAAAGCTCCTTACGGGGTCGGCAATTCTCTGCTCGGGTCTTTTGCGTGAGGTGTCGGAGAGCATAAGCTCTGCCTTATTCACCATTCCCTTGGTTACGGCATCAAGCAGGTCATTTTCCTTGGCGTAACGCATTTCAATCATCTGTATATTCAGGTTTGCATCTTCACTCGGCTGTGTGTTGAGGCGCTTGAAGTTTTTTTCGATTTCAGCCTTGCTTGCCGTTTGCTTTGCGGATTTAATTCGGAAATCTTCGAGACTTCCCCAAATTCTTTCCCCGAAGGCGTTGAGTATTGCAAAAAGTGTACTCTCGTTTGTGAGAACGGGTATATTGGTGTAGTATTTTTCAATCTGCGAAAAAATTTCGGGTGTGATGTCGTATTCCTCTGCTGCCTGCAGAAGCATCTGTTTTGTTATTTCAAGGTTTGTAAACGGGCCGATTACAAGTGCTGTTTTCTCGGGTCGGTCGGGCAATACTATAAATATATAGCAGCAGTAAAATGTGTCCGTTATTTTGTAAACAGTATTGCTTTCGATATTTTTAAGCGAAAAAAGGTTTTCGTAGTCGCTTTTCATTCCGAGGAAATCCCGTAAACCGAGGTCGGCTTTAGCCTGCAACTCGGTGCCTTCGGTTAAAAAATTGGTATTAATATGGAAATTCTTAAGTATATTTATAAGTAAGTCCAGTTCAGCCTGACAGGTAAACATTGCCGGAACACCGCCTTGTAATATTTTTACTGCTTTTATTATGGCTGATTTTTCGCAGAATTTCAACACCGAAAACAAAAATAATACTAAAACCGGTAAAAATAATACTCACCAAATACAACTCCGATATTATAAAATGTATTTGTCAGGTTGATACATTTCAACAAAACAAATCACCTTACGGCAAATTTTTTATGAAAGTTGAGGAATTTCCATGAAAAAAGAAATTCAACTCGGTGCCGACGGCAAGCGTCCGTTCGGTATGCTCGACAAAATTGCCTATGCAGCCGGTGATTTCGGCTGTAATATGAGCTTTGCGCTCAAGGGCACGGTTCAGACCTTCTGGCTCGTTTTTATGATGATGGAAACAGGTCTGCTGTCTGCACTGCTGCTTCTTGTTCAGGTATGGGATGCTGTCAATGACCCGCTTATCGGCAGCCTTATCGATAACGACAAGCGCAAGTACAAAATGGGCAAGTTCAAAACCTATATCTTTATCGGTGCCTGCGGCCTGCTTGTTGCAGGTGCGGCAGTTTTCCTTCCGTTCCCGAATGCAAGCGTAGTTGTAAAGGCTGTTCTTTTCGTTCTCGGCTATATCGTATGGGACGCCTGCTACACTGTTGCTAACGTTCCCTACGGCTCAATGCTTTCCCTCATCACGGAGGATTCGGGCGAAAGAGCACAGCTTTCCACATGGCGTTCAATCGGTTCAATGTTCGGTAATATCGTTCCCATGATTATCCTTCCCATGCTTATCTGGCAGAAGGTTACTTATGACGGAAGCGGTCAGTACCATACCGACCCTATTACCGGTGAGGCATACAAAATCGGCGATCCCGTTCTTGACCCCCTTACGGGTGAGCAGTTTGAAACCCTGCTTGGTGAGCGTGTGTTCTGGGCAGCTCTTATTATGGGTATAATCGGCTTCGTTGCCTTTATGTTTATGATTAAAAATATTACCATCCGTGTTGATGAATCCACCGTCAAGACAAATGAGGGCGGCGAAAAGTTCAACATCATCAAGTCCTTCGGTAACTTTATGAAGAACAGACCCGCTGTCGGCACAACCGTTGCAGCTATGGGTATGTTCCTCGGTATGCAGTCTGCAACCACGGCAAATACAATCATGTTTGCTACCTACTTCCAGAAGGCATCAATGTCCGGTATCGTTCAGATGATTGGCTTCCTGCCTATGGTTCTCTTCCTGCCCTTCATCAAGAAGCTTGTCAACAAGTTCGGCAAGAAGGAAGCCTCTGTTGCAGGCACAATTGTTTCCGTTGTCGGCGGTATAATAATGCTTGTCTTCCCGACTATCGAAAGCAGGGATACAGCGCTTATCGTCTATCTTGCAGGCCTTATCCTTTTCGGCATCGGTATGGGTGTTTACACCTGCGTTTGCTGGGCATTTATGGCAGACGCAATTGACTACAACGAGTGGAAGTTCGGCTCACGTGAAGAGGGTACTGTTTACTCACTCCACTCCTTCTTCCGTAAGCTTGCTCAGGGCATAGGCCCCTCTATCGTGCTTCTGATTATGGGCGTTCTCGGCTACGATTCAAAGCTCGGCACAATCGGCCAGAGCGTTGAAACCTCACACAATATGTGCTGGCTTGTTGCAGGCCTTTACCTGTTCAGCGCAGTAGTTCAGTTTGTCGGTGTTACCTTCATATACAATCTTGACAAGAAGACTCTTGCTCAGATGAATGCTGACCTTGAAGCAAGAAGAAGCTCTGCAAAATAATTTAATCGGTTAAACAGAAATTTTGCCCGATAGATGTAAGTCTGTCGGGCATTATATAAAAAAGGAGTAAAGCAAATGAGAGATATTTTAAATTTCAATGCCAAATGGTCGTTTTCAAAGGAAGCAGGCGCAGTGCCTGCCGAAATGCCCTCCAACTGGATATGGGTCAATCTTCCCCATTCCTGGAACGCTATAGACGGTCAGGACGGCGGCAACGATTACTACAGAGGTACCTGCTATTACGCAAAGAGTGTTGAAAAGCACGAGTTACCGCAGACGGACAGACTTTACCTTGAAATCAACGGTGCAAACTCCTCTGCCAAGGTTTACCTCAACGGCGAGGAAATTGCCTCACACGACGGCGGCTATTCAACATGGAGAGTGGATTTTACCGACAAGGTAGCAGACAGTAACCTTTTTGTAATCGCTGTTGACAATTCCGCTAATGACAGGGTTTATCCCCAGAATGCGGATTTCACCTTCTACGGCGGCCTTTACAGAGATGTAAACATCATCGGTGTAAGCAATTCACACTTCGACCTTGATTACTACGGCGGCCCCGGTGTTATGGTAACACCCGAAATAAACGGCACGGATGCAAAGGTAAAGGTTGAGGTTTTCCTCACAAATGCAAAGGAAGGTCAGAAGCTCAGATTCAGACTGCTCGATAAAGAAGGCAACGAGGTTGCTTACTGCGAAAAGAATGCTGACGAAACAGCTGCAGAGCTTGAAATAAAGAACGTTCACCTCTGGCACGGCAGAAAGAATCCTTATCTCTATACCGCAAAGGTCTGCCTTGTGGAAAACGGCGATGTTCTTGACAATATAAGCACACGCTTCGGCTGCCGTACCTTTGAAATTGACCCCGAAAAGGGCTTCATCCTCAACGGCGAAAAATATCCTCTCCGTGGTGTTTCACGCCACCAGGACAGATGGGGTATCGGTAATGCACTTCTGCCCGAGCACCACAAGGAGGATGCCGAGCTTATTTACGAAGTAGGTGCAACCACAATCCGCCTTGCGCACTATCAGCACGATCAATATTTCTACGACCTGTGTGACGAAATGGGCTTTGTCCTTTGGGCTGAAATTCCCTATATTTCAAGCCATATGCCTTCCGGCCGTGAGAACACAATATCACAGATGAAGGAGCTTGTTGTTCAGAATTACAACCACCCCTCAATCGTTGTGTGGGGTCTTTCCAACGAAATTACGATGACAGGCAAGTCAAGCGACGACCTGCTCGAAAACCACAGAATTCTCAACGATATGGTTCACGAAATGGACAGCACAAGGCTTACGACAATTGCTGTTGTTTCAATGTGCAGTATCGACGACCCGTATATTCAGATTCCCGATGTTGTTTCCTTCAACCACTATTTCGGCTGGTACGGCGGCGACACAACAATGAACGGCCCGTGGTTTGACAACTTCCACGCAAAGTATCCCAATATTCCCGTCGGTATGAGTGAATACGGCTGTGAAGCACTCAACTGGCACACCTCAGACCCCCAGCAGGGTGACTACACAGAGGAATACCAGGCATATTACCACGAGGAGCTTATAAAGCAGCTCTTCTCAAGAGAATATATCTGGGCAACCCACGTGTGGAATATGTTTGATTTCGGCGCTGACGCAAGAGCGGAAGGCGGCGAAAACGGCCAGAATCACAAGGGACTTGTAACCTTTGACAGAAAGTACAAGAAGGACTCCTTCTACGCATACAAGGCATGGTTGAGTGATGAAAAGTTTGTCCACATCTGCGGCAAGCGTTACGTTGACCGTGTTGAGGATGTTACAAAGGTTACGGTTTACTCAAATATGCCCGAGGTTGAGCTCTTTGCAAACGGTGTGAGCCTTGGCAAAAAGGCAAGTGACGAGCACTTCTTCTACTTTGATGTGCCCAATTCGGGCAAAACACAGCTTACTGCAGTTGCAGGCGAGTTTACCGATGAAAGCGTAATCCGCAAGGTTGATGCCTTCAACGAGGAATACCGTCTCAAGGAAAAGGGCGCAGTCCTCAACTGGTTTGATATCACCGCACCTGAGGGCTTCTACTCACTCAACGATAAGCTCAGCGACATTATGATGAGCGAACAGGGCAGAGCCTTCTTCGGCGGTATGATGCAGAAAATGATGGGCAGCATTATGAACGGCGAAGGTGCAGCCGCCGCAATGGGTGACGGCGCTATGATGAGCGAGGGTCTTATGAAGATGATGGGCGGCTTCACCGTTATCAGACTTACAAGCCTTTTAGGTGCCGCAAATGTAAAGTTCACTAAAGAAGAATTACTCGGCATTAATGCACAGCTCAATCAGATTCCCCGAGTATAAGAAAAAAAGACCTCAGGCGTGCCTGGGGCTTTTTGCTGTAATTCATATATTAAGAAACTCTTTAAAATCGCTGATGTATTTTTCAGCCTGCTTTTTGTTGCCTGCTTCCGCAAAAATTCGAAGCAAAGGCTCAGTGCCCGAGAAACGGCAGATAACAAAGCTTCCGTCCGTGAAATAGACCTTGCAGCCGTCCTCGTAATTTACCTTTTCGACCTCAACCGCAAATTCGGGTAAGCGCTTTTCTTCAAAAACAATTCGTTCAATTACGCTTTTGTAATCGGGTGCGAAATGAAGGTTGTCCTCAACCATAATGAATTTGCCGAATTTCTTCTCTAACTTTGCAAGCATCTGCGAGGGGGTCTTGCCTGTAACGCTTACCATTTCGGCAAAGAGTGAAGCGGCATAGACTGAATCCTTGCCGTGAATGTGGCCTCTTACCGTAAGACCGCCCGAGGATTCACCGCCGAGCACGGCATCAGCCTCGTCAATTTTTGAGGATATGTACTTGAAGCCTACGGGTACTTCGTAGCACTTTTCGCCAAAGCTTTCCGCAATGCGGTCAAGCATATGTGTTGTTGCAAGGTTTCTTACAACGGGGCCCTTCCAGCCCTTGTACTTTACGAGGTAGTAGTAAAGCAGGCAGAGAATTTCATTTGCGTTGATGTAGCGGCCGTTGCCGTCAACAATGCCGAGGCGGTCGCCGTCGCCGTCCATTGCAATGCCCATATCGTAGCCGCCCTTGATAACGCTGTCGCAGAGCTTTACGAGTGTCTGCTCCGTGGGGGCAGGCATCATACCGCCAAAGTATGCGTCCTTGTTGAGGTTAATCGTATCAATCGTACAGCGTGCGGTGTGGAATATAACCTGCAAGGGGTATGCACCCGAGCCATGCATTGTGTCAAACAGCACACGAAGACCTCTGTCACGAAGTGCCTGCATATCAAGCAGGTCGATGATATCGTCAAGGAATTTGTTGAAGGGGCTGCGGCGGTAAATGATTTTTCCTGCCTCAACCGCCTTGTCAAAATTGTCATATTCAACTCTGTCAATATTCTCAATAAGTGTCTCGAGCTTTGCCGTTGTTTCAAGCGGAGCGTCTCTGCCCTCATCAACAATCAGCTTTATGCCGTTGTAGTTAGAGGGGTTGTGGCTTGCGGTAATTTCAATACCGAAATGAAGGCCGCTGTCCTTAACCGTGTGCATAATTAACGGAGTAGGGGCAGAGCGGTTGAGAAACCATACCTCAATGCCGCCGTGCACAAGTGTTTCGGCAACCCATTTTGCCGCCGTTTCGGAAAGGAAGCGACGGTCATAGCCGATTATAATCGGCTTATCCGCTTTGCTTTCTTTTTTTGCAAGCTCAACTATGCCTGCGGCAACCTTGCGTATGTTTTCGCAGATGAAATCGTCACCGATTACGGCACGCCATCCGCCTGTACCGAATTTTATCATATTCTGTCGCCTCTTTTATTTTTTGCTGCCTATCATTTTAGCACAATGAAATTGTACGGTCAATCGGTTTTTGAAAAAATAAAAGCCGTTGATGTGTTTTGCATCAACGGCTTTGGTGTCAGTTGTTTGTGATGTGTACGTCGAGCTGGTTGTAGGGGATATGTATGCCTGCCTTGTCAAACTCTGTCTTGACACGCTCATACATATCGTAATAGGCTGACCAGTAATCCTCACTCTTGCACCAGAGCAGTGCGTCTATGCGGATGCTGTTGTCGCCGTGACCGCCGACTGCAATTCTCTCTGCAGGGTCGTTGATTGTATAGGGACATTCTTCGTTTGCCTTTGCAACAGCCTGCTTGGCAACCGAAATATCGTCACCGTAGCCAATGGAGAATTTGAAATCAATTCTGCGCTTCTTCTGTGCGGTGTAGTTGATAAGGTTGTTTGATGTGACATGTGAGTTGGGGATAACAACACGCTTGTTGTCGGGTGTGAGAAGGGTTGTGTTCATAAAGTGGATTTCCTCAACCGTACCCATAACGCTTTCAAGCTCAATGAAATCGCCTGCACGGAAGGGCTTGTTGAACATAATCTCAATACCGCTTGCAAACTGTGAAATCAGGCTTTGCAGACCGAGACCTGCTGTAATACCTGCGGCACCGATAGTAGCTGCAAAGGAGCTGATGTCAATGCCGAGTACGCTCAGCGCAAACAGCACGAACAGTATTCTCAACGATACGACAAGCATACTTTTAAGGAAGTGGTGAACGGACTCGTCAACATTCTTTTTTCTCATAATCTTTATGAGAAGCTTGCCTGCCAGCTTGCTGAAGAAGAAGCCGATTACAATTACGACAGCCGCACCGATGATTTTCGGCGAAGCGTCGAGGATTTTTGCCGGCAGCTCTTCAAACCATTTTGCAACAGATGAAACCTCTGCAAAGGCTTCCTGTGCGATATCTGTTGTTGATTCAAGAATATCCATATCATATCTCCTTTTTTCTCTTTAAAAAAGCCGCATCGTCAGACACGGCTTCTTTTTAATTATAATTTAGTAAACCTTATTTAAGAACAAAGCTGTCAGCGTCAATGATAGCGTTTTCGCTGTCCTTGTACTCAATTTCAACTGTGTTGCCCTTGTTTGCAATGATAACCGTTGCAAAGTCGGAAGCATCAACTGCGAAGTACTTGTCGCTGCCTGCAACTCTCAGGTAGTAAACGCTGTTGCCGCTGATAACCGCAACACGGATATCCTCGATTGCGCCTGCAACGCTCTTGGTTTCAACAGGTGTCTGTTCGCCGCCCTGGGTGTTGGGGTCAACAACGTTTTCAACGTCAATGTCAGTCTTGATGCCGTTTTCGGCAAGAATCTTTGTGTAGCTTTCAAGGCAGGACTGAATTGAAGTGCCGGTTGAAATAATTGTTGTGAACTGGTTTACGTTAACGAGTGCGTACTGCTGAACAATATTGCTCTTGTCCTTGAGAGCCATGAAGTATGTCGGCTCGTTACCGATGTTGAGCAGAAGCGGGAAGGTTGCGGTGTAGCTGTACTGCTGAACCTTACCCTGTGCAGCCTCCTGCGCAGCGTTTTCGGTTGCACCGTTGACACGATAGAACTTTGCTTCCTTTGTACGCTGGTTGATAAGTGTGAAGCCTGTGATTGAGCTGTCGCTTGTGGTGATTGATGTAACACCTGTGTACATGTAAACGTCGTCGTTAAGGGCAATGTAGTTGTAGCCGCTTGTTGTAACAACAACGTCCTTCTGACCGAGAACGGAGTTCCAGAAGCCGCCCTGGTACTTGCCGTAGTAGTCGTACTGCTCTACAAGCAGGTCGGGGTCATAAACTCTGTCAAGCCAGTTGAGCTCTTCGGAGGTTCTGATTTCTTCGATTGTGTAGTCAACACATTCACCCGTTGTGGGGTTTACAAGGATTGCACCCTTGACATCCGTACCGCCGAAAAGGCCGATTGTCTTGTCAAGAATCGGGCATACCCAGTAAGCGTTGCCTTCTTCGTCAACCTCGAAAACGGAGGTGCCCAGAAGCGCTGTGGGGTAGTTGAAACGGATGTGGCGCTTGAGAAGCTGGTTGAAGTGGTCAACATCGGAGTAAACGATACCGCCTTCAAGCTTCTGGAAATCAACCTTCTGTGTTGTCATATCAATGACAAGGTAGCCGGGAAGACCCTCAGAACGGTTGGTAAACCACTTGATGATGTTCTGGTATTTGAGTGTTGCAATTCTTACGGGACGGTTGTTGAGGTTAATCTGTGTGTCGGAAGAATTGACCGTGAACTGTGAAACAAGGTTTTCGTCAACAAGGTCGGACAAAGCCTTGCTTGCAAGTGTTGCGGCAGAATCCTTGTCAAGCAGGGGAACGCTTGAGAAATCTGCCTCGTTTACGTCCTCGCTGAAATCGGCAGCCTGTACGGGAAGAATTTCGCTGTAATCCTTCGCACGGAAGAACACGCTTGAAACAGCGTAGCCGACACCGACAACAAGTGCAATAACCAGACCGATAATAATCGGAACGGTAGCCTGCTTTCTGGCGTAGGGTGAATATTCGGGGGACAGCACTGCGCCCGAGGTAATGAAAGCCATTACGCAGTAGGCGGCAATGATAATACCGAAATAAATGTACATTTCAATGGCCTTGAAGTTAAATGCAGGCAGGTAGAAGTAATATGCTACTGCTGCGGCAATAACCGTACCAATGACGTTGATGAGAATTTTCAGACCGGCTTTGTTGGGCGGAATGATAACCGAACCGCCTTTTTTTGCGCCGCTGCCCGAAAAATCGACCTTAATAGGATCCATTTGAGCAACTCCTTTGTTTATAATTAAATAATATTGTACTATAAAATAAACATTATTACAAGAGAAAGTTGAAAAATAAATCTATTTATGTTATAGTATTATCAAATCCAAAATATAACAACGCTTGGAGGATTTATTTATGAAACGCTTTATCAAATGTGCCGTAAGCTTTATGCTTGTGCTTGTGCTCAGCAGCGGTATTGTGCTCTATCCTGCTGCCGCTTCTCAGCAGTGCTCCTGCGGCGAAGAACCTATTATCTATGTTGCTGCTCTCGGCAGCGCAACGCTCTACCAGAACGCCGGTACGAAAAACGAAAAGGTACTCTTCCGTCCCGAAACTTCTGCATATGTCAAGCTTGTTGCAAAGCTTCTCATTCCGTTGGTTTCCGTTATCGTAACCAAGGATTACGACGCTTTTGCCGACAAGCTCATTCCTGCTGTAGGCGATGTTTTCGGCCCTCTTGCAAACGCTGAAAACGGCGATTCCACGGTGGATGTCACCACCAAGGAAGAGCTTCCGACCGACCCGACACACGGCTTTGACTACAGCTACTACTTCGGCTATGATTTCCGTGCCGACCCGCTTGTAGTTGCAAAGGATCTTGCCGCTTATATTGACCATGTTCTTGAACTCACAGGCCACGAAAAGGTAAGACTTCGTGCTTCCTCCATGGGCGGCGTTATGACTATGGCTTACTTTGAGCAGTACGGCTGTGAGAAGATTAAGTCCGTTATCTTCCAGAACTGCCCGATTTCCGGTACAGCCGTTGCAGGCGACCTTTTCTGCGGCAGACTTGAGATTAATGAAGATTCTCTCTACCGCTACGGTGCAACAGCCCTTCCGCTTATTATGGATGTGACTCTTGCAAGATTCCTTATGGTTATTATTGACCTGCTCAAAAACAGCGGTATACTCGGCACACTTATTGATGCCGTAAACCGTGTTGTTGACAACTGCGCAGGCAGAGTTTTTGACGAGCTTCTTATTCCCGTGTTCAAGGCAAACTGCGGTATCTGGTCGTTTGTGCCCGATGAATACTACCTTGACGCCAAGAAGTATATGCTCGGCGACAACCCCAACGAAGAGCTTGAAGCAAGAATTGACTACTACCACTACGAGGTACAGTGCAAGGCAGGCGAAATCCTCAACGGTGTGCTTGACAGCGGTGTTCCCGTTATGATTGTTGCCGCCTGGGGCGTTCAGCGTACACCCCTTGTTCCCACCTGGCACAACGATTCCGACGGTACTGTTGACCTTAAGTACTCTTCTGTCGGTGCAACCGCAGCACCTCTGGGCGAAAGCCTCGGTTCAGGCTACACCCCCGAAACTGACGACGGTCACGCTCACGTTTCACCCGACAACCATATTGATGCCACAACCTGTGCACTTCCCGAAAACACATGGTTTGTCAAGGATATGGTGCATTGCACAACTCACGACGGCCACGGAGAGCTTTACAACTGGTTCTTCAAGAACGATGACAATGCAGACTTGAATATCTTCTCAAACAAGGACTATCCCCAGTTCTTGCAGAACGATATAAAGAATCAGAAGCTTATTCCGCAGAAATAAAGGGTACCTGATTATTAAAATAGTTACAAATTATTACAATTTGCGGATAACTCTTGATAATTGACTTAAAATATAATATCATTAATATTGTTTAAGGAATAGCCGGACATTGTATATGTTCGGCTATTTTAATCGGTTTTTTTATTGGGGTATGGAGAAAAAATGGTATTCTCAAGTCTTCTTTTTGTTTTTGCGTTTCTGCCGCTTAATCTCTGCTTTTATTATTTAGCAAAGAGTACACCCGTGCAGAATGCGGTAATGCTCGTTTTCTCGCTTGTTTTCTATGCGTGGGGTGAGCCGAAATATGTACTGCTGCTGGTGGCAATGGCGTTTATAGATTGGCTGTTTTCCCTCGCTGTCGAAAAGGGCAGGGGAAAGAAGTCGGCTAAAATTGCACTTGTCTGTGCCTGCATAGCCGATCTCGGCTTGCTCGGTGTGTTTAAATACGGTACCTTCTTTCAGGAGAATCTGCAGGCGCTTACGGGCTTTCCGTCTGTCGTTACACAGATTGCCCTGCCTATAGGCATATCCTTCTACACCTTCCAGCTTCTGACCTATGTTGTCGATGTCTACAGGGGAGACGTGAAGGCAGAGAAAAACTTCTTCAATGTTCTGCTTTACGCAGGCCTTTTCCACCAGTGTGTGGCAGGCCCGATTGTCCGTTATAAGGATATTGCCGAGATGATTAGGCACAGAAAAATAAAAGGTGAGGATATAAGCGCAGGTATAGTCCGCTTTACTGCGGGTCTGGGCAAAAAGGCTCTGCTTGCAAACGCCTGCGGTGCACTTGCGGACACCATGCTATTAAGCGACTCAACTGCGGCTGATTTATCGCTGCTGAGTGAGAATATACGCATACTTTCTTCCCGTCCTGCAACAGCGCTGTGGCTGGGAATGCTTTTCTTTATGCTCCAGATTTATCTCGATTTTTCCGCCTATTCCGATATGGCTATCGGTATGGGTATGATGACGGGCTTCAGGTACAAGGAGAATTTCGACTATCCGTACTGCTCAACCTCGATTACCGAATTCTGGCGCAGGTGGCACATTTCCCTCGGCTCATTTTTCAGGGACTATGTGTATATTCCCCTTGGCGGCAACCGCAAGGGTATGGCAAGAACAGTATTCAACCTCTTTGTTACATGGATGCTTACGGGCTTCTGGCACGGTGCAAGCTGGAACTATGTTCTATGGGGTCTTTACTACTTCGTATTCCTCACGGCAGAAAAGCTGTTCCTTGGTAAGGTGCTTAAGAAAATACCCTCGCTGTTTTCACACGCTTACACCCTTGTTGTCGTCTTCTTCGGCTGGGTGCTGTTCAAGTTTGAGCGACTGCCGCTTGTGCTGACGGTACTTAAGGGTCTTTTCTGCGGCAACTCAAATGCCTTTACGAATTACGAGGCAGACATAATGTTCAAGAGCAGTATTTTCCTGCTTATCGTTGCCTGCCTTGCCTGTCTGCCGCTTGCAAAGCTTATAAAAGCGGCACTTGTACGCCTTGAACAGAAGGACGGTAAATTCGGCAATGCTGTGGCGGTAACAGCTTTGGCTGTTTACCCCTGCGCAATGCTTCTGCTTTCAACTGCGGCACTTGTAGGCAACAGCTACAATCCGTTTCTGTACTTTCAGTTTTAGGGGGTGTAAAGGAAAAAGATGAATAAGAAACAAAAGAATAAGGTAAGGGCGGTTATTGCTTGCTTTTTTGTTCTGCTCTTTGTCGGGGCAACGGTGGCGCTTTACCTGCCGTTAAGACCGACTTATTCCGAAGCGGAAAAAAGGGAGCTGACAAAGTTCCCCGAATTCAGCGTGCAGACTCTGCTTGACGGCAGTTATTTTAACGGTATCAGTACGTGGTATTCCGATACGTTTCCTTTCAGAGAAATGTTCATCAACGCCAACAGCAAGATAAAATCCTTTTACGGAATAGGGGACAGCATAAGCGGCTTTGCCGATGAGATAGGCGACGATATTCCCGTAATTCCCGAAGAGCCGACAGGCGGTGAGGCTGTTACCGATCCGCCGACAACCGAAGCCCCCGATAAGGCTGATGACCCTCTCATACAGAAGCTGAGCAGTGTGATTATTGTTGACAACGCTGCTTACGAGTATTACAGCTTCATCCGTTCAACGGCGGACGGCTATGCCGCAACAGTCAGCAGGGCGGCAAACACTCTCAAGGATAAATCCCGTGTGTTCTGTATGGTTATTCCGACAAGTATCGACATAATGCTTGACGATGATATACGCAAGAATGTCAGCACCACCAGCCAGGATGATGCAATAAATTATATCTATTCGGTAATGTCGCCGAATGTGGCGAAAATCAAGCTGTATGAGCCATTAAGGGCACGCAGAAACGAATATATCTATTTCCGCACAGACCACCATTGGACGGCTCTCGGCGCATATTACGCCTACTGTGAATACGCTGCGGCGGCAGGGCTTGAGCCTGCACCGCTTACCGCTTTTGAAGAAAAGCAGTTTGACAATTTTGTCGGTGCTTTTTACAACGATTCGGGCAAAGACCCCGCACTCGAAAAAGACCCCGACACGGTTTACGCTTACAAACCCATAGGCAATATCAAGCTCGAATACACCGACCCAAAAGGTAATAAGACAAAGTGGCCGGTTATTGCAGATGTTACGGATTGGAGCAGAGGCTCGAAATACAACACCTTTATCGGCGGCGACCAGCCCTATGTAAGAATAGTCAATGCCGATATAACGGACGGTTCATCCTGCCTTGTAATCAAGGAGTCCTTCGGCAATGCAATGGTACCTTTCCTTACACTCAATTATTCCGAAGTTCATGTTATTGATTACCGCTACTGGAAAGGCGATATAAACGAATTTGCAAAGGAAAACGGAATTGACGACGTAATCTTCCTTAACAATATTTCGGCAACGAGAAACAAGTCGCTGATGAATACGTTAAGCGTAACAGTAAAGTAAGCATTATAAAATATATAAGGCGTATGAGCTTAGAAACTCATACGCCTTAGTTGTTTAAGTTTTAATTATGCTGTTGCTTCGGGAGCGTCGGGGTTTTCGGGGTCTGCGCCGGGATCAATGTAATCCTTGGGCTTGATACCGATCTTGATGAGGAAGTTGAGAACGTCCTCACCGACGTCGAGCATCTCAAGAAGACCGTAGAGGTCAATCTCACCACGGAAGAGCATACCGAGAAGACCGAATACTGTCTGGAGGAGAGCGATGATACCGTCGATCTGGTACTTGACATCGTAGAAGAACCACTCAACGTCCTTTACAAATCTGTCCCAATTGCCAAGGCGTACGAAACCGTCGAGCTTATCCATAGCCTCAACAAGCTGTGCTGTAGCTGTATCGATATAGGACTGAGAGGAGAAAGCAGTTGTGTACTTGTCCTTGTTGTCCATATAGTTCTGAGCTGCTGCGAGCTTGTCAGCGAAGTTTGTCCAAGCGGCTGTACCGCCTACTTCTTCTTCACGCTTAACGTCTTCGTCCTTGTAGAAGTTTTCTTCTGCGTAGCCTGCTGCACGCTCAAGAGCTGCCTCAAGTGCAGAGAAATCTGTCTGGATGAAGTGTGAATCCTTGTCAGCAAAGAGTGCGCTGATTCTTGCTGCTGCTGCATCGATAGCTTCCTGATCTCTGATGTCAAGAGTATCCTTGATAGCCTCGAAATCCTTTTCTGCTACGATAGCGTCAACTGCTGCGTTAACTTCTGCAACGTAAGCGGGGTCATACATCTTGGGGTCAAGTGCACGTGCGCCCTTAACAGCGTTTGTCCACTTTTCAAGTGAAGCACCCTTGTAGGGAACCTGTGCGCAAAGGTCGTTGAGAGCCTTTGTTGCAGCGTCAACCTCTGCCTGCTTGTCGATTGTGTAAGCAAGGATTTTGCTTTCGTCTCTGAGCTGAAGGTTGATAAGAGTGTTGAAAGCTCTGTTCTCGCCTTCGGGAGAAGCGCTGAGGTTGTGGAGTGTGCTTGCCTGAAGCTCTCTTGCGGCTTTAACTGCTGCCTTGTATGCTTCAAGGTCTGCAGGAAGTGCCTCGAGTGCGGCGAAAGCATCTTCAATAGCCTTTGCTGCTGCGTCAATCTTAGCCTGATCTGCTGCTGTGAGGTCTGCAACGTCTGCTGCAAGAGCTGCCTCAAGAGCTGCCCATGTTTCTTCTGTGTAGTGCTCAGCTACAAGACCTTCTGTCTTTGCAACTGCTGCATCGTATGCTGTGTAGTCTGCGGGGTTAACCTCAACACCTTCAACTGTCATAGCACCTGTGCCTACTGTGTAAACGCCGTCTGTGGCTGTTGCCTCAACGCCGCCGAACTTGACAACGGGTGCGGACTGGCTGTAAGCCTCATCAAGCTTGAGCTTGATGCTTGCGCCTGCAACAGCGTACTTGATTGCTGTTGTGCCGTCTGCTGCTGTGTATGTAACACCGTCAACTGCAGGAAGCTCTGAGTAAGCGTCAGCCTTGATTGTTACCATGACACGGATGTTCTGTGCCATTGTGGTGTTCATTGTACCGGTTTTGCCCTGTGCATTGACAACCTGAACCATCTTGTTGGTTGCGGAGCTTGCAACTGCGTCTGCAAGGTAGTAAACGGAGCTTGCCTTTGCAAGAGCGTAGTTTGCAAAGTCTGCCATTGTGGGAAGTGCAAACTTTACGGTAAGTGTCTTTTCGACCTTTGTGCCGTTGTCGCTTGCTGCATAAACCATTGTGGTGTCTGCAAGAGAAGCGGCCTGAGCATCTGTGAGTGTGATTGCGGACTCAACAACTTCTTTGATTGAGCAGTTTGCGTAATCGGGGAAAACGGCTGTGGAGTTGTACTTGACCTTGGCACCGACTATGTCCTTTGTGATAAGGACAAGGCTGCCGTCAGCCTTCTTTTCGAGTACACGCCATGTTACGTCTTTGCCGTCTGCTGTGCCGAAGACTACATAGTCTGTAGAATCGTCTGCAGCAAAAGTGGTGAACGGAATTGCTGTGAGCATCATAACAACTGTCATTACGGCAGCGATAAGACGCATCAGCGTTTTGTTTGTCTGCATTGGTTTATTCCTCCTAAAATATTTTTGAATTCAGGAAATTTGCGTGTTAATTATATCATATATTAACAAGATTTACACCTTGTAATTTCTACCAAATAATTTTGAATTTTTTGTATACTTTGAATATAATTATTATACAATGTAAAAATCAAGTAAACATTTCTTCTGTGTAGCTGCGGTAGCTGCCGTTGAGAATGTTCTCCCACCAGCCGCTGTTTTCAACATACCAGCGTATGGTTTTTTCTATACCCTCGTCAAAAAGGGTCAGCGGCTGCCAGCCGAGCTCGTTGGAAATTTTCTTCGGGTCAATGGCGTAGCGGCGGTCGTGGCCGGGTCTGTCCTTGACGTAGGTGATAAGGTCTTCACTCTTGCCGAGCGCCTTGATTATGGTCTTTACAACCTGAATGTTTGCCCTTTCGTTGTGTCCGCCGATGTTGTAAACCTCGCCTATTCTGCCGTTATCGAGTATCATTGCAATTGCACGGCAGTGGTCCTCAACATAAAGCCAGTCACGCACATTCAGACCCTCTCCGTAAACGGGAAGAGCCTTGCCGTGTGTGGCGTTTGCAATCATAAGCGGAATGAGCTTTTCGGGGAACTGATACGGGCCGTAGTTGTTGGAACAGCGTGAAACCGTAACGGGTGTGCCGAAGGTGCGGTGGTAAGCAAGCACGAGCAAATCTGCCGAAGCCTTGCTTGCCGAATAGGGTGAGGAGGTGTGAATCGGCGTGTCCTCGGTAAACATAAGGTCGGGTCTGTCCAGCGGCAGGTCGCCGTAAACCTCATCGGTCGAAACCTGATGGAAACGGGGTACGGAATACTTGTTGCACGCATCAAGCAGCACCTGTGTGCCGAGAATATTCGTTTTGAGGAAAACCTCAGGCTCTTCAATCGAGCGGTCAACGTGCGATTCGGCGGCGAAATTCACCACCGTGTCAAAATTCTCTTTTTCAAAAAGCTCATAAATGAACTTTCTGTCCGTAATGTCGCCCTTGACAAACTTGAAATTCGGGTTGCCGAAAGCCCCTTTAAGTGTTTCAAGGTTGCCTGCATAGGTGAGTGCATCAAGGCAGACGAGCTTTGTTTCGGGATAGTTTTCGAGCATATAATAGACGAAGTTACCGCCGATAAAGCCGGCACCGCCTGTTACAAGAAGTTTTTTCATGTTGCTTTTCCTTTCGTTTTGCAAAAGAAATATTCATATACAGTGAATTATATCAAATATCCCGGATAAAATCAACCAAAACTATTGCAACGGCAAAACAAAGCATTTAAAATAGGGGAGAGGTGTTGAAAAATGGCAAGAATAAATCCCGTTGACTATAACAGCGCAAGCGAAGAAATCAAAGCCGTGCATGATGTATATATAAAGAAAGCGCCTATGAACAATATGAAGCTCACCCTGCTCAACAACCCCGTTGCTTTCAGGGCGCTTATGGGCTTTCACGACGTGCTGGCAGAAGCTAAAACCTTCCTCGGCGAGCTTACCGCCAACCTTTTCTGCTACTCAATTTCAACGGAAAACGACTGTGCCGTGTGCTCGAAGATATTCAGAAACTTTCTCGACGAAAACGGTGTGGATTTCGATACCCTTGTTTTAACTCCCGAACAGCACGCCCTGATTTCCTACGGCAGAAACATTGCCGACAATCCCCACGAGGTCTATGACGAGCAGATGGACGAGCTTAAGGAATATTTTACCGATGAACAGATAGTAGTAATCACTTCCCTTGCCGCAATGATGGTGGCATCGAATATAATAAACACTGTTTTAGAAGTGGATATGTAAAAACCGCCGTAACGGAATTTTCCGTTACGGCGGTTTTTAAAAATGCAAAATGCAAAGTTTAAAATGCAAAGTTAAGGGTCGCTCCGCTCCGGTTATATATAATGGGTGAGGGCGAAGCCCTCCCACAATTTTGCACTTTGCATTTTGCGTTTTGCACTTATCAAAACACGCTTTCAATCACCCTCGTACAGCTTTCCGGCGAATACACCCAGCGGCTGATGTGCTTTGCATCGGTGTAATACTGCGGTGCGGCAGGCGGATATTTTGCGTCAAACGCATCGACCACTATCAGCTTGATTTTCATTCTTTCGGGTATCAGGCTTTTGATGTAAACGGTGGCATTCTGTCCTGCTTTTACATCGGGTGCAGGCTCGGCAAGCCCTGCAAGATTTGGTGTCAGTTCAACGAAAATGCCGTACTTTTCAACCGAGCGCACAATGCCGGGTACGGTTTCGCCTGCCTTGAAATTCTGTGCATTCTGCTCCCACGTGCCGAGAAGCTCCTTGTGGCTTAATGTTATTTTTCCGTCGGGTGCAATGTCCTTGATAACCGCCTTTATATCGTCACCTACGCTGAAACGCACATTCGGGTGGGGAATCCGTGAAACGGAAATTGCGTCAATCGGCATAAGCGCAACAAGTCCTGCGCCGATATCCGCAAAAGCGCCGAAGCCCTCTGTGTGCGTTATTTTTGCGTCAATGACGTCGCCTTTGTTGAGCTTGCAAATGTATTCGTTGTAACAGTCCTGCTGAACACGCCTTCTGCTGAGTATTGCCATTGTTTCGCCGTAGCTGTCGGTTTCAAAGCCTGTTATGATGAAGCAAACGGGCTTGTTTACCCGTGAAATAAGCGCAATGTCACGCACGCTGCCGTCCTCTATTCCTATTGCACCCTCGCAACGGGGAATAATACCTCTCATCGGCCCCAAATCAAGGTGCAGGTTGTGCTCGTTGTCGCAAAGCAGTACCCTTGCCTCAAGCACCGTGCGGTTACGGCAGGCATACATAAGTGAACTTTTGTCAGCCATATTCTTTTTGTTTTCGGGCGTGGAAATAAGTTTGCCTTCGGGTGAGTATCTCTTCATTTGCTTGCGGCATTGCTTGCCGCTCCCTCCCTTATATTCGGTTTTACTGATTATATATATATGCCGGGCGTTGCTGAAAATTCCCTGCTTTATTGAAGATTGATATTTTTATGAATGTATGCTATAATAACAATGGAATAAATTGGGGTGGTGTAACTATGGACGTAAGAACAGGTGACATTCTTTATATGAAAAAGCCTCATCCCTGCGGCTCAAACACTTTTGAAGTTCTTCGCACGGGGATGGATTTCCGTTTGCGCTGTACGGGCTGCGGAAGAGAAATTATGGTTGTGCGCTCCAAAGCGGAAAAAAGTATTAAAAGGATAGAGAGAAAAGAAAATGACTGATAAGTTAGCTCAGGTTGAAAAACGCTACGAAGAAATAAACGCTTTGCTTTGCGAGCCCGACGTTGTTTCTGATATTCAGCTTTACAAAAAGTATATGCAGGAAATCAAGCACCTTACACCTGTTGTTGAAAAATTCCGTGAGCACAAAAAGGCTCTTTCGGATTTGGCGGGCGCAAAGGAAATGCTTGAGGATTCCTCGCTTGATGCCGAACTCAGGGAAATGGCGCAGGAAGAGCTTGAACAAGCCAAGGCGGCTGTTGATACAACGGAGCAGGAGCTTAAAATTCTGCTTCTTCCCCGTGACCCGAACGATGACAGGAACGTTATCGTGGAGATTCGCGGCGGTGCAGGCGGAGACGAGGCTTCGCTTTTTGCAAACTCGCTTTACAGAATGTATTCGATGTATGCCGCCACAAAGAACTGGAAATCCGAAATACTCAGCGCAAACGAAACAGAGGTAGGCGGCTTCAAGGAAATCAGCTTTATGATAAGCGGCGAGGGCGCTTTCTCGCGCTTTAAGTTTGAAAGCGGTGTTCATAGGGTGCAGCGTGTGCCCGAAACCGAAAGCCAGGGCAGAATACACACCTCTACCGTTACGGTTGCGGTGCTTCCCGAGGCGGAGGAGGTTGACGTTGAAATCAACCCTGCCGATTTGCAGGTGGATACCTTCCGTTCAAGCGGTGCAGGCGGTCAGCACATCAACAAAACCGAGTCCGCAATACGTATTACCCATATTCCCACGGGTACGGTTGTCGAGTGTCAGGACGAGCGTAGCCAGCACAAAAACCGTGATAAGGCTATGAAAATTCTGCGTTCGAGAATACTTGAAGCCGAGCGTGAAAAGCAGGCAAGCGAAATTGCCGGCGAAAGAAAGCTTCAGGTAGGTACCGGCGACAGAAGCGAAAGAATACGAACCTATAACTATCCGCAGGGCAGAATGACAGACCACCGCATAGGTTTAACTTTATATAAACTGGAAGCAATACTTAACGGCAGTCTTGATGAGCTTGTCGATGCACTTATTTCAGCCGATACTGCGGAAAAACTTAAATCGGGTACTTGATTATGATTGAAACAAAACTGTTTGAATATAACGAAGACGGTGTGCGTGAGGTCGGCGAAATTCTCCGTAACGGAGGAATAGCGGGAATACCCACGGAAACCGTTTACGGCCTTGCCGCCAACGCCTTTGACGGTCAGGCTGTTGCAAAGATTTTCGACGCAAAGGGCAGACCGCAGGACAATCCGCTTATTGTCCATATCTGTGATATTTCACAGCTTGACGGTATTGTCAGCGAAATTCCCGAGGGTGCACTTGCCCTTGCGGAAAAATTCTGGCCGGGCCCGTTGTCAATTATTATGCCCAAGGGTGAAAAAATACCCGATGAGGTCAGCTGCGGGCTTGATACCGTTGCCGTGCGTATGCCTTCTCACCCTGCGGCGAGGGATATAATAAAGGCGGCAGGCGTACCGCTTGCGGCTCCTTCCGCAAACCTTTCGGGGTCTCCGAGTCCCACCACGGCACAGCACGTTATAGACGATATGTGGGGCAGGGCAGACGCCATTCTTGACGGCGGAAGCTGTGATGTCGGCGTTGAGTCAACCGTTGTTTCGCTTGTCGGCGCAAAGCCGAGGCTTCTGCGACCCGGCGGAATATCGCTTGAACAGCTTGAAAGCGTGCTCGGCGAGGTTGAGGTGGATTCAGCAGTGCTTTCCGAGCTTCAGGAAAACGCAAAAGCCGCTTCCCCGGGTATGAAATACAAGCATTATTCACCCAAGGCAAGGGTAATAATAGTAAAGGGCAGCTTTGAAAACTACCGCCGCTTTGTATGCGGAAAGAAAAATTGCGCCGCACTCTGCTTCGACGGCGAGGGTGCAATGCTCAACATACCTTTCATCGAAATCGGCAGGGAGCACGACAGCTCTGCACAGGCGCATCTGCTTTTTGAAGCATTGAGAAGCCTTGACGATATGGGCGTTGAAACTGCCTATGCACGCTGTCCCGATACCGACGGTGTGGGCCTTGCGGTTATAAACCGACTGCTGCGTGCGGCGGCATTTACCGTAATTGATGTTGACGGCGCAATGATAATCGGCCTTACGGGTGCAACGGGCTCGGGCAAATCCACCGTTGCAAAACACCTTTGCGAAAAATACGGTATAGCCCACATCGACTGCGACAGAATAGCAAGAGAAATTACCTCTGCAAATTCGCCCGTGCTTGCCCAGTTAGCTTTAGCTTTCGGCGAGGATATAATTCTCGACGACGGCAGTCTCGACAGAGCGGCTCTTGCAGCCCGTGCATTCTCCTCAAAAGAAGCTACAAAACGCCTCAACAGCATTATGCACCCCATAATCATATCCAAGGCGCTTGCAAAGGTGAATAACTTTACACAAGAGGGCAAAACGGCTGTGCTGCTGGATGCGGCAGCAATTTTTGAAAGCAAAATCGACAAGCTGTGTGCCTTTACAGCAGTTGTGAGTGCTCCTGCCGAAATAAGGCTGGACAGAATAATGTTCCGTGACTCAATCACCCGTGAAAAGGCGCTTGACCGAATGGGTGCACAGCTTTCGGACGAAGAATATGCAAAGAATGCGGATGTCGTTCTGTACAATTACGCACCCTACGACACCGATGCCGAAATAGAAAAAATAATTGAGAAATACAAGGAGAAAAAATTATGAGCAAGAACGAAGAACTCAGAGAAAAGCTGTTTTACAGCGCAGACCACGCCTGCAAAAAAATCAGTGATGATGAGCTGAAAACCGCCGACAGCTTTGCAGAGGGCTATAAGAAATTTATGTCAAAGTGCAAGATTGAGCGTGAGGTTGTAAATTTTGTTAAAGACCTTGCGCACGAAAACGGTTTTGTCACCTTTGACCCCAAAGCAAGCTACAAGGCAGGAGATAAGGTTATCTATAATAACAGGGGCAAGGCGGTTATCCTTGCCGTTATCGGCAAGCGTCCCGTTGAAGAGGGCGTACGCATTGCCGCCGCTCATATCGATTCTCCCAGGCTTGACCTCAAGCCCAATCCGCTTTATGAAGAGGCAGAGCTTGCTCTGTTTAAAACACATTACTACGGCGGTATCAAAAAATATCAGTGGACTGCAATTCCGCTTGCCCTTCACGGCGTTATCGTAAAGGCTGACGGCACAACGGTAGAAGTAAATATCGGCAAAGATGCAGGCGACCCCAAGTTTGTTGTTACAGACCTTCTGCCTCACCTTGCCGCAGAGCAGATGAAGCGCAGCCTTGCCGAAGGCATAAAGGGTGAAGAGCTAAATGTTCTTATCGGCAGCCGTCCCTTCAAGGATGACGAGGGAAGTGAGAGCGTAAAGCTCAATATTATGAATATTCTCAACGAAAAGTACGGCATAGTTGAAGCCGATTTCCTCAGCGCAGAGCTTGAGGTTGTTCCTGCCTTCGGTGCGGACGATGTAGGCTTTGACCGCAGCCTTATCGGTGCTTACGGTCACGATGACAGAGTTTGTGCATATCCGTCTGTTATGGCAATTCTTGAAGCAGGTGAGCCCGAATACACGGCAGTCACCGTGCTTGCAGATAAGGAAGAAACAGGCTCCGACGGCAACACGGGTCTCAATTCCTCTTACCTTGCTTATTTCATTAACTACCTTGCACGTATACAGGGCGGTGTGGGCAGCATTGCACTGAGCAACAGTGAATGTCTTTCCGCAGATGTAAACGCTGCGTTCGACCCGACATTCCCCGGTGTTTATGAGAGAATGAACACCTCATTTGCCAACAGAGGCATCGTTGTTACAAAGTACACAGGCTCAAGAGGCAAGGGCGGCACATCCGATGCAAGCGCTGAATTTATGGGCAGAGTACGCCGACTGTTCAATGAAAACGGCGTTGTCTGGCAGGTAGGCGAGCTCGGCAAGGTTGACGAGGGCGGCGGAGGCACCGTTGCAAAGTATGTTGCATATCACAATATTGATGTTGTTGATGTCGGCGTACCCGTGCTTTCAATGCACGCTCCTTATGAAGTGATTTCCAAGCTCGACCTCTATATGGCATATAAAGGATTTTTAACCTTCTTCACAAAGTAATGGAAAACGACAAGGACAGAATAAAAAGACTGCGCAAAAAGTCAATGAGCCTTCCGCTTCGCCCGGGTGTGTATCTTATGAAGGATAAGTCGGGCGGAATAATCTATGTCGGCAAGGCAAAAGCACTCAAAAACCGTGTCAGCAGCTACTTCGGCTCGAATTACAATCATACGGCAAAGGTTATCCGTATGGTTGAGCACGTTGAGGATTTTGATTATATAGTTACCGACAGCGAGTTTGAAGCGCTGGTGCTTGAATGCAGTCTTATCAAACAGCACAGCCCAAAATATAATATTCTTCTTAAGGATGACAAGGGCTACCACTATGTAAAAATCACAAATTCGTCCTGGCCTAAAATTGAGGCGGCAATGCAGCTTGTTGACGACGGCTCCGAATATATCGGCCCGTACACAAGCTCCTTTGCCGTGCGCAGTACCGTTGAGCAGGCGCAGAAAATTTTCCGTCTGCCTCAGTGCGGCAAAACCTTTCCCGTATCCGTTAAGCAAAGACCCTGCCTGAATTTTCATATTTCGCAGTGCTCTGCACCCTGCGCAGGTAAGATTTCACACAAGGACTACCTGAAAAGCGTTGAGCAGGCTGTTGAATTCCTCAAGGGCGGCTCTTCCGCTATTATAAAAACAATGCAGGAGGAAATGGAGACTGCTGCAGAAAACCTTGAATTTGAAAAAGCGGCTGCTCTTCGTGACAGAATAAACGCAATTACACGCTTCGGCGAAAAGCAGAAGGTTGTCAGCGCAGATGTTGCCGAGCAGGATATTTTTGCCCTTTCGCAAACTGCGGACAAGGCTTGCCTTGCGGTTTTGCGCTTTTTCGGCGGCAGACTTGTTGATACGGAGCATTTTATAACCGAAGCACCCGACGACCCTGCACAGGCACGGTATGAATTCATAATGCGCTACTACTCGATGCGTGACAGAATACCCCCGAGAATACTTATTGATTCTCTGCCTGCTGACAGCGAATTGCTTTCCCTTTGGCTTTCCGAACGCTTAGGAAAAAAGGTCAGCCTTGTCGTACCGCAAAAGGGCGGTCAGATGAAGCTGCTTGAAATGTGCCGTTCAAATGCGGCTGAAAAGCTATCGCTAAGTCTCGGCAGAAAGGGCTCGGATACTCAGGCGCTCGATGAGCTTGCAAGGCTTCTCAACCTGCCGTCACCGCCCGAATATATAGAGTCCTACGATATCTCCCATACCGCAGGTACGGAAAATGTTGCAGGTATGATAGTATTTAAAAATGCACATCCTTTTAAAGCGGCATACAAGCGCTTTAAGATTAAAGGCTTCGACGGTCAGGATGACTGTGCTTCAATGGCAGAGGTGCTTGAGCGCAGATTTACGCACTATCTAGAAGAAAACGCAAAGCCCGAGGGAGAAAAGCGTGACGAGGGCTTTGCAAAGCTGCCCGACCTTATATTGCTTGACGGTGCACAGATGCAGGTCAATGCAGTAAAAGCCGTGCTTCTCCGTATGGGAATAGAAGTGCCCGTTTTCGGTATGGTGAAGGATTCGAGCCACCGCACAAGAGCAATTACGGGTGACGGCGGAGAGATTTCGATTAATTCAAAGCGAAGCGCTTTTACGCTCGTTTCAAGTATGCAGGAGGAGGTACACCGTTTTGCAATTGAATACCACCGCAAGCGCAGAAGTGCAGGCATTTCAACTACCCTCACGCAGATTGACGGTATAGGCGCAAAGCGTGCCTCGGCACTGCTGAAGCATTTTAAATCCGTTTCTGCGATTAAGGAAGCAAGCATTGAACAGCTTGCCGCAGTCAAGGGCGTTGACAGAAAAAGTGCACAGACGGTTTATGACTATTTTCATCAGGAAAATACTTAATTCTAATTAAAACTTGACAAATATGTTATAATAAAAGATAATGTATTTGTATATTACTTTGGGTAGGAATATTATGAGAGTTATTACAGGCTCCGCAAGGGGCAGAAACCTTATCACGCTTGAAGGCGGCGATGTTGTCCGCCCGACGACGGACAGGGTAAAGGAAGCAATGTTCAGCATAATTCAGTTTGATATTGAGGGCAGGCGTGTGCTTGACCTTTTTGCAGGCTCGGGTCAGCTCGGTATCGAGGCACTCAGCAGAGGCGCCGAAAAATGTACCTTTGTTGATTCGGATGCCAAGGCTGTCAGCGTTATTGAGCAGAATCTTGCACACACACAACTTTCGGATAAGGCAGTTGTAAGAAAAAGCGATTCGCTCAATTTCCTTCGCACAACAAACGAGGTTTTCGATATTGTTATTATCGACCCTCCCTACGGCACAGGCCTTTTGCAGAAGGCACTCGATTCGCTTGACAGGCTTGCCGAAGGCGGAATAATCGTGTGCGAGCTTCCCGTGGGTGAAGATATCCCCGAAAGCGCAGGCGGTCTTAATCTTTTCAAGCGCTACAAATACGGCAGGGTAGAGCTCGCCGTTTACAGATAAGGGGGATAAACGGTTATGAAAATTGCGGTTTGTCCCGGCAGCTTTGACCCGATTACAAACGGCCACCTTGAAATAATCAGGCGTGCTTCCCGTATGTTTGACAAGGTTATCGTCGTTGTAATGTCAAACTACTTCAAAAAAACAGGTGCTTTCACTCCCGACGAAAGAGTTGAGCTTATCAAGCGTGTGACTTATGATATACCTAACGTTGAGGTTGAGGCATCCTACGGCTTGCTTGCGGATTACGCAAGAGAAAAAAAGGCTATAGCAATAGTTAAGGGCTTGCGTGCCGTGTCGGATTTTGATACGGAATTTCAGCAGGCACTTGCCAACAAAAAGCTCAATCCCGAGGTTGAAACCGTTTTCTTTACTGCAAGCGGCGAAAATATGTACCTCTCATCAAGTGTTGTTAAACAAATCTGCGAATTCGGCGGGGACATTTCGGAATTTGTTCCTCCCGAAATTCGGGATGATATAGAAAAAAGACTCAGAAAGGATCGAAAGATATGAACGTTGAAGATTTGCTCGAAAAAATTGAAGAGGTCCTCGACAACGGACAGAAGGTTGCTTTCAGCTCGAAAATAGTTGTCAATATTGAAGAAATCCGCAACTGCGTTGACGAAATCCGTGCCAATATGCCCGAAGAGGTACGCCAGGCACGCAACATTGTCAGCGACCGCAACACCATCATCGGTGAAGCCAACGCACAGGCTGAGGAAACGGTTACAAAGGCTAACGAAAAGGCAAGAGATACCGTCAACAAGGCTAACGCAAAGGCAAAGGAATACATACTCACTTCCGAAGACAGGGCAAAGGCAACGGTTGCCGAGGCTGAGGAAAGAGCAGGCGTTATCGTAGCAGAGGCAGACGCAAGAGCTCATCAGATGGTTGAGGAGAGCGAAATTGCCGCACGTGCAAAGCAGTACTGCGACGATATGCTCCAGAAGGCAAAGGCTCAGGCTGATACAATCATTGCCAACGCAAACGCCGCCGCAACCGAAACAGTTGAAAAGGCAAACGCTCAGGCAGAAGAGGTAAAGGCAAGAGCTGCAAAGTGGTCCAACGAAATCTGCTCCTCCGCCGCAAACTTTGTTGAAAACGTTATCGGCACAACAGAGCGCTCACTCACAAACAGCCTTGCAAACGTCCGCCAGGCAAAGGAGAATATCCGCAACGCCATCGGCAACAACAACCAGCAGTAATTAACCGCTTACTTCATTGGAGGTGCGGCAATTGAAAATCAAACAGCTTACAGCATTGGTGCTCGCCGTCGTAATAGCGTGTGTCGGTGTCGGCTTTGCCGTGTCATCAAGGCGCACGATATCCGACGAGTCGCTTGAGCTTTCGCCCACGCAGTTTGTCACGTCGGCAAAGCGTACCGCAAGTGTGCACATGCTTGCCGTGGGTGATAACCTTATCCATAAGCCGATTTATGAGCAGGCACAGTCAAGGACTAAGGACGGCAGCTACGATTTTTCACCCGTTTACGCGAATCTCAAGGACTTGATAACTGCGGCAGATATAGCCGTTATCAATCAGGAAACGATGATGTCGTCTTTACACGAGGTTTCCACATATCCCTGCTTCAATACGCCTACCGTTATGGCAAAGCAGCTTGCTGACCTGGGCTTCGACGTGCTCACAATTGCAAACAACCACATGCTCGACAAGGCAAGCAAGGGCCTGATTTCTACGCTTGACCTTATCAATTCAACAGAAGGTCTGCTTGCAAGCGGCGCATACCACAGCCGTGAGGAATATACCGACCTTGAAATAGTTGAGGTTGACGGCATTTCCTTTGCCTTCCTTTCCTTTACGGAGCATACAAACGGCATAACCCTCCCGACAGATAAGGAAGATTTCGCCATTTACCTTGAAGAACGTGACGATGTAAGGCTTCAGGTTGAATATGCGGACAAGGCGGCGGACGTCGTTGTTGTTTCAATGCACGCAGGTATTGAGTATTCCGACGACCCGTACTATGTGCAGACAGAGTTTGCGCAGGATGTTGTCAACTGGGGGGCAGACCTTATTTTAGGCACTCATCCCCATACTCTTCAGCCTGTGGAATACCTCACAAATCCCGAGGGCAAAGAAGTGCCCGTGCTTTATTCACTGGGCAACTTCGTTTCTGCACAGAATAAGCCCAAAAGACTTATCGGCGGTATGGCAAACATAACCTTCCACAAGGATTTTTCAACCGGTGAGGTTACAATCGACAAGCCCTTGTTCGATATCGTAATAACTCACTACCGTGCAGGCTATTCGGGCATCAAGCTTTACCGTCTGGCAGATTATACGGCTTCTTTGGCTGCTTCACACGGTGTGGGGGATTTCAGCCTCGACTTTATCTATGACCATATACGCACCGTAATCGGTGACGAATACCTTATAGATGCTTACAAAACAAAATAAGAATATCGCCCACCTTAAACACATATATTTCATTAACAGTGAAAATGTACAGAGGTGGGCTTATGTTTATAGTTTCCGTTCGTTCATCGTCAATCAAAACCGTTGCGCTCAGCGTGCTTTTAGTTGCCTGTGCGGCTGTCGGCCTTGTTGCGGCAGGTAAAAGTGTTTCAACCGCCGTTACACGGTCAGCTTCGGGTATATCCTACCTTGCAGGCGATGCCACGCAGAGAATAGCCTTTCTTTCCCAGTTCGGCTGGGAGGTGGAGGAGGACCCCGTTGAAGTAAGCGAGGTCATTGTGCCTGCGGAATTTGATGCGGCTTATGAAGATTATAACGAAATGCAGAAGCAGCACGGGCTTGACCTTGCAAAATATGCAGGCAGACGTGCCAAACGCTGGACCTATCAGGTGAAAAACTATCCCGGCTACGAAGCGGCAGACGGACTCGTGCAGGCAAATATTTTTGTGCTGGACGGTGCCGTAATCGGCGGAGATATCTGTTCACTTGAGCAGGACGGCTTTATTCATAGCTTTATTTACCCCGAAAAGGAGAGTAACACAGCGGATGTCCAGACAACGTCTTGACAAAATAATAGCCTCGCAGGGTGCGTACAGCCGAAGCGAAGTAAAAGCACTCGTCAAAGCAAAGCGTGTGCTTGTCAACGGGCTTTCCGTGTCGGATTCGGGCTTCAAGGCTGACCCAGACACGGATGAAATAATTGTTGACGGCAAGAAATTCGGCTACAGCGAATTTGTCTATATTATGCTAAATAAGCCCAAGGGCGTTGTCAGCGCAAGCAATTCGCCCAATGACAAAACGGTAATTGACCTTCTGCCCGATGATATGCGGCGCAGCGGTCTTTTTCCTGCCGGAAGGCTGGACAAGGATACCACAGGCTTTGTGCTGATTACGGATGACGGCGAATTTGCACACGAAATCCTGTCGCCTAAAAACCATATCGAAAAAACGTATATTGCCGTGCTGGACAGCCCCGTTTCAGCCGAAAATCAGCTCGGTTTTGAAAAGGGCGTAGTCCTTGCAGACGGGTATGAATGTCTGCCTGCCAAAATAAAAAATTTAAGCGATGACGGACTGACCGTTGAAATCAGGCTTAAAGAGGGTAAGTACCACCAGATTAAGCGTATGGCTGCCGCCTGCGGCTCCCACGTAAACGAGCTTGAACGTGTGGCAATGGGTGCACTTGAACTTGACAGAAGCCTTGAACAAGGCGAATGCAGATATCTCACCCCCGAAGAGCTTGCCTTGATAAAGCTGGAAAAATAAGTTTTGTATTGACAAAACTCATTAAAAATATTAATATTTATTTGTACGAATATTTTTTAAGGATGTATGCAGTGGAAGAGACTTTCGTTTTTAAAAACCAGCGTTTCCGAGGGCTGTGTGTCACGGTTATGCTCATCGCAATGGTTATTGCGGTTGCGTATGCGGTGCTCGGCCTGATAAATTATAATTACTGTGTGAATTACCCCCGTTTTTACTGCCGCCTGGCGCTGACTATGTTCTTTGCGATAGAAACGGCGCTGTTTGCTCACCGAAACTCGATTTATATGGAAATCGGCGGTGACTTTGCTCTGGCAAGGCGGTCAAGCTCGCTGATGATAGTTATACTGATTATCAGTGCACTCGTTGAGGCTTACTACGCCTCTGCGGCGGTGGTTACCGCAGGCACGACAAGGGCGGCATATATGGCGGCAATTCTTGTTATTGCCTGTCTTGCAACCCTGCCCATAGTTCAGTTTCAGTATATGGATCTGCACTACGGCACAATGCGTATGCTTGTTCTTCTGGGTATGGCGGCATCGCTTATTTCGTTCTGTATAGGCTTCTTTGTAATCGGTTTGAAGGAAATTCAGCTTTACAGTACGGACGGCGTTTTCCAGACTATGTCCCGTGTGCTTGACAGCCTTTCACCCGTTTACCTTATCAACGGTCTCAACGGTGTTGTAATTCTTACAATGTCACACATAACCTTTAAAAAAGAGGAAAAGCGCAACGCCAAGTTTATAACGGGCAACTACCGGACGGATGCATTCCTGGACCCCGAGGCTGCCGAACCCGTAGAGGATGAGGCAAAGGTTTCCGAGGAAGAACTCGAATACAATGATTTATAATTAAATGCTTTTAAACACACCGCTGTAACGCCCACGCCCGATAAGGAAGTATTTGTTTCTCGGGTAAAATTCCCCGTATCTTTGACAAAAGCCTCGCAAGGCGACAGCCTTGCTGCGTTTTTGGCTTCGATACAAGAAATTTTATACCCTTACGAAACTGCGAAGCACTTTAAAATGAAATTTTAAGATACAAGAAAAGGAAAATCCCACAGATAATGCTGACGCATATCTGCGGGATTTGACGCATTATTGTGCTTAAAATTCGCATTTTAAAGAAATACTGCCTTGTCGGGCGTGGGCGAACGGCGGTGTGTTTTTTATGCGTAATTTATTGCTGTTTTGCCATTAAAAGTATTAGTGTTTGCCATTATCGGTAAAAAATACAAAAACTTCTCTTTAAAAACAAGATTTACATATAATATACCCTTTACATCTTGATTTAAAAGTGCTAATATAGTGACGGTGCATTTTAGCATTTATATTGTTATTAAATATAGGAGGAAATAAATCATGGCTAGAAAAATGAAAACCATGGACGGAAACACAGCTGCGGCTCACGTTTCCTATGCTTTCACGGAAGTTGCCGGTATTTACCCGATTACTCCCTCAAGCCCCATGGCAGACTATGTTGACCAGTGGTCAGCAAACGGTCGTAAGAACATCTTCGGAACAACAGTAAAGGTTGCAGAAATGCAGTCTGAAGCAGGTGCAGCAGGTACCGTTCACGGTTCTCTTGCAGCAGGTGCTCTCACCACAACCTACACAGCTTCCCAGGGTCTTCTTCTTATGATCCCCAATATGTACAAAATCGCAGGTGAGCTTCTTCCCTCTGTTTTCCACGTTTCCGCTCGCTGCGTAGCTTCTCACGCTCTTAACATCTTCGGCGACCATTCCGACGTTTACGCTTGCCGTCAGACAGGCTTTGCAATGCTCGCTGAAACAAATACACAGGAAGTTATGGACCTCGGTGCAGTTGCTCACCTTGCAACCATCAAGAGCCGTGTTCCCTTCCTCAACTTCTTCGACGGCTTCCGTACTTCTCACGAGCTTCAGAAGATTGAAATCTGGGATTATGACGATCTCAAGGAAATGTGCGATATGGACGCTGTCAAGGGCTTCCGTGACCGTGCACTCAACCCCGAGCACCCCGTAATGCGTGGTTCCCACGAAAACGGCGATATCTTCTTCCAGCACCGTGAGGCTTGCAACAGCTACTATGATGCAGTTCCCGGTATTGTTGAAGAATATATGGGCAAGGTTAACGAAAAGCTCGGCACAAACTACCAGCTCTTCAACTACTACGGTGCACCCGATGCAGAGCGTGTTATCGTAGCAATGGGCTCCTTCTGCGACGTTGCAGAAGAGGTTATCGACTACCTTACAGCACAGGGTGAAAAGGTCGGTCTTGTAAAGGTTCGCCTCTACCGTCCCTTCTCCGCTGCAAAGTTTGTTGAAGCTATCCCCGCAACAGCAAAGAAGATTGCTGTTCTCGACAGAACAAAGGAACCCGGCTCACTCGGCGAGCCCCTCTTCCTTGATGTTGTTGCTGCTCTTGCAGCTATGGGCAGAAACGGTCTTACGGTTGTCGGCGGCCGCTACGGTCTCGGCTCCAAGGACACACCGCCCTCAAGCGTATTCGCAGTATATGACGAGCTTGCAAAGGATGCTCCCAAGGCTCAGTTTACCATCGGTATCAACGACGACGTAACTAACCTCTCACTCGAAGAGAAGGAAGCTCCCAACACAGCAGCAGAAGGCACAATCGAGTGCAAGTTCTGGGGTCTTGGCGGTGACGGTACAGTCGGCGCAAACAAGGACTCCATCAAGATTATCGGTGACCACACCGACAAGTATGTTCAGGCATACTTCCAGTATGACTCCAAGAAGACAGGCGGTATCACCATTTCTCACCTTCGTTTCGGTGACAGCCCCATCAAGAGCCCCTATTATATCAACAAGGCAGACTTCGTTGCTTGCCACAACCCCTCTTATGTTGAGAAGGGCTACAAGATGGTTAACGACGTTAAGCCCGGCGGTGTATTCCTTGTAAACTGCCAGTGGTCTGCTGATGAGCTCAGCGCAAAGATGCCTGCAGAGGCAAAGCGCTACATTGCAAAGAACAATGTTCAGCTCTATACAGTTAACGCTATCGACCTTGCCGCCGAAATCGGTCTTGGCAAGAGAACAAACACAATCCTTCAGGCTTCCTTCTTTGCACTTGCAAACGTTCTTCCAAAGGATGAGGCTATCAAGTATATGAAGGACGCAGCTATGAAGTTCCTCAAGAAGGGCCAGGATATCGTCGATATGAACCACAAGGCTATCGACGCAGGCTTCGGTGCATACGTCAAGGTTGATGTTCCCGCAGATTGGGCAGATGCTCAGGACGATGCAGCAGTTGAGGCTTCCAAGGGCGCAGAAAAGCTTGTCAAGATGGTTGACAACATCATGAAGCCCGTTGGCCTTATGAACGGTGATTCTCTCCCCGTTTCCGCATTCACAGACCATGCAGACGGTACCTTCGAGCAGGGTGCTTCCGCTTACGAGAAGCGTGGCGTTGCAGTTATGGTTCCTGCTTGGGATGCTTCCAAGTGTGCACAGTGTAACCGCTGCTCCTATGTATGTCCCCACGCTACAATCCGTCCCTTCGCTCTCACAGCTGATGAGGCTGCCGGAGCTCCTGCAAACGCAGTTATCGTTGACAAGAAGGGTAAGGGCAAGGACGCTTACAAGTACACCCTTTCCGTTTCTCCGCTCGATTGTATGGGTTGCGGCGTTTGTATCGGCGTTTGCCCGACAAACTCCCTTACAATGGTTCCCAGAGAGTCTCAGGACAACCAGCAGGTTGTATTTGACTATATGGTTGCAAACGTTTCCGAGAAGGCTGATATGTGCGACAACACAGTAATCGGCAGCCAGTTCAAGAAGCCTCTTCTTGAGTTCTCCGGTTCTTGCGCAGGTTGTGCTGAAACATCCTATGCACGCCTTATCACACAGCTCTTCGGCGACAGAATGTATATCTCCAACGCAACAGGCTGTTCCTCCATCTGGGGCGGCCCCGCAGCAACCTCACCCTACACAGTAAATGCTAAGGGTCAGGGTCCTGCTTGGGCAAACTCCCTCTTCGAGGATAACGCAGAGCATGGCTTCGGTATGCTCCTCGGTCAGAACGCTATCCGTTCCAGACTTATTGACGATGCAAAGGCTCTTACCGAGTCTGATAAGGCAAGCGACGAGATTAAGGCAGCTTGCGCAGCATATCTCGATACAGTAAACGACGGTGCAAAGAACGGCGCAGCAGCAGATGCTCTTGTTGCAGCAGCTTCCACTTGCGATTGCGAGCTTTGCAAGGATATTGTTGACAACAAGGATTATCTTGCCAAGAAGTCCGTATGGATCTTCGGCGGCGACGGTTGGGCATACGACATCGGCTTCGGCGGTGTTGACCACGTTCTCGCTTCCGGCCAGGATGTAAACATCATGGTATTCGATACAGAAGTTTACTCCAACACAGGCGGTCAGGCTTCCAAGGCTTCCCAGATCGGTCAGGTTGCACAGTTCGCAGCAGCAGGTAAGGCTATCGCAAAGAAGAGCCTTTCCGAAATCGCAATGAGCTACGGCTACGTTTACGTTGCTCAGATTGCTATGGGCGCTGATATGAACCAGACAATCAAGGCTATCACAGAAGCTGAAGCATATCCGGGTCCATCAATCATCATCGCATACGCTCCCTGTGAGATGCACTCCATCAAGGGCGGTATGGTTAACTGCCAGGCTGAAATGAAGAAGGCTGTTGACTGCGGCTACTGGAATATGTTCCGCTACAACCCTGCTCTCAAGGCAGAAGGCAAGAACCCCTTCACAATCGACTCCAAGCCCGCAACAGGCAGCTACCGTGACTTCATCCTTGGCGAAGCACGTTACTCTTCACTTACACGTTCCTTCCCCGAGCGTGCTGAAGAACTCTTCGCAGCAGCAGAGAAGGCATCTCTCGACAGATACGATCACCTTCTCAGACTTAAGGACCTCTATGCTCCTGCTGAATAATGTAGGGGAGAGCTGAGCAATCCGAACTTGCCCAAAAGCGAGTCTTTTCGCTGCTTTTCGGCGTTTCGGTCTTGAAAGGCGTCAGCCTTCCTGCGACCTCAACATCCAAAAATCATCTGAAAATACTCAGCTTTTGGGTCGAAGAATTTTCTCAGAGCGGATTTTTGGTCAACCGAGGCACAAAACGCAGCAAATCCTGTTGGATTTGCGAGTATTTTAACAATGGGTGAGCGGAAATCCGCCTGCGAAAATCACAGTTTGGATTACTCAACTCTCCCTAAAACACTTGCATTTTCACAAAAGTGTGATAAAATCAAATTAATAAAATAAAGAGGAGGATATTACCCATGGCATACGTTATTACTGACGATTGCATCGCTTGCGGTGCATGTGCAGCAGATTGCCCCGTAGGCGCTATCTCCGAGGGCGACGGCAAGTACGTTATCGACGCTGATACCTGCATCGATTGCGGCGCTTGTGCAGGTTCCTGCCCCGTAGGTGCAGCACAGGAAGGCTAATTAAACCTTACCGAATAGAAAACCGCCTTACCCGAAAGGGTAGGGCGGTTTTTGTGTGTGCCGAAGATAACAACAAGGTTATAATTCTCATAAACGGTTGAAAACAGGAAATATCTGTGGTATAATTTTTTTTATATTAATGATAATTTTGAGGTGTGTGTTATGTCAAAGTGGATTGATAACAAAACCGTAATCCTTACAGGTGCATCAAGCGGTATCGGCAAAATGCTTGCTGAAAGGCTCATAAAAGAGCATAACTGTACCGTAATCGGTGTAGCCAGAAGCGAAAAGAAAATGATTAAATTCGTTGAAGAGCTTGGCGATTATTCAAAGCTGTTTTCTTATAGGCTTTTTGACGTTTCAAGCTATGATAATTGGCAGAGCTTCCACGATTGGCTTGTTGAAAATAATATCAGCCCCGATGTGCTTATCAATAATGCCGGTGTTCTTCCCCGTTTTGACAGACTTATGAACTACACCAAAGAGGAAATCGACGAGTCAATCAATATCGACTTCTATTCGGCAGCATATTCTTCAAAAATTATGCTTCCTCTTCTTCTTAAGAGCGAAACACCTGCAATAATAAATGTTGCATCTTCTGCTGCTCTTATGGCTCTGGGCGGAACATCAATGTATTCCGCAAGTAAGGCAGCCGTTAAGGGTTTGACCGAGGCTATGAGAGAAGAGCTCAGAGGCGAAGCATACATAGGCCTTGTCTGCCCGGGCTTTACCAAAACGGATATTTTCAGAAATCAGGGCGAAACAAACGGTATGGACCTTATCAATATGGTTTCAACTCCCTGCCATAAGGCAGTTAACACAATTCTCAAGGGTATACTCCGTAAGAAATCCTATATCGTTGTCGGCTTCGACGGCAACGCAATGGGCAGATTTAACAGACTTATGCCTGTCCAGGGCTCAAGACTTTTCAGCTCGGTAATCAAGGCCTTCAAAATTGACCTTTTCGCTTCCACCTTCGGCTACGAAAAGAAAGGCGAGAAAAAGTAAATAAGCATAACAAAAACAGACAGCCTCATTTGTTGAAGCTGTCTGTTTTTTGTTAGTACTTTTAAAAATTAATATTTCTTATTTATTATTTTTTCTTTATTCTTTATTATTTTTTTAATCTTTACCGACTCTTCCGTTTCTTCAATTCGGAAAAATGCCGGTCTTTCGTCGGGCTGGTTGTTGGGGCAATGGAGTGTTAAATAGAGTTCGCCGTCAAGCCCTGTAAATATCATTCCGTGTCCGCCGTCCTTGTCAAACATTGTGGGCAGATGAGTCCAGTTGCCGTCTGTCCTGCCATTGTCGGATGTAGTAACGCATTGCGCATAGCCGTTTTTGAGCGTATCAGTTTTAACATCTTCAAATTTCAGTTAGACATTCTCAAACTCATCAACAGGCTCTGATAGATAAATTAAAAAATATTAAAATAAAGTAACACTACATTGACGCACTCCTACAGAAGTGGTAAAATTAATTATGTTTGAAGTTAATTCATTCATCGTAAGAAACGAAAAGGAGGAGTAATTTAATGAAATTGCGAAAAGTATTAAGTTGTGTTCTGATTTTTACGCTGTTGCTCGGTGCATTTCCAACTGCTTCATTTGCTGTTCAGGACAGTTGGCAGCCTAAAAATAACGAACCGTTTATTTTTGTTCACGGTTTAAACGGCTGGGGTAGTGATGAAGGTATTAACTCTCTGATACCTTATTGGGGAGCAACCACAGGCGACCTGATGGTGTTTCTGAACAAAAACGGGTACGAATGTTATTCTGCATCAGTAGGTCCTATAAGCAGTGCATGGGACAGAGCGTGCGAGCTTTATGCCCAGATTATAGGTTCAACCGTTGATTACGGTGTTGCACACTCAGAGAAAAACGGTCACGACAGGTTCGGCAGAACATATTACAGTGCACTTGTTCCCGATTGGGGAGAGCTTGACGAAAACGGTAAAATCCAGAAAATCCATCTTATCGGTCACAGCTTCGGCGGTACAACAATCAGAATGCTCGTGCATCTTTTAACCTACGGTTCACCCGAAGAAATTGCAGCAACAGAATCAAACGATATTTCAGGTCTTTTTATAGGCGGAAAAAAAGATTGGGTAAAGAGCGTAACAACGGTCAGTACTCCTCATAATAGCTCAAATATATATTATCCCCTCAAATATTTCGGGATTTATGATGTAGTTCGGATTTTCAGTTATCTTTATGCAGGAATTATGGGCAGAAGCTTTTTGAACGGCAGGTTTGTTGATTTTCACCTTGAGCAGTTCGGATTAACCGATATTCCGGGCGAAGGCGGTGCGGATAACCTTTTGGCAGCCATATATCGTGCTGAAACCAATAACGAAGATACATGTGCATATGATCTGTCTCCTAAAGGTACGGCAGAGCTTAATGATATGCTTGAAATAACGGACAGCATATATTATTTTTCATATTCGTTTTCAACAACCGAAAAACTTCCTATTATCGGTGCTGAGTTTCCGAAACTCAACACCAACCCTGTTATTTATCTCACTTCTTTGATTATGGTATTTATGCCTGAATTCAAGGACGAATATACGCAAGTTGTATATGATGACAACTGGCGTTCAAACGATGCATTGATTAATACGATGAGCGCAACTTATCCCTTTGATGAAGCTCATAAAGATTTTGACGAAACCTTTGAAAAAGGCATTTGGAATGTTATGCCCGTAAGAGAAGGTGACCACGGTTCTGCTATCGGTCTTTTTGCTGATGAAGAAACCGTTCAATCTTATTACCTTGAGTTAAGTGATATGCTCTGTAATCTTCCAGATTAATAATAAAAATCCTTGCTTATAACATGCAAGGATTTCGTAGATATAACAGAACAGCTATGCCGGTAGTACTCCGCATAGCTGTTCTATTATTATTTATTTATTGTTATTTCTTTAATTTTCAAGGATTCTTCAGTTTCCTCAATTCTGAAAAATGCGGGTCTTTCGTCGGGCTGGTTGTTGGGGCAATGGAGCGTTAAATAGAGCTCGCCGTCAAGCCCTGTAAATATCATACCGTGTCCGCCGTCCTTGTCAAACATTGTGGGCAGGTGAGTCCAGTTGCCGTCTACTCTGCCGTTGTCGGAGGCAGCTACGCACTGCAGGTAACCGTTATGGCAGGTTGACCATATCATAATGAGTTTGCCGTTTTTCTTCTTGAAAAGGAAAGGTCCGTCGGTAACGTTGTGGTCTTTTTCGGTTGCCTGCTTGTTTAAGAATGAGCTGCCCGTAAAGAGCGTTTTCGGCTCGGTTACAGCCTTTGTAAGGTCGTCGGAAAGGCGGATGTATTCAACCGTGCCGTCGAAAATCTGCGTGTGCTCGTGGCAGAATATGCAGTAGGGGACACCGTCCTCAACATAAAACGTGCCGTCAAGGCATTCCCATTCAACGGGTGTAATTGCTTCACCCGTAAGGGGCTTGAATTCGCCTTCAAGTGAGTCGGAAACGAGAATATAAGTGCCTCGAAGTCCGTTTTCTTTCAGAAATGTGGCAAACATATAGTATTTGCCCTTGTACTCGTGTACCTCGGGTGCCCAGTTGGCTTGCTTGTTGAGCCCGAATTTTTCGGAATCAAAAACCTGAACAGGGCCTTCCCAGTTTACAAGGTCAGTGCCCTTGTAAACATCAACGCCGCCCGTCTGCTGTCCGAAATTCCTGCCTCTTGTGCCGTACATATAATATGTGCCGTCCTTCACAACCACAAACGGGTCACGGATATGTATGTCGTGGTTTTTCATTTTAATTCTCCTTTGTAAGCCATTCGTGCTCTTTGGCGTAAAAGCGTGTTGTTTTGTACCACGGGTCGGAGTCAATGTGGCGAATCATCCAGATATAGCACATTTCGTAGCCGGGCGCAACAACCTGCTGGTGGTCGTTGCCGTCCGTAATGCAGGCAACAGAGCCCTGTGTGCTCTTGAAACAGTTGTCGCCGATAAAGCAGGCGCCGAAGCCCTGCGGCTTGTCAAACTGGTAGTAGTAAACCTCGGGCTGTGGGTGGTGGTGCGGCGGATAGCTCGACCATTTGCCCGGCTGGTTGAATACCTCGCCGAGCACCATATTTGAGTAGGGAGCGTTGTCGTAATCAAAAACGGTGGAAACAATTCTGTGTCCCGTGCCGCCCCACTGACCTTTGCCGAATTCCTGGTAAAGAATCATATCGGGTGTGTAGAAAATGGGCTTAAACTCTCTTTCGTTATCAGTCTGCTGAATGAGAATTTCGCTGTCGGCATTTGCCGTTATTTCGATTTTTACGCCTTTAGGTGTGTGCAGGCAGTAGGGTGTTTTTGCAAACGGAGTTTCACGCTGCATATTTTCTGTTCTGCCCAGCCAGCTTATATCCGCATTTCCGTAAAGAATAAGGCAGGCAGTTTCAAGCGTGTCACTTTCAACCGTAAAGCTTTCGCCTGCGGCAAATTTCTTTACTCGAATTGTCATATTCATTTCCTTGTTAAGTCCGCCGATTTCGCAAAGCGTCTTAACGCCGTTGCTGTCATATACGGGATAATCGAACATAATTAATCAGTCCTTTTTCTCATTAATAAAATAATTATACATTAACAGTAATAATTTTACAACAAATATTTGACCTTTGTACTATAAATCTCTATAATAAAAACGGATACAACTTAAGGAGATAACAAAATGACAGACAAAGAAAAAATGCACAGCGGTGATGTTTATTACCCCAGCGGCGATGAAATAATGACAGAGCAGCTTGCCTGCCTTGATAAATTATACGATTTCAATATGACCCGTCCGAGTGAGCTTGACAAAAGAGCCGAGCTTCTCAAGGAGATGTTTGCCGAGATAGGGGAGGACTGCTATATTGAGCCGCCTCTGCACGCAAACTGGGCAGGAAAGCACGTGCATTTCGGCAAGGCGGTCTATGCCAATTTCGGGCTTACGCTTGTTGACGATACGGATATTTTTGTCGGCGATAACACAATGTTTGCGCCGAATGTAGTTGTTGCAACCGCAGGTCACCCGATTAACCCCGAGCTTCGAGCAAAGGCATATCAATACAATATGCCCGTACATATAGGCAAAAACTGCTGGCTGGGCGCAGGTGTGCTCGTTATGCCTGGCGTTACAATCGGCGATAATACCGTTATCGGCGCAGGCAGCGTTGTAACAAAGGATATACCTGCAAACGTTGTTGCCTACGGCAACCCCTGCAGAGTAATCCGTGAAATCGGCGAGCACGATAAGGTTTATTATTATAAGGACAGAAAAATTAATTACGAGGATTTGTTTGTCCCCGACAAACTGTAATTTACAAAGGAGAAATCTATGTCAAAGGCACTTGGTTCTTGGAGCGCAATGAGAAAATACCTTGAAGAGGAAATGCTCTGCGAAAGTTTACGGGGCAGGATAAGGTATGCTCACACAAAGTACAGAAACATGGATACTTGTTGGGGTATTTTTGAGGTGTTTGCCGACGGCAATTTGCTCAAACGCTTTTCTGCTGAAACAATGGGCAAGGAAATGCAGACAGACGGTAAAATATGGGAAACCTATTGGACAGTGAAGAAAATGCCTGTTGAAAGCAGAAACGCTTTTGACGATGAAGATTTTGCAGATGGCTTAGTTCTTTACCGTTCTTTGCCGATTAGTGAAGCATTGAATTCTGAAAACCCGATTGTCAGAATGTTTGCTGTTTTTGACAGACGAGTAGGGAAACGAACGTTGGAGAAATTAAAAGATAGTATAAGCAATCAGCCTGAATGGTTAAGAGTGTTTTATACTATTAGAACAGAGAGCGAAAACATATAAAAATTGAGCACACAAGGCAATTTGATATGCCCGTGTGCTCTTTGCTTTTTTATTTTACGTTTTTGCCGAAACGCTTGATTTTCTGTGTTGTTGTCTTTTCAAGTGCGTTTGAGAGCACCTCAACCATTTTGATGTGCTTGTAGTTTGGGATTTTGCTGTTAACGGTCTTGATGGCATTCTGCACAATTGACTTGATTTCTTCCTCGCTGAGCTTTTTGTCGCCGAACTTTTCCTTGAGGTATTCCATATTCGGGAATATCTTTGCCTTAACGGTCGTTACACCGCCTTCTTCAGCAGCGCAGACAAGTGCTTCGCCGATTTCGGGGCACTGTGATAGTCTTGTTTCAAGCTCCTCGGGGTAGATGTTTTTACCGTTTTCGGTAACGATAACGTTCTTTATTCTGCCCTTGATGAAGATATCGCCGTTTTCGTCCATAAGGCCGAGGTCTCCCGTGTGGAACCAGCCGTCCTTAAGTACTTCTGCTGTAGCCTCGGGGTCGTTGAAGTAGCCGAGCATAACGTTTTCGCCCTTGATGATGATTTCGCCGACACCCTCTTCGTTGGGGTTGTCAATCTTAACCTGAACGTCGGGAATTGCAATACCTGTTGAAGCGGCGTTGAAGTGGAAATCGCCGTTACCTGCAACAAGCGGTGCACACTCTGTCAGACCGTAGCCCTGGAGCGTGCGGATGCCGAAGGCTGCAAAATCGTCGATAAGCGAAACATCAAGCTCTGCAGCACCGACAATGAAAACACGCAAATTTCCGCCGAGAGTCTGTCTTACCTTTGAAATGATAATCTTGCGGATAAGCCACGGGCACTTCTGGAGTGCGTCGGCAATGGGCATTGTTTCAAAATAGGTCTTGTATTTGCCGGGTGCATCCTTTGCAAGCTTTGCCTTTATGCGCTTGCTGAGCACCTTAAGCAGTGCAGGAACAACAACAAGTATGCTCGGGCTGTACTCAGCCATATTCTTCTGCACCTTTGTAAGACCGTCGCAGTAGCAGATGCTGGCGCCTCTTGTAAGGAAGAGGATGAAGTCGAGCGTACATTCATAGGTGTGGTGAAGCGGAAGAATTGAAAGCGTGCTATCCTCTTCGTTTACCCTGAACATACGGCAGGTGGAATGAATATTGGAGCAGATGTTGTACTGTGAAAGACAAACACCCTTTGCGTTACCTGTTGTACCCGATGTGAAGATGAGAATGCTCATCTGATCCTTTTCGTAAGTGATTGCATCAATTGTCTTGGCGTCAATTGAAGAAGCCTTGATTATACCGTCAAGCTCTTCAAAATCGACGTGATACAGCTCTCTGTCGGTAATACCTTTAAGCTCCTTGTTGCGCTTTGCCTCGGTAAAAACTGCATCACATTCGGCAGCGTTAAGAAAGTCGTTGACGTCCTGCGACTGCAACTCCTTGTCTATCGGCACAACAACACCTACGGTAGCCGCAGCAAGGTAGGAAATAGCCCACTCGAAGCAGTTGTGACCGACAACCGCAATGCGCTTGCCCATAAGACCCTTTTCAATCATATGTGTGCAAAGGCGGTAGTAAAGGTCCTTAAGCTCTTTATAGTAAATTGTGCGGTATTTGCCTTCCTCGAGCTTTATTGTGAAAGCCTTGTTTTCGGGAAATGTTGCTGCCGCAAAGTTTACAATTTCCCTGTAGTTTGAAAATCTCTTTTCTGTGTATGTACCTGCCATTTATTGTCCTCCCCATATCTTGACAAACTTTTTCGCATACTGTATCATTTTAACAACACCGTGTTTAAAAATCAACAAGCAGTTTTTTCTAAAAAGATAAAAAAACAACACTTTTTGTCGATTTGTCGGTAAAAATAAGGTAACAAAAGGAGAACGGTTGGTTATGGCAGAGAGCAGAAGAGTAAAAATGACAAAGAAAATGATAAAAGAGGCGTTTATTGAAATCTGCGCCGAAAAGCCTATATCAAAGGTAAGCGTAAAGGATGTGTGCGAAGCGGCAGATGTCAACCGTTCAACCTTCTATGCCCATTATGAGGACGTCATTGCTTTAAGGCACGAGATAGAGGATGAGGTGCTTTCCCAGATTCCCGAGCCCGATGAGCTTCCGCTTATTGATTCAATTATATCTTTCCTCGATAAAATTGAGGGCGTGTTTGACTATGTTATTGAGAACAAGGAGCTTTTCAAGGTGCTCATAACTCACGCCGATGACGATATTTTTGTCGGTAAATTAATACACACCGTGCTTGCCAGATACCCCAAGAGCTTTCAGGGCTATGTTGACCCGGAGTATGAATACTGCTTTGATTTTTGCTTCAACGGCTTTATAGGCATACTCAAAAAGTGGATTGAGGAGGATTTCCCCGTCAGCAGCCGCCGCTTCGCCGAAATTGCGCTGACGCTTACAATAAAGACCACAAGGTTTGAGGATGGGGAGCTTTGAGTGTTACTTTCGGTAACAAATTAAGAAATAAAAAATAATAGATAATAAATAATAAAAACGGTGGGCTTTGCCCACACCCATTTTCTGTTCGGGTGCGGGTGTCCCGCCCACAATTATTCTTTCTTATTTATTCTTTATTATTTCTTCTTTAATGCATAAGGACTTTACAGTATCTCATTCGTATAATGGTTGAAGGGAGAGGAGAAAAATGGATAACGGTGCAAGTAGCTACCGCCGTTTCCTTGATGGTGATGAAGCCGCCTTCGACCTTGTTGTAAGAGAATACCGTGAGCCCTTGATTTTTTTCATCAGCCGCTATGTGCACGATACCTCGGCGGCAGAGGATATAGCAATTGATGTGTTTATGTATATCCTCGTGCACCCGAAACGCTATAATTTTAAAGTAAGCCTTAAAACCTACCTTTTTATGCTCGGTCGCAGCCGTGCGGTTGACTTTCTGCGCAGGCAGAAAAAGCTCCTGCCGCTTGAAGAAGCGGTAACGGCAGAGGATTATATTTCACTCGAAAACATAATTCTTGCCGACCAACGCCGGAAAACAGTCAACGAGGCTGTATTAAAGCTCAACACGGATATGCAGGCAGCCGTTCACCTTGTGTATTTTGAAGGTCTTACTTATGAGGAAACGGCACGGGTAATGAAAAAAAGCAAGAAGCAGGTTGACAACCTTCTCTACAGGGCGAAGAAAGAGCTTCGTACCATCCTCGGAAAGGAGGGCGAAGAGCTTTTATGAGAAACCACGAAGAATTTGTAAATGAAATTTATAACAGAAAAGAAACATATTTAAGAAACAAAAAGAAAACACGAAAGAACATAATCACCTTTTCAATTCCCTTTGTGCTTGTTGCTGTGCTTTATTCGGTTATGATACTGCCTGCGATGATGCCCGCAGGAAGCGAGGGAACCCCGAATTACGAGGAAAGCACAACGGTTGCGGCTGACGAATTTTCACACCTTACAGAAGTGTTCACCGAACCTGCTACATCCGTAAAGCAGCCTTCATTAAACAGCTCGCCGACTAGTGCTGCCCATTCTGTGCCGTCAGACGAAACTGCGCCGACCCGTCCGCCTGAGGCGGTAAAGCCGACAACGGTAAGCCCCGAAATATTCATTGAGCTTGACAGAGCAGAATACAAGACGGACGATAAAATCACCCTTTCAATTACCGATACGGCAAACGTCGGCTTCGGCTACAGTAAGTTCGTTGACCTTTTTGAAGCTAACGGCGGCGAATGGGTGCTCAAGCCCAACAACCACCCGAAGCCTGCAATTGCCTACGAAGCCCTGCCTTCAAGCATGAGGGATGAAATCACCGTCAGCTTTGAAATTGACCTTGGCGAATACGAAAACCTGAAACCGAGTACGCAGTACAAAATAACAATAAACATTGAAAAGCAAAGCTACGAAGCATATTTTACCGTGACTGAATAGGAGGTAAGCGTATGAAAAGAAGTTTAAAAAGGATAGTTCCCGTTGTTCTTATATTGAGTATTGTTTTTTCGTTCACCGCCTTTGCCGATACGGGCCCGAAGCCGAGCGTTGTAATTGACCTTGTCGGCCTTAACGGCAGGGAGTGCTACGGTACGTTGCTTTCCGAAGATGAGTCCTACGGACCGAACAGGGCGTGGAGAGAGGGCGAGGAAATGCTTGCCTACCACGAAACAAATGCCGAAATCTGGCGGAAATTTGTTGATTATAAGGACAAGGACGGCTATTATTTTCTTCAGCAGTTCTGGAACTGTACCGAAGCAAAGGGCTTCAAGTGGGGCTATTATCCGCCCGACCCGTTTAAGCTCCTGCTCTATTTTCCCGAAACCGATACCTTTGCCGTAACACCCGTTTACGAGCAGTATGCCTTTGACAGCTACTATAAGGTAGACGTGAGCAAAATCGGCGAAAAATCCACTCTTGAGGTTGTGACACAAGCCTCTTCAAACGAGCTGATGTCAGATACAGCAGAGGATTTACAGGGTGCTTTTGAACCCACCACCGAGGTCTGTTCACAGCCCTTGAAAAATGATACGGCGACAACCGTTAACAAACTGATTGAAGATACTCCCGAAGATTTACCCGGCGTTTTTGAGCCCGAAACCGAAGTCTGTTCATATCCCTTGAAGGAGGATATGGAAAGCATACAGGAAAGTATACAGCAGGGCAGTACCGAGCCTTCTACTGTACCCGAAGAACTGCATTCCGTTAAAGATGTTCTGCTCCACGCCGAGCCGAGCTACGATTACAAGTGGGAAATAATATCCCTCATTGCAAGAATAGCAATAACGCTTGTGCTTGAAATTGCTGTTGCCTTAATTTTCGGCTTCGGGAAGAAAAACATCCTCGGTTTTATCACGGTTGTAAACGTGATAACGCAGGTTCTTCTTAACCTCATTCTTTTCAGCGTGGATATTAACCACGGGTCAATGGCGTTTACGGCGTATTATGTTTTCCTTGAAATCTGCGTTTTCGCTGTTGAAGCGGTTGCCTACAGCCTGTATATAAAGAAAAAGCAGCTTGATGTAAGTAAAAAGAAAGCAATTATTTATGCACTTGTTGCAAATGTACTTTCCTTCGGTGCAGGACTGGGTCTGGCACATCTTATTCCGGGGATTTTTTAATAATTCATAATTCGCAATGCGTAATTATTATCTCATAAATATTATCTGTTATCTTTTATCTGACTGAACAAATAAAGAGCAAGGTTACTGTTAAGGTAAACCTTGCTCTTACTTTTTATATCTCTTTTGCTAAATTTGCCATATCCTCGGGCAGCTCTGCTGTGAAAACCATTTCTTCGCCCGTTACGGGGTGGGTGAGGGTCAGTTTGCCGCAATGCAGGGCGTGGCGTGTGATTTTGTCGGTGTGGCCGCCGTACATTTCATCGCCTGCAAGCGGTGTACCAAGGGACGCAAAATGCACTCTTATCTGGTGTGTCCTGCCTGTTTCAAGGTTGATTTCAAGCACACTCAGTCCGTCTTTACTGCCGAGTGCTTTCCAATGCGTAACCGCTTCTTCTCCGCCTTCGCCTACTGCACGAATAGTTTTCATCGGGTCGGGTCGTATTATCGGCGCATCAATTGTGCCTGTGCCCGTGTATTCACCCTCAACAATGGCGGTGTACTGCTTTTCGTATTTGCCTGCCAGCTTGCTTGCTGCCATTTTGTGCAGTGCGCAGATTACAAGCCCCGACGTGCCTTTATCAAGTCTGCCTGCGGCACGGAAAACGGCGTCTCTGCCGCTTTGTGTAAGGTAATAAGAAACTGCGTTTGCCAGCGTGTCACCCTGGTGGTTGTGTGTCGGGTGCATTGCAAGCCCTGCAGGCTTGTTGATGACAAGAATGTCGCCGTCCTCGTAAATTATCTCGAAATCCGCTTTTTGCGGTTCGGCGGTGCTCTTGTCCTGCGGAAGGGTGAGTGTCAGCGTTGCGCCTGCCTTCAACGGGTCTATCGTGCGGATATATTCGCCGTCAAGCAGCATTGAGCCCTTAATCTGCTTTAGCGAGCGCACCATACGGTAGGAAAGGCCTATTCCGCTGCGCAGAAATTTATTCATTTTTTCGCCGTCATATTCGGGCGGTATGGTGTAATTAATCGTTCTGTTCATATAATAAATCCCAAAGTGTATTCAGGTTTTCCTGCGAATATTCAATTTCCGAGGAATACAGCCTGACAAGCTGCTTCAGTGCTTCAAAATCCTGCTTTTCTTCCCTTGAAAGTATTGCGGCAATAATTCTCACACTCAGCACAGAAAAGCCGATTTTGGAAGCAATATCGCCGTCGTCAAGTGCGCTTGGTATATGGCGGTAAAGCAGATACACGAGAAGCTGCTCAAAGGGAATTTCAAGTGAAGAGGGGATAGCGTAAGTTTCGGCTTTCTTCAATAAATTCAGCTTGTCCGTCCATTCTTCGTCAAGCCTTTCGAGTGAAAGATAGATTTCAGCCCATTCCGAAAAACTCTTTTCGGGCAAATCAATTCCGCAAAAATCTAGCAGGTTTTCAAGCCTTTCTTCAACGGTGAAATCTCTGTCCTGCGCTATTGCGAAAAGCTGATTTCTGTATTTCAGCAGATATTCTTCGTCCTCTGTTAAGGTTTCTTCGTCATCTTCAAGTGTTACAAGTGTAACCTTGTGCTGTTGACTTAAAATAAGGTCTGTCGCTGCTTCACAGCAAAGTCCGAGTCCGATTTCTGTTCTTTGGGAATAGAAGCTTCTGAATCGTGGGTGGTCGGCACAGATATTGCAAAGCGAGCTTTCACCCAACTCTTTTATCAGCCTGCAAAGCCCGTCCTTCTCAAGAAACGGGCATCTCTCGTTTTCATCAAGGGTAAAATTTGCCGTGCCGTCACAAACGGCAATGTTGGCTTGGAGGGCTTTACCCAACTCACCACCTATAGATTTATAGTATTCGTATGTGTTTTCGTCAATATCAATTTCCCAGCCGACACAACAGCTATGTCGGCACCTGTCGGCTATGCAGGAGAATTTGTCATAATAATCGGGTGCAATAAGTTTCATTTTTTCACTTACCTTATTTTTTATACATTTAGATTATATCGTTCTTTCCTCTTGAAATCAAGTCATCAAGCGTATATTCGCCGATTGCTCTCACACCGCTGCATTCAAACAGAGCACACAAAAAATCAAAGCAATCAATTCCCTGCGGACATAGCCGTGCATACTGCTCGGGTATTTCGGGCGTGCCTTCAGCTTTGATGGATGAAACGCTGAAATTTAAGTTTGCGTTTTTTACGGGCTCATCGGAAACGGCGGCATCAAATTTTTCGTTCTCTCCTTTTTCTCCGCAAACGATAGGTGAAGCACCGAAACGCTCCATAAGCCTTAACCCTGCGGTGTAATACGACTGCGGCTTATCCGTTACAATTTTAATTTTTGAAGCACAGGTTGCAACCCTGTCAATATAGTCAGGCAGTACGGCATTTTTATCTTCAATCAGCAGACTGCGTTTTGTTGCGCCGGGTATGGCTTTCAGCTTTTTTGCTGCTGTGTTGAGCATAATCAGAAGCGGAAGTGTATCAGCTTTAAAAAGGCTCAGGTAAGGATTGTCGGGTAAAATGAAGCCGTCGGGAATAAGCAGGTTTCTGCTGCCGCAGCTTGCCGCCTCGGCAACACGGTGCCAGTCAATGTCCTTTCCGCCTTTGCTGATTGTAACAATTCTGAACGGTGCACCGCCACGCACGGGGGTCTGTATCGCTTCAATTTTTGTCTTGCGCTTTCGTATTTTTCTTTTCTCATTCTCAAAGCAAATAACTGCAAACATATAAATCACCCTTATTATAAATATGTTTGCAAAATAAAAAGAGGACTGAAAAATCAGTCCTCCCGAAATTTATTTGTCAGTTGCCTGTTTGCGCTTCTTTGCGTCTGCAAAGGCGAAGCAGAACATACCCGTCAGCGCACCGCCTGCGCCGAGTATGAAGTCCCACATTGTGTCGATGAGACCTTCGTTTGTAAACGGACTTGAAACCTGAAGGTTGAAGCCGTAAATCTTGTCCATTGTGAATTCGTAGAATTCCCAGCCGACAAGAATGGCAACACCCATTCCGAAGCCTGCCATAGCGGCAATTGAGGGCGCAAGGGGAATGTTCTTCTTTTCCTGCATTATTATCAGCAGTCTTGCACTCCAGCCCGAGGCGATAAAGCCTGCAAAATAGTGGGTTACAATGTCCGAATACGAAAAGCTTGTGCGGTTATTAAGCGTTGAACCTATACACACGCCGAGCGTTATAAACAGCGTGAGGTGTGTCTGAAACTGCCACGGTAATCTTGTGATGAAGGATTTGCCGCCAAGAAGCTGAAACAAATCCCACAGGTGAGTGAAGGCAATTGCAAACAGACCCTGTAAAAATTCCGAGGTGTAGCCTCTGAAAAGGCCGTTAATACCCCAGATGAGCAGAGCAGCTCTGCATATCCACCACACGGCGATTGTCTTTTTGGGCATCGGTGTGATGGGGTTTAATGTTTTCTTTTTCATTCCTTTTAATCCATTCCGAGATATTCTTCGAGCGTTACGCCTTGTGCCTTGATTTCCTTAGCAACGTCAACGCCTACATAGCGCCAGTGCCAGGGCTCATAGGTTACCATTGTGATATCCTGAGTGTCCTCTTCATAGCGGAGTATAAAGCCGTAATCGGCTGCGTTTTCGCTCAGCCAACGGAAGGCATCGGTGTTTGCAAAGTTTTCGTCAAGCGTGTAGTTGCCGTTTGTGCCGAAATCCATTGCAAGTCCTGCGTTGTGCTCGCTTGTGCCGGGCATAAGCACTATCTTTGCGGCAAGGCGTGTAGCCTCCGCTTTAGAATAGCCGAGGGAAGAATAATAATCAATCTTGCGAGTGAAGTTAGTCTTCTGTCTCGAAAGGCTTCTGTAGCCCGAAACGGGAATAAGGGAAATTCCGTCAGCTTCTGCTGCGGCCACCATTTTGTTGTAGTGGGGTACAACACGGTGGTCGAGTGACTGACCGCCGCCCTTGATTTCAGCCGTCTGCACGGTGTAATCGGTGGGCAGGATATATTTCTGGTTAACAAGCAGAAGATTCCATTTTTCATTGTCAACAACCGCAACCGACGGGTTGAAGCCTGCATAGGCGTATTCGTATTCACCGCCCATGGTCTCAGGCTCCTTTGTCGTGGTTTCAGCTTGGGTAGTTGTTTCGGTTTCGGAAACAACTTCGGTTGTTGAGTCGTTTTCCGTGCCCGGCTCATCGGATGATGTGTCGGACTCTGCGGAGTTTTCTGTTGTATTCTGTGTGGTGGTTTCAGGCTCTTTGCTGTCCATACCTACGGTAATATAGGCTATGCTCAAGAGAGCCACGAATATGCAAAGACCTGCAAGAAGTATGAGACGGATTCTGTTCATTCGCTCATAACCTTTCTTTTATTTTAGCAGTTGCCGCCGGAGTAGTTGGGAGCTTCCTTGGTGATGTAAACATCGTGGGGATGGCTCTCGATAAGACCTGCGCCTGTTATGCGGACAAAGCGTGCCTTTTCCTGAAGCTCGGGAATTGTATGGCAGCCGCAGTAGCCCATACCGGAGCGAAGACCGCCGAGCAGCTGGAAGATAGTGTCGGAAAGAAGTCCCTTGTAGGGAACACGACCTTCAACACCTTCGGGAACAAGCTTGCGGTTGTCCTCCTGGAAGTATCTGTCCTTACTGCCGTTAGCCATAGCACCGAGCGAGCCCATGCCACGGTAAACCTTGAACTGTCTGCCCTGGTAGATTTCTGTATCGCCGGGTGACTCCTCACAGCCTGCTACAAGTGAGCCGACCATGATAACGCTTGCGCCTGCGGCAAGAGCCTTTACGATTTCGCCGGAGTACTTGATGCCGCCGTCGCCGATTACGTTGATGCCGTGCTTTGAAGCCTCTTCCGCAGCGTCAAAGATAGCGGTAATCTGCGGAACACCGATACCTGCAATAACACGAGTTGTACAGATGGAGCCGGGGCCGATACCGACCTTAACGCAGTCAGCACCTGCATCGATAAGAGCCTTTGTGCCCTCTGCGGTTGCAATGTTACCTGCAATAACGGAAAGGTTCGGGAAAGCAGCCTTGACCTTGGAAACGGAGTTGAGAATGTTCTTGCTGTGGCCGTGTGCAGAGTCGAGAACAAGTGCGTCAACGCCTGCATCGACAAGAGCGGAAGCTCTTTCAAGAACGTCTGCTGTTGCACCTACTGCTGCGGCGCAGAGAAGTCTGCCGCTTGCATCTCTTGCGGAGTTGGGGTACTGAACAGCCTTTTCAATATCCTTGATGGTGATGAGACCCTTGAGGAAGCCGCTTTCATCAACAAGAGGAAGCTTTTCAATCTTGTGCTTCATAAGAATAGCCTGAGCCTCGTCAAGAGTAGTGCCGATGTGGCTTGTAACGAGGTTTTCGCTTGTCATAACAGCGCCGATTTTGCCGCTGAAATCAGTCATGAAGCGAAGGTCACGGTTTGTGAGAATACCGACAAGCTTGCCGTTCTCGCAAATCGGCACACCGGAAATGCGGTAACGCTGCATAAGGTCAAGCGCATCGCTTACGCTGTGCTCGGGTGAAAGGAAGAAGGGGTTGCGGATAACACCGTTCTCGGAACGCTTTACCTTGTCAACCTCTTCTGCCTGTGCCTCAATGGACATGTTCTTATGGATAACGCCGATACCGCCTTCACGCGCAATGGCAATAGCCATGCGGGACTCCGTAACGGTGTCCATGGCTGCGGTCATGATAGGCATATTCAGCGTGATATCTTTTGTGAGCTTTGTGGAAACGTCGATATCCTTGGGCAGAACATCGCTTTCCGCCGGAATAAGCAGAACGTCGTCGAAGGTAAGACCTTCCTTGTAGAATTTTTCTTCACGAGTCATCATAGTTATCTCTCCCCACTTATTATGTTTTCGGCTATTCCTATGAAAATAAAGAAATAGCTTTTAATTAAAATTATTAAACTAAATTATAACAAGGCGAGAGAAAAATATCAATATATTATGAATAAAAAAACTATAGAAAAATTTACCTTTTTCTGCTGTCGGATTTGTTGAAAAAATCAATAATAGCGGTGGAGTGCAACTACCTTGCCGAGAATGGCAACCTCGTCGACAATAATCGGCTCGTACGCATCGTTTTCGGGCTGAAGTCTGAAATGGCCGTTTTCCTTGTAAAAGGTCTTGACCGTGGCTTCATCGCCGACAAGTGCAACTATAATTTCGCCGTTGCGTGCAACGGGAGTTCTTTCGACAACAACAAGGTCGCCGTCGTGAATGCCTGCATTGAGCATACTTTCGCCTCGTACACGAAGGGCAAAGAGGGATTTGTCCTTGGAGGCAAAGCCTGCGTAGGGGAGATAGCCCTCAATCTGTTCAACGGCAAGTATGGGCGCACCTGCGGTAACGGTACCGAGAATGGGCACCTGCTTGATGTTGGAAAGGTCCTCCTGACCGACTATGCGGATAGAGCGTTTGAGAAGCGGGTCACGGGAAATGAAGCCCTCGTTTTCAAGAGCATCAAGCGAAGCCTGAACGGACGAGGTCGATTTGAGACCGACATGAGCACCGATTTCCCTTATAGAAGGGGGAACGCCGTCCTGAAGGCGCTCAAGTAAAAAGTTGTATATTTTTTGCTGAGTTTCGTTTAACATAAGTACATCCTCCTGAAGATGTTTAAAACACCCTGTTTTGAGCAAAAGCCGGCAGCACATATGTTCTGCTGAAACGATTATAGCACATCTTTTTACAAAAAGCAAACATTTGTTTGCAAAATTTCAAAAAAATTTTTTATTGCTGAAATAACAAAGGAAAAACACATTATGTTTACAGTTTGTTCATTGTACACGCAAACAAGCCTGCTATTATGAAAATGCACCCGGAAAATGAGCCGCAACGTTTTCCGAACGGTGTGTTTTTACCCCCTCAAATTTGTGAAAAGGACATCCTGTGTTATGCAGGGTGTCTTTTTCTTTGGGTCTGTATAAATAAAATTTATCTCTCCAATAATAGTGTTACGCAAACAGCATTACGGAGGGATAAATTTATGGATTTTGAATTCAAGAAAACAAGCAAAAATACATTGGGCAGGCTCGGTCTTTACACGCTTTTGCTGCTGTGCATAACGGCGCTCGGAATAGGCTCCTATGCCGCAATGAAAAGGTCTTTCGGCGCTCCCGAAGCATCTACCACGGTTGACTGGGACAATCAGGGCGGCACGCTTGAAGCGGATAAGCCCGAAAAGAAAATCACCGTTGAGCAGACAACAACGGCAGCCTTTACAACCGAACAGGCAACAACCGTGAAAGCGGAAGAAAACCTGCCGTTTACGGGCAAATTCACACTGCCTCTGGGCACGGATATTCTTAAAGATTATTCGCACGGCGAAATGGTAAGCTCAAAAACAATGGGCGATTGGCGTGTGCACAACGGCATTGATTTTACAGGCGGTGAAAATTCGCAGGTGCTTGCTATCCAGAGCGGTACGGTAAAGGATGTCTACACAGACGAAATGTGGGGCACGGTGGTTGAAATTGACCACGGCAACACAATGGTTGCAAAATACTGCGGACTTAAAGAGGGCACAACGCCGAAAAAGGGTGCAACGGTTAAAAACGGACAGGAGATAGGCGAGCTTGCCTCGATTCCCGTTGAAGCTGCGGACGGATTGCATCTCCACCTTGAAATAACCGTAAACGGCAGCATTGTTGACCCACTTGCGGCAATAAATCGGGCACAATAAATTACAGTTTATCAAACAAAAAATGCACGGGACAGACCGTGCATTTTTTATACATATCTTTATGCCAATTTAAGGAACATACCGAGTATTCTGCTGACACACAGCTCAAGCTGTGCTCTGCTTAATTCGCCCTTGTCGTAGGCGGCTTTAAGGTCTTCGGGGTAGCCGCAGTGCATCTTCAGGTCGTTGCCTGCCCAGACTTCTTTGACGGGGTCGTTCTTTACACCCCAGTCGGTAACTACCATGCCCTTATAGCCCCATTCGTTACGGAGTATTCCCGTGAGAAGCTCCCAGCTTTCCGAGGTGTGCTGGCCGTTGATAAGGTTATACGAGGACATAACGGTGTACGGGTCGGATTCTTTGACTGCTATCTCAAAGCCCTTGAGATATATTTCTCTCAACGCTCTTTCGGAAAGGCGTGAATCGCTTGCAAAACGGTTTGCCTCCTTGTTGTTACAGGCAAAGTGCTTCATTGAAACGGCAACCCTGTTGGACTGAACGCCTCTGATATCTGCCGCCGCACATTTACCTGCTACAAGCGGGTCTTCGGAATAGTATTCAAAGTTTCTGCCGCAAAGCGGGTCACGGTGAATGTTGAGTGCAGGTGCAAGCCATATACCCATATTGTTTTCTTTAAGCTCTGCACCGCCTGCCTGACCGACCTTGAAAATGATGTCGGTGTTCCACGTGCAGGCAAGAAGCGTTGCGCACGGCCAGGCGGTTGTGGGAATGCCCGTGCAGGGCTCAATTCTGATGCCTGCAGGGCCGTCTGCCGTGGGTACGGCAGGAACGCCCAGACGCTTTATCGGGCCGAAGCAGCCCGTATTTGCAACACCCGTGGGCGGCTGACCGCCGACAAAATCCATAAGCTCTTCAAGGGTGAGCTGTGCCACAAATTCGTCAAGGCTGATTTCTTCGCCGACCTTGTCAAACATTACTTCGCTTTCGGGTGCAGCAGCGCCTGTAGGCTCAACCTCGCCGTAGTAATAGCTTTCTTCGCCCATAGGCAGATTTTCAAAGCTGCCGTCGGAAAGCATACGCTTCTCTAACTTGAACGGCTTGCACCACTGTGTGAGCTGTTCAATGACCGTGTCTTCTTTTACTTCATATTCAAATGTGAGCTTTTCAGCTTCTCTTACGTTTTTGCCGAGGTAGAATTCGTACTTGCCTTTTTCAAGCACATAGGCGGATTTTTGTATTTTGCCAAGGTCGTCAAAGCTTGCCATGAAGCTTACATCAAAGGTGAGTGCAAGAGTCTCGGCTTCACCGGGTGCAAGGAGCTTTGTTTTGGCATAGGCCGCAAGCTCTCTTGAGGGCTTGCCGAGCTTGCCCTGAGGCGCAGAGTAGTAAAGCTGGACAACCTCTTTGCCTGCAATACTACCGGTGTTTGTAACGGTTACGGCGGCTGTGATTTTGCCGTCAGCCTCACCGCAGAGCTTGCCTGTCAGCGAAAAATCGGTGTAGGAAAGACCGAAGCCGAAGGGGTAGCGCACCTTTTCCTTTGCGCCGGGTATCGTTTCAAAATAGCGGTAGCCGACATAGATATCGTCGGAATAGTCAACGTGGTCAAAGCATTCCCAGAAATCTTCCTTGCAGGGGTATGCATCATAGGATTTTGCAATTGTGTCCGCCATTCTGCCCGAGGGATTAACATCGCCGCAGAGTATGTCGGCAATTGCGCTGCCGCCTTCCATACCGCCCTGCCATGCGAAAACAACACCCTTTACGTTTTCATTTTCGGCAAAGTATTCGCAGTCAATTACTGCACCCGAGTTTATAACGATAATAACCTTTTTGAACAGCTTGCCTGCCGTGTCAATAAGGTTCTTTTCAAGGTCGGAAAGGTAGTAGTCCTCACCCTGCGGTCTGCGGTCAACACCCTCTGCGGAAAAGCGGCTGATTGTAATAACTGCCGTGTCGGCATTGTCTGCGGCTGCTTTGATTATGTCGTAGGGTACTTCCGCTTCTTTGACGTGCATAGCCGCAAAGGTGTCGTAGGTCATATCGTCACGCTCTGTGCAGAACTCCATATTGTTGACTATATCCCAGCGTGCATTAATCTGCTCCTGCGTAAGTACGTTTACGCTTTCTCTTTCAACATACTCTCTGTAAAACTCAACAAGAGGCTTGTAAACCCAAACCTTGCCCTGTTCTTCTTTTTCGTTGAAGCCGTCTGCAATGTTGCAGATGTACGGGCAGTGCACGTCGCCGCTACCGCCGCCACCCTTTATGTATTCAATGGTTGCCTTGCCGAAAAGTGCAACCCTTTCACCCTTTTTAAGGGGCAGAGCGTTGCCTTCGTTCTTAAGCAAAACGATACCCTCTGTTGCCGCCTCACGGGAGAGGTTGATGTGCTTTAAAGAAGCCGTAACACAGCGTCCGTCCTCACCGAGCGGAATACAGGGCTGATATTTAAACCTTGCAAATTTATCCATAGTCGATGTTCCTTTCATTTGCGTAAGATGGATATTTGTAAACATTTTATAACAAATATCCGTTATCTGCAAGTAGTTATTGAAATCTGAAAGAAGTTTTTATATAATAAAAATGAATTTTTGTGTGAGGTGGGGAAATGACTGATACAAAGCTCGAAAAAAAGCGCTTGAAGCGTGAAAGGGAAATTGCAAAGTGGCAGCGTGAAAAGCTGCGACCCAAGGGCAATACATATCTGATATATATGGTTTTCATAATATGTCTTATCTACATAACGGATGAGGTTGCCTCGCAGATAGGCACGCTTATGAAAACGGAAATAGCAAACGACCTGTTTGCAAAATACGGTGAAAGCTCTGTCGGTCTGCTGGATATTGTCACGATGCTTGTCGTTCCTTTCCAGGCACTTGCAATTGTGTATAAGCCGCTTGCAGACCGCTTCGGCAGAAAAATGTTCCTCATTATAAATACCTTCGGTATGAGCCTTTCAATGCTGCTCATCTTCCTTTCGGACAGCATTATTGCCTACGTTCTCGGTGCGTGTATTGTTCAGTTCTTTATTCCGCACGATATGCAGGTTGTTTATATAATGGAAACAGCTCCGTCAAAGCACAGGGCAAGGATTTATTCGGCAATAAAGTTCTTTGCAAATATGGGCGTTATGCTCATACCCTTGCTGCGCAGAATGCTTATGCACAGCGCTTCCGAGTGGCGTAATGTCTATTTCGTGCCTGCCGTGGTTGGTCTTGTTGCCTGCGGCGTTGCGCTTTTCTTTGCCCGTGAAACAGATGCGTTTATTGATTCACGCCTGAAATTCTTAAGAATGACGGATGAAGAGCGTGCCCTCGACAAGATTAACAAAAACACTGAAAACGCTCAGGGCGGTGTTATCCCTGCGCTTAAATTTGCCTTTAAGCACAAGCAGCTGCGCTGGCTTTATATTGTCGGCGCAATTGCAAATGTGGGCTTTATCACAACAATCAACTACCAGGTTATTCTTTCCTACGGCTATGCACAAAGCTATATTGATTCGGGTGCGTATTCATCATTTACGGATGAATTGATGAATATTGTAAGCATAGGCCCCGTCACAACTGCGCTGTTTATGTTTCCTGTAGGCTCTGCTGTGGCACAGGTTATTATGGGCTTTATTTCCGACTCGAAGGGCAGAAAGGCCGCCGCTATGGTTACCGCCTTCAACTGTCTGCTTGCCTTTATAGGCTTCAGCGTAGGTGCAAAGCTTGCGTGGCCGCCTTATCTTGTCGGCTTCCTTTGCGGTGCTTGTATAGGCAGCTTCTATTCCTCAAACGACGTTATAATTATGATGATAGGCGAGTCAGCTCCGACCAACCTGCGCTCGTCAATTATGTCGGCAGAGTTTGTCGTTGTCGGTGCAGGCGTTGTCGTTTCCTACGGTGTCAGCCTGCCGCTTATCACCCTGCTCGGTAACAGCTTTATGGGTGTAGTCGCTTTTGCCCTCACCGTGCCCGGTTTTGTCGGTGCACTTATCACAATGGCATTAAAAACACACGACACAAAGGGCATAGACCTCGACAAAGTTACAGGTGCTGAATGGGATTGACTTGATGGCATCTGTAAGGTTTACATACTTTACAGCGTGTATTTAATCTATGAATAAAGGGAGAAAAATGGTTATGAAAAAATACGATATTCTTGTTATCGGCGCTTCCACAACGGGCTGCTGGTTTGCACAGAAAATGGCTGAAAACGGCTTCAGAACACTGGTTATTGAGAAGGAACAGCCTGACGATGTTTCCCGCTCCTACGACATTTTCCATATGGGTCAGGGCGAAATGGAGCAGTTCGGCCTTGAGGTGCCCGAAGAGGGCGATTCTGTAAGGGAGTTCCGCTTTACAGGCTCTCCTATGATATCTCCCTACGGAGAATACCGCAAGTCTGCCGGAAATCTGCCCGTAATCGGTCTGCACAAGCACGACTACATTATGAAAATGGCTGAAAAGGCAAAAAAGAGCGGTGCAAAAATCCTATACGGCGCAAAATTCACAAAGCTGCTGTACGATGAAAAGGGCAGGGTAATCGGCTGTGAATACGAAACGGGGGAAGGTACACAGCAGGCATACGCAAGGATAGTTTCCGACTGCTCGGGTATCCCTTCCGTTGCAAGAACAACCCTTCCCGACACATCTGCGGTTGATAATTTTAAGCTCACGCCGATTGATATTTTTTATGTTGTTCTTTACTATGTCGAATACATCGACAAAAACATAAATCCCCGTGACCTTGACGGCTTCTTTATGCAGTACAAATCCTGGTCTGCACCTGCCGGCGAGGGGTACGATGCAATTCTCGGCATCGGCGGCAGTTATTCCTACGCTTACTCCGAGGAAGTATTCGACACACAGTTTATGAAGAATGTTGCCTTCCCCGAATACAGGGTCAAGAAGGTTGAAAAGGGTATGACTCCCTGGCACCGTTCGCTTTATTCCTTTGTTGATGACGGATTCATTGCTATGGGCGATGCCGCCTGCCTGACAAAGCCCACCTGCGGTGAGGGCTGCACATCCTCGCTTGTTCAGGCTGAGATTGCCGTTGAGGTTATTTCACAGCTTCTCAAGTACAGCGATTTTCTCACCAAGGAAAAAATGTGGAGCATCAACTCCCGTTATATGAAGGCACAGGGCAAGGATTTCGATTCAATGCGTCCGCTTCTTATGGGTCTTGTTTCGATGAGTTTTGATGAGGCTGAGTATTTGTTTGAAAACGATGTTATTTTCAGCGATAAAATTCTCGGCGGTATGGACGATGGTCTTGTAATCGGCGCAAAAGATGTTGCCGATATGGTTAAGGGCGTTACAAAGGGCATAGCAAAGAAAAAGTTCCGTGCCGAAACACTCGGTAAAATCGTCAGGGGTCTTATGAATATGATTAAGGTGGGCACGCTTTACGATGCTTACCCTGAAACACCCGACGGCTTTGAAGAGTGGAAGGCAAAGGCAGACAAACTCTGGGCTCAAATCGGCACTCTTGCCAATACCTGTGACCCCGAAATCAAAGCTAAACTTGGTATAGAATAAGGAAAAATTATGGATTTATATACAATTAACATTGAAAACTGGAAAAGCCGTTATTTATCATTAATTGAAAGCAATACTCTGCCTATGCTGAATGTCGGTGCGGATGAAACACAGGTCAGCCTCTGCTGGCACGCACCGAAGCAAACCGCTTCGGCACAGGTTATGCTATCCGTTAACGAAGATATGACCGATGCAAGGCTTTTTGAAGGCGAAATCACCGAGGCGGAAAACGATTTTCAGAGCGTTTGCAGGGTAAATATAACGGGTCTCAAAGAAAATACTACATATTTTTATCAATGGAATACGGGCAACGGTTGGAGTGATGTTGAGAAATACGAAACGAAGTCCTTCACTTCACACAAGGCTGTGATTTTCGGCGATATTCAGATTACCGAAATCCACGACGGCGATAATTCGGCACAGATAAGCGAGAGCAATTACTGGAACAATCTTCTTGAAAAAGCACTCGCCGACAATGCCGAAATTGCCTATCTTCTCTCACCCGGTGATAACACTTCCACGGGTAAAACAGCTGAAGAATGGCAGAGCTTTCTGATGCCGCCTTCGCTTCGTTCTCTGCCGCTGGCGCTTGCAATAGGCAACCACGACAAAAAGGGTAAGACATACCACTACTACACCAATATGCCAAACGAATATTACGGCAAAGGCTTTTTCGGTCTTGACCGTGATTTCTGGTTCAGATACGGGGATGTGCTTTACCTTGTTTTTGACTCAACCTCGGGCAGTGCCCCCGATCATATCGCTATGGCAAAAGAGGCTGTTGCAAAGAACAGGGATGCCAAGTGGCGCATAGGTCTTGTTCACCACGGCATCTACGGTGCAGGCGACTGCATAGGCGACAAGGAAACAGAAATCCTTCTGAACTCTATTTTTACACCGATTTTTGAGTCCTTCGACCTTGACCTTGTAATAACGGGGCACACCCATTCGCAGGGTCGTTCTCACTTTATGAAAAAGAGAAAAATAGTCGGCAGGGCTGAAAACGGCAAAACCTATAAAGACCCCGACGGTATAGTCTATATCAACGCCAACTCCGTTTGCGGTAAGGTTGTAATGGATTACGAGGCGGATTATCTTGCCTATGCCTTTATGGAAAACGATGTCACGACCTATACCACACTTGAGTATAAGGGTAATCAGCTTATACTCCAAACAAGAAGAGGCGACAGCGGTGCGCTTCTTGACAGTATAACGCTTGAACGCACAAAGGCACACAACGAAAATTCAGCCGCAAACAAATTGAGGCGCATTGCTTATAAGCCCATAGAGTTTGCAGGCTGGGCTTACAATAGGGTTACCAAGCTTCTCACGAAATAAATTGTGTTCTCCGTTTGTCAGAGTGCTTAAAAAATTACGTTAAAAAGTGATTTTATCTGTCAATAGCATTAATTGAAAATAATAAATATTTATGGTATTATGTTTTGGTATGGTTAATCAATGAAATAAGGTATTGAAAGGATTTTTGCAATGCTTAATACAGAAAAAACAATGGAAAAAATAGTTGCTCTTTGCAAGGGCAGAGGCTTTATTTTTGCGGGCAGTGAAATCTACGGCGGCCTTGCAAATACGTGGGACTACGGTCCTCTCGGCACAAGAATGAAAAACAACGTCAAGGATACGTGGCGTAAAAGATTTATTCAGGAAAGAAAGAACAGCTACGAGGTTGATGCTGATATTCTTATGCACCCCAGAGTATGGGAGGCAAGCGGTCACGTTGCAAGCTTCTCCGACCCTCTTCTTGACTGTAAGGAGTGCAAAAAGCGCCACAGGGCAGATAATCTTATTGACAATTTCAATCCCGATGCACACGCAGACGGCATGACGAAGGAAGAAATGTTTGAGTACATCAAGGCCAATTCAATTCCCTGTCCCCACTGCGGCAAGCACGATTTTACCGACATAAGAGAATTTAACCTTATGTTCCAGACCTTCAGAGGCGTTACCAATGACAGCAAAAACGTCATTTATCTTCGCCCCGAAAATGCGCAGGGCGAGTACGTAAACTATCTCAACGTTCAAAGAACAATGAGAGCAAAGCTCCCTTTCAGCATCGGTCAGATAGGTAAGGCTTTCAGAAATGAAATCACTCCCGGTAACTTCACATTCAGAACAATCGAGTTTGAACAGATGGAGTTCCAGACCTTCTGCAAGGAGGGCACTGATACCGAGCTTTACAGTTACTTCAAGGAATACGGTATGAAGTATTATCAGGATCTTGGTATTGCTGCTGAGAATCTCCGCTTCCACGACCACGAAAAGCTTGCTCATTACGCAAAGGCTGCCTGTGATATAGAATTCCTCTTCCCCTTTGGCTGGGGCGAAATCAACGGCACTCACAACAGAACAAACTTCGACCTTACAAGACACCAGGAATACAGCGGTCAGAAAATGGACTATCTTGACCCCGAAACCAATGAGAAGTTCATTCCCTTTATCATTGAGTCAACCTACGGTCTTGACAGAACGGTTCTTGCTCTTTTATGCGAGGCTTATGATGAGGAAGTTATTGATGCGGAAAAGAACGACACAAGAGTTGTTCTTCACCTGAGTCCTGTGGTTGCACCCTATAAGGCGGCTGTTCTTCCGCTTTCAAAGAAGCTTTCGCCCGATGCTCTCAAGGTATATGAAAAGCTGCAGAAGAACTATATGGTTGACTTTGATGAGACAGGCTCAATCGGCAAGCGTTACCGCAGACAGGACGAAATCGGTACTCCCGTTTGTATCACTTATGACTTTGATAGCCTTGAGGACGGCTGCGTAACAGTCCGTGACCGTGACACTATGGAGCAGAAGAGAATCAAGATTGACGAGCTCGAAGCATATATCGAGTCACTTCTTGAATTTTAAGGTGTAATAAATATATAATTTAAAAAGCTCTGACTCATTTTTTGTCAGAGCTTTTTTGGAAGGTATGCTTTTGTGAACATTGGTTGTTTGTTGCATTCTCAGACATAAATTTGTTTGTCAATTGCGGTAGGGGACGGCGTCCTCGACGTCCCGTTTTAAAGGCATCCTCGACGTCCCGACCGACGAATTATGTTACTTTTGTCAGGCGTTACAAAAGTAACCAAAAGAACTTTTGGGTTTTGCGCACTCCGCTTACGGCTGACGGTAACAACTCCGCAAAGCAGACAGAACAAAAAATGTTTTGTTCTGCTGCCGCAACGGCGCTCAAGGTTTGTTCAGACTTTGAATGTACGTGTTGTCGCCTGCGGAACTTTGCTCGGATAAATGAGTTGGCTTTAATGCACGTCAGCCTGCTCCGTTCAAACTGCCGGCATATTATTACTTTTTGCTCTTTAAAGTATTGAATGCGAACACGAAAGCATATTTTACAAACTTTAAAAAATTTTTTAAAATTTTTGTGACCTTTCATTATCTTGAAACGTTTTATTTACGGAGGGCATCGGTAAATGCTTTTTTCATTTGCCTCACAACCGAATAAAGCAGACCTCGAAGCCGCTTACGGCAGATATGCCGATATGCTCTACAGGCTCTCTCTTTCTCATCTCGGTGTGGTGGAGGATGCGGAGGATGCCGTGCACGATGTGTTTGAAAAATACATCAACACTTCACCCGAATTCAAGGACAGCGAGCACGAAAAAGCGTGGTTTGTCCGTGTTACGGTAAACCGTTGTCACGATTTGCTGCGCAAACGCTCAAAGCGCAACCACGAAGCAATCGAAGCGGCGTATGACATAGCCCACGAAGACAGTGAAGAGCCCGAAGTATTCCGCATCGTACACTCCCTGCCTGAAAAATACAGGGCGGTAATAGTGCTCCACTATCTTGAAGGCTATTCCGTCGAGGAAACCGCAAAGCTGCTTAAAATAACCGTTTCGGCGGTCAAAATGCGGCTTGCAAGGGGCAGAGAACAACTCAGACAAATAATGGAAGGTGTTAATAGATAAATGTTCAGTGAAAAACAGCTTGAGCAGTACCGCTCGGTTAAGGCTTCGCAGGAGCTTCGGGAAAGCGTTATGTCGCTTGAAAAAAGCGGTAAAATTTACGCTTTCAACCGCAAGACCTTGTCTGCAATTGCGGCGTGCCTTGTTGCGGTGATTGCACTCGGCTCGTACTTTGGCATGAGTGCAGGTGTGAACGCCGAGCTTGTTGCTGTGCCGCAGTCAGCTTCATTCTACCGTGCAACGGCGGATGAAAGAGCGGTTGTGAAGCTCGATATCGGCGGCAGCTACACGGTAAAAGTTTCGTCGGGATATGTTTTACAAAACGGCGAACAGGTGAAAACGGCTGAGCTTGACGGCGAAACGGAAATTGAATGGTTTGTGCCTGCCGAAGGTGAGCTCGTGCTCACGGTTAAAAAAGGGTTAATCATCAAGCACTACAGACTGTACCACGATGTGCAGGGCTGGAAGCTTGAAGAAATATAAAGACGTATAAAAATTTTATTAAAGGAGAAAAACTACTATGAAAAAACTTCTCGCACTCATTCTTGCAGGCGCAATGCTTCTTAGCTTCGCAGCTTGCGGCGGCAACGAAACACCCGAAAACGAAACCACAACAGAGGCTGCTGTTGAAAACACAACAGATGCAGCAGAAAACACAACAGATGCAGTAGTTGAAAACGACACAAGCGTTGACGCTACTCAGGCTCCCGAGGGTCAGACAAGTGCATTGGCTGCTGTTGATGTTCTTAACCTCGTATGGGCAAAGTTTGCTGACGATGAAAAGCCCTTCGTAATGGGCGGCTATGCAGACACAATGGTTGACGGTGCACCCGGCAAGTTTGATATCTCTCTCGTTGAGGATATGGATGCTATGCTTGGTATTCCCGTAGCTAACGTTGCAGATATCGACGATGCAGCTTCCGTTATCCACGCTATGAACGCTAACACTTTCACAGGTGCTGCTTATCACCTCAAGGAAGGTAAGGATGCTTCCGCTCTTGCTTCTGCAATCGAAGCACACCTTGCAGGCAGACAGTGGATGTGCGGTATCCCCGAAACTCTTCTCATCATTTCCGTTGACGGCTTTGTTGTAACTGCTTTCGGTGCAAACGATATCGTTTCCAACTTCAAGGCAAAGCTCACAGGCGAGTTCGCTTCCGCACAGGTTCTTGTTGAAAAGCCCATCGCATAAAATACAGTTCAGCTTTGCTAAACTGTATTTTAAAGAATAAATAATAATTAATAAAGAATAAATGAGGGTGGGCTTAACGCCCACACCCATTATATTCGGGTGCGGGTGTCCCGCCATCAATTATTATTTATTCAATATTCTTTATTCTTTATTATTTAGCAACAATTTATTGTTGCACTCAAAAGCGCACACAGTAGGAGGAAAACATAAATGTTATTTTCAAGTATCCCATTTCTTTATTTCTTCCTGCCGTGTGTGCTTATTTTATATTTTGCTGTCCCGAGGTGTCTGAAAAATACCGTGCTGATGCTTGTCAGTTTGTTTTTCTACGCTTGGGGAGAGCCTAAATATGTTCTGCTTATGGCGGCTACAATAGGTATAGGATATGTTACCGGTCTGCTGATTGAAAAGTTCAAGGGCAAAGCGCTTTCAAAGGTTTTCCTCGGCTTATCCGTTGCTGTTGATTTGGGCTTCCTTGCTTATTTCAAGTATGCCGATTTCTTTATTGAAAACTTCAACGCAGTAACAGGCCTTTCCCTGCCGCTTCTGCGTATAGCTCTGCCTATCGGTATCAGCTTCTATACCTTCCAGATTATGAGCTATTCAATCGACGTTTACAGGGGAGATGTGCCTGCACAGAAAAACCCCGTAAATCTTGCTGCCTATGTTACAATGTTTCCGCAGCTTATCGCAGGCCCGATTGTCCGCTATGCCGATATTGAAAAGCAGTTAAAGCACAGAACGCACAGCTTTGAGAAGGCTGCTGCAGGTATCCGCAGGTTTGTAATCGGTCTTGCCAAAAAGATTCTGATTGCAAACACACTAGGTGAGCTCTGCGATATTTTCCGTGAGTCGGATGAAAAAGCCGTGCTATATTACTGGCTTTACGCCGTTGCCTTTGCTCTGCACATTTATTTCGATTTCTCGGGCTACAGCGATATGGCTATAGGCTTGGGCAAAATCTTCGGCTTCGACTTCCTTGAAAACTTCAACTATCCCTTTGTTTCCTCAACAGTTACCGAATTCTGGCGCAGGTGGCATATGTCACTCGGCTCATGGTTCAGAGATTATGTCTATATTCCGCTTGGCGGCAACCGTGTTTCAAAGGGCAGATGGTTTTTCAATATATTTGTTGTCTGGCTGCTTACGGGCTTCTGGCACGGTGCGGCGTGGAACTTTATTATATGGGGTCTGTTCTTTGCGGTGCTTCTCGTGCTCGAAAAGCTCTTCCTTAAGAATTTCCTTGAAAAAACAAAGGTTATCAAGCGTATCTATATTGCGCTTGCCGTGCTTATCAGCTTTGTAATATTCAACGCAACCGATATGAAGGAAGCGTTCCAGTATATCGGCGGTATGTTCGGTGCAGGCGGCATTCCGTTTGTAAGTGCCGAAATGCTCTATTATCTTAAGAGCTATGCACTCGTGCTTGTGCTCAGCCTTATTGGCTCAACTCCTGTCATTAAAAACACGGCACTTCGCTTGTGCAACGGCGAAAAAACAGTTAAGGTGATAAATGTTCTTGAGCCCGTTGTTATCGCCGCCTTGCTTATCGTTATGACCGCTTATCTTGTGGACGGCTCGTTCAATCCGTTCCTGTACTTCAGATTCTAAAGGAAGGAGAGCGTAAATGAAAAGCAAAATAAAAAACATTGCCGTAACCGTCGTTTTTGCGGTTGTTATCTTCGGTCTCTCCGTTTCCTTTATCCTCAAGCCTGCTGGTGAATTTTCGGTTTCGGAGCGTAGGGCACTTTTACAGTTTCCCGTTGTGAACATTGAAAACATTATGTCGGGCAAGTTTATGACGGATTTTGAAAGCTACACGCTTGACCAGTTTCCGCTTCGTGACGGCTTCCGTACAATCAAGGCGCTGTTTGCCGCAAATATATTCCGCCACAAGGACAATAATGATATTTATGTCGAGGAAGGTATAGCCGCACAGATTGAATATCCGCTGAAAAATTCCTCTCTTGAAAATGCGGCAAAGAAATTCAATAATATTAAGGATAAATATCTTAACGAAAGCAACAAGATATATCTTTCGCTTATACCCGATAAAAACTACTTCCTTGCACCGACAAGCGGCAGGCTTTCGCTCGATTACAAAGCCTTAGTCAGTCGGCTTTGTGAGAATATGCAGGGTGAAGAATATATTGATATTTTTGAGCTGCTTAATATAAATGATTATTATAAAACGGATACTCATTGGAGGCAGGAAAATCTGCTTGATACGGCAGAAAAGTTGCTTGAAGAAATGGGCGCAAGTGCAGATTTTGACGGCTTGAAAGAAAACACACTGGATGTACCCTTTCACGGTGTCTATTACGGTCAGTCCGCTTTGCCGCTTGATGCAGAGCAGATTAAGTATTATACCTCTGATATAATAGATTCCTTTGAGGTGTATGACTATCAGAACGACAAGCCTATGTCCGTTTACGATATGGAAAAGGCACATGGCAAAGACCCCTACGAAATGTTCCTTTCGGGCTCAATATCGCTTATTACAATTGACAACCCCAACGCAAAGACGGATAAGGAGCTTGTGCTTTTCCGTGATTCATTCGGCAGCAGTATTGCTCCGCTTCTTGCAACCGGCTACAGTAAGGTTACGGTTGTGGATATCCGCTATGTTCAGAGCGCAATACTCGGCCGCTTTATCAATTTTGAAAACGCAGATGTACTTTTCCTGTATAGTACGCTTGTGCTCAATAACAGTGAAACTTTGAAGTAATTAATTAAATATCAAAAGGAATAATAATGTAAAAAATGCTTGCAATCCGTGGTGGTATGCAAGCATTTTTTATCGTTTAATTACGCATTACGCATTGCGAATTACGAATTAATTTGTGGGTGAAAAAATGTTCACCACAAGATATATGAGTGCTATTTCGCTGTTGTTGAAAAGCGCCAAAAAACCGGTAAATATTTCTACTGTTTGCACAAAACTTTTTCATAAAAAAACTTGACTAATGGGGCGCATAATATTATAATAAACCTAAAAGTGGAGCAAAAAAGCGCCATTTAAGAGCGAAAATACACAGAAAAGGAGTGAATGGGCTTGGCATACATGAAATTTAAAGGCACATACCGTCACGGTCTGGATGCTAAAAACCGTCTTTTTATCCCTGCCAAGTACCGTGAACCCCTTGGCACCAATTTCGTTATCTGCCGTGCTCCGCAGCCGTTAATCGGTCTTTATGTTTTCCCCGAAGATACGTGGGACGAGCTTTGCGAGGAGCTCAACCAGAAAAACTCCATGGGCGAGCTTACCGAGGAGCAGGAGTGGGAACGCAGAGATTTATACCGCTACTCCGAAGACGTCACAATGGACAAGCAGGGCAGAATTACAATCAGCGCCGATATGTGCGAGTATGCAGGCTTAAAAGATGAGGTTACCATAATCGGTAATATGAAACGCCTCGAAATCTGGGATCCCGAAACCTTTGCAAAGGCAGAAGAAGCAAGCCACGCAGGCAGGGTAGTCGGTACTCCCAAGCTTAATTTCTGATTCGGGAGAGCAGCTCATGGAATTCAACCATAAGTCAGTTCTGTTTGACGAAACAATAGAAGCTCTCAACATAAAGCCCGATGGCGTAGTTGTCGACTGCACGGGCGGCGGAGGCGGCCACAGCGCTGCGGCACTTGAGCGGCTCGGCGAAAACGGCAGGCTTATCGTTATCGACCGTGACCCCGATGCAATAGCCGTTCTCACCAAACGCTTTGAAGGCGACAGCAGGGTAACAATAATCAACGACAACTTCTTTAACATAAAAGATATTCTACAGTCACTTGACATAGACGGCGCCGATTCGATTATGGCTGACCTTGGTGTCAGCTCCTATCAGCTCGACGAAGCTCAAAGAGGTTTTTCGTTTCACCGTGATGCACCGCTTGATATGCGTATGAGCAAAAGCGGTACAAGTGCGGCAGATCTGGTAAACACACTTTCCGAAAACGAGCTTAAGAACATTCTCTACACCTTCGGCGAAGAAAAATTTGCTCCCCGTATTGCTCAGGCAATAGTCAGGGAGAGGGAGAAGGGCAGAATTGAAACGACCCTTCAGCTTGCCGAAATAATCAAGGGTGCATATCCTGCCGCCGCAAGGCGAGACGGACACCCTGCTAAAAAAAGTTTTATGGCACTGCGCATTCAGGTCAACGGCGAACTCACAAATCTTGACCGTGCAGTTCACGATATGTTCCATTCGCTAAACGCAGGCGGCAGGTTGGCAATCATCACTTTCCATTCGCTTGAAGATAAAATTATCAAAAATGCCTTTTCCGACTTCACTGTTGGTTGCACCTGTCCGCCTGAATTTCCCGTGTGTGTCTGCGGTAAAAAGCCGCAGGGCAGAACACACAAGCCGAAAACGGCAACCAAACAGGAGCTTGAAGAAAACTCCAGAAGCCGCAGCGCAAAGCTGCGCACCATCGAAAAACTATAATTACAAACGGAGGACAAAGCCTTGGCTTATATGAACGAAAACATCGCTTACGATCTTGACAGATTCTCTTCCGCAGCCCCCAAAAAAGAAAAGACCGTACAGCAGCCGGCGGTCCGTCCGACGCTTGTCAAGCCCCAGCGCAAGACAGAGCAGGAAATTAAGGCTGAAAGACGCTTCAATCTCGGTAAGATTGCAAAGTTTATGGTTGTTGCTGCTGTTTGCTTTACCTTTATCGCTTCAAATATCAACTACAGAGTTCAGATTAACGAGCTCAACGGTGCGATTGTAAGCCTTGATAAGGAGCTAAACGAGAAGAAGAGCGAAAACACACGCCTTAATATGGCTCTCAATTCAAAAATTTCCCTTGAGAATGTTCAGGATTATGCGGAAAACGTGCTCGGTATGGTTAAAAGGGAGCGTTACCAGATAATCTATTTCGACCTTGAAACAGGCAACGAAATAATCCCTGCGCAGTAATAATATATTAAGGTTAAAAATAATAATATATATAGTTACAACGACGGGAGTTAGTGTTTTCATAACTCTCGTCATTTTAACCTAAAAGAGAAGGAGAATGTTCGCATGGCCTCAAAGCCGTCAAAACTTATGATTAAAAGAGCAGGTATACTTCTGGCTCTTGTGCTTGTTCTCGGTTTCGGAACAGGTATGGTGCGCCTTGCAAAGCTTCAGCTTATTGACGGCGAGGAGTACAGACAGAAGGCGGAGCTTCAGCAGCTTGGCGACAGCTCCGTTCAGGCACTTCGAGGCACTATTTATGACTGCAACGGCAGAATTCTTGCACAGAGTGCCACAGCGTGGAAGGTGTTCATTGACCCGTCAAACATCAAGGTAAATGAAAAAGACAAGACGGAGGACGAAATCAAGGCTGAACTTGAAGCCAAAAGACGCCTTGTTTCAAACGGCCTTGCCGAAATTCTCGGCGTAGAGGCTGAAAGCATTTACGAAAAATCCCTGAAATCCACAAGCGGATACCAGAAAATCAAGGGTGAGGTTGAGCTCGAATCCAAAAACCGTGTCAGCGAGTTTATTTCCGAAAACGAGCTTTACGACTGTATCGGCATCGAGCCCGACACAAAGCGCTACTACCCCTACAATTCACTTGCTTCAACAATTATCGGCTTTACGGGTACGGACGATGTCGGCATCGAAGGCCTTGAATACAAGTACGATAACGTTCTTACCGGTATTCCGGGCAGAGTTATCACCGCCAAAAACGGTACGCTCGGCAGTATGCCTATTGAATACACTGCAAGCTATGCCGCACAGCAGGGCACAAGCCTTGTACTGACCATTGACGAAACAATACAGAGCCTGCTTGAAGCAGAGCTTGAAAAAGCATACGAGAGTGCAAACGCCAACGCCGCCTACGGACTTGTTATGGATGTTGAAACGGGTGCAATTCTTGCTATGTCCAACCAGCCCGACTACGACCTCAACCAGCCCTACACAATTCTCAGCGAGACGGTCAATACCGAAATAGAAGCTATTGAAGATCCGACTGCAAAGAACGAGGCTGTTTCAATTGCCCGTCAGGCACAGTGGAGAAACAGAACAATAAGTGACACCTATGAGCCGGGCTCGGTTTTCAAGGTTATCACACTTGCTGCCGCTCTTGAAGAGGGTGTTGCAACAAAGGATATGTCTTATACCTGTGTCGGCGGTATTCAGGTTGCCAACAACTACATCAAGTGCCACAAGCACGAGGGTCACGGCAGACAGAATCTCCAGATGGCTCTTATGAATTCCTGCAACCCGTTCTTTATCACCGTCGGTCAGAAGCTCGGCGTTGAAAAGTTCTGCGAATACTTCGAGGCCTTCGGCTTTACCGAAACCACGGGTATCGACCTTTCGGGTGAGGCTGTGCCCAAGGCAGGCGTAACCTACCACACGCAGGAAAAAATGGGTATATCACAGCTTTCGAGCTGTTCCTTCGGTCAGACCTTCCAGATAAGTCCCATGCAGATGATTACAGCCATTGCCGCAATTGCAAACGGCGGCAAGCTGATGAAGCCCTACATAGTCGCTAAACAGCTCGACGGTGAGGGCAACGTAATAAAGGAAACCCAGCCTACTGTCAAGCGTCAGGTTGTTTCCGAATCAACGGCACGAACCGTTCTTGATATGATGGAAGCGGTTGTCAGCGCAGGTACGGGTAAGAATGCCTATGTTGCAGGCTTCCACGTTGCAGGTAAAACAGGTACCTCGCAGAAAATCGGTGCCGCCAACAACCAGTATGTTGCTTCCTTCTCCTGTGTTGCACCCGGTGATGACCCCAAGGTAGCAATTCTTATTACAATAGATGAGCCTGTCGGACAGATTAACGGCGGTCAGATTGCCGCTCCCGTTGCGGCAGCCCTCGTTGAAGAGGTTATGACTTACTTAAGCGTTGAGCCCGAATATACCGAAGAAGAGCAGACTCTTATTGATGTTGCCGCCCCTGCGGTTACGGGCAGAACCGTTGAAGATGCAAAGCAGATTGCTGACGACCAGAACCTTAAGGTAAGAGTAATCGGCAACGGCGACAATGTTGTAAAGCAGATTCCCGCCTTCGGCCAGACTATGCCGAGAAACGGCGTAGTAATACTCTATACCGACGACAGAGCAGAGGAAATGACCACCGTGCCCGAGTTTGCAGGTATGAGCCTTTCAATGGCAAGGCGAAGCGCAAACGACTTAGGCTTAAACCTCAAAATTTCGGGCAACGCCTTCTCAGGCTCCGATATTCTTGCTTACAGTCAGGATACGGCTAAAGATACCGAAGTGCCGTACGGCTCGGTTGTGACGGTTTATTTCAAATCGTATTCGGGCGTTTCCGATTCAATATACGGATAATTCCGATAATTATTTAAAAGAGGAAAAAGTAAATGAAATTATTTCAACTTCTGGAGGGTGCAGGCTACGGCTTGGGCGGTATAAAGGACGCCGATGTAACGCTTGTCACCGAGGATTCACGCAAGGTGTGCGAGGGCAGCGTATTTGTCTGCGTAAAGGGCGCACGCTTTGACGGACATGATGCGGCAGCCGATGCCGTAAAAAAGGGTGCTGTGCTCATTGTTGCACAGCACGACACGGGCTGTGAAAACCAGTTAATAGTTGAAGACACAAGAGAAGCGTTTTCGCTTCTCTCTGCGTCGTTTTTCTCAAACCCTGCACGCAAGCTCCGCCTTGTGGGTGTAACGGGTACAAACGGCAAAACCACAACCTGCTTCCTGCTTAAAGCGATTTTTGAAAGCTTAGGTCATAAGACGGGTCTTGTCGGTACTGTCAAGAATATGGTAGGCGACAAGGAATATCCTGCTCACCTTACAACACCCGACCCGTTTGAGCTCAATTCACTTTTTGCCCAAATGGTTGAACAGGGCTGTGAATTCTGCGTTATGGAGGTTTCTTCGCAGGCGCTTGCACAGCAGCGTGTTGCAGGCCTGCACTACGAAAGCGCAATTTTCACCAACCTCACGCAGGATCATCTCGACTACCACGGCAATTTTGAAAACTACATTGCCGCAAAGCACAAGCTCTTTGAAATGTGTGACACCGCCGTTATCAACTGCGACGATGAAGCACACACAGCAATGGTAGAGGGCACCGATTGCCGTAAGGTGACGTATTCCGTTATGAGCGACAATGCGGATTATACGGCAAAGAACGCCGAGTACAAAACAAGCGGCGTTTCCTATATTCTTGTCGGCTTCGGCAGGCTTGAACGCATAAAGCTGCGTATTCCCGGCGGCTTTACCGTTTACAACTCAATGGGTGCGGCCGTCTGTGCTGTTGAACTCGGCCTGCCTATGGACTCCGTTGCCAAAGCACTCGGCGAAGCTGTAGGCGTGCCCGGCAGAATAGAGGTTGTTCCCACCGATACAGACTATACCGTTATTATCGACTATGCCCATTCTCCCGATGGACTGCAGAATATTCTTGCCGCACTTCGTAAAATTGCCGAAGCAAGAGTTATAACCGTTTTCGGCTGCGGCGGCGACAGAGATAAAACCAAGCGTCCGCAGATGGGTAAAATTGCCGCAGATATGTCCGATTTTGTAATCATCACCTCCGATAATCCCCGTACCGAAGATCCGCAGACAATAGTCAACGAGATTGCCGAGGGTACAAAGGGTGCAAAAATTCCCGTTGTTACAATTACGGACAGAACTCAGGCTATCGAGTTTGCGCTCAATGAAGCAAACGAAAATGACATCGTGCTTCTTGCAGGTAAGGGACACGAAACCTACCAGATTATCGGTACCGAAAAGAAACACTACGACGAGCGTGAGGTCGTTCGTGACCTGCTCAATAAATAAATCCGGAGGTGCGGTGAATGATACCGCTTAGACTTAAAGAAATAGCCGCCGCATTGGGTACAACCTGCCGTGAGGATGCGGAGATATTAAGCATCTGCACAGACTCCCGTAAAATCACAAGGGGCTGTCTTTTCATTGCCCTTGTCGGCGAACGCTTTGACGGACACAGCTTTGTTGCCTCTGCCTTTGAGCAGGGCGCTGCTGCGGCTGTATGCTCAAAGCCCGTTGAAACGAACGGTGAAGTTCTGCTTGTAAAGAATACCGGCAAGGCGTTTATGCTTCTTGCCGCTTACTACCGTTCGCTTTTCTCAATTCCCGTTGCAGCTATTACGGGCAGTGTAGGCAAGACCACAACCAAGGAAATGGTCTATGCCGTTCTGTCCGAAAAATATAATACATTAAAGAACGAGGGCAACCTCAATAACGAAATCGGTCTGCCGACAACCGTGTTCCGTATGAATGCGGATTATGAGGCGGCTATACTTGAAATGGGTATGAGCGCCTTCGGCGAAATTTCACGCCTTTCCAAGGTTGCACAGCCGAGCATAGGCGTAATAAGCAAAATCGGCGTTTCCCATATTGAGCACCTCGGCTCAAGAGAGGGCATACTCAAGGCTAAGCTTGAAATTCTCGACGGCCTTAAGCCCGGTGCACCGCTTGTCGTAAACGGTGATGATGATTTGCTCTCAACCGTTGAGCTTGCTGACCGCAAGGTCATAAAATTCGGCATTGAAAACACTGCCTGCGACTATGTTGCAAAGGATATTGAGCAGGGTGAAAAGGAAACCACCTTTACAGTGTCTTTCGGTGGCAAGGTTCAGACCGTTACAATCCCTACAGTGGGTATTCACAACGTTTACAACGCTCTTTCTGCTTTTGCCGTGGGCATTTATCTCGGCGTAGCTCCCGAAAAGGCGGCTGAGGGTCTTTCAAAATACGTAACCTCGGGTATGCGCCAGCGCGTGAGCGATTTTAATGGTATTACCGTTGTTGAGGACTGCTACAACGCAAGCCCCGATTCAATGCGTGCGGCTGTTGAAGTGCTCAGGGGTTTGAACGCAAAAACAAAGGCGCTCGTTTTCGGCGATATGCTGGAGCTCGGTGAAATATCTGCCGATGCTCACAGGGAAATCGGCGTGCTTGCCGCCCGAAAGGGCATTGACCGCCTTTATACTTACGGCGAAATGGCAGCCCTTGCCGCAGAAAGCGCAAGGGAAAACGGCATAGCCTTTGCCAAAAGCTTTGACGATAAAAACGCACTTGCCGCTGAATTGAAAAAAGAACTCTCTGCAGGTGATGCTGTTCTTTTCAAAGCAAGCAGGGGAATGAAATTAGAGGAAGTAATAACAGCTTTTAAAGAATAAATTACTTTCGGAGGCTTTCGCTTTATGAATACATTTTTTGCCCTTGGTCTCGGTGCGCTTTTAGGCTTCGGTGTTACCGCCTTACTCGGATTTATTATGATTCCGTGGCTTCGCAGACTCAAATTCGGGCAGACTATTCTTGAAATAGGTCCTGCGTGGCACAAAAGCAAGCAGGGCACACCCACAATGGGCGGTCTGATTTTTATTGCAGGTACGCTTCTGTCGCTTCTTGTTGTGCTTGTTTCGGACAGAATTATGGGCGGCGATATTGTCCTGGGTGACAATCTTGTGCGGTCGTCTATGTACACAAAGCTCTTTGCAGGTATCTTTATGTCGCTGACACTCGGCCTTATAGGCTTCGTGGACGATTACATCAAGGTTGTCAAAAAACGCAACCTCGGTCTTACCGTCAGGCAGAAAACATTTATGCAGCTTCTTGCGATAATTGCCTACCTCGGCAGTTTAAAGCTTGCAGGGTGTTCGTATATGTATATTCCGTTTTACGGTGTAACGGGCGACCTCGGAATATTCTTCTTCCTTTTCGGCATCTGCCTGATTTACGGTGCAACAAACGCCGTAAACTTTACCGATGGAATAGACGGGCTTTGCTCTTCGGTTACTCTCACCTCTGCCACAGCGATGATTGTAATTGCCTTTATGCGCAACAATCTCGGTGCAGGTCTGCTCGCCGCCTGCCTTGCAGGTGCCTGCGCAGGCTTCCTCGTGTGGAACTGGAATCCTGCAAAGGTGTTTATGGGTGACACGGGCTCAATGTTCCTTGGCGGAATGATAGTTGCCCTTGCCTATGCGGTGGACTGTCCGTTGATTCTTCTGCCTGTCGGCATAATTTACTTTATCGAAGGCCTTTCCGATGTTCTTCAGATAGGCTATTTCAAGCTCACCCACGGCAAACGCATTTTCAAAATGGCACCTATTCACCACCATTTTGAAATGAGCGGCTGGGGTGAAAAGAAAATCGTTCTTGTTTTTTCAACTGTGAACATTATCGGCTGTGCTTTGGGTGCAGCAATCATATATTACGGCTGAGAAGCCTATGGGTGTCGAGTATAATCCAAACTCGCCCAAAAGCGTGAATTTTTGCGGCTTTTCGGCGTTTCGGATTTGAAAGGCGACAGCCTGTCGGCATCCTCAACATCCAAAAATCCATCAAAAATTCGCACTTTTGGGTCGCAGATTTTTTGCAAAGCGGATTTTTGGCATATCAAGGCACAAAACGCAGTAAATCCTGACGGATTTACGAGTATTTTAACGATGAGATGGCGGAAATCCGCCCCGCAAAAAACGGGTTCGGATTATACTCGCCACCCTGGGGGGTATTGCTTTGGAAAAGAAAAACAGCGTTTTCGCACGCTTTGAAAAATATTTTGCAAAGGGGAACTTTGATGTAACCTTTCTGCTTATAGTTCTTGCGTTGCTGATTACGGGTCTTGTTATGCTCTTTTCGGCAGGCTACTCCTACGCCTACTATAAGTACGACAACAGCCTTCATTTCATCGTGCGCCAGGGCATATTTGCCGCAATCGGTGTTACGGCTATGCTGTTTATATCCAAAATCAACTACAACTATTTCCGCTGGTTTGCCATTATAGGTATGGGCATATCGCTGTTTCTGCTGCTCATAGTCTTTGTGCTTCCGCAGTGGAAGCCGGGCTTCTACCGTTGGATTGCTATAGGCAGCTTTACCTTTCAGCCGTCGGAAATAGCTAAAATCGCAATAGTGCTTTTCTATGCCTGGGCGTGTGAAAAGTGGGAAAAGGAAATCAAAAAGGACTGGAAATACGCTTTGTATTTCGGTGCTGTGGCAATTGTGTTTGCCGGTCTTGTTGCTCTTGAAAACCACCTTTCGGGTGCTATTCTCATGGCGGCAATTTCCGTTGCAATGCTCTACCTCGGCGGCTTCAACAAGTGGTGGTTTATATTCGGTGTCGGTGCCGTTCTGGCCTTGATTATATTCTTTGTCGCCAATCCCGATTTGCTCAAGGAATATGCAGGCGAAAGAATTGTCGCCTGGCTCGATAAGGATTACGACCCGAGGGGTGCACGCTGGCAGACCAACCAGTCACTCAACGCTATAGGCTCAGGCGGTTTCCTCGGACAGGGTCTGGGTGAGTCCAAGCAGAAGCATCTCTATGTTTCCGAGCCTCAGAACGACTTTATTTTCGCCATCGTCTGCGAGGAGCTCGGATTTGTAGGTGCAACGGCAATTATCGTGCTCTTTGCCCTTCTTGTGTGGAGAGGCTTCGTTGTTGCAATGAACTGCCGCAGCAAATTCGGTGCGCTCCTTTCAATGGGCATAGTTTTCCAGGTCGGTATCCAGACCATTCTCAATATCCTCGTTGTTACCGATACCATTCCCAACACGGGTATTTCGCTTCCGTTTTTCAGCTACGGCGGTACATCGCTTGTTATGCTGCTTGCGGAAATGGGTATGGTGCTTTCGGTTTCAAGGGCATCCAACTTGAAAAAATAACTTTAAGGTGATGATATAAATGCTCAACGGTAAAAAAATCATCTTCGCCGCAGGCGGTACGGGCGGCCACATCAACCCTGCACTTGCTGTGGCAGGCGAGGTCAGAAGGCAGTACCCCGATGCGAAAATTCTCTTCATCGGTACTGCGGAAAAAATGGAGGCAAGGCTTGTCCCTGCCGCAGGCTACGATTTCAAGACAATTCAGATTAGCGGCTTCAACCGTGTGCTCAACCTCAACGGTATAAAGCAGAATATCAAAACGCTCTCTCATCTTCTCAAATCCTCCTCACAGGCAAAGAAGATAATCAGGGAGTTTGCACCCGATGTTGTAATCGGCTTCGGCGGCTATGTGAGCGGCCCCGTTGTGCGTGCGGCGGCAAAGCTCGGTATTCCCACGGCTATACACGAGCAGAATGCTTTCCCGGGTGTGACCAACAAAACGCTTGCAAAAATGGTCGATGCAGTAATGCTCACGGCGGAGCAGGCGGCACAGTATATGCAGCCCAAAAATCCCGTTATCGTCACGGGTCTGCCCGTGCGAGGTGAGCTTCTCGAGGCGGACAGAGATATCAGCAGGGCAGAGCTCGGCCTTGACGAAAAACCGCTTATTCTCTCTATGGGCGGCTCACTCGGCGCAAAGGCGATAAACGAAGCAATGCTTGAGGTGATTTCAAACCGCTGGCAGGCAAACAACTGCACCTTTATGCACGCTACGGGTAAGGACTGCAAGGATTTCCCCGAGCGTCTTGCCGAAAAAGGCGCTGACCTTAATACAAAGAATATCATCGTAAGAGATTACATAAACGATATGCACCGCTGTCTTGCGGCGGCTGACCTTGTTATCTGCCGTGCAGGTGCAAGCTCACTCAGCGAATTTCAGGCGCTGGGCAAGCCGTCAATTCTCATTCCCTATCCCTTTGCAACGGAAAACCACCAGTTCCACAACGCAAAGGCACTTGCGGATAAGGGTGCGGCTATCGTGATTGAGGAAAAGGACCTCACAAGTGCAAAACTTATGCAGCAGATTGATACGCTGCTCGAAAGCCCGGGTAAGCTCGACTCAATGGGCAGGGCGGCAAAATCAATGGCTGTCACCGATGCACAGGCAAGAATAGTCGAGGTTCTCGGCAAAATCGCAAAGTAACCGCTTTACCGCCTTTTGCATACTATGTGTTATGCGAAAGGGTGGAGAAAAATGGCTTGCTACATCATTGAGGGCGGTAACAGATTAAGCGGAGAAATCACGGTGCAGGGCTCCAAAAACGGCTCGCTGCCTCTGCTTTCAGCCTGTGTTCTTGTTCGGGGCGAAACCGCGCTGAAAAACTGCCCCCGTCTTACCGATGTTGATGCGGCGGTGAATATACTTACATATCTCGGCTGCAAAGCCGGGCGTTGCGGTGACAGCGTTGTTGTGGATAGTACGGATGCCTGTGAGTGCGATATTCCTGATTCGCTTATGCAGGAAATGCGTTCCTCCGTGGTGTTTCTCGGTGCCTTGCTCGGCAGGTTCGGCAGGGCAGAGCTTTCTTCACCAGGCGGCTGCGAAATAGGTCTGCGTCCTATAGACCTGCACCTTGAGGCGATGCGTGCACTCGGTACAAAAATTACCGAAGAAGGCGGCAGACTTATCTGCTCTTGTCCCGACGGGCTTAAGGGCGCAAGAATTACGCTTTCCTTCCCGAGCGTCGGCGCAACGGAAAACGTTCTGCTTGCGGCTTGTACGGCAAAGGGCGAAACCGTGCTTATCAATGCGGCAAGAGAGCCCGAAATAAAGGAGCTTGCCGATTTTCTCAATGCCTGCGGCGCAAAAATAAAAGGCGCAGGCGAGAGCATAATAACAGTTGAGGGTGTGAAAGCTCTCTGCGGTGCTGAACATACAGTTTCCCGTGACAGAATAGCGGCGTGTACCTTTATGGCGGCGGCAGCTGTTACAAAGGGTGACGTGCTGCTGTGCGGCATGACGCAGGATATGCTTATGCCGGTGCTTGAGCCCTTTGAAAAAACGGGCTGTAAATTGATGCAGGACACAAGAGGTCTGCGTATAAAAGCTCCCGAAAGGCTTTTGAGCTTTTCTTCGGTGAGGACTATGCCTTATCCCGGCTTCCCGACTGATTCGCAGGCGGATTTCGGCGTTATGGCAAGCGTTGCCCACGGTACGGGCGTTATTATCGAAAACATCTTTGAAAACAGGTTCAAATATACTGCCGAGCTGACAAAAATGGGTGCAGATATCCGCACGGAAGGCAGAGTGGCCGTTATACAGGGCGTAAAAGCTCTTCACGGTGCACAGGTTTTTTCGCCCGATTTGCGTGGCGGAAGCGCACTCGTTGTTGCAGGGCTTTGCGCAAAGGGTGTAACAAGGGTTAACGGCATACACTACATTGACAGAGGGTACGAGAATTTTGACGGTCAGCTTGCGGCATTGGGTGCAAAAATAATCAGGGGAGAATGAAAATGTCGGAAAAGGAGAACAAGTTCATACTGGGCGACAACAGCGACGGCTACAGGCGCAGTGCAGACAGCACACAGCCCTTCAATCTGCCGCCGCAGCGCCCTGCTGAGAAAAAGCCTCAGCCAAAGCCAAAGCCCGTCAGACCGTCGGCAAGACCGTCTGCGGCACAGCCTGTGCGCAGAAAGCCGCAGGCTTCGGCTTCCGTGCGCCGTAAAACCGGACAGGCTCAAAGCAACGGACAGCCTATGTCTGCCAACGAAAAGCGCAGACTTCATAACGAACTTCGCAAAAAACAGCGCAGGCGCAAGCAGATACTGACCTATATTGCTCTTGCGCTCGGCGTTGTTGCAATAGCCGTGGTGCTCTCACTCACGGTGTTTTTCCAGATTAACGAAATAACGATAAAGGGTGACTCACCCTATACCGATGAGCAGATTATCGGTGCATCGGGTATTTCGCTGGGTGAAAATATTATCCGCTGCGGTGCGAATGAGGTAAGCGGAAATCTTTCAAAATCACTGCCCTATATCAGCTCGGCAACCGTTGAACGCTCCGCCTCGGGTAAGGTTGTAATCACGGTCAAAAGGGCTGTACCTGAGTGGTCTTTTATAAACGGTGAACAGGCCGTGCTGATTGATAAGTCGGGCAAGGTGCTCGAAATAGGTCTGCCGGAAGCGGCTCTTGAAGCAACAATTGTGCAGGGCGCAACGGTTACCTATGCCGTGCCGGGTGAGGAAATAGTACTCGGCGAGGAAGTGTCGCTTTCGTTTGTCAAGGAGCTCGGTGCAGCCTTTGACGAGGCAGGAATAAACCTGCTCACAACGGTGAACCTTTCCGATACGGATTATATTCAGGCACTTTACGATGGCAGATACAAGCTCATTGTCGGCTCAACAAGCGGTATAGATGTCAAGCTTGCTCTTGCCGCAAAGGTTATAGACCGTGAAAACGAAATTGACCCCAATCAGCACGCAACACTTGATCTGACGGTTGATAACAAGGTCTATTTCCGACCCGAAGAAAACCCCGACGACTATTCAGACGGCGAGGAAGAAACATCGGCACCTGCCGAAGAAACCACGGATACACAGACTCAGGCACAATAAAACAGACCGGGGCAAGGAGCATTTATATACTCTTTGCCCTAAATTTTTACTTTTTTTATAAAATGCTCTTGTAATTGACTTGAATCTGTGATATTATCCTTTTAACTGATTAATTATAATCAAAAACTATGTAAATTTAAAATATATTTTGGGAGGCACAGAAGAATGGGTTTCGAAATTGATAACGAAATAGAAAACGTGGTGCAAATTAAAGTAATCGGTGTCGGCGGCGGCGGCGGAAACGCTGTTAACCGTATGATCACTTCAGGTATCAGAGGTGTTGAGTTCATTGCTGTCAACACAGACAAGCAGATGCTTCTCAGCTCCCAGGCTACACACAAAATCCAGATTGGCGAAAAGGTTACCCGTGGTATGGGTGCCGGCGGCAAGCCTGAGGTTGGCCAGAAGGCAGCCGAGGAAAGCCGTGACGTCATTTCCGATACTCTCAAGGGTACGGATATGGTCTTCATCACAGCAGGTATGGGCGGCGGCACAGGCACAGGTGCAGCTCCCGTTATTGCCCAGATTGCAAAGGATATGGGCATTCTCACCGTTGGTGTTGTCACAAAGCCCTTCAACTTCGAGGGTAAGCGCAGAATGACTCAGGCAGAAAACGGTATCGATATGCTCACAGAGCACGTTGACAGCCTTGTCATCATCCCCAACGAGCGCCTTCGCTTTGCAAGCGAAACCAAAATCACAATGAGCAACGCTTTTGCAAAGGCAGACGATGTTCTCCTTCAGGGCGTTAAGAATATCTCCGAGCTTATCAAGATTCCCGGCGTAATCAACCTCGACTTTGCGGACGTTCTCTCCGTAATGAAGGACGCAGGTCACGCTCATATGGGTATCGGCTACGCAAAGGGCAAGGACAAGCCCGAGGTTGCCGCAGAGGCAGCTATCTCCAGCCCGCTTCTTGAAACCTCCATCAAGGGTGCAAAGGGCGTTATCATCAGCATTACTTCCTCACCCGATATCGGTCTTGAGGATATCGAGCTTGCAAGTGAGAAAATCAAGGATGCAGCACATCCCGAAGCAAATATCATCTGGGGTCTTGCCTTCGACGATTCTCTCAACGACGAGCTTTACATCACTGTTATTGCTACAGGCTTCGGCTTCGGTTCCGACGGCGCTATCGATGCTCCCCCCACCGCAGCAGAAATCTTCAGCAGCGCAGCACATCCCAATATGGATACTCTCCTTACAGATGCTCCCGCAGCACCTGTTGCTCCCGTTGCGCCTGCAGCACCTGCCGCTCCCGCAGCTCCCGCTGTTGATGCAGGTATGGGCAACAACGACGACGATTATTTCGATTTCCTCAATTTTTTCAACGACAAGAAATAATCCGTAACTGCATATAATATCAGGGCGCACCCAAGGTGCGCCCGATTTTGCTATAAAAGCGAGGTAACACAATGAAGCTTATCGACGGAAAAATCATATCCGAACACATCAAACAGCAGGTTATAAAGCAGGTAAACGAGGTTAAGGAAAAGGGCATTGAACCCTGCCTTGCCGTTATTATTGTGGGCGACGATTTTGCCTCACGCACCTATGTGAACAACAAGAAAAAGACCTGCGACTATGTAGGCATAAAATCGCTCGAGTTTGCTCTGCCTGCCGAAACCACGCAGGAAGAATTGCTTGCACTTGTTGAAAAGCTCAACAAGGACGAGAGCGTTCACGGCATACTCTGCCAGCTTCCTATCCCGAAGCACATCGACGAAAAGGTTATTCTAAACGCAATCAGCCCCGAAAAGGATGTAGATGCCTTCCACCCCGTAAACGCAGGTCACATTATGATAGGCGACAGCTTTCTCAAGCCCTGCACACCTGCAGGTATTATGGAAATGCTTAAGTTCGAGGGCGTTGAAATCGAGGGCAAAAACTGCGTTGTTATGGGCAGAAGCAACATTGTCGGTAAGCCCATGGCTATGCTTCTGATAAATGCAGGCGGCACCGTTACCGTCTGCAACTCCAAGACAAAGAATCTTGCTCAGGTTACACGTAATGCGGATATACTCGTTGTCGCTATCGGCAAGGCGAAGTTTGTTACCGCCGATATGGTAAAAGAAGGTGCGGTTGTTATTGATGTCGGTATGGACAGGGATGAAAACGGCAACCGTTGCGGTGACGTGGATTTTGACTCCGTCAAGGAAAAGGCTTCTCACCTCACGCCCGTACCCGGCGGTGTAGGCCTTATGACCGTTGCAATGCTTATGCTCAACACCGTAACAGCGGCAAAAATGCAGAAAATCAAGGAAGACTGATTATGATTAAAGAACTTATCCTGCGCCGCACACCCGAGTGGGCGGACAGCTTTGTAACCGAAACGGCAGAAAGCGAAAATACCTGGAGCTATGAGCCTGCCGAAGGCAAGGTGCTCATAAAAGGCGGCAATGCCGTTGATATGTCTGTAGCTTATTATGCTTTTTTGCGTGATAACTGCGGCGGTTATTTTGATGTTGACCACGCTCTTAAGGTCGGCGAATTTAAGCTTCCCGAAGAGAAAAAAGAGGGCGTAATTGAAAAGAAATACCGCATCTGCTTTGAATATACCGCCTTTTCCTGTGCCGCATGCTGGTGGAGCTGGGAAAGATGGGAAAACGAAATAGACTTTATGGCTATGAACGGCGTCAATATGCCGCTTTCTGTAGTCGGCACAGAGGCTGTCTGGCTCAAGACTATGAAGGACCTCGGCATAAAAGAGGACCTTGCTCTTGCCGGTATTTCAGGCCCTGCCTTCTGGGGCTGGCAGCTTTACAACTGCTTTGACGGCTATCTTCCGCAAAGCTCTGCCGCTACGGTTGACAAGCGCATTGAGCTTGGCAGAAAGATTATCGAGCGTGAAAAACAACTCGGTATGACCCCGGTTATGCACGGCTATTCGGGCTATATTTCACGCAATTTCATCCAGTCCAAAATCCGTGTAAGAGTAAACAAAACCGATGAATGGTGCCTTTTCCCCAAGCAGTACCATATTATTGTCAGGGATACCACCTTCCACCGCATAGGTACGCTTTACTACAGAAACCTCGGCCTTTTACTTGGTGAGGGCTGTTATTTCCTTGCAGACCCGTTTACCGCACACGAGCCTGCAAAGCGTGATTCCGCCTTCCTTGCAGGTGTCGGTGCGGCTATATACAAGCTCATTTCCGACCAGGATGAAAACGCCGTATGGGTTGTTCATTCCTCCTCCGTGCGGGACTCTATGTTCCGTGCCGTCCCCAAGGAAAATGTGCTCATTATAGGCAGTAAAGAGGAAAGTGAAAGCAGCCGTTTTGAGGGCTTTGAATTCGTTGTCGGCTCACAGTTCAACAATGCCGATGTTACATCAATACACGGCGATTTTAACGCTGTTTCGGGCGTTTGTGCTTCAGAAAACACAAGCGGTGTCGGCGTATTTTCCGACGGTGCTTATTCCAACGAGGCCTTCCGCCAGTTCAGCTACTCCGCAATGAGCGGTGCGAAGAATGTTGATTCTTGGCTTGAAACCTATGCAAAAAACCGTTATCGGACGGATAAAAAGGAAGCCCTTGAAGCTTTACAGCTGCTCAAAAAGAGCTGCTGGCGTGAGGGTCAGCCCGTGCGTGAGCACGGCAGTGCAATCTGTACCCGACCCACAACTCTGCTGCGCCACACATCTGTAGGCGACAGCGGCAACGATATACCCTACGATATTGCCGATGTGTTTGCTGCGGCAAAGAAGCTGCTTGAAGCTCAGGGCAAAACCTACGAATACGAGCTTGACGTCTGCGATGCTTTAAGGCAGGCACTCAGCGACCTTGCAAACACGGTCTGCAAAAAGGCGCTTGAAGGCTACAAGACCAAGAATGTTGAGCAGTTTGAAACAAATTCAAATCTCTTCCTCAGCATAATCGAGGATATGGACAGGCTGCTTATGACAAAGAAGGAGTTTGCTCTGCCTCATTACCTTGAGCTTGCACGTTCATTCGGCAACAGCCCTGAGGAAAGTGAGAATTTTGAAATTAACATTCTTGCACAGATTACCTCCTTCGGCCCGATTAAGGACAGCGTGCTTTACGATATGTGCTGGAAGGAATGGGCAGGTGTGCTCAATACCTTCTATGCAAAGCGCTGGCGTGCGTTTTTTGAAACACTTGCCGCCAACTTCAAAAAGCTCAGGCGTTTGCCTGAAAAGACCAAAACGCAGGTTTTTGACAGGGATGCCTACCTCGGCAGTGATTTCGGCATAAGCCTTTCCAAGGTGGAAAAAGCGTGGATTGCCGAATATGCGCCCGAAAACGAGTTTGTCGGCAAAGAGGACACTCTTCTTGTTGCAAATGAGCTCGTCGCCAAATATGCCGCAAATTTTTAATATTTTGCGATATTTTGAATAAAAACAGTAAAAGGACTTTCGGAAAAACCGAAAGTCCTTTTTTGACGGCAAATTTTTAATATTTTGATATGTGCTTTCTGCGGATTATGCCTCGTTCTGCCACGCTTTGCAAAGGTCAACCCACTCGGCATCGGGGCAGAGTGCTGCCAGCTCGTCGGGCGTGAGCCTTACTGCGCTGTTTGAGCTGCCTGCGGCAGGGTAAACAGTTTCAAAACGCTTGAGTGAAATGTCAAGATAAATCTTTACGCCCTCATTTACCGCAAACGGGCATACACCGCCCACTGCGTGGCCGACAAGCTCAACCGCTTCGTCGGGTGTGAGCATCTTTGCTTTTATACCGAAAAATGCCTTGTATTTGGAGTTGTCAACCTTTGCGTCTCCTGCGGCAACAATGAGTATTGCTTTGCCGTTAACCATAAATGACAGTGTTTTTGCAATTCTCTTGCCCTCACAGCCGAGTGCGGCTGCGGCAAGCTCAACCGTTGCGCTTGATACGTCAAATTCCTTTATTCTGTCTGCCATACCTCTTCCTTCAAGGTAGGGACGTACTCTTTCTATAGACATCCTGCTTTATCTCCTCAAAAATCAATTTCAACTTCTACGGGGCAGTGGTCGGAGCCGAAAACATTATCGTGAATTTTTGCCGAAACGAGCTTTTCGTTGATTGAAGCGCTCGTCACAAAATAGTCAATTCTCCAGCCTATGCCCTTTTCTCTTGCGTGGAAACGGTAGCTCCACCACGAATAAGCGCCCTCAAGGTCGGGGTAGAAATAGCGGAAGGTGTCGGTAAAGCCTGCATTCAGCAGCTCGGTGAACTTTCCTCTTTCCTCGTCCGTAAAGCCGGGGTTGCGGTGGTTTGTCTTCGGGTTTTTAAGGTCGATATCGTTGTGCGCAACGTTCATATCACCGCAGACAACAACGGGCTTTGTCTTGTCAAGAGAAACAAGATATGCCCTGAAATCGTCCTCCCACTCCATACGGTAGTCAAGCCTTTTCAGCCCGTCCTGTGAGTTGGGTGTGTAAACGCAGACAAAGTAAAATTCCTCAAATTCCAGGGTGATAACTCTGCCCTCCGTGTCGTGCTTTGCAATGTCAATTCCGTTGAATACGGAAAGCGGCTTTTCTTTTGTGAAAACCGCCGTGCCCGAATAGCCCTTCTTTTCCGCATAGTTCCAGTAGCTGTAATAGCCATCGGGGTTAAAGTCAATCTGACCCTCCTGCAGCTTTGTTTCCTGTACGCAGAGTATGTCTGCATCAAATTCGTTAAAAATATCTGCAAAGCCCTTTGTCATACAGGCTCGCAGTCCGTTTACGTTCCAAGAAATAAATTTCTTCATTTTTTCAACTCTCCCAACATAATACCTGCTTATTTTACCATACAAATTTGGTTATTTCAACAACTATTATTTTCAGTATCGGTGTTGCATTTTTGTGCTTCGTGTGGTATAATCAATGCGTTATATATTATTATTGAAAATAATATTAATTATTTGCGCAAATATTTAAAGGACGAATCAAATGGAAACAATAAACACAAACTACAATTTTCAAAGGCAGGAATACTCCTCTCTGCGCAGGCACGGTCTTCTGGTCGGTGCCTGTCTGCTGGGCAATTTCCTTTTACAGAATGTGTTTGTGCTTATCTTACGCCTTTTCGGTCTGCTTGAAGCTTTTTACGGCAACGCTTCTTTTCAGTATGCGGCAAGTGCCGTTTTCGTAACGGCAGGCTGTCTGGGTATTCCGTTTTTCTTTATGAGCTGCCGCAAGGGCTCGCTGAGCTACCGCCGTGCCTTGCCGTTTAATTTCCCCGAGGATAAGAGCAAGGCGTTTTACCTCATCTGTGCAGGCTTTGCCTTCTGCCTTGCCTCGAATTATCTGGCTGTTTATTTCAACGCTTTCTTAAACGGTGTCGGTGTCGGCACGGTAGAGAATGAAGTGGTCGAATCAGTCAGTGGCGGTGATACCTTCCTCAATTTTCTTTGTGCTGCGGTTGTTGCACCGCTTGTGGAGGAGTTTGTTTTCCGTGGTGTTATAATGCAGCCTCTGCGCCGCTTCGGCAACGTGTTTGCCGTTGTTGCTTCCGCACTTCTTTTCGGCCTTTCCCACGGCGGCCCTTCCAATATCGTCTTTGCGTTTCTCTGCGGTGTTGCGCTCGGCTTTGTCGTAATCGCTTCAAAAAGCATCTGGGTTGGCATTGCGGTGCATTTTCTTAACAATTTCTATGCCGTGGCTTCTTACGAGCTTTACAATGCCTTTCCTTCGCTTGGTGCACTTCCGCAGCTCATTATGGGCGCTGTTATATTTGCCCTTGGCGCAGGTGCCGTTGCCGCTCTGCTTGTCAGGCGTGAATTAGGTTTGCCCCGTGTGAATACAACGCTTTCAAAGGGAAAGTGCATCCGTGCGTTTTTTGTGAATGTACCTATGCTTCTTGCACTTGCTTATCTTGTTGTAGGTATGTTTACTTATATCAAATAGGGGAGCGTAAAAATGACTGGAACCGAAATTATGCTCCGTGCAATCGAGCTTGCCAAAAAAGCTGCCGAGCTTGACGAAGTACCCGTCGGCGCCGTTGTGGTCAAAGACGGTGAAATAGTAGGCGAAGGCTTCAACCGCCGTGAAACGGGCAAAAACGCCCTTGCACACGCCGAGCTGGAAGCAATAGACAACGCCTGCAAGCGTCTGGGCGGCTGGCGGCTTCACCAATGTGAAATCTATGTTACGCTTGAGCCCTGCCCGATGTGTACGGGTGCAATTATAAATTCACGGCTTAAAAGAATTGTTTTCGGTGCTTACGACCCGAAGGCAGGCTCCGTCGGCAGCGTGGTAAACCTCTGCGACCTGCCGTATAACCACAAGCCCGAAATTCAGGGCGGCTTTATGCGGGAGCAGTGTTCGTCGCTTCTTACGGAATTTTTTGCAAGGCTTCGTGAACGCCGCAAACAGGAGGGACACTGATGTATCTTCACCTCGGACAGGATACGGTCATAACCTATGACGAAATTTTAGGCATATTCGACCTGGAAGCAACCACCGTTTCCAAGGCGACGAGGGATTACCTCGCCACAGCCACGAAGCAGGGTAGGGTAGTCAATGTCGGCTACGAGCTTCCCAAGTCGTTTATTGTCTGCCGCAATAAAGACGGCGGCACGACAGTATATATTTCACCTATTTCACCCTCAACCCTGCTCAAGCGAAGTAGGTCGAAATTAACTAACTTGTAAAAATGCAAATAACATAGGAGGAGTTTTGCTTTGGATAATCAGGAAATTCAGCTTCAGGAAACACCCCTTACCGCAGAAGAACTTAACACCGAGCCCGTTGAGCAGATGGACACCGCCGTAAGCGAAGAATACGGCGCAGGTCAGATTCAGGTTCTCGAAGGTCTCGAGGCGGTTCGTATGCGCCCCGGTATGTATATCGGTTCAACAGGCCCCAACGGTCTGCACCACCTTGTTTACGAAATTGTTGACAACTCAATCGACGAAGCTCTTGCAGGCTTCTGTACTCACATCGAGGTTGAAATTGAGCCGGGCGATATAATCAGCGTTCGTGATAACGGCCGTGGTATCCCCGTTGATATGAACGAAAAAATGGGTCTGCCCGCAGTTACCGTTGTTCTCACCGTTCTTCACGCAGGCGGTAAGTTCGGCGGCAGCGGCTACAAGGTTTCGGGCGGTCTTCACGGTGTCGGTTCGTCCGTAGTTAACGCTCTTTCGGAGTGGTTTGAGGTAGAGGTTTCCCGTAACGGCAACGTTTACCGCCAGCGCTTCGAGCGTGGCAACATTATGAGCGACCTTGATGTTGTCGGCAGCAGTGACACTACGGGTACCTTCATCCGCTTCAAGGCAGATGCCGAAATCTTTACCGAAACAACAGTTTATGAGTTTGAGGTGCTTGAACGCAGGCTGCGTGAATCGGCCTTCCTCAACGCAGGCCTTAAAATCACCTTTACCGACAGACGTGACCCCGACAATATTGTCGAGCGTGTATTCTGTTTTGAGGGCGGCCTGAGCGAGTTTGTAAATTATACAAACGAAAGCCACGGCCTTACCCCCATTCAGCCTGCACCCATTCATTTTTCCAGCGTGCGTGACGATTCGAGCGCAGAAATCGCTCTTATGTATAACGACGGCTATAAGGAAACAATAATCAGCTTTGCCAACAATGTCCGCACCATAGACGGCGGTACACACGAAACGGGCTTCAAGACCGCACTCACCAAGGTCTTTAACGACTACGGCAGAAAGTACGGTATACTCAAGGATAACGACAAGAATCTTTCGGGTGAAGACGTGCGTGAGGGTATTGTTGCAATTATCAGCGTAAAGCTCACCGAGGCACAGTTTGAGGGCCAGACCAAGGGCAAGCTCGGCAACACGGAAATGACAAAGCTCGTTTCCAAAACTGTTGTTGATAAGCTGATGACCTATTTCGAGGAAAATCCGCAGATTGCCAAAGTTCTCCTCAATAAAGCGCTTGAGGCTTCCCGTGTGCGTGAGGCTGTGCGTAAGGCAAAGGAATCCGCCCGTAAGAGCGCCCTTTCCAACTCCAGCTCACTTCCCGGCAAGCTTGCCGACTGTACCGACAGAAACCCCGAAAACACAGAGCTCTACATCGTCGAGGGTGATTCTGCAGGCGGCTCCGCAAAGCTTGGCAGAGATAACAGATATCAGGCTATCCTTCCCTTGTGGGGTAAAATGCTCAATGTTGAAAAGGCAAGACTGGACAAGGTTATCGGCAACGATAAGCTCACTCCCGTTGTAACCGCACTCGGCACGGGTATTGATGAGGATTTCGATATTACAAAGCTGCGTTACCACAAAATCGTCATCATGGCCGATGCCGACGTTGACGGCGCCCACATCAGAACACTTCTTCTTACCTTCTTCTTCCGCTATATGCGCCCGCTTATTGACAGCGGCTATATCTATATTGCTCAGCCGCCTCTGTTCAAAGTTACCAAGGGCAAGAAGGTTGCCTACGCCTTCTCCGATGAAGAGCGTGACGAGAAAATTGCCGAATTCGGCGGCAGCTGCGATGTTCAGCGCTACAAAGGTCTCGGTGAAATGGACCCCGACCAGCTTCGTGAAACAACTATGGACCCTGCAAACCGCACAATGCTGCGTGTGACGCTTGAGGATGCAATCCTTGCAGACGAAACCTTCTCAATTCTTATGGGCGACAAGGTTGAGCCCAGAAGAGAATTCATTGAGAAGAACGCAAAATACGTACAGAATCTTGATATATAAATTTTAAGGGGATATAAAATTATGTTTGAAAATGTACTTGATTCAATCGGCCTTATCGCCAAGACGGATAAGGAAGTAGCCGACGCTATGCAGCTCGAGCTTGACAGACAGAAGAGAAACATCGAGCTTATCGCTTCCGAAAACATCGTTTCGCCTGCAGTTATGGCTGCAATGGGCAGCGTGCTGACAAATAAGTATGCAGAGGGCTACCCTGCAAAGCGCTACTACGGCGGCTGTGAATGCGTTGATATTGTTGAAAATATCGCCATTGAGCGTGCAAAGCAGCTTTTCGGTGCAGAACATGTCAACGTTCAGCCTCACTCGGGCTCACAGGCAAATTTCGCCGTTTACAATGCATTCCTCAAGCCGGGTGACACCGTTATCGGTATGAGCCTCGACTGCGGCGGCCACCTTACACACGGCTCACCTGCAAACTTAAGCGGCAAGCTCTACAACTTCGTTCCCTACGGTGTTACCGAAGAAGGCTTTATCGACTATGACGAGCTTGAAAGACTTGCCTGTGAAGTAAAGCCCAAGCTCATTGTTGCAGGTGCTTCCGCATACCCCAGAACAATCGACTTCCGCCGTATCGGCAAGATTGCAAAGCTTGCAGGCAGCCTGTTTATGGTTGATATGGCTCATATCGCAGGTCTTGTTGCCGCAGAGCTTCACGAGTCACCCGTACCCTTTGCAGACTTTGTAACAACCACAACCCATAAGACTCTCCGTGGCCCCAGAGGCGGTATGATACTCTGCAAGGAAGAGTACGCAAAGGAAATTGATAAGGCTATCTTCCCCGGCAGCCAGGGCGGCCCTCTTATGCACGTTATCGCAGGTAAGGCTGTCTGCTTCGGCGAAGCACTCAAGCCCGAATTCAAAGCATACCAGGAGCAGATTGTCAAGAACGCAAAGGCTCTTGCTTCAGCTCTCCTCGAAAAGGGCTTCAACCTTGTTTCAGGCGGTACGGACAACCACCTTATGCTTGTTGACCTTCGTCCCTTCAGCATCACGGGTAAAGAGCTTGAAAAGCGCCTTGACACCGTTTATATCACAGTCAATAAGAACGCTATCCCCAACGACCCCGAAAAGTTCTTCATTACAAGCGGTGTTCGTATCGGCACAGCAGCAGTCACCTCCAGAGGCCTTGTTGAAGAGGATATGGTAAAGATTGCTCAGCTTATCTACCTTGCCGCAACGGATTACGAAAACAGTGCAGACAAAATCCGTGAGGAAGTCAACGCAATCTGCGCAAAGTGCCCCATTTATTAATGGGTACACTCCTGAAAACCCATTGCACAATCTTGTGAGTGCTTTTTCCGCCATATCGTTCCGAAATACTCGGCAATACACAAAGTATTGCCTGCGTTTTCAAAACTTCTCTGACGAAAAATCATCTCACAATCTTTGCACACTGTGTTTTCGTCGTGTACTTATGTCGTGCACCTGTGAAGATTTATAGAAATTCAACTGCTCTGTCATTTGACGGGGCAGTTTTTTTGTCGGCGTTCTTTACCTTCGTGTTACTTTGTCATTACCTGTTTGTTACTTTACAGTTAATAATTTGTGAACAAACTGTTGACAGGGTGCATAAAAGTTATGTATAATTAAGCCAACAAAACAACGGAGGTGAAATTAATGGATACTATTCTCGGTTTTGTACAGCAGCTTCTTGCTTACCTTAACGAGGGTGAGGCAGCAGACATCGTAGGTATGGTTAAGAATTCCGGCGTTGTTGAGGCTGTTATCAACTTCTTCAAGAGCATTATTGAACTCTTCTAAGAAAACGCTTCTCATTCACATTTTCATAAACCCTACATAAAGACCTTTGTCATCGGACAGGGGTCTTTAATTTTCCTTTGGGGAAGAATATTAACGAAATATGAATAAATATGCGAGAAATATGTTGTTTTTGATTGACAAAGTAAAAAAATAGGAATATACTTTTTACATCAAGTATTGTAAACGGAGGTGAAATTTACAATGGATGCTATCATGGAAGTAATCGGCAAGATCGACTTTGAGCAGATTATCGATGTCGTTAAGAAGGTAGTTGCTTGGATTCAGGAGTCCGGTATCATCGAGAAGGTTATCGATGTAGTTAAGGGTCTCATCGCTAACATTGCCTAATTTTATTATTATGCAGATAAAAACTCTCGCTTAAATGCGGGAGTTTTTGTTTTATGCTCGTTTTGGTGTCAATAATAAAAGAAAACCGAAAAGGGTAGACAAGATATATGGACAAAGAAAAAATCAGGTTTAAAGTCGATTATCTTCTGCTGGGCGAAAGGCAGTTTTCACGCCTTACGGTGCTTGTACCGCAGGTGCTCAAAATACTGTCCTTCGGGCTGATTGTGCTTGCAGTACCTCAGATAGATGTGTTGTATTATTCATTTCCCATGCTCGGTGTGCTTTATGTTCTTGCCGCAGTTTTGCTGCGGCTGTTGGTGTGGTGTGCGGAGCTTTTGCGTGACAGATGGTTTATGCACAGAATAACCGGTATGAAAATATCCGCTTCAAGTCTGCTTGCTCAATTTTCATTTGCGGATATTTTCCGTGCAGCCGTGCTTGCTATGATTTTGAGGGTGCGTTGTTGGGGCAGGGGACTGCTGTTTTTTACCGTGCCTGCGCTTTGCCTTGCGTTAAGCCTTGGCTTTATCAATTCGGGTGTCAGCAGTGCGGTGCTCGGTGCTCTCGTGTGCGGAAATATTCTGCTTTTTGCGGTCGCAGGGCTTTTCTGTTCGGCGGCTTTCTGTACAGTGCGCTATGCGGTAAAGCTTACAAGCCTTGAAAAATCCGGGCTGTTCAGCGCTGTAAAAGAAAAAATAACCGCTCTTGATTCAAGCGGCTTCAGGCTGCTTCGTTTGCGTGTGCTGTCCGCAGGCACATTTTCTTCGGAGAGAATAATGGCAGGGTTGCTTTATTCCCGGAATATGTTAATAAAGTGTTAACGAAAGTGTTGACAATATCTGCCTCGTGTGGTAAAATACATTGCAAGCAAAAGTCACAAAATAACAAAATAAAGGAGAAAAATCAGAATGAAAAAGTCTTTCAGAAAAGTACTTGCCGTTATTATGAGCGTAGTAATGCTTCTCGGCGCAACAAGCATCACAGCCTTCGCAGCAGATGAAAAGGTCGGTTCCTTCGATAACATTATAAAGGCATTTTCCGATTGGATTGACGCTATCACCAACTACGAAATGAGTGATTTTAACGACTTTGTAACAGCTATCCTCGGTCTCTTCGGCTTCAAGGGTGCATTCGAAGGCGTTCACAGCATTCCCTCTCTTGTTGACGAGTGGTTCGGCTGGCTTGGCGATCTCGGCGGCCTTTACGAAACTATTATCAACTTCCTCAGCACATCCGAGCTTCTTAACCTTATCAACGGCTTCCTTTCCAAGTAATTAATTCGTATTTTTTCAAAAACCCTCTTTCACAAGAGGGTTTTTTCTGTTATATTAAAGAAAAACATATCAGGAGAATTACCTATGAAATACGAAAACAACTGGGACTCTCTCAATTCAAGACCCGTGCCCGAATGGTTTGCCGATGCAAAGTTCGGCATCTTCATCCATTGGGGTCTTTATTCTGTGCCTGCATACGCACCCAAGGGCGATTATGCGGAGTGGTACGGCTATTCCTGCAATCTTGAAACTCCTGAGCATCCTTCACATCCGAAATATAAGGAATTCCACAGGAAGCACTACAATTCAAGACCCTACTACGATTTTATAAACGATTTTACGGGTTACCGTTTCGATGCAAATAAGTGGGCTCAGCTTTTCAAAAAAGCAGGCGCAAAGTACATAAACTTCGTTTCCAAGCATCACGACGGCTACTGCCTATACGAAACCGAATATGCACCGGGTCTCAACTCTGTTGAGTGTGCACCCAAGCGTGATTTCCTTATGGAGCTCAAAAACGCTATGGAGGGTACAGGTGTTCGTTTCGGCGTTTACCACTCTGTTTATGAGTGGTGGCACCCCTATTACCTTGAGGACCCCGAAAAATATGCGCTTGAGCACCTTCATCCCATGCTCAAGGAGCTTATTGAAAAGTATCAGCCTAACACACTGTTTACCGACGGCGAATGGTCACACGAAAGCTCTGTCTGGCATTCAACGGAGTTTCTGCAGTGGCTTTACAACGAGTCAAGCGTAAAGGATTTCATAGTTCCCAACGACCGTTGGGGTAAGGAAACCCGTGGTAAGCTCGGCGGTAACTTCACAACAGAATACGGAATAATTGATGTTTACCTCGGTACTGAAAGAAGAATTGAGGATGTTGAGCTTGACAGACCGTTTGAAGAGTGCAGAGGTATCGGCCGCTCCTTCGGTATCAACAAGGAGGAAGAGGTAGAGGATTACCTTTCCGCAAAGGAGCTGCTTGAAACTCTTTGCGACCTTGTTTCAAAGGGCGGTAACTTCCTGCTGAATATCGGCCCCGATGCAGACGGTACAATTCCCGTAATTATGGAAGAGCGTCTGCTCCAGATGGGCGACTGGCTTCGTGTCAACGGCGAAGCAATTTACGGCACACGTGTCTATACTAAAAAGCTCCAGGACGGCGTATACTACACCAAGAAGGGCGACGACGTTTACGCAATAATCAACCGTTTCCCGTTCGGCTCTCAGGTGCTTAACGAGGTTGAATATTCCGCAGATATCAAGGCTTCTCTTCTGGGCTGTGATGCCGTGCTTGAGGTTAAGGACAACGCAGGCAAGGCGGAAATCGTCTTCCCTGCAATCAACCCCGATAACCTTGACAGTAACTGGCTATACACAATAAAACTTACAAAATAAAGAAGGCGTGTAATAATGCAGGATATGCTTAAATTTAAAAGCGGTACGGATGTCAGAGGCATAGCGGTAGGAGAAAGTGACGGCAAAATACCGTTTCTTTCCGATGAAGCCGTGCGCAATATCGTGCTCGGGTTCGTGAAATTTCTTGACGAAAAGCCGCTTAAAATAGCCGTCGGCCACGATTGCCGTGTGTCTGCCGGAAGGCTTAAAAATGTAGTAATTGCTGCACTTGTCGATGCGGGTGTAACCGTAATTGACTGCGGTCTTTCCTCAACGCCTGCCATGTTTATGACCAATGTCGAGCTCTCCTGCGATGCCGCAATCCAGCTCACCGCAAGCCACCACCCGTGGGACAAGAACGGCCTGAAATTCTTTGTGGGAAGAAGCGGAATTGACGGCAAACAGCTTACCGAAATTCTCAAAAATGCTGAAAATCCCACCGTTCCCGAAGGTGAAAAAGGCACGGTTGAAGCGGTTGATTTTATGCCACGTTATGCCGAAATCCTGCGTGAAATCATAATCAGAGAAACGGGCGAAGAAAAGCCCTTGAAAGGGCTTAAAATAGCCGTTGATGCAGGTAACGGCGTCGGCGGATTTTACGCAAATCAGGTGCTCGAGCCTCTCGGTGCGGACGTTTCGGGAAGCAGGTTTTTAGAGCCCGACGGAATGTTCCCAAACCACATTCCAAACCCCGAAAACAAGCAGGCTATGCAGGCAATATCAGAAGCTGTTGTTGACAGCAAATCCGACCTCGGCTTAATCTTTGACACCGATGTTGACAGAGCCGCCTGTGTCGATTCAAGCGGCAGGGAAATTGCCCGAAACCGCCTTGTTGCGCTTGCGGCTGCAATTGCTCTTGAGGGCAACGACGGCGGTACAATAGTCACCGACAGCATCGTTTCCGACGGTCTTATAGACTTTATCAACAACACCCTCGGCGGTGTGATTCTGCCGTTCAAGAGGGGCTATAAGAACGTTATCGACAAGCAGATTGAACTGAACAATTCGGGCACAAACTGTCCGCTTGCAATAGAAACCTCGGGTCACGCCGCTTTCAGGAATAATTATTATCTTGACGACGGCGCCTACCTTGCGGCAAGAATTGTAATAAAGCTGGTCGAGCTCAAGAAACAGGGCAAGTCGCTCGAAAGTCTTTTTGCTTCGCTTGCTCAAGCGGAGGAAGAAAAAGAAATCCGCCTTAAAATCAAGGTCGAGGATTTCCGCAGCTATGGCGAAAAGTTTGTTGAGGATCTGCGTGAATTTGCCGCTGAAAGCGAAAATTGGAGCGTAGTGCCGAACACATACGAGGGTGTGCGCATCAACGCCGATTCCAAAAGCGGTGACGGTTGGCTGCTTGCACGCTTAAGCGTTCACGACCCCGTAATCCCCGTCAATTTTGAAAGCAGAAGCAAGGGCGGCACACTCACCGCCGCAAAAATTCTGCTCGACTTCACTAAAAATTATCCCGAACTCGATTGTTCGGCGTTGGAAGAATATTGCGGATAATGCAAATAGAATTAAGCTGCCGTTCAATTGCGAACAGCAGCTTAATTTGTTTATTTCTGATTTAACTGAAATATATTGACTCTATAGAACATTTGTGCTAAAGTGTTCTGTGTAAGGTGTTGTCATAACACGGTAGGCGGTTACACTCTTTGCCCTCGCAAGGGGGTGATGCGTATGCAGTACATAACATTATCGGATTTATTACAATTCGTTCTTGTTATTATCGGCATTATAGGAGTTGTTTTCACAGCTTTTGAGCATAAAAAGAATTAACCGCCAGTCCCTGAACAAGATGGCGGTTAATCTTTTAATCTTCATTAATTCGAGGGCGTAACCGTCTATCGGCAGCGCCTTACACCTTTATTATATTCATTTTTGCTCTGTTGTCAACAGCATCAGGATATTTTTATTTCCTTCCCCTTAATTTATTTTATAATATCTATTGAAATTTCTTAACAAAGAATGTAAAATAAACACTGTATATGTATAAACTCGACTGAAAAGGAGATTTACGGTTATGGCAAAGCTTAAAATGGCGGTTATCGGTACGGGCGGTATCAGTAACGAGCATATCAGAGGTTACATAAACAATCCCGATACCGAGCTTTACGCTTTCTGCGATATCAACCCCGAGCGTGTTAAGGCGATGGCTGAGCAGTACGGTGTTCCGCTTGAGAGAACATTTACCGACAAGGACGAAATGCTCAAAGCCCTTCCCGAGATTGATGCTGTAAGCGTTTGTACATGGAACAGCGCTCACGCCGAGTGTACAATTGCCGCACTCAACGCAGGCAAGCACGTTATCTGCGAAAAGCCTATGGCTATGAATGCTGAGGAAGCAAAGCAGATGCTGGAAGCTGCAAAGCGCAACAATAAGCTGCTTATGATTGGCTTTGTCCGCCGTCACGGTAACGACTGTGAGGTCATACGTGAAAACGTCGATGCAGGCACCTTCGGAGAGCTTTACTACGCAAAGGCTACCTACCTTCGCCGCAACGGCAATCCCGGCGGTTGGTTCGGCGATAAATCCCGTTCGGGCGGCGGTCCTCTTATTGACCTTGGTGTTCATGTTATTGACCTTGTCCGCTTCATTTTCGGAAACCCCAAGCCCGTTTCCGTTTACGGCGTAACCTTCCAAAAGCTCTTTAACCGTCCGAATGTATACGGCGGCAAGGCATGGAAAGCTGCAAGCACGGGCGTTGAAGATATCTGCGATGTTGAAGATCTTGCTTCTGCACTTATCCGTTTTGATAACGGTGCCGTGCTCAGCGTTGAAGCCGCTTTCAGCCTCAACATCAAAAAGGACGAAGGCAATATCGAGCTCTTCGGCACAAAGGCAGGCGCAAAGCTTGACCCCAATGTTGAAATCTTTACAGAGCTTAATAACCGTATGGTAAATATCGGCTTTGCTCAGGAAACCGCTCTGAGCTTCGACGGTCTTTTCCAAAAGGAAATCGACAACTATGTCGATGCAATTCTCGGCAAGGCGGAGTGTCTTGCTCCTGCCGAGGACGGTGTTGAGATGATGAAAATACTCGATGCTGTTTATGAATCTGCCCGTACGGGTCACGAGGTTGTGCTTAACTGATGTCTGAAAATAAAAGAATTTTCCTTTCGTCACCGCATATGAGTGACGAAGGGTATGAAAAAGAATACATAAACCTTGCCTTCGACACCAACTGGATTGCTCCGTTGGGTCAGAATGTTGACGGCTTTGAAAACGAGCTGTGTGCCTACACGGGTGCCAAATATGCCGCTGCACTCAGCGCAGGCACGGCGGCAATTCACCTCGCCCTGAAAGCGGCAGGCATAAAGCCGGGGGACAGGGTTTTCTGCCCTACTCTCACATTTTCCGCAACGGTAAACCCCGTTGTATACGAAAACGCAATACCCGTTTTTATCGACTGTGACGAGGAAACCTGGAATATGTCGCCAAAGGCGCTCGAAAAGGCTTTTGAGAAGTATCCTGACACGAAGTTTGTTGCGGTTGCCCATCTCTACGGTCTTGCCGCCGATATGGACGAAATTATGCGTATCTGCCGTGAGCATAACGCCGTTATTATCGAGGATGCCGCAGAAAGCCTCGGCACTACCTACAAGGGTAAAATGACGGGCACCTTCGGTGAATACGGCATATACAGCTTCAACGGCAATAAAATCATAACCACCTCGGGCGGCGGTGCACTTGTGTGTAACCTTGCCGATGATGAAAAGGCCGAGGAAAGAATTAAAAAAGCACGCTTCTGGGCTACACAGAGCCGTGACCCTGCACGACACTACCAGCACAGCGAAATCGGCTACAACTACCGTATGAGCAACATTGTTGCAGGTATAGGCAGAGGTCAGCTTAAAGTGCTCAACGAGCGTGTGGCAAAGAAAAGATACATATTTGATTTTTATAAAAAAGCATTTGCGGATATAGCGGATATTCATATGATGCCCATTGACAGGGACAGTGTTTCAAACTGCTGGCTTACCTGCATTACCCTTACGGGCGACAGGGTTAAACCGCTTGATATACTGCTTGCACTCGAAAAGGAAAACATAGAGGCAAGACCTATCTGGAAGCCTCTGCACCTTCAGCCCGTGTTTGAAGGCTGTGACTATTTCGGCGAAGAACACACGGCTCAAAAAATATTCGACTGCGGTGTCTGCCTGCCGTCAGACACAAAGATGACGGACGAAGAGCTTGAAAGAGTTGCTTCGATAGTTAAGTTTCTTTGGAAATAAAACATTCTGAAAAAAATTTACGGGGCGGATAATTTGAGAAAGTTATATGACAAGTTAATAAAGAGGGCGGCGGATTTTCTTCTCTCCCTGTTTGCGCTTGCCGTGCTTGCTCTTCCGCTTGCCGTGCTTGCCATTTTGGTAAGAAGCAAGCTGGGCAGTCCCATACTTTTTAAACAGGAAAGACCCGGCAAAAACGGCGAAATATTTACGCTCTGTAAATTTCGCACCATGACGGATGAGTGTGACGAAAACGGCGAATTACTGCCCGATGAAATAAGACTTACAAAATTCGGTAAGCTGCTGCGCAGTCTTTCGCTTGACGAATTGCCCGAGCTTTACAACATACTAAAGGGCGATATGAGCTTTGTCGGCCCGAGGCCGTTGCTCGTGCGCTATCTGCCTTTGTACAGCGAAAGGCAGGCTATGCGCCACAATGTCCGACCCGGTCTTACGGGTCTTGCCCAGGTCAACGGCAGAAACCTGCTCACCTGGGAAGAAAAGTTTGAGTGGGACGTTAAATATGTTGAAAATATCAGCCCGTGGCTCGATATAAAAATTCTTTTCAGAACCGTTCTCAACGTTCTGAAAAGAGAGGGTATCAGCAGCGAAACCTCTGCAACAATGGAGGAATTCAAGGGTGTACGGGAGGCGGAGAGATGAAAAAAGCCCTGCTTACGGCTTCAATACACTACCACTTTACGTCCTTCCATTTTCCGCTGATAGACCTGCTTCACGAAAACGGATATGAAGTACATATAGCCGCAAAGGATATGTCCGACAAAGAGCCTTTGAAGCGTCTGACAGACAGAATTGATGCCTTTCACGATATCGATTTTGACCGTTCACCGTTGAGCAAGAAAAACATAGCGGCGTACAAAGCCCTCAAAAAGCTGATTGATGAGGGCGAATATGACGTTGTTCATTGCAACACACCCGTTGTCGGAATTTTAAGCCGCCTTGCCGCAAGAAAGGCAAGGAAAAACGGCACAAAGGTTATCTACACCGCACACGGCTTTCACTTTTACAAGGGTGCCTCAAAATTAAACTGGCTGATTTTTTATCCGCTCGAAAAGCTCTGCGGTACGCTTTTTACCGATTGCCTTATAACAATCGGTGACGAGGATGAGTCAAGGGCAAAACGCCTGAATCTCTGTAAAACGGTGCGGCGTATTCACGGTGTCGGCGTTGATGCGGCGAAATATACCGATACCGACGAGGAAACAAAGAATAATTTAAGAGCGGAATACGGCTTTAGTGAACAGGATGTGCTATGTTTGTGCACGGGTGAACTCAACGCCAACAAAAACCAGAAGCTGCTCATAAATTCTTTGCAATATCTCAAAGAAATCTGTCCCGATTTCAAAATCCTTTTTGCAGGTGCAGGCGACAGCGAAGAAGAACTCAAAGCCCTTGTAAACAGGCTCGGCGTAGAAAATTCTGCTCGGCTTATGGGCTACCGAACGGATGTTGATAAGCTGCTTAAAATAAGCGATTTTGTGGCTTCTGCCAGCTACCGTGAGGGTCTGCCCGTAAATATAATCGAGGGTATGTTCAGCAAAAAGGCGGCGGTTGTAACCCCTAACAGAGGGCATAACGAGCTTGTTAAAGAAAACGAGAGCGGTCTGTTTGTGCCGACCGATGACCCGAAGCAATGTGCTTCAGCCTTTGAAAAGCTTTATAAGGATAAAACAATGCGCCTTTCAATGGGCGAAAAAGCCTTTGAAAGAGCACAGAAATATTCAAGCGAAAAAGTAAAAAAAGAGCTTGAAGAAATATACAAAGAAATAATTTTCAATTAACAAATTGTAGGGGCGGATATCCTCCGTCCGAAACCTATAACAGAAAGGAAAACACAAAAATGAAAATCATCGTACTTGAAAACGCAGCGCAGATTGGCGAGCAGCTCGGTCAGTTTTATGTTGACTTTGTCAACGAAAATCCTTCTTGCGTGCTCGGCCTTGCAACAGGCGCAACACCCGTACCGACCTACAACTACATAGTTGATGCCTACAAGCAGGGTAAGGTCAGCTTCAAGGATGTAAGCACCTTCAACCTGGACGAATACTGCGACCTGCCCAAGGACAACAAGAACAGCTACTACACCTTTATGTTCCAGAATCTGTTCAGCCACGTTGACATCAACCCCGAAAACGTCGGCTTCCTCGACGGCAACGTAACCGATTATGACGCAGAAAGCAAGCGCTATGCCGAGGCTATCAAGGCCAAGGGCGGTATTGATGTTCAGCTTCTGGGTATCGGTCACAACGGCCACATCGCCTTCAATGAGCCGGCAGATGCGTTTACGGACGAAGCCTTCCGTGTTACCCTTTCTGAAAGCACAATCAACGCTAACTCCATCTATTTTGACGATGCTCCGATGCCGCATTACGCAATGACTATGGGTATCGGCTCAATTATGCGTTCCAAGAAAATTGTCCTTGTCGCAACGGGCGCAGGCAAGGCACAGGCTGTCAAGGGCATGGTCGAGGGCGAGGTTACTCCTCAGCTTCCCGCTTCCATCCTTCAGACACACGACGACGTTGTGGTTTATCTTGATAAGGAAGCAGCATCACTTCTTACGAAATAATCAAACAATAAACGCCCGAGTGTTTGCAAGCACACGGGCGTTAATAATCAAGGAGGAAAATAAAATGAAGAAGTTTATATCCTTAATGCTTACCGTCAGTCTGCTTTGTACTTTCTTTGTTTTCGGCGTAAATGCTGAGGACGGCGAAGAATTGACCAAGCTCAGCTTCGGTGAGGACGGAAAGTTCACCGTTTTACAGCTTACAGACCCGCAGGAGGATGCCTGCATTGCCGACGGGCTTATTGAGTTTATCGAAAAATCAATTGAAGCAACAGACCCCGATTTTATTGTAATTACGGGCGACCTTGTTGAAAACTCCCGTGCAGGCGATATTTCCGACAGCGAAATTTTCAAAGAGGGTGTCACCGTTGACGGCGATTACGAAAAGACACTCGAAAACACAAAAAAGGCAGTTGCGCAGATGTTTGCTCCGCTTGAAGAATCGGGCATTCCCTACGCCGTAACACAGGGTAATAACGATTACAGCAGCGAGGTTACTCTTGAGGACTGGATGGCAATTTACGCCGAATATCCGAACTGCATTACCGCTGAATACTGCGATATGCTCTCAACAAAGGTTGACTATTATGTCCCCGTTTACTCCGCTTCGGGCGAGCCTGCCTTCGGTATCTGGATGCTCGACAACGGCAAGGGCTTCGGCGAAGAACAGATGAATTGGTTTACTTCCTACGATAACGGCGGTGTACCCGGTGTTGTCTTTGAGCACATACCACTTGACGATATGGGAAACCTTTATGAAGAATGTAAAATCTGGGATGAGGGTGCACTCATAAGCGGTACAAAGGCTTACCGCCTCAACGGCGAATTTGCCTGCGGTCACGCAGAGGGTATAATCACCCCCGGTGCAACAACCGATATTTTCAAGGCTTACAAAGCTAAAAACGTTGTCGGCGCTTTCTTCGGCCATTGGCATACAAGCGGCTTTACAGGCGTATGGGATGGTGTAACCTTCGGCATGACCTACGGCTGTCAGTTCTCAAAACTCGGCCCCTACGGTGTGAGAACGGTTACCCTCGACGAAGCAACGGGCACAATTGAAACCGAGCTTTTTGTATATGAAAACGGTGAATTTACAAAGCAGCTTGATGAGCCCTATGCAGAGTACGACAACGCATTTGATAAAGCTCTCAACGCAGTAATCTGCTTCTTTGAAAACATCTTCAATGCTCTCAAATATGCTTTGAAGTTCTAATTGGGAATGAATTGATCTCAACTAATTATATTTTGTCGATATGAATGCAAAGTGCAAAACGCAAAATGTAAAATTAAGGGTCGCTACGCTCCGATTATAAAATGCTCCGCATACACCTCATCAGTCACCTACGGTGACAGCTTCCCCTCAGTAGGGGAAGCCATTAGCTATAGCAGTAACCTTTCTTGCCTTCCCCTTGAGGGGAAGGGGGACCGCCGAACGGCGGTGGATGAGGTGTACAAAAGAGGTCTACAAACTCTATTTTGTAGACATGAAAAAACGGCAGAGGAATCAACCCCTGCCGTTAAACTTTTATATGCTGTATTTTGCTTTAATTTCCGTTGCTCTGCCGCAGGAAAGTCTTCCTTCGGGGCAGAAGCCGTCTGCGTAGCAGCTCGGGCCGTATTTGCCGAAAAGCTCGGGCTCTTCGCTGCGGAGAATTTCGAGCATTCTGTTAGCGTAAATCTGAATTTCCCACTGTGCTCTTGTGCAGCTTCTCAGCTTCATAAACAGTAACAGCTCACGGGCGTTCATTGTGGAAACAATGCTCAGCGTGTTACCGCTTAAAATAAGGTAGGGGAGTGCTTCCTCTTCGCCTGCCGCCTTTAATTCATCAAAAAGGGCAACGGCTGAATTGAAGGCGTTGTTGTAGGCCTCAAGCATTTCGGACTTTGCCTTTATGCTCTCGGGCATAACCCAATTCTGTCGGTCAACTGTATCGAGTGAAGGCACCTGAATTGAGTGAATTCTGTGGCGTGCAAAGTGGGTGAGGGTTGAAAGAGAAACCTTATTGAGTGCGAAAGTAAACTGCACGCTCTCTAACGCTCTCGGACGTGAGCAGTTAAGCACGGCATCAATAATCTGCTTTCTTGTGTCTTTGTTTTCAACCGCTGATTTTATGTCGCTTGCGGAAAATGTGTTGTTTTCAAGCATTGCGGCTGTTGCAACGGTCTTTGCCGCATCCTTACTGCCGCCTATGTATTCAACAAGTTCAGCTTCTGTTTTGGGGGTCTTGGCAATAAAGCTGAGGTCAACCGTGTCGTTCTTTTTCGGTTTTCTTTCTTCAAAGCCCGTGAGCACACCGGGTGCAATTTCTCTTGCCTGTGCAAGAAGCTGTTCACCCAACGCCTTGATTTCGGGGCACTTGCTGCCTCTGCCGTGGAGCATTGCGTGAAGCACGTGCAGCAGCTCTCTGCCGTTTAACGAGCAGAAGAAGTTGCTCAAAAAGCAGTAGGGCAGAACAAAGCGGGCATCTTCCTTCGGAATTTCGTTATCCGTAAGGAGCTTGTATGTTTCAAAAAGAGACTCGATTGTTTGCTGATATTTTGCCTTGTTCTCTTGTGTCTTGAACTCGGGCACATAGTAGCCTGCATCGTAAAAATCAACATAACGGCGTGACTTGACTGTAAAGGAAGCAAGCCTGAACTCAATCATAAACTGTTCAACGATAACGGAAACATCGTTGAAAGCAAGGTTGAACATAATGTGCTCAACCGTGGAGTTGTGGCCGGAACGTGTAACCTTGTCGATAAGGCTTGCGTTCTTTTCATCGTCCTGCGATTTTTCCCATATTCCGAGTGCGTTGCCGGGCTGGGTTGAAATTCTGCCTGCGGCGGCACACATTTTTTCCTTGCATTCGCTTGCGCTTAAAATATAAACACCGGGTCTGAAATCCATTTTCTTTTCCCTCCGAGTGAGCGTTTTAATCATAATTATCTATATTATAAATTTGCAGAGAAGAAAAGTCAACTAAAAGATATTCTGTATTTTCCACTTGTAAAGGTAACGGTATAGTGATATAATTATACTACTTATATTTATTTTAAAAGGGGAAGTGTTTAAATGAAGGTTGTAATTCTTGCAGGCGGCTTTGGCACACGTATCAGCGAGGAAAGCCACCTCAAGCCCAAGCCGATGATTGAAATCGGCGGTATGCCCATTCTCTGGCACATAATGAAAACCTATTCTCACTTCGGCTTTAATGAGTTTATAATCTGCTGCGGTTATATGCAGCACTCGATAAAAGAGTTTTTTGCGGACTATTATCTGCACAGAAGCGATGTCACCTTTGACTTTTCGAGCGGCGGCGAAATGACGGTGCACAACAACTTTTCCGAGCCGTGGAAGGTAACGCTTGTCGATACAGGGTTAAACACAATGACGGGCGGCAGAGTGAAGCGTGTGCAGAAATATATCGGCGATGAAACTTTTATGCTTACCTACGGCGACGGTGTTGCCGATGTCGATATTAACAAGCTCGTTGAATTTCATAAAGAGAGCGGCAGAATGGCTACGCTTACCGCAATCCGCCTTAATCAGCGTTTCGGCGTAATTGATATTGACGAAACCGATGCCGTCAGCGAATTCCGTGAAAAAACCGCACAGGACAGCGGCTTTATCAACGGCGGATATATGGTGCTCGAGCCCGAAATATTTGATTTGATTGAGGGCGATTCAACCGTGTTTGAAAAATATCCGCTTGAGCAGGCTGCAAAAATGGGTCAGCTCGGTGCATATAAGCACGATGGCTTCTGGCAGTGCATGGATACCCTGCGTGACAAACAGCTTCTTGAAAAGCTCTGGGCGGAGAATACTGCGCCTTGGAAACTGTGGTGATATGAATGCTTGATTTATCTTTTTATAAAAATAAACGTGTGCTTGTAACAGGTCATACGGGCTTCAAGGGCTCGTGGCTGAGCCGTATTCTTGTGAATGCCGGTGCTGTTGTCACGGGCTATGCCCTTGAACCGCCGACTTCTCCCAGCCTTTTTGAAGCGGCAGATATCGCAGAGGGTATGAATTCCGTTATAGGCGATATTCGTGATTTTGATAAGCTGAAAGCGGTTTTTGACGAATTTCAGCCCGAAATCGTTTTCCACCTTGCCGCACAGCCCATTGTTTTAACCTCCTACGAGCAGCCGAAATACACCTACGAAACAAATGTTATGGGTACGGTGAATGTGCTTGAATGCGTAAGACTTTGTGAAAGCGTTAAATCCGTGCTCAACGTTACAACGGACAAGGTTTACGAAAACAACGAAAGAGGTACACCTATGAAAGAGGGTGAGCCACTGGACGGCTTTGACCCGTATTCCAATTCAAAATCCTGCTCGGAGCTGGTGACACATAGCTTCAAACGCTCGTTTTTCGATAAAGCCGGTGTTGCTGTTTCAACCGCAAGGGCAGGCAACGTTATCGGCGGCGGAGATTTTGCGGACAACCGCATTATACCAGACTGTGTTCGTGCGGCTGTAAAGGGCGAGGCAATTGCTTTGCGCAACCCCAATTCCGTGCGACCCTATCAGCACGTTTTGGAGCCGCTTTATGTCTATCTTATGATAGCCCAGGCGCAGTATAAGGATATTAAGTTTGCCGATTATTATAACGTCGGCCCGAATGAAACGGACTGCCTTACAACGGGTGAGCTTGTCGAGCTTTTCTGCGAAAGCTGGGGTGGGGGACAAAGCTACACCGTGCTGAATAAAGAAGGCCCGCACGAAGCCAATTTCTTAAAGCTCGACTGTACCAAAATCAAAACAGTTTTCGGCTGGAGTCCGAAATGGAACGCAAAAACAGCCGTTGAAAAGACTGTGGAGTGGACTCGCAGTTGGGCTTCGGGCGAAGACTGTAAAGCGAAACTCGACCAACAGATAAAAGAGTTTTTTAAAGGATAAACATTTTATGCAGAAAATGCAGAAAAAATTTGCAACGGATTTTATATGGAGCATCGCCGCATTGGTAACAATGAACGGCGTGCTTCAGCTTTTTGTTTATCCGCTTCTCAACCGTCATCTTGGCGAAGCCGCCTTCGGAAACGTGCTGTATGTGCTCGGAATTGTGGCGGTTTTTGCGCCTTCCGTCGGCCTTGCGGCCAACAACATCCGCCTTGTAGAAAGCAGGGAAAGACAAGTTTTAAACGGCGATTCTCTGCTTGCAATGCTTCCCTTGCTTGCTGTTTCGGGCATAATATTTTTTGCAGTCTGCAACGGCTATTTTGTCGGAGTGTCCGATTATATTATGGCGGCGCTGCTGATAGTGCTTACAACCCTGCGCTATTACGGCGATGTCGAATACCGTATGACGCTCAATTACAAGGGCTATTTTGTATATTACCTTGTTTTATCCTTCGGTTATGTTATAGGGGCTTTGCTTTATCCGCTTACAAAAAGCTGGCTTCTTTGCTTCCTTTTAGGCGAAGCGACGGTATGGCTTTTGCTTGTAGTTAAAGGGCACATATATAAGCCCCTCAAAAAATCGGAAAACACCGTTGCTGTCAGCAGAAAAGTGCTTGTGCTGGCGGCTTCATATCTGCTTGTCAATATGGTGTTAAACCTTGACAGAGTGCTGTTACAGCATTTGATTGATAGTTCAACCGTCACAGTTTATTACGTTGCATCCCTGCTTGGCAAAACGGCGGCGCTTCTTGTCGGCCCTCTCAACGGTGTTGTTATAGGTCACCTTACAAAGGGCAAAACAAAGCCGATAACAAAAAAGAGCTTTGCAATTGTTTCCGGTGCAGTGCTCCTTGTCGGTGCAGTGCTTTTTGCAGGCATCAGTATAGTTATGCCGCTGTTTGTAAAACTGCTTTATCCCGATATTTATCTTGATGTTTTATCTGTTTCAACGCTTGCGAATTTATCGCAGATTATCTGCTTTGCGTCAAGTTTGTTGCTTACAATTATGCTCACCTTCTGCAGCGAAAGGTGGCAGTTTGCAATTCAGCTTGTCTATGCAGTTATTTTCCTTGGTTTAAGTGTATTGTTTACAAACAGTAACGGCCTTCAGGGATTTGTTATTGCAAGTCTTGCCGCAAACACTCTGCGCCTTGTGTTTACCGTCGGTGCAGGCTTGGCTATACTTGTTAAAAAAGAAAAAACTCAGGCGAAGGAGTAAAAAAATGAAATACGGCCGTCTTGTTTTTTCAAGGGAATTTGTTTCGTCGTCAACCGTGTGCAACGTCGGCGATTTTGTGCAGACACTCGCAATAGATTTGCTTTACAGGGAAATGGGAATAGCAAAAGAGGAAACGGTAGATATTCCGTTTCAGTCCCTTGCAAGCTACAAGGGCGAAAAGGTGATTCTGCCTTTAAACGGATATTTTTACTATAACCGTGAATACCCGTCCTTTCCCTTGTCCGAGGACATAACACCCGTTTTTTTAGGGCTCTATACCACTTCAAAAGAATATCTCAAGCACAGCTCTTTCTGGAAAAAAGCCGGAGTAATCGGCAGCCGTGACGAAGCAACCTATGAGGCAGTAAAAAAGTACGGCTATGACGCATATCTCACGGGCTGCATGACCGTGCTTTTCCCCAAGCGTGAGAAAGCACCCGAAAACGGCAAGGTATTTATAGTTGATGCTCACCCGTCAATTGATGCGTATATCCCCGAAGAGATAAAGAAAAACGCCGAATATGTTACCCACGAAATAACGGTGAACGATGCCCAAAGTGTTGAAACGCTCACAAAGGAGTGTGAGGCGGCAACACGAAAGGTTTACGAAAGGTATTATAATGAGGCATCATTGGTTATTACCTCACGGCTTCACTGTGCTTCGCCTTGTATGGCTATGGGTATACCCGTAATTTTAGTGCGTGACCGTTTTGATGAGCGCTACGGCTGGATTGACAGATACCTCCACCTCTATACACCCGACGAATTTGACAAAATTGACTGGTCACCCGAGCCCGTTGATATAGAGGACACAAAAAAAGAAATCAAGGCTATGGCAATTTCAATGATAAAACGACAGCCTGATAAAATAAAACTCGAAAAAATACACTCGTACTATATGTCCCGTGACAAAAAGCCGCTTTCCGCATCTTTAATGGTAAGGGGATATCTGTGGCTGTCACGCTACGCTCCGTTTCTTGCGGATTTTATAAGAACGAAAATTCTTGTGCGTTTTACAATTGCAGGCAAAACCAAGAAGTGAGGATAAAAAATGAAAGACGAAAAAACAGCAAGAGAAGAAATACTCAAGGCGGTAGCGGATTACTGCGATGCCTACCACAATAACAAAAAGCCCTTTGAAGAGGGGCAGAGAATACCCTACGCTTCACGTGTTTATGATAGTTGCGAAATGGTTAATCTCGTTGATTCCGCTCTTGAATTTTGGCTTACCGCCGGCAGATATACCTCCCAGTTTGAAAAGGGGCTTGCAAAGTACCTCGGCGTGCGCTTTTGTGCCCTTGTCAATTCCGGCTCAAGCGCAAACCTGCTTGCCTTTATGACACTCACTTCACCCTTGCTCGGTGAAAGAGCGGTTAAAAGAGGGGACGAGGTTATCACCGTTGCGGCAGGCTTTCCGACTACGGTTACGCCCGTAATTCAGTTTGGTGCAGTACCCGTTTTTGTGGATGTTACAATTCCGCAGTACAATATTGACGTAACAAAGCTTGAAGAAGCGTTAAGTGAAAAAACCAAGGCTGTCATGATTGCCCACACCCTCGGCAACCCCTTTGATATCAAGGCGGTAAAGGATTTTTGTGACAGGCACAATCTGTGGCTGATTGAGGATAACTGCGATGCACTCGGCTCAAAATACACCCTTGACGGCAAAGAGGGCTTCACGGGCACGTTCGGCGACCTCGGTACATCCAGCTTCTATCCGCCTCACCACATGACTATGGGTGAGGGCGGTGCGGTCTATACCGATAATCCTTTGCTGTCAAAGATTATGCATTCAATGCGTGACTGGGGTCGTGACTGCTCCTGTGCCTCGGGTCAGGATAACCTGTGCGGCCACCGTTTTGACGGTCAGTACGGCGAACTGCCCTACGGCTATGACCATAAATATGTCTATTCCCATTTCGGCTACAACCTAAAGGCAACCGATTTGCAGGCGGCTGTCGGCTGTGCACAGCTTGAAAAATTCCCGTCCTTTGTAGAAAGAAGAAAGCACAATTTTGCTCGCCTTCTCAAAGCGCTTGAATGTGTTTCGGATAAGCTCATTCTGCCTGTTGCGTGCGAAAATTCCGACCCGAGCTGGTTCGGCTTCCTGCTCACCTGTAAGGAGGGTGTTGACCGCAAAAAGGTAGTGCCCTATATCGAAAGCAAGGGCGTACAAACCCGTATGCTCTTTGCAGGCAACCTCACAAAGCACCCCTGTTTTGACGAAATGCGTAAAATCGGCGAAGGTTACCGCATAGTAGGCACTCTTGAAAATACCGACAGAATTATGAACGACACCTTCTGGGTCGGCGTTTACCCCGGTATGACGGACGAAATGATTGACTATATGGCAAAAACAATAATCGAGGCTGTTAATTTATGAGAGCGGTTGTAACAGGCGCAAGCAGTATGATAGCTTCATCCCTGATACGTCTGCTTGTGTCAAACGGTCACGAGGTGTTTGCCTTTGTAAGACCCTGTTCAGAAAAACTTGACAATCTAATAAAAAGCGACAGCGTTCACATTATTGAAGCGGAGCTTTCAGATATGCTATCCGCAAAAAGCAAAATCGGCTGTGACTGCGACGTGCTGTTCCACTTTGCGTGGAGCGGTACAGGCGGCGCAATGAGAAGCAACGCCGAAATCCAGCAGAAAAACGTGCAATATACGCTTGATGCGGTTGAACTGGCAAAACAGCTCAACTGCAAAACCTTTGTCGGTGCAGGCTCACAGGCGGAATACGGCAGGGCAGTGGGTAAGCTCACGCCCGATACACCCTGCAACCCCGAAAACGAGTACGGCAGGGCTAAATTTGAAGCAGGCGAAAAATCCCGTGAACTGGCGAAAAACTATGGAATAAAGCACATCTGGCTTCGTGTTTTAAGTGTTTACGGTGTCGGCGATAATGATTTCACAATTACCGTTTCCTCGCTTAAAAAGCTGCTTAACGGCAAAACGGCAGAATTTACTCCTGCAGAGCAGCTGTGGGATTTTCTGTATTGCGACGATGCCGCAAATGCATTTTACCTTGCTGCCTTGAAAGGTAAAAACGGTGCTGTCTATACTCTCGGCAGCGGCGAAGCAAAACCGCTTAAAGATTACATTGAAATTATGCGAAAAAACGCAGGCGGTGAAATAAAGTTAGGCGCTTTGCCTTATAACGAAAATCAGGTTATGTACCTTTGTGCGGATATTTCCGAGCTTACCGCCGATACGGGCTTCAAGCCTCAGATCGGCTATGAGGAAGGAATAAGAAGAACAATCAATTGGTTAAAGGAAGTAAAGAGCAATGGATAAAAAGAAAATTTCCGTAATGATTCCGTGCTACAACGAAGAGGAAAACGCACGCCCGATTTACGAGGCGGTAAAAAATGAGCTTGTCACAAATTTGCCGCAGTACGATTACGAAATCCTCTTTATCGACAATAAATCAACGGACAGCACAAGAAAAATCATCCGTGAAATCTGCAAGGAAAACAAAAAGGTAAGGGCTATTTTCAACTGCCGAAATTTCGGCCAGTTCAACAGCCCCTATTACGGAATTATCAACACAAGCGGTGACTGCTGTATCACAATCTGTGCCGATTTTCAGGACCCCGTTGAGCTCATTCCGCAGTTTGTAAAGGAATGGGAAAACGGCTATAAGGTCGTAATCGGTGTTAAGACACAGTCGAAGGAAAGCAAAATAATGTATGCCTTGCGTTCGCTTTATTACAAGGCTATCAAGAAAATGAGCAACGTTGAGCAGATTGAGCATTTCACAGGCTTTGGTCTTTACGACAAGAGCTTTGTTAAGACCCTGCGTGAGCTTGATGACCCGCAGCCCTTTATACGTGGTATTGTTGCCGAGCTTGGCCCCGAAAGAAAGGAAATTGAGTACACACAGCCCAAGCGTCGGGCAGGCAAAACCCACAACAATTTCTACAGCCTTTACGATGCGGCTATGCTCTCCTTCACTTCCTATACAAAAATCGGTCTGCGCCTTGCTGTTTTTGCAGGCGGTGCATTTTCGCTTATAGGCTTTATTATTGCACTCATTTATCTTATATTAAAACTCGTCAACTGGTACCGTTTCCCTGCAGGCACAACCCCGATTCTTATCGGTGTTTTCCTTATGGGCTCAATACAGATGTTCTTTATCGGTCTGCTTGGCGAATACATTATGAATATCAACAGCCGTGTTATGAAACGTCCCCTCGTTGTCGAGGAGGAAAGGCTTAATTTTGAGGAGGAAAACGAAAATGGAAACCCGTGAAGAAACCGTATTTAAAAACACGATATACAGAGGTAAAATCATAAACCTGCGTGTCGATATTGCAGGTCTTCCCGACGGCAGAGAGGCCGTGCGTGAATTTGTCGAGCACAACGGCGGCGTTACCGTTGCCGCACTGACCGACGATATGCAGCTCATTTTCGTCAGACAGTTCCGTTACCCCTATATGGAAGAGGTGCTCGAGCTGCCTGCAGGCAAGCTCGAAAAAGGCGAAAATCCGCTTGAAGCAGGCAAGCGAGAGCTTGAGGAAGAGGGCGGAGTAAAAGCGGGCCAGTTTATCAGCCTCGGCGAATTCTACCCAACCCCCGGTTATACAAACGAGATTATTTACCTCTACGCCGCCCGTGACCTCGTTCAGGTTGAGCAGAATCTCGACGAGGACGAGTTCCTCAACGTCGAGTACATACCGCTTGCAGATGCAGTCGATATGGTGCTCACCAATCAGATAAAGGACGGCAAAACTCAAGCCGCAGTCCTCAAATTAGCCGCTCTCATTGAAAGAAAAGCGAAATAAACATTAAATCAAGGCGATATAACTATGAAAATTGATATCAGCGAAGTCTGCATTTGGATTGAATGGGACTGTGAAGATGAAGATGACAATATTTACGAAGTGGTAAATTGGTTTGAAAAAAGCAGTTATCAATTCTTTTCTACTGAAGATTTGCTCGAAGAATTCGGCTACAGAAATTATCAGGAAATTGTCGATTCGGGCTTTTTTATCCCTGTATCAAAAACCGATACGGTTGCCCTTATGAAGCAGTTTGTCGGTTCTCATAACGAGGGCAAAGCGATAGCAAAAGAAATTGACAACATCATAAAAAATGATAATTACGGCTATGATTCAGGTTATGCTGTTGCGTTCAGAATTATTATGGAAGTTAACGAAGATATTTGCGATGAATACATACAGTTTCAAAAAGAACGCCTGACAAAAGACGCTGTTAAATGGTGCGAAGAAAACGGAATAGCGTATTATTTTGAAAACAGCGAATACAAGAAAATTGATATAAATGCTATTACGGATTACGGTATGTATTACAGCGATGATGAAGATGCCAACGAAACTGTTTTGTTCGATGTCAAAAAATTTGAGACTATTTCTTTTGATGAAGCCAATGAAAATTTAGGTGCTGGCAAAGTATCTGAATTATTATCTTCTGGTCGTTTCATAGAGTTATTCCGTACAGATGTAACGGTATTACAGAAAGACTATGCATCAGCATATAAAAACGGAAAGTATCTTGCAAAAATCGAAAAGACAATGGCTAAAGAAGACTGCCCTTTTTCCGAAGCTTTTGAAATGGTGTTTGGCGACGGAAAACTTTATACTGAATGGGAAAGTTTTATAAAAGAAAAATTAGTGAGCGATGCAATAGAATGGTGCAACAAACACAATATTGATTTCTTCATTTCCAAAGATAAACCTGACCATTTGGGCAGTAAAATAAAGTTATGACGTTTGTGAAATAAAAACAATATCGGATACTTATTATTGACTGTCAATACTTTTTCGGTTAGAATAACAGTAGTGAAAAGGGGTGATTTTTTTGAGTCCGTTATATACAAAAGCTATTAATAATGCAGTTGCAAGCGTTGAAATGGAAGGCTTTGCGGTTACAGATGAGTGTAAGGCTCTGTGTGAAAAACTGCTTGATAAAACAATTACCTTTGAAGAGTATTTAGAGGCTGTCAAAAAATCACAGGGGATAGCGTAATGAGTTATAATATTGATGCGCTGACAAATGACTGTTACGAAGGAACAACCTGCCTGATAAACAAATTCAATATTACCGATGAAGAAAAACTTAAAGCTCTCGAAAGCGCAATTACTTTTGCAAAAGCGAGTGAGTTGGAGCATACACCGATTAACGGTAATTTTGATTTTGAACACTATAAATCAATTCACAAATATCTTTTCGAGGATTTATATGACTGGGCAGGAAAAATCCGTACAGTTGATATGGCTAAAAAGGGAACACAGTTTGTTCCTGCGAAGCAGATTGAATATATTGCAGAGAAGTGCTTTGAAAGACTGAAAAATGAAAATTATTTCAGAACTGATGACTTCGATTTATTCCTGAATAATATCGTTGATTTTTACTGCGTTACAAATTCGTTACATCCGTTTCGTGAGGGTAACGGCAGAACACAAAGGATTTTTATATCCCAACTTTTGCGCCTCAACGGATATGAGGCGGATTACAGTTGTATCGATAATGATGATTTAATTATAGCAACCATTCAGGCATCAAACGGTGTAACCGATTACCTCAAAGAGGTTTTTGAAAAAATCATTGTTAAAGCTGAATAATTTTATAAAAACGGACAGCAACCGTAACAGGTTACTGTCCGTTATCTTTTTTTCTATTCTTCGCTGAACATATCTTTGCCGACACTGCACAGGGGACAGACGAAATCCTCGGGTATATCCTCAAACTTTGTGCCGGGGACTATACCGCCCTCGGGGTAACCCTTTTCCTCGTCGTAAATCCAACCGCAGACGTCACAAACATATTTCATTGTGCAAAACTCCTTTGTAATAAACTGTATCAGTAGTTTATTACTCTCAGCTCAAAATATGCCTGCGGATGTGCGCAAACGGGGCATTTTTCGGGTGCTTCCTCGCTGTCAACAATGTGACCGCAGTTGCGGCAAATCCATACTGTCTTGACGTTCTTCTTGAAAACTTCGTCCTTCTCGATATTTTCAAGGAGCTTGAGGTATCTTTCCTCGTGCTCTTTTTCAATTGCGGCTACGCCCTCGAAAAGGTCGGCAATCTGGTCAAAGCCCTCTTCTCTTGCTTCTCTTGCCATACGGGCATACATCTCTGTCCATTCCTCGTTTTCGCCTGCTGCTGCAGCCTTGAGGTTTTCCTCTGTTGTGCCGATACCGCTTAAGAGCTTGAACCAGATTTTTGCGTGCTCTTTTTCGTTGTTTGCGGTTTCAAGGAAGAGTGCGGAAATCTGCTCGTAGCCGTCCTTCTTTGCCTTGGAAGCAAAGTATGTATATTTGTTGCGTGCCATGCTTTCGCCTGCAAACGCTTCCATAAGATTCTTTTCGGTCTTTGTACCCTTGAGGTTTGACATAATTTTAACTCTCCTTTTGTGTATATTGTTTGATTTGAAGCGTTAATTTGTGCTTCTAATATGTAATATAACATATTTGTTAAAATTTGTAAACAGAAAATTAAGAGATAAAATATTAATTGAAATATAAATATTTATGTGTTATAATTTACAATGTATAATTAGGTGAACTGTGTTTTAAGGAGATAAGAATATGGGCAGAATGATAGTTATAGAGGGTCTTGACGGCAGCGGAAAATCCACACAGATTGAGCTGCTCAAAAAGTATTTTCAGCAGGCAGGCTGTTCATATAAGCAGATAAAGCTGCCCGATTACGAGGACCCGTCGAGCACGCTTGTGCGTATGTACCTTGGCGGTGCCTTCGGCAAAAAGCCTGAGGATGTCGGTGCCTTTGCGGCCTCCGCTTTCTTTGCTGTTGACCGTTTTGCAAGCTTCAAGCAGCACTGGCAGGCAGATTACGACGGCGGCAGATTAATTCTTGCCGACCGCTACACAACCTCCAACGCATACCACCAGCTTGAAAAAATGCCTAAAGATAAGTGGGACGAATATCTCTCCTGGCTTGAGGATTTTGAATATGTAAAGCTCGGAATACCAAAGCCCGATTTTGTTGTTTACCTCGATATGCCCATTGATGTTTCGCAGAAGCTCATGTCCTTGCGCAGCGAAAAAACAGGCGAGAAAAAGGATGTGCACGAGGCGGATGTTGAATATCTTTATCGCTGCCGTGAGGCTGCTATGTATGCCGCAGAAAAAATGGGCTGGACGGTTATCACCTGCGCCGAAAACGGCGAGCCCTACAGCATTGCTAAAATTCACGAAATGATAGTTGAGGCTCTGCCTCAGGAGTTTATTTATGCTTGATTTTCACCCGATAACATTGGCGGACAAGCCCCGTGCGGACGAAATTCTTCTCACCGCCCCGAATATGGGCTGTGAATACTGCTTCGGCACGCTGTTTATTTGGAGAAATATTTATAAAACGCAGATAGCCTTTCACGGCTCAATGCTCACCGCAAAGTACGTCACCGAGGACGGCGTTTGTTATTGCTGTCCCGTTGGCGAGGGTGATTTTGCCGAAATGGTTGAGCTTATAGTTAAAGATGCTGAAAAAGACGGCAACCGTACCGTAATTCTGGGATGCTCAGCCGAGGATAAGGCAAAAATTGAAAGCCTTTTCCCTGATAAATTCACCTTTACCGCAGATGACAGCCGCTTTGATTATATCTACTCCGCCGAAAAGCTTGCCACGCTTTCGGGCAAGAAGCTGCACGGAAAGCGCAACCATATTTCCGCCTTTGTGCGTAACAATCCCGAGTGGATTTTTGAAGAAATAACCAACGAGAATCTCGGCCAATGTGCCGCTATGAATGAACGCTGGCTTATGCTCAACGAGTATAAGGACGAGGTTGCAATTTCCGCCGAGCACAACGCCCTCAACGAAGCCATAGCCCATTATGATGAGCTGGGCTTGTGGGGCGGTCTTATCCGTGCAGGCGGTGAGATTGTCGCCTTCTCCTTTGGCGAAAGGCTCAACGATAAGGTGTTCTGTACCCATTTTGAAAAGGCTTATGCCACCGTGCAGGGTGCTTACCCGATAATCAACCGTGAAATGGCGGTAAGGCTTAAGGGTGAGTATGAGCTTATCAACAGGGAGGAGGACACGGGTGCACCCGGCTTGCGCAAGGCGAAGCAGTCCTACTACCCCGAAATATGGCTCGAAAAATTCAGCGCAGAGTGTGATTGATTTGGTGAAATTTGAAAACGAAAAATTACGCAGTCAGGCAGTCTGCCTTTGGAAAGAGGCATTCGGCGACAGCGAAGAATATATAAACTTTTTTCTTGATACACATAAAGGCTGTACCTTTGTGCCGCTTATTGAAAACGGCGTGCTTGTCAGCGCACTTTACCTGATTGACGGTGTGCTTAATGATGTTGACGGCTTTTACCTTTTTGCCGCCGCAACCTTTAAGGAGCACCGCTCAAAGGGATATATGGCACGGCTTCTCAAGCTCGCAGAAGAAAAGGCAAAGCAGAAAAACAAGAGCTTTATTGCCCTTGTCCCTGCCGAAAAAAGCCTTTTTGGTTATTACTCACGCTTTGGCTACAAGACAGCCTTTTACGCAAAAAAGCAACCAAAAAATCTGCCTGTGCCTGAAGCGGAAAACCGCTTTGTCTGGTGCAAAGAGCATATTGATTATATCCTTGCCGAGCACGCAAAATACGGCACGGATATATTAAAAAATGACGGCGAAATATATTCCGTTTTCGGCGGTGAATATATAAAAGTGCCGTGCGAAAGAAATGAAGAATACCGCTACGGTATGCTTCTTGAGCTGGATGAAAAATCAAAGAAACTCACACAGCTTAATTCATATATTGGCTTAACTCTGGAGTGAAGGAGAAATGAAAATGATATACGTATTTTTTGCCGAAGGCTTTGAAGAAGTCGAGGCACTTGCAACGGTCGATGTTCTTCGCCGTGCAGGGCTTGACGTTAAAACAGTCGGCGTTACTGGCAAAACCGTCAGCGGCTCACACAGCATCCCGATAGTCTGCGACTGTGAAATAAGTGAAATTACACCCGATGAGAGTATTCAGGCGGTTGTGCTTCCGGGCGGTATGCCGGGCACGGTAAACCTCGAAAAATCAGCAGAGGTCAATGCCTTTATTGACTATGCAAACGAGAACGGCAAATACATCTGCGCTATCTGTGCCGCACCGAGCATACTCGGCAAAAAGGGTCTGCTCGAAGGTAAGGAAGCAATCTGCTTCCCCGGCTTTGAAGAATATCTCTACGGCGCAACAGTTTCTGAAAAATCGGTTGTTGCCGACGGTAAGGTTATCACCGCAAAGGCTTGCGGAGTTGCGCTTAAATTCGGCAAGGTCATAGCTGAGCAGTTTATCGGAAAAGAAAAAGCGGAAAAGCTTTGGGAGTCGCTTTACAATGATTAATGATATCAGACCCGAAAAAGCGGCACTGCGAAACGCCGCAATAGAGTGGAGAAAGGCACTTTCACGCTCCGAAAAGCAGAGGATGGATTTTAAAATTCAGAGCAAGGTTATGAATCTCTGGAAATTCCGTGAGGTTTCAACCGTTTTGCTATACTGTGCAAAGCCCGTTGAAATTGACACAAAGCTGCTTATTGAGCGTGCGTCTGCGCTCGGCAAAACCGTTGCCGTGCCCCGTTGTGTGCCCGGTACGAGAGAGATGGATTTTTACGTAATCACAAGCTTTGACGACCTTGAAGCTGGTGCCTTCGGCGTGCTTGAGCCGATACCCGAAAGGTGCAGAAAGCTCAGTGATTTTACGTCGAGTGTCTGCATTGTGCCTGCCCTTGTTTACGATAAGCAGGGCTTTCGCCTCGGCTACGGCAAGGGCTATTACGACCGCTTTCTTTCCGGCTACAAGGGTAATTGCATAGGTCTTGCATACTCGGATTGGGTAAAGGAAAGCCTGCCTCACGGAAAATTTGACCGTAAGGTGGATATAATAGTAACTGAAAAAGATAACTATTTTTGTTGACAGGAGTTACATAAATGGACGACAAAAAGAAATTTGAAATTGAATTTGAGGACGACTTTGATGCGTGGCTTGCAAAGCACGACGAGGAAAAGGCGAAAGCTGCACCTCCCGTGCCCGTTGCAAAAAGAAACGTTGAGCCTGCTAAGCCCGTTGAACAGCCCCAAGAGGTTTCCTCGGGAGGCTCTGTTGCCGATATTCCCGTAAGCAGACGGGAAACGGTAAAAAACTTCAAGCTTAATATTGACGAATCAATCCTCGACGAGCCCGTAGTAAGCGAGCCCGAAAAGCCGAAGAACAAGGCGATTTATTTTGCTGCCCGTCAGCCCAGCAAGGCTCAGATTGAGCACAGACGTGCTCAGGAGGAGGCAAGACAGCAGCGTCAGAAGCAGGAAAAACAGCAGCGTGCAAAACAGCGCAAGAAGGAGTCCGACCAGGTTGTGCGCCTTCGCTTTGCGCTTGTGTGTATTATTGTTGTTCTCACCTCCGTGCTCGCCTCAATGTACTGCATTTCCTGCATAAACGATGTCCTTGCCCTCAGCCGTGACGATGAGCTTGTGACCGTGGAAATCGAAAAGGATGCCGACTACAAGGAAATCATTGATGTCTTGGGCGACAACGGCCTTGTCAAGCACGAGTGGTTCTGTAAGCTGATAACAAAGTTCAGACACTTTGACAAGGAAACCTACATCAACGGTATCCATTACCTCACTGCCGATATGGGCGTTGAGGGTATGCTCACCGCAATGCAGGAGGACAGAACATCGGGCGAAACAATCCGCCTTTCCTTCCCCGAAGGCTGGACAATTCCGCAGATTATCGAGAAGCTTGCCGCTAACGATGTCTGCCCCGAGGAATATCTCTACGATGCTCTTGCCAAGGTTGAATTTGACTACGGCTTTGTCAATACAATTCCCAATGACGGCACAAGAGCCTATTATCTTGAAGGCTATCTGTTCCCCGATACCTACGATTTCTTCGTCAGCGATAAGACGGGCGGCATAGGCGAAAACCCCAACAGCGTTATACGCAAATTCCTTGCAAACTTTGAGACAAAGTGGAGCGAGGTTTACGAGAAGCGTGCACAGGAACTGGGCTACACAATGGACGAGATTATTATAATCGCTTCAATCATTCAGAAGGAAGCTGCCGACCAGAGCCAGATGGCGGATGTTTCCTCGGTTATCCACAACCGTCTTAACAACCGTTCCTCTTACCCGACACTCGGCTGTGACTCCACCAAGAAATATGTCACAAACTACCTTGCCAAGGAACTCGGTGCGGCAAAGGCGAACACATATATGAGCGGTTACGACACCAACAGCACACGTGCAGGCTTGCCCACTGGTCCCATCTGTAACCCCGGTGCTGCCGCTATTGAAGCCGCACTCAACCCGTCCGACACGAATTACTTCTATTTCTGCCACAACGAAAAGGGCAAGATTTACCTTGCCTCAACCTACAGCCAGTTCCAGGCAAACTGGGCACAGGTACTCAAAGACAACGAAGGATAATTTTATTATGTTTAAACCCGAACTTTTATCTCCGGCAGGCGACAGGGAACGCCTTGAAGCCGCCGTTATGTATGGTGCAGATGCCGTTTATCTCGGCTCAACAAGTCTCGGTATGCGTGCCGCACCGCAGAATTTCAACCCCGAACAGCTTAAAAGCGCAGTCGAACTCTGCCACGGCAAGGGAATAAAGGTTTACCAGACCTGTAACGTCCTTGCCCACAACACCGACCTTGAAAAGCTCCCCGAGATTATTGAGGGAGCGGTTGAGGCAAAGGTTGACGCAATGATTATTTCCGATATGGGCGTGCTTTCAATCGTGAAAAAACTCGCACCCCAAATGGAAATCCATATTTCAACGCAGACGGGTTTAGTCAACCACGCTGCCGCCAACGCAATGTACGATATGGGTGCAAAGCGTGTAGTGCTTGCCCGTGAGCTTTCGCTTGAAGAGGTTGCCGAAATCAGGGCAAAGACACCGTCCGACCTTGAAATTGAATGCTTTGTCCACGGCGCAATGTGCGTTTCGTTTTCGGGCAGATGCCTGCTTTCCAACTACTTCCTCGGCAGAGACTCCAACAGGGGAGAGTGTGCACAGCCCTGCCGTTGGAAATATGCCATTATGGAGGAAAAGCGTCCCGGCTTCTATCTGCCGATAGGGGAGGACCACAGCGGTACATACATTATGAACGCCCGTGATATGTGTATGATTGAGCATATCCCCGAAATGGTAAAGGCAGGTATAAGCTCATTTAAAATCGAGGGCAGGGCAAAATCGTCCTACTATACGGCGGTTGTCACAAACGCCTACAGAGCGGCAATTGACGGCTACCTTAAGAATCCTACAGACGATTATAAGCCCGAGCAGTGGATGATAGACGAAACCCGTAAGGTCAGCCACAGAGAGTATTGCACGGGCTTCTTCTTCGGCGACCCGAAGGACGATGCGCAGATTTATTACGAGGGCACATACCGTCGCAACTGGAACGTTATGGCAGAAATTAATTCCTGCGAAAACGGCAGAGCTTATGTAACCCAGCGCAACCGCTTCTTTGAGGGTGACGAGCTTGAAATTATGGTTTCGGGCAGTCAGCCGCTTAAAATAAAGGTCGAAGATTTACAAAACGAAAAAGGTGAACCCATAGACGTTGCACCTCACCCGATGATGAAATGCAGCTTTAAGTGTGATACCCCCGTGCATTCGGGCGCACTTGTGCGAAAAGAAGCAGAGGAATGATTATTATGAATGAGTGGAATAATATTGCAACGCAGTCCGACATTAATGTACTGATGACTGTATACGGCGGTTTTCACGACAGTTGTATTTTCAGTGTCAACTATTTTACGGGCTCTTTTGTTGATGAAAACGGAAAAATGAGAAACGGTACAGAGCAAGAGAAAATACTGTATCTTTCGTTGAACAGTCAGTCTGCAAAGGAGACACTTGAATTGCGTTTCAGCGGTGTCAGAGCTTTCGGCATTGTCGGCTGGCAGGAAGGCTGTTTCTGTGATATCAGCAGTTGTTATCTGAAACTTGATAAAGAAAAAGGCCTTGTTATATGGGCAGACAGCGAGGGTTTTTCGCCCGAAGCATCCGCAAACCCGATGAATCCCGAATGTTCATATATTATTGCCTCAAATCTTGAATGGGCATTGAGATAATAAAACAACGCAGGTGTTTCTTTGTGAAGCACCTGCGTCAGTTATTTTTCTCCTCTTTTATGCTTTTCTGAAAGCCCTTGCGCTATTGCGGGGAAGGTGTTGTCCGTGTTGTTTGTCGGCTGAACGTTGCATCTGCCGTATTTGTTCACCATATCAAATGCATCGTCCTCAATCTGACAGTCGGACAGCTTTGCCTTCTTTTCTTCAATGTTATAATCCTTCATTTATTATCACCCTTATCTATTATTTTGAATTAGGGCGTTAATATCCCTTGGAATTTATATACATTTGACATTGAATTATTATGCAAAATTTTGTATAATGCGAGAATATAGAATGGAAATTGACAAATTACAGTTTGTCGGTGCGAAGCGCACCCCAAATGCCGCCTATTTCAAAGAGTAATAAATCATATACTTTCATAAACGGCGGATTTATATGCTGGTTTAAACTCTGCCGTTTATCAATTTTAATATTTTATTTCACTCTCCAATAGGCAGCATTTGCTGTCGGTCTTACCGACAAACTGTAATCTGAAAACAAAGGTGGTACAACAATGTCCGACAAATCAGAAAAGAAAGGTCTCAACGTCAGTGTAAAATCCTTTGCGGGTGCAATTGCGGTTATACTTGCGCTGATGATTTTTACATACGCTCTCACGTTTTTCATTCCGGGCGGCGAATACGCAAGAACGCTTGATGCTGACGGCAACACGATAATTGATGCCGAGGGCGGATTCAAGTTCGTTGACGGCGGTCTGCCGCTGTGGAAGTGGCTGCTTTCTCCCGTGCTTGTTTTAGGTGCTGACGGCGGCGGTATGATGATAGCAATTATCGTTTTCCTGCTTGTCATCGGCGGCGTTTTCAACAGCCTTGATGCCGACGGGCTTATGAAATATATGCTCGACAAAATTGTCTATCACTTCGGCGGTGCACGCTATAAGCTGATGGCTGTCGTAATGTTTTTCTTTATGGGTATGGGTGCGTTCATCGGCTCGTTTGAAGAGTGTATTCCGCTTGTACCTATTGTCGTTTCGCTTGCCGTAAGCCTTGGTTGGGACGTTATGACGGGTATGGCTATGAGCCTGCTTGCAGTCGGCTGCGGCTTTGCTTCGGGTGTCTGCAACCCGTTTACGGTAGGCGTGGCACAGAGTCTGGCAGGCCTGCCTATGTTTTCGGGTATATGGCTTCGCCTTGTCAGCTTTGCTGTGATTTATGCTATCCTTTTTGTCTTTACTTTCAGACACGGCAAAAAGGTTTCGGTCAATACCTCTGCCGAAATCAGCAGAATTCCCTTTACTCCCGATAAAAAGATGGATAAGGGTCTTATCAGCTTTGCTTCAATCGTCGGCTTGGGTATGCTGCTTGTCTTAAGCTCGGGCTTCATCACCGCTTTGCAGGATTATACAATGGTTATCGTTGCCGTAATGTTCCTCATTGCAGGCATTACCGCCGTGCTCGTTTCGGGTATGAAAGGTAAGGACTTGGGCAAATATTTCGGCAAGGGCGTTGTCGGTATTCTGCCTGCCGTACTAATGCTTCTTCTGGCAAGCTCAATCAAGTACATCCTTACGGAAGCCAAAATCCTCGACACAATTCTTTACTGGGCTGTTGAAGCCGCAAGCGGTATGCCCACTTGGATGATTATTCTTTTTGTCTATCTCATAGTGCTCGTAATGAATTTCTTTATCAGCTCGGGCTCGGCAAAGGCCTTCCTGCTCATTCCGCTGATTGTGCCTATGGCTCAGCTTTTCGGAATTGAGGCACAGCTTTGTGTTATGGCATTCGCCTTCGGTGACGGCTTCTCAAACGTATTCTATCCCACAAACGCCGCCCTGCTTATTGCCCTTGGCTTAACCGATGTCAGCTACGGCAAATGGGTAAAATTCTCCTGGAAATTCCAGGCAGTCAACCTGCTTGTAACAAGCGGATTGCTGCTTTTCGGATTAGCAATAGGGTACTGTTAAATTACAGTTTGCCTGTCATCGGACAGACAAACTGTAATTAGTGCAAAGCGCAAAATGCAACGTGCAAAGTTAAGGGTCGCTTCGCTCCGATTGTAATTATTATCTATTAGTCATTATCTCTTATCTATTATCTAAACGACATTTAAAATCAACGAGAGATAAGAGATAAAAGATAATAAATATGAGATAATAGTTTTTTATAATTTGGGTGAGGGCAAAGCCCTCCCACAATTTTGCATTTTGAACTTTGCATTTTGCATTGTTTGTCCCCGACAAACCGTATTTTATTCATCAAACCTTCCCCGCAAATGCTCCAGCACCCTTTTTTCAATCCTTGAAACATACGACCGTGATATTCCCAGCTGCTGTGCAACCTCCCGTTGTGTCAGCGGCTTTTTGTTATACAGGCCGTACCGCAGCACAATTATCGTCTTTTCTGTTTCGTTGGTCAGTTCTTCCACGAAGCTGTAAAGCTGTCTTGTCTTTTCGTTCAGGTCAATGTCGTCGGCTATCGTGTCGTCTTCGTATATCACATCGCTGAAGGTGAGGGGATTGCCCTCGCTGTCGGTGTCGATAGGCTCACTCATTGAAATATCCTGCGAGTTTTTTCTGCTGCTCCTCATATACATCAGCACCTCGTTTTCGATACACCGTGCGGCATAGGTTGCAAGCCGTACGTTTTTCTCATAGTCAAATGAATTTACTGCTTTGATTAGTCCTATCGTGCCTATTGAAATCAAGTCCTCACTGTCTGCCGTGAGTGAGTAATACTTTTTTGTCACGTGTGCCACAAGACGGAGGTTATGCTCAATCAGTGCTTTGCGTGCCTGTTCGTCACCGTTCTTCATTCTGTCGAAGCACTCTCTTTCACGCTTTGCCGAAAGCGGTTTTGGAAAGGAGTTTGCGTTCTGCAGATGAAGCGTGAAGTACATCAGGTTTGATATAACTGCGTTGATAATTTCGTAAAGCAAGGTTCTCACTCCGTATTATAGTTATTGGTTATTACTATGAAATACCGCCTTTTAAAATTACACATGCGAAATACAAACAGGAATTAATATTTGAACTTAATAAAAAAGCTCAAACCCCTTGCAACGATATAACAATTGTGTTATAATAACTAAAAATATTTATCGGGAGGTATGGTTTTTGGCTAAAAAAGATACTGTAACCGAGCCTGTTCAGCACGACGAAGGCTTTTACGCCAAGCAGAACAGACGATATGTAGGTACTAAAGAAACCGTGGGCTATGTCATTTTTGATATGGCGCAGAGCTTCAACATCAACTCCTACTCCGAACGCTTTATCACAACAATTTTCAAGATGGATCTTGGCTTGCAGGCTGTTGCAAACCTTATCAACAGTATATGGGATATTATCAACGACACCTTTTCCGGCGCAATTGTCGATAAAACCCGTACCCGTTGGGGTAAGTTCAAGCCCTATCTTATAGTTCTCGGTATTCCGGGTACAATTGCAACCTGTCTTTACTGGCTGATGCCTGCTCTTTTCCCGAGCGCAAGCTCAACCTCAATGGCAAAGTTCTTCTTCTATCTTATTCTTGCCATTCTGCGTGAAACGGGCGGTACCTTCCGTGGCTTTGCACAGACAGGTATGCTGGCAACAATCACGCCGAACCCGATTGAACGAACGAGGCTTATCACTCAGGCTCAGTTCTTCTCGGGCTTCTTCGGTGAAAACCTGCCGCAGCAGATTATGGACCTTGTGCTTGACCTTATCGGTAACCAGATTATTGCCAAGGGCAAATTTGAAACCGCCTACAGAGGCGTGTTTATGGGAATGGGTGTGTTCACCTCGCTTGTCAGCGGCATTGCCGCACTGTGGTTTGCCACAATGGCAAAAGAGCGTGTTATGCAGTCGATTGAAACCCCGAGTGTCAAAGAAGGTATCAAGTCAATCATCAACAACAAGCCCATTCTTCTTCTCACTCTGTCCGATACGCTCAGCAGCTTCTCGCTGTTCAGCGGCAGTAAGAAGGACTACTTTATCGACGTTCTCAACTTTGCCAGCCTGGGCAACATCGTCGGTATTCCCGGTTCTATCGTTCACCCGTTCTCCTATGCGCTTGTTCCGTGGTTCCGCAAGAAGTTCTCAACCCGTGCTCTTGCAATTCTCGGTAAGTACAGTATTGATATTACATACATTCCCGTTTTCCTTTTAGGCTGCATAGGCGGCAAGAAAAACGGTCTGTACAAGAAGGTTATCCCCATGGGTATTGCCCTTGCGCTTCAGGAAACCTTCTATATGTTCTTCTACGGTGTACGTCACGTTATTCCCAGCGAAATGTACAACGAGGCTATGGACTACTGCGAATGGAAGAACGGCTACCGTACAGAGGCTATGACTTCTGCCGCAAAGGGTCTTGCACAGAAGCTTGCCGGTACCTTCAGCAACTTCCTCAAAACCCTGTTCAAAAAGTGGATCGGTTACGATATCAACGCTTACGCCAGCGGCTCCGCCCAGACGGACGATACAAAGTTCTGGCTGTTTGCAATGTGTACGGTACTTCCCCTTGTTACAACTACATTCGGTATCATTCCGCTTCTCTTCTATGACCTTGCAGGTAAGAAGAGGGATAAGATGTACGAGGAGCTTCTTGCACGCCGTGCAATGATGGCTTCCGAGGTCACAACGGGCGATGTTGATGCACTTGATAAGGTCAAGGCACAGCAGAAGGCTGTTTCACAGGAAAACAAGACTATGGATGACCTCAAGTAATCTTATTAATTACATTTATATATAATAGGGAGTAATTAAACAATGAAACGTATTCTCACGGGTGCCGCTGTTGCGCTTGCCGCAATGTCGGGGCTTACGGTGCAGTCCTTTGCCGCTACGGTTGATTTGCCGCCGGTGTTTGACAGCATTTCGCCCATACTTGAATTTTTCCTCAGAATAGTTGAAGTGCTTGCAAAGGTTATAAGCTTCTTCAGCTGAATTTAAATTCCTATAAAAGAATTAAGTGCGCTTACATTTTGCTGTAGGTGCACTTTTCTTTTTGTTATATCCGAAAAATGGAAAAGAGCGGTATTTTATTGCAATTATCACTAATTTTTCTTAAAAATTTTATTTTTTTATTACGAATTGCCTTGATTTAGTGGAAACCTTGTGATATAATCGCAATGTATAATAGTGTAATAATATAACTATAATTATCTGCACTGTTATTTTGTACATACATTATGGCATTTTTGAACGAAAATCCACAACCGGGCACCTCTAAAAACTCATTGCACAAACCTTGCGTGCCCTTTTTTCGCCGGATTGTCCCAAAATACTCGTTAATACACAAAGTATTGCCTGCGTTTTCGAGCCAATCCGACAAAAAAATTACTACGCAATCTTTGCACACTGAGTTTTTAGAGGAGCCCAAACAAAAAACGGAGGTATTTTTTATGAAAAAAATGAAAAAACTTCTGTGTATGCTCCTTGCTTTTGTCATCATGGCAAGCTCAATGGCTGTCGGTGCATCAGCATACGAGTCTTACACGCAACCCGCAGGCTACAACAGCCTGGGCAAGCCCGTTTACAGCTATGAGCAGTCCTGCTCAATGCTTCTCGACTGGCTTGACTCACTCCTCTTTGATATGAATATCCACGAGGAACTTGATATCGTTGTAGCAAAGATCGACCTCAACCTCACATCTGTTAACAACACCTACAACTCTCTTGTTAACCTGATGGATATGGGTCTTGTCGGTTTTGCAGATTTCCTTAACCTTCTCGGCGAGGTTACAGACTTGAGCGTTGACGCTATCAGAAGCCCCAGAAGAGCCTCCTCTATGGGCGCAACAGACGGCACAAAGGACTCTGTAGTTTTCTACGCTCTTCTTCAGTTCCTTTATGACAACGCTCCCATCCTTGAAAAGCTTGTCAACACAACACTCGATATGGGTCTTCTTCCCACCTTCCTTTCGGCAGAAGATTACCCCTACCTTTTTGCGCTTCCCAGCTTCCTTAAGGAAATGATTTACACCGCTCTGTACAACAGCTTCTTCAAGGCAGAGTCAGAGCCCGAAATCGAAAAGGTTTCCGAAATCGGTCTTACACTTAACGATTTCACAATCGACGATGTTATTCAGAATCTTGTTGACTCACTCATTGTCGGTGATTACAACGTTTCAACACAGTCCTACACAGGTTTTCTTCCCAGCATGAAGGGCAAGACCTCCATCACAAACGGTTCAGCCTATGACTTTATCCAGAACGCTATCGATGCTCTTATGGCCGATATCCTTGTTCCCACGCTTGACGAGGCACTTGTTGATGCTCTGAGCATCGAGGTAAGCCCCGAATGGCCCAACGGTAACCCCGATGCTCCCGGCCTTCTTCCCACGGTCGTCGGTGTTATTAACGATATGATAGGCCTCGGCTACGATTACGACCCCGAGGAATATCCCGTTATCGAGCTTCATAACCTCGCCACATGGCTCCTTGTCGGTGAAGAAAAGGTTAACGAAGCAACAGGCGAGATTTACAAGGAGCAGGCTGCTCTTTACGATATCATCGCTTTCACAAGCCACGGTCTTGACATCAACGATCAGCTCTATGAGACCCTCGAGTCTCTTCTCAAAGACCTCGGCCCCGGTCTTATCCAGATGATCTTCCCCGATGATTTCCCCGAGGATTATGAGTTTGAAGATATGACAGGCTCTACAACGGATGAGTTCATCTCCTACATTGTCAAGCTCATCATTCCGCTCGTTCTTCCCGATGTCCGCTTCCTTCCCGATTGCGACACAGTTCAGGAATGCCTTACATATATACTTATCAGCCTTGTTATCGATATCCTTCCTGAAAACGACTACTACGGTATGATTGAAAACGGCACTCTTGACCCCGAAGACGGCGCATGGATTGAGGTCGGTGTTGACTACCTCATCTATCTTGTCAACTCTCTTATCGACGTTCAGGTTCCTGAAGATGCAGACCTCGAGGGTCTTATCGACGCTCTTGCAACATGGGTTATCAACAACTACGGCTTTGCTGTTAACACACGTCAGGATCTGTCCCGTATGAACGGTTGGGAAAAGCTTGACAACATCCTCTTCTCAATCATCGATCCCACAATGGCAACAATCAACGTTCAGAACGGCAAGACCGTTTCCGAATCCCTTATCTACGACACACTCCTTGTCGGTGTTCAGGAATTCAATATCGAGAAGATTCTCAGCTTCATCGGTAAGAACAGTTCTCCCAACGCTGTTCTCAACAAGAGCCTTGTAGAGTTCATTCTTGACCTTCTCGGCAACGTTCTCTCTGTTCTTATGAACGGCAAGGTTATCATTCCCGAGCGTGTAACACGCCTTGAAACTCTTGTTGTCGGCGAAGGCGGTAAGGTTCTCGGTGAATTTGTCAGAAACCTTCTTGAAGCTCTTTATACAGAGCGTGAATACAACTTCCCGACACTCATTCCGCTTATCGGTCAGCTTATCGGTCTCAGCGCAAACGACAACTACACAGTTTACGCTCCCACCGATTATCCCAACAAGTCTATCAACGACCTCAAGAAGCTTATGGCTCAGTACATTCCCGATAACGGCAGCCTCAAGTACTTTGAGGACGGCTACTTCACAATCGGTGAAGAGGACTATGAGCACCTCTACCAGTATGAGGAGTTTATGGACACATATGAGGACTGTGAAGCTCTCGTCGAGCTCTACAACACAGCTCCCTATGAGGTAACAAGCCTCGAAATCAAGAACCTCCACTACAGACTCGGTTACTACTACGACAAGCTTACGGCAAGAAGCCAGCTTTGCAAGATTCAGCTCTTCCGTGAAATCGAATGGGCTACAAAGACAAACGCTTCCTCCAACGAGCAGGCAGACGGTACAAAGCTCTACACAGACAGAAGCTGGAGAATGTACCAGGAAGCTCTTGCAAACGCACAGGCTGTCAATGCCTCCGGCAGTGTAAAGCAGTCCCAGATTTCCAAGGCAAGACAGGAGCTCTTCAAGGCTCAGAACGCTCTCAAGCCCTACATCGGTCTTGCACGTTACGACCTTCTTGATTACGTTATCAGTCTGGCTCAGGAAATTCCCGAAGAGGATTACAAGCTTTACAAGACAGATACACTTGCAGCCTTCCAGGCAGCTTATGATGCAGCTGTCAATCTTGACAGAGACTACGACCAGAATGACCAGGAAATCGTCAGCACAGCAGCTAACGACCTTCAGCTTGCTCTGGGTAACCTTGCTCTCTGGGAGATTAACTACGAACTCGGCGCTGATATCATTATTGATTCTTCTGTTGCTCAGGACGGTAACACCGTTCTCAAGTTCCGTGAGGCAAGCGGTGCAGCTGTAACAGATGTTTCCGCAACAGTCAACAACAACGCTGTTATCGGCGAAATGTACAGAGAAGGCGACTACTACTGCTGGGTTATCGAGCCCGGTGCAGCACCTCTCTACTCCGTAATCACAGCAAGCATTTCCTTCACACAGCCCACTACAGGCAAGACCTATAAGGCTCAGGCTTATACATTTGTTTCCGCAGGTAAGGAAATCATTATTGATGCAAACACCTGCCAGCCCGGCTACATCAGAAACAGATATACACTTTCCGTACACGGTATCAACGATACAAGTGCCGCAAACCTCACATACCACGTTGACCATAACGGTACAGATGCAGGCTATATGACATCTGTTCCCACAGGTATGATTTACGTTGACACAAGTGTTTACTCAGATCTTTCACAGGTTCCCGGTCTGATGTTCACAATGACCAAGGATGCTTCCTCTTACGAGGCAGGCAACATCGGCAGCGGCAGCTTCATGGCAGTCAATGTTGATGTAACATCCTCCGATGCAAGCATCACTGTTGATCCCTCATCCTACAGCATGACCCTCTTCCAGACTGATGTTAAGAACTTCAGATTTGCAGGTAAGGTTCCTGCTGCAGGTCAGTCAATCACAACTCTTATCACACCAAAAGTTACTGCTACAGCAACTAACGGCGGTGCAACAGTTTCCTATCCGCAGTTCTACCTTCGTGTATATGCTTACGATAAGTCAGCTCTCCGTGCAACAGTTGCAGAAGCTATCGCAGCCTGCCGTCAGGAGTGGTTCTACTCAGGCGGTTGGGATATCTACAAGAGAGACCTTGAAGATGCAGTTTATGTTCTCAACAATCCGCTCGTAACTCAGGAGCAGATTAACGAAGCTAACGACAACCTTAAGGAAGCAGTAACCTTCCTTGAGTACAAGTCTGCAGACTATAAGGAGCTCCACAAGCTCATCTCTATTGCTAACTCCCTCAATCCCTACGATTATGAGGACTTCAGCAACGTTACCGCAATCCTCAACAAGATTGACTACGGCAAGGGTATGCTTGAGCAGTCACTCATTGATACAACAGTTGAAGAACTCAGAGCAGCTATGAACGCTCTTGTTCCCGCACAGGGCAAGATTTACATCCGCTGCTACGACAAGTCCGGCACACCCATCGTTGCCAACTCCGAAACAGAGGTTTCCGTTGTAGGCGATGACGGTGCAACAATTACTCTCATCAGCACAGACCTTATCTACGGTAATGTCGGTGAAAGAGTTCTTATCAACGTTCCCCAGATTATGGGTTACTCCTCAACAGACAAGCAGCAGCTTGTTACCATTACAAGTGACGGTGTCGTTGTAGAGTTCTACTACACAGCAGACGAGTACACAGTCAGACTTAACGCTAACGGCGGTAAGGTTGACCAGGGTACAGTTACGGTAACCTACGGCCAGACTTATGCTGATCTTCCCGTTCCCACACGTAACGGTTATGTATTTGCCGGTTGGTATACAAAGCTTTCAGGCGGTATGAAGATTGACGAGAACACCAAGGTTACAACAAGCTACTACAAGAACCTCTACGCTCACTGGGAAGATGATTGGGATACTGAATCCTCCGATATCACCGTAGATTCCGCAGATACTTCTGTTGATTCCGGTGCAAATGCCGAAACAGAGCTTACATTCTTCGAAAAGATTATTGCTGCTCTTTCTCAGCTTATCGGTCTTCTCCTCTCCAATGTATTTGGTATCGGTTAATAGTTTCATCACTTCGCTTAACCACTGTCAGACTTTATTGAACAAAATGCTTTTGAGGAGAATATAGAACAAATGAAAACTAAAAGAATTTTAAGCCTCCTGCTTGTTCTTGTGCTTGCTTTCAGCAGTGTTCAGGCAATGTGCGGCTTCGTTGCAAACGCAATTCATTACGATTATTCGGTTCTCGCTTATATGATTGAGAATCCGACCTCCTACCGTGAGGACAGATACACACCCGATTCCTTCGCCTTCTATCAGGCCGCCTTCGCGGCGGCCGAGGAGGTCTATCACAGGGCAGAGGTAGATTCAGAAGAATACCACTATGCTGTTTCTCACCTTGCTGCTGCTGAGGCCGCTCTTACTTATGTCGGCACAGAGTATCACTCTGCACTTAACCTCCGCTTCCCCGATGCAATTCCGCTTGCACAGACGGTACAGGTAAAGTTCAAGGATGCAATGTCCAAAGAGCTTTCAAACATTACAGCTACTGCTGAATTCGCCAACATCGGCGATTTCTATCCCACTGAGGACGGCTTCTACACCGCTAACGTAACTGCAACAGGTGCTACAGGCACAACTGCTACAATTACTGTAAGCTACGAGCTTGACGGCAGAACCTATACCTTCAACCAGTACTTCCAGTGTATTGATGCTGTTGCTGCAGCTGAAGCGTCAAGAGCTCAGCTCGGTGCAATGATTGCACTTGAAAACGCTCGCAACAGACAGGCAGAGGATTACAGCGGCGGCTTCCAGTCATATCAGGCTGTTATCAAGGGCGCAACTGTAGACTTTGCCAACCCCACGTCAACACAGACAAAGATTGACCGTGCAGTTCAGAATATCAATATTGCTATTGATACTCTTGTCAGCGCTTATGCAGATTATTCTGAAGTCTATGCTCTTGTTGCACAGGCAAACGAGCTCAATCCCGACGATTACAACTCCTTCACAGCTGTAACACAGGCTCTCGACCTTATCGTTTACGATTATCCTGTAGCACAGCAGAATGTTGTCGACGCTATGGCTCAGAAGCTCAGAACAGCACTCGACAACCTTCAGCTCAAGGTTTCACGTTACACCGTCAGATGTATTACTTACGATGAAAACGGCCTTGAAAAAGAGCTCGGCTCAAAGGTTTACGACGGTACAAGAACTTATGTTGTCCGTGTTACCGCTCCCGTTTACCCCGGCTATCAGCCCGATATTGAGTATCAGACTCTTTCACTTACTGCTGATGAGCACCTTGTAACATTCGTTTACGAGCCCGTAACCTATTATGCATACTTCAATGCTAACGGCGGTACCGTAGAAATCGAATCCAAGGAACTCACATACGACGCAGAGTACGGTGAGCTTCCCGTTGCAACACGTGACGGTTACTCTTTCCTCGGCTGGTTCTCCGATCCCGTTGTCGGTGAGCAGATTTTCTCCGAAACAATGGTAACGGTCAACTATGTTGAAACTCTCTACGCTCACTGGAGCGATGTTGAAACCTACACCTTCAATTTTGATGCAGGTCTCGGCACAGCTTGTGACTCAATCACAGCTTCCTATGGCGACACCATTGAAATGCCTGTTCCTTACCTCTACGGTCAGACATTCCTCGGCTGGTTCTATGCAGACGATACACCTGCTTCCTACACAACGATGCCCGACATCGGTGAGGACGGCGATGCTGTAACACTCTACGCTAAGTACGAAGCAGCTAACTACGATGTTACCCTTGATGCAGGCGAAGGCACAGCTTCCGCTGCAACCTACAACGTAACATACGGCAAGGCTTACGGCGAAATCCCCGCAGCAACCCGTGTAGGTTACACCTTCAACGGCTGGTTCACACAGGCTGAGGGCGGCGAGCAGGTTACTGCCGCAACAGTTGTTTCACAGGAAGCAACACACACCCTTTATGCTCAGTACACAGTAAATACTTACACACTTGCTTTTGATATGGATGGCGGCAACGCTATCGAGTCAATCACAGCAGCTTACGGTACAGCTATCGAAATTCCCGAGCCCACTAAGAAGGACTACCTCTTTGCAGGCTGGACTCTTGACGGTCAGGAATACACAGTAACAACAATGCCCGCTGCTGCAACAGTCGGCGGTACAACAACCATCAAGGCTGTATGGACACTCAACACTCACATCTCTTACTATCTTGATGCTTACAAGACAGTTAACGGCGTAAGAGTTCCTGCTACAACAATTAAGGCCGGCGATGAGCTTGATATTGAAGTAAGTCTTAAGTCAAACTTCACAGTCGGTCAGCTTATCACAGGTATCATCTGGGATAAAACCGTCTTTGCCCTTGCAGGTACAACCGTTGCAAAAGCTGTTGATATCAACAAGGATTCCGCTTACTACAAGGCACTCAGCGGTACCAGCTTCGTTATGCAGGCTGCTTACGGTGTTAACTACTGGGCTAAGTACTTTGAGGACGATACCTCTACACCTGTTGACGAAACAGACCCCGTCATCAACCGTACAGATTTCCAGTGTACCCGTGTTCAGTGCGGTACCTATAACAAGACCACTAATGTCCCTGCAGTTCTCACAGAAAAGACACGTATCTTTACTCTCAAGATGACTGTAAAGGCAACTCTTCCTGCTGATGCTGTTTCCGGCCTTATCACAATGGATGCACGTACATTCAGAGGCGTTGAGAACAACACAACGGCATATCCGTTCTACATTTCCAACCCCACATTTGAAAACGGCACATATTCAACAGGTGATACTCTCGACATCATCGGCAACTTCGACAATGCAAGACTTGATCTTGCTATCGGAGAAGACGAAGAGATTATTGCACTTGCTCCCGCACAGGGCAGCACAACAGTTGTTGATAACGAAAAGAGCTTCGTTTACGGCCTTGCAGAAGAACTTACCTTCGCAAAGTTCAAGAGCGATTACGCTTCCGTTATCGGCACAGCAACAGTTGAATGTGCAGACACAGTTCTTAAGACAGGTTCTGTTATAAAGCTTGTCAAGGACGGCAATGTAAAGGCTGAATACACAGTAGTTATCTACGGTGACATTGATTCCGACGGTATTGCAGACGGTAACGACGCATTCCTTGTAAATATGGTTGTTTCCGGTATGCTTTCTGCTGATGCACTTACAGCAGCACAGAGACTTGCAGCTGACCCGAATCACGATGGCAAGATAGACGCTGCAGACTCTGCACTTCTTGCAGATTCAGGCTTGCTCAAGGCAACTGTTTCCCAGGTTCCCAACGCATAAAATTTCTTAATAAAAAATGCCGTCCGTAAGGGCGGCATTTTTACAGGCAGAGAGAATATGTATAAGTATTTTTTTGAAGAAACCGAATTATTGTCTCCGAAAGAGCAAAGTTTTGCTGCACATTCACTTTTAAAGCGAAGCCTTGCAGAGCATTTCGGCCTTGATGTAAATGATATTACAATAAAGAAGGACAGCAACGGTGCACCTTTTGTTGAAGGCATAGACGGCGTTTTTGTAAGTATTACTCACACCAAAGGTATGGTTGCCTGCGCTTTTGCCGACAGCAGGGTAGGGGTCGACGCCGAAGTGATAGCTACACGCCGTAAATCGGTCGAAAACCGTGTTTTTACTTTAGATGAAAGTAAACTGCTTGATTCGTCGGAAGATGAAAATGCAGCCTTTTTTTCGCTGTGGACGCTTAAGGAAAGCTGGCTGAAGGCAATCGGCACGGGCTTTGCAGGCAACGCAAAAGAGATTGAGTTTTATTCGGTCGCAAACCCTGTCAGCTCCAATTCCGACACCTTTTCTTTCTTTACCGAAATACAAGGCGACTGTGCACTTTCCGTGTGCATTGAAAGTTGATTTTTATGCTTATTTTGAAATAAAAATTTATATCTTGGTATTGAAATTTAATTTAGTTTGTGTTAATCTAAAAATATCAATTTATATTGGGGGATAATGTAAAATGGCACAGAAAACCGTATTCCTTACCGGTGCTTCCGGTAATATGGGCTGGGAAGGTTTCCAGCAGCTTTACGCTAAGAAAGAGTTCAACATTGTTGTTCTCCTTCGTGACAGCGAAAAGAACAGAAAGAAGTTTGCAAACTACCTCAACGACCCCAGAGTAAGAATAGTTTGGGGCGACCTGAGAAATTATGAGGACGTTCTCAAGTGTGTCACAGGCTCACAGTACGTTCTCCACGTCGGCGGTATGGTTTCTCCCTCCGCAGACTATCTGCCGCTTGCAACTATCAAGACAAATGTCGGCGCAGCAAAGAACATTGTTGCTGCTGTTAAGGCTCAGCCGGACCCCGATGCAATCAAGGTTGTTTACATAGGTACAGTTGCTGAAACAGGTGAGCGTGACGACCCGATTCACTGGGCACGTACAGGCGACCCCATTAAAATCAGCGTTTATGACCACTATGCAACAAGTAAGGTTATTGCCGAGTCTATATTCGCAGAATCCGGTCTTAAGCATTGGGTTTCCCTTCGCCAGTCCGGTATTCTTTACCCCGAAATCCTCAAGAATATGGAACCCATTATGTACCACGTTGTTATCAACGGTGTTCTCGAGTGGGCAACTGTTGAGGATTCAGGCCGTCTGCTCGTAAATGTCTGCGGTGACGATGTTCCCGAAGAGTTCTGGAGACGTTTCTACAACATCGGCTCCGGTGCACAGTACAGAATTACAAATATGGAATTTGAAGAGCTTCTCCTCGGCAAGTACGGTCTCGGCCTTGGCGACCCCAAGAAGCTGTTCGACCCCGACTGGTTTATTACCCGTAACTTCCACGGTCAGTGGTATCTCGACTCCGACGTTCTCGAGAGCTATCTCCACTTCCGTGCAAATATGCCCATCAAGGACTACTTCAAGAGCATGATGGACAGAGTAGAGTGGTTCTACAAGCTCGCTTTCCTTGCAAAGCCCTTCTCATTTGCGGTTAAGCCCGTTATGAAGAAGATTGCCCAGACTCCCGTTTACGGTACACTCTGGTGGAGAGAAAACAAGGTTGCTCCCAGAATCAATGCTTATGTCGGCTCTCTTGAAAAGTGGAACGCTATCGGCTCCGACTGGAGCAAGGTAAAGGTTTACCGTCCCAACGATGACCCTGCAAAGGCAAACGTTCTTGACCACGGTTACGATGAGACAAAGGATTTCGATACCCTCACACTCGAAGACCTTCAGAAGGCTGCCGAGTTCCGTGGCGGTAAGTGCCTTGCAGAGGAAATCGTCGATATGTACACACCTGTCAAGTGGCAGTGTGCACACGGTCACGAGTTTATGATGAGCCCCAACCTTGTTCTCCGTGGCGGTCACTGGTGTCCCGAAGAGCTCCCCTCAAGCGAGGAGAGAGCAAAGGAGAAGAAGTTCCGCTGGGCTTACGATGCCGAAGCAAAGGTCAATCCTTTCTTCGCTCAGGTCTGGTATCCGCTTCACGATAAGGACGAAAACAACGTCTACACAGAAGAAATCTACGCAGATTTCAAGGAATACAAGAAGTAATTTAATATTTACTGCTTAAAATTCAGCCCACCAAGGTGTTAAACGCATTTTGGTGGGTTTTATTTTTGACATTTTTTGCCAAAATAGTTACAAAATAGTTACAAATAGTTACAACCTTGTAACCTTTCTTGGAGATGAAACCGCTTTTTGATACAATCTTACTGTAAGAAAACAGGAAAAATATTTTAAAAGCGGAGGAAGAAAAATGAATTGCGAAAACTGCGGAAAAGCACTTGCCGACGGAGAAGCCTGCGACTGCGTTTCCCAAACGCCGTCCGTCGGCAAAACAAAACAGCGTGCCGGAAGAGCACTTACGGGAATTATTATTTTTTTGGTTGCCTTTATCGGTGCGCTGCTGCTGGATGATTTTTTGGAAAACGAATACTCCGAGCTTACGGATATTGAAAAAATTACAAACAACATCAAGTTTGAAGCAATAGGCAGTGACTTTGTAATTGAGTCAACAAAGCAGAAGTACAGCATAGGTGAGCTGCAGGGAAATGTTTATACAAACGAATGGGCAAACCTTAAAATCGAGCTTGATGAGCGTTTCACCGAAGCCTCAAAAGAGCATTACGACGCCTACGATAACCTTCTCACCGATTGCGGTGCGTATTTTATCGCCGAGGGTGACGGCGACGAATTGGGCATAGTTTTTTACAAAGGCGGCGGTTATTCCGTTAAGGAGTATTGTGACGAAGCGTTAGATACGTGGATGGGCTCTGTGCGTACCCACGTTAACGAGGTTTTTTCGCAGGAGTATATCAGAAACATAGTTTACGAAAGAGATGCGAAACCCGTTGAAATAGCAGGGGAGGATTACCTCGGCGTTTTCCTCACCGTGCGTTTTGAAAACGGTCTGAGCACGGTTTACAGCGATTATTGCGCAGAAAAGGATAGGAAGATTATAGATATAGTTGTCGTTGCAGACAGCCTTGAAGAAAGCCTTGGTATTGTGGACGATTTTGAAGTTTATAAATAAGGGAGGAAATAACTATGTCGATGGGCAGCAAAATAGAAAACCTTAAAACACTGCAGAATGCAGGTTTGCCCGTGCCCGAATTTGAGGCGTTTTCGTTTGAGGAGCTTGTTGCTTCAACCGAACTGATTAAAACAGCGCTCGAAAAGTGTAAGGGTAAGTCGGATGAGGAAAAAAGCAGACTGCTTAAAGAAACTGTTCGTGGCTGTGTAAAAGTTGACAAAGAAATCACGCTTTCCGGCGACAGCTTTTCCGTGCGTTCATCATCTTGTGTTGAGGACTCTGCAGACAACAGCTTTGCAGGTCAGTTTGACACCTTTCTCAATGTCAGCCGCAGTGATATTCCTTCACGCATAGCGGACTGTGTCTGTTCACTTTACAACGAAAACGTGCTTGCCTATATGGAAAAAAGGGTATGGATATAGACGGGCTCAAAATGAACGTCCTTGTCCAGCGTATGGTTAATGCGGACGTTTCGGGCATCGTTTTCAGCGCAAATCCGCAGGGTATACTTAACGAAACAGTAATAGTTGCAGGAAGGGGACTGGGCGAAAACGTTGTTTCGGACAGAATTGATACCACCGCCTATTACTATTCACTCACGGACGATGTCTATTATTACGACGGCAAGGAAAACCTTTTAAGCGATGAAAAGGTGCGTGAAATCATAGCCGCATCAAAGGAAATCTGCCGTCACATAGGAAAATATACGGATATCGAGTTTGCCATAGAAAACGACAAGCTCTACATCCTTCAGGCTCGACCGATTACAACCCTTTCGGACGAAGCACCGCTTCTTTTCGATAACAGCAATATCGTCGAAAGCTATCCGGGTCTGAGCCTTCCGCTTACAATCTCCTTTGTCGATATGTGCTTTGAGGGTGTTTTCAAGGACACCGCACGAAGACTGCTGAAAAATCAGAAGGAGCTTGAAAAGCGTTACCCGATTCTTGAAAATACTGTGGGCAACGCCAACGGCAGAATTTATTACAACCTCAACAGCTGGTATTCGGCAATCAAATTCCTGCCTATGAGCAAGAAAATAATTGCAATCTGGCAGGAGCTTGTCGGCGTTAAATACAAGGAATATGACGAAAGCGAAAACGAAGTCAAGCCGCTTGTAAAGGCTTCAATTTATTACAACACCGTCAGCGAGCTTATAAAAACGCCGAAAAATATGGCGAAGCTCAATAATGACTTTATTGAGGTCAAGGAATATGTTTACGACCGTTTCAGCCGTGAAATGACGGCAAAGGAAATCCTTGAGCTGTTTGATAAAATTCAGCACAAGCTCCTTTCCTGCTGGGGTATAACCCTGCTTAACGATACTTACGCCTTCATTTTCACGGGTCTGCTCAAAAGCCGACTTAAAAGCAAATACAAAAACCACGAGGAGTTTGCAAACTCCTATATCTCGGGCATTTCGGATATCGAGAGTATGAAGCCTGTCAAGGAAATGATTCGCATTGCACTCGATAAGGATAAAATGACCCCCGAAGAATACAAAAAACGTGCGGATGAATATATCGACGTTTACGGCGACAGATGCCTTGAGGAATTGAAGCTGGAAACGCTTACCTTCCGCACAAACCGTGAACTTTTTGACAAAAAAATCAACGAATTTGCAAGCGACAAGGAAAAGCTCCTGCCTCTGCTCAATGATGAGCGTGAAAGACCCGAAATCAAGGGCGATTTCATTACAAAATTCTTAAGTAACCGATGTATGCTCGGTATCGGCAACAGGGAAATTCAGCGCCTTAACCGAAGCAGAATTTACGGTATGGTAAGAGAAGCTGTGCTTCGTCTGGGCAGAATTTACGCTGAAAACGGCTGTATAGAAACGCAAAGAGATGTGTTCTATCTCACGCTTGATGAGGTTCGTTCTCTTGCCGACAATCCCTGTGATATGCGTGAAGCCGTGGCGGCAAGAAAGCAGAAGTACGAAATGTTTGCGCTGCTGCCTGCTTATTCAAGAATTATTTTCAGCGAAAAAGCCTTTGACAAAAACCACCGCAATATCAATATGACAGCCGTGCGCTGCGGCAAGGACGAAATGCTCGGCGTGCCATGCTCAAACGGCGTTGTTGTGGGCGAGGCGTGTGTTGTAACGGATGTCAAGCAGGTCAGCAACGTAAAGGACAAAATCCTCGTCACGAAAATGACCGACCCGGGCTGGGTGTTCCTGCTTGCACAGGCAAAGGGCGTTATCAGCGAAAAAGGCTCGCTTCTCTCCCATACGGCAATTATCTCCCGTGAGCTCGGCATTCCTGCCGTTGTGGGTATAGATAACCTGCTCTCAACCGTCAGAACAGGCGATACAGTCCGCCTTGACGGTGCAACAGGCGTGGTAAAAATCATCAGAAGAAAAAAGGAAAATTAAAGGAAGTGTCTATATGTTAATTGCTTTGTTGGTTATTGGCGGAGCCGTGTTGGGCGTTCTGCTTCTTGCCGCATTAATCGGTGAGAGAATGTAAAAGCGTTAATGTATAAAATAAACATAATTAAGAGGAGGAAAAACAATGAAAAACAATCTCAAAAAAATGCTCTCGGTATTCTTATGTGTCGTGCTTATTTTCACAACCGCAAGCACAGCCTTTGCGGCGGATGAAACCCGAACGGTTGTCGATTCGGGCTTCTGCGGTGCGCAAGGCGAAAACCTCATGTGGACACTCTACGCTGACGGCGAACTCGTCATCAGCGGCGAGGGTGAGATGGCTTGGTATTTCGTTGATTATGACGGCAAGGAGCCTGATGTTGATGTCCCGCCACCGTGGTACAACTATTACCCTGAAATTGATGTTATAACTTTTGAGGAAGGTGTTACCGGTATAGGTAATGCAGCTTTTTCAGGAGAATACAACAGATTCCGTCGAGTGAATTTCCCCAAGTCGCTTGAATATTTTGACGGAGAATTCTATTGGGATGCTGCAACAAGCGATCAGGGCAGATGTATTGCAGTTTGTTATTCAGGTACTGAAGAAGAGTGGAATGAGGTCGAAAAAAGAACGTACTCATACTATTTCAATAACGAAAAGGACGGATACACCAGAAAACTTAAGTCAGTAGTCAAGGGCTATCGCTTCGACAGAAAGAGGGCGGATTTTAACGATGTTCTGCTCTGTTTTAACGGTGAGAATCCTGCTCCGTTCATTAAACTTAAAAATACCGGTGTGCAGACAGACCTTGATTTGACCGAGAGATTTCCTGCAAGAAAGTATGGTGCTTTTTATTACCCCGGTGATTATGTTAACGTAAAAATCAACTGGAAAATAAAAGGTGATTCAATCGAAATTATTAAAACCGGTGTAGATAGCGGATCAACCGATTTGGTGGTTGAAGAAACCATCAAGGCGGTAAGATACGGAGAATGTGAGCTTGTTGCAGAATTGGTCGATGAAAACGGAAATGTTCTTGCCTCGGATTCGGTTGCGTTTAAATCTCACGTTCCTGTAGGTATGAATTTGTTTGAGTCAATTAAGTATTATGGTGAAATTGGTTTTGTTTCCGTTGCAACAGTGGGCGCTATGGGTTCGGTATATTTCTTGCTGATTTTAGAATATTTGCTTATGGCACCTGTAGCTTTGTTTAAAAAAATTGCGCCATTATTTGGCATGCATTATAATTGAAAGGGAGAGTCATTATGAATAAATCTTTCAAAAAATTGATTTCTTTTATCCTTTGTGCTGTCTTGCTTTTCACCACGGCAAGTGTAGCCTTTGCAGCGGAGGAAACCCGAACGGTTGTCGATTCGGGCTTCTGCGGTGCGCAGGGCGAAAACCTTACCTGGACACTCTATGATGACGGCGAGCTCGTCATCAGCGGCGAGGGTGGGATGGATTGGTGCCATCCGCACGAGTATGATAATCCAAGCTATTTACCTTGGTATGGTTATTATGACAGGATTGATGTAGTAACCGTAGAGGAGGGTGTTACCAGCATCGGTATGAACGCTTTTGCCGGTCAGCCGGGAGTGGTTTATACAAAGTATTATAAAATCAATTTACCAAAAAGTTTGCAGTTTGTTGAAGGCGACTTTTTCGATGATATAGCTAAAAGCAGAGTTCCCGGACAACATCTTGCATACAGTTATGCGGGTACTGAAGTTGAGTTTTCTAAGATAAAACAGAAGGTGTACTCGTTTACGGTGGCTAACTATGCTGTAAAAAGGGAATATGTACGTACTCGTTACTTGGATTTGCCTGAATTAAAATATGCAAAAGTTTATTACAACGGTGAGGAGCCGTTAGCTTTTTGTGAGCTTGTAGAAGATAGAGAGTTGGGTTATGATTTTGTAGCACATTACTATTCGTCAAACCCTGAAGTAAGTAAAATTATTTGGTATTCAATACACAACGACAGGGCAACCAAATGCGGAGTAATGGACGCCGGTGAGTATGATGTTGATGATATACTTATTTCTACTTACAGGTCGGGTGAGTACTATTTAAGAGCAGATATTCTTGACGCACAAGGTAAAACTATAGTTTCATCAGAAAATATGCTGATTGCAAATGTTCCCCCACTCGGTCAAAGAATAAAATCATTCTTTGAAACCTTTGCATATATGGCTAATCTTCTCGGATACCTTATCTCAATGTCAATTGCTTCGGATCTGGCAATTATCCGAAATTGGTTTGTAGGGTTGTTTAATTAACCGTGTATGGGCAATTCACTTTTTTGCCCGAAAATAAAAGGAAGATGAATATAAAAAACAGGGATGAAATTTTCTTTCCCACCATTTACCGCATGTGACGTATTGATTTGTTTTGCAAAATACTGTATAATATACACACAGGCGGATTGTACATAAAATTTGTGCTTTTGTCTGAAAAAGAAGGAGGTATATTATGGACGGTATAATGCAGTTTATCGGTGAGCTTGGCGACAGCCTGTCATTTGTATTCGGCTATGCTTTTGCACCCGTTTCAATTATTTTCGAGCAGGTGTTCGCACCCGTTATTATGTTCTTTAACGGTATAGTTTAATCGGCTTTGCAGGGGCGGTACAAGCGGTTTATGAAGTGCTGTCCCTGCAATTTTTTACATAAAGCGGAGGGGTATATATGTGGGCTTTGTATCTGTTTTCGTGGGGATTCGGTGCTGCTTTTCTTGCAATGGCTTTGGTGCGGATTATCCAAATGAAGCGGTGCACCGAAATTGTAAACGGCTGGTTTCTTGAAACGGTTCAGATTATCCGTATCAAAAATTCAACCACAAAGGCGAAGTTCTTCTACGAATACAACGGCAAGGAGTACCACAGCCTGACAGATTTAGGTCTTACCCTTAAGCGTATGAACGAGCTTTCAAAGGGTTATTCCTACAGGCTTTACGTAAACCCGAAAAATCCGCAGAAATTTGCCTTTGATAAAAAGCTGACGCTTCGCAACGAAATTGTATCCTTGGTCTGTGCGGCATTCTTTTTCGTGTTTCCGATAGTATTGAATCTTGTTATAGAGGGCTTACTGCGTTTTTGATATTGAATACATAAAAACAGGGATGAAACTTTTTACGGTTTCATCCCTGTTAAAATATATATCGTTTTAAATTTCTCTGTCATTCTGAGCGAAGCGAAGAATCTTAACACCATATAAAGATTTTTCGTCGTTTCACTCCTCGGAATGACATCTTATTTTTGATGTGATGTAACATATCCCGTTGCCTCAATGTGCTTGGAAATATCAACTTTATTGAGGCATTGCGACTGAGGCACTCAGTGTTTGAAGTGGCGCATGCCTACGAAGAGCATTGCAATGCCTGCTTCGTTACAAGCCTTGATTGAATCCTCGTCACGGATTGAGCCGCCCGGCTGAATGATTGCTGTGATGCCTGCCTTCTGTGCGGCGTGTACACAGTCGTCAAACGGGAAGAATGCGTCGCTGCCCATTACGCTGCCCTGTGCCTTATCGCCTGCGTACTTGATAGCAAGCTCAAGCGCTGTAATACGGTTGGTCTGGCCGGGGCCGATACCTGTTGTAGCGTTGTCCTTTGCAAGTGCAATGCCGTTGGACTTGGTGTGCTTGACAACCTTCCATACGAACATAAGCTGCTTCATTTCTTCCTCTGTGGGCTTTCTGTCTGTTACGCAGACAATGTCTTCCTCGTTGAGAAGCTCGGTGTCAAGCTCCTGAACAAGCAGACCGCCTGCAACCTTCTTCATATCAACAAGACCCTTCTTGTTGGGGGCTGCAAGGTTGGGAAGCTCAAGAAGGCGGATGTTCTTCTTTGCTGTGAGGATTTCAAGTGCCTTTTCGGAGAAGGAGGGAGCAATGATGATTTCAAGGAAAATCTTTGCAAGCTCGTTTGCTGTGTCCTCGTCAACCTCTCTGTTGAGGGCAACAATGCCACCGAAGATTGAAACGGGGTCAGCATTGTATGCGTTGAGGTATGCCTCGTGAATTGTTGCGCCGATACCTACACCGCAGGGGTTAGCGTGCTTAACGCCTACTGCTACGGGCTCGTCAAAGCCGAATTCCTTGATAATGTCAAGAGCACCGTTAGCATCGTTGATATTGTTGTAGGAAAGCTCCTTGCCGTGAAGCTGCTTTGCAGCGGAAAGAACGTTGTCTGCTGCGCCGATTTCGGTGTAGAAGGCTGCCTTCTGGTGCGGATTTTCGCCGTAGCGCATATCCTGAACCTTTTCAAAGGTCATTGTAAAGCAGTTTGCAAACGGGTCTTCGCCTCTCTGCTTTCTGAGGTATGTATTAATCATTGAGTCGTAGTTTGCTGTGTGCTCAAATACCTTGCCTGCGAGCTTAAATTTTGTTTCCTTGCTGGGTGCACCGTTTGCCTTGTATTCTTCAATAACGGTTGCATAGTCAGCAGGGTCAACGATAACTGCAACGTCCTGCCAGTTCTTTGCTGCTGCACGAATCATTGTCGGGCCGCCGATATCGATGTTTTCGATTGCATCCTCAAGTGTAACGTCGGGCTTGAGAATAGTCTGCTTGAAGGGGTAGAGGTTGATTGCAACAACGTCAATCGGTGTAACCTCAAGTTTTTCAAGCTGCTCCATGTGCTCGGGGTTGGAGCGCATTGCAAGAATACCTGCGTGTACCATCGGGTGGAGAGTCTTTACTCTGCCGTCAAGGCACTCGGGGAAGCCCGTGATGTCGGAAACCTGTGTGCAGGGGATGCCTGCATCTGCAACAGCTTTTGCTGTGCCGCCTGTGGAAACGATTTCAAAACCGAGCTCGTTGAGCTCCTTTGCAAATTCAACGATTCCTGTCTTGTCGGAAACGCTCAGAAGTGCTCTTCTCTTCATTGTTAATTCCTCCGTTTATTTTCTTTCGTCGCAGAGCTTTGCCACTGCCTCTGGCAGTATCTTCCACTCTGCCTGTTCCATTATTCTTTTCTGAAGTGTCTCGGGTGTGTCGCCCTCAAGCACATCAACCGCCTTTTGTGCGATTATTCTGCCGCCGTCGGGGATTTCGTTAACAAAGTGCACTGTTGCACCGCTTACCTTAACGCCGTATTCAAGTGCTGCTTCGTGAACCTTAAGTCCGTAGAAGCCCTTGCCGCAGAAAGAGGGGATGAGTGCCGGGTGAACATTTACTATTTTTTCGGGGTACTTTTCAATAACCTTTTCGCCGAGTATGGTCATAAAGCCTGCAAGCACTATAAGGTCTGCCTTGGAAGCCTCTAATTCGGCCAGCAGAGCGTTTTCAAACTCCTCTGCCGTCTTGCCCTTGCGCTCGATAACAGCCGTGGCAACGCCCGAATTTTTCGCTCTTTCAAGGGCATAAACGCCGTCCTTGCTGGAAATGACCTTTACAAACTCACCGTTCGGGATTTTGCCTGCCGCCTTTGCGTCAAGCAACGCCTGCAGGTTTGTGCCGCCACCCGAAACAAGTACAACTATGTTTAACATATATCAATACCCTTGTCACCTGCAACGATTTCGCCGATGATGTGTGCCTTTTCGCCGATAGCGTTAACTGCTCTGACTGCTTCGTCTGCCTTGTCAGCAGAAACAGCAACACAAAGGCCGACACCCATATTGAAGGTGTTGAACATATCTCTTTCGGGAATACCCTCGGCAGCAAGAAGGTTGAAGATGGGCTTTACGGGAACAGCCTTTCTCTCAATCTTTGCTCTGACACCTTCTGTGCTGAACATTCTCGGAATGTTCTCATAGAAGCCGCCGCCTGTGATGTGGGAAATGCCGTGAATCTTGCATACGTTCTTAATTGCGTTGATTGTCTTGACATAAATCTTTGTGGGTGTGATAAGCTCTTCGCCGAGTGTCTTGCCAAGCTCGTCAACATAAATTGAAAGTCTTTCGGGAGAAACGTTGAAAGCCTTTCTTACAAGTGAGAAGCCGTTGGAGTGAACGCCGGAGGACTCAACACCGATAAGTACATCGCCGGGCTTGATATCCTTGCCGTCAACGATATCTGCCTTGTCTGCAAGACCTACGCAGAAGCCTGCAAGGTCGTATTCGTCGTTTGTGTAGATGCCGGGCATTTCTGCTGTTTCGCCGCCGACGAGTGCACAGCCTGCCTGAACACAGCCGTCTGCAATACCGCTGACTATATCTGCTACCTTTTCGGGAATGTTCTTTGCTACTGAAATGTAGTCAAGGAAGAAAAGGGGCTTTGCGCCTGAACAGGCAACGTCGTTTGCGCACATTGCAACGCAGTCGATACCGACGGTGTTGTGAATGTCCATCATAAATGCAATCTTGAGCTTGGTGCCTACACCGTCCGTTCCCGAAACAAGGACGGGCTCTTTGATGCCTGTGAGGTCGGGCAGGAACATACCGCCGAAACCGCCGATTTCATCGAACACACCGGGAATTCTTGTTCTCTCGACGTGCTTTTTCATAAGTTTTACAGCCTCGTAACCCTTGGTTACGTCTACGCCTGCATCCTTATAGCTTTTTGAAAAACTGTTTTCCATAATTCTTAAGCTCTCCTTATTTCTTGATTTTATAGTCAAATTTATCTACGTAGTTGGGGCCCGAAATATCTACAGGGTAGTTGCCTGTGAAGCACGCATCGCAGAAGCTGACGTTTGATTTGTCGGCAACCTTGTGCAGGGCTTCAAGGCTTAAGAAACCGAGTGTGTCTGCGCCGATGAATTTGCGTATGCCCTCGATATCCATCTGACAGGCTATCAGCTTGTCCTTCGAGCTGATGTCCGTTCCGAAATAGCAGGGATTGATAAAGGGAGGGGAGGATATTCTCATATGAACCTCTTTTGCGCCTGCCGCACGAAGCCTTTTAATAAGCTTTGCGCAGGTTGTGCCTCTGACAATTGAGTCGTCAACAAGCACCACTCTCTTTCCCTCTAACTCGTTGCCCAGAGGATTGAGCTTTATCTGTACCGAGCGTTCACGCTGGCTCTGTGTCGTCTGTATGAACGTTCTGCCGATGTAGCGGTTTTTAATAAGACCTATGCCGTAGGAAATTTTACTCTCCGTAGCGTAGCCTATAGCCGCATCAAGTCCCGAGTCGGGTGCGCCGATTACGACATCTGCCTCAACGGGGTGCTCCTGCGCAAGGAACTTGCCTGCGTTAAGCCTTGAGCGGTGAACGCTTGCACCGTCTATTACCGAGTCGGGTCTTGCGGTGTAAACGTGCTCGAAAATACAAAGCGAAGTCTTCTGACCGCAATGTGTTTTGTTGGAGTATACGGCATCCTTTGTTATTACAACAATTTCGCCCGGCTCAATATCTCTGATGAACTGAGCGCCTATGCTCTGCAAAGCACAGCTTTCGGAAGCGACAACGTACGCTTCGCCGAGCTTGCCCATACACAGCGGACGGAAGCCCTTGGGGTCACGCACGGCAACGAGCTTTTTGGGTGACATAATTACAAGTGAATATGCGCCCTCAATCTCCTTCATCGTTTCGGCTATTGCCGTTTCGATGTTTTCCGTTTCAAGTCTGTGGCGTGCTATGCAGTGAACTATGAGCTCTGCGTTGCTGTTTGTCTGGAAAACGGCGCCCTCGCTCTGTAGCTTTTCCCTGAGCTGTGCCGTGTTGACAAGGCAGCCGTTGTTTGCAACGGAAATTGAGCCTCTGGCGTAGGACATAACCATGGGCTGGTTGTTTATTTCGTCCTCTTCGCCGTGGGTGGAATAGCGCACGTGGCCGAGTGCAACGTCGCCCTTGCCGTTTTCGGTGAGGGCGGCGAGCCTGTCTGCGGTGAATACGTTGGGCACGGTGCCCATATCCGTTATGCAGTCAACGGTTTTACCGTTTCTTACCGCAATACCGCAGCTTACCTGACCACGGTGCTGAAGCGCATAAAGCGCAAGATATGTTTCGTGAACGGCGTTTTGTTCAAGACCACGGTTGAATATACCGAAAACGCCGCATTCTTCGTGTAAAGGCATAAAAGCAATTCCTCCTTGGAATTAAAGCTCTGCAACCTGTGCGGCAAGTGCGGCATCCTTTTCAAGAACCTTCTTTGCCATATCCTCTTTCATTGCTGTGAGCTTGTCTGCAAGTACGGGCTCGGAAAGAGCAAGCATCTGAACGGCAAGGATTGCTGCGTTTTCTGCGCCGTCGATAGCAACTGTTGCAACGGGAATGCCTGCAGGCATCTGAACTGTTGCAAGAAGTGCATCCAGACCGTCAAGTGTGGAGGACTTTATCGGAATACCGATAACGGGCAGGGTTGTGTGTGCGGCAAGCACACCGCCAAGGTGAGCAGCCTTGCCTGCTGCGGAAATGATAACGCCGAAGCCGTTTGCGGCAGCGCTCTTTGAAAACTCTGCGGCAGCATCGGGCGTTCTGTGGGCGGACATAACGTGTGCCTCAACCTCAACGCCGAACTCCTTGAGCTTTTTGATGGCTTTGCTTACTACGGGCAGATCGCTGTCGCTGCCCATTACGATTGCAACTTTTTTCATAGCTGTACCGTCCTTCAAAATGATTAAGGCTGCCGCACATTTATGCGCAACAGCCCCTTTGTTATTTTATTTTTTTGCAGACCTCGGCAGGGCAGAAAGAGCCTTTGTGAACAAAAGACAAGCACATTACCATATTCGCCCACTCCCGAAATCAAGATACTCCTATTTTAAAGTATCTTTTGAAATTTTTCAAGATATTTATTATTAAAATATTAATTTCTACATATATATGTATATATTTACACTTAACCACAGCATTTTGGTGATTATAACCACAGCAGAAATGAGGAAAAAGATAAAAATGAAAAGACTTATTGTATTGCTTACCGTTATTTGTCTTGTGTTTTGCGGCTGTGTCCGCACTGGTGAAAGGGACAGTCTCGATTTTATTTCCACAATGGCGAAATACGGCTATGAGTGCGTTGTTGAAGAAGTGTCAAGCGGCGAAGAAACAAGGGAAAGCTGTTATGTGAGCGGATTTAAAATATCACTGTTTTCAAATTCGGATTACAAGCTTTACAGGCTGTCAGTTACATATTCGGGCAAGGGCGGAAAGGACTATATAGACCTTGCAAGGGCTGCCGTTATGAGTATGTGCCTTTACTCCGAAAATCAGACCTCGGCTGTGCTTGAAACGCTGGGTATAAACGAAACGCTGCCGGACAGCACGAAGGGTGTTGCCCGGTGCGAAACAGGGGAGTTTTTCTTTTCCTTTACTTGCGATAATGCAGGCGGAATGTTGGTTATTGACAGTCTTCGCCTGAATCCCACTCAGCCTGCAACGGTAACGGTACGCACAACAGTGCCGTCACCTGAAAAAGCCGAAACCACGCTTTGAACAGTCGTTTTGTCTTGGCGGGGGAGGCGGTGCGGTGTAGCAGACAAGAATGATATCGTTGCCCACAACGTCCACGTCACACCACGCAATGCGGATATCCCTTTCGCAGGCGTAGGGTGAAAATGTCCTTCCGCCTCGGCACACTACAATATTGATAACCTGACCTGTTGAGCAGTCAATTTCAACGTCGCACACATGCCCCAGCCGACAGCCGTCTTTCTTGTTGATTACCTCCTTGGTTTTGAGCGTTGCAATACAGTGCTTCACAAAAAATCCTCCTTTCGCAAAATGTATATGAAATATTTTTAAAAATAATAAATATCCTCTTTTAATTTGCGGCTTTGTATGCTACACTTATAAAAACAAAAATCAAAACAGGAGGACAGTAATTTGAATTTTCTTCTTGATAAACTTCGTGTATTTCTGCCCGAGGTAAGCAAGCTTGTTTTTGCCGAGTCTTATGAGCTTACGGGCTTTAAGTACATACCCTGCGGCTATAAGCCGTCGGGAAATGCTCTTCCCGAGGTGACGGAGGAGTGGATTGATTTCGGCAAGTACGACCGTTGGGGCGACGAAACCGACAGCCACGGCTGGTTTTACAAAAAGGTTACCCTGCCCGAAAATATGAAGGGCAAAAAGGTGCAGTTCTATTTTGAAACATCCGGTCCCTACAGCGAGGTAAACTACGAGCCCCAGTTCACTGTTTACGCCAACGGCGAATTGCTTCACGGTGTGGATTCCAACCACCGCTACTGTGAGCTTCCTGCAGGTGAGGAGTATGAAATTTACGTTTATGCCTACACGGGTATGAAAACCTGCCGCCACAACGTTTTCAGCAGCCTTTACGTTGTGGACGAGCTTTACAAGCAGCTCTATTACGACCTTAAAGTGCCATACGATGCACTTCGCCTTCTTCAGAAGGACAGCAAGGAATACAGCGATATTCTCCGCAGTATAAACAATGCCCTCAACCTTATTGATATGCGTGTGCCCGGCTCACCCGAGTGCAGGCAGAGCGTTGAAAAGGCACTTGAATACCTTAAAACCGAGTTCTACGGTAAGGTCTGCTCTGAGCAGGAGGTCAACTGCATCTGCATTGGCCACACGCATATCGACGTTGCGTGGCTGTGGACACTTGCGCAGACGAAAGAAAAGACGGTGCGTTCTTTCTCGACCGTAATTGCACTTATGAAGCAGTACCCCGAGTACAAGTTTATGTCCTCGCAGGCACAGCTTTACAAATACCTTAAAGAGGAAAGCCCCGAAACCTACGAAGAGGTAAAGAAAATGGTTGCCGCAGGCCGTTGGGAGGTCGAAGGCGCAATGTGGGTTGAGGCTGACTGTAACCTCACAAGCGGCGAAAGCCTTGTGCGTCAGGTGCTTTTCGGCAAGCGCTTCTTTAATCAGGAATTCGGCGTGGACAGTAAAGTCCTCTGGCTGCCCGACGTATTCGGCTACAGCGCAGCACTTCCCCAGATTCTGCGCAAGAGCGGTGTTGACAAGTTCGTAACCTCCAAAATAAGCTGGAACGAAACCAACACAATGCCCTACGATACCTTCACCTGGAAGGGTATTGATTCAACGGGTATCTTTACCCACTTCCTCACAGCGCAGGACACACAGCCGCCCGGAACGTGGAGAAACAACACAACCTATAACGCAATGCTCACACCCACAGAGGTGAAGGGCTGCTGGAACAGATATCAGCAAAAGCACCTCAACGACGAGGTTATTCTCACCTTTGGCCACGGTGACGGCGGCGGCGGACCCACCCAGTTGCATATGGAAAACCACCGCAGACTTTGCAAGGGTCTTCCGTCCTTCCCGAATACCGTTATCGAGTTTGCAGGGGATTACCTTGAGCGCACAAAGCAAAAGGTAGAGAAGGACGAGAAGATGCCGACTTGGGTTGGTGAGCTCTACCTTGAATTCCACAGGGGTACTTATACCTCCAACGCCTGCAACAAGCGCAACAACAGAAAGAGCGAATTCCTTTACCAGAATATCGAGCTTTTCAGCGAAATCAACCGCCTCCTCAATAAGGCACAGTATCCGCAGGAAAAGATTAACGAGGGCTGGGAGTGCATACTTCTCAACCAGTTCCACGATATTATCCCCGGCTCATCAATTTACCAGGTATATGAGGAAAGCACAAAGCAGTACGAGGCTATCGGCAAGGTAGGTAATGAGCTTCTTGATGCTGCAAAGGCAGAAATTGCCGCAAATATCAAGACCGACGGCGGTATTGCCGTATTCAACCCCAACTCCTTTACAAACAGCGGTGTAGTAGATGTTGACGGCGAAAAGATTTATGTTGAAAACATTCCTGCAAAGGGCTGGAAGGTTGTCAACGGCAACGAGAGCAAGGGCAGCGTTGAAGTTGCCGACAAGAAGCTCGAAAACGCATACTTTATTCTTGAATTTGCCGACGATTACACAATCAGCCGTATTTATGATAAGCGTTGCGGCAGAGAAGTTCTCAAGGCAGGTGAGAGAGCAAACGTAATTGAAGCTTATGAGGACTTCCCCAGAGAGTACGATGCCTGGGAAATCTCCGTTTACTACAAGGAAAAGCGTTGGGAAATCAACGACGTCAGCGCTGTTGAAGAGCTTGACGAGGGTGTCAGAAAGGGCTTTAAGATTACAAGAAAGTTCTTTGATTCCGTAATTGAGCAGAAGGTATGGCTTTACAACGATATCGATAAAATTGATTTTGACACAACTGCAGAGTGGTGGCAGGAGCATATTCTTGTCAAGGCTGCATTCCCCGTTGAAATCAATGCCGACAAGGCAAGCTACGAAATTCAGTTCGGCTGTGTTGAGCGCCCGACCCACTCAAACACCAGCTGGGATGCCGCAAAGTTCGAGGTTTGTGCACACAAGTTTGCCGACCTTTCCGAATGTGATTACGGCGTAAGTATTCTCAACGACTGTAAGTACGGCCACGATATCCACGACAGCGTAATCAGACTCACGCTTCTCAAGTGCGCAACCCATCCCAGCCCCAAGGCTGACAAGGGTCACCACGAGTTTACATACTCACTGCGTCCGCACGAGGGCAGCTTCAAGCAGGCAGGCACAGTCCGCCTTGCTTACGACCTCAATAACCCGATGACCGCCGTTAAGCTCGGCAAGCAGGACGGCGTACTGCCCGAAAGCTACAGCTTCGTTTCGGTTTCACACGAAAATATCGTTGTCGATACTGTCAAGAAAGCAGAGGATACCGACACCACAATCATCCGTATGTATGAAAGCTGGAACAAGCGTGTCAGCAACGCAACGCTCTCCTTCGGCTTTGATGTAAAGAGTGCAGTGCTCTGCGACCTTATGGAAAACGAAATCGAAGTATTAGAGGTAGTTGATAATACAGTTACGCTTCCCGTAAAACCGTTTGAGATTGTTACAATTAAAGTAAAATAAGGCAAAATAAAAAACTCAGCCGAAACTGAACTCGGCTGAGTTTTTGCTGTCCCTACAATGTTTCTCCTGTTTTATGTTCTGCATAACTACAATCGGGTGAGGGCAGAGCCCTCCCACAATTTTGCATTTTGCGTTTTGCACTTTGCATTTAAAAAGCACCGTCGGCGTTAAAACCAACGGTGCTTTGAAATTTATGCGGTTATTTGATTAATACATTCCGCCGCCCTGTGCTGCTGCCATGGCTGCTGCCTGTGCTGCATCTGCCTGTGGGTCGGGCTTATCTGTTACAAGGGACTCTGTTGTGAGTACCATTGCTGCAACGGAGGAAGCATTTTCAAGTGCTGAACGTGTAACCTTTGTCGGGTCAAGGATACCTGCTTCAAACATATCAACGTAGCCGTCGTTTGCGAAGTTGTAGCCGAAGCCTGTCTTGCCGCTTGTGCGGATTTCGTTTACGATAACGCTGCCTTCAAGACCTGCGTTAGCGGCAATCTGGCGAACGGGAGCCTCAAGAGCCTTGAGAACAATCTTGACACCTGTCTTGATGTCTGCATCGTCTGTGTCAAGAAGAGCCTCAACAGCAGGGATAGCGTTGATAAGTGCAACACCGCCGCCTGCAACGCAGCCCTCTTCAACGGCTGCCTTTGTAGCTGCAAGAGCGTCCTCAATGCGGAGCTTCTTTTCCTTCATTTCTGTTTCTGTTGCAGCGCCTACACGGATAACTGCAACACCGCCTGCAAGCTTTGCAAGTCTTTCCTGGAGCTTCTCACGGTCGAAATCGGAGGTTGTTGTGCCGATCTGAGTTCTTATCTGTGCAACTCTTGCTGCAATCTCTGCCTTGTCGCCTGCACCGTCAACAATGATTGTGTTTTCCTTGCTGATTTTAACCTGGCGTGCACGGCCGAGCTGTGTGAGCTGTGTGTCCTTGAGCTCAAGGCCGAGCTCCTCTGTGATAACCTCACCGCCTGTAAGAGTAGCGATATCACGGAGCATTTCCTTGCGTCTGTCGCCGAAGCCGGGAGCCTTGACTGCAACGCAGGTGAAGGTGCCACGAAGTTTATTTACAAGGATAGTGGAAAGTGCCTCGCCCTCGAGGTCTTCTGCAACGATTACGAGCTTCTTGCCGGACTGAAGAATCTGCTCAAGAAGGGGAAGGATTTCCTGAATGTTGGAAATCTTCTTGTCTGTGATAAGGATGAAAGCGTCGTCGATAACGGCTTCCATCTTGTCTGTGTCTGTTACCATATAGGGGGAGATGTAGCCACGGTCGAACTGCATACCCTCAACGATATCGGAATCGGTGATAGCTGTCTTGCTCTCTTCAACTGTGATAACGCCGTCTGCGGAAACCTTATCCATAGCGTCGGCAATAATCTTGCCGATTTCAGCGTCAGCAGAGGAGATTGTAGCAATCATCTCGATGTCTGCGGAGCTGCTTACGGGTTTGGAGTTAGCCTTGACTGCTGCTGTAGCAGCATCAACAGCCAGCTTGATGCCCTTCTTGATTACCATCGGGTTTGCGCCTGCGGTAACGTTCTTGATGCCCTCACGGACAAGTGCCTGTGCAAGAAGTGTAGCGGTTGTTGTACCGTCACCTGCAACGTCGTTTGTCTTGGTTGCAACTTCCTTTACAAGCTGAGCGCCCATATTCTCAAACGGATCCTCAAGCTCAACCTCCTTGGCGATTGTAACACCGTCGTTTGTGATGAGGGGAGCACCGTACTTCTTGTCAAGAACAACGTTTCTGCCCTTGGGGCCGAGTGTGATTTTAACTGTGTCTGCAAGCTTGTCAATGCCTGCCTGAAGAGCCTTGCGGGCATCTTCGCCGTAAATAATCTGCTTTGCCATTTCTCATTTTCTCCTTTAATTATTCGATTACTGCAAGAATGTCGCCCTGACGGACGATAGTAAATTCTTCCTTGTTGAGCTTAACCTCTGTGCCTGCATACTTGCCGATGATAACCTTATCGCCGACGTTGATATACATTTCAACCTTGTTGCCGTCAACATCGCCGCCGGGGCCTACTGCAACAACCTCGGCAAACTGGGGCTTTTCCTGTGCGGAAGCAGCGAGAATGATGCCGCTCTTGGTGGTTTCTTCAACTTCAGCAGCCTTAACGACTACTCTGTCTGCAAGGGGTCTGATTGTCATTTATAACTCCTCCTGTTAAGTAATTATTTTGCGAATTAGCACTCTCGAGTGATGAGTGCTAATACATATTCTACCTCTTTTTTTATAAATTTCAAGCAAAATTTTGAATTTTTTGCCAATCGGCCTATTGTTTACAATTTGTTCATAATTTCACAAGATTATTTCCTGATTGCCTTAACTATTCCTGCCGTAACTGCCGCCGCTGCGGTTGCACCGAGGGCTGCAAGCGCAATTCTTCTCGGCTTTTCAAGCTCGTCGGCATCAATAAAGTAGCCGAGCATCGAAAGCGGAGTTTTGCCCATCAAGTCAAAATAGGTAATGTGGCGTGTGGAGAATTCATTGGGATTGTTTTCGTCAATTTCAAACAGCCTTACGCCTTTGTTTTCGTTGCCGTAGCAGCGGAAGGAGGCAGCAGGAGTCTGAATCATTCTCACGCCGTCGCAGTCAATGTCAAACAGGTTCATGTGGTGGTGGCCGTAAACAACCGCCAGAACGTCACCCTGTGCCTTTACCGCATCGTACTGACCGTAGTTAGCCTTGCAGCCGGGCGAAGGTTCCCACAGTCTGCCCGAGTTGATACATTCGGGCTTTAAGCGGATATATCTGTCGCCATCATAATCCTTGACTGCACCTTCATCGTCTTTGTTGCATTCTTCAATGCAGTTTGCCGTTTCGGTCATCGGAATGTGCTGGAACATAAGCGAGGGCAGTTTGCCTAAAGCATCGCTTGTCTGCTTATACCATTCAACAGCCTCTGTCGTAACGCCTTCGTAGCCTCTGTCCTCATCCTTATTCTGGCGTGAGGTATCCATCATCCAGAGGTTGAATTTCGGCGTGTCGCCCGAATAAATCAGTATGTTGTGCGTGCCGATATCACCGTGACCGTAGGTGTCAACAAGCCCCACAAAACAACTGTATTCACGGTAGAGGTCAATTATTTCTTCCTTGGTCATACAGCACATATCGTCGTGGTTGCCGAATATCATACCGAAGGGAATATTCCTCTTTTCAAGCGGCTCAAGAATGATTTCAAGTGATTTCTTCATTCTTTCTTTTGTTGTCTCATAACCCTCTGCCGTCTGTTTGTTACCGAAGCGTGCATCAAGCAGGTGGTTGCTCAGCACATTGTCACCCGTAAAAACAACAAGGTCGGGCTTGATTGTATCGTACGCCCTGTCAAGCATACGAAGCATTGACCGCCTTGGGTAATGCATATCCTGCGGGTCGCTGACCTGTAATATCTTAAATTTTGAGTTTTTGAATTGAAGGTTCATAGTATACTCCTGTTGAATGTGATTTCTAAATTTTAACATTGTAAACACTTTACTGTCAAGCGGCGTTGACAAAAAGAATAAACGCTGATAAAATATGATATATTAATTAAAGAAAAGGAGTTATTTAAAATGACACAGATTGATAAAACAATGACTATCGGTGATATTCTCGACGAAAACCGTGAGGTTGCACCCTTTTTCCTTGAGATGGGTATGCACTGCCTGGGCTGTCCGTCAGCCAGAAGCGAGAGCGTTGAGCAGGCCTGCCGTGTACACGGTGTAAATGCTGACGAGCTTGTTGCAAAGATTAATGCTTTCCTTGCAAAATAAGCAATGAAAAATCTTTCTCCACGTCTTGAAGCGGTTGCCTCTCTTGTCCGAAAGGGCAGGAGAGTGGCCGATATCGGCACCGACCACGCCTATCTGCCTGTTTATCTTGTTCAAAGCGGCGTGACGGATTTTGCAATTGCCGCCGACCTTCGCAAGGGTCCGCTCGAAAACGCAAGAAAGGCCGTCGAAGAAGCAGGCCTGCAGGATAAAATTACCCTGCGCCTTTCTGACGGCTTGCAGAAGTTTGAGCCCGACGAGGCGGACGAAATCGTAATTGCAGGTATGGGCGGAATACTTATAGCGCAGATTATCGAAGCTGCACCGTGGCTGCAAAAGGGCGAAAAACACCTGTGTCTACAGCCTATGAGTCACCCTGAGGTGCTGCGCAAGTTTCTTGTCACAAACGGCTACAATATCCTTTGCGAAACCGTTTGCGAGGATTCGGGCAAGCTCTACTGCGTAATGAGCGTAGAGTTTTGCGGCGAGTACATAAAGCGGCCTGCGTTTTATGAGTATTACGGCGAAATTCCGCAGTGCAAAACCGAGCTTTCGGAAAAATACCTGTCCAACCTTGCCTTCCGTCTTTCTCGGGATGCGGACAGTATGCGCTGTGCCGACCCGACAAGGGCAGACAAGCTTTATAAAGTATCAGACAAAATCAATGACATTCTCAACGGGTGAATTGCACGGCAATTTGCCCTTTTTTAAAAGGTGATTTATTTGAAAAAACGTGTATTTCTTATTGTGCTTGACAGCTTCGGCATAGGTGAAATGCCCGACAGCGCTTCTTTCGGCGATGAGGGCAGCAACACTCTTGCCGCAATATCCCGTTCGGAGTTTTTTAAGGCGGAAAACCTGAAAAAGCTCGGGCTTTTCAATATTGACGGTGTTGATTGCTGTGAAAAAACTGAGAATCCCATTGCCTCTTACGGCAGGTTAAGCGAAAAATCCGCAGGCAAGGACACAACCACGGGTCATTGGGAAATTGCAGGTCTTGTAAGCAAAAGCGCAATGCCGACATTTCCGAACGGCTTTCCGCACGATTTTATCGCAAAGTTTGAAAAAGCAACGGGCAGAAAATGCCTTTGCAATAAGCCTTATTCAGGTACGGCTGTCATTGCCGATTACGGCAAAGAGCACATAAAAACGGGTGCGCTGATTGTCTACACCTCTGCGGACAGCGTTTTCCAGATTGCCGCACACGAGGATGTTGTGCCCGTTGATGTGCTTTATAAATACTGCGAAATCGCAAGAGAAATGCTCTGCGGTGAATTGGCGGTAGGCAGGGTTATAGCAAGACCCTTTACGGGTGAATATCCGAATTTTATACGTACCTCAAACCGCCACGATTTTTCGCTTGCACCGACCGGCAAAACCGTGCTCGATGAACTGAAAGAAAACAGCTTTGATGTTATTTCTGTCGGCAAAATCAGCGATATTTTTGCAGGTGTCGGCATAACCGAAGCCCACCGCACCGCAAGCAATACCGAGGGTATGGCAAAAACGCTTGAGCTGGCACAAAAGGATTTCAACGGTCTGTGCTTCACAAATCTTGTAGATTTTGATATGCTCTACGGTCACAGAAACGATATTGACGGCTACGCAAAGGCAATTGCTGAATTTGATGCCTGGCTGCCTGCTTTTATTGAAAAAATGAACGACGAGGATTTAGCTCTTATAACGGCAGACCACGGCTGTGACCCGTCAACACCGAGTACAGACCATTCCAGAGAATACGTGCCGCTGCTTATTTTCGGCAAAAGCGAAACACCCGTTAATCTTGGCACAATTCACGGCTTTGATTTTGTTGCAGATAAATTGAGAGAAATTTTTTTGAATTAAAGCAAACAACCTATATGAAGCAGCCTGCCTCATATAGGTTGTTCCTGTTTTATATAAAAAGTGAAATAAACCAGTTGTATATGCCCATAAAGAAATTGACTATTTTCTGCCAGAAATTCGGTTCGGCAGGCTCTTGCGTGGGTGGTTCTGTTTCTGGTTGTGTTGTTGTGGGAGCGGTTGTTGTTTCCTGCGGTGTGTTTGTCGGGTTATCAACGCTTGTCGTTGTTTCTGTCGGCTCGTTGTCTGTTGTCGGCTCAGTTACCGCAGGTGGTGCTGTCGTGGTTTCGGGTGTGTAGGTTTCACTCAAATCAATGCTGTACATAATCAGCTTACCGCCGCTGATTGAAAACCACTCAATGCTGTTTGTAACGCTGTTGTACATTACCTGACCGAAACGGGGGAGTACGGCATCTGATTTTACTGCTTTATTGTCTGTGAGGTTACCCTCGGCATCAAGGAAGGCGACGTACATTCTCTTCGTTTCGTTGAACTGATTGCTTACCATATACGGTACTGCAACCTTGTTCTTGTTTAAAAGTACTGCCTTCGGATTGGTGATACCCTCTGCCTTTATTCCCGTGTAGCTTGTAAGCACCTTTTCGGGCTGTGAAGCAAGTGTTGAGGGGTTGAAAAGCTGTGTTACAAGGTTAGCGGCTGAAATTTCTGTTGAATCTGTCGTGTTTTGGTAGCTGCTTACAAGGAGATAGCCTGCGCTTGTTTTTACAACTCCGCCAAGCTGGCTGAAGGTGTCGTTGTAGCCGTATTCACCTTTGAAAAAGTAGGAATCACCTTTTTGAAGTAAGCTCCAGCTGTTGCCTCCGCTCATTTTAGTGATATGGAAACTTCTGTGCGGTTCGGCATCGGAACGGTCGACATACACAAAGTCCGTTCCGTCCTGAAGTATGAACTGGTGGAATGAATGGCTGGCATAGGGGATAACCGTTGAATTGGGTACGGTTACTTGCTTGAAGGTTTTAGTGTTTACCGCAAAGGCGTAGGAAGCCTGATGAACAAGTCCTTCAAGGTTTGCGGTGAACATCAGTCTGCCGACATAACCTGTAATGAAGTTGCCGTTTTCGGACAGTACATTGTTGCCACAGTCTATAGCCGCAATACCCTCAAAATGTCCCGAGGAGTTGCCTGTCATATCAAGTGAGCGGATTTTTTCTCCGTCTGCGCCGTAATTTACAAGGCGGAGTGCGGTTTTGCTGCCGTCCTTGTCTGCGATTTCAGCGCCGTAAAGCACATAATATGTGCCGTCTGTTCCTTTTGTGAAAGCACCGTATTCCGTCAGCTCTTTGGTAACTGTTATTTCATTCGTTACCTGTGTGCCGTCGGTTTCAATAATTTTAAGCGTACCGTCTGTCTGATTAACGCAAACGGCATATGAACAGTCTTTGTTCCGGAATACGCTTATATTCGGTGCATAGCCGTGGTCGTATCCGTCGCTGGCATAAATGTTGTCATTGTCCTTTGCGGCAACATCAATAAGCTGTGAAACCGTGGCTTCAAGCGGCTTTTCCTCTGCTGCAAAGCCCGAAAGCATGCCTGCTGAAAGAAGCAGCAAAAGCGCTGTCAGTATACAAACAACTTTAAAAGACTGTCTGTTTTTCATTTGGATTTACTCCTTCGATAATATTTTATCTGTATTAAATTTACCATATATTACTTTTGCGGTCAATTAAGTGTTACCCTCGTTTTACAAACAGGTTACCGTTATTTTACAAAAGGGGATAATGCGTTTTCGCCAAAAATGCAAAACTATGAATATTTAAAATCATATTAATTGCTGTTTACAAATTTCTTTACTTATGATACAATACAGAAGTTAATGCTTATCTATTAAGGAACGGTGAAAAATATGTCAGGACATAACAAATGGAGCACGATTAAGCGCAAGAAGGAAAAGACCGACGGCGCACGTGCTAAGGTATTTACAAAAATCGGCAGAGAGATTGCTGTTGCAGTTCGTGACGGCGGTCCCGACCCTGCTTCCAACTCCAAGCTCAAGGATATTATCGCAAAGGCTAAGGCTGCAAACGTACCCAACGATAATATCGATCGTATCATCAAAAAGGCAAGCGGCGAAACAGGCGGCGCAGATTATGAGAACATTGTTTACGAGGGCTATGGCCCGTCAGGCGTTGCCGTTATCGTTGAAGCACTTACCGACAACCGCAACAGAACAGCAGGCGATGTCCGCCATTATTTCGACAAGTACGGCGGAAATATGGGTCAGAGCGGCTGCGTTTCCTTTATGTTCACACGCTACGGTGTAATCCTTATCGAGTCCGAGGACGTTGACGAGGAAACACTTATGGATGCTGCCCTTGAAGCAGGTGCTGTTGACTTCATCACAGAGGATGAGGCTGTTTTCGAAATCCGTACAGAGCCTAACGACCTTGGTGCAGTCCGTGATGCTCTTGAAGCAGCAGGCTATACCTTCGTTGTTGCAGAGGTACAGTACGTTCCCTCAACCTATACCGCCCTTACAAACGAGGACGATATCAAGAATATGAACAAGATGCTTGAAATGTTCGACGATAACGACGACATTCAGGAAGTCTGGCACAACTGGGAAAACGCAGACGAAGAATAATTATTAACATCTAAAAAGGCAAGGGCTTAACCTTGCCTTTTGTTATACAACAGTAAACAATGCCTATCAGAAATAGGAAAGGAAAATGTTTATGAACGGTATTTTTGAAAAATTCAGACAGTTCCGTGCATTGGCGGATGAGCCCGATTACGATTGCCGAGAGGGCTGCTTTATGCGCCTTTACAGAAATGTTGATGAGGCAGAGTATAAAGACTGGATAAATGCTCTTGTTTCCGACGGTTTTGCTGTTTTGCAGGAAACCGAAAATAACGGCAACCTCTACACATGCCTTAAGGGTGGGGTGATAGTCAACGCATTTTTCACTCCTTGTGACGGCATTCTTCGTGTTGCCGCAAGCGAAAACGAGCGTACACCCGTGTTTGAAAAAACAAGCTGCGAGGGTGAGGGCGAAACAGCCTTTTACGGCTTTGAAAGCGACCAGACTCTTATCGACTGCGGTATGTGCCTGCTCATTCAGTGCCCCGATTACAGCTTTTTTATAGTCGATTCGGGTCACTATCTCCAGTTTAACGACAACGACAGAATCTATAAATTTATGCGTGACCGTACGCCCGAGGGACAAAGGATAGTGGTCAACGGCTGGCTTCTTACCCATGCACATTCCGATCACGTTTCAAAGTTTATGGATTTTTTGCGCTACAACAGATACGATGTTGAAATTGAAGGCATATATTCTAATCTCATCCCTGCCGACAATAAGGCGAGTGAATTCTGGGATCCCGAGGAAAAACGTCTTGCACCAAAGCTCTTTAAAATGCTGGAGGAAACCGATATACCGACCTATAAAATTCACACGGGTCAGCGCTTTTATATCCGCAACCTCTGCTTTGACGTTATGGGCACACATGAGGACATATATCCTAATATAGTCAAGGATTATAATGATTCTTCCTGCATGGTTATTCTCACCGCAGAGGGCTCGAGAATTTTCATTCCGGGGGACGCAAGCAATCTTGCAAGCGTTGAGCTTGAAAAGCGCTACGGTGAAACGCTTAAGTGCGACGTTGTTCAGGTTTCTCACCACGGTCACAGAGGTTTGTTTGAAACTGCTTATGAGCTTCTTGCTGCCGATGTTGCCGTTTTCCCGATAACGAGAATAAAGTTTGACGAGGAATACCCGAGACAAGCGGCAAACAGAAAGGCGATTGAGCTTGCTTTAGCTTACTATATCACATCCGACGGTACGGTTAAAATACCGCTGCCTTACAAAAAGGGTGGGGTAGAGGTGCTGCCCGACGAAACCTTTGAGGATTTCGGCAAAATCGAGCGTCTGTGGGGCTACACCTATTCGGACGAGCGTAAAAAGGAGCTGTACGACCTATTCCTCAAAAACGGCGGCGACCTTGAAAATGCCACGCTTCCCGTAATGTATCAGGGCATTTTTTCAATGTGAGGAACGGCAAATGAAAGAAATAGATGTTTTTGATTTTGACAAAACGCTCATTCCGTTTGACAGCGGCTCACGCTTCTGGCTTTTCTGTCTTGCCCGTAACCCGTGGATAGTCTTCTGCCTGCCGTATCAGGTGGCTGTGATGCTTTTATACATCATAGGCATAAAAGACCTCACCTTTGCAAAGGGTCGCTTTTTCTGCTTTGTCCGCTTTATTAACCTTGAAAAGAACGTCACAAAGTTCTGGGATAAATACGAGGAAACGGTTTTTGATTGGTTTGAGAACGAAGAAAGGGAAAGACCTGCGGTTGTAATCAGCGCAAGCCCCGATTTTCTGCTGACAGAAATCTGTTCAAGGCTTGATGTACATAAGCTTATCTGCACCGTGCACGACCCGAAAAACGGCAGAATAATCGGCAAAAACTGCAAGCGAGAAGAAAAGATAAGGCGCTTCAACGAAGAGGTCGGCAAGTGCCGTGTTGTGAATGTGTGCTCCGACAGCCTCAAAAGCGATAAATGGATTTTTTCACTCGGCGAAAACTGCTTCCACATTCAGAAAAACGGCGAAAGAATACCCTTTAAATATAATGATGTATATAAGGATTAAAAGCAAACTTATAACTGATAACTCATAACTAAAAAATGCCCTGAAAGGAGAAATCCTTTCAGGGCGAATTTTTACATATTAGCCTTTGTAGTAAAGGGATTTGAGCTCGTCATAGAGCTTTGCGTTCATCTCTGCGATAGTTGCGTTATCTTCTGCAACTGCGTAAGCATCTGTCTTGTATGCTGCATCAAGCTCTTCCTGAAGAGCCTCGCTTGCAAGATTCTGGCTGATTGTAATCTGCCACATGGGCTTGTCGTGCTTCTGCACGAAGTACATTACATGGTAGCCGTACTCTGTTTCAACAACTCCAAGGTCGCCTTCCTTGCGTGCCTCGTCAAGTGACCATGCCTCAAAGGGCTCAACCATCTGACCTCTGCCGACATACTCGTAAAGACCGCCGTTGGAGCTGGAGCCTGTGTCCTTGCTGTCGGATGTAACTTTTTCAAGGAACTTTGCAAGTGGGTCTGCTGCTGCCTCAATTTCCTTGAGAGCTGCTTCTGCTGCTGCCTTCTGCTTTGCCTTTTCAGCTTCCTTATCTGTTGCGTCCTCGCTGATCTGGTAGAGAATGTGGCGTACATCTACGGGGATGGTTTCGTCATCTCTGTATGAGGGCTTTTCCATCATGAAGATGTACTGTGAGCCGCTGACGTCGAACATCTTCTTTTCGCCGGCCTTTGTCTTGTCGCTGTAGAGCCACTTGATAATGTCCTCGCTGAAGCTGTTCTGTACGGAAGACTTCTGGATGAAGGTGCTGAGAGTTGTCTTGCTGTCCTTGAAGTCGTTAGCAGCCTTCTGCTCTTCTGTAGCATATTCCTCTGCAAGCTTTACAAAGGAAGCGGAATCTGTAATCTTGCCGAACATCTCTTCAGCCTTTTTCTTGGCCTCTGCCTTTGCCTTTTCGTCGGCAGCCTTCTTTTCTTCATCTGTAGCCTTTTCGTCAAGCTCTTCTGCTACGGGGTCAATAGCAAACAGGCGGAAGTCAACAACATCGTATGCGGACTTGTCCTCTTTGTAAACCTTTTCAAGCTCTTCGATTGTGTAGCCTTCGCCTCTTGTTTCAAGAAGGTGCTTGCTGTATTCCTGTGCAAGGGTTTCGTTTTCAACGATATCCATAAAGGTCTTTTCGTTCATACCGTTGCCGTAGCTTGCACGAAGGTAAGCGCCGAGGGAAACAACCTGACCGCCCTGCTTTTCAGCATTGGTCTTGATGTCGTTACGAAGCTGTTCAATCTTGGCATCGGTGTCTGCCTTGACCGCATCGCTTACTTTGAAGTCTGCTTCGTTTGCCATATCAACAACAACGTTGTAATACTGCATACGCTCAAGAGCCATAGCCTCGAAATACTGCTTCCAGGTAGCATCCTTGCCGTCCTCAAGCTTGTAATCGTCAAAGGGATAGTTCTGCTCTGCAGGGTCCTTTGAAATGTCATAGCCTGTGTACTGGTAGCCGTAGCCTGCGCCGTAGTACTGGTCGTACTGTGCAGCCATGTTGTAGATGTAGTTGTGAACTGATTTGTAGTAGTATTCGTATTCAACTGCTGAATACTTGTCGCCGCCGACTGTTTCGATAGACTTCATTCTGTCGAACACGCCGAGGTTTTTGCAGCCGAAGAAGCCGACAACACCGACAATTGCAACAACAAGAACAATAGCAATAATGCTCTTTGCCTTCTTGCTCATCTTGTAGCCGCCGATTTTGCGGGATTTCTTTGCGTTCTGCTTGGAGGCTTTGGCAAGGCGTGCCTTGCGTTCCTCACGGTAGTCATTTGCTGATTTCTGAGTAGCCATCTAATCATCCTTTTCGAGTAATTGAAGTGTTTAAAACACACTAACGCATTTGATTATATACTATTTTGAAAAAATATACAAGCCTTATTTTTTATTTTATACAATTATCACAAGTTCGTCAAAATTCAAAGGCTCACCGGTGCTGACCGATGAGCCTTTTTTGCTAAATGTGTTTATTCTTTTACGCTTTCAACTATGCCCTTTGCAAGGCCTGCCATACCCTGAATTTCAGACGGAATGATAATCTTTGTTGCCTGACCGTCTGCTGCCTTTTCAAATGCGTCAAGGCTGCGGATTGTAAGGAATGCGTTTGAAGGCTCGGATTCGTTGATAAGCTGAATTGCCTTTGCTCTTGCTTCTTCAACGGCGATGATGGCCTGTGCCTCACCTTCGGATTCACGGATTTTTGCTTCCTTGACAGCTTCTGCACGGAGAATGGCAGCCTGCTTGTCAGCCTCTGCGGCAAGAATCTTGGAGGTCTTCTGACCCTCTGCAACGAGCACCTGGCTTTCCTTTTCACCTTCTGCACGAAGGATAGCTTCACGGCGCTCACGCTCTGCCTTCATCTGCTTCTCCATAGCGTCCTGAATTTCCTTGGGCGGAAGAATGTTTTTCAGCTCAACACGGTTTACCTTGATACCCCATGCATCTGTTGCCTCGTCAAGTATGCCTCTGATTTTTGCGTTGATTGTGTCACGGGAGGTAAGCGTGTGGTCAAGCTCAAGCTCACCTATGATGTTACGAAGTGTTGTAGCCGTAAGGTTTTCGATAGCGGAAAGGGGACGTTCAACGCCGTAGCAGTAGAGCTTAGGGTCTGTAATCTGGTAGAAAACGACCGTGTCTATCTGCATTGTAACGTTATCCTTTGTGATAACGGGCTGCGGTGGGAAATCGACAACCTGCTCCTTGAGCGAAACCATCTTTGCAACTCTTTCAAAAAGCGGTATTTTGAAGTGGATACCCGTCTGCCAGGTTGTCTGATATGCGCCGAGCCTTTCAAGGACATAGGCCTTGGACTGCGGAACAATTTTGATATTAAGTGCGACTATGACAATTGCAAGAATGAATAAGCCTAAAATGATGTACGGTAACATTGTAATATTTCCTCCTCAAAAATTTTGTTTTAACTTCTTTTGTTTTTACATTACCTTGTCTGTGCCGTTTGCCGGGCTTTTTCAACAATAAGTTTAACGCCCTCAATCTGTTTTACGGTAACGGTTTCTCCCTCTTCGATAATGCCGTTATCGGCAGAACGAGCTGTCCATACGCTGCCCTTTACCTTGACACAGCCTGTTTCACGGATGTTGTCAATTTCTTGGGTTACGATAGCTGTTTCGCCAAGAAACCTGTCTGCGTTGGTGGGGGAATATTTGCGCCCCGTGAACTTTTTGACAAGCGGTCTTGTAACAACAAGAGCAACAAGCGAAACGGCGGCAAAGACTGCAATCTGAACGGGTATACTCGCCGAGCAAAGTGTTGCTATAAGTGCCGCAAGAGAGCCCAGGGCAAACCATATTGTCAACAGCTGTACCGTCATTGCTTCGATTACGATGAACGCTATGAGTGCGCCGATCCATACGAAAACCACATTATCACCTCCTTGTCTGAATGATACCACAAAACGCTTTCCTTTGCAAGAATTTTCAGCTGGAAATTCGGAATATAATGTGCTTGTAACGATTTTTGCTACTACAGGTTGTGGATTGGTAACAAGACGATACTTGCTCTTGTATGCTTTCGGGTTGTAAATAATTTGTGAACACACACGAAAAATCCTGTTTAAAAAACATTGTAAAGTGACAGGGAAATAAGCTCCTTTATTTCCTTGGCATAGGCTACAATTTCAGCACAGCTTTCCTGCCGTTCATCCTTGCTTACATAGTCAAGCCCCTCTGTTCTGTAATCTATCGGTTCAAGGTGGGCGTGACTGACAAAGAAAGAGAAAAAATTTCTGCTGCTTTCCCATTCATCCGTCATTGCCTGAATGTTTTTTTCGTCAGTACAGGCAGCTTTTGCAAGCTGTTCAAGTTTTTCTGCTCTTGCAGCCACTGCACTGGTCGCAAAGTAAGACAGCAGGCTTATTGCCGCAATTATACCCAGTGCAATATATCCTCGTTTCATTTTAAGTATTCTCCTTCTTCTTTTTCTCAATAGGTGTTCCGAAGCCGTTTTTGCTGTAGGTGAGTGCCATAATTTCGCTTTCGTGCCTGTCTATTTTTTTCAGATGTTTTTTCAGAACTGACAGGTCAAGGTCGCAGCTCTTCAAAGCCTTTTCCACTATTTTACCGTCACATATAACAAGATGCGGCAAGCCGTCATCGGGTGCTTTTTTGCCTGCCAGTGAGCTTGTCAGCGGTGTGTATTCGGGCTTGAGCATAACGCTTACCGTGCCGTTGGTTTCCACAATAGCATACTGCACCTGCTCAATATCAAAAACATCCTTCTGCCGCAGTGACGACATTAAATCCTGCATAGTCAGCCTGAGCGCACGCATCTTGTTTTGGTCAAGCACACCGTTGTTTATGACTATTGCAGGGTGCCCGTCAAACGCTTCCCTGAAACGTCCGAAGCGCATTGAAAGCACGGAGCTGAGTATTGAAAGCGCAACAAGCAGTAAAACGCTCAGTGCCGAATTTATCAGCGGCATATCAATATCCTGCATCGGTGCAGCCGCAACCTCGGAGAGCAGGATTGTTACAACCAGCTCGGTCGGCTGCATTTCGCCTATTTGTCTTTTTCCCATCAATCGAACGGAAACGATAGCAAGCAGAAACAGTATAACCGTTCTTAACAGTAGTGTAGCCATAGTAAATCTCCAATCAGTTGTTTGTTATTATTATGTTCAAATATGTTCATAAATTATTGACCTGAAACGTTTTTTCATGTTATATTCAAACGGTAAGAGGTGACAGTAAATGGAAAAATACTCACTCGGATTTGATATAGGCGGTACGAAATGTGCCGTCATACTCGGCAGGGGAGAAATTCCCGAAAAGCCGAGCAAGGATTTTATTGTTGACAAAATCCGCTTTGAAACAAGGCAGGAAAGAGGCTGGCGTGAAATTACCGAAGAGCTTTTATCCTGCGCAGAAGAAATACTTACAAGAAACTCGGTCAGCCCCAATCAGGTTATCGGCTGCGGAATAAGCTGCGGAGGCCCTCTGGACAGCAGAAAGGGCGTTATAATGTGTCCGCCCAATCTTCCCGACTGGGACAATGTACCGCTTGTTGAAATGACCGAAAAAAGGCTCGGCATTAAAACAGCCTTGCAGAACGATGCAAACGCCTGTGCGGTCGCGGAATGGAAATTCGGCGCAGGCAGAGGCACACGCAATATGGTTTTTCTCACCTTCGGCACGGGCATGGGTGCAGGCCTTATCCTCAACGGCAGGCTTTACAGCGGCACAAACGATATGGCAGGCGAGGTCGGTCATATCCGCATTGCACCCGACGGCCCCGAGGGCTACGGCAAAAAGGGCTCGTTTGAAGGCTATTGCAGCGGCGGCGGTATAGCAAGGCTTGCTAAAGGCATAGCCGAAAAGAAGCTTGCCGAAGGCGTTGAAATGTCCTTCTGCAAGGATAAAAGCGAACTTGATTCAATTACCGCAAAAGCCGTTGCCGAAGCGGCCGCTTCGGGTGACGAAACCGCAAGGGAGATTTACGGCATCTGCGGTGAGCATCTGGGCAAGGGCCTTGCCGTTATAATTGATATACTCAATCCCGAAGCAATAGTTATCGGCAGTATTTACGAGCGGTCATCAGCCCTGCTCAAAGAAAAAATGCAGGAAACACTTGAAAAAGAAGCACTTTCACTTTCCTACGGTGTCTGCCGCATTCTGCCTGCCGAATTAAGTGACGCAATAGGCGATTTTGCCGCATTGGGCGTTGCATTTATGACAGGGCACCTCTAAAAACTCACCGTACAAATCTTGCGTGTTCTTTTTCCGCCATATCGTTCCAAAATGCTCGGCAATACACAAAGTATTGCCTGTGCTTTTGAAACTTCTCTGACGAAAAAACAAGTACGCAATCTTTGCACTTTGAGTTTTTAGAACTGCCCAATGAATAAGGAGAAATAAAATGACATCATTACAAATATTTGAAGAATTACTGCAGCGTTTTTCCGCTTTGGAAACCTGTAAGGACGATATATACAATGCGTATAAAATTTTAAAAGCCTGCTACGAAAAGGACGGCAAGGTGCTCGTCTGCGGCAACGGAGGAAGTGCTGCCGATGCCGACCATATTGTAGGTGAATTGATGAAGGGCTTTCTGCTTAAAAGAAGGATTGAAAAGCCTGCCGAAAACGGTGACGATGAAATACTTTCACGTCTTCAGGGCGCATTGCCTGCAATTTCTCTCAATGCTCATTCTGCGCTGCTTTCTGCCTTTGCAAACGACCTTGAGTTTGATTGCGCATACGCCCAGCAGGTTTACGGCTACGCCCGTGAAAACGACGTGCTTATAGCTTTGAGTACATCGGGTAACTCAAAAAGCGTAGTCAATGCCGTGCGTGCCGCTTCTGCCTCGGGAATTGCAAGCATTGGCATAACGGGCTCAAGACAAAGCGCAATGAGTGAAAAGTGTACAGTATGTATAAAATTGCCCGAAACAGAAACCTTTAAAATTCAGGAGCTCACCCTTCCTGTTTACCATTGCCTGTGCGCAATGCTTGAAGCGGATTTCTTTAAAGGATAAGGGCAAACTTAGTTCTGCACACAGGTGTGCTGACGGACAAGCAAGTAATATTTGACAGCCTCCCGTCATATCAATTTACCGATATGAATTCGGGAGGAATGTTTTTTTGAGATGTATAGTTGAAGAAAGAGCGGTTGAGCTTGGCCGCTATATAGTTGAAAACGGTGCAACGGTACGAACGGCGGCAAAGCAGTTCGGAATAAGCAAATCTACGGTACATACGGATGTTTCTCGCAGGCTCGCAAAGCTCAACCCCTTGCTTTTTGAAGAGGTCAGGGCAGTGCTTGAGGTAAACAAGGCACAGCGCCATATCAGAGGTGGGCTTGCGACAAAAGAAAAGTACAAGTCGAATCAATAAAAGTTTATTTATTTTTGTAAAATACTTGCAGTTTACGCAGAAGTTATTTATAATATATCAAAAAGTTTTATTGGTGGGATGTTTAAATGGCTTCCAAGTATTCCGTTTCGCTTCAGCGGATTATAGATGAACACGGCTTCAGTGTTGTTTATTCTCCCTGCGCTCCGGGTGAAATTGACGTCACCATGCAGGAGGTTATCCGCCCCGGCTTTATCCTCACGGGCTATGACGATTATTTTGACCCGGGCAGAGTTCAGTTCCTCGGTCTGACGGAAATTGAATATCTGCGCAGTCTGCCTGACGATGTAAGGGCACAAAGGCTTGATTTTTACCTTTCGCATAAGCCCGTTGTGTGTATAATCACACGCTCGCTTGAAATGCCCGAGGAGTTTCTTCCCCTTGCCGAAAAGTACGGTGTGCCCGTGCTTTCCACAAAGGATTCAACTTCGGCCTGTATGTCGGCAATAATTTCCTTCCTCGGTGTTCAGCTTGCTCCCCGTATCACCCGTCACGGTGTTCTTGTAGAGGTTTACGGCGAAGGTGTGCTTATTCTCGGCGACAGCGGCGTGGGTAAGAGTGAAACGGCACTTGAACTGATTAAAAGAGGCCACCGTCTTATTGCGGACGATGCGGTCGAAATCCGCAAGGTTTCTTCCCGTACGCTTGTCGGCTCCGCTCCCGACAATATCCGCCACTTTATCGAGGTGCGTGGTGTCGGTATCATCAACGCACAGCGTATTTTCGGTATGGGCTCTGTCAAGCTCACCGAAAAAATTGATATGGTTGTCGAGCTTGAGCCGTGGGACAGCGAAAAGGCTTACGAGCGTCTCGGTCTTGACGAGCAGTACACCGAAATTTTGGGTATTGATATTCCCAGCCACGTTGTTCCCGTTCACCCCGGCAGAAACCTTTCGGTTATTATCGAGGCGGCAGCTATGAACAACCGTCAGAAAAAGCTCGGCTACAACGCAGCCCGTGAATTGCTTAACGGCTTGGGTATGGAAGAATAAAAGGTGCACACGTAAAATACGGTAAAACAAATGAAAAGAAAGATATATCGGAGGTAACAAAATATGTACAGAATCGGCGTAGATCTCGGCGGCACAAACATTGCAGTAGGTGTTGTTGACAAGAATTTCAACATCATCGGCCGAGGCAAAATGAAGACAAATGCTCCCCGTCCCGCAAAGGCAATATTCGACGATATTGCTACGGCTATCAGAATGGCTGTTGCCGATGCAGAAATCACACTTGACGAGGTTAAGTCCATCGGTATCGGTACACCCGGCTCAGTAAACAAGGCAGAAGGTATTATTGATTTTGCAAATAACCTTGATTTCAACCATGTTCCCGCAAAGGAACTGCTTTCCGAAAATCTTGGCATGGATAGAATTTATATTGATAACGATGCTAACTGTGCTGCTCTGGGCGAAGCACTCGCAGGTGCAGGCAAGGGTACGGACAGCTTTGTTGCAATTACACTCGGCACGGGTGTCGGCAGCGGTATCGTTATCGACGGCAAGCTTGTAGTCGGCTGTAACTACGCTGCAGGCGAAATGGGACATATGGTTATCTGTATGGACGGTGAGCAGTGTAACTGCGGCAGAAGAGGCTGCTGGGAGAGATATGCTTCCGCAACTGCTCTTATCGCACAGACCAAGGATGCTATGAAAAAGAATGTTGACAGCATAATGTGGGATCTCGTTGACGATAATATAGCAAAGGTCAGCGGCAGAACAGCCTTTGATGCAATGCGCAAGGGCGATGCAGCAGGTAAGCAGGTTGTTGACAACTACATCCGCTATATTGCAGTCGGTCTTGTAAACGTTATCAATGCTTTACAGCCCGATGTAATATGCATCGGCGGCGGTATCAGCCACGAGAAGGATAATCTTCTTGTTCCCATCCGCAAGCACATCAACCGTGGCAGATACAGCATCTATTCGGAAAAGCAGACCGAAATCTGCTGTGCAACACTCGGTAACGATGCAGGCATTATCGGTGCCGCAATGCTCGATAGCTAATTCTTTTCAAGGATAGTCTTTCAATGAATAACATTCAGAACATAATTGAAGGTGCTCAAAAAATCGGCATAAAATACCGCCTTGATGCACCTATGTCCGAATACACAAGCTTCAGAACAGGCGGAAAGGCAGACGTTGTCTTTCTGCCGTCCTCTGAATTGCAGCTTCGCAGTCTGCTGCGTATGTGCTCGGACGAAGAGGTGAAGCCCTTCGTTTTCGGCAACGGCTCAAATCTCCTTGTTTCGGATGACGGAATAAGGGGTGTTTCAATCCGCCTTGCCAACAATTTCGAGGAAATCCGACTTCTTGACGAAACAACAATATACTGCTCGGCAGGCACTAAACTTGCCACTCTCTGCAAATTTGCTCTGGAGCATTCGCTCACAGGGCTTGAGTTTGCCTACGGCATACCCGGTACTGCAGGCGGTGCGGCATATATGAATGCAGGCGCTTACGGTGGTGAAATGAAGGATGTGCTTACCTGCTGTACTCACCTTGACTATGAGGGTAATCCCGGCCGCCTTACCAAGGAATATCTCACCTTCGGCTACAGAAGAAGCTCATATACCGACAAGTATTTTGTGATTACGGGCATCATTGTTTCACTTGAAAAAGGCGATAAAGAGGAAATCAATGCAAAAATGCAGGAGCTTCTCGGCCGTCGTGTCGATAAGCAGCCGCTTGATTTGCCAAGCGCAGGCAGCTTTTTTAAACGTCCCGAGGGTCACTTTGCAGGTGCACTTATTGAGCAGTGCGGTCTCAAGGGCTTTTCTGTCGGCGGTGCGCAGGTTAGCGAAAAACACGCAGGCTTTGTTGTAAACAAGGGCGGTGCAACCACTGCGGAAATTATGGAACTCGGCAGAATTGTTGCCGAAAAGGTGCTCAACGAAACAGGCGTTGAGCTTGAAAGAGAAGTTAAGTATATAGGTTGACGGAGTATTTTAGTTATGTCATTTACATCTGCGGTAAAAGATGAAATCTGTTCAACAGCCGATATGCAGACCTGCTGCTACCATGCGATGACCTACGGGCTGTTGCTGTGCGGCAGGTCTTTTGGTTCAACCTCTATGATGCTCGTCACGGAGCACGAGGGCACGGCGAAAATGTATGCTTCGGCTGTTGAAAAAATAACGGGCAGGGCACCCGTACTGAAAGGCGCTGAAAGCGGAAAGTTTTCCGTAAGCGTTACCAAAAAAGAGGACAGGCTCAAAGTTCTGGAGCATTTCGGCGTATCCGAAAGAATGGTCGGTGTTCGTATCAACCGTTCAAACCTTGCCGAGGAATGCTGTCTTGCTTCGTTTTTAAAAGGTGCTTTCCTTGCGTGCGCAACGGTAACCCATCCGCAAAAAAGCTATCAGCTGGACTTTATTCTGCCTTTCCTGCATCTGAGTGACGATATGCTCAAATTAATGCAGGAGCTTGAAATCAACGCAAAAATGACAAAACGCAAGGGCAGTTATGTAATATATTTCAAGAGCAGCGAAATGATAGAGGATATACTTATGCTGCTGGGTGCACAGTCGTCTGCGCTCGAAATTATGCAGGTCAAAATTGAAAAGGATGTACGCAACCGTATAAACCGCAAGGTCAATTTTGAAACCGCAAACATCGACCGTTCTGTTGATGCGGCAATGGGTCAGATTGAAGCTATCCGAAAGCTTCGTGCGAGCGGTAAGTTCGACGGCCTGCCCGAAGAACTTCGTGAGCTTGCAACCCTGCGTGAAGAAAACCCCGAAAGCAGCCTGAAGGAGCTTGGCAGTATGCTTTCCGTCAGCCTTTCACGTTCGGGTGTTTACCACAGGCTTAACAGAATAGTAAGTATCGCAAACAGCGAGGATTAATTTTTACAGAAAGTGAGGTTATGATATGTCGGGCTTTACACATTTACATCTGCATACCGAGTACAGCTTGCTTGACGGTGCCTGCCGTATCAGGCCTCTTGTTGCCGCCGCAAAGGAGCTCGGGCAGACAAGCCTTGCAATTACCGACCACGGCTCTCTTTTCGGCGCAATAGATTTTTACAAGGAAGCAAAAAAACAGGGCATCAAGCCGATTATCGGCTGTGAGGTCTACGTTGCGGCAAGAACACGCTTCGATAAAGTGCACGGTATCGACAGCGAGCGTTATCACCTTGTCCTGCTTGCCGAAAACGATACGGGCTACCGTAATCTTATCAAAATTGTGTCCGATGCGTGGACTCAGGGCTTTTACACCAAGCCCCGTGTGGATAAAGAATTGCTCGAAAAATACCACGAGGGCATAATTGCGCTTTCTGCCTGCCTTGCAGGTGAAATTCCGCAGGCACTATTAAAAAACGATTATGAGCAGGCTGTAAAAACCGCCCTGTGGTACAAGGAAACCTTCGGTGAAAACAATTTCTTCATAGAAATTCAGAACCACGGGATTGAAGAGGAGCTTCGTGTCCTGCCGCAGCTTGTCCGACTTGCAAGGGAGCAGGGGATAGGTCTTGTCGCCACAAACGACACCCATTATATCCGCAAGCAGGATTCTAAAATTCAGCAAATTCTTATCTGCATACAGACTAACCACATCCTCGGCGAAAACACGGGAATTGAGTTTGAGGCGGATGAGTTTTATTTAAAGAGCGAAAGCGAAATGCGTGCGCTTTTTGCCGATTTCCCCGAGGCGGTGGAAAATACCGCAAAAATCGCCGAAAGGTGCAATGTCGAAATCGAATTCGGCAACACGAAGCTTCCCAATTTCGATACACCCAACGGCGAAGACCATTTTGACTATTTTGCCTCTCTCTGCCGTGAGGGTTTTATAAAGCGTTACGGCGAAAATGCCCCCGAAGAATATAAGGAGCGGCTTGAATACGAGCTTTCGGTCGTCAACAAAATGGGCTATACGGATTATTACCTCATAGTCAACGATTTTGTTCAGTACGCAAAAAATAACGGTATACCCGTCGGCCCCGGCAGAGGCTCCGGTGCAGGCAGTATAGCCGCCTATTGTATAGGAATTACGGGCATAGACCCTATGAAGTACAACCTCCTTTTCGAGCGTTTTCTCAACCCCGAAAGGGTCAGTATGCCCGATTTTGATATTGATTTCTGCTACGAAAGACGGCAGGAGGTTATTGACTATGTTATTTCAAAATACGGCTCCGACCACGTTTCGCAGATTGTTACCTTCGGTACGCTTGCCGCAAAGGCAGCCGTGCGTGACGTCGGCAGGGTAATGGGCTTGCCTTACGCCACGGTCGATTCGGTTGCAAAGCTCATTCCGTTTGAGCTGAATATAACTCTTGATAAAGCTCTTGCAAAATCAGCCGATTTGCGCAAGCGTTATGACACCGACGAAACGGTAAAAGAGCTTATCGACAACGCTATGCAGATTGAGGGTATGCCCCGACACGCCTCAAAGCACGCAGCAGGCGTTGTTATCACCCGTGACCCAGTCAAGGAATATGTACCTCTTGCGCTGAGTGACGATCTGGCAGTTACCCAGTACACAATGGTTTCCCTTGAAGAACTGGGTCTTCTTAAAATGGATTTCCTCGGGCTTAAAACCCTTACGGTTATTGCGGATGCAGAAAAAGCCGTGCGTAAAACACAGCCCGATTTTGATATTGAAAAAATACCGCTTGACGATATAGATACCTACAAAATGTTTTCCTCGGGTCAGACTCTCGGCGTTTTCCAGTTTGAATCCGCAGGTATGCGAAGTGTGCTGACACGCATAAAACCAAAGGTGCTCGAAGACCTTATAGCGGTTGTTTCGCTTTACCGTCCGGGCCCTATGGATTCGATTGACACATATATAGAAAACAGAAGAAACCCCGAAAAGACAAGCTATAAAGCGGACAAGCTCCGCAATATTATGGAGGTTACGCACGGCTGTCTTATCTATCAGGAGCAGGTAATGCAGGTTTTCCGTGAGCTTGCAGGCTATTCCTACGGCAGGGCAGACGTTGTGCGCCGTGCCATGTCCAAGAAAAAGCACGACGTTATGGAAATGGAGCGTAAAACATTCATCGAAGGTGCTGTCAGCAGGGGAGTTGAGCCTGCCGCCGCAAATTCGATTTTTGAGGATATGTCCTCGTTTGCTTCCTATGCCTTCAATAAATCACACGCCGCCGCTTATTCATTGGTGGCTTACCGCACGGCATATCTCAAATGTCACTATCCGCAGCAGTTTATGGCGGCACTTCTTACAAGCGTGCTCGACCAGACTGCCAAGGTCTGCGGCTATATCAATGAGTGTGAGCGGCTCGGAATAAAGGTTATGCCGCCCGATGTTAATTCAAGCTACGGCGGCTTTGTAGCCGAAAACGGCAGAATTCTTTTCGGTCTGCTTGCCGTCAAAAACCTCGGCAGAAACCTCATTAAGGCTATTGTCGAGGAAAGGGAGAAAAACGGCAGATTTGAGAGCTATTATTCCTTCTGCAAGCGTGTTTACGGCAACAATTTCAACCGCCGTGCCGCAGAAAGCCTTGTTTATTCGGGTGCTCTCGACGGACTCGGACTCAACCGCCGTCAGATGCTGCAAATGCTGCCTGCCGTTATGTCGCAGCTTGAAGCGGACAAGGCATACAGTATGAGCGGTCAGATTAATATATTCAGCCTTATCGGTGAAGAAAAAAGCGCTCAGCCCGAAATTCCGCAGGTGAGCGAGCTGCCGCAGGACGAAAAGCTGATGCGTGAAAAAGAGGTTGTAGGCTTTTACGTCAGCGGCCACCCTATGTCGGGCTATGCTCCGCTTGCCGAAAAGCTCGGCTGTGCAAAGATTTTCGATTTGACGGACGGTGACGGCTATTCCGACAACGAAAACGTAAAGGTATTGGGTATCATAACCTCAATAAAGAAAAAAATAACAAGAAGCAACGCTGAAATGGCCTTTGTAACGCTTGAGGATATGAGCGGCAATATCGAAGCGCTTCTCTTCCCGAAAACCGTTTCCTCGACAATGCAGTTTTTGCAGACGGGTAACGTTGTGCTTCTTGAAGGCAGACTGAGTCTGCGTGAAGACAAGGAGCCGAGCCTTGTGTGCGAAAAAATTTCGCCTTGTCCCAAGGATGTACCCGAAGACAAAGCCGAAAAAAAGGTAAAGCACGGTCTGTTTTTAAGGGTGGACAGCGTTAACGGTGAGCAGAAACGCCGTGCACTCAATCTCCTTGAAATATTCGAGGGAAACACACCGGCAAGGTTTTATTATAATGATAGTAAGAAGTACGACAGCCGTGTTATTGGTGTTGACGTAAATGATCCGCTTCTCGGCGAACTCAGACGCATTTTGGGAGCAGAAAATGTCGTTTTGCAATGAATAGCAGTGAATATTGGCTAAAAAACTTGACATATTTTTTAAACTGTGTATTATATTAAGGAATGATTTTCAGATAACCATTTTTAGGAGAGATAAGTTATGAACAAAATCGGTGTTCTCACAAGCGGCGGCGACGCCCCCGGTATGAACGCTGCCGTACGTGCAGTTGTCCGTACAGCCCTTTACAACAATATGGAGGTTGTAGGTATCCGTTACGGCTACAAGGGTCTTCTTGAGGAAGACTTTGTTGAAATGGGTATGCGTAACGTCTGCGATATTATCCACCGTGGCGGTACAAAGATTTATACTGCCCGCTGCCCCGAATTCAAGGAGGAGGAAGCAGTACACAGAGCAGTTGAAATCGCAAAGAAGAACGGCATTGAAGGTCTTGTTGTCGTTGGCGGCGACGGTTCCTTCCGTGGCGCAAGAGACCTTTCCAACTTCGGTCTTCCCTGTGTTGCCGTTCCCGGTACTATAGATAACGACATCGTCTGCACAGACTATACAATCGGCTTTGACACCTGCCTTAACACTGTTCAGCAGCTTGTTGACCGCCTTCGTGATACTATCGAAAGCCACAGCCGCTGCTCTGTTGTAGAGGTTATGGGTGCCCGTGCAGGCTACCTTACACTCAACGCAGGTATTGCTGTCGGCGCTACGGCTATCGTTATTCCCGAAATTCCCTACGATATCGAGAAGGACGTCATCAGCAAGATTAAGCGCACAAAGGAAACAGGCAAAAACCACTTCATCGTTATGGTTGCAGAAGGTGTCCGCTTCCGTGACGGTGTAACCGTTGAGCAGATGGCAAAGGAAATCGAGGAAAAGACAGGCATCGAAACCCGTGCAACTGTCCTCGGCCATATCCAGCGTGGCGGTTCTCCCACAGTACGTGACCGTGTTATCGCAAGCCAGATGGGTAACAAGGCTGTTCACCTCCTTCACGAGGGTAAGAGCAACCGTGTTGTCGTAATGCACGGCGAGCAGATTACAGACCACGACATCAACGAAGCGCTCAATATGAAGAAGACCATTGATAAGGACCTCTACAACTGCGCTATGGAGATTTCTCTGTAAGCTATAACAATAATAAAAACATCAAGGCTCTGTACTTTTCGGGTACAGAGCCTTTTTAGTGTTTGTGCTTATTCTTTTAATTCATAAACAGCCCATACTGTGGGAATCTGCAGGGGATAGGTTTCCTGGACTGTGCCGTCGTAGATAAAGCGTACCTTGTCGCCCTTTTTCATTTCGGGCAGCTTAATGTGGGATAATACGCTTTTAAGGCTGACGTAAGCCTGTGTGCCTTCGTTAATTCCTGCGTTGTCTCCATAGGCTTTGACAAACAGACTGCTGCCGTTGTTTTCCGTAATTACGGCATCAAAATGCGGCTCGTCATTATAACCTACGGGTGCAGTAACGCCGACGATATCATTTGCAGTTGTCGTTTCTGCGTTGTTCCGTGTACCTTCGCTGATAAACTTAACCGCCGCAGAATATTCCGTTGTGCTTATATCGGCGTAAGTGATAAGCAAATCCTTGTTGCCGTTAACCGTATTACGCTTGATTATTGTGTAATCATCATACCAATAAAACATTGTGCCGCCGTCCTTGAGCATATCACGCTTTATTATTCCGCAGTTAGCATCATTATTGGCTTTTTCAATCAGCCTGTCAACGCTCATTTTGCCCGAATTGAGCGCATCGCCGATATACATTTGCTTGCCGTCAAGCGTAATATATGCCTCGTCAAGGCAGTAGAGGTATGCGTGAAATCCGTTCTTTTTGTAAAAGGCTTCATCTGTCATCCAGGTAACACCGCTTGATTTGCTTCTTTTAACAGTCAACTCGTAATCAAATTTTGCTTCAAGCATAACGGTTGTATGCTCTGTTGTGGATTGTTCGGTAATGTCGTTTTCGCTCAGTCCGAAATAGTCCATAGCTTGACGGATGCATTCAGCTTCAAGCTCTTTTACATAGCTTTGCGTGTCATAATCAACTCCGGCAGGGAATTTGGCTTGCAAATCCTTGATGTACGAGCTGCCCATACCCGGCTCCCAGTAATCGAAAAGCACATAGTTTCCGTCACCGTCAACGGTAAACGACAGCGCAAGCGGAATTATAGTGCCGCCCTTTTCAACAAGCTGTTCGTTTTCAGTGCTGTATTCCTGATACATCGAAACAAGGTAAACGGTTTCCTTCTGAATATTGTCATCGTCTGCGGCGTCACTCATAACCTCGTTTGCGAGGATTTTGTGTGCTTCGCAGGCAACCTCGCCTTCAAGGAAGCTGCCCTTGTTGTGGTTGATAATTTCCGTTCTTATAAGGGTGTCAAGGTCGGGTGAAATATTCGGCGAATAGTCTGTTTTGTTCGTTCCCTTGGGATTTGTGAGGAAGCAGACTGCCGTAATTATGCAAACGGCAACCGCCGCAATAATAACCCAGAACGCAGGCTTTTTGTAATTCATAACTCCTTTTATCCTTTCCTTTACGCCCGTTTCACCAAAGGCAAGGGGACAGGCGGCAATGGATTTGCGGCTGATGCTTGCGTTGAGCAAAGCCACAGAATATTCCTTACGTGTGTCCTCACCGAGGTTTTTTATAACCCTTTCGTCGCAGGCAGCCTCAATATCCCTGCAAAGCAGAACATAAGCAACCCACATTAGCGGGTTAAACCAATAAATGCTCAGCAGCACGAAGCCCAGCGGCTTTATAAGGTGGTCAAGGCGTTTGATGTGCGCTTTTTCGTGCGCAATTACAAGCGGCAGGTCTGTTTCGTTTGTGTTGTATGGAATATAAATTTTAGGCTTTATTATTCCGAGCACAAACGGGGAGAGCACAAACTCACTTTGGTATATGTTTCCTTCCTTTTTCGTTGCAGTTTTTAAGCTCATTTTAAGCCTTGCCCAGCTCGCAAGGGCATAAAGCAGCATAATTCCAAGCCCCAGCAGCCACACGCAGGCGAGAATTATTGTCACATCAACCGTTCTTTGAGCCATAGGCACAAAGTCGGCGTACTGTGTGTTTACCGCATTGTCAAGCGGCTCAATACCCGAATTGATTTTAAATTCGTTTAAATAGGGCAGGGTGGGGTCAATTGTCTGTGCACTCGGAATAAGGCTGAACACGCTTTCGATTGAAAACGGGAAAATCAGCCTGAGTGCAACTATGCCCCAGAGCACGCAGTTAAGCCATTTCGGAGCTTTTCTGAACATCAGCCGCAGTAAAAAGACAGCCAGCACTATCCAGCCTGCCGTTATGCTGATATTCACAATTTCAAGAAACGGCACGGTAACAAAGGTTAAAAACTTCTGAATAAAATAAATAATTTCGTCCATTTTAACCCCTCCTTACTTTTCAATAATTCTGCGAATCTGCTCAATTTCGTCATCGCTCAGTGACTTGGATTTTGCAAAGGCGGCAATGAAGGCAGGCACGGAGTTTTCAAACTTTTTCTCCATAAGCTCTTCGATTTCCGCCTGCTGTACCTCCTCCTTTGAAACAAGCGAGGTTACAACCGTGTTTTCGTTTTTGAGCACACCTCTGTCGGAAAGACGCTTGATTACCGTGTAGGTAGTCGTTTTCGACCAGCCGAGCTGCTCCTTGCAAAGCTCACTCAACCTCCGTGAAGAAACGGGCTCGTTTTCCCAAAGGATAAGGCAGAAACGGTATTCGCTTTCAAATACCTTGGGTGCAGACATATTTTTCACTTCCTTTTCGTTGTTCTAATGCATTAGTACAGCACTATTCTAACGCATTAGAACAAAATTGTCAAGAGCAAATTTAAAATTACTGTTTGTCGGGGACAAACTGTTATTAGTGCAAAGTGCAAAATGCAAAGTGCAAAGTGCAAAGTTAAGGGTCGCTTCGCTCCGATTATAATATGAAACTTTAAGTCGTGTACTTCTGAAAGAAGTGAAGGAGCTTTTAAACCTTTAAGATTCTTCGCTTACGCTCAGAATGACATCACTTTTTGTTTTTGCTATTACAATGGGTGAGGGCGCAGCCCTCCCTAAATTTTGCGTTTTGCACTTTGCATTTTGCATTTATTTACATATATTTAATCTTTTCCGTCTTGCCTTTTATACTTATATATAGTAAAATAGACACATCTTATTATGGTGGTATATTATGTTCAGCGATAAATTTATTCAGTTAAGAAAACAGGCTATAGAAAAACAGTTCGGTCGGATGAACGATATGCAGCGCAAGGCAATCTTCCGCACGCAGGGTCCCTTGCTTGTGCTTGCGGGTGCAGGCAGTGGCAAAACAACAGTTCTTGTCAACCGCATTGCAAACATTATGCAGTTCGGCAAGGCATATTATTCCGATTATGTCTGCCGTCCCGTTGAGCAGAGGGATATTGATGCAATTGAGGCATACCTCGACGGTGACGATTTTACCTATACATTCATCGAAGATTTGATGCAGGTCGATGTACCCCGTCCGTGGGAAATCCTTGCAATCACCTTCACAAACAAGGCGGCAAATGAGCTCAAGGAAAGGCTTGAAAAAATGCTCGGTCCTGACGGTAGCGAAATCTGGGCAAGCACCTTCCACGCCGCCTGCGCAAGAATTTTACGCCGTTACGGCGAAAGGCTGGGCTTTTCAAACCATTTCACAATCTACGATACGGACGATTCACGCCGTGCCATGAAAGAGTGCCAGCGTGCTTTGGGTATTGAGGACAGGGTGATTAACCACAAGGCGGCACTTGCCGAAATCAGCCGTGCAAAAGACAGCCTCATCACTCCCGAAGAGTTCAAACAGCAGGCTGGCAGCGATTTCAGGCTCAAGAAAATTGCCGACCTTTACGAAATGTATCAGGCAAACCTCAAAAAAGCCGATGCAATGGACTTTGACGATATTATCGTAAATACGGTTTATCTTTTACAGCAGGAAAGGGATGTGCTTGAATACTATCAGAACAGGTTCAAGTACATAATGGTTGACGAGTATCAGGACACCAACCACGCACAGTATCAGCTTGTCAGCCTTCTTGCCGCAAAGAACAGAAATCTCTGTGTTGTCGGTGATGACGACCAGAGTATCTACAAGTTCCGTGGCGCTACGATTGAGAATATTCTCTCCTTTGAACAGCAGTTCAACGCCGAGGTTATCCGCCTTGAGCAGAATTACCGTTCAACACAGACCATTCTCGATGCTGCCAATGCGGTTATTGCCCACAATTCACAGCGCAAGGGTAAAAACCTCTGGACAGATAACGGCGAAGGCGGAAAAATCATACTCAACACTTCCTACGATGAGCAGTCTGAGGCAAGGTATATTGCCGACACCGTGCTTGACGGTGTTGCAGGCGGTCAGCGCTTTAACGATTTTGCCGTGCTTTACCGTGCAAACGCACAGTCGAACGCAGTTGAAAACGCCTTTGTTCGTATGGGTATTCCTTACTCGATTTTCGGTGGTCATAAGTTCTACGACCGTAAGGAAATCCGTGATGCTATTGCTTACCTTACCGTTATAAACAACACTTCCGACGATATAAGGCTTCGCAGAATTATCAACGAGCCCAAGAGGGGAATAGGTGATACCACAGTTGCCCATGCGGCAGATATTGCAAATTCGCTGGGTGTGAGTATCTTTGAAATTATTTCGCAGGCGCAGGATTATCCGCAGTTAAGCCGTGCTTCTTCAAAGTTAGTTGCCTTTGCCGATATGATAAAGGACTTTACCCTCAAAGCTGAGGAGCTTTCGCTCAAAGAACTGTTTGACTACGCAATGAAGGAAAGCGGCTATGTCGATTCGCTTATGCTTGATGCCGAAACCGCAACGGACAGGCTTGCCAACATAAACGAGCTTTCGAACAACCTTCAGCGCTACACCGAGGAAAACGAGGAGGCAAGCCTCACGGGCTTCCTTGAGGAAGTTGCCCTTATGACAGACCTCGACGCAATGAACGAGGAAGCGGACAGAGCAGTTATGATGACTCTGCACTCCGCAAAGGGTCTGGAATTCAACAACGTATTCATTGTCGGTATGGAGGAGGGCGTTTTCCCCGGTATGCAGGCGGTTTATAACCCTGCCGAAATCGAGGAAGAACGCAGACTTGCCTACGTCGGCATTACGAGAGCCAAAAAACAGCTTTACCTTACCAAGACAAAGACGAGAATGCTCTACGGCTCAACCTCTCACAACCGCACCTCACGCTTTGCCGATGAAATTCCGATGGGGCTGATTAAGGAAACAGGTGTTGCAAAGCAAACCTCACCGTTTATGTCGGCAACAGGCGGCTTCGGCGGCGGATTTTCGGGCGGTACGAGAACACCTGTCAGCGCTTCAAAGCCCAAGGCTGCACCGCTTACAACCCCCAAAAGAAACGATGCACACGTAGAAACCTTCAACACGGGCGACAGCGTTTCCCACGCTACCTTCGGCACGGGTGTCGTGCTTTCTGTCAAGCCTATGGGCAACGATGCCCTGCTTGAAATTGCCTTTGATAAGGCAGGCACAAAGAAGCTTATGGCAAAATTTGCCAAATTAAAGAAAAACTGATTACAAAGGAGATATATGCTATGATCAAATCAATTCCCAACGGTGTTTTCCCGACTATGATTACACCCTACACCGCAGACAACAAGATTGACTACAACGCCGTAGAACAGCTCATCGACTGGTACGTAAAAAAAGGCGTTGACGGTATCTTTGCAATCTGCCAGTCCAGCGAAATTTTCTTCCTCTCCTTTGAGGAAAGACTTGAGCTTCTCAAGTTTATCGTTGAGCGTGCCCCCAAGAACATTTCAATTGTTGCTTCCGGTCACACGGCAGACGATATCGGCACACAGATTGAAGAGGCAAAGGCCTTTGTCGATGTAGGTATTGACGGCTATGTTTTCATTTCAAACCGCCTTGCCGCAAAGGATGAGGACGACAGCGTATTCCTTCGCAACGTTGATATCTTTATGGATGAAATCAAGGATACAGCCTTCGGTATTTACGAGTGCCCCTATCCCTACAAGCGCCTTATGACTCCCGAAACCCTCGGCGAGCTTGCACGCACAGGCAGATTTACCTTCCTTAAGGATACCTGTTGCAACCCCGCAATGATTAAGGCAAAGCTTGACGCTGTCAAGGGCACGGGTATGAAGATATATAACGCAAACTCCGCAACCCTTCTTGAAACTCTGCGTATGGGCTGTGCAGGCTTCTCGGGCGTTATGGCAAACTTCCACCCCGAGCTTTATGCATGGCTTTGCAAGAATTACGACAAGGAGCCCGAAAAGGCAGAAATGGTACAGGATGTCGTTGGCTTCTTCTCCGTTGCAGAGTGTCAGGTTTACCCCATCAACGCAAAATACTACCTCGGTCTTGAAGGTATCGATATGGGCTACACCTCCCGTGCACGCAATATGGACGATTTCTTTATCGGCCGTAAATACGAAATCGAGCAGATGCACAGAGTCACTCAGCGTGTCAAGGAGCAGCTCGGCATAGAATAATCCCTGCTTTTAAGTAATAAGGAAATATAGTAAGAAAGGCGGTTTTCCTGTGAAAAAAACATTTAAGGCAATAATCTCTGTTCTTATGTCCCTTGTTCTTGTTTTTTCAATTACCTCTTCGGCTTTTGCAACCGAAACGGAAGGCTGCGACTGCGGTCAGGCACCTACGGTTTTTGTTCCGGGTATCGGTGCGGTAATTTCCTCCGTAGACGAAAACGGCGAGGAATATTCCGTATTTCCCATTGAAAACAGCAAGCTGATACCGGGAGTTATAGGCTTCCTGCCCGTTGCACTTATTACGGGTGTTTTCGGCGGCTGGGAATACGTTGCCAAAGCTCTTGATACTCTGCTCAACGACCTTTTTGCCGATATGTACTGCGACAATAAGGGCAACCCCGTAAAGGAAACCTTTGTTGACGACAGCCACGAGGTAACGGTTGACAGACATCTGAACCAGAACTATTTCCACTTTGAGTACGACTGGCGTCTTGACCCTTATGAGTCTGCCGCACAGCTTGACGCTTATATTGACGAAATTATCGAGGTAACGGGTCACGACAAGGTAATTCTCAATGCCTTCAGCGAGGGCGGCGAAATTTCTCTTGCCTACCTTGATGCTTACGGCTCGGATAAAATTGAAAAGTATATTGCAGAGTGCTCCGCTTTCCAGGGACTTACCGTTATCGGCAAGCTTTTCACCAAGCAGAGCTCAATTGAAAGCGAAGCTCTTGTAAATTACCTTGCCACGATGCTTCCCACCGTAGGCCTTGACAGCAGCCTTACAAATCTTATTGTCGGCCTTAAATATCTCGGTATTTACGAGCTTGTCGAAGCAATCGCAGCCATTGTTCTGGACAACTGCTTTGAAACAATTTACTACGGCTTTGCCCGCAATTCCTTTGCTTCAATGCCGGGCGTGTTCAACTTTACACCGGCGGAATATTATGACGATGCAATTGAATTGCTCTTCGGTGACGACCCGAAGTATGCTGAGCTCATTGCAAAGTACGACCGTTACCACAACGCACAGGTTAATGCCGGAAAAATCCTCAAGGCCTGTCAGGACAGCGGCACGGCAATCTGCCTTATCTCAAACTACGGCTGCGACCCGATGCCCTTTGTCGGCAATGAACGCTACCAGTCAGACTCTCTGATTGATGCAAAATTTACCTCTGGCGGTGCAACCTTTGCTCCCGTTGGCCAGACACTCGGCGAAAGCTACGTACAGAAGAATGCTGACGGACACAACCACCTTTCACCCGACGGCTGTGTTGATGCTTCAACCTGTATGTTCCCCGAGAGCACCTGGTTCGTTTCGGATTTCAACCATTGGAACGAGCACGACGACCTTGTCGAATGGCTCAAGGCTTATGACGGACAGCCCACGGTATGGGATAACCCCGACTATCCGCAGTTCCTCAAAGGCAATGCCGCGACAGGCGAGATGGTACCTCAGAAATAATTATTAAATAAAATTTATCGGCTTGCACGGAACGGTTTTCGTGCAAGCCGTTTTTTGTCTGCGGCAAAAAATGCAAAGGGCACAATGCAAAATGCACTGATAGACAATAATCAAAATTCGGAGCGTAGCGACCCTCAGTTTTGCACTTTGCGTTTTGCATGTTGCATTTATTCTCGCCACCCTAAGAAAAAAGATTTGTTCCCGATAATCAAATCCGACTGTTTTTTCAAACTCACGGGTATAAAATAAAAGCACTAAAGGGCGGTGAGAGGAATAAAGCAGGTAATATATGTTGACGTACTGGTTTGTCTTAATACCATAATCAGCTTTTTTATGCTCGGTGCAGTGCGGCTGATTTGCCGCGAAAACACAAAGCGGTGGCGTATGCTGCCGGGCAGCTTTATGGGCGGCGCATATTCTCTTTGCATTTTTCTTCCCGAGCTTCCGACAGCCGTGAGTGTTGCTTTAAGGGCGGTTTTTCTGTTTGCGGTAACGCTTTGCGTTTTTGGCTTCGGAAGCAGAAAACGCTTTTTCAGGCTCTTTTCCTGCCTTTGTGCCGTCAGCTTTCTGTTTGCGGGTGCGGTGCTGGGAATATGGCTTGTTTTCAGGCCGCAGGGACTGGTAATCCGCAATTCGGGGCTGTACCTTGATATAGGCTTTCTGCCGCTCGTGCTGTTTTCGGCGGCAGTATACCTGACCGTTACCGTGTTTATGCGTTTCTTTTCACGCACCGAACGGGACAGCTGTGCCTGCACGGTTTCTCTGTATTATAACGGTAAAATACTAAGCCTTAAAGGGATAATTGATACGGGCAACACGCTTACCGACAGCTTTACGGGTAAGAGCATAAGCGTGGTTGACCGTGCAACAGCATTTTTGCTGTTTGATGAAAAAACTGCGGAGTGCGTTTTCAAAGGGAAGCTGCCGGAGGGTATGCACCTGACCGTTTCAAATACCGTAGGCGGTGAAGGCTTGCTGCCTGTTTTTACTGCGGAAAAAATGACGGTAAAAACCGATTCGGGCTTTGCCGAATTACAAGGCTCAGCTCTTGCCGTCAGCAAAACGGAAAGCTTCGGAAACGGTGTGTCCGTGCTTGTGAATGCAGATATGCTTCAGCTGATAAAAGAAAAAGCGGGAGGTGAACTCAATGCTGAAAAAGCTGTTGCGGAAAATAAAAAAGCTGTTCTTAAAAAATAAAAACGAAGTTTATTACATAAACGGTCCGCAGACTCTGCCTGCACCGCTGACGCAGGCGAAGGAAAACGAAATAATGCAAAGAATAGAGCAGGGTGACGATTCTGCCCGCGAGCTGCTGATTATCCATAATCTTCGCCTGGTTGTCTATATTGCAAGGAAGTTTGAAAATTCGGGGGTCGGAATAGAAGACCTTATTTCAATCGGCACGATAGGGCTTATAAAAGCAGTAAATACCTTCAGCCCTTCGCGCAACATCAAGCTTGCAACCTACGCCTCACGCTGTGTGGAAAACGAAATTCTTATGCACCTTCGTAAGATTTCCAACCTGAAGGCGGAGGTTTCGATTGATGAACCGCTTAACGTTGACTGGGACGGAAATGAGCTTCTTCTCTCCGACGTGCTTGGCAGTGATGTAGACCTTATCAACGCCGACCTTGAACACGAGGACGAAGCAAGGATGCTGAGAAAAATCGTAAATTCACTCGGCGAGAGGGAAAGAATGATTATGTGTATGCGCTTCGGTATGGGAGGCGAAACCGAGCGCACGCAAAAGGAGGTTGCCGACCTGCTCGGAATATCGCAGAGCTATATTTCACGGCTTGAAAAAAGAATTATCGAACGCATTAAAAATGAAATGGAATCGGTATTGAAAAGTTAGAATAAATAAGTTATTATATGGACAGATACTAAAACGGTCTGTCCATTTTATTTTTTGGCGGTGAAAAAATGAAAACTGCGGCGGTTGTTGCCGAATACAATCCCTTTCACTCGGGGCATAAATATCAGCTTGAAAAAACACGTGCCGCAGGTGCAACGCACGTTGTTGCCGTTATGAGCGGAAATTTTGTCCAGCGTGGCGAGGCGGCAATTTACGACAAATATCTGCGTGCTTCTGCCGCCGTTAAGTGCGGTGCAGACCTTGTTGTCGAGCTTCCCTTGCCGTGGGCAACGGGCACGGCACAGACCTTTGCAAGAGGTGCCGTGGGGTTAGCAAAAGCATTTGGCAATGTTGATATGCTTTCCTTCGGCTGTGAAAATTCGGATTTACCCGTGCTTGAAAAACTTGCCGACACGCTTTATTCCGAAGAATACGAAAATATCATTTCTTCGTTGCTTTCCCAAAATAAAACCTTTGCTTCTATCCGTCAGAGTGCCGTCGAAGCTCTTTGCGGTGCGGATATTGCAAAACTGCTTGAAAAGCCCAACAACATTCTTGCCGTTGAGTATATTGCGGCGGCAAAAAATACGGGCTGTAATTTTGAATTTAACGCCGTTTCCCGTGTGGGTGACGGTTATAACGAAAATATCTACAGCGGCAACGGCTTTGCCTCGGCGACTGCGCTAAGGGAAACAATACGAAATAATTGCTTTGATTCGTCACTCGTGCCCGAAGAGGTCAGCGGTTTCTATACGGATGAATTTTCCGATTTTTCACGGCTTGATCTGGCAGTGCTTTCAAAACTGCGTACTCTTTCAGTCGAGGAAATTGCGCTTGCGCCCGATATTTCGGAGGGGCTTGAAAACCGCATTTATTCCGCAATCCGTGAAGCGGTGAGTGTTGAGGATTTGCTCGAGAAAATCAAAACCAAACGCTATACCGCCGCCAGAATAAGACGGATTGTTTTAAGCCTTTTCCTCGGTGTAAAGGCACAGGATTCTGTCGGTACACCGCCTTATATCAGAATTCTTGCCTGCAATGAAAAGGGCAAAGAAATACTGAATTCTGCCAGACCCGAATTGCCCGTGGTCGGAAGAGCCTCACAGCTCAAAGAGCTTGACGGCAGAGCAGGGGAGATATTCAGCCTTGAATGTAAGGCTGATGATATTTATGCGCTGAGCTTTGCGCCTGCCCGTGAGTGCGGCGCTTATTATAAAACGAAAATTTTTTAAACGGAGGTAAGCTTATGTATCTTGGTATTATCAACGGTTGGTCGGACGGCTGTATTGAAGCCGTCAGCAAAAAGGGTCTTAAATGGGTTGAGTTCTGCGTCAATCACAATTATGACAGCGCAGAGGTTCTCGCACAGGCAGACCGTATCAACGAAAGCTGTGAAAAGTATGGCGTGAAGGTCGGCTCAATCGGCCGCTGGGGTATGATACGCTTTGACGAAAACGGCAGCGTCATCCCGGAAGCCTTACAGCACGATAAAAACTGCATCGACCTCGCTTCAAAGGTCGGCTGTCCCGTTTTCAACTGCGGCTGTAACTATGTCGAAAGCAAGAGCTTTATGGAAAACTGCGACCTTGCAGTTGCATATCTTGCAAACCTTATCGAATACGGCAAGCAGCGTAACGTCAAAATTGCAGTTTACAACTGCGACTGGGAAAATTTCGTTGTCGAAGACCCTGCGTGGAGTGTTGTTCTCGGCAGACTGCCCGACCTCGGTATCAAATACGACACATCACACTGCATAAACCGTGGCGGCGACTACCTTGCCGAAATGGAAAAATGGGGCGACAGATTCTACCATTTCCACATCAAGGGTACACTCTATATCGGTGGAGAGCATTATGACGACCCGCCCGCAGGCCTTGACGATGTCAAATGGGGCCCCGTATTTGCGCTTCTGTACATAAAGAAATATAACGGTATGCTCTCAATCGAGCCTCATTCGGGCAAGTGGAAGGGTGCAGCAGGTCAGTGGGGCGTTGATTATACAATCAATTTTGTCAAGCCCTTTATTATGCCCGAGGACTATTCCTACGACGAAAACCCGTATATGCCGTAAGCGGTTTGCAGCGCAAACCGTACAAATCAATTTACAACCGAAAGGTTTATTGATATGAAATTTGTTTTATTGTTTGCAGTGGTATTTTTGAGCTGTATGCTGTTAATGTTTATTTTGAGTAAGCCGTTGGAATATTTAAGGCAAAAAAATCCTAAACTTTTTTGGGGTATTAGTTTTATTGTAATAGTATCAATATCAACCTTTACGATTTTGTATTTAAACCGCAGATAACGGGCCTTTATTACTGTGGGGATTTTTTGCATATTTATAAATTTTTATCCGAAAAAACTTGCATATTTTAAAAATTAGTGATAGAATGATTTATATTTTATCTTTGTAACGCTTTAATACAATAAAGCGCAACGGAGAAAGAGAGGTTAAATTATGACATCACAGCTTTTAGCATTTGTTCTCTATTTTGTTGTTGTCCTGGGTATCGGTCTTGTCTTCTTTATGAAGTCGAAGGGCGGCGGCGAAAAGGACTATTTCCTCGGCGGCCGTTCAATGGGTCCGTGGGTAACGGCACTCAGCGCACAGGCCTCCGATATGTCCGGCTGGCTTCTTATGGGCTTCCCCGGCAGTATCCTTGCCTTCGGTATGGGTCAGGTCTGGATTGGTATCGGTCTTGCACTCGGTACAGCAGCCAACTGGATTTTCGTTGCAAGAAGACTGCGCAAGTTCTCACAGGTCTGCAACGATTCAATCACAATTCCGCAGTATCTTTCCAACCGCTTTATGGCAAAAAGCCGTGCGCTTCAGATTATCTGCGCTATTGTTTTCCTCGTTTTCTTCACAATCTATGTTGCATCAAGCTTTGTTGCAGGTCAGAAGGTGTTTATCCAGGTTGTTCCCCAGCTTGCCGATAACCCCAACCTTGCACTCATCATTTTTGCGGCAATTATTATCGTTTACACCTTCCTCGGCGGCTTCAAGGCTGTCTGCTGGACGGACTTCTTCCAGGGTCTTATGATGCTGGCTGCACTTCTTGCAGTTCCCTTTATGCTTGTGTTTGTTCAGGAACTCGATTTCAGCGTGTTTGAAGCGGCTGACGGCGGTGTCAATCCGCTCAATCCCTTCTCGGCTTCCTGGAAGGATATCGCTTCCGGTCTTGCATGGGGTCTCGGCTACTTCGGTATGCCCCACATTATCGTAAGATTTATGTCAACCAAGAATGTCAAGGTGCTCAAGAAGTCCGCAACAATCGGTATCGTATGGGTTGTGCTTTCACTCGGCGCAGCTATTGCAATGGCTATCCTCGGCAGAGCCTTTGCTCCCACACAGGCACTCGTCGGCGCAGGTCAGCAGGAGCTTATCTTCGTAACTCTTGCGCAGAAGCTTTTCCCCGGCTTTATTGCAGGTCTGCTTCTTTCCGCTATCGTTGCCGCTGCAATGAGCACGGCTGACTCCCAGCTTCTTGTTGCTTCATCATCCTTCACAAGTGATATTTACAAACCCGTTTTCCGCAAGAACGCTTCCGACAAGGAAACCCTCTGGGTAGGCCGTATTGTTGTTCTTATCATCGCTGTTGTTGCTTACTTCATTGCAAGCAGCAAGTCAGAAGGCGCATCAAGCATTATGAGCCTTGTTGACAATGCATGGGGCGGCTTCGGCTCGGCCTTCGGCCCCGTAATTCTCCTTTCCCTCTTCTGGAAGAGAACTACATACAAGGGCGCAATCGCAGGCGTTGTCGGCGGTGCCGTTGTTGACGTAGCGTGGATGCTTCTTCTTGCCGAAACAGGCATTTATGAGCTTCTTCCCGGCTTTATCGTAGGCGCACTGTGCTGCATTATCGTTTCTCTTATTGATAAGAAGCCCTCAAAGGAAGTTGTCGCAATGTTTGACAAAGCAAGCAATGTTTCTATAGAGGACTAAAAGCAATCTAAAAATTAAGCAAGGTAATTGCCGGTACGGCTTTTACCTTGCTTTTTTGTTTTGCTTTTTTAGTTGTCCGCTTTCTTTATATCAAAGCTGAACACCACTCCGCCCTCAACATTCTCTGCCGAGTAGGGCATAGCGTGCAAATCCTGAATAGCCTTGACTATAGAAAGTCCGAGTCCGAATCTGCCTTCTTCTCGGGAATGTGCCTTGTCTGCTCTGTAGAAGCTCTGCCAGATGTTTTCAAGGTCGCTTTCGGCAATATGGTCACCCGTGTTGAATACGATTACCCTTACGCTGTCCTCGGTTTCTTGTGCGCCGAGGATTATTTTTTTGTCGTACTTTGCGTGTGAAAGGGCGTTTGAAACGTAATTGTGAATAACCATTTCAAGCCTTTCCGGGTCGCCGTAACCCCTTAAGCCGTCGGGGATGTTGTCGATAATTTCAATACCGCTTTCCTTTGCGAGAATATCGTAGGATTCAATGCTCTCTCTGATAAATTCGCCGATATCGAAGCTTCTTTGTTCAAGCGTGTAGCTGCCTGTTTCGTATTTGGAAAGCTCGAGCATATCGCAGACAAGTCTGTTCATTTTGTGCGTTTCTTCAATAATGATGTCGCAGTAATCGTCCGTGTTCATTTTACCCGACTTCATACCGAGCTTAAGCCCTTCCGCATAGCCCTGAATAATGGCTATCGGGGTTTTCAGCTCGTGCGAGGAGTTGGAAACAAATTCCTTGCGCATCTGCTCAACCTTGATTTTGTGCTCAATATCCGCTTCAAGCTGTTCGTTCTTCTGCTGTAAATCCTTAAGCGTTGCGTCAAGCGAAGCGGAAAGCGTGTTTATGCTCTGTCCGAGTTCACCGATTTCGTTGTTTGCATACGGCGGACATTTCTGCGAAAAGTCCATCTTCGCCATATCTCTTGTTATTTTGTTCATTTCAATAAGCGGCTTGCTGAAATGGTGAAGATAAACATACATCGAAATAATAATAAACATAAAGGTTGCACAGGCGATTATACTCACATACCGTGTCGTTGTGTTTGCCGTTGCGGAAAGGTAATCCATCTGTGCATAAACCTTGAGTGTTCCCGCAGTACCCAGCGGTGCACCGAACATCAGGTATTGCAGGCCGTTGCCGTCGTCCTTTAGTGTTTCATAATACGTTCCGTTGTCAAGCACCTTGCGTTCGACAAGGGTCAGGTTTCGTGTTCGCATTACATCGAAAAGGTTGATGCCCGAATCCTCAACCCAGTCCTGCAAAAAGTCGTTGATGGCGGAAATGTAAACGAGCCTGCCGTCGCTGTTGTATATTTCAACCTCGACATTGTAGTTGTCCTCAATAATCGTCATATCGCCGTAAAAGTCCCTGCTTTCATACAGCGCCAGACCCACCTGTTCGGCGGCGATAGTCAGGTTTTTTGTTTGCCTGAGCGTATATATTATCGGAATTAACTGTGTGTTGGCAAGCAGTATTGCAAAGGTGCCTGCACAGATAAAAAAAGCAGTAACCCCGAAGAACTGCGTCCTCAGGGAATACTTTTTGCCTTTTATGCTGTCTATTCTGCTTCGTATACGTTTTTTCATTATTCAGCCTCTATTTTGTAGCCTATGCCGTAAACTGTTTTAAGGTGGTCGTTGCCCCATTGGCCGAGCTTTGTGCGAAGGCGGGCAACGTGGCTGTCAACCGTGCGTATGTCGCCTGCGTAGTCGTAGCCCCATATATCGTCAAGCAGCTGCTCTCTGGAAAAAACTCTGCCTACGGAAGACAGCAGCTTTAAGAGAATGTTATATTCTTTCAGGGTCAGCTCAAGTGCCGTGCCGTCAAGCGTTACAACGTGAGCAGTTTCGTCTACAGTAAGTCCGTACAGAGAGGGGAGTCTGCCCGTTTCTTCGGCTTCGCCGCCTGCTCTTCTTAAAAGTGCGGCAACCCTCTTCATAAGTACACCGGGGCTGAAGGGCTTTGTGACATAATCGTCAGCGCCAACCTCAAAGCCCATAAGCTCGTCAAATTCTTCGCTTCTTGCCGTGAGCATCAAAATAGGCACGTTGGATTTTTCTCTTATTTTTCGGCAGACCTCCCAGCCGTCCATATTCGGCATCATAACATCGAGTATGAGTGCGTCGATATTGCCCTGCGTGTTGAATATTTCAAGTGCTACGTCGCCGTCGTTGGCTTCAATTGCCTCGTAGCCCTCACAGCTTAAAAAATCGCACACAAGTCTGCGGATTCTTGCTTCGTCGTCTGCAACAATAATTCTTTTCATTTGTAATCAAACTCCTTTTCTTTGTCTTGATTTTATCATAATGTACCTTTTTAAGCAACGGTTTTAACAGTCATTTAACATTTTGGCAACAGCTTTGTGTAATATCTGTATTTTTGATTACATAACTATTTACAAGTATTGTTGTTTTTATTATAGGGAGGTTGAATATGGACGGTTTTGATGAAACATACCCCAAAAAGCGCACGGCCGCTTCAAAAAAGAAAAAGAAAAATTCAAAGCCCGACTGGCTTGTCGGTATTTCTTCGGCACAGCTTGTACTTGCCGTTATGGGCATAGCCCTGCTTCTGCTTATCTCAAAGGCTTCTCCGGCAGGCTTTAACGATTTGAGGGCACGCTTCAATTCGATTATGAGCACCGATATGAGCGTTTCGCAGGTTGTCAATGCGGTAAAAAATCTTATTTCGGAAATGTCTCCTGCCGAGGAGGAAACAAGTCTTCCGTCGGGCGGTGAGGATATAGCGCTTTACGAAGCTACGGACAATGTCTGCTTTGCACCGATAGAAACTACGGTTGATATCTGCTTGCCTGTAAAAGGGGAGGTGACCTCACGCTTCGGCTACCGCACCCACCCGATAACGGGCAAATTCGGCATACATAACGGGCTTGATATTGCAGCACCCGAGGGCACTAAAATCTCCGCCGCCTTTAACGGTGTCGTCGAAGAGGTGGGATATAACAAGGTGAGAGGCAATTATATCCTTGTTGCCCACGGCGGAGAAACAAAAACACTTTATATGCATTGCTCGCAAATTATTGCACCCGAGGGTGCTGTCGTAAGGCAGGGCGAAATTATAGCGCTTGTCGGAAATACGGGCTGGTCAACGGGTGCACACCTGCATTTTTCAATTATCATAGGCGGTAAATACTGCAACCCGGAGTGGCTTCTCAATGACCTTTAAGGTAAAAGGCAGCCGTGTCAGCATCAGCTTTTTCTTCTTCTTTACCGTCTGCATTGCTCTGGTGCTGGATACCACAAACACCGCCGTGCTTACCCTCTTTGCCGCAGTAATTCACGAAAGCGGACACCTGTTTTGTATGCTTGCCTGCGGGGAAAAGCCGAGCAAGGTTTTTCTTGCCCCGTTCGGTATGTGCATAACCCGTTTCTCGGGCTGTAACCACCGAAGGGAAATGTGCATAGCCCTTGCAGGCCCTGTCGCCAACCTTTTTGCGGCGGCTGTAATGGCGGCGGTAATGTGTATCTGCGATTTGCACGGGCTGTTTAAACCCGTAGCCGTCAACGTCAGCCTTGCGGTTTTTAATCTTCTTCCCATTGAGCCTCTTGACTGCGGCAGAGCAATCAAATGCCGCCTGATGTGCCGTATGAATTCAGCAAAAGCTGAAAAAACGGTATTTATAATCGGCATAATCTGCCTCATTCCTCTTTCTGCTTTCGGGTTTTATGTCCTCATAAGAAGCCGTTACAACATTACTCTGCTGCTTGCCAGCATTTATTTATCCTTTACACTCTTGAAAAGACGTGAATAATCGTGTACAATGAAATGTACTTTTTATTTGGAGGACGTTTATGCTTTCCGAAAGAATTGAAAGAATACTTCCGCTTGTCCAGAAGCCCGGCAGATATACGGGCGGCGAGCTTAACAGTATTGTAAAGGATAAAGAAAAAATCGACATCCGCTATGCCTTCTGTTTTCCCGATACCTATGAAGTAGGTATGTCACATCTCGGTATCAAGATTCTCTATTCGCTTGTCAACGAAAGGGAGGATGCCTGGTGTGAGCGTGTTTTTGCACCGTGGGTTGATATGGAGGAGAAGATGCGTGAAAACGGCATACTTCTCTACGGCCTTGAAAGCGGCGACCCGATAAAGGATTTCGACCTTATCGGCTTTACTCTGCAATATGAAATGAGCTATTCCAACGTGCTGAATATGCTCGACCTTGCAGGTCTGCCCATTTACGCTAGGGACAGAAAAGACCTTGCGCCTATTGTTGTTGCAGGCGGTCCGTGTGTATGTAACGCAGAGCCTATGGCAGACTTTTTTGATATTATGCTCCCCGGTGAGGGTGAGGAGGTCACAAACGACCTTATAGACCTGCTCAAAATTCACAAGGCAAAGGGCTCGACAAAGCAGGAATTTCTGCTCGAGGCGGCTAAAATCAAGGGCGTATATGTGCCCTCACTTTATGATATAGAATATAATGAGGACAATACCGTAAAGGCAATAAAGCCGCTCGCCACAGCACCCGAAAGGGTTGAAAAAAGAATAGTCAGCGACCTTGATAAGGTATATTTCCCCGAAACCTTTATCGTGCCCTCTGTTGAAATTATTCACGACAGAACGGTTGCCGAAATTTTCCGTGGTTGTATCCGTGGCTGCCGCTTCTGTCAGGCAGGATATATCTACCGCCCGATAAGAGAAAAGACGGCTGAAACTGTTAACCGTGACTGTAAGCGCATTTGTGATTCAACGGGCTATGACGAGGTATCGTTATGCTCGCTGAGCACGAGCGACTATACCGAGCTTGAGCCGCTTCTCAATAAGCTGCTTGACTGGACTGTTGAGGACAGGGTCAATATAGCTCTGCCTTCGCTTCGTGCGGACAACTTTTCAAGAGAGCTTTCCGAGCGCCTTGCTTCCGTAAGAAGAAGCGGTCTCACCTTTGCGCCCGAAGCAGGCTCACAGCGTATGCGTGACGTAATCAACAAAAATCTCACCGAAGAAGAAATACTTTCCGCCGCAAGAAAGGCATTCGATGCAGGCTGGACAAGCGTCAAGCTCTACTTTATGCTCGGTCTGCCTACAGAAACGGATGAGGATATCGTTGCCATAGCACAGCTTGCACAGAAGGTGGTAGACGAATTCTACCGCAACCCCAACAAGCCCAAGGGCAAGGGTGTCAATGTCAGTATCAGTGTTGCTCCCTTTGTGCCAAAGCCCTTCACGCCTTTCCAGTGGGAGGGTCAGAACAGCAAGGAAGAGCTTCTTCGCAAGCAGCAGCTTGTTATCAGCAGCCTTACAAGCCGCAAAATCTCACTCACACGCCACAATACGGATATGAGCTTCCTTGAGGGTGTGTTTGCAAGAGGTGACAGACGCCTTTCCGCCGTTATCGAAGCCGCCTGGAAAAGAGGCTGTAAGCTCGACGGCTGGGATGAGTGCTTCCGACTCGACGACTGGATGGCAAGCTTTGACGACTGCGGCATAGACCCGACCTTCTATGCAGGCAGAGAAAGAAGCCTCGACGAAATCCTGCCGTGGGATCATCTTGATTACGGCGTAACCAAGAACCATTTAATCAGAGAATACAGCAAGGCACACAACAACGAAACAACACCGCATTGCCGTGAAAAATGCTCTGGCTGCGGTGCAAACAAAATCAACGGAGGTGAATGCGATGCGTTGCGTAAGAGTAGTGCTTGCCAAAAAGGGCAGGGCTAAATACACATCTCACCTTGATATGCAAAGGTGTATGATGCGTGCCGTGCGCCGTGCAGGTATTGACCTGTGGTATACGGAGGGCTTCAACCCTCATCCTTATGTAACCTTTGCGCTGCCTCTGCCTCTGGGCGTAGAGAGTGACGGCGAACCCGTTGATATCCGCCTTGAGGGTGATATTTCCAACTCCGAGGTAAAAAGAAAGCTCAATCCTGTTCTGCCCGAGGGTATAGAGGTTGTCCGTGTTGAAAACGCTGTCAGCAAACCCGGCGATATTGCCTTTGCAAAGTACAATATCGTAATTTACGGCTTTGAAGGCGCAAAGGAAAAAATACTTTCAGCTCTTGCTTCGGGTAACCTTCCTGCCGAAAAAACGGGTAAATCGGGCAGACACAAGGTTACAAAGCAGGTCAACATTGCCGAAATGATGGGGGACTACTCCGTAGAAGAAAACGGTGAATTTGTTGAAATAGACATTGTTCTTGCTGCAGGAAGTACAAAAAACGCAAGTCCGTTTCTGCTTCTTGATGCGCTTTCAACGGTCATAGGTGAGAGCATAGAATACAAGAATATCACCCGTAAAGGAATTTTACTTGCAAACCTTGAAAAATTTTAAAAAAACACTTGCATTTTGGAAATGTTTGTGTTAATATACTTTAGCGTTTGTTATCCGTCGTTATCCAAAGACGGGAATTAATGCAAAAAACATTAATGCTGGCGGTCCTCTTTCAAATGCTTTTTCACAAAGTATAGTTGTTACGAACGCCTGAAAATTTATTTGGAGGAAAATCAAGATGGACGCATTGAAACTCATTGCACAGGACAGCATCAAGGCAGAAAAGCCCGTTGCTGAAGTCGGCGACACAGTAAGAGTCGATGTTAAGATTCGCGAAGGCGAAAGAGAAAGAATTCAGGCTTTCGAAGGTATCGTTATTGCTCACAAGGGCAGCGGTGTTTCTGAAACCTTCACAGTCCGCCGTGTTTCCTACGGTGTAGGTATCGAGAGAGTATTCCCTGTTCACTCTCCCAACGTTGACAAGGTCACAACAATCAGAAAAGGTAAGGTTCGCAGAGCAAAGCTCTACTACCTTCGTGACAGAGTCGGTAAGGCTGCAAAGGTTAAGCAGGATCTTAAATAAGCTAAAAATTTCTCAACAAAAAACGGGAACAAGTCTTGTACTTGTTCCTTTTTTTTGCTATAATGTAAAATGAGCGATTTTATAGGTATCTATAACCGTTCAAAAAGGAATTATGAAAAAGAATCAGCAGGTGACACTTTGAAAATTACCGAATACCGTAAATATTACGACGAGCCTGTTGCGCCCGTGCCCGAAGCTCAGGCACGCTCAAAAAGCCGTGCGGCAGGTATGTTTGAATGGGCTCAGTCGGTCGTGGTTGCAATATGCGTGCTGTTTATTGTGTTTACATTTATTCTGCGCCCCGTCAAGGTTGTGGGCGACTCAATGCTTCCCACGCTTCAGGACGGCAACTGGCTCATAATAACAGCGTTTGACCTTTCACCCGATTACGGGGATATAATTGTTTCAACCCAGCCCAACAAAACCCAGTCGGGTGAGCCCGTTATCAAGCGTGTTATCGCAACGGGCGGACAGACTGTGGATATTGATTTTGACAACGGCATTGTCTATGTGGACGGCAAAGCATTGGACGAGCCCTATATCAAGGACCCGACCTACAGAAGCTTTGATGTTTCTTTTCCGCTTACCGTGCCCGAAGGCTACCTTTTCGTAATGGGCGACAACCGCAACGACTCTCTTGACAGCCGTACAACACGCATCGGTCTTGTTGATGTGCGTTATGTGCTGGGCAGTGTGAGAATGAGGGTTATGCCGTTTGAAACAAACTTTATGAATGAAGGGTGATGAGTATAATCCGAACGGGTTCGGATTATGCTTGCCACCCTACCAAAGGAGTCAGATAAATGAACGAAGAACTTGAAATTAGTACGGGGATGCAGGAAACCGAGCCTGCACCCGAAAAGCGTACCTTTGCACAGCTGCTTGTTGATTTTGTTTCCGTAATAGCTTCATCCATTGTTGCCATTATGATTATATTCACCTTTGTTTTCCGCATTGTCGGTGTCAGCGGCCCTTCAATGATGAATACGCTTCACAACGGCGACTGGCTTCTGGTTTCCGCTTTTTTAACCGAGCCCGAAAGAGGCGATATTGTTATCGTCACCCAGCCCAATTCGTTTAATGAGCCCATAGTCAAGCGTGTTATTGCCGTGGGCGGCGACACAATAGATATTGATTTTGAGTCCGCTACCGTTTATATCAACGGCGAGGTACTCAACGAGCCTTACCTCGGCTCACCCACAACAACAGACGAGCTTGCCTGGGAATATCCTCTTACTCTTAAGGAGGGTCAGGTTTTCGTAATGGGCGACAACCGCCAGCATTCAACCGACAGCCGTTCACCCGATATCGGTCTTATTGACGAAAACTATATCCTCGGTCAGGTAATGGTCAGGTTTTCACCCGTATCAAGCTTTAAATTTTTCGGTGATTACGATTATGAATGATACACAAAAACAGGTAGTGCAGTGGTTTCCGGGTCATATGGCGAAAACACGCAGGCTTATCAAAGAAAGTCTGCCGCTTGTCGATGCCGTAACGGAGCTTTTAGATGCACGTGTGCCTGTGTCAAGCCGCAATCCCGAGCTTGACGAGATGACGGGTAAAAAGCCCAGAATTATTCTGCTCAATAAATGCGATATGGCAGACGAAAGAGCAACCAAGCTCTGGCTTGACTATTTCAATTCCAACGGTGCCGCCGCAATTGCTGTTGACTGCCGCAGCGGAAAAGGTCTGAACAACTACCGTCCGCTTGTGCGCAAGGTGCTTGCCGACAAAATCCGCTCCAACGAAGAAAAAGGCATGGCAGGCAAGCCTCTTCGTATGATGGTTGTCGGAATTCCCAACACGGGTAAATCCTCGTTTATCAACCGTATGGCAGGCTCAAACCGTGCCAAGGTTGCGGATAAGCCGGGTGTCACACGCAGCAACCAGTGGTTTGCAATCGGCAACGGCATTGAGCTTCTCGATACCCCCGGTGTCCTCTGGCCGAAATTTGACGACCCTGCCGTGGGCGATAAGCTCTCCTTTATCGGCTCGGTCAAGGATGAGGTTGTCGATGCCGAAACAATGGCTGTGCGCCTTATCGAAGTCCTTGCCAGGGACTACCGTGAATTGCTGCTTGAACGCTATAAGCTCGGCAGCATTGACGGGCTTGAAACCTACGAAATCCTTGAGCTTATAGGCAGAAAAAGAGGTATGCTTATCAGCAGGGGAGAGATAGATACCCAGCGTGCCGCAGTAACCCTGCTCGATGAATACAGGGCAGGCAGGCTCGGCAAAATCACACTCGAAAGGCCGTGACATAATATGCCCGATTACGAATACGAAGCAAGGGCAGCCGAAAACGGTTATACAGCCGTGTGCGGTGTCGATGAAGCAGGCAGAGGTCCGCTTGCAGGTCCCGTTTGTGCCGCTGCGGTAATACTGCCGCAGGGCTTGGTTATAGAAGGTCTTAACGATTCGAAAAAGCTCAGCGAAAAGAAGCGTGAAATGCTATACGATAAGGTTATCGAAAACGCTCTTGCGTGGTCCGTTGCCTTTGCAAGCGAAGCGGAAATTGACGAAATCAATATCCTTCAGGCAACCTTTTTGGCAATGAAAAGAGCAGTTGAAAGTCTGCCGATAAAAGCCGATTATGCGCTGATTGACGGCAACCGTATGCCGGCGCTTGACATAAACGGTGAAACGGTTATCAAGGGCGACTCGCTTTCAATGAGCATTGCCGCCGCCTCAATAATCGCAAAGGTTACCCGTGACAGACTGATGCTTGAAATTGACAAGGAATATCCGCAGTATCTCTTTTCACAGCACAAGGGCTACGGCACGGCGTTACATTACGAAATGCTTGAAAAGCACGGCGTATCACCCGTGCACAGACGTTCGTTCCTTAAAAAGATATTATGAATGTTAAAAGAATAAAGGGCGATATCGGCGAGGAATACACCCGGAAACGCCTTGCAAGAAGGTTTTATAAAATACTTGATACCAACTATTCCTGCCGCTTCGGCGAAATTGATATTATCGCCCGTAAGGGTGAATATATCTGCTTTGTCGAGGTCAAAACACGTTCAGTAAATGCCGTGGAAAGACCGGTTGCGGCGGTAGATTATAATAAACAGCGCAGAATACTTACAACTGCACAGCATTATCTTTTGTCTCACCCGACCGATTTACAGCCACGTTTCGATATAGCGGAGGTTATCACCGAGTCGGACAAAGTAAAAGAATTTAACTATATAGAAAATGCTTTCGGAGAATAATTTAAAGGTGGTCTTTAATTTGATGTACACAAGCACAAGAGACAATTCCGTTAAGGTAACGGCCGCACAGGCTATTGCCAACGGTATCTCAAAGGATGGCGGACTTTTTGTTCCCACCGAAATTCCCACACTCACACTTGACGAGCTCAAGGAGCTGGTCGGTATGGATTATCAGGGCAGAGCAGTAAAGGTGCTCGGCAAATATCTGTCCGATTTCACTGCCGAAGAGCTTGTCGATTGCGTAAGCGGTGCTTACGGCGGCGGTAAATTCAGCAGCGATAAAACCGCTCCCGTCGTAAAGCTCGACGACAGCGCATATATTCAGGAGCTCTGGCACGGCCCTACCTGTGCATTCAAGGATATGGCTCTCCAGATTCTTCCTCACCTTCTCACCCGTGCGGCAAGCAAAACAGTCGGCGACAAGCAGATTGTTATTCTCGTTGCCACTTCCGGCGATACAGGTAAGGCTGCACTTGAAGGCTTCAAGGATGTTCCCAACACAAAGATTCTCGTTTTCTATCCGTCAGACGGTGTCAGCGTAATGCAGAAGCTCCAGATGGTAACTCAGGAAGGCAATAATGTCGGCGTATGTGCAATCAAGGGCAATTTTGACGATGCGCAGAGCGGCGTAAAGGCTATCTTCACAAGCCCCGATGTTGCAAACCTCCTTGAAGATAACGGTATGCAGTTCTCCTCTGCAAACTCCATCAACTGGGGCAGACTTGCTCCCCAGATTGTCTACTATATTTCCGCTTACTGTGACCTTGTTGAGCAGGGTGCAATCAAGCTTGGCGACAAGATGAACGTTGCCGTTCCCACAGGTAACTTCGGCAATATCCTTGCCGCTTACTATGCAAAGGAAATGGGTCTGCCCGTAGGCAAGCTCATCTGTGCCTCCAACGCAAACAACGTTCTCACAGACTTCCTTTCAGACGGCACTTACGACAGAAACCGTAATTTCTTTACAACAATTTCACCCTCAATGGATATCCTTATTTCCTCCAACCTTGAGCGCCTTCTCTATATCCTCAGCGGCGGTGACGACAAGAAGGTCGGCGGCTATATGTCCGAGCTTTCAAAGAACGGCAAGTACACTGTGGATGCCGATATTCTTGAGAAAATCAAGGCTGTCTTCTCCGCAGGCTGCTGCGACGACGAGCAGACCAAGGCAACAATCGGCTCTGTCTATGCTGATAAGAAGTATCTTTGCGACACCCATACAGCAGTTGCCGTCAAGGTTTACGACGAATACCGCAAGGCTACGGGTGACAACACACCCACAATCATCGCTTCCACTGCAAGCCCGTTCAAGTTTACCGCAAGCGTTCTTTCCGCAATCAATCCCGCACTTGTTGAGGGCGAGGAATACGAAATGGCAAAGGTGCTTGCAGACGAAACGGGCGTGCCCTGTCCCGTACAGCTTACCGGCCTTGAAAACAAGGAAATCCGTTTCTCCTCCGTTATCGATAAAACGGAAATGTACGGCGCAGTTTACAATATGTTAGGCATTGAGGGCTGATTTGAATGTCTCTTTTTGCAATAGGGGATACACACCTTTCCTTCGGCGTTGAAAAGCCTATGGATGTTTTTCACGGCTGGAGCGGCTACGAGCAAAGGCTTGAAGAAAACTGGCGCAAGATAGTAAAGGAAGATGACACCGTGCTTATCTGCGGCGATGTTTCCTGGGGAATGAAGCTCCCCGAAGCACTCGAGGATTTCCGCTTTTTGCACTCCCTGCCCGGTAAGAAAATCCTTATGAAGGGTAACCACGATTACTGGTGGGAAACCAAGGCGAAAATGCAGCGCTTCCTTGCCGATAATGGCATTGATTCGATTGATTTTCTTTTCAACAATGCCTTCCGTTTAGGCGATATCTGCATTGCAGGTACAAAGGGCTGGTTTTACGAGAGCGGTGCGGAGGATGAAGCCAAGGCACTCAATCGTGAGGTCGGCAGATTAAGGCGCTCGCTTCAGGATGCAAAACGCCTGGGCGGTGAGCCTGTTGCGTTTTTGCACTATCCGCCTGTCAGCAATAAGGCGGCTGTAAATGAGCTGATAGGTGTGCTCAAAGAGTTTGATGTGAAGCGGTGTTACTATGCTCACCTTCACGGCGCATCAATCAAAAACGCCTTTGTTTCGGAGTATGAGGGTGTGCAATTTTATCTGATTTCGGGCGACAGCCTCGGTTTTTGTCCGAAATTAATAGAAAAATATTGAAAATTTGGCAAAATTTATTATTAAAACTATAGCCATTTCAGTTTTAACGTGCTATAATACTTGGGTCTAAATACTAGGAGGATTTTAAAAATGAGCTTAAAATCAGTCAAAGAAGCAGAAGCTAACGTTCAGGAACTTACCGTAACCATTGATGCTGCAACCTTCAAGGCAGCTACAGTCAAGGTTTACAACAAGCAGAAGAAGGATATTGCTATCCCCGGCTTCCGTAAGGGTAAGGTTCCCATGCAGATGGTAGAGAGAATGTACGGCAAGGGCGTTTTCTATGAGGATGCTCTCAACGACCTTTTCCCTGCTGCAGTAGATGAAGCAATCAAAGAGTCAGGCATCGAAGCCGCAAGCGGCGCTTACGATGCAAACGTAGTCGAAATCGGCGACAACGGCGTAGAGTTCACAGTAAAGGTTGCAACTCAGCCCGATGCAGATGTCGGCGAATATAAGGGCCTCAGCGCAGAGAAGCCTGCCGCAGAGGTTACAGACGAAGAAGTTAACCACGAGATTGACCACCTTCGTGAGCAGAACTCCAGACTTGTCGATGTTGACGACAGAGCAGCCAAGGACGGCGATATGGCAAACATCAATTTCGAAGGCTTTGTCGACGGCGTAGCTTTCGAAGGCGGCAAGGCAGAGGATTACGACCTTGTTCTCGGTTCAGGCGCATTCATCCCCGGCTTCGAGGAGCAGATCGTCGGCAAGAACATAGGCGAAGAGTTCGACGTAAACGTTACCTTCCCCACAGAATACACACCCGAGCTTGCAGGTAAGGAAGCTGTTTTCAAGTGTAAGCTCAACAAGCTCTCCTTCAAGGAGCTTCCCGAGGTTGATGACGAGTTCGCAAAGGATCTCGGCGAGTACGACACAATTGCTCAGCTTAAGGAAGGCATCAAGAAGGAACTCGGCGAAGCAAAGCAGAGAAACGCTGACGACGCTTTTGAGAACGCTCTCAGAGAACAGCTTGTTGAAAACGTAAAGGCAGAAATCCCTGCAATCATCATTGACGAGGCTGCACAGCAGAATAAGGACAGCTTCATTCAGCGCTTCGAGTCCCAGGGCATCAGCTATGAGCAGTACCTTGCATACACAGGTATGGATGAGAAGGTTCTCGACGAGCAGATCAGAGCAGAGGCTGAAAAGCAGGTCAAGCTCCGCCTTGCACTTGAGAAGATTGCAAAGCTTGAAAATATCGAAGTTACCGATGAGGATGTCAACGCAGAGTACGACAAGATTGCCACAACCTACGGTCTTGACCTTGAAACAGTCAAGAAGTTTGCTCCCGCTGAAAGCGTAAAGGCTGACGTTGCCGTACAGAAGGCTATGAAGGTTGTTGTTGACAACGCAAAGGCTGCAAAGAAGAAGGCCGCTCCCAAGAAGAAGGCTGCTCCCAAGGCAGAGGCTGCCGAGGGTGAGGAAAAGCCTGCTCCCAAGAAGCGCACAACCAAGAAGGCCGCAGAGAAAAAGGCAGAAGACGCTGAATAATCATAAAGCGTAGCAGCCAATAATAAGATTTAATGTCTGTAAGACCGGCAGAGCCTTTGTAGTAAAAGTTTCTGCCGGTCATAAATCAATTTTCAGCAAGAGTTTAATAATTGAAAAGGAGAAATGAAAAATGAGTTTAGTACCGTATGTTGTAGAGCAGACAAGCAGAGGTGAAAGACAGTTTGATATTTTTTCAAGACTGCTCACCGACAGAATAATCGTCCTTTCAGACGAGGTTAACGACGCAACGGCAAGCCTTGTTGTTGCCCAGCTTCTTTTCCTTGAGGGTCAGGACAGCGAAAAGGATATCAGCCTTTATATCAACAGCCCCGGCGGTTCTGTTTCCGCAGGTCTTGCAATTTATGACACTATGCAGTACATCAAGTGCGATGTTTCAACAATCTGCATGGGTATGGCTGCAAGCATGGGTGCTTTCCTGCTTTCATCGGGTGCAAAGGGCAAGCGTTATGCTCTTCCCAACAGCGAAATTATGATTCATCAGCCTCTCGGCGGTACGAAGGGTCAGGCATCCGATATCGCAATTGAAGCTGAGCACATTCTCAAAATCAAGAACAACCTCAACAAAATCCTCGCCGAAAACACAGGCAAGGATATCGAAACAATTGCCGTTGATACAGACAGAAACAACTGGATGAGCGCTGAAGAAGCAGCCGCTTACGGCCTTGTTGATAAGGTTCTTTACAAGAGATAAATTTTATTTTTAGGAGAAAATACCAATGCCAAGAGACGGCGATATGAGAGAAAAGGCAGTTCGCTGTTCGTTCTGCAACAAGCTCCAGAGCCAGGTCGATAAGCTTATCGCAGGCCCGGGTGTCTTTATCTGTGACGAATGTGTTGAGCTGTGCCGCAGCATAATTGAGGAAGAAGGGGAGTCCCACAAGGGCAGAAAATCTGCTCAGCCGGGTGCTTTCACTCTGCCCAAGCCTATGCAGATTAAAGAAAAACTTGACGAATACGTAATTGGTCAGGACGAAGCCAAAATCGTCCTGAGCGTTGCTGTTTATAACCACTATAAGCGCATTTTCTTTGGCCACGATTCGGGTGCGGAAATCCAGAAGAGCAATATCCTTATGCTCGGCCCTACGGGTGTCGGCAAAACAATGCTTGCCCAGACACTCGCCAGAATCCTTGACGTACCCTTCGCAATTGCCGATGCAACTACGCTTACAGAGGCAGGCTATGTCGGTGAAGACGTTGAAAATATCCTCCTTCGCCTCATTCAGGCAGCCGATTTCGATATAGAAAAGGCCGAGCGTGGCATTATCTATGTCGATGAAATTGACAAGATTGCAAGAAAATCCGAAAACGCTTCCATCACCCGTGATGTCAGCGGTGAGGGCGTACAGCAGGCACTCCTCAAGATTATTGAGGGTACTGTTTCCAACGTTCCTCCCGGAGGCGGCAGAAAGCATCCCCAGCAGGAGTTTATCCAGATTAATACCGCAAATATCCTCTTTATCTGCGGCGGTGCTTTTGACGGAATTGAAAAGATTATCGAAAAGCGTATCGGTGGCTCTGCACTCGGCTTCGAGGCAGCAATTAAAGATAAGAGTCAGCTTGATTCGGACTATATTATGGGTCAGGCTATACACCAGGATTTGGTCAAATTCGGCCTTATTCCCGAGCTTGTCGGCCGTATGCCAGTTATGACTGCGCTTCACGAGCTTGACAGGGAATCCCTTGTCCGTATTCTCAAAGAGCCCAAGAACTCCATCGTCAAGCAGTACACACAGCTTGTCGGTATGGACGATGTTGAGCTTGAGTTTGAGCCCGAGGCACTTGATGCAATTGCCGATATGACTTTAGAGAAGAAAACAGGCGCAAGAGGTCTGCGCTCCATTATGGAAAAAACACTCATCCCGATAATGTACTCCATTCCCTCGGATGCCTCCGTCTGCAAGGTTGTAATTACTGCGGACTGTGTTAAAAACGGAGTCGAGCCCGTGCTTGTAAAGGACAGCACAAGGCAGGAAAAGGTGCTCACGACCGACTTCAATTTTTCCGTTGAACAAAACAAAAAGAGAAAAACACAAAAAGCATACTGATTTTGTGTTGATTTAGTGTAAAATACACAATATTTTGTTGACAAACATTTCCAATTAGTATTATAATGCTTATATAAAGGGGCTTTAGTCCCTTGAAGCGGTTTGGCCGCTTAAGCGAAAGGATGAATTTAAGTGAAAATCAGAATGAACAAGCTCGTTGCCGCTCTTCTTGCAGTCGCACTCGTTTTCGGTGCGGTTTCCGTTATGGCAGGCGCAGCAAACGACACCCCCTATGTTAAAGTTTCAAGTATTTCGAACGTTGTTATCGGCTCAAAGAATCAGACTGTTACCGTAAGCCTTTCTAAGGACACGGAGCTTAAAAATGCATCCGTCGTCCTCACTTACGAGGATACCGATGCTCTTAAAGATGCAAGTGTTACTCTCGGAACGGGTGTCAGCGGCAATTTTGATGTTGCAGATGAAGGCGGCAAAATTACTCTTAATGTAACTTCTGCTGCTAACGCAACAAATGCTGATATGACTCTTTTCATAATCAAGTTCGACTTTGCTTCGGATGCAAAGGGCCTTGTTGAGCTTACTGCTAAGGTTGCTCCGATTGTAACAGAAGACGATGCAAAGGCAATGATTGGCGAAAAAGAATTCGGCGCATCACTTGTTGTCGGCGAAGAAGCTGACGATGTTTACAATAACTTCGTAGGTATCGGTCTCAAGGGTGCTGTCAAGGCAGCAGGCAAGGATGCTCCCATTGCAGATATAGATGTCAACGTAACACTTCTTCCCTGCGAAGGCGACCAGGCAATGAAGTCTGTTGCTCCCTTTACGTTGGAAATGACCGATGTAATGTGCACAAAACCCGTTCTCAAGAATGAAGATATCAAGGCTTTCCTTGATACAAAGAAGGACGATATTACAGCAAAAATTCAGCTTGTCGACGGCAATGAAAAAATCTCTTATGAGGATTTTGATGTTGAAAAGGCAGTTATCAGCCATGAGCCCGCAGATGCAAAGACCTATGAAGAGGGCAAGAAGTACGTATATTCCGTAACCCTTAAGCAGCTTAAGAAGACAACTGCTACTATCGAGGTTATCTTCAGACCTGCTTTTGAGGACACAACCCTTTACCATAGCTCCGACATCGCACCCTTTAAGATGTCTATGGAAGTAAACGCAGGTAAAACTGTTAAATCACAGGCTGAAATTCTTACATATATCAAGACATACGCTCCCACAATTGATCAGCATATCAAGGATAAGTCCGAAGGTAAGTACGACCTCGGCGATTTCGTTCTCGATGAATCCGTTGTCGGCTTCAACGGCGCTAAAATGACAGGTAAGGAAACCTTTGTTGAAGGCGGCGAAAACGTTTATACTGTTTACTTTGACCAGGTCAATGTTCCTGCTACCGTTCTCGGTGCAGCAGCACAGGCTCTCGGCAGCATCGACTACAGCCAGTTTGTAAAGGCTCAGGTTTTCGCTATCAACGAAACAATCGATGCCTTCAAGGCAATGGTTGACAGCCTCGTAAACGCAGAGTGGCCCACAGCAGACGATGTCAAGGAAGAGGATAAGGACGATTCCAAGAGCCCGAGCACAGGCTCCTCCGTCAGCCTCGGCTTTGCCCTCGCTTCTGTCGTAGCTCTCGCTTCTGCCGCAGCTCTCGCAGTTAAGAGAAAAGATGACTGATTGATTTGAATTACGAAAGGTGTACTTCTTGATGTAAGAGGTACACCTTTTATGCTTTGTAGGGGCGATTCACGAATCGCCCGTAATTTACCGACATATCGCTTTTACGGCGGGCAATTCGTGAATTACCCCTACAAAGCCAACTATCAATTTTACAAGGAGAAAAACGATGAGAAGATTTTTCAAAAAACGTAATACAGAAAGCAATATTAAATTTGAAACAAATGAAACAGAAAAAGTGAATAAAGCACAGCCGTTGATTGTTGACGGTTTGACCCAAGAAATGACATTTTTCCACGATGAATTCAAAGTTGATGATAAGTCCACCAAATTAACCTTATCTGTGTGTTCAAAATATTCGGGTAAACCTATTGGTAAACTGTGCTTTGATTTCGGTTATTCCGTTATTGTTCACAGAATCGGCACTAATTCTATAGTTACAACAATCTATGATATGATTCTTGAGTTTGAACATAATAACCCGGATTATGTTGCCGGTGCACCTATCCTGATTACTGATAGTGAGTTTTTGGATTGGTATATCAAAACTTATAGAGAAACTGATAGACGGAATCTGATTAGTCTTTTTGTCTATAATGAAGAATACTATTACGAGTTTATTCTAAATGCGTTACCTGAAATCACCTTTATTAAAAATGAAGATTAAGTATATCTATAAAGTATGAAAAGGATCAGAAACTGAAAATTTTTATCAATCGTCGAGACGCCAACTTCTGTCCAAACAACTTGCAAACTGTAGTTTGAAAAGAAAGGAATAGTTCATTATGACCCACTGCGGAACACAAAAATTGGAAACAGACAGATTGATTTTACGGCGGTATGTGTCCGAGGATGCACCTGCAAAATATAAAAACTGGACAGCCGACCCCGAGGTTACAAAATTTCTTATGTGGAAGCCTCACCCGAGCGAAGAATACACCCAAAACATAACGGATGAATGCGTAAAACAATATTCTGACGATAAATTTTACCGTTGGGCTATTGTGTTCAAAGATAACGGCGACGAGCCAATCGGCGATATTGCTGTTGTCCGTATGGATGAAGAAGTTTCAATGGTACATATCGGCTATTGTCTCGGCAGAGCATGGTGGAATAAAGGAATTATGTCCGAAGCCCTCAAAGCGGTTATGGATTTTATGTTTGATATTGTCGGTGTAAACCGCATCGAATCAAGGCACGACCCTCTAAACCCCAACTCGGGCAAGGTGATGCAAAAATGCGGTATGAAATACGAGGGAACTCTGCGCAGCGCCGACTGGAACAACCAGGGTATCTGTGATGCGAGCTATTATGCATTGTTAAAATCGGAACGCTGAGTCTTTTTGGTTGGTAAAAATAATAAAGAAACAATATAAACAAACAGACAGACAGACAAACAAACAAACAAATTACAGTTTGTCGGGGGACAAACAATGCATAATTCGTAAATGCGTAATTCGTAATGAATGGTGGGCTACGCCCACACCAGGATTATATAATGCTCCGCATACACCTCATCAGTCACCTGCGGTGACAGCTTCCCCTCGCAGGGGAAGCCTTTAGATATAGCAGTCTCCTTAATAGCCTTCCCCTTGAGGGGAAGGGGGACCGCCGAACGGTGGTGGATGAGGTGTTTAAAAGATTCTGACAAACCGTAATTTACTTTTATGTAACAAATAATATATGTAATTATGTTATAATAATAAAAACCAAGGAGGTAAAACGACAATGAAAAAAACAATAAGCATAATTCTTGCGCTTGTAATTGCTCTTTCAACCTTTCCTTTCGGTGCATCTGCCGCCGAAACCAATAAAACCGAGGCGCTCTTTGCAAAAATTAACGAGGCAAAAGAAGTTTCCGTCACACTCAAAGCAGGCGATGTAAATCTTTTCGGCTTCCTTCATATGAGCGCAACCGATACCGTTTACATAAAGGGCAACAAGGTTGCCTACGAATATAAGGCAGGCTTTCTTTCTGCCCGTGCTATTTATGACGGCGATAATATCTACGGCATCCTGCCTATGCTTCCCTTCTTCTATGTCAAGCTCGACGGCTCTGTTTTAGGTAAGCCCGATGTATGGTCACTTATCGAGGGCGCAAGCAACATCACTCTCGGCGTTCTCCGTTATCTTAAGAGCTATAACGAAACTGTTGACGGCGTTGGATACTACGTCGAGGAGTTTGACGACAGAGCACAGGTCACAAGCAAGTTCTACTATGTCGGCGATACCCTCAAAATGCTTAAGGTAACCGATGCACAGACAGGCTCAATCCAGTACACCTATTTCGAGAAAATCTCCTTCACCGTTGACGACAGCATTTTTGCTGTTCCCGAATCTGCCTTTGATTTGTCAATCCTGCTCAAAGGCCTTGTAGCAGCGTTGCTCACATAATATCAAACATAAAAACAACACCGATGTGTTTAATTACAAACGCATCGGTGTTATTATACTATAACAATTTGCAGAAATTGCGCTATTTTTTTGCAAAAGCACTTGACATTTACCTTGGGTGAATTGTTATAATCGGCACGAAAGGTGATGAAACTTATGAAAATGAAGGATGTTTTAATGCAAACCAGTTTGACTGACCGTGCCGTGCGCCTTTATATTGACAGCGGACTTGTTGCCCCGAACATTGAACAGTCCTTGAGCGGGCGGAAGAATATTGAGTTTTCTGCAGAGGATGTGGAACGGCTTAAGAACATTGCGCTTATGCGGGAATCCGATTTTTCAATTGCTGAAATTAAGAGCATTATTGAAAACCCAGGTACATCAAAGCAGATAGTTGAAAATTATATAAAAAGAACAAATGAAAATATAGTAAACAAAACTGCAATAATTGAAAAACTCAGAACAATTTCAGATAATGATGAAATAACCTTTGAATCAATCTGCAAAACACTTTTGTCAACCGCTGATAAAAGGCAATTGCCAATTGAGGATTTGTACTTACCACCTAAAGAGAAGGCAAAAAAATACGCCTTTATCGCTTTTTCGTGTTTTCAGGCAACGGTTGCTCTTTTGGCGTTTATTACGGTTTGTGTTTTGATATGTGATTACCGCTATCCTCGTGTTTCTTTAAGCGATATAATGTTTTTGCTGCTGAACATTGGCTGGTTGGTTATAATTGCTTTGAGTGCTGTGGTAATCCGTTTTAATACTGGTCGTTTTGTGTTTGTGACAGAAAGATCGAGGCTGAAACATCTTTCTTTTTTTCTGTGTTGTGTTACCGTAGCGTGTGGTTTCTTTTCGTTTTTTGCCTCTCTTTTATGCGCTATCGTTCAACCAGTTTATTCTCAAACCGAAGAGCTTAATAACTATTTGATACTTGATGAACGCCTTGAGCGTTATTTGCGTGATGAAGCCATAGGCTCATCAAGTCTGGGCAAAACATATCTGGATTATGCAGAGGTTTTAGGCGATATCGGTATGGAAGAATATTTTAAATATAAAGAAACAGAAGCCTTAAAACTGACAGATGTTTTCCCAGATGAAGTTCCGGAATCTGCATCCTGGGTCGATGGTGGTGATTATCCTGACACAACCAACTACTTTTACAGACACACTTGCGACAACGATTATTACTATGAGTCCTACGATATTTTTGCCGAGTGGGTTTTGCCTTCGGAAGAATATGAAGCGGCAAAGGAGGCTATGCCCGAAAGCGCATACTGCGAGCAAAAAGGAAATTGGACTTGTCTTTATTATGAACGCAGTATTAAGCCTTTCAGCATCGGTGAGGACGAGTTTACGGTTGGTAATTGGGACGGAGCAATATACTCTCTTTTCCTCGCCGCATATAACGACCAAACTCAAACTGTGCGTTATATAGCTTCTGCTTGTTGTGGGCACAATCCCCCTGAGCAAGGTCCGTATTATATCTCGCTTGAATGGTAATACAAACAAAAACAACACCGATGTGTTCCAACTACGGAACGCATCGGTGTTATTATATATATTACATTGTAGATAAATCGTACGGTGTGCGCTGATAGACGAAATAGTTCAGCCAGTTGCTGAAAAGCAGGCTGCCTGCACCCCTCCACCTGATAACGGGCACCTTCTCGGGGTCATCATCGGGGAAATAGTTTTCGGGCACCTCAATTTCAAGTCCTGCATTGACGTCTCTGAAATACTCTCTTGCAAGCGTGTCACGGTCATATTCAGCGTGACCGCAGGCGTAGAAGTTGCGGCACTGCATATCCGACAGCAGGTGTATACCTGCCTTGCTTGAATAGGCGAGTACCTGCAAATCCTTAATCAGAGCAATCTCGTCAATCCTTACCTCTGTGTGGCGTGAGTGGGGAACATAGAATTCCTCGTCAAAGCCACGCAGCAACGGGTGGAAAAGGTCAAGTGCCCTGTGCTTGAATACGCCGAACATCTTTTTGTCAAGCTTGTGCTTCTTCAGTCCGTAGCGGTGGTAAAGTCCTGCCTGTGCACCCCAACAGATGTGAAAGGTTGAATATACGTTTTTGTCAGCCCAATCAAATATCGTGCAAAGCTCGTCCCAGTAGTCAACCTCTTCAAACTCAAGCTTCTCAACGGGCGCACCCGTCACAATCATACCGTCATACTTCTTGTGCTTGATATCGTCAAAGGTTTTGTAAAAGGCAAGCATGTGCTCGCTTGAGACGTGAGTTGCCTTGTGGGTAGCTGTCTGCAACAGCTCAACCTCAACCTGAATCGGCGTGTTACTAAGCAGTCGCAGTATCTGTGTTTCCGTTTCAATCTTTGTGGGCATTAAATTGAGTATAAGTATTTTAAGCGGTCGAATGTCCTGCGTCATTGCACGCTCGTTTGTCATAACGAATATGTTTTCGCTTTCAAGGCTGCTGCGTGCAGGCAGGTTGCCGTCTATTTTAATCGGCATATCATCCCTCCGAGAATAAGCAGAATAAATAAGTACAATAATAATGTATATAATAACAGATATTATCAAAATATACAAGAGTATTTCTCTAATCTTTTGATTAATATCAATATTTAACAAGAAGTGATTTTTGACGAAAAATCTGGAAAAAAGGTGTTGACATCTCGAACAAATAGTGTTATTATATCGAAGCTGTCCGCAAGAGAGGCAGCGCCGGAAGAGCGAACCGAAAAAAGTTTGAAAAAAGTTTAAAAAAAGGCTTGACAAGCATAAAACGGTTTGGTATAATGGCAAGGCTCTCTCTTCGAGAGCGGAAAAACTTAACAGAGTTTCTTGGAAAAAGAAATTCAAAAAAGTTTGAAAAAAGTGTTGACAAGCGAAAAGGTTTGTGGTATACTTCATAAACGTTGTCGCAAAAAGACAGCACGAAACGCACCTTGAAAATTAAACAACGATTGAAAGAACAAACCCTTGAAGATTCTTTTAGAAGTTAAGTACTTC
>JAFXBF010000012.1 GCA_017516745.1 Clostridia bacterium
TTCGCAGATCGCCAATCAGCTAAAGACAGATGGAGTGCTTACCCCTACCGCCTACAAGGACAGTGTTGGCATCAAAAGCCCCAACACAGCGCCCGAAAACCCTTGTGGTTGGAACGCAAGCACAGTAGTTCATATCTTGGAACGCAGAGAGTACACAGGCTGTACGGTCAACTTCAAGACCTACACCAATTCCATCTGGGATAAGAAGCAGCGGGAAACTCCCTTGGAGAAACAGGCAATTTTTGAGGATACCCACGAAGCCATTATCGAAAAGGATGTTTTTGAAAAAGTGCAGATCATCCGCCAACAGCGCCAGCGCAAAACCAAGTCTGGTTGTACAAGCACCTTTTCCGGTTTAGTGTACTGTGCCGATTGCGGTGAGAAGCTGTACTACGGAGCCACCAATAACGGCAAGCGTGAGGGAGCCTTCTTCGATTGTTCGCTTCATTGGAAACACAAGGACAAGTGCGGAACCCACTTCATCCGTGAGTCCGTGTTGGAGCGAATGGTGCTGAAACACATTCAGTTGGTCATGGGGTATATTCTCAGATACCGTCAGCATTTCATCTTCGTAATGGAACAACAGCTCCAGTTGGAGTCGGCAGAAAAATTGCAAACAAGCCGCAAACAGCTTGAACGCAATGAGCGCCGCATCGCAGAACTGAAAAGACTGTTCATCAAGATTTACGAGGATAACGCCAAAGGCAATCTGAGTGATGAACGCTATGAGATGATGAGTCAGAACTACGAAGCGGAACAGAAACAGCTTGAAGCAGAGGTTGTCGCTCTGCGACAGGAAATTGAAGTACAGGAAAGACAGAACGAAAATATTGAACGGTTCATCCGAACGGCAGACAAATACGTGGACATTGAAGAAATCGACCCGTGTATGCTGCGAGAGCTGATAAAGGCGATCTATGTGGAAGCACCCGATAAGTCCAGCGGCAAGCGCAGACAGAAGATCCACATCGAATATGACGGAATCGGCTTTATCCCTTTGGAGGAACTTGCAAAAAAGGAAACGGCGTGACCGAAGTCACGCCGTCCCTTGAAAACAGTCGTTTTCAAGCATTTTTCAAAATAACTGTTTTACGAAGCCCCGTCATTGCTCCGGGGCTATTTTTGTTTTTTGGTAAAAAATACCGCCTAAACACATAATTAATACGAAATAATTTCGTATATCCGAAAAATATTCGCATACAATATTGACTGTATATATAAAAAATGATACAATTTATGAGAAATAAAGGTAAAAATCCGAAAAATATTCGCACGGGGTGAGAACTGTGATTGAAAGAAACGGTTATCTTCAGCAGCTTATTGATAAAAAGGAAAACGGAATGGTAAAGGTTATCACAGGAATCAGAAGGAGCGGTAAATCTTATCTGCTGTTTAATATTTATCATCAGTATCTTAATTCAATAGGCGTTGATGATGAGCATATAATAGAAATTACTCTTGACGATGATGAGAATATAAAATACCGCAACCCCATTGAACTTGGCAAATATGTGCGCAGTTTGTTGATTGACCCTGATCAAATGTACTACATTTTTCTTGATGAAATTCAGATGGTGAAAAGCGTAAAAAACCCGTATCTGGATGATGAAGAGGAAACTGTGGGCTTTGTCGATGTTCTTCTCGGACTTATGAAAAAATCCAATGCGGATGTATATGTTACGGGTAGTAACTCCAGAATGCTCTCGTCCGATATTCTGACACAGTTTCGTGGAAGAGGAGACGAGATTCGGGTAAATCCGCTTTCTTTCAGCGAGTTTTATGCGGCATATACGGGCGAAAAAAGAGATGCTTGGCCCGAATACTATACCTATGGCGGAATGCCCCGTGTTATGGCATTAAAGAGCCACAAGGAGAAAAGCCGCTATCTGTCGGATTTGTTCGATAAAATATATATTGATGATATTATGAAACGCAATAATATTCAGCACAACAAATCCGTGATAGATGATATTCTCAATATAATATCTTCTTCTGTCGGCTCGCTTACCAATCCGAGCAATATCAGCAAAACCTTTAAGAGTGTAAGACAGCTGTCAATAAGCGACGATACGGTTGCAAGGTATCTCGACCATTTTGTTGATGCGTTTATGATAAGCAAGGCAAAACGGTACGATATCAAGGGCAGAAAATATATAGGTTCGCCTATGAAGTATTATTATTCTGACATAGGTTTGAGAAATGTGCGTATCAATTTCAGCCAGACCGAAGAAAACCATATTATGGAGAATATTATTTATAATGAACTTCTTATCAGAGGATTTTCTGTTGATGTGGGTGTGGTTGAGTATAACTATAAGGATGAAAACGGCGTAAATAAAAAGACAAATCTGGAAGTTGATTTTGTGGCAAATGACGGCGGAAGGATATATTATATTCAGTCTGCGCTTACCATAAGTGAAGAAGAAAAACGTCTGCAGGAAATCAGACCGTATAAAAGGATACCCGATTCATTTAAAAAGATTATTATTGTAAAAGATAATATTATTCCGTGGCACGATGAAAACGGGTATCTGTATATCGGAATTGAAAAATTCCTGCTTGATGAAAAATCGCTGGAACTTTAAATGTTTGTATAATAATGTGAAGAACTCCCCCGATATGTTGTAATATCGGAGGAGTTTTTCATTTGGGATTATTGCTTAACTTAATACCCGAAATATTCCTTACAGTACTCTTCGACTGTGTTGATATATTCCATTTCGCACAGCGGGTCGAGGCCGAGGCCGTGATTGGAGAGGGGATAGAGGATATAGCGGTGGGTTGCGCCTGCAGTTTCAAACACCGCTTTGATTCTTTCGGCGTTGCCCGATGGGACTATCATATCCGTGCCGCCGTAGGCGAGAATTGAGGGTACGGTATCTTTTGTAACATAGGCGGTGGGAGAAACGAGGCTGATTACCTCTTCTTTTTGTGTGTCAGTCATTTCCGCTGTGATTTCAATGCCCGAAAGCATACTTGCAAGGCCTGTGCTGCCCCAGACTTCAGAATGGAAATCGGACGGGCCTACCTGATTTGCGGTAAATACAAGCTCGATTGCAGACTCATTTGCCCTTGAAAAACCGTAGAGCATTGAAAGGTGTGCACCGGCTGAATAGCCCGAAACGGCAAGCTTTGTGATTTTAAGCTCTTTTTCGTCGGAAAAGGCTTTGATTTTTTCAATAGCTTTGCCTATTTCGTCACACATTGTAAGTGCGGTTACCTTGCCGAAAAGTCCGTCAGCATAAAGGGTGTAATTCATGCTTGCGGTTATGTATCCCTTCCGGGCAAAGCGCTTGGCCTTTGATGCCATATCTTCCTTGTTGCCGCCTGTCCAAGAGCCGCCGTGGATATAGAGTATTACACCGTTGTGCTCGTTTTCATAAGCCGAGTCTGGCACATAGATATCCATAATGTTTCTTTCCGCTTCGCCGTAGCGGATGTCTTTGAAAAGCTCGTATTTTTCAAACGATAAACCGCCGATAAATGTTGAAATTACGCTGACGGAAGAAAGGAGAATCGCAATAATTCTTTGGAAAAACTCTGTCATGAATATCAGCTCCTTATGTTTATTTTAAAGAATAAATCTGAATGCGTATATTACGACATTGGTGATGTTGTTTAAAATAAATCTTAAGAAAGTGAAGACATAGGGGAATTCAAAGGTCCAGTCGTCAAGGGTGTCGAGTGTGCCGATGAGTGACGAATCGTAGGTGATTTCGGGGTTTTTGAATGCCTTGGTTTCCATTTTCATTATGCAAAGGTTTTTGCAGGCTTCACGAAGCGCATTGCCGAAGCCGATGGGGTCTTTTGCGTAGGCGAGCTTGACAGCCGCTTTATGCTGAAGTGCCTGCAGTGCCCACATACCTGAAAGGATGGTATCGTTGCCGTTGTAAACAGCGAGCACGGGGCTCATATAGCCGCTGCCCGTAAAGTTGGAGGAGTAGTCCGAAACAACAAAGCCTTCAAAGCCCCACTCATCACGCAGAAGGTCGTTGAGAAGTGCCGAGCTTGAGCCGCACCACTTTGTGCCGATACGGTTGTATGCAGACATAATGCCCTTGGGCTGTGCTTCCTTTACGGGAATTTCAAATGCCTTGAGGTAGATTTCACGCATTGCCTGCTCATCACACCAGGTGAAAACGCCGTTTCTGTGGGATTCCTGGTCGTTGAGTGCGTAGTGCTTGATTGTTGTTACAAGGCTTTCGGAGTTTGCGCCCTTGATGATTTCTGCTGCCATAATGCCCGAAATTGTCGGGTCTTCGGAGAAGTATTCAAAGTTTCTGCCGCCTCTGGGGTTGCGGTGGATGTTAGCACCCGGTGCATACCAGGTGTCCGTACCCATATCGGCTGCTTCCTTGCCTGCGCCCTTACCCATTTCGTAGGCAAGGTCTGTGTTCCACGTGCAGGCTATAGCCGTAGCGCAGGGGTAAGCCGTACCGCTGTCGGTGTAGACAAGACCGTTTCTGCCCTTTACGCTGGAGGGACCGTCGTTATCCATTGTGTGAGGTATGCCGAGCCTTTCAACGCCGTGTGTTTCGTAACCGCCGTTGATTACAAGCATAGTCATTTCGTCGAGGGTTAGCTGGTCGAGGAAGGCATCCCAAAGGCTTTCGTCCTTTGCAACATCCTGCAGGGTGATTGTCTTGTCGTATTTTACGCCCATTTTCGGGGCTTCGCCTTCGGTAGTGGGTTCGGGAACCTTGTCAACGTCAATAACATAATCGTCTTTGTTCAGTTCACGAAGCTCGGGATATGTGGCGGCAACATCTGCCCTTGACATAATTTCATATCCGCTGTAAACATCGTCAAACAGGTTTTCAATTTCTGTGCCCGTTACGGGATCGTTCTTGATTACCTTTGTTTCGTTTACTTCGTAATCGTAAGAAGCGATGTGGTTCCTTACATCGTTTGCGACAATGATTTTGTATGTGCCTTCTTCAAGCACCCAGGCTTCGTTGACCTTGTAATCATAAGAAGCCATATCGTCTGTCTTGAAAGTGATTGTAAGCGTTTGGCTGTTACCGGGGGCGAGAAGCTCTGTTTTTGCAAAACCTCCAAGGCAGATTGCGCTCTTTTCAATGCCGCCCTCGGTATAGGGTGCGCTGTAATAAAGCTGAACAACTTCCTTGCCTGCCGTATCGCCCGTGTTTGTGACGTTAACCTCTACGGTTATGCTTTCAGCGTTGAATTCTGTTGAAACTATCTTCTTTTCAAAGCTTGTGTACGAAAGACCGTAGCCGAAGGGGTACTGCACCTTATCCTTTGCAAAGGTTTCAAAATAGCGGTAGCCTATGTAAATGCCCTCGTAGTATTCTACGAAATGCTTGCCGCCGTTGTAGCTGTTGCTGCCGAAGCAGACGCTTGACGGATGGTCGTCAATTTTGTATGCGATTGTGTCTGTAAGTCTGCCCGAAGGGTTGACCTTGCCGTTTAACATCTGCGGTACGGCAGTCATACCGAATTCGCCCGGAATCCAGACAATAGCTGCTGCCTTAATGCTTTCGTACTCGTCAATCCAGCCCATTTCCATAACGTTGCCGATATTGAAAAGCACAACGACATTCTCAAATGCTGCCGTTACCTTTTCAACCATTGCGGTTTCGTCTGCGGAAAGGCTGAGCGTTTCAACCGTGTGGTCTGTGCCCTCGGCACTTGTGCGGCTGATTACGATTATTGCCGTGTCGGAATAAGCAACTGCGTTATTAAGAAGCTCATCCGTCAGGTGCTTCGGGTCCATTTCTTCAAGTGTGTTCTTTGCAAGAAGCACCTGGAGAAGGTTGTTGATAACCGTGTTGTCGGTTTTGGGAAGCTCGTTTGAAAGGCAGTGCTTTTCGTAAAGCGCACGAAGCTCGGAGTTATACTCAATGCCCTCTGCTTCAAATGCCTCATAGAGCGTTACGGGGTCATCGGTCGTGATTGCGCCCGAGCCTGCACCGCCGAAAAACGGGCAGACGGAGCCTGCGCCGAATATGTTTACTTTTTTGTTTTCAAGCGGCAGGAAATTGTTCTCATTCTTGAGAAGGACTATGCCTTCGCTTTCAATCTCTACCGCCGTCTGACGGGTTTGGGCAATGATTTCGGGGTCAACATCGCCGCTCGTTGCAACTGCGGTAACGGTTACAATAAGTGAGAAAACAAGTAATAATGAAACGACTTTTATGAATTTTGCTTTCATGCGGACACCTCTTTGCATTATTCTTTATTGTCATTATACAATGCTTTCTTTGTTTTTTCAACAAGGAATTATATTTTTATAAAAAGATTATTATGCATTCCGCCTATTATTTCTGTTGGGGAATATTGACATTTTAAAAATCGGATGATATATTTTAGAAAAAAGAGCAGAGGAGTTTGCGTTATGAAAAAACTGATATCGGTTATTATGACTGTTGTTATCCTTTTCGGTGCTTTGAGTATTTTTGCATATGCAGAGGATGAAAAACAGTTTTACCTTGTGCTTGGCGATTCAATTGCCTACGGCTCGGGAATATCCAATTCAAGAGAGGCGTGCTACGGCAAAATTGTCGCGGACACCAACGGCTACGATTATGCCAACCACGCAATACCCGGACACACAACCAACAATCTGATTAACAGACTTAAGGAAGAAAGCGTAATCAGCGACCTTGAAAAGGCAGATATAATCAGCATTTCAATCGGCGGAAACGATTTTCTGCTGGGTAACCTTTTTGGGCTGATGTTTGATTCAATTGTAAAAAACGACCATACCGAATACGACAGAATAGCAGACGGTTTTTATACGAATTTCTGCGAAATAGTCAGAATAATCAATTCACACAACGACGATGCGGTTATTCTTATGCAGACTATTTACAACCCCCAGACAGGCTATATCGGAGAAGCTTATCAGCAGGGTGCAGACAGAATAAACGCACAGATAAGACGCTTTGCCGAAGAAAATCCGGGTGAGATTGTTGTTGTCGATGTCGCAACGGCACTCGGTGACGATGCACTCAACTATGCCGATGACGAAATCCACCCCAGTGCACAGGGCAACGAAATAATCGCTCAAACAGTCCTTGAAACACTCTCTGACCTCGGGCTCGGTACGGATGCTGCTCCGGTTATTGCCGTAAAGGGAAAAGATATTCAGATACCGGCAATTTTCACAATGCCTATGAGAATACTGGGCATAATATTCCATTACATATCTGTTATTTACAATATATTTATCTGACAAATGAAGAACACAGTATCGGTCAGCGCTGATACTGTGTTTTTAAAATTATTATGTTTGGTTTAAATCAGGTTACCGACGGTGTATCCCTCATAAACAGCGTTGGGAATAATTCCGCCGCCGTTGGAATCGCCGATATTGTAGATTTCTTTTATTTCGTCTTTAAGTGACTCGTAAAGCGTTGTTTCGGGTCTGCCGCCGACTGCAAAAACAACCGTGTCGGCTTTGACGGAGTTTGTCTTGCCGTCCTTGGTTTTGTAAACAACATCCGTTGCGGTGATTTTCTCAACCTTCGATTCGGTGAGCAGCTTTACGCCGTGACCCTTTAGGTGACCGAGAAGAATTGTCTGGTCGGTTTTGCCTGTGTTGCCTGCAAGGGTATCCGTCATTTCGATGATTGTTACCTTCTTGCCCTGCTTTGCGAGGTATTCTGCCGTTTCACAGCCTATTGAGCCGCCGCCGATTACGACTGTGTTCTTTCCGCTTTCCTTGCCGTTGAGGATATCAACCGCATTGACAGCTCTGTCAGCGCCCTCAATTTTAAGTGAAACGGGTGTGACGCCTGTTGCGCAGACAACCGCATCTGCGTTCATTGCAAGCACAGCTTCCTTGGCTAATTTTCTGCCAAGGTGAACGTTTACACCATGAAGCTCAAGCTGTCTTTCAAGATATGGCTTCATCAGACCGAGATGCTGCTTGAACGGCGGTTTGCAGGCGAGATTCATCTGACCGCCTACCTCGTTTGCCGCTTCATAAAGGTCAACCGTGTGTCCTCTCATTGCTGCAATTCTTGCTGCCTCAACACCTGCAACACCTGCACCGATAACGACAACCTTTTTCTTTGTCAGGGCAGGGGTTACCGTGTAATCATTGTCGCCTCTTGCAAGCACGGCATTGCCTGAGCAGATAGCTCTTTCACCGTGCTGAAGCTGGTGGTCAACACAGTGACCGCAGCCGATACAGGGTCGGATTTCGTCCTCTCTGTCCTCGTCTATAAGGTTGACAAGGTCAGGCTGTGCAAGCAGACCGTGACCGATAAATATAAGGTCGCACTGCTTTGATTTAAGTGCCTTTTCAGAGGCAACGGGATTTTGTGCACGGCCGCCGCCGATAAGAGTAATCTTTTTCTTGCCTGTAGTCAGCATAAGACCGATTTTCATAACAAGGCAGAGGGCTACCGCCATACAGTCGGAATATGCGGATTCGGGCTTCTGGTTTTTGCCTGCCTCGCCTGACCAAATACCTGCAAGCACTTCGATTGCGTCGACGCCTGCTTCCTGAAGCTTTTTGCAGTAGTAAAGACCGTCGGGCATTGAAATACCGCCGTCCTTGCCCATTTCGATAACGGAGAGCTTGACTATTATCGCAAAATCCTCACCGCAAAGCTCACGGATTCGCTTTATTATGTTCAGGTGGAAACGGATTCTGTTTTCACGGCTGCCGCCGTATTCGTCCGTGCGGACATTGGCTGTTTTGGATAAAAACTGCTGTCCGAGGTAGTAGCCTACTGCGTGAATTTCAACGCCGTCAAAGCCTGCCTTCTTTGCACGCAGAGCAGCCTGGGCATACTTTTCTTCAATCGCCTTTATTTCGTTAATTGTAAGGGCACGGGGTGTTTCGTTTGCAAGACCCATCATATACGAGTATGGCATTGCAACGGCACTCGGTCCGACGGGTTGGTCGCCTATAATTTTTCTTCTTGCACCTCTGCCCGTGTGGGAAAGCTGAAGAAAAGCCTTTGAACCGCCTTGGTGAATAACGTCGGCAAGCTGTGCCATACCGGGGATGTATTTATCGTCATCAATTATGAGCATACCCTTGGTGTTGAGTCCGAGTGGGGAATCAACGCAGGTAACTTCAACAATAATTGCACCTACTCCGCCCTTGGCTCTTTCTGCGTAGTGGTTGAGCACCGCCTTGTTTACAAAGCCGCCGTCACTCTGGCTCATGCCCATTGCAGCCATAACGGTTTTGTTGCGAAGCTCAACCTTGCCGATTTTACCGGGTGATAACAGATTGGGGTATTTCGGGTTCATAATAAGTCCCTCCGTTTATTTCTTACATAGAATGGTTTTAATTATACAGTCCGGATTTCTGCCGCTGCTGCTGCGCTTGCGGCCCGGATTTCTTCAAGCTCGCTCATTATTCTTTCCTTGCGCTTGCCCGTGAAGTTGTCGAACATCATAATAATACCGGGTACAAGGTTGCCTATAATACCGGGGATTGCAACGAGCAGGAATATGCCGTGGAGTGTTTCGGGGGTTTGTACCGCCTCGGTCATAACGCCGTTGATTGAAACTGCGCTCTGATAGCCGATGAGTGCCATACCGCCGTTGACAAGCAGCTCCTTCCAAAGCGCGGCAATACGGGAAACCATTGTGTTGAAGGCGAAAACCATACCCTCGTTACGCTGGGCAACACCGTATTTCTTGTAGCTCTTCCACTCCATATAGTCGGTTGAGTCGGCAAGCAGAATTCGCTTTGCGGCGCTCATTGCGGCATTGGGCATACCGCCGAGTGCGATAAGAATACCGACAAGCCACAGGTGCTTGTAGCCGAAAAGAAGGAGAATCAGGTAGCATATACCTGTGTGCAGGTAGCCCCACACGACAATATCTCTTGATGAGCGCTTTTTACCGACAAACGGGACGGAAAGCAGACCGCCGTAGGAGAGTGCGGAGCTGCCTATTTCAACATAGGTTTTCATATCGTAGCGGTTAAGGGTGTGCTTGTAGAAGTAGGGGAGAGAGTTGTAGCACACCTGTCTTACGGACTCGATAACCTGGCTTAAGCAAAGCAGGAGAAGCGGTCTGTTGAGAAGGATGAGCTTGTAGTCGATTTTGATTTTCTTTTCTTTTTCCCGTGGCGGCAGAACGATATTACGCTCTTTGAGCGTGAAGCACGGCACGAGCATAGTGAAAAGGCCGAGTATGCCGAAAATGAGTGCAACGGTGAAGAATGCCCACTTTTCCTTGGCGTAGTCGTTGCCCTGAAGCTCAATTATGATTGGCACCATACCGCCGGGTAGCATTGAGCCGAGTGTTGAGGCGAGCTGTGCCACGGTGTAGAAATTCTTTCGGGATTTTGCGTTGGGTGTCATACGCACGGAAAGCGTTGACAGCGCAACATCAAAGAATGTGTCCGCAATATTGAAAAGCAGGAAAAGCAGAAAGCTCCACACAACGTTGAAGGTGATTGAGGACGACGGAACAACGAAAAGGAGAATTGAGGAAAGCGTGAACGGAATGGCGGAAGCCGTCATAAACCGCCTTGCGTTACCCGTGGTTGAGTGGTTATTGTCCAGCAATGCGCCTACAATCGGGGCAATGATAATGTTAATGCCCGTCGTGACAGAGTTCATAGCGAGAAGGTGGTGAGACTTAAGACCCATATAGTCACGCATAAACTGGTCGGTATATGTACTGACCGAGTCCTGACCCATACAGTTGCCGAACACGCCCGAAACGTAGCCGACCTGTTCCTTAAAGGCGACGTCGGGGTTGTTTTTCATTTCATTGTATTTTTCTTTTAAATTGAATCTTGCCACTGCTTCAGCTCCCTTATATTTCTATATCGGATTTATAAAACAATCATAACACATATTCCGCAATATAACAACACTCAATTTTCTGTTGAGTTTTGGCCGCTGATATGCTAAACTGAAATTCAAGGTTGGTGATTATTATGGATTTCGGTTTTACTACCACATCCTTCCGACAGATAAAGGATTTGGAAAAAATCGTTAATATAGCCCGTGAAGCGGAAGCTGACTGCATTGAGTGGGGCGGAGATATCCACGTCAGAAGCGTTGCGGATGCAAGGCGTGCAAAGGAGCTTTGCGACAAGGTAGGCATACGCATAAATTCCTATGCCAGCTATTACCGTGTCGGCTGTAAAAACGCCGATGAATGGAAGAAAATCTGTGAAATTGCAAGCGTTATGGGTGCACGCAGTGTCCGAGTGTGGCTGGGTAAGGCTGACAGCGAAAAGACCGATGAAGCAACCTACAAAACAATAGTTGAGGACACGAAAAGCATCTGTACGACAGCGAAAGACTACGGGCTTATTGTCTGCCCCGAATGTCACGACAACACCTTTAATAACAATACCGACGCTTTTCTGAAAATTCACAATGAAGTCGGCTGTGATAATTTCAGGACATATTTTCAGTCACGCTATAAACGCCTGCAATACGACCTTGACCGTATTGAGCGCACCCTGCCGTACATTGAAACCGTGCATATTTCGTATTCCGAGCAAAGCCGTGAGCAGTTCCCGAAATTCAACCCGAAGTATATTGACACCCTGCTCGACAAAATAAAGCAGTCGGGCTTTGACGGCAACATACTTCTGGAATATACATATCTCTGCGGCTATTTCGGATTCCCGTCGTGTATGATTAAAGATATGAAAAGACTTAAGAAAAAGGTGGGCGAGGCAAAATGAAAATTGCGCTTTTCGGCAGCAATCAACTGCAGTTTTCCAAGGTTTATACACCCGAGGTGCTTAAAAAATTAGGCGAATACGGCGAGCTTTCGCCGAGAATCAGTCAGAGCAACATAGCGGAGTATAAGGATTTTCTCAAAGGTTGTGAAATTGCTTTTGCAACCTGGGGTATGCCGCAGTTCACAAAAGAGGAAATTGCCGAGTATATGCCCGACCTCAAGGCTGTTTTTTATTCCGCAGGCACGGTGCAGTATTTTGCACGGCCGTTTCTTGAAAGCGGAATAAAGGTTTACTCTGCCTTTGCGGCAAATGCCGTACCTGTTGCGGAATACACCTTTGCACAGATTACCCTTGCGGCAAAGGGCTATTTCCAGGCGGCTAAATATTACCGCATCCTGCCTGTTCGCTCGCTTGCCTTTGCCCAGTCTTCCACGGGCTGCTTCGGCTGCAAGGTCGGTCTTGTGGGTCTTGGCGCAATCGGAAAAATGGTTGCCGAAAGGCTTAAGGCACTCGATGTTGAGGTTTATGCCTGTGACCCGTTTGTTTCCGAAGAAACAGCAAAAGAACTCGGTGTTACCCTTGTTGATATGGAAACGCTTTTCAGCGAGTGTGACGTAATCAGCAACCACCTTGCCAACAAGCCCGAGCTTGAAAACGTTTTCAACTACAAGCTTTTCAAAAGGATGAAAAAACGTTCGACATTTATCAACACGGGCAGAGGTGCACAGGTTGCGGAATATTCGCTGGCACTCTCACTCCTTCTTCATCCGTCAAGAACCTTTGTTGCCGACGTGCTGAAAAAAGAGATGTTCCCCTATATAAACCCGCTTTTCTGGGTGCCCAATGCAATACTTACACCCCATATCGCAGGCAGTACGGGCAAGGAGCCGCAGCGTATGGCTTATTATATGATGGAAGAAATGGAGAGTTTTCTTTCGGGCAACCCCACACGCTACGAGGTAACCCTCGAAGCTCTTGAGAGGATGGCATAAGCCTATGACGGTTTTGTATGTGTTAATTGCCATTGCAGTGTTTTTTGTGCTGTTGACTGCGGCTGAACTCGTGCATCTGCTTCGGATTAAGCCGTTGCCCGATTTGCCCGATGATGCCCAGCGTGAAAAGTATTCGCTGAATATAAACGGCAAGAGCTTTGAGGATTTATACCTTTTCCTCGGCGGTAAGCAGAGCGAGCCTTCCTTCAGCGAGGAGGAAACATATTCCCTGCTTTTGAAGCAGGCGGAATATATGAACTGTCGCTTTGACTGTGCGGATTTCCGTGCACAGCTGCTCTTTAAGATTTATAAGGATTGTCATAATGAACTCAATCCCGAATGTAAAGCTCTTATAAAAAATACTTTTCTGAATTTCAAGTATTCAATGGATGAGCCGGGCGATGACAGTATGTGCTACTGGTCGGAAAACCATCAGCTTCTCTTTGCTGTCAGCGAGTATCTTGCAGGCCAGGAGTGGCAGAATGAGGTTTTCACAAACGACGGTAAATCAGGCGAAGAGCACAGAAAAAAAGCATTGAGCAAAATTCGTATCTGGATGCAGCAGCGCTTTGACTACGGCTTTTCCGAATACTTAAGCAACAACTATCTTGCCGAGGATATTGCGCCTATGGCTAATTTCATCGCTTATTCAAAGGACGAAAAAGCGATTGAGCAAATGAAAATAGTTATGGATATTCTGTGGCTGGATGTTGCACTGAATTCTGTCAACAACCGCTTTGTTGCGGCAAGCTCAAGAATGTACGGCAACAACAAGGCGGCAAACTGTATCGGTAACAGCGTTCAGAGTGCAATGAATGTTCTTTGGGGCAAAGAAGCGGCGGAAAAACTGCTTTCTGACCCCGATATTCCCGAGTCGGAAAAGAAACTTATTGAGGTTTCGCTTGCCAAAAAGCCTAACCACATAGTCCTTTGCTTTACGGATGTGATTGAAAAAGGACTTTACACTCTGCCGAAGGCTGTAAAGGATATTACCTTGTCAGAGGAAGCGTTCGTTTCAAAAATGAGCTGCGGTCTTTCGCCTGACGATATGATCAGCGAAAACCTTGTCGGACAGAGTGATTCCTGCATTATGGCGCAGACGGGTGCCGAAACCTTTACAAATCCGCAGGTTATAAAAAATACACTTGAATACCTTAAGAAAAACAACCTATATACAAACAAATTTTTAAGCTATTTCAGGTTTTTAAACCTTACAATATTTAAGTGTATCAACTGGGAAAAATTTGCCGCAATGTACAGTATTATGCCCCACGGAATAGCACTTGGCAGAGGCAATGTTTACACATACCGCAATGCTCATTATTCGCTGTCAACCGATGTGTGTAAGGCTGTCGGTGTATGCGGTGCGCAGGACAATGTGTGGACTGCGAATATCGCCGAAGCGCTCACGCTTTTCACCACTCACCCTGCAGGCAGCGGCAGCGGAAAGTACGGTGCTTCGCCGGGCTACTGGATAGGCAACGGCAGACGGCCGATGAGCGTACAGCACGAAAACGTCAACGTAACGGTTTATAAGTTGCCGCAGAAAAAACGCCTTGGCGAAAGTGCCGTGTGCGATATTACACACGCCTATATGCCCCGTGATTTATACGATGAATTTGAGCTTGACGGCAACAGGGCTTTTGCACGCAAAAACGGTGTTTTTGTTGCCTTGATTTCGGACGGAAATTTGGAGTACAAGCCATATAACCCCGACTCGGCAAAGGGCCTGCTCAAGGGCAGGGTCTTGCCGGAGAAATTAAGCCTCGAAAACGGTTTTGACCTGTGCCGTAAGGGCGGAGAATACCATTGCTACGTCACTGAGCTTTCGGATTCGGACACGGAAAGCTTTGAGCAGTTCAAAGATAGAGTAAAGCGCAACACCTTTACATCTGATAATGGCTGTGTCAGTTACAAAACAAACTGCGGAGAAATTTTTGTGTCGTATAACGGGGAGTTTACCGTTGACGGAAAAGCTGCTCAAACGATGTTTGACCGCTACGACAGTGTTTTCTGCAAAGCAAAACGTAAAGATAAAACACTTATAATCAATACACCTGCTCACAGCCTTGAGCTTGACTTTGAAAATGCTTTAAGAAAGTCAAAATAAAATTTTATGCAAAATTTATGCAGCATACGCAATGCTTTTGTGTATGCTGCTTTTTCAATTTTCACAAAAATTTTTAACAAAATGTTATTGAATTGTGCAGTTTATTATATTATAATGTAAAAATAATAAAGATATAAATAGGATGGAGGAATGGTATGGGCAGAAAATATTCTCACGTAATCGTTCTCGGAATTGACGGCGCCGGCTCTTTTGTCAGGGATGCCGACACACCGTATTTCGATTCGATTTTTGCAAACGGTGCGGTAACCTATGATGCACTTGCTTCAAACCCGTCAATCAGCGCCGAGTGCTGGGGCTCAATGCTTTTGGGTGTCGGCCCTGAGGTACATAAGCTCACAAACGGAATTGTAAGCTCGACACCCTATCCAGTCGATTCGCCGTATCCCTCTCTCTTCCGCGGAATAAAGTCGGTTTATCCCGAGGCCGAGCTTGGCTCATACTGCGACTGGAATCCGATTACTTACGGCATAGTTGAGGATAACCTCGGCGTTTCTCACGACACGGCCAATGATGATGAACTCGCACCGATTATCTGCGACTACATCAAAGCGAAAAAGCCCGATTTCCTGTTTGTTCAGTTCGACAGCGTGGACGGTGCAGGCCACAAGCACGGCTACGGTACACCCGAGCACCTCAAACGCATCAGCGAGGTCGATGTGCTTGTAAACGATGTTTACCGTGCGGCAAAAGCTGCAGGCATAATTGATGAAACCCTGTTTATTGTCATAGCTGACCACGGCGGTACAAACCCCGGCAACGGTCAGGGCGGCGGCCACGGCGGCTGGACTGACGGCGAAAAGTACGTCACCTTTGCCGCAGCAGGCAAGGGTGTAAATCATATCCGGCTTGAAAAAATGAATATAAGAGACCTTGCCGCCATTGTTCTTTACTCATTCGGCATTGACTCACCCGAGTTTGACGAGGCAGGCTGGACTTCGCAGATTCCCGAAGGCCTTTTCAGCGACAGCTCAATCCCCGGATACCGTGATATTTCACACCTCACAGGTGCGGCACCGAGAATTTCCAAAGTACCGCATACATCCGAACTGATTTAGGAGTGAAAGCAGGATGAAATTTATAAATGTATTAAAGGATAAGGGCGTATATGCCGACGGTGTTCACGACGATACAAAAGCTTTGCAGGCTTGTATCGACGAGGTGAAAGACGGCGGAACGGTCTATTTCCCCGACGGAACATATCTTGTTTCGGCTGCGCTTATATTCTACTCAAACCAGCACCTTAAATTTTCAGACAAGGCAACCGTTCTCAGAGATGACAAAAGCAAGCCCTGGACAAGATATTTGCTTGCTTCCTATTCTGAGCCTGAATGGGGAGAATATGACGGCACACACGATGTTGTGATTTCGGGCGGTACATTTGACGGAAACGCAAATATCACCGAATGGATAACGCTTGTAAATACCGTTCATTGTAAAAATATCACGATAGAGAATTGCCGCTTTATTCACTGTGCACATTGGCATTGCATTGAAATCAACGGCACGGAAAACGCCACCGTTCAGAACTGCATTTTTGACGGACCGAGCTACACTGCGTGCAACGACGGCCTTTTCAACGAACAGATCCAGCTTGATATGTCACGTGACGGCTCCTACGGCCCCGTTTACAACTGCGATGGTAAGCTGATTGATTTCAAGTACGATGACACCGTCTGCCGTAACATTGTTATAAGAAACAATATCTTTAAGTGTAACGGCTTCCCCGGCGTAGGACACCACGGTGATATTGACCACAATAATATACTTATCGAAAACAACATTTTCGACGGCCCGTCGGGCAGGGACGGAAAGAGCAGGGGATACATCTTCTTCAGACCTATGGTATATGACCTTAAAGTCAGAAATAATGTGTTTATTTCACCTGAAGAAACAGACTCCCCGAGCTACGGTATCATTCTTGAAAACCCCGATGAAGCTGCATTGACCGCAGAAGATAACCTCTTTATCGGCAAGATTGATAAAGAAATTATCACAGGCGAAAAGTAAAGCTCAGGAGGCTTGTTTTATATGAAAATAACATTAAAAAGAGTGATTGCATTTATGATTTGTGCAGCTATGCTGGCTTCTGTCGGTGCGGCAGGCGTTAACGCCTCGACACTTGAAACTGACTGCCGTGGCAAGTGCGAGCATTCGCCCGTAATTGTTCTTCCCGGCATCAACCATTCGCCCACATACCTTTACGATGAAAAGGACGAGCCCGTTATGTATAACGGCAGCCACATCGGCTCCACGCTTCTTATTCTCAATGAAGCGGCTCTTTCAACCGGCGCCATCGTAAAAGCAATATTCAGCGTTGTCGGCAGCATATTGCTGCAGTCCAACCTCGGCGTTGACAAGGTTGCGTACAACCTCGTTTCCGATATTTTCAAGTATCAGCGCTGTGACGAAGAGGGCAACCACGCAGAAAACCTTAAAACAAAGCGCTGGAATTATTCGCTTGAGCATATGTCCGACGAAGACCTTGACTGGACCTACAGAATGGTTCCCATGCAGGCACTCGTTGACGAAATAGGCGAGGACCACGTTTATTTCTTTACCTTCAACCTCGTCGGTGACCCGATGAAGTCCGCAGACGACCTTGCCGAGTATATTAAAATGGTAAAAGAGCAGACAGGCCACGATAAGGTTTCTCTCCTTCCCGTCAGCCTCGGCGGTACTATCCTTACCGCTTACCTTGAAAAGTACGGTCACAGCGAGCTTGACCAGATTGTCAATGCCGTTGCCTGTCTTGACGGTACGGATATCGTTGCCGATTTCTATGCAAGAGAGTGGCGTCTTGAGGACGAATATCTTTACCACGAGTTTTTTGAAAAGATTATGATTGAGTCCGAAGGCAAGCCCACACTCGGCTACCTTATCAACTCGCTTCTTCACATTGTTCCCCGTTCGGCAATAAACGGCCTTCTCACGGGCGCAATGAGCGCTATACTCGATACGCTTATGCTCAACTGTCCGCAGTTCTGGGCTATGCTTCCCTCCTACAGATATGAGGCACTTGCCGCAAGATACCTTAGCGACAAGCCTGAACTCAAAGAGAGAACCGACAGCTTCCAGACTGCAAGGCTCAACCTCAAGCAGAATATTCTCGATGCGGTTGCTCACGGTGTGCGTGTCAACTCAATTGCAGGTGCAAACCTTGACCTGGGCGAAGAGATGTATACATATTTCAATATTGTCGCTTCCGCAGAGAAGATAAATTCCGACGGTATCGTAAACCTTACTTCGACCACACTCGGCGCAACGGGCGCAGCAGGCAAGAATACACTTGCCGATGTTGATTACGAAAAGAACACATATTGCACCAATCTCGACCACAACCACGTTTCCCCCGACAATATGGTTGACACATCAACTGCAATTCTTCCCGAAAATACCTGGATTTTCCTTGACCAGCACCACGAGGTAGGTTATAATGATGTTGTTCTCAACCTTGCAAAGGCTATTTTCCTGGGCGAAGTAACAGATGTTCACTCCGACCCCGAGAAATATCCGCAGTTTAACGGCCCGTGCTACACACAGAGCATCCGCCGCTGGAAGCTGCCCGATGCAAAGAGGGTTGACCAGTCAACACTCAGTGAAGAAGACAAGGCAGAGCTCAACGCCGCAATTGCAGAGTGTGAGGCTGTTCTTAAAATGACTGTTGCCGACCAGCCCAGAGTTGAGGCTGCGGAAGCAAGAATCATCGCAGCGCTTCACAGGGTTGGCGCACCCGGCTACGAGAATATCGATGCCGCAAAGGACTCTCCGCTTGACCCGTTCCTTGAGAAACTTACATACGCAATGAGCAAGGGCTCACTCTTACTCTTCGGCGGCGGCAGCCCCGTTGACAGAATTCTTTCCCCCGTGAGAAAGCTTGCCGATATGATTTTCGGTAAGTAAAGCAAATAAATAAAAGCAAAAGAGGTATTGTTATGAAAAAAGTTATTTCTCTCGTACTTGTTTTTGCGCTTGCATTTTCAATGGTTTCAATGAGTGCATCCGCAACAGTCAAAACCGAGTGCCAGGGCGATTGCGACACCTGTCCCGCAATTGTTGTTCCCGGTATCGGTCAGTCCAACGTTTGGGCACTTGACAAAAACGGCGACTATCTTCTCGACGCAGACGGCGAAAGAATAAGCGCCTTCCCCGCAGTGCTCAATGTCGGCTCAATCGTCCTCAAGGCAATTTTCCCTGTTCTTCTCACCCTTTTCTTCCAGGCTGATATCGGTCTTTCCGATGCTCTCTGTTCCGTTCTTATGGATGCATTCGAAGTAAACCTCTGTGATGAAACAACAGGTAAGAACACAGGTAACCTCGAGGTTGAAAAGTATCTCAAATCTGTTGCAGAATGCAGCGACTACGAAAAAGAGCAGATTTACGATAACATTCCCCTTATAGATTTTGCAAAGCAGGCAGGCGAAGACCACCTCTACTACTTCGCATACAACTCCTTCAGCAACCTTGACAACACCGTAGCAGAGCTTTACGATTTCATTCAGATGGTTCTTGAAGAAACAGGCCACGACAAGGTAAACATCGTTCCCATCAGTATGGGCGGCTCAATTGCAGATGCTCTGCTTGAATACCACCCCGACGTTATGGATAAGCTTGAGAAGGTTGTTTACATCGTTCCTGCTCTCAACGGTTCATCAATCGTCGGCGACCTTTTCAGAAAGGACTTCGCATTCTTTGACACAAACTTCCTTTACAACGGCTTCCTTGAGGCTCTTATGGACGAGGAAGAGGCAAGAATGATTGAGGTTATCGCAAGAATCATTCCCGACCAGGTTCTCACCAAGGCTCTCCACAAGGTTGCAGACTGTCTCGTAGAAGACATTGCAGCCAACATCACAAGCCTCTGGGGTCTCTGCCCGAAGGAAGATTACCCTGCAGCATCCCAGGCTCTTCTTGCAAACAAGCCCGGAATCAAGGAGCAGACAGACCGCTTCTATCAGGCACAGGTTGATGCCCACGCAAACATCCAGACCCTTATTGACAAGGGCGTAGAGGTTTACAACATTGTTGACTACGATGTACCGCTCTACCTTATCGGTAACTCCTGGAACAACGACAATGCAGACGGTGTTATCCACCTTTCCTCAACAGCTATGGGCGTTAAGAGTGCACTCGTCGGCGAAACACTCGGCGATGATTACGTACAGGCTAACACAAGCCCCAACTGCTCCGACCGCAGCCACAACCACCTTTCTCCCGACGGCGTAGTTGACGCTTCAACAGGTCTTCTTCCCGACCACACCTTCTATTTCGACGGCCAGGGTCACGAGCAGACAGCAAGAAACGATGCTATTATCGCACTTGCAACAAGACTTCTTGCAACAGACGATATCAAGGACGTTTACTCCGTAGCTGATTTCCCGCAGTTCAGCGGCAGAAGAGACCCCCGTTCACTTAACAACCACTATATCCCCGAAGCAAAGGCTGTTGACACATCAACACTCAGCGAAGAGGATGCAAAGGAGCTTGCAGAAGCACTTGCCGAAGCAGAAGCTTTCGTAGCAAACAAGGCTTGCTACGACGGTCAGCAGAAAGAGGTTGAAGACAGACTTATCGGTATCCTCGTCAAGATTGGCGTAAGAGAGGCTGAGGTTCCCGAAGAGCCCTCAACCTTCTTCACAAACCTTAGCCTGTGGCTGTTTGATAACTACGGCCCCAACGGCTTCTCCGAAATGCCCTTCCTTACAATTGTTAATCTCTTCAAGGCTATAGGCTCACTTTTCGGAATTAAGTAAATCCAAGCACAAATAAATTAAAACACAAATCCCACAGATATGCTTGAAGCAGTCTGTGGGATTTATATTATATATTGTTTTTAATATAATTGCGGATGGAAGAAGTTATACGATTTTTCAAGCAGTTCATAGAACTTTACCGCATAGGGGTTAATTGCATCCCAGATAGGCTCGTCATAAAGAGTAATCCAGGTGTAAATTCTGCGTGTAAGGTGTCTTAAATCGTTGCTTGAAAGCTCGTGGTTGGGTCTTTCGCCCATACGGGTTATACCGAATTTAACGAAATCGTTGTACAAATCCTTGTTGGCCTTCATCCAAAGGTACGGGTGCTGAAGTCTTGAAAATTCGGAACGCATATTTGAGCATTTCCAGTATCTCCAGCAAAGCTCCGAGCGAAGAATACGGTTGAGCTGTTCTTCGGTTTCAGCCTCTGCCTTTGCAAGCTCCCAGAGCTCGTCACAGCGGCTGACTTCCCACGGCATCATACCCGGCAGGGAGAAGCGTGAATCCTCTTCGAGCTTCAGGTGCTTTGTGCTTGTTACGGCGTGGTCGGTAATGATATCTATAAACTCTTTGATGTGCTTTCCGCCGGGACCGTAAACAGCCTGTGCATAGCCGAGCATTTCCGTTTCAAAATCAAGGTAGGGGTCTTGCATAAGCTTTGCAAGCAGATAGTTTTTCATTTCGCCGAATTCTGCATCACACTCAGCTATATAGAAAACGCCCTGCTGGTAAATTCCTTTTACGTTGTGCTCATAGAAAATCTGCGTGTTTCTCTGCAATGTGCCGAAGTTTGCGTAGATGTTTACGCTCTCGTCACAGTTTAGGTTGTAGTTCCATATATACAGCCTGTCGCAAAGCCTGCTCCAGTCCTCAAGGTCCTGCATAAAGGCTTTGTTTTCCTTGCATTTCGGGTTGTCAAGCGTGTGGCCGAAGCAGCACTCAATCGAACAAAGGCGGACTATGACATCCTCACGGGGGACAACATTGGTCGGTGACTTGCGTGTGTACTGGTAGGCAAAGGTGTCGAAAACAATGTTGTCGTATTTGCCTGTGGATTTTACTCTGTCGGCAATTTCGTTTACGAAGGTGAGCATTGTGCCTGCCTGCGAACCGTTGGCGTTGTCAAGTGCCGCACAGTTTTCGCATTGGCAGTATTCGCCGTTGTCCGCCTGAGTTATTGAAAGAATCTGTATTGAAGCGTCGGGGTCGTGCTTTTCTTCAAGTAAGGCAAGTGCTTCGCTTGTAACGATATCCTTTACATCCTCGTTGGTCAGGCAAAGCTGATTGGGCACTCTCGTACCGCCGTGTAAGGCGTAGTATTCGGGGTGCTCCTCAAAATATATTGAAGGCTTGCAGTAGCGGTTTACAAGTGTGTGGCTTGAGCCGCCGAGGTATTCAACCGCACAGCCCTGCTCGGCGGTAAGGTCTTTGTAAATACCGCCCGTAAGACCGTTTGCAACGGAAAATTCGGGGTCTCGGGCGCTGGTTGTGTCCGTTTCGGAATACTCGAAAAACGGTGTGTATTCTTCGTCAATTCCCACGGGCACGGTGAGTGCGGAGTTTTCGGGGATTATGATAACCTCTGCCTCGTACCAATGGCAGCCGCAGTATTTTTCAAGGAAGGCGTATACGCCGTTTATCGTGCCCTTGTTACCTGCACCGTGAATAATTACGTCTGTTTCGGTGGAGGTTATTGTGTAGCTGCCGTCAGCAGCATCGGTAAAATCGTTTTCGGAGCGGCTTGTTGCGCCTACGGAGATTTCGTATTCAGCTTCATCACTTTCCGTGATAATCTGAATATCTCCGCCTGTAATTTTGTCGAGATAGTGTTTCAGCCTTTCGGCTGCGTAGCTTTCCTGAATGCTCGGTGTTTCATCGGTTACGATAACCGCCTGCGTTACGTCAAACTCGTTTTCTTTCGCAGAAGCGGCAACCGTAAAACACGAGGCGATCAGAGACAGTGCTGCCGTAATACTTATAATCTTTTTGAAGGCTTTAATGGTAATCATCTCCTTTTTTTAAAAGCCTGTTTCTGTAAAAATGAAACAGGCATAGGGTTGTTTTTTAAATTACGTTGACCAGAAGCTGTCGTAGAAACAGGTTATACGGTGGGGGAAGGCTCTGAAAAAATCGTCGGCATTGCCGCAGATTTCAACTCCGTCAATGAAGGAGGCGGAATGTGCGTTGTGTCCTTCTCCTGCAAGGATAAGCCGTGCGGCGGCAGGAGGTGTGAGCGAAATATCGTAATCACCGCTTTCCCGGCGTTTGACGATTGCCTTGCCGTTTTCGTATTCAACCTCAAAAATGCCCTTGTTCTGTTCAAATTCATCAAGGCTGAGAATGCTGAATTTACCGTATTTTTCGGGATAGGCGTTGTTTTCAAGCAGCTTTTGCATATTGTAAATTCTGCCTGCCACACCGCCGTCGGGCTCATAAACAACGCCGTCAATTCTGTCTGCAATACATGAAAGCGGCGAGCCCTGATACTGACCTCTTACACGCAGGTGGTTGACTATACCGTCATAATTGCGAAGGAAGCCGAGTAAGCCGTAAAGAGCATCCTTGCTCAAAACGAACAGCTCCTGAACAACAAGAATACGTTCATCACGGTTTACCTTGAATCGCACATATCCGTCTGCTTCGCCCGAAGCGTTGCGGCGGATATAAGTGTAAACAGCTTCTTCAAGCGGCTTGCCGCAGAAATGCTTGCCGTCTTCACGCAGGGTCAGCAGGTTTTCGTTGAATGCGCACTTGTTGTGGAGTGCGCATATTTCCTCAAGCTGTTCACCCGTGTAAAGTTCAACATCCGTATTGCGTGGGATGTGGGTCATATTTGCAAAGGGAATTTTTATTGCAAACATACGGTTGAGGTTTGCGTAGCCGAATTTTTCGTAGCAGGCAATCGAAAACGGGCGAAGAAAGCCGAAGCTCCAATCGTTTTCAATTGCTGTTTTGCCGATTTCGTTGAAAATCTCTCTTACTCCGCCCGTTCTTCTTTCCTCGGGCTGTGAGCATATACCGCTGACAACAACCGAGTTGAGTATATTGCCGCAGAAGTTGGTTTTGAAATTAAACATTTCTGCGCCTGCAACGAGTTTACCGCCGTTGAAGGCGGCAAGCACGGGGGCTTCAACCTCTTTGTCAACCTCGGCATCAAACTGCCATATAAACGAAGCGGCGGAAACCTTCAGGTAGTCAACAGCCTCTTCGGGTCTGATATATCTTACTTCCATTGGTTAGTCCTCAGTTCTTAATCTGTGATTTTGCGGCAAGCTCCATTGTTTCAATGTCGCCTGTTGAAGCAGCGGCGGACATAAGGTTACGGCGTGCAAGAAGCTCTGCGTACATCTTTTCCTTCTTGTCGTTGTTCAGGTCATAGAAGAGCATCGGGATAATGCCGAGTGAGCCTGTAACGGCAGGAATGATTGTGAACATTGCAAACAGGAAGAACTTGACCTTATCGGTCTGCTCCGTACCTGCTCTGAAAGCGTTTGCCTCGTAGCCGATAGCCTTCTTCATGGCTGTGGTTACAACTGCACTTGTGTTTGAGGAAATCTTTGCGGCTATGCCCTTTGCAACGGAAGCCATAGCCTCTGTGCGGTAGCCGTTTTTCCATTCGCAGTAGTCCATTGCTTCGTTGTACATTTCCGTACCGATAACGGATTTGAGTCCGAAGAACAGAGTCCAGATGAGTTCCCAAAGAGCCATTGCAAAGCCCATAGGAACCACTTTCTGGTACATACCGCCCGAATAGTCCTTCTTCATACCGATACAGCCGAAGAGGAAGACGGGGATGTAGAGAATATTGCCGATTTCTTTTGCAAGTATGTAAAGCAGACGGCTTGAGAAGCGTGCTCTCATCCACGGTACCCACGAATAGCTCAAGGGGCTGATGGGTGCTGCGGGAATACCTGCAACGAGCGTCATTGACGAGAAGTGAAGAACGTCGGTGTAGTAGTCGTCCTCTCTGCCCTTGATTGCAAAGCCGCTTAAGAAGTCGGAAAGCGTAATCAGAAGCAGGGGCTTGTTCTTGATAACGGATTTTACCGACTGAATAATGCTCGGCGACTTGACCGACTGCATAACTCTTTCCTTGGAGTTATAGAAGAACCAGAAGGAGGCTGCGCTTGAAGCCACGGTGGTGAAAACACCCATACCGACAAAGAGGTTTGTATAAGCCTTGGAAAGCTTGCTCGAATCCTGAATGTACATATTGCGAAGTACGTCAATAAGAATTGTAACCGCCTGCTCGGGAAGCTTTTCACCGAAGAAGCCCGAGGCAAAGTTTGCAAGGGTAATCAGGCGTGTACGGTCAACGGGGTGGGGCGTAATTGTGGACATAAGACCTGTTCTTGAAATGGTCTGGAATGTGCCGACACCCTCACGGGCAACTGTGAGAAAAAGATAGAAAACAAATTTGATTATATCAGTTGAAGATGAATCCGTGAAAAGATGAGGCATCAGCCAGTAAAGCGATGTGAGTATACAGCCGGGTACCGCAAGGAAAAGAAGATAGGGTCTGAACTTGCCCCAACGGGTACGGGTCTTATCGACAACGGCGCCGAAGAAAATATCATTGATAATATCCCATACGCTGTTGATGGAGTTAACCAGAGTCTGTAAGCCGAGGTCAACACCGACAATACTGGTTATGAAACGGTCGGAATAAATATTGATGTTAAAGCTCTGTGCCGCATCCCAGATAATAAAGCCGAGTGTTTCCTTTGTGCCGACGTAGCGTCGGTTAGGCACCTGTTCGGCTGCAGCCTTTTCTGCCTGCTGCTCCTGCAAAGCGCGAAGCTTCTCAAAGGATTCACGGGAGCTTGAAACCGGCTCTTGCTTTTTTGCCATTATTTTTCACCCCTGAAAAGATGTTGTATTAATTATTTTACTTCGTTGACAAGCTTGTTGAGTGCGCCGATGATTGTGGAGCCTGCCTTACTGCCTGTTGAGAGCATTTCCTCATAGTGTCTGTGAGCAGGACCCCAGAGCTTTTCGCCTGCATCGGTGTTCCAGAGTGAATCCGCAATAAAGGGAGCGTAGTCGTTGTCGGGAACAATGTAGCCGAGTGCGTCGTTACAAAGACCCATTACAAGAACTGTCTTGTCCTCGTCAAGAAGCTGAGCTGTGCAGTCAAGCTCCCAGTCTGTGCCGAGGTAGGCCTGAGTCTTGTCAACAACGTTGCCGTAAACAAGCTCGGGGACAAGCTCGCCGGGAACTGTGAGCATAACGATGTCTGTACCGATTTCAAGGTAGCCGACCTCGCTGATTACGGAGAACTTTGCAGGGGCGGAAGCATCACGCACGATTGTTGTGCCGAGCATATCAGCCGCTACTCCAAGCTCAAGCAGACCGTATTCAAGCGGCACGGTGACCTCTGCCATCTTTACGTTGATGACGGGCTCAACCTTAACTGCGTTTTTCTCTGCCTCGAGAATAAGTCTTGCAAATTCATAGCCGAGGGTTTTGGGGCGTCTGTAATCCTCCGATGCGGGGTCAGCGGCGATTTCTGCATTTACACGGTCAATTACTTCCTTGGTTTCTACAGCACCGTCGTTGACTGAAATCGGTGACTGTGCACCCTGAATGAACATAAAGTTCATACCTGCATCGTTAATTTTTACTTCCGTGTAGTGCGGATAGTCTGCGGAGAGAAGCTTCGTTTCTCTCGAAATAGTTGTGGGGTGACCGCCTACGTTTGCAAGCACGGTGGGAGCGGAGTCAGCATTATCGGGCACAAACTTGAAGCAGGCGATAAAGTTCTGGTATGCTTCGGTGTTGTAGCGCTTGTTGACAAGGTAGCCGTATTCGTCGTCGGGATAGGTGCCGTTTTTCTCGCTTCTGCCTATGCCGACGGTTTCAAAGTAGTAAAGCTCACCGGGCTCCATATTCATATAAGCCTGAACAATTGCGTCGGATGCGCCTTCAATCATAAGTGCGTGGAATTCGGGGTTGATGCTTCTTGTCTTTTCAATAAAGGGAAGGAAGGAGAAAAGATTCTGGAATACCTTGCCGATAAGCTCAAGGCCGAAGCCCTGTGTATCAATAACAGTGTGGCAGTGTGTTGCGTTTATGTTGATTGCAACAATGTCGTTGAATACGCCTTTTGCAAGGAGCTTTTCCTCAGCCCTTGCACGGATAGAGCGTATATCGTCGTTGTTGACACCTATGCCGTCAATCGCAACCATAACAACCGTGCCTCTGCCCGAGCTGTCTGTCATTGCAACGGCGTTTGCACCCTGGTCATCGTACACACCGTTGATTTTCTGGGTGAAGTAGCCGCCGGTGTAGTACTGCTTGGAGCCGTTTTTAAGGTTTTCGGGCACCATGCTTGCCTTGCCGAAGCCGAGCTTCCACTTTGCGCTTTCTGCAGGCTCGTCAAGGAAGGTGTCCGTACCTTCGTAGAAGTTTTCGCTTTCGCCTGCGTAGTATTCCTCAACGGTGGGTGCATCGTTGGGGAAGAGTGAGCCGAAGCCCTTGAAAACCGCATTAAGCAGGCCGTTAATAATGTTTGTAACGAACATAATACCGCTGTTGTCTGCGGCTGCGGCATCGTTTGCCGAAGCAAAGGTTGAGCCTGTGAAAAGAAGGGTAATTGCGAGTAAAACGGATATAACTCTTTTGGTCGCTTTTTTCATACCATTATTCTCCTTTATGAAGTCTTATCTTACACTGTCGTAAATTTCGTAGAAGCTGCCGATGAATGCGGGTGCTGCGCCCTTACCGTAGGAGATAAGGCACCATGTGTCGCTGTCAAATTCGCCTGAAAATTCGTTGTACTGAAGGCCGGCAAGAACATAGTTTGCCGGGTTTGCAACATAGCCTGCTGCGTCATTCATAAGGTCCATAACGATGATATCTTCGCCTGTGTACTCTCTGATGGGCTTGAGCTCGAAGCCTTGAGCACCGCTGCCGCCGAGGAAGAGCTCGCCGAAGGTTTCGCCGGGGCTCATATATACCTTCATATTCTCGCCGATTTCAAGGTAGCCTACTTCGGAAACCGTGTAGTGTCTGCCCATATCGTCCTTGAGAACAAAGTTGTCTGCAACGGAAGTCTTACCGAGGAGAGTGATGATGTTGTTGTCAATTCTGACTGTGAACTGCTTGTGCTTGATATTGAGCACGGGCTTTACTTCAACAGCCTCAACTGTTTCACGGCCTTCGTACCATATTGTGTAATCAGGGTAATCAGGCTGATTTGCGTAAATAGCAACGTCAAGTCTGTCGCCTGTTGCTTCGTTGAGAGCAATTCTTTCTTCTGTAGTCATGCTCATACCGAGGATGATGTAACCGATTTCGTAGCCGTAGCGGACTGCTGTGTAGTGAGCATTGCCGGGGAAGTCGTCGATACCGTCGCCTGTAAGACCTCTGCCGGAAGTAACGGTTGAAACGTTACCCTGAATGAAGATGAAGTTGTAGCCTGCAGCGTTGATAACCTTTTCTGCGTGCCAGATAAAGTCAGGTGAAAACTTTGTATCGAAGGAAAGTGTCTTTTCGGGGTCTGCACTTGCCCAGTCATAGCTTGCGGACTCGGGATGGCAGCCGTATGTAGCAATGATTGTGGGTGTTGCGTTTTCAGCAAAGGGAACGAACTCGAGCTTGTAGAGATAGGGGTCAAGTGCGATGGGAGCCGTTCTGTCAAATACATAGTCCTCAACGTCTGTCTTGGAGTAGTAGAGCTTACCCTGAGTCATTTCTGCAAGAGCTTCTTCAACGGCCTTCTTTGAGCCCTTTACAACTGCATCGATAAAGGAACGCTCAACACCGTATCTTACGTTTTTGCTGAAAATGTTGTTGATGATACAGCCGATGGGGTCTGTCCATACACCCTGTGAGTCAATACCTGTGTGAATGTGTGTGCAGGAAACGTTGATGCTGACAATATTGTGCTTCTTGGCAATTTCCTTAAGACCTTCACGCACAAGCCTTACGTCTGCGTTTGCAAAGCCCATTGCATCAAGAGCAATGAAAACAACCTTGCCTCTGCCGGAGCCGTCGTCCATAACAACTGTTCTTACCATAAGGTCTTCTTCAATGCCGTCTTCGTCCTTGTACATACTGTTGCCGAAGATGTAGGGGATGTATGCGCCCTTGGCGTATTTCTTTGTGCCGAAATCGGCAGGAAGCACGGAAGCCTTGCCGTAGCCGAGGCTCCAGACCTTGTCGCCCTGAGGCTCGTCAATGAACTTATCCATACCTGCGTAGAAGTTGTCGTACTTGTTGATGTCAAATTTCTCGTAATCAGCAACTGCTGCGGAATCGGGGATGATAGCGTTGAGCACATTTGCTAAAACGCTGTTGATGAAGAAGTTGCTGATTTTGTTGAGAAGCTTTGCAAAAAAGATTTTTGTCTGCAAAGATTCGTCAACGGTTTCTTCGTTTGCAAGAGCAACATACTCTTCAACGGAGTTGTAGCTTACTTCGTTTGTGCTCTGTGCAAAGGCCGCTGTGGGCATAATAATGCACAGGCACAGTAAAACTGCAATAATGGCGGTAATTGTTTTTTTCATAAATGTTACCTCTTTCCTTCCGCTGCAATATATTGCGAAAGCGGAAAATATATAGATAATTATATATTAGCATTATCATATATAAAAGTAAATACAAAACGGCAAGGTAGGCTATGGTCAAAATAGATATAAAACGAGCCCTGTTTTTGTACAAAAGGCGAAAAATTGAAAAATGTATTTAAAATAAAGAAAATAAGTGCTATTATATTAAACTGTAAACAAACCCGAACAGGAGGATTACCATGAAAAAACTTATAGCAATTATTCTTTCAATTGCCATGGTCGTACCCGTGGTTCTTGTGCCCACATTTGCTCAAACTGCAAAGCAGCCCGAGGTCACAACAGCCAACTCCCTCGAAAGCGCATTTGCCGAGGGTGAAAACAGCCTTGTTGTTTTCGTAACAGGTATCGGCCAGAGCTACTCTTATCTTTTCGATGAGAGCTACACACAGGAAGGTGCTTTTGAAAAGGGCACACTTCAGGACTATGAAAACTATGCTCCCCTTATTGCAGAGGGCAAGTATCTGTCCAGATGGAACCTTTTCAACAGCTTTGACGAAGTTTTCTCCGACACAGGCACAATCCTTAATATTGTTGCTGCTGTCCTTGAGCTTCTCACTTCTGCCGTACTCGGCGTAAACATCATTGACCAGAACAAGGTTGACAAAATTGTCAGAGACCTTTTCCACTTCAACATCGTCAATGAAGACGGCAACGGCGACCCGAGAGTAGTTACTCCCAGATACGCTATGCCCGTTTCCGAGTTCCCCTATGCAACTCTTGAAGACGGCAGAGTTGAGAGCGAAGCAAAGAACCGCTTCTACTCCTCAATTCCCTGTGAGTATATCGCACGTGAGAAGTTCGGCGAGAATTTTGAAGATTATCTCTATGTTTTCAATTTCAATGCCTTCTCCTATACCTCAAAGAACGTAGCAGCAATGCACGAGTTCGTTGAAACAATCCTTGCAGAAAACAAGGTCGGCGCAAAGGATATCGTTCTTGTTCCCATGAGCATGGGCGCTTCCGTTGTCACCGCTTATATGGATGCATATCCCACAGTTGCCCAAAACCACATCCGCCGTGTTGTCAGTATCGTCGGCGCATGGGACGGCAGTGACGTTGTAGCAGATATGCTTGCAGGCGAATTCTGCGACAATTCCGCAGACCTCTTCTACAACGGCATCATCGGCAACCTCATCGGCGAGCCTTGGGGCTACCTTATCAACATCGTTCTGCGTATCTTCCCCAAGCCCATTCTCCGTGGCTTTATCGATATGGCTCTTCAGGGCATTGCAACAGAGCTTCTCTGTGCAACACCTTCTCTTTGCAACCTTATCCCCACCGACAGATATGACGGTGTCAAGCACCTCATCAAGTCCAAAGTTGTAAAGGCAGAGGCAGACAGCTTCCAGGCTGCAAAGAAAAAGCTTGACAAGACTATGTCCGCTCTTGAAAAAGAAGGCGTAACCTTCTCCTTCATCTCCGGCTACGGTCTTCCCTTCGGTGCAATCACAAGCGATTATACCGCTTTCGGCTTTATGAAGAGTGCACCCACAACCAACTCCGATGAAATCATCAACATCGATTCAACTGCTCCCGGTACATCCTTTGTTGCTCCCGGCGCAGAGTTTGAGAACACAAAGGGCAGAGAGCTTTCTCCCGACGGCTCAATCGATATTTCCACTACATACCGCAAGGAGTCTTCATGGTTCTTCTATAAGCAGAAGCACGAGCTTGAGTACAACAACGTTGCTATCGCACTTGCTCTTGAGCTTGCAACAGGTCACGTAAAGACAGTTGAAGACTGTGACAACCCCAAGGAAGATGATTTCTACTTCCCACAGTTCAACGGCGCAAGAAATCTCAGAGATTATCAGAGATACAACCTTCCCGACCTTGAAAGATACTGCGCAGAAACAGGCTACGAGCTCACAGCTGACCAGCAGGCAGTTCTCGATGCAGCAGACAAGGCAGCAGCTAACCCCATCTGTGACCCCGAGGTTGATGACCCCTATTTTGCAGCAGTTAATGATCTGCTTGTAGAAATCGGCGTTTACTCCGCAGAGGAAGAGCCCGGCTTCTTTGACAAGGCTCTCAATTTCGTTCTCAAGGGCGCAAACGACATCGTTCACGCAGTTGTCGGCCCCAGAGGCTTTATCGACCTTATCAAAGGCTAATCCTTAAAAATGCAGACCGTCTGTCGAACGACAGACGGTCTTTTTTCAATTTTCTTAACAAAACTTAACAATAATAAATTAAAATTACACATCAATAATAATAGAGCAAACACAAACGAAAAGTTTTAGCAAAGGAGTGTAATTTGAAATGTCTAAGAGCAGCAACAAGAGCGTAGTACCCGAGGCACGTGAAGCGCTTAACAGATTTAAGATGGAAGCAGCAAACGAAGTCGGCGTAAACCTCAAGCAGGGCTACAACGGCGACCTCACTTCCCGTGAAGCAGGTTCAGTCGGCGGTCAGATGGTCAAGAAGATGATCGAGTCCTACGAGCAGAATATGAGATAACTATCCGGTTGTAGAATAATCGGTGCGGTGTAATGATACCGCAAAAGTGAAACAGAGAGCGGTCGTGCTGACTGCTCTCTGTTTATTTGATGATTATTGAATTATCAGAAAAGACCTGTTATTTTGCCGTTTTCGTCTACGTCGATTCTTTCTGCGGCGGGTACCTTCGGCAGACCGGGCATAGTCATAATATCGCCTGTGAGAACGACTATGAAGCCTGCGCCTGCGGAGATTTTGACGTTCTTGATTGTGACCTTGAAGCCTTCGGGTGCGCCGAGCTTTGTCGGGTCGTCGGAGAAGCTGTACTGTGTCTTGGCAACGCAAATCGGCAGATTGGAATAGCCGAGTGCGGTGAGAGAGTCAATCTGTTTCTTGGCGGCAGGGAGAATGCTTACGCCGTCGCCGCCGTATACCTTTTTGACAATTGCTTCAATCTTTTCTTCGATTGAGCAGTCAAGGTCGTAGGAGAAGGTGAAATCGTTGGGCTCTTCGCAAAGGCGTACAACCTCCTTTGCAAGCTCTTCGCCGCCCTTGCCGCCTTCAGCCCATACTGTTGAAAGCACAACGTTTACGCCGAGCTCCTTGCACTTTTTGATAACTAGGTCGATTTCGGCATCCGTATCGGTCGGGAAGCGGTTGACTGCAACAACGCTCGGGAGCTTATAAACGTTTTTGATGTTTGAAACGTGGCGGAGAAGATTCGGGATACCCTTTTCAAGTGCTTCAAGGTTTTCGCCGTTGAGCTCTGTTTTGGGAACACCGCCGTGCATTTTAAGCGCACGGATTGTTGCCACGATAACAACTGCGCTGGGTGTAAGACCTGCGTAGCGGCACTTGATATCGAGGAACTTTTCTGCGCCGAGGTCAGCTCCGAAGCCTGCCTCTGTGATAGCGTAATCGCCAAGGCGAAGTGCGAGCTTTGTAGCGGTAACGGAGTTGCAGCCGTGTGCAATGTTTGCGAAAGGACCGCCGTGAACAAGTGCAGGAGTGCCCTCAAGAGTCTGTACAAGGTTGGGCTTGATAGCGTCCTTGAGAAGGGCTGCCATTGCGCCTGCAGCCTTGAGTTCACCTGCAGTTACGGGCTTTTCGTCGTAGGTGTAGCCGACGATGATTCGGGAAAGGCGCTCCTTAAGGTCTGTCATTGAGGTTGCAAGGCAGAGCACAGCCATAATCTCGGAAGCAACAGTGATGTCGTAGCCATCCTCACGGGGGACACCGTTTACTCTGCCGCCCAGACCGTCCGTAACAAAACGGAGCTGTCTGTCGTTCATATCAACACAGCGTTTCCAGGTAATTCTTCTCGGGTCGATGTTAAGGCTGTTGCCCTGGTAGATGTGGTTGTCAAGCATAGCGGCAAGCAGATTGTTTGCCGCACCGATTGCGTGGAAGTCACCTGTGAAATGCAGGTTGATGTCCTCCATCGGTACAACCTGAGCGTAGCCGCCGCCTGCAGCGCCGCCCTTGACACCGAAAACGGGGCCGAGTGAGGGCTCACGCAGCGCAACCATGACGTTTTTGCCTATTCTCTTCATACCGTCGGCAAGGCCGATTGTGGTCGTTGTCTTGCCTTCGCCTGCGGGTGTGGGGGTAATAGCGGTAACGAGTACGAGCTTACCCTTTTTGTCTACAGAATCGGGGATAGCGGTAAAATCGAGCTTTGCCTTGTACTTGCCGTAGGGCTCAAGGTAATCACGGGATATGCCTGCCGCATCGGCAATTTCGGTTATCGGCTGCATCTTCGCCGCCTGAGCAATTTCAATATCTGTTAACATTGCTTATCACTTCCTGAATCAGAATTTGAATATATTGTTATAAATTATATCACGGTTTATTTAAAATAACAAGAGTGTTGTTGCGGATTATCTTTTAGTGGAAAATACAAAAGTTGAGAGGTATGAACAATCATTTGAAAGTTCATACCTCTTCTTTTATAAATTTAATAACTGCTTTTTCTTGATGTCAAATTCTTCTTGTGTAATGATTCCGCTGTCAAGGAGTTCTTTTAAGCCTTTTAATTCTTCGATATTATTCTGGTTTGTATTATTTGTTACATTAGGTGTGCTGCTTGGATATATTATTGGCTGCTGCGGCTGAACAGGCGCATAGGTCGGTTGTGTGCTTTTTGATATTTGCACATTATAATCCTCAATAAATTGAACGTGAATGATAGCAACTATGAACAGCGCCCAACCGTAAAACCACCACAAGCCAAAGCTATGCCCTTTATTCTTGGCTATGTATGCCGGGATAAGACCAAGCGGTATTGCAATAAGTATCGGTATAATTAATTCCATTTTTAAGCCCTCGTTATATTCCTAAAATCTGTTTTTTCTTTGCTGCGAATTCTTCTTCGGAGATTATGCCTTGTTCAAGCAATTCTTTGTATTCCCTCAGCTCTTTTATCGTATTGCCGGACTCATTTTTCTGTGTATTTTCTGTTGACTGAATTACGGGTGCCTGTAAAACAATAGGCTGTATCTTAGGTGCATTTATTTTTTCGCTGATTGCTCTGTGTAAATCAAGATAATTCTCCAACGCTAAAAAACTTTTGCTTTTACCATTTGAAACAATTTTAATGCAATTAAAAGTTTTTTTAGCACTGACGGAAGATACATTATCTAATGGAAATGTTACTGCTTTGCCAAAAAGTGTTCTGCCTGTTATAAATTTATCGTTTACAGTTAAGGTGCAATCTTTAATCATGTTGTAAAGTATAACAGCAACTATACATAGTATAAGAAATAATATAGCAATCCAGGTGGTGGGCAATTCAAATGGCTCATAGTAGTCATTCATAAAGGGGTAATCTATGGGATAACCATACATATAAAGTGTATATGTATCAACAAACCAATTATCGTTTGAAGCATACAAAAAGCCGGAAATTACACCGAAAACTGTTGAGAACATAAGAGATATTTTTCCAAACAGTTTAAATTTGTTGAGCATTTTTTTGTGTATGATACTTTGCGTGAATGCGTTTTCGACCAAAACAACTGTATTGAAAACCTCAATGTTTTTGTTTAACATATATGTACATAACTCTGTTCTGTTTTTTAAAAATCGAACAGTATGCTTTTTGCCAATGCTGTTAGTGAAAACAATACCGCTAAAAGAAGTTTCGTTGACTCGACGAAGTGATTCAACGGGAATCGAGAAAGCTTTACCGAATAACTTTTTTCCGTGAATACCGTAATCGTCAATTTCTAAAGCAGATTTATTAACGGCAAAAAAGCAAAGTAAACCGATTAATACAAAAGAAGCGGCAATAATTAAAGATAATACGCCCCATGCATCGTCAGTGCCTGTTTCCGACATACCAAAGCAATCAGAAAGAAGAATTATCAAAAATGTCATCACGGGGACAAAAATTGCTAAGCCTATAAGAAATTTAAGTAAAGGCTTTGCTGAAAGAAATTGGCCTCGAATTGAATTAGAGTTGTTTTCCATAATTATACATCCTTAAACTTTATTAACTCAACCTATAATTATCAAGTTGATTCAAATTATATAACAACAAAAAGTTGTTGTCAATAACTAATAATGGGATTTTTATATAACAATAAAAAGTTGTTATCATTAGTAATGAGGTGATGACAATGGTTAAGAATCTTAAGAAATTGCGTACTGCGGCAAATATAAGTCAGCAACAACTGGCAGATGTTATAGGTGTTAGCCAGCAGTCAATAAATAAGTACGAAAACCATAGTGTTGAGCCTGATATAGCTACTTTGACAGCTATTGCAAATTACTTCAAAACATCGGTAGATTACCTTATAGGAAATACCGATATAGAAAGGCGTATTGAAGCTGTGCACCGTTTTGATTTGAACGAAGAAGAACAGCGTGTTATCGAAAAATACAGATGTCTTTCCGATAGAGATAAAAGGATAATAAATATAGTATTAGATTAATGCTTTATTACCTCACATAATGTGGGGTATTTTTTATGCAAAGGTGTTAATTACAGTTTGTAGGGTTGATTTGCAAGCGAAAAGGTAATTGTCAAAAGCTCCCTTTGAAGGGAGCTGTCACGAAGTGACTGAGGGTTGCTTGTAAGAATTCAATCAACATAAAATCTTGCAATCCTCCGTCACGGCTTACGCCGTGCCACCTCCTTTGAAAAGGAGGTTAGTGCTCGCAATCAACGCTATTCGTAGGGGCGAATTTGACGGACGACCAAAGGTCGCCCCTACAAATTGCAATTCGCCAAAATTCGTTTCGTCAAAACTGCCAAATTTATTTTTGGCGGTTAGTAATGAATTTTTATTGTTTATTTTGTTAGTTATGACGGAAAAAGAGGGGCGAAAAGGGGCTTCTATATGTATATATAATAAAAGTAAAAAAATATGAAATTTTTTGAAAAAACGCTTGCATTCTGCACAATATTATGTTATTATACTGGAGCATGCTATTGGATAGTGTGCAGATATGCGTAGAAACGGAAGGTGGCTGCTCACCGAAGCAGGGAATTTCCGTGGAGCATGTCCGATCATCGAACCGGGCGACTAGTAATAGTTCTCATCCTCGATCCGTCTTCTCACGGACGAACAAGGGGTGAATTTGCGCTTATGGCCACCGGAAAGTAGTTCAGATACTTTTCGGATTTTGAATGGCTCGGTTAGAAACACCCGGGGCAGTGTGCTAAAAGCGCAGCCCGCCAAATTTTTAGGAGGCGTAACAATGGCAGTCAAAAACAAGATCAGAATCAGACTCAAGAGCTACGATCACAACCTCGTAGACAAAGCAGCAGAGAAAATCGTTGAAACCGCAAGACGCACAAACGCTCAGGTTTCCGGTCCCGTTCCGCTGCCCACAGAGAAGGAGATCGTAACAATTCTCCGCGCTGTTCACAAGTACAAGGATTCCCGTGAGCAGTTTGAGCAGAGAACACACAAAAGGCTTATCGACATCATCAGACCCTCAAACAAGACTGTTGAAGCTCTCACAGCACTTGAGCTTCCCGCAGGCGTAGAGATCGAGATCAAGCTGTAAAATCACCTGTTCCCTATATTATATACATCATAATATAGTACGTTTCACAGGTCATGTTGGCTGAACGCCAACCAATAACCGAAAGGAGACAAAGTCAAAATGCAAAAAGGTATTATCGGCAAGAAGATCGGTATGACACAGATCTTCGATGCGAACGGCAAGGTTGTTCCGGTAACTGTTGTTGAGGCAGGTCCCTGCCCCGTAACACAGAAGAAGACAATCGAGAACGACGGTTACGAGTCCGTTCAGCTCGGCTTCCAGGATGTAAAGGTCGAGCGTCTTACAAAGCCCCTCAAGGGTCACTTTGCTAAGGCAGACGTCGCTCCCAAGAAGGTTCTCAAGGAATTCAGACTTTCTGATATTTCCGGTGTGAACGTCGGCGACGTTATCAAGGCTGATATCTTTGCTGCCGGCGACATGGTTGATGTCACGGGCACAAGCAAGGGTAAAGGCACAGCAGGCGCAATCAAGAGATGGAACTTCTCTCGCCTGAAGGAATCCCACGGTACAGGTCCTGTCGCAAGACACGCAGGTTCCCTGGGCGCATGTAGCGATCCTTCCCGTGTTTACAAGGGAAAGAAGCTCGCAGGTCACCTCGGTAACGAGAAGGTCACAGTTCAGAATCTCAGCATTGTCAAGATCGACGCAGAGAACAATCTCATCGCTATCAAGGGCGCCATCCCCGGCCCCAAGGGCAGCTTCGTCGTAATCAAAGACACTTGCAAGAAAGCGTAAGAAGGGAGTGTACTAAATGCCAACAGTATCAGTATTTGATGTAAGCGGAAAGAAAGTTTCCGATATCGAGCTTGCAGACAGCATTTTCGCTATCGAGCCGAATATGTACGCAATGCATCTCGTAGTAGTCAACTATTTGGCTAACCAGCGTCAGGGTACACAGTCAACCCGTACACGCTCAGAGGTAAGCGGAGGCGGCAAGAAGCCCTGGAGACAGAAGGGTTCAGGCCGTGCTCGTCAGGGCTCCACAAGAGCTCCCCAGTGGTACCACGGCGGTATCGCCCACGGTCCCAAGCCCCGTACCTACGGTGGCGACATCAACAAGAAGGTCAGAAGACTTGCTATGAAGTCTGCTCTCTCTTCTAAGGTTGCAGGTGAGGAGCTTGTAGTTCTCGACTCCTTCAAGCTTGAGGCAATCAAGACAAAGGAAGTTGTCAAGACTCTCAGCGCTCTCAACACCGGCAAGAAGACACTTATCGTTCTCCCCGAGAAGGATGACGTTGTCTACAGAAGCGCACGCAACATTGCAGGCGTAAAGGTTTCGCTTGTAAACACTTTGAATGTATACGACATTCTTAACTGCGACACTATCGTAGTTCTCAAGGATGCTGTTGCAAAGATCGAGGAGGTTTACGCATGAGCAAGTTAGCACAGGATATCATCATCCGTCCTCTTATCACAGAGGAAAGCATGGCAGGCACAGCATTCAAGAAGTACAGCTTCGTAGTTGCTAAGGATGCCAACAAGATTGAAATCGCTCAGGCTGTTGAAAAGCTTTTCGAGGGCACAAAGGTTGCTAAGGTTAACACAGTTAACTGCACCGGCAAGCTCCGCAGATACGGCCGCTACGAGGGTATGACAGCTTCCTGGAAGAAGGCAGTTGTTACTCTTACAGAAGAGTCCAAGACCATCGAGTTCTTCGACGGTATGATGTAATCACAATATTTATTATATAAAGTAATAAATATTTAAAACAATTATTATCCGGCGGTAAGGTATGGAGCAAGACATACTCCGCGAAGCCGCTTTAAGGAGAGTGAAACTTATGTCTATAAAGATCTATAGCCCGACAACAAACGCAAGACGTAATATGTCGGTTACAGATTACTCAGGACTTTCAAAGGTAGCACCTCATAAGAGCCTTCTCGCTCCGATGAACAAAAAGTCCGGCCGTAACAGCTACGGCAGAATCACAGTCCGCCACCGTGGCGGCGGCAACCGTACAAAGTACCGTATCATTGATTTCAAGAGAAACAAGTTCGGTATCAACGCTACAGTTGAGACAATCGAGTACGATCCCAACCGCTCCGCTCACATCGCACTCCTCAAGTATGAGGACGGCGAATTCAGATACATCCTCGCTCCCGAGGGTCTGAAGGTCGGCGCAACAGTCAGAGCCGGTGAGGATGCAGATATCATCCCCGGTAATGCACTTCCCCTTGTAAACATCCCCGTTGGTACTTTCGTACACAACGTTGAGCTTTACCCCGGCAGAGGCGGCCAGCTTGCAAGAGCAGCAGGTAACTGCGCACAGCTTATGGCTAAGGAAGGCGTTTACGCTCTTCTCCGTCTCCCCTCCGGTGAACTCAGAAACGTACCTGTTACCTGTATGGCTACAGTCGGTGTTGTCGGCAACGGCACACACGAGAATGTCAAGATCGGTAAAGCAGGCCGCAAGCGTCACATGGGTTGGAGACCCACAGTCCGTGGTTCGGTTATGAACCCCTGCGATCACCCCCACGGTGGTGGTGAGGGTAAGTCCCCCATCGGTCGTCCCGGTCCCGTAACACCTTGGGGCAAGCCCGCTCTCGGTCTCAAGACAAGAGCTCACAAGAAGCCTTCCGACAAGCTTATCGTAAAGCGTCGTAACGGCAAGTAAGTTGATGAAAGGAGCTAAAAAGTAATGGGTAGAAGTGTTAAAAAAGGACCTTTCGTGCAACCCAAGCTGCTCGAAAGAGTTTTGGAAATGAACAAGAACGGCGAAAAGACAGTCCTCAAGACTTGGAGCCGCAGTTCAACGATCTTCCCGGACTTTGTCGGCCACACCTTCGCTGTTCACGACGGACGTAAGCACGTTCCGGTATATGTAACAGAGGATATGGTCGGTCACAAGCTCGGTGAGTTCGCTCCGACGAGAACCTTCAAGGGTCACGCCGGTTCAAAAACATCAAACAGATAAGGTCGAAAGGAGTGTAATTAAATGCAAGCAACAGCTAAAGCAACCTTCGTGCGCATCGCACCCCGCAAGGTTCAGATCGTGCTTGACTTAATCCGCAATCAGCCTGTTGATAAAGCGGTAGCAATTCTCAAATACACGCCCAAGGCCGCGTGTGAACCCGTTGGCAAGCTGCTCAAGTCAGCAATCGCTAACGCTGAGAATAACAACGATATGGATGTTTCCAAGCTCTACGTTGCATCCTGCAACGTTGGCCCCGGTCCCATCCTTAAGAGAATCAGACCCAGAGCTCAGGGTCGTGCGAACAGAATCAACAAGAGAACTTCGCACATCACCATCACTCTGGCAGAGAAAGAATAAGAAAGGAGGAGGTTAAATTATGGGACAGAAAATTAATCCTACCGGTCTTAGAATCGGTGTCATCAAAGATTGGGAATCCCGTTGGTATGCAGACGCAAACAGCTTCGGCGATACACTCGTTGAAGACTACAATCTCCGTGAATACCTCCTCAAGGCACTTGCTCCCGCAGGTGTTCCGAAGGTAGAGATTGAGCGTGACGCTAAGCGTGTCCGTATCAACATTCACTGTGCAAAGCCCGGTATGGTTATCGGCCGTGGCGGCAGCGAGATCGAGAAGCTTAAGAAGATCTGCGAGAAGAAGATCTCCGGCGATAAGGAAGTCTTCATCAACATCGTAGAAGTTAAGCAGCCCGACCTTGACGCACAGCTCGTTGCTGAGAGCATTGCTGCTCAGCTTGAAAAGAGAGTTTCCTTCCGCCGTGCACTCAAGCAGGCTATCAGCCGCACAATGAAGCTCGGTGCAAAGGGTATCAAGACTCAGGTTTCCGGCCGTATCGGCGGTGCAGAAATTGCCCGTACAGAGCAGTATCACGAGGGTACAATCCCGCTGCAGACAATCCGTGCCGATATCGACTATGGCTTCGCAGAAGCACACACAACCTACGGCATCATCGGTGTCAAGGTTTGGATCTACAAGGGCGAGGTTCTTCACGATGCTCGTAAGCCTCGCAGGGAAGGAGGAGCAAAGTAATGCTGTTACCGAAGCGTGTAAAATACCGTAGAGTACAGAGAGGCCGTCTTAAGGGCGCTGCTCACCGTGGTAACAAGGTTACTTACGGCCAGTTCGGTCTTCAGGCTCTCGAACCCGCATGGATTACCTCAAACCAGATTGAGGCAGCCCGTATCGCTATGACCCGTTACACAAAGCGTGGCGGTCAGGTATGGATCAAGATTTTCCCCGACAAGCCGATTACAGAGAAGCCCGCTGAAACCCGAATGGGTTCCGGTAAAGGTTCTCCGGAATATTGGGTAGCAGTTGTTAAGCCCGGCAGAGTTATGTTTGAGGTTGCCGGTGTTGACGAAGCTGTAGCACGTGAGGCTATGCGTCTCGCTGCAAACAAACTGCCTATCAAGTGCAAGTTTGTAACTAAGGAAGAAACGGATGGTGAGCAATAATGAAAGCCAGTGAAATCAGAAAGCTTTCCGCTAAAGAGCTGGATGCTAAGCTGCTTGAGCTGAAGGACGAGCTGTTTAAACTGCGCTTCCAGCAAGCCGTTAATCAGCTCGACAATCCGATGCGCATCAGTGCTGTAAAGAAGGATATCGCAAGAATCAAGACAGTTCAGCGTGATATCGAACTTCACGGCACAGAGGCTTAAAGAGGAGGTCAAGTTCAATGAGCGAAAGAAACCTTAGAAAAACAAGAGTCGGTATCGTAACCAGCGACAAGATGGATAAGACAGTTGTCGTTTCCGTTAAGGACAGAGTTCCGCACCCTCTCTACAAGAAAATCATCAACAACACAATCAAGCTGAAGGCACACGACGAAAACAATGAGTGTGGTATCGGCGACCGCGTACTCGTTATGGAGACACGCCCCATGTCCAAGGACAAGAGATGGCGCGTAGTTGAGATCATCGAGAAGGCAAAGTAATTTCACGCTAGTGTAAGGAGGCAAATACTGTGATACAGCAACAGACTTACCTTAAGGTAGCCGACAACACAGGCGCAAAGGAAATTATGTGCATCCGTGTTCTCGGCGGTACCAAGAAGAGATATGCTCATGTAGGCGACGTCATTGTTGCTTCTGTTAAAAAAGCAACACCCGGCGGAGTTGTCAAGAAGGGTGATGTTGTTAAGGCTGTCGTAGTTCGTACAGCATTCAGCATCCGCCGTGATGACGGCACATACATTCGTTTCGACGAAAACGCAGCCGTTATCATCAAGGAAGACAAGAATCCCAGGGGCACTCGTATTTTCGGGCCGGTAGCAAGAGAGCTTCGTGATAAGGATTTCACAAAGATTCTCTCTCTCGCTCCCGAAGTGCTTTAATGGAGGTACTTTGATAATGAATAAGGTTCATGTTAAAAAGGGCGACGAAGTAGTCGTCATCAACGGTAAATACCGTGGCGCACGAGGCAAGGTTATGCAGGTTTCTCCCAGCGAAAACAAGGTTATTGTTGAGGGTGTAAACATCGTAACAAAGCACGTAAAGCCCCGCAAGATGGGTGAGCCCGGCGGCCTTGTAAAGGCTGAGAGCGCACTCTACGCTGACAAGGTTCAGCTTATCTGCCCCAAGTGCGGCAGAGCTACAAGAACCGGCAGCAAAATCAACGCTAAAGGTCAGAAGGTACGCACCTGCAAGAAGGCAGACTGCGGAGCAGAATTTTAAGGGAGGTACATGACTGAAATGGCACAGCTTAAAGAACAGTACAAGAACGAGATTGCGCCTGCTCTTATGAAGAAGTTCGGTTACAAGAGCGTCATGCAGATCCCGAAGCTTGACAAGGTCGTTATCAACGTCGGTGCCGGCGAGGCAAGAGATAACCCCAAGGCTATCGACGCTATCATCTCCGACCTTTCCCAGATCACCGGTCAGAAGCCCATCGTTTGTAAGGCTAAGAAGTCCGTTGCAAACTTCAAGCTTCGTGAGGGTATGAACATCGGTGTTAAGGTCACACTCAGAGGCGAGAGAATGTACGAGTTTGTTGAAAGATTCTTCAACCTCGCTCTTCCCCGCGTTCGTGACTTCAGAGGCATTAATCCCAACTCTTTCGACGGCAGAGGCAACTACTCCATGGGTCTCAAGGAGCAGCTTGTTTTCCCCGAAATCGATTATGATAAGATCGACAAGGTAAGAGGTATGGATATCTGCTTCGTAACCACAGCCAACACAGACGAAGAAGCTCGCGAGCTGCTCACTCTTATGGGCGCTCCGTTCTCAAAGTAAGGAGGGAATACTGTGGCTAAGACATCAATGAAGGTAAAGCAGGCAAGACCCGCTAAGTATTCAACAAGACAGTACAACAGATGCAAGATCTGCGGTAGACCCCACGCCTATCTTCGTAAGTACGGCGTATGCCGCATCTGCTTCAGGGAGCTGGCACACGACGGCCAGATTCCCGGCGTAAAGAAAGCAAGCTGGTAAGAGCAATTGCAAAGGAGGTAACGGTATGCAAATCACTGATTCCATCGCTGATATGCTTACGAGAATCCGTAACGCAAATTCCGCTAAGCATGATACAGTGAAGGTTCCCGCATCCAACATGAAGAAGGCAATTGCTCAGATTCTTGTTGATGAGGGCTATATCAAGAGCTTTAAGGTTGAGGACGACGGCAAGCAGGGTATGATCGAGATCACCCTCAAGTACGGCCCCAACAAGTCCCAGATTATTACAGGTCTGCGCAGAGTTTCCAAGCCCGGTCTGCGTATGTACACAAATTGTGAGGATATGCCCAAGGTTATGAACGGCCTCGGTATTGCAATCCTCTCAACCTCAAAGGGTATTATGACAGATAAGGATGCTCGCAAGGCCAATGTCGGCGGCGAAATCCTTGCATTCGTTTGGTAAGGAGGTGCTGCACAGATGTCAAGAATAGGCAGAATGCCCATTGCGATTCCCGCAGGTGTTGACGTAACAATCGACGGCAGCACAGTTACGGTTAAGGGCCCCAAGGGTACACTTACAAGAACCGTACACTCAAATATGGTCGTTGAGAAGGACGGCGCAACAATTACTGTTTCCCGCCCCAATGACGACAAGATGAACAGATCACTTCACGGTCTTACACGTACACTTATTGCTAACATGGTTACAGGTGTTAACGAGTCCTACAAGAAGGAGCTCGACGTTAACGGCGTTGGTTACCGTGTACAGGTACAGGGCAAGGATCTCGTTATGAACCTCGGTTTCTCACACCAGGTTATCATGACTGCTCCCGAGGGCATCACAGTTGAGTGTCCCACACCCAACAAGATCATTGTTTCCGGTCCCGACAAGCAGAAGGTTGGCCAGTTTGCTGCTGAAGTTCGCGAGAAGCGTCCCCCTGAGCCGTATAAGGGCAAGGGCATCAAGTACGTTGACGAACACATCCGCCGCAAAGAAGGTAAAGCCGGTAAGGGTAAATAAGATTGAAGGAGTTGAAACGAAATGGTTAAAAAGCCTGAAACAAGAAAGGCAAGAGACGCACGTCATGCAAGAGTGCGTAAAAAGATCTCCGGTACACCGGAGTGCCCCCGTCTCAGCGTATTCCGCTCCCTTCAGCATATCTATGCTCAGCTCATCGATGATGTTAACGGCGTAACAATCGCTGCAGCTTCATCTGTTGAGAAGGATTTCGCAGAGTACGGCGGAAACAAGTCCGCTGCCCGCAAGGTCGGCGAATTAGTCGCAAAGCGCGCTATCGAAAAAGGCGTTGAAAACGTTGTATTCGACAGAGGCGGTTATATCTACCACGGCCGTGTGCAAGAACTGGCCGAAGGCGCCCGTGAGGGCGGCCTGAAGTTCTGAGTAAGGAGGGTAAAACTTTGGCTAAAATCGACGCATCGGCATTAGAACTCCAGGAGCGCGTAGTTACCATCAACCGCGTTTCTAAAACAGTTAAGGGCGGCCGTATATTCAAGTTTGCTGCTCTCGTAGTTGTCGGCGACGGCAACGGTCTCGTAGGCTTCGGCCTTGGTAAGTCCGGCGAAGTTCCGGACGCTATCCGCAAGGGCATTGAGGATGCTAAGAAGAACCTCTTCAGAGTATCTCTGAAGGGCACAACAATTCCTCACGAGGTTATCGGCAAGTTTGGCGCAGGCGTTGTTCTGCTCAAGCCCGCTGCACCCGGTACCGGTGTTATCGCCGGCGGCCCTGTCCGTGCAGTTGTTGAAACAGTTGGTATCAAGGACATCCGTTCCAAGGCTCTCCGTTCCAACAACCCCTGCAATGTTGTAAGAGCTACTATCGACGGTCTCAAGCAGCTTCGTTCTCTTGATGAGATTGCAGCTGTCCGCGGTAAGTCAGCAGAAGAAATTCTTGGTTAAGGAGGGTGGAACAAATGGCAGATATTAAGGTCAAGCTCGTCAAAAGTCTGATCGGTTCCAATAAGAGCCAGATTGCCACCGCTCACTCACTCGGTCTCAAGAAGATTGGTGATGAAAAGGTTCAGCCCGATAATGCAGCTACTCAGGGCAAGGTTAAGAAGATAGTTCACCTTGTTCAGGTAAGCGAAGCGTAAGCAAGGAGGTGCTTGAGAAATGAAATTACATGAACTTTCACCGGCACCCGGTTCCACAGCGGAACGCAAGCGTATCGGTAGAGGTCCCGCTTCCGGTCAGGGTAAGACCGCAGGTAAGGGTCACAAAGGTCAGAAGGCTCGTGCCGGCAGAGGCATGAGAGCCGGTTTCGAAGGCGGCCAGATGCCCCTTCAGAGACGAATCCCCAAGAGAGGCTTCGTCAACATTTTCGCAAAAGAGATTGCTATTGTTAATCTTTCCGCTCTTGAAGAGAAGTTCGCAGACGGCGCAGTAGTCGACGTTGAGGCTCTCATCGCAGCAGGCCTTGTTAAGAAGGAGCTCGACGGCGTAAAGGTTCTCGGCAACGGCGAAATCACAAAGAAGCTCACCGTTAAGGTCAATGCATTTTCTGAGTCTGCTAAGGCAAAGATTGAAGCTGCAGGCGGAAAGGCAGAGGTGATCTGAGGTGCTGCAAACAATAATCAACGCGTGGAAGATTGCCGACCTGCGTAAAAAGATACTGTTCACAGCCCTCATCATCTTTATATTCAGACTCGGTGCAGCAATTCCCGTTCCTTTCACTAACATCGCTGAAGGCGGTATCCTTCAGGGTGCAGCAGAGGGCACGTTTATGAGCTACCTGAGCATGATGACAGGTGACGCGTTTGCATACGGTACAATCTTCGCTATGTCGATTACCCCGTACATCAACTCGTCAATTATCATGCAGCTCCTCACTGTAGCAATTCCTCCCCTTGAGAGACTCTCCAAGGAAGGCGAGGAAGGCCGCAAGAAGATTGCGTCCATCACACGTTTTGTTACAGTAGGTCTCGGTCTCATGCAGTCCACCGCATACTACTTCTATCTGAGAAATCAGAACTACCTTATGACTGACGACAGCGGTGCTAAGTTCACCGGCTTCTACGCAGTCTTCCAGGCACTTGTTATTATCCTCTGCCTCACAGCCGGTACCGCATTCATTATGTGGCTCGGCGAGCAGATTAACAACAAGGGCATCGGCAACGGTATCTCCATCATCCTTTTTGCAGGTATCGTTTCCCGTATCCCCGCAATGGTTATGTCCGTAGTTTCTTACTTCCAGCTTGGCGGTCCCTACTACGTACTTGCTCCCTTCGTCGGTGTTATGGCACTTCTTATGATTGCCTTCATCGTTTGGATGGACAATGCTGAAAGACGCATTCCCGTGCAGTACGCAAAGAGAGTTGTCGGCAGAAAGATGTACGGCGGCCAGAGCACACACATTCCGATGAAAGTAAATATGTCCGGCGTTATGCCCGTCATCTTTGCTTCATCTATCCTTTCTCTTCCTCCCACGATTCAGATGTTTGTAAACGTTTCGGAGGATAGCCCCTGGAACACCTTCTTCGGTATCTTCCAGGCAACACACCCTGTTTACATTGTTCTCTATTTCGTAATGATTATCTTCTTTGCATACTTCTATGCACAGATTCAGTACAATCCCATCGAAATGGCAAACAACATCCGTAAGAACAGCGGTGCTATTCCGGGTATCCGTCCCGGCAAGCCCACATCCGATTATATTGCAAAGATTCTGTCAAGACTCACACTTATGGGCGCACTCCTTCTGAGCGTTGTCGCACTTTTCCCGACACTCTTCAGCCAGGTTGCTACCTTCTGCCTCGACAAGTTCTCCGACGGTTACTACAGCCAGGGTATCAACATCTCCCTGGGCGGTACATCAATCATCATTATGGTTGGTGTCGCACTTGAAACCGTTAAGCAGCTTGAGAGCCAGATGATGATGCGTCACTATAAGGGCTTCCTTGATTAAGAATTAAGCCGGAAAGGACAATTGATATGAAACTGATTCTTCTCGGCGCACCGGGCGCAGGTAAGGGCACACAGGCTGAGGTCATCAGCGAAAAGCTTTCTATCCCTGCTGTTTCAACCGGCAATATCATTCGTGAAGCCCTTGCCAACGGCACAGAGATGGGCCTCAAGGCAAAATCATTCATCGATGCAGGTCAGCTCGTTCCCGATGATGTTGTTATCGGCATCATCAAGGAACGCCTTGCAAAGGATGATTGTGCCAACGGCTTCATTCTCGACGGCTTCCCCAGAACAATTCCCCAGGCTGAGGCACTCGATGCAATGGGCGTAATCATTGACCGAGTAATCAGCATTGAGGTAGAGGACGAAAGAATAGTTCGCAGAATGTCCGGCAGACGTGTCTGCAAAGCGTGCGGTTCTTCCTACCACCTCGAATACAAGAAGCCCGCTCAGGACGGCGTATGTAACGCATGCGGCGGTGAGCTGGTTCAGAGAAAAGACGATCATCCCGACACGGTTCTCGACAGACTGCACGTTTACCACGAGCAGACAGAGCCGCTCAAGGATTACTATGAGAAGAAGGGCATCCTTCGCATAGTTGTAGGTCAGGAGGAAGTTGCTGATACAACAGCACTCACCCTCAAGGCTTTGGAGGATTAAGCATGATAGTGCTGAAAACCAATCGGGAGCTTGCCCTTATGAGAGAGGCTTGCAGAATCTCGGCTGGGGCATTAAGAGTGGCAGGCGAGGCGGTTCAGCCCGGAGTAACAACCGAGGAAATTGACCGCATAGCTTACGAGTATATAATCAGGCAGGGTGCAAAGCCCAACTTCCTGAATTACAACGGCTTTCCTGCCACCGCATGCATTTCCATAAACGACGAGGTTATTCACGGCATTCCGAGCAAGAAGCGTATCATCCGTGAAGGCGACATAGTCAGCATTGACCTTGGCGCCACAATCAACGGCTATCACGGCGATAACGCCGCCACTTTCGCAGCGGGCAAAATCAGCCCTGAAGCGGAGCGGCTGATCAACACCACCAGAGAAAGCCTTTACGAAGGTATCAAGGCGGCTGTTGCAGGCGGCAGAATCGGCGATATATCCGCTGCGGTACAACGCTACTGTGAGGAAAGAGGCTATTCCGTCGTACGCGATTTCGTTGGACACGGAATAGGCACAAAGCTGCACGAAGACCCCGGAGTACCAAATTACGGCACACCCGGCAGAGGTGTGCGCCTGTTACCGGGCATGACTTTGGCCATTGAACCCATGATAAATGCGGGTGGCTACGAGGTCAGACAGCTCTCAGACGGCTGGACTATAAAGACGAAAGACGCAGGTCTGTCTGCACATTTTGAGCATACCGTTGCAATAACAAACGACGGTCCGAAGATTCTCACCGTAGAATGAGGAGAATTGGTATGGAGCTCAGAACAGGAAGTGTCGTCCGCACAAAGGCGGGGCACGACAAAGATAAGCTAATGGCTGTTGTCGGTACCAAGGGCAAGTGGTTACTGCTCTGCGACGGTAAAGAACGAAGGCTCGAAAAGCCGAAGCTCAAAAACCCGTTGCACACAGCGCCCACAAACACGGTACTCGAACAAAGCGCAATGGCAACCAATCGCAGTTTAAGAAAAGCACTCGCCGCAATCGACGGCAAGGCTCAATGAACTCAGGGAGGTAAAAGTTAATGTCAAAACAGGATATGATCGAAGTTGAAGGTACAGTAATCGAAGCGCTCCCGAATGCAACCTTTCAGGTAGAGCTTGAGAACGGACACAGGCTGCTGGCTCATATCTCAGGTAAGCTGAGAATGAACTACATCCGTATCCTTCCCGGCGACAAGGTAACGGTTGAAATGTCACCGTACGACCTGACCAAGGGCCGCATTACGTGGCGCACAAAATAAGCACAGCGTATTATCAAGGAGGTATTCCAAATGAAAGTCAGACCTTCTGTAAAGAAAATTTGCGAGAAGTGCAAAGTCATTAAGCGCAAGGGTAAGATCATGGTTATCTGTGAGAATCCCAAGCACAAGCAGCGTCAGGGTTAATTGACGCAAACCATTAACGGAGGTGCAACTGAAAAATGGCGCGTATATCAGGTGTTGATCTGCCCAGAGATAAGAGAGTCGAAATCGGCCTCACATACATCTACGGCATCGGTCTTAAGACAGCTAAGGACATTATCGCGGCAACAGGGATTAATCCCGACACGAGAGTAAAGGACCTCACAGAAGACGAGGTTTCCAAGCTCCGTGAGTATATCGACCACAACGTTAAGGTCGAAGGTGATCTCAGAAGAGAAACCGCATTCGACATCAAGAGACTTGTAGAAATCGGCTGCTACCGTGGCTTACGCCACCGCAAGGGTCTCCCCGTAAGAGGTCAGCGTTCAAAGACAAACGCTCGTACCCGTAAGGGCCCCAAGAAGACGATTGCTAACAAGAAGAAATAAGTGAAGGAGGAATAAGTCATGGCAAAAGCTAACGTTAAAAAAGCCGGTGCAACACGCAGACGCCGTGAGCGCAAGCACATAGAGCGTGGTGCAGCACACATCCAGTCCACCTTCAACAACACGATTGTCACTATTACAGACACACAGGGCAACGCAGTTTCATGGGCAAGCGCAGGCGAAATGGGCTTCAGAGGTTCCAGAAAGTCCACTCCCTTCGCAGCACAGACAGCAGCAGAGACTGCTGCAAAGGCAGCTATGGAACACGGTATGAAGTATGTTGAAGTTTACGTAAAGGGCCCCGGCGCAGGCCGTGAGGCTGCAATCAGAGCTCTTCAGACAGCAGGTCTTGAAGTAAGCATGATTAAGGACGTAACTCCCATTCCCCATAACGGTTGCCGTCCGCCTAAACGCCGTCGCGTATAACAAATAAGGAGGTAACAAGCAAATGGCAAAGAATATGCAACCCATTGCTAAGCGTTGCAAAGCTTTGGGCATTTCTCCCGCAGTTATGGGTTATGCGAACAAGGAAACTTTCCGTAATCCCGGCGGTCAGAGGAGAAGAAAAAAGAGTGAGTACGGTATGCAGCTTAACGAGAAGCAGAAGGTTAAGTTCATCTACGGCATTCTTGAGAAGCAGTTCCACACATACTACGAGAAGGCTGTTGCAATGCCCGGTAAAGCCGGTGATAACCTGCTTATCACTTGCGAGCGCCGCCTTGACAACGTAGTATTCAGACTTGGCCTTGCTCTCACACGCCGTCAGGCTCGTCAGCTCGTCAGCCACTCTCACTTCACTGTTAACGGCAAAAAGGTTAACATTCCTTCCTATCAGGTTAAGGCAGGCGACGTTATCGAGGTAGCAGAGAAGAGCCGCTCTTCCGCAGCTTTCACTCGCCTTACAGGTTCGGATGCTCCCATCTTCACAACTCCCGCATGGATGGAGCGTGAGAAGGATACACTCAAGGGCACAGTCCTCAGCATCCCCACTCGTGAGCAGATTGATACTCCCGTTGAGGAGCATCTTATCGTCGAGCTTTACTCGAAGTAATATTGATTTATTGCGTATATTACTCAATTTAACAAGGAGGGTTTTGAATGATCGGAATTGAGAAGCCCAAAATCGAAACTGCCGAATTCAGCGCAAGCGGTGATTACGGAAGATTCGTACTTGAACCGCTGGAGCGTGGCTACGGCACAACTCTCGGCAACAGCCTTAGAAGAGTTCTGCTTTCCTCGCTTCCGGGTTACGCAATCACATCTGTCAAGATTGAAGGCGTTCACCACGAGTTTTCAACAATCAAGGGTGTTAAGGAAGATGTAACAGAGATCGTCCTCAACCTCAAGAGCGTAATCCTCAAGATTCACGGCGATGGCCCCAAGACAATGTACATCGACGCTTCAGGCGCAGGCGTTGTCACAGCCGGCGACATCAGCACAGACAGCGAGGTTGAAATCATCAACCCCGAGCTGCCTATCGCTACACTTGATGCTGACGCTCACCTTAGCATGGAGCTTACCTGCGACAAGGGTCGTGGCTACGTTTCAGCAGAGCGCAACAAGGCTCTTATGCAGCCCATCATCGGCGTTATCGCAATTGACTCTATTTACACACCTGTTTTAAAGGTTAATTACACAGTCGAGAACACACGTGTAGGCCAGATTACTGACTACGACAAGCTCACGCTTGAGGTGTGGACAGACGGCACCATTAATGCAAAGGAAGCCGTTTCTCTTGGCGCCAAGATCCTCAACGAGCATCTCAGTCTCTTCGGAGATCTGTCGGATGAGGCTTTCGACACAGAGGTAATGGTTGTCAAAGACGACAACAACACAGAAAAAGTTCTGGAGATGACCATTGAGGAACTTGACCTGTCTGTGCGCTCCTTCAACTGCTTGAAGAGAGCCGGAATCAACAAGGTTGAAGATCTTATCAATAAGTCAGAAGAGGACATGATGAAGGTCCGCAACCTCGGCAAGAAGTCACTTGACGAAGTTGTTGCAAAGCTCAGAAGCCTCGGCTTCGACCTTCGCAAGGAAGAGGAATAATCTTCAACCCAACACATTTATCTGTAAAGGAGTGTTTTAAATGCCCGGAACCAGAAAGCTCGGCAGAGCCAGCGACCACCGTATGGCAATGCTTCGTGCAATGGTGACATATCTTTTAGAGAATGGCAAAATTGAAACCACCGTTACAAGGGCAAAGGAAGTCCGTGCGCTGACAGAGAAAATGATCACTGTCGCAAAGGACAACAGCCTCAACGCTAAGCGTCAGGCTCTTGCTTTCGTCACAAAGGAAGAGGTCGTTAAGAAGCTCTTCGACGAAATCGCCCCCAAATATAAGGATGTTAACGGCGGCTATTGCCGTATTACCAAGACAGGCCCCCGTCGTGGTGACGCAGCGGAAATGTGCATCATCGAGCTCGTTGATGACAAGGCAGCTGTCGAGGAAACAAAGAAGGCTAAGAAGGCTTCCAAGTAAGTCTTACAGCTTTTAAAATCTAACAGATATCTTTTAACGCCTGAGCTTAACCGCTCGGGCGTTTTTCATCAAACCGCAAACAAAAAAGAATTGTCATCCTGAGTGAAACGAAGGATCTTTAAAAGCAATTAAAGATTCTTCACTAACGTTCAGAATGACACTTTTTTATGCCTTGCTATACAGAAATGTCAAAAAATGCCAAAATGGTTACAAATAGTTACAAAATAGTTACAATGTTGTAACTTTTCTTGCCTTTTAAAATTGTGCTTGCTATAATCACATCACAAACCAAAGACAACCTGAAACTTGTTAAAAAAGGAAGGAGTAAATGTTATGTTAATTATTGCGGCTGCACTCGGCGGTGTATTGATGATTGGTTCCTGCCTTGCCCTTGCGTTTGAGGATGTTATCGAGGCAAAGTCCAACCTGCCCGAAGTAACGGAAGAAACGATAAACTAAAGAATAAAGAAGAAATAATAAAGAATAAATAAGAAATGTCAATCAAGAGAGGGTTTTCACGCTAACGGTCCAAGGATTGATATAGAGAAATAACATTAACTGAATTAGACAAAATAACAGGAGCAGTAAAAATGGTACTAATAGCTATAATGATGATTGTGTCAGGAATAATGAATTATATAGCAGAATTTTTCCAAGTAACTTTGCATCCTTTGACTCAAGTGATGGAACAAATGTTACAACTGTTCTGAATTCTGCCAATCACGGGACGGTTCTGTGATTGATATAACACAAAATGGGAACACAACAGAAGAGGAGGCAAACTATAATGGCAGTAATATTGGAATGGTTTGAAGCGCTTTTTGGTGGGATTCATATGCTGATTTATATAATATTGGCAGCGATACGGGGAGCTCTCAATTAAGACCAATCACGGGACGGTTCTGTGATTGATACCGACAAAACAAGGAGAATAAAAATGAAAAAATTTGCGGCGGTTTTGCTGACGGTTGTTGTGCTTGTTTCGTTCGCTGCTTGCACAAAGCAGAAGAACGAGCCCGAAACAACCACACAAAATGGATTTATTTCATCAACTGATGCGGATAATTTTACGGACGAAACTGTAACGGAACAAAGTGTTGAAAGCACAAATCAGACCACCGAAAAGGCTGAAACAAAGAAGAGCCCGACACACAACGTAAAGGCAACAAAGCCGACTACAACCAAGAAAAAAGATTCATTTCTTGCATCAATACCCGCTATGTCAACAGCTCCGCCCATAACCTCTATGCATAAAGACCCCGTAAACACACAGCAGAACACAACTCAGGCTGTTACAACAACACAGGCTCCGACTACGGCTCCGTCATTTCTTGATACAACGGAATTTGAGCCTGTAACCGAGGCGAAGCTGCCCGAATACGATGACAGCGACAACATAGACGACAGTATGGCTTCCGCTTCGCCCGAAGCAATAAGGCAGTGTGCACGCTCCATGGAGCAGAGCCTTAACAACCACGCATACGCAATACAGAGCCTTGTGAACTATTGCGAAACGGCAGACGAAGTACATATTGAGTATTTCTACGGCTTTGTCGAATCCGCATATATCGCCGTTGTCCAGGCACACGACATACATATGCAATATGAAAACATGCAGTCAATGTGTGACCACCTGGAAAAATCACTGGATATCTTATATAAAATTCTGACAGAAAGCTACACACCTCTGGAGTTGGAGGAAATGTTGAACGAATCAGCAGTTCATCTGGAAAAGGTATATAACAAATGTGTAGCACTCGCAGGTAAATAATAAAGTAGAATTGTACTTGTTTATCCGTATTGTAGGGTCGATTCACGAATCGACCGTCAAAAATCAATCGAATCCGCTTCGGGCAAGCAAGTGAATTGCCCCTACATGAAAAGCAATTACAGAACAGTACCGAAAAGGAGAGGAAAATGAAAAATAATTTTAAAAAACTGATTTCAGTAATTCTTTGTGCCGTGCTTATTTTCACAACCGCAAGCACAGCCTTTGCAGCGGATGAACCACGGGTGATTGTTGATTCGGGCTACTGCGGTGCACAAGTCGAAAACCTTACGTGGACTCTCTATTCTGACGGCGAACTTGTAATCAGCGGTAAGGGTGAAATGGATTGGTATTACGTCGATTGTTTTAATGATTCTTCTGTCGTTGAACATCGTCCGCCGTGGTATGGTTATTACCGACAGATTGATGTTGTTACTCTTGAGGAAGGTGTTGAAAGCATTGGCAATGATGCCTTTTCGGGAAATTACATTGGATATTATAAGGTTAACATTCCAAAGACGTTACGCTTTTATGAGAACCATCCATTCAGAGTAAATGTAAATACATGTAAAGACGGGCAATGCTGTGTGCTCAGTTATGCAGGTACTAAAGAAGAATGGGCTAATGTTGAACATAGAGAGTATTCATATTCTGTTAAGGCGGATAAGTCAGAATGCGTTCGTAAATATACTGGTTTGACCAATGATAGCTTTAATTATTTAATTTATAGCAGGTACAGATATTTTAAGGTTTGTTTTAATTCAACAGAGCCTGAGGCTTTTATACAACTAGTCGGTATAGCGTTGGATAATCCAAAATTATATGATATGGATGATTCAAAAGAGTTTAGTGTGTATTACTATGCAAAGGGTTTGGAAGATATAGAAATTTGTTGGACAGTTGAAGGCGATGCAATAAATCAAAAATGTAAAGAAGATTCTACTTCGGGTTTGTTAACTGTAGGAATTTACACACCAAACAAATACGGAACATCTGTAGTTAAGGTTGAACTTTTGGATTCTGACGGTAATATTCTTTCGTCTGACAGCACAGAGGTTTTTTCGTATGTGAAAGAAGGAAGAAGCTTTTCGCAATTACTGAAATATTATTATGAAGAAGCGATGTTGAGGCTAGGTGTGATAGGTGTTGGAGTTGCATTCTATTTTGAGTTCGTTATCAGCGCTTTGTTCGGTGTTCCTATCGAATTTATAAAGGATATTTTCGGCTAATTATTTAATTAACAGGCAGGGGCAATTCACGAATTGCCCGTAAATAAAAGGAAGATGAATATAGAACTAATCGGGGGCGGGCTTTGCTCGTCCCGTTTTCATTTCTTATTTATTCTTTATTATTTCTTATTTATTCTTTAAAAAATAATCGTTTTCCTCTTGAAAAAGGCAACAATATATATTATAATACATTGGTAACAAAACATCGTGTGTTTTATATGAATACCGACCACTAACTTTGTTTTGGTCATGTGGTGTGTGGGTTCTGTGCGACGGTGCACTGCGAACCATGTCAGGCGGGGAACCGAGCAGCATTAAGCAGAAAGTACTGTGCGCCACAGTCCGCCTGCACACCATGTGACCAAGACAAAGTTTTTCTTTAGTCACCCGTCAAAAACTTATAATGCTAATCTTGCTTGTTCTTTTTCCGTCATATCGTTCCAAAATTTCTTTTGAGAGGTGAATTTTATGTACCGTGCGTTATACCGTACCTGGCGTCCGCAGACCTTCAGCGATGTTGTGGGTCAGCAGCACGTCACAAATACCTTGCAGAATGAGCTCAAGGCAAACAAGCTTGCCCACGCCTACCTTTTCACAGGCTCAAGGGGTACGGGTAAGACAAGCTGTGCAAAAATTCTCTCAAAGGCTGTCAACTGCGAAAATCTGCAGGACGGCAATCCCTGCAACGAGTGCGAGGTTTGCCGTGGTATAGATTCGGGCGCAATTCTCGACGTTGTCGAAATAGATGCCGCAAGTAACAACGGCGTTGACAACATCCGTGATTTGCGTGATGAGGCAAATTACACCCCCGTAAGGGCAAAGTACAGGGTGTATATCATTGACGAGGTGCATATGCTCTCCGTCGGTGCTTTCAACGCCCTTCTCAAAACGCTTGAAGAGCCGCCCGAACACGTAAAATTCATCCTCGCCACAACCGAGGTGCACAAGCTCCCTGCAACAATTCTCTCCCGTTGTCAGCGCTTCGATTTCAAGCGCATTGAGCCGCAGGACATTGCAGGCAGGCTGAATTTCGTTGCAGAGCGTGAGGGCTTTGCTTTAGAAAACGAGGCCGCCTCGCTTATAGCGAAAATTGCCGACGGCGGTATGCGTGATGCACTTTCACTCCTCGACCAATGCGCAAGCCAGAGCAAAAATGTGACGGCAGACCTTGTCAGCAACGTTGCAGGTCTTACAGGTCACGACCACCTTTTCCTGCTTGCGGACTGTATAAAGAACAATGACTGCGCAAAGGCGCTTTCGGTTATAAATGACCTGCACAACTCCTCCTGCGATATGGAGCGGCTGTGCACCCAGCTTATCGACCATTACCGCAACCTTATGATAATCCGTTCGGTCAAACAGCCCGAAGGACTTATCGTATGTACTGCGGCAGAGTTGAAACAGCTCGAAACCCAGGCGATGAGCTACACACTCGAACACATTATGCACATTTTGGGTGTGCTTGAAGTCACCTGCGGTAATCTGCGCAAGGGTCTCAACCGCCGTGTTGAAACGGAAATGGCGTTTGTCCGCCTTTGTACACCTAATCTTGATTCATCTGTCGATGCGCTTCTCAAGCGTGTTGCCGCAGTTGAAACCGCTGTCAGAACAGGTGCGGTTGCAGTACAGCAGCCCGTTGTAAGCCAGCCTTCTGCCGAGGAAAATGCACCTGCACAGCCTGCGGCACCTGCGCCGAAAACTCTGCCCGACGGTGAACTCGGCTGCTGGACGGATGTTATTCAGGAACTCAAAACCTTCAACCTTCCGCTTGCGAGTATGATGTTCAACACATACGCAGTTGTAAAAGACGGTGTCGTGAACATCTGCCATAACAGCGCCTTCCTTGTCGGCAAATTCAAGGACGAGGAAAGCCGTAAGGATTTGAAGAAGGCGTTTTACAATATCACGGGCACAGACTGTCTTATGAAATTCAAGAAGATTGCCGAGCCGGCAAATATTCCCGAGCCCGAGCCGATACCCCACGAAACCGATCCGCTTGCCGATTTGCTCAGCAGGGCACAGGCGAGTGGTATAGATATCAGCAGTAATTAATTTTGAAAGGATAGATAAAAATGAAAGCAAGAATTCCCGGTGCGCCCCAGGGCGGGCAGCAGGCAATGCTCCAGAGACTTCAGGATATGCAGGCAGAAATGCAGAGAACACAGGAAGAGGTAGAGGCTACAGACTACGTCGCTTCCGCAGGCGGCGGTGCTGTTGAGGCAACCGTAACAGGCGCAAAGGTTCTCAAGGATATTAAAATTGACCCCGAGGTTGTTGACCCCGAGGACGTTGAAATGCTTCAGGATATGGTTATTGCCGCTGTTAACGAGGCTCTGCGCAAGGCAGAGGATGCTATGGTACAGGGCATGGAAAAGGCCAAGGGCGGCCTTAATATCCCGGGTCTGTTTTAATGGGCTACGAGGTAGCGTCGCTGGCTAAGCTCATTGAGCAGTTTGAGCGTATGCCGAGCATAGGTCACAAAACGGCTCAGCGCCTTGCGTTTTATGTGCTCGATATGAGCGAGGAGCAGGCGAAGGGCTTTGCCAAAGCAATACTCGATGCGCACGAGAAAATTCACCGCTGTGCGGTCTGCTGCAACCTTTCCGAGGACGAGCTCTGCCCGATTTGCTCAAAGACGGACAGAGATATGTCGGTTGTCTGCGTTGTGGAAGACCCGAGGGATGTTATCGCAATCGAGCGCACCCGTGAGTTCAACGGCACATACCATGTCTTAAACGGCGTTATTTCGCCGCTTAACGGTATCGGCCCCGAAGAGCTGACAATTAAAGAGCTCATCGCCAGAATGGGCGACGGGCAGATAAAAGAGGTCATAATGGCGACCAACCCGACGGTTGAGGGCGAGGCAACGGCAATGTACGTTTCACGCCTGCTCAAGCCTCTCGGCGTTGCAACAACACGCCTTGCCTACGGTGTCCCCGTCGGCGCCGACCTCGAATATGCCGACGAAGTAACGCTCCTGCGAGCCCTCGAAGGCAGACAGACAATATAAAAAGCAAAAACAGGGAACAAACCGTACGATAAAAGTATAGTTTGTTCCCTGAAAATATATGCAGGTTATTTATTTTCCTTGGCTGTGTTCAACGATGAAATTAATATTCTTTTTATTTCAAGACAATCATTCAGAAGTGAATTTCCCTCTTTTTCTGTTATGTATTCCGAAAGAATTAATAATCTTAGCCAGTATTCCGTTTCGACTGTTTCTTTCAGTGATATCTGGAGCTTGGCAACAAAATCAGCTTTACTGATTCCGTAAACTGCTTCATTTGCGTTTGCTCCGATGGATGTTGCTGAACGTATAATCTGTTTAGAAATAATATGTTCCTGTTTTTCTTTGACTAAATAATTATTCAGCTTCACTATTCGTGCTGCAAATTTTAACGATTTATCAAGCAAGACGTTATCTGAAACCAAATATAACAGCTCCTTTTAAAAGAATAAATAATAAAGAATAGAGAAAAAAGAATAATACACCAAAAGCGCACAAAAGTGCATCAATTTATTATTTTTTATTTATTCTCTATTCTTTATTCTTTTAGCCACGCTCACGTGGCGCTTTTGGTGGAGATGGCGGTAATCGAAACCGCGTCCGAAAACCCATTACCACAACTTTCTACGAGTGTATCCGTTCTTTTGGGATTCCCCTCGGGTAACGCCGTAACGGCAGGCTTTACCCTACGGTAGCCTTTAATTCATGGTGTCATACAAGGCTAATCTGACACGCACGTTCACCGCTAATCGACGCCGTTATCCGGGCCGCGGTACTCCCGGTAACGACGGCTGCTAAAAGTTAAGCAGCTTTAAGAACTGTATTGTTGTCGTTTATTTTTAATAAACTGCGGCTTTTAAAGCAGTATCCGCACTGCTACTCGCTTATCGTGACTCTGAATCCCCGTCGAAATCCTTTCATCCCCGTATATCACACTTGCGTGTGAGTGAACAGGTAAAAGTGAACAGTGAAGAAGTATTTACCCGTTTCACTCAAAAGCAAGTTATGTTTCAACTTATTTCAATGATTATATTTTGTCCGTTTTCGTCTGTTATATTCAGCACTTCGCCTGTTACACCTTCGTCAACAAGGTCAAAAATCTGTTCGATTTTTTTGCTGTCAATTGACGGTGAATTGACATTTACAATGTTTGAAATACCCGTTCCGAGCTTGGTGAATTTTTTTACCATTGCCATCGGAAAAGCGACATTTACAGGCTTTTTGCCCTCGCCCGTAACTCTGATTCTAAGGTTGAGTTTGTTTATATCGACCTTGGGCTTTGTTTCCTCTGCCGTTTCGGCTTTCGGTGCGGAGTTGCCGAGCATTTCGTCAATGCTTACTCCGAGCAGCTGTGAAATTTTAGGAAGCAGCATAATATCGGGGCAGGAGATGTCGTTTTCCCATTTTGACACAGCCTGTGCCGTTACATCGAGCAGCTGTGAGAACTCTTCCTGAGTGTAACCCTTTTCTTTCCTCAGCCTTGCAATTTTTGCACCGAGAGTTTCTGCAACCTTTTCTTCTTGGGTAACTTGCTCTTCTTTTGATTCCTCGTTTTGTTTTCTGCTGAATAATGACATTTCGTGTTCTCCTTTCGGCAAATGAATTTGTGCCTTTATTCTATCGGAGAATAGCGTTTTTTTGAAGCGAACAAAGGTTGAAATCGTATATTTTTGCTTAACCGTAGGTTGATATTGCCGTAAAACAAGCACAACCTTTGGTTGATTTACGAATTACGAATTGATAAGTTTCTCTCAATATCACGCTGGGCATCTTTTTTAGCTGCAACCTCACGCTTGTCGTAAAGTTTCTTGCCTTTACACAAACCGATTTTAAGTTTGGCTTTGCCCTTTACAAAATACAGCGAAAGGGGAACGATTGCGTAGCCCTGCTGCTTCGTCAGACCGAAAAGGCGGTTGATTTCACGCTTGTGCATAAGCAGCCTGCGCACACGAAGCGGGTCACGGTTGAAGATGTTGCCGTGCTCGTAAGGGCTGATGTGCATACCGTTTACGAAAATCTCGCCCTCCTTGATAGAGCACCATGAGTCCTTGAGATTGACTCTGCCCTGGCGGATGGACTTGACCTCCGTGCCGAAAAGCTCAATGCCTGCCTCTGCCTCTTCAATGACGAAGTAGTCGTGATAGGCTTTTTTATTCTGTGCAACTGTTTTGCCGTTCTGATTTTCCAAAAGCCTCTCACCTCACTTTATGGCTTTCGCAAAGTTTATTTTAACACATATTACGGCTTTGTCAAGTGAAACACATTGACAAATTTCGGCGTAGGGACCTGTCTTTTTCTGTATCATTTATTTTGTATCTTTTCTACGGTTTTTACCAAATGAAAAAATAATGTCATTCTGAACGTAAGTGAAGAATCTTTTTGCCTTTAAAGATTTCTCGCTTTGCTCGGAATGACATACAGTAAGGTTTTAGTAGTTACAGCGTTGTAGGGACAATTCACTTTCTTGCCCGAAAATGCCGTGCGCTTATTCAAACGCAAAGAGCTTTGGGTCATCCTCGTATTTGGCATTCACGTCATAGTAAACGGGTTCGTTTTCCCATTTCTGATGAAAACGGATAATTATTTCGTCCTTGTGAACGCTGACAAAAACGATAAATTTTTTGTCGGGGAAGGCTTGTTTGAGTGCGGCAAGCTGGGTGTTTCCAAGCCTTTGTGCAATAAAACAGGCGTTGTCAAAATCGGACTTTTTCTGCCTTACGGAAATATGCTCGTGGTTTTCGAGTGCCTCAAAAGCCGTCCTGTCCTCGGGCGGGGTACCGACATTGTCCATATGACTGTGTTTGTAAACAACGTATTCGGTGCCGTCCGTGTCCTCGATAACCTTGAAATCAAAAAGCCTTGCAATTGAGTATAACAGTTTTATTGTTCTCATTCTTTACACCTCTTTATAACCGAAATCCATTTCAAGTGCTCTTAAAAATACGTTTGCCTGTCCGTCGGGATTGGCTTCTTTTGTTATATCATAAATAAGGTCGTAGTATTCCAATTCGTGAACGATAATCGGTATATCCTTGCCAAACTGCTCTTTTATAATTTCGTCTGCGTGTAGTTTCTTTGCTACGTTGGCTGCCATTTGCAGCACTTCGTAGCAGCCGACAGGACACACGTCATTATGGTTTTCTTCGCCTATATTTGTGATACCCTGTTCCTCATACCAGTCAAAGAGCATATCGGTCAGCTCGTTCGGGGTATCTGAATAAAAAATGGGTGTTTCGTTCTGCCGCCAGAAAGCAAAGTTCCACCGTTCCTCGTCAAACTGTCCTGCACCGTTGCAGTCGGCTTCGGTGTTGTAGCTTATTGACCACTCGGTAACGTTGTCAAAGCCTCTGTAGGTGTAAGCCTCGTTTGAATAAACAAAGAAGGATATAGCGTAAATATCGGGTTCGTTCCAAGTCTGAATTTCGGATTTGATTTTGTTATACAGGGTGTTTTCAAGCTCTGTCAATTTGATTTCCTCCTTTGTGTTTTTATCGTTTTGTTCATCCGGATTAATGCAGTCGTACTCAAAAATTTCAAGCATATTAACATCGCTGTGGTAGAAAACAGCCATAAGATTATACTGTTCCTCGGGGTAGGGCACGGTGTTGTATTCGCCGTTGTAGTAGCTGTAAAGCATCATTTTATTGGCTGTCTCGTGTCCCTCATCAAACTCAAGCGGTGAAAGAATTTCGTCAAATTCTTCGGGGAATTTATCCAGCCAGCGAGGGTCGTGTGAAAGACTGTTTTCAAAGGCTTCTGCGGAATACTCCTCAAATATAACCCTTGACATTGAATAGATATATCCGTTATCGCTTGGTTGAGTATCGTCGGTAAAATCTACGGTGTATTCGTCAATTATCTCTTCGGGCAGGGCAATTCTTGTTGCTTCGGTAAAAGCGGCAACGGGGTCGTATTCGTATCCGATATCCGAAAGAAAATAATTGAAAGAAAAAGCAATACACAAAATCACGGTTACGATAAGTCCGACGGCAACGTTTTTCTTATAGCTGAAGCCTTTGGTCTTCAGAGCAAATCCGAGTATTGTACATATAACGGGTATAGGCAGCGCCAATGCATAAAGCCACGGATTTTCAAGCATAAAAGCTTCAAATCTAACTGCACTTAAAAGCAATACAGCAACAAGGGAAAGGAAAAAGAAAACATTTGCCGCAGATATCAGCTTTTTTGCTTCCTTTTTGTCGGGCTGCTTTGATGAATTGTAAAGTGCCTTGTAAAATGCGGAGTTCGTGGCAAGGTCGTTTTTCCTTAAAAAGTATAACTGATTGTTGATATTTAAAAGAACGTATTTTTCGTCATCTAAGTCGTGAGCTTTTTTGATATCGCTGAATCGAATTTTTTCCGACCTTACAAGCTCGTTATTTCTGATTATATCAACCGCAAAATAATCATTATAAACCCGGTATTCATATCGGCTTTGCGCAACCCTTTCCGTGCTTTCACGCCATACCTTACGGTGAGAAAGAAACTGCTTTAAAACAGAAACAACGAAAATGAACAAGACACCTGCAAAAACGCCTACCAGAACATCATGTATATCTAACGATATATAAACAGCAAGCATTACCGCAAGGATAATTATTGAAATCACCGGTTTTCTAAAAGAAAGCTTTAAAATGTATTTATATATTTTATCGAGTTCATTTTTATAAAAGCTTACGCTGTAGCTCTCACTCGGTACGGGGGTGTCGGGGTCGGCTTCGTGGCTTTCTGCCGCTTCGGCTTCACAGCCCAACAGCTCGTCCACCGAAACGCCGAAGATTTCTTTGAGCCTCACAAGGTTATCTATTGTCGGTGCGGTCTGCCCGTTTTCCCAGAGGCTTACGGTCTGTCGGCTGACGAGCAGCTTTTGGCCGAGCTCCTCCTGCGAAAGTGAGAGCTTTTTGCGGTAGTATTGTATTTTCTCACCTGTAGTCATTTTTCCGCCTCCTGTGTATGCGGTAAGGTTGTTTCGTAGCTACAACCCGATTATAGCACAAACACCGTTTCAAGCCAAGCACAGATTGCTTGATTAATGTCAAGCAACACTTGCGGACGTATAACAGCTTATCGCAGATAAGCTGTTAATGAATAATGAATGATGAAGTCCGCTTAAGCTGATGAATAATGAACAATAAAGGAAGGGCACAGCCCTTCCTCGCTTTTTATTCGGGTGCGGGTGTCCCGCCCACAATTGTTCACTATTCATTATTCATTATTCATTGCTTGCGTGAGCCTTCTCGTTGTTCTTTTCTTCACAAAAAGATAGCACGCAAACTGGATAAGTGAGCAGATTGTCCACGAGATGATATATGCGATATACAGCGTTTCGAGTGTCGGGCTCACACGGAAGGCGGTATAGACCCAGGCGACTCTGAAAACGCACGAGCCGAAAATCGAAACAATCATCGGAGCGGCTGAACAGTTCATACCTCTAAGCAGTCCTACAAAAACCTCCATTACGCCGCACATAAAATAGGGCAGACAGACGTATTTGAGCCTTATCATTCCGTAGGGAATGATTGCAGGGTCGGTCGAATAGATTTTCAGCAGAGGTTCGCCCAAAAAATACGAGCCGCAGCCCATAACAATGCCGATTGCCGTTACCGTCAGCAGGCACACCATACAGACCTTGCCGATTCTTTCGGGCTTTTTTGCGCCGACGTTCTGGCTGGTAAAGGTGATTGATGCCTGATAAATCGAGTTCATTGCCGTGTAGGTGAAGCCTTCAATATTGGCGGCTGCGGCGTTTGCCGCCATAACCGTTGAGCCGAAGGAATTTATTGACGACTGAATAAGCACGTTTGAAACCGAGAACATTGAGCTCTGTATTCCTGCAGGCAAGCCCACACGGAGCATTTCGGAAACGTCCTTTTTGTGCAGTTTAATTTCCTTGAAATTCAGGTGACAGCAATTTTCGAGCGTTGAAAGGCAGATTACAACAAGCACTGCGGAAACATACTGCGAAATAATTGTTGCCAGCGCAACGCCTGCAACGTCCATGTGGAATACGCACACGAAAAGCAGGTTGAGCAACACATTTATAAGACCTGATATGGTTAAGAAATAAAGCGGTCGCATTGTGTCGCCCATTGCACGCAGAATTGCACTGCCGAAATTGTAAACCATAAGCGCCGGCATACCGAGAAAATATATTTTCATATAAAGTGCCGCAAGGTCTATGACATCGTCGGGTGAATCCATCAGCACAAGCAGGCTGCGTGAAAACGCAACACCTATTACGAGCGATACAACGCCTGCAACAAGGCTGAGTGCAATTGCGGTGTGCACCGCATCGTGTGCACGGCGGAAATTTCTTGCACCGAGGTTGCGTGCAACAACTACGCTTGCACCGATGCTTAAACCTATAAACAGGTTAATCATAAGGTTTGTCAGTGAGCCTGTTGAGCCGACTGCGGCAAGTGAGGCGCTGCCTGCAAACCGTCCTACAACGGCAACGTCTGCGGCGTTGTAGAGCAGCTGGAGCATACCCGAAAGCATCAGCGGCAGGGAAAACAGCAGCACCTTGCCCGTTAAAGGGCCGTTACACATATCAATTTCGTGTTTGATTCGTTTCATATTCTACTTCCTGCGATAAATTCTGATATAAAAATCCGTGACTGTTGTGAGTGTTTGAAGCGAAGCCAATTTTTGCTTGTCACTTTCCGAGGTATGGTAGTAATACGGCGTCATACGGAAAAGCGCATCCGTATCCTCGGGTGAGGTGAGAGTAATATCCGCTTTTATGTTGAACGCTTCTTCCAACTCAAAGCCCTCAAGCACGGGGTTATCCTCTTCGTTTTCGTAAGGTGTGGCGTAAAGCGTCTGCTTCATCTGCCACAGGTGTGTTTTGCCCGGACAAACGCTGACAAGGCAACCACCTTTACGCACTGCTCTTGCAAATTCCTTTTCGCAAAACGGCGCAAACAGGTGAATTGCACAGTCCGCAAAGCCGTCGCCGACGGGTATGGCGGACATATTCGCCACAAAAAAGCGTGCACCGCTTTTACGCTTGGCGGCAAGACGCACCATTTCCTTTGAAAGGTCAAAGCCGTAAACAGCGGCAGAGGTGCTGCGGCTGATATACTCGGCGTAATAGCCCTCACCGCAGCAGATGTCGAGCACGGTTGAGGCGTTTTCACGGCTTATGATTTGGCAAAGCCCCTTTGCAAGCGGCTCAAAATACCCTTTGTCGAGAAAGCTCTTTCTGCACCGTGCCATATCCTTATTGTCGCCCGTTGAGGCGCCTGCTTTGCTGCCTGTGAGCAGGTTTACATAGCCCTCTTTTGCAATGTCAAAGCTGTGTGAGCTTTCACAGCGCAGAGAGCTGCCGACTAAAGCCATATTCTTTTTGCAAACAGGGCAGAGCAGTTTTTCCATACAAAATAAATCCTTTTTTATTTTATTACATTATTATAGACCCATAATCTGCGTTAGTCAAATAAATTTACACTTGAATTTTATTCAGTTATAATTTAAAATGTAAACAGTTACTTTCTTCGGAGGACGAAAAAAGATGAAGAAACTTTTCAGCGTTTTAATTATTGCTGCCGTAATTCTCACTGCGGCTTTCCCGTGCTTTGCCTTCGGCAGGGTGGAGCATGTTGATGCCCCCTACAGCATCAAATATTCCGTTTATAACGACGGTAACAACGAGCGTGTAATTGTCAGCTGTCTGCTCACGGATGAGCTGGCCTCGCTTACCGCAAACCCCGGTAACGGAATTACACAGGCCTACGGCTATATTCAGGCGGACTACCGCATTGACGGCGGCGACTGGCACTACACGCAGGAGTGGGACACTCAGCCCGATATCTGCGACTACGGCGTGAATTTCAGCAGCGGTGCAACAGTTACCTCGTTTGATATTCTGTACCTTACAAACCGGACGGCTGTTGACAATTCGGGCGCACTTGCCAAAACACTCGAAAACGGCAGTAAAGTGTTTGACCTTGACAATCACACGCTTGAATTCCGCCTGAGAGCCTCTGTCGGATATATCAGCTCGGGCAGTTTTATCACCCATTCCGACTGGACGGAAGTTATAAAGGTTGAGCGTAAGAAGGCTCCCGAATTGCCTGCGGAATTTGAAGCCCCCGAAATCAGCAACCTGCAGGTGCACTCTTCCGATGAGGAAGCACCGTACTTCACATTCGATGTAAAAACACCTGAAAGTATGAAGGAGGCACAGTCGGCTTACCTTGCATACGTTCCCTCGGGCTTCCAGTTAAAGTGCCTTGTAGATTTCGGTGAGGGCTGGACAGACACGGCAATGAGCTCAACGGGCAGCTTCTTTTCCAACGAAGAAAAGACCGTGCGCTTTGACAAAGATAAATTCGACGATGAAAAGACCTTTAAATTCAAGCTTGCTTACCTCATTTACGATAAAAACGACAACCCCATCTATTCCGAGGAAAGCGAAATTCTCAAAGCCGTTGCCCCCCGGTGGGAAGAGGGTAAAGGCGTGCTTCACGCAAAGTGCACAACCTGCGGTATATGCACCCCTGTTTTTGGCAAGTGTGCATTCATCGTTTTCGGTATTATTGCGGCGGTGCTTGTGGTTGCCGCAATAATCGCAAAAATTCAGCTTGATAAGGTCAAGGCTAAAAAAGCAGAGGCTGAAGCCGAAAGACAGCGCAAGATTGAAGCAGATAAGCTCAAGTATGATGAATTGAAAAAAGCCAAGAAAGAAAAGAATAAGAAGGTTAAATAATGACAAAATCAATTCTCAATAAAATAGATGCGCTTTACCACAAGCTTTCCAAGGGTCACAGGAAGGTTGCCGATTACATTATGGCAAACTACGACAAGGCGGCTTTTATGACTGCCGCAAAGCTCGGCGAAACGGTAGGTGTAAGCGAAAGCACGGTTGTGCGCTTTGCAACGGAGCTCGGCTTTGAGGGCTATCCCGCTTTGCAGAGCGATTTGCAGGAGCTTATCCGCAGTAAGCTCACCAGCGTGCAGCGTATGGAAAGCGCAAGTGTGCGAATAGCGCAGGACGAAATCCTCGAAACCGTGCTTACTGCAGATGCCGCAATGATTAAATCCACGCTTGAGCAGACCTCGAAGGAGAATTTTAACTCCGCCGTTGAGGCGATAAACAAGGCGAGAAATATTTACATTCTCGGTGTGCGCAGTGCGGCAACGCTTGCAAATTTCCTTGCGTTTTATTTCCGACCCGTTTACGACAACGTAATTCTGGTGGACAGCGCAAGGGTAAGCGAGGTTTTTGAGCAGATTTTCCGCATTGATGAGCGTGATATATGCATTGCCATCAGCTTCCCGAGGTATTCTAATCAGACTATAAGCGCCCTGCACTTTATTCACGACAAGGGTGCAAAAATAATTTCGGTTACCGACAGCGAGCTGTCGCCGATTGCCCAGTTTGCGGACTATCTTCTGCTTGCACGCAGTACAATGGCATCGTTTGTCGATTCGCTCGTAGCACCTCTCAGCCTTATAAATGCGCTGATTGTTGCGGCAACCTTCAACCGCCGCAGTGAGGTTTACGACAACCTAAGCCAGCTTGAAAAAATCTGGGATGAGTACAATGTTTACGATAAGGACAGGATTGAAAATGACAGATGAAATTGTAATAATCGGTGCAGGTGCGGCAGGTATGATGGCTGCCGTGCAGGCAGCACGCTTAGGTAAAAGTGTTACCTTGCTTGAGCGTAACGACAGACCCGGCAGAAAAATAATTATAACGGGTAAGGGACGCTGCAACGTCACAAACGCAACAAACCTGCTCAATGAATTAATTTCCGCCGTGCCCGTAAACGGCAGATTCCTTTACAGCGCCTTTTCCGCCTTTATGCCGCAGGACACAATGGAGTTTTTCGAGTGTGAGGGTGTACCGCTCAAAATCGAAAGAGGCAACAGGGTTTTCCCCGTTTCCGATTCTTCAAAAGATATTGTTGATGCGCTTTACAACGCCGCAACGGATGAGGGCGTAAAGTTTAAAAAGGGCAGAGCGGTTGATTTGAAAATTGAAGACGGCAGAGTTACTGCTGTCATAACCGAGGACGGCGAGGAGATACCCTGTGCAAGCGTGTTAATCGCAACGGGCGGCAAATCCTACCCCGGTACAGGCTCAACGGGTGATGGCTATGCGCTTGCCGAAAAGGCAGGGCACACCGTAACCGAGTTAAAGCCTTCTCTTGTACCGCTTGAAGCACACGAGGGCTTCTGCTCACAGCTTCAGGGTCTTTCGCTCAAAAATGCCGCAATCAGGGTAGAGGATACACAAAAATTCCGCACGGTCTATGAGGATTTCGGAGAAATGCTGTTTACCCATTTCGGTGTTTCAGGCCCAATGATTTTAAGTGCAAGCTCCCATATGCGTGATATGCAAAGCGAAAGATACGTTATTCATATTGACCTTAAGCCTGCGCTTTCACACGAGCAGCTCGACAGACGCATAGTAAAGGATTTGACGGAAAACGCCAACAAGGATTACGCAAACGTGCTGGCACTTCTGCTTCCCCGTAAGCTCATTCCCGTTGCCGCACAGTTAACTCATATCAAGCCCACAACAAAGGCAAACCAGATAACCCGTGAACAGCGTGCCGCACTTGTTGAATGGCTCAAGGATTTCAAGGTCACCGTCACACGCTTCCGTCCGCTTGATGAGGCAATTATCACCTCGGGCGGTGTCAAGGTAAGCGAGGTTGACCCCAAAACAATGCGTTCCAAGCTCATTGATAACCTCTACTTTGCAGGTGAGGTGCTTGACGTTGATGCATACACAGGCGGCTTCAACCTGCAGATAGCCTTTGCAACAGGCTACGCAGCAGGTATAAATATGTAAATTAACCGAAAGGGAAGAACATTATATGATTAACATAGCAATTGACGGGCCTGCAGGCGCAGGCAAAAGCACTATCGCAAGAAGTCTTGCCGCAAAGCTCGGCTACATTTATGTTGATACGGGTGCGCTTTACCGTGCAGTCGGTGTCAATGCAATGCGTGCAGGGCTGGACACCAAAAACGCAGAGCAGGTGACTTCAATCCTCGGCAGTACAAAGGTCAGCCTTCGCTTTGTTGACGGTGAGCAGAGAGTTTTCCTCGGCGATGAGGACGTTTCCCTTGCAATCCGTACACCCGAAGCATCAATGGCTGCTTCAAACGTTTCAGCAATTCCTTCCGTAAGAGAATTCCTTTTTGATTTACAGCGCAATATCGCAAAGGAAAACAACTGCCTTATGGACGGCAGAGATATCGGCACCGTTGTTTTGCCCGATGCACAGGTGAAAATTTTCCTCACCGCTTCCGCCCAAGTCAGAGCAAAAAGAAGATATGACGAACTGCTTGCAAAAGGAATGAAAGCGGAGTATAATGAGGTTTTGGAGGAAATGATTCAGCGTGATTATCAGGATTCACACAGAGCCATTGCCCCTCTCAAGCAGGCGGAGGATGCCGTGCTTGTCGATACATCCGAAATGAACCTTGAACAGGTGCTGGTGGCACTTGAAACAATAGTGAAGGAGAAGACAGGAAATGAGTTTTGATTATTCCGTAGTCAAGGACAGAAAGTATTACGATATAGTTAAAGGCCCGTGCAAGTTTTTGCTTAAATTAGGTCTTCGAATTAAGTGTGAGGGCGTTGAAAACATTCCCAAGGAAGGCGCTTTTATTCTTGCCAGCAACCACATTCATTTTGTTGACCCTGCCGTGCTCCTTGCCAATTTCCCCAGACCCATTCACTTTATGGCAAAGGTAGAGGCTTTCAAGTATAAGATTACAGCCTGGCTTCTCACCCAGCTCAACACCTTCCCCGTCAGCCGTGGCAGAAGCGACAAGGCTTCCATTGACTATGCCGTAAAGCTTATCGAAAACGGCTGTGTTATGGGTATTTTCCCCGAGGGCACACGCTCCAAGGATTTAAAGCCCCACAAGGCAAAGGCAGGCGTTGCACTCATTGCAAGACAGACCAAGGCCGATATTCTGCCCTGCTCAATTTACTGTGAGAAGAAGGGCGGCCTTTTCCGCAAGGTAACCGTGCGCTACGGCGAGCTTATCAAGTATGAAGAGCTCGGTCTTAACGAAGAAAGCAGCACCAAGGAGCTTCGTGCGGCGGCAGATAAGATTATGGAAGAAATTGTTGACCTCTGGGAGGAAAAGCATTGCGACTGACTCTTGCGAAAACGGCAGGCTTCTGCTTCGGCGTAAACCGTGCGGTTGACCTTGTGTATTCAATGCTTGACGAAGGCAAAAGAGTGTGCACCCTCGGCCCTCTCATTCACAACCCCCAGGTTATTGAAGACCTTAAAAAAAGAGGTACGAGGATAATTGACGACCCCAAGCAGGCAAAAAGCGGCGAAACGCTTGTTGTTCGTGCTCACGGTGTTACTGCGGCTGTCGAAGCCGAAATTGAAAATATGGGTATTGATTTCTGCAACGCTACCTGCCCGTTTGTCAAGAAAATTCACAGAATAGTTTCCGAAAAGCCCGATGAAAACAGCGTTGTCCTCATAGCAGGCGACTCTTCTCACCCCGAGGTGCAGGGTATAGTCGGCCACTGCAAAGCGGAGGCAATTGTTTTTTCAAACGCTGAGGAGCTCGAAAAAATTGCAGCCGAGCGGCAGGATTTGGCTCAAAAATCGGTTTTTGCCGTTGCACAAACCACATTCAGCACAAAAGAATGGAATTTGTGTGAAAAAAAGATAAAAAAACTCTATACAAATGCAATTATTTTTGATACAATATGCTCTGCTACTCATGAAAGACAGAAAGAAGCGTATGAGCTTTCCCTCGTGAGTGATGCAATGATTATTGTCGGCGGCCGCCAAAGCTCCAATACGGCAAAGCTAAAAGCCGTGTGTGAGCCGAATTGTAAAACATATCTTGTCGAAAATGCCGAGGAGGCAGGCAGGATTGATTTAAGCGGCTGCACCAATGTTGGCGTTACTGCAGGGGCATCTACCCCTGCCGGTATAATAAAGGAGGTACTACAAACCATGTCTGAAAACGTAAACAATGTACAGCCCGAGATTGACGCTCTCCAGGCTGAAATCGAGCAGGTGCTCAACCCCGAAGCAGCAGGTCAGGAGTCGGCAAGTGCCGCTATAGCTGCTGATGACTCCGCAGTAGAATCATTTGAGGCTATGATGGAGGAATCACTGAAAAGCATGAGCTCGGATCAGAAGGTTCGTGGTATCGTTGTTGGCATTTCACCGAGTGAGATTCAGGTAGATATCGGCCGCAAGCAGACCGGCTATGTTCCCATCGATGAATATAGCAACGATCCTACGGCAGATCCTGCAAAAGAGCTCAAAATCGGTGACGAAATCGAGCTTATCATTATGAAGACAAACGACGCAGAGGGCACAATGATGCTTTCAAAGCGCCGTCTTGACGCTACAAGAGCTTGGGCTGACATCTGTGCAGCAGAAGAGAGCGGTGAGGTTCTCGAGGGTACAGTATGTGAGGTTATCCCGGCCGGCGGCGTTCTCGTTGCCTGCAAGGGTTCCCGTGTCTTCATCCCCGGCTCACACACAGGCCTTTCCAAGGACGAGCCTCTTGAGTCCCTTCTCAAGGAAAAGGTTCAGTTCAAGGTTATCGATGTTAACAAGCAGCGCAAGAGAGCTGTCGGCTCCATCAGAGTTGTTGCACGTGAGGCTCGCAAGGAGCTTGCAAAGGCATTCTGGGACAACGCAGCAGAGGGTCAGGTAATCACAGGTACCGTTAAGTCCCTTACAAGCTACGGCGCATTTGTCGATATCGGCGGTGTGGACGGTATGGTTCACATTTCAGAGCTCAGCTGGAAGCGTATCAAGCATCCTTCAGAGGTTGTCAACGTCGGCGATACCGTCGAAGTTTACATCAAGAAGCTCGATGCTGAAAACAAGAAGATTTCTCTGGGCTACAAGAAGGTAGAGGACAATCCGTGGGAGATTATGCGCCGTGATTACCCCGTAGGTACGGTTTGCAAGGCTAAGGTAGTCGGTATGACAACCTTCGGTGCATTCGCAAACGTTATCCCCGGCATCGACGGTCTTATCCACATTTCCCAGATCGCTGACCGCCGCATCAACAAGCCCGAGGATGTTCTTACAATCGGTGAAGAGGTTGACGTAAAGGTTACGGAAATCGACTTCGACAAGAAGCGTGTAAGCCTTTCCATCCGTGCCCTCATCGAGCCCGTTGCTGAAGAAGCTGTTGAAGAGGCAGCAGAAGAAGCAGCTGAATAATTTTACTTAAAGCAAAAAGCAGGAGTTTCTCTATAACTCCTGCTTTTTTTCAAAAAAGGGCACCGCTAAAAACTTATCGCACAAATCTTGCGTGCCCTTTTTCTGTCATATTGTCCCAAAATACTCGTTAATAAACAAAGTATTGCCTGCGTTTTTGAGCCAATCTGACAAAAAAATTACTACGCAATATTTGCACCCTAAGTTTTTAGCGGTGCCCAATAGGGAGGTATAGTAATGGCAACTGTTACGGTAAAACCCTTTAAACAGAATAAGCGCACCTTTTTCGGCGCAAGGGAAGGTCTTGTTTCGGACAATGTTCTTTCCGCCGCTGTTGATAAGGACGGCAGAGTGTGGATAGGTACGGACAAAGGCGTGTCGGTTTTTGAAAACGGCGGTTTTGTTGATGTGCCCTTGTTCAAGGATAGCGTTCAGGCAATGTTTGCCGACAGCAAGGGCAAATTATGGCTTGCCTGCGGCAACACCGTCTGTACTGCCGACGGTGAAAACCGCTATGTGCTTGACGGCAATGTTGTTGACTTTGCGCAGGATAACTCGGGCAAACTTTTTGTTGCGACGGTAAACTGTGTTTATGTGTTTGACAACGGCTTTGAAAAGTATTACACAGCCGAAGCTGAAATTTCGGACATAGCCCTTTATGAAGATACACTCTGGCTTGCCGCAGGCGGTAAGCTGTTAAGCGTTGACAAAGAGGGGAAGGTCAGCACATACGAAGCCGATGCACTTGTGCAGGCGGTTGAATGTGACAGCCTCGGTATGCTCTGGGTCGGTACGGACAAGGGAGTAAAAGCGTTTGACTCAAAGGGCTATTGGGTCGGCAATGAAAAAGTAAAAGCCCTTTGTAATTACAATACGAATAAAATTCTCTTCGGTAAAAACGGCAGACGCTACATAGGCACGGATATCGGTGTCGGTATTCACGACGGTGCAAAGCGCCACTTCTATGTTGCGGGCTACTGGCTGCCTGCCTCCCGTGTTACCGCAATTGCCGAAAGCAGCGACGGCAGCACAATTTGGATCGGCACTGAAAACGGCGTTTCACGCATCGAAACCGTTATGATGACCCTCAGGGAAAAAGCGGATAATTTCGTTTCACTCACCGAAAAATACAACGTGCGTGACATCGGCTTTGTTGCCAACCGTTTTATTGACAACGCAACGGATTTCGGCACGGGCGAGGTTGAAATTTCCGACAACGACGGCTTGTGGACGGGTACATATATGCTTTCCCAGGCCTTCCGCTATGCCGTAACGGGCGAAGAGGAAGCGCTGGAAATTTCACGCAGGTCTATGAAGGCCATGCTCTACCTTATGAAAATTACGGGTATTCCGGGCTTTACCGCAAGGGCAATACGCCGTCCGGGTGAAACTGGCTTCGGCAACGGTCACCCCGAGTGGCACCTCGTAACCGATGAAACGGGTGAGGTCGAATGGAAGGGTGAAACCTCCAGCGATGAAATGATAGGCCACTTTGTGCCTGCCGCTGTTTACTGCGATTTCTGCGCAACGCCCGAGGAAAAGGCGGAAATCACAAAAGCGCTTTGCGATATTGTTGACCATATTATCGGCCACAACTACAAGCTCTGCGATATTGACGGGCTGCCCACAACCTGGGGCAACTGGAACCCCGACGACCTTAACCGCAACGACCGCTGGTTCTGGGAAAGGGGAGTAAACTCCTTTGAAATGCTCGCCTTCCTCAAAATCCTTGACCACCTCGGTGCGGATAAAAAGTATCACGATGAGTATATCCGCCTTGTTTCCAAGGAGCATTTTGCTGTCAATTCAATGCGCAGAAAGCTCGATGATGCCCGTACAAACCATATTGACGACCACCTCGGTTTCCTTACAACAATTCCGCTTCTGATGTATGAAACCGACCCCGATATACTCCAGTATTACCTGATTGGTCTGCGTGAGCACTGGGAGTATGAGCGCACGGAAAGAAACCCGTTCTGGAACATTCTCTACGGCGCTTATACTCGGGAATGCTGTGACCTTGACCTTGGCATAAACAGCCTTTGCGAGCTGCCTATGGAGACTATGGAAATCCCGATTTATAACAGTGTGCGCAACGACCTTGTGTGGGATTATGAGGGTGAGGAACGCTTCGGCGAAGATCCGCAGCTGCTTATTCCGCTGCCCTATGACGAAAAGCCCTTTGCAACCTACGACCATAACCAGTACCTTGCGGACAGAAACTGGGGCGGCTACCGTATAGTTGAGGGCACGTTCTACCTTATGCCGTACTGGCTGGGCAGATATTACGGACTTATAGGCGAGTAAGCAGAAAGGAGAAATATATTATGTTTGGTTTTAAATGTGATGCATTCAAGCAGGACAGGCGAAGAATTTACGGCATAAGCGACGGTCTGCCTTCCTGTAATATTCTTTCTGTTGCCGTGGATAAAAACGGCGTGCCTTGGGTCGGCACGGACAAGGGCGCTGCCCGTTTTGAAAACGGAGGCTTTGTGCCCGTGGATTTGTTTGAGGGCAGAGTGCAGACAGTTTTTGCCGACGATGAAGGCAGGCTGTGGCTTGCAAGCGGTGATACGGTTTGCACCGCAGACGGCGAAAACCGTCAGCAGGTTGAGGGCGATGTCGTTGCAATTTCGCAGGATCATATGGGCAGACTCCGCCTCATAACCGATGAATTCCTTTATAGGTTTGAAGACGGTTGCTTTGTGCGCTGGTATCACACAGAACACGAAACGCCGCTTGATATGTGCTGCTTTGCAGACGGTGAAATTTTCGTCGCCACGGGCGAGAATATCAAAACCGCACTCGGCAAGCGTCTGCGCTGGTTTAACGTCAGCCCCGAAAATTCTTATATGCCCGATTCTTACATCCGCACCGTTGCAGGCGATAAATACGGCATAGTCTGGGTCGGTACGGACAAGGGTCTGTTTGTTTACGATTCCAAAAACTACTGGGTAACTAACAAAGAGGCAAAGTCGCTTTGCAATTACAGCGTCAGCAAAATCGTCTTCGGCAAAAGCGGCAAACGCTATGTCGGCACGGATATCGGCCTTGCGATTTATGACGGTGCAAAACGCCACTTTTATCCTGCTTCCTATTGGATACCCGATGCAAAGGTTACCGCAATTGCCGAAAGCGACGGCGGCAATACGGTATGGGTCGGTACGGCAAACGGTGTTTCCTGCATTGAAACAACTGTGATGACCCTTGCTGAAAAAGCAGCGGTATATCAGGAATATATCGAGAAATATAACGTGCGTGATATCGGCTTTGTTTCCCACCGCAGGCTTGAAAGCCGTGAGGATTTAAGTTCCGGCTATGTTTATATCACCGATAACGACGGTCTGCGCACGGGCGTATATCTTATGGCTCAGGCTTACCGCTACGCCGTAACGGGTGAGCAGGAGGCTCTCGAGCTTGCACGCCGCAGCGCAAAGGCTATGCTCCGACTGCTCAGCGTTACCGGTGTGCCGGGTCTGACTGCACGCTGTGTTCGTAAAAAGGGCGATATCGCTTATTGCGGCACCATGCCCAAGTGGTTTGATGCAGGCGATTACGATTGGCTCGGCGATGTTTCAAGCGATGAAATGGTAGGACATTTCGCCTCGCTTCCTGTTTATTATGACCTTTGTGCAAACGACGAGGAAAAGGCTCAAATCAGCAGAGCCTTGTGTGCTGTTGTTGACCATATCCTCGAAAATAATTACAGGCTCCGTGATGTTGACGGCAAATATACACGCTGGGGCAACTGGAATCCCGATGACATCAATCGCAACGATTTCTGGTCTGGTGAGCACGGCACAAATGCGCTTGAAATGCTTGCCTTCCTCAAAATTGCCTACCGTATGAGCGGTAATGAAAAGTACAACGACGAGTATATGAAGCTTATAAAAGAGGAGCATTACGCACTCAACACAATGCATTGCAAAATCCCCGACGGACACACGGTGCATATTGACGATGCCCTCTGCTTCCTCAGCTATATTCCGATTCTCAACTACGAAACCAACCCCGATATCAGGCAATGTCTGCTTATCGGTATGCGTGAGCATTGGGAGTACGAGCGGGTCGAGCGTAACCCCGTACTGAATGTGATTTACGGCTCGCTTTCGGGCGAATGCTGCGATATTGACAGGGCGGTCGGCACCCTTCGTGAGCTTCCGCTTGAAATGCTCGACGTCACCGTTATCAACAGCACGAGAAACGACCTTGTCTGGGATCCCGAAACTGAAAAGTTCGGCGGCGAAAAGCCACAGCTCAAAGAGCCGTTGCCCTACGACGAAAAGCCCGTTCTGCGTTACAACAGAAACCACTTCATCGCCGACGTTGTGCGCAAAAACCCTGTTCTGCACGACGGCACAACCTTCCTCCTGCCGTATTGGATGGGAAGGCACTACGGGCTTATAGAAGGATAGCCCGCAATAAGAATTATTCATTATTCAATATTCATCATTCATTATTCATTACCCGAATCAAATGAATAATGAAAAATGAAGCCGCTTCGCTGATGAATAATGAATAATAATGTCCTATTAGTACCTTGTGCTACAAATTGTTAATGGATGTGATTTTTATGAAAGAAAACGCTTTGATTGATAAATCGTTAGTCTTTGCCTCAAGAATTGTAAAACTGCACGACTTTTTAATCAAAAACAAAAAAGGATTAACGATAGCAAAGCAAATTATCCGAAGCGGAACAAGCATTGGCGCAAATATTAATGAAGCTAATTACGGACAAAGCCCTGCGGATTTTATTTCCAAAATGCATATCGCTTTAAAGGAAACGGCGGAAACTGAATACTGGCTCAGATTACTTTTTCTATCAGAATACATTGATGAAAAAATGACCAGTTCCTTGTTGGACGATTGTTTGGAAATCAAACGCATTTTAATCGCTTCTATCAACACCGCAAAAGAAAACCTAAAGTGATTTAGTGAATAAATTTACATTTTTACTGAATATTTTTATAAAACTGCTTGCAGTCAGGCTTCTGCAATGCTATAATACCCGTATAAATATATACAGGAGGTAATTTTCAATGAACAAAAAGACAATAGTTAAAATTCTTTCCGTAGTTCTTGTGCTTGCTCTCGGCCTCACAGCTCTCTGGGCTTGCGGCGAAAAGGAACCCGAGGTTGAGCAGAAGGATCAGCTCATCATGGCTACAAACGCAGCCTTCCCTCCCTATGAGTTCAAAGAGGGCGATGCATTTGCAGGTATCGACGTTGAAATCGCAGGTCTTATCGCAGAAAAGCTCGGCAAGGAGCTTGTAATCAAGGACGTTGAGTTCGGCTCAATCGTCGGCGGTGTTGAAAGCGGTAAGTTCGATATGGGCATGGCAGGCATGACTGTCACAGATGAGCGCCTTGAAAGCGTAAACTTCTCCACTACATATGCAACAGGTATTCAGGTTGTTATCGTTGCTGAGGATTCTCCCATTGCTTCTCTTGACGATATGGTTGCAGACGGCACAATGAAGTACGGCGTTCAGCAGGATACAACAGGCGATATCTACGCTTCCGACACACCCGATAAGGGCGGCTACGGCAGCGAAAACGTTATCCGCTACAAGACAGGTGCAGAGGCTGTTCAGGCTCTCAAGGCAGGCAAGGTCAACGCTGTTATCATCGACAACGAGCCTGCAAAGTCTTTCGTAGCTGCTAACGAAGGCCTCAAGATCCTTGACGCTGAATGGGCAGTTGAGGACTATGCAATCTGCGTAGCAAAGGAAAACACAGAGCTTCTTGAAGGTATCAACGGTGCACTTGCAGAGCTTGAAGCAGAAGGCAAGATTGACGAAATCATCAACAAGTACATCAAGGGCTGATTCTTTTTTAAAAAACAACAGCGGGCAGCAACGTTGTCCGCTGTTTTTCCACGCAAAGGAGTAAAATAAATGACTGCATGGATAGCTGCTGATTTTGCTACATTTGTCCAGATGCAGGGCAAAGAGGTTATCAATTCCTTCAAGCTCGGCTGGCAGGACTTTGTGGACAAATTCACACTTAACTTTATCGAGGGCGAGCGTTGGAAATGGCTTGTTGAAGGCTTTGGCAACACTCTGCTCATCACTTTTCTTGCCGGTCTTATCGGCATTGCGCTTGGCGTAGTTATTGCCATTGTCCGTTCAACCTACGACAAGATGGGCGCTGACCTTAAAAAGAAGGGCGGCATCGGCTACGGCGTGCTCGCTTTCTTCAACGCAATATGCAACGTCTACCTCACGATTATCCGTGGCACACCCGTTGTTGTTCAGCTTCTTATTATGTATTTCATAATCTTTGCAACCTCAACAAATGACATTATGATTGCCGTCATAGCCTTCGGTATCAACTCGGGCGCTTACGTTGCGGAAATCTTCCGTGGCGGTATTATGTCCGTTGACAAGGGTCAGTTTGAGGCAGGCAGAAGCCTCGGCCTCAACTACATTCAGACAATGATTCACATTGTCATTCCGCAGATGTTCAAAATCGTTCTGCCCACACTCTGCAACGAGTTCATCGTTCTTCTCAAGGAAACCTCCGTTGCAGGCTATGTAGGCACGGTTGACCTTACAAAGGCAGGCGACCTTATCCGAGGCAGAACATTCTCCGCTTTTATGCCCCTTATTGCGGTTGCGATTATCTACCTCATTGTGGTTATGATTTTCACGGCCTTGGTCAGAAAGCTCGAAAGGAGGCTGCGTAACAGTGACCACTGATAACAACGTTCTCATAAAGGTTGACGGTTTGCAGAAAGCCTTCGGTGATATCGAAGTTCTCAAGGGCATTGATGCCGAAATCAAAAAAGGCGACGTTATTGTTGTAATCGGCGCATCAGGCTCGGGCAAATCCACCTTCCTGCGCTGTCTTAATCTCCTTGAAGAGCCTACGGGCGGTCAGATTTATTTTGAGGGCACGGAAATTACCGACCCCAAGGTAAATATCAACGTTCACCGCCAGAAAATGGGTATGGTTTTCCAGCAGTTTAACCTCTTCCCCCACATGACTATACTCAAAAATATGACTATAGGCCCGATGAAGCTGCTCAAAAAGAGCAAGGAAGAGGCGGAAAAAACCGCTATCGAGCTGCTTGAGCGTGTAGGCCTTGCAGACCGTAAGGATGCTTACCCCAGCCAGCTTTCGGGCGGTCAGAAGCAGCGTGTCGCAATCGTGCGTGCACTTGCAATGAATCCCGAGGTTATCCTTTTCGATGAGCCCACCTCTGCGCTTGACCCCGAAATGGTCGGCGAGGTGCTCGAGGTTATGAAGTCTCTTGCAAAAGAGGGTATGACAATGGTTGTTGTCACCCACGAAATGGGCTTTGCCCGTGAGGTTGCAAGCAAGGTTGTCTTTATTGACGAGGGCATAATCAAAGAAGAAGGCGAGCCCGAGGAATTCTTCGCCAACCCCAAGTGCGACAGACTCAAGGATTTCCTTTCAAAGGTATTATAAGTTTAAAAAAGAAGCGGAGAAAAACTCTGCTTCTTTTATATTGACAAACCTGTGATTTTCTCATATAATATGGGTGTAAGGCGTTGCCGATAGACGGTTACGCCCTCAATTGAAAATGATTATTAAAGAAATAACCGCTTTCGCTTGCAGGCCGGCGGTTATTTCTTTTTTGTCAGTTCGACAACAAGTGCTATGATTGAAACCAAAAGCGTTCCGAAAAGGAACAGTTCTTCGTATGTAACCATTGGCACCGCCCTCCTTTCCGGAGGGAAAAGGCGCCCTCCGAATAAAAGAGGGGCAACCGCCTACCGTGTTATGACAACGCCTTACGAAGGATATGTTAGCACAAATGTTCTGCGAAGTCAAGCAGGGGCAATTCACTTGCTTGTCCGTTGTAAAATTATAGATGAAACAAGGTAGTAGGGGAGGGGTTCCATCCCCTCCCGTTGTATAGATACAGAAACAACGTCGGGAGGGCGTGGAAGCCCTCCCATACAATTGGTTATTTTAATTTTCGTGGTGTGTCGGTTACGCCAAGCAGGTAGTCGAGCGATACGTTATAAAAATGAGCGAGCTTTATATATTTGTCAACGCCCATCATCTGCACACCTGTTTCCCATTTGCTTATTTGCTGTCTTGTAGTTTCTAAAAGTTTGGCAATATCTGCTTGTGTAAGGTCTTTATCTTCTCTTAAATCCTTTAATCGCTCATAATAATTCATAAACACATCTCCTTTTCTGAAATTATATCACGCACCTTATAAGTTGCGCTTGACTTGCACCTTATAAGGTGATATAATTGTGGTAAAATTTATCATTCGGAGGCTTTTATGAAGAATTTACTTGAAGATTTATGGTTTTCTTATCTCATTGAAGAAAGAGTTGTTCTTTCCGACAGCGACAGAATTATCGTTCAATCCTCTAACGAAAAAAGAGACAAGATTTATAATACATTAAGTCAAGAGCAGAAAAACGATTTTGATGATTACGAAGTAAATTCAAACGATATCTGCAACATTTATGAAAAGGAAGCATTTATCAAGGGAGTACGCTTTGCGGTGAAGTTTTTAACCGGTGCAACACAAGGGTAAATATGCTCTGCAAGAAAATTTGTTGAACTGATTACCAATATATGCTATAATACGATAATAAAGGGTACTTTCAGCTAAATTCGCCTTGCGGCGTGCTGAATGTGCCTTGCACGCTATTTCTTACAGGCGGTGGATTTATGATACTTACAGTTGATATCGGCAATTCAAATATTGTTTTCGGCGGCTTTGAGGGTGAGGAGCTTGTTTTCGTTGCCCGTATGGCTACGGATATTTCACGCACGGAGGATGAATACGCAGGGCAGATTCTCTCTACTCTTTCGCTCCACAATGTCGGCAGGGAAAGGGTGAGCGGTGCGATTATTTCGTCCGTTGTGCCTCCGCTCAATTCCGTTATCAAAAAGGCAATCGAGCTCATTTACGGCGTAAGTCCGCTGCTTGTCGGCCCCGGTATTAAAACGGGTATCAACATTCACTGTGATAACCCTGCTTCCGTCGGTGCGGATATTATTACTGCCTGTGTGGCTGCTCACCATATTTACGGCAGTCCGTCACTTATAGTCGATATGGGCACGGCAACCAAAATGATGGTTGTAAACGAAAAGGGTGCTTTTATCGGCGTTTCAATTATCCCCGGTGTGCTTATGGGGCTCAACGCCCTTGCAACGGGCACGGCACAGCTTCCCCGTGTCGGCTTGGAAGCACCGCCTCTTGTGGTTGCAAAGAATACTGTGGACTGCATCCGCTCCGGTGTGGTTTACGGCAACGCTTCGCTTGTTGACGGTATGATAGACCGTATAAACGAAGAGGTCGGCTGTGAATTGCCCGTTTACGCTACGGGCGGCCTTGCAAACACTGTCGTAAAGCATTGCAGGCACGAAATTAAAATTGACGATAATCTTTTACTTAAGGGTCTTAATATTCTCTACAATAAAAACAAAACAGAATAATTTTGCTGTATATTGCTTCTTTAAGAAGTTAATATAAATTAAATTCAAAAGCGTTGTACTCCGTGAGGAGACGACAGCAAGGAGGATTTTTTTATGCAAACGAAAAAACAAAAAAGAATGTCAACCGAGACTATGGTGCTTGGTGCGATTCTGACGGCGTTGGTGGTTGTTCTTCAATACCTCGGTCAGTTTATCCACCTCGGCCCGTTTTCAATCTCGCTTGTGCTGCTGCCTATCGTTATCGGTGCGGCAACCTGCGGTGTGAAAATCGGCGCATGGCTTGGATTGGTATTCGGCGCAGTAGTACTTATGACGGGTGATGCCGCCGCTTTTCTGGCAATCAATGTGCCGGGTACGGTTGCTACCGTATTGCTCAAGGGTACTGCCTGCGGTCTGGTTGCAGGCCTTGCCTACAAGGCGGTCGAAAAGAAAAGCCGCTATACGGCAGTTGTTGTTGCGGCGATACTCTGCCCTATAGTCAACACGGGGGTTTTCCTGCTTGGCTGTGTGCTGTTCTTCTTTAAAACTATTGAGCAGTGGGGTCTTGCAGAGGGCTACGGCACGGCTGTGGAATATATGTTCCTCGGTCTTGCAGGCGGCAATTTCCTTGTTGAGCTTGTAATAAACATAGTGCTCAGCCCCGTTGCAGTAAGACTGCTTAACATAAAGAAAAAGAATAAATAAGAATTATTATCAGAGGTGCTTATTATGCAGCCTTTCAGCTTTTATCTTATTACCGATACGCATTTTTATAAAAATTCCCTTGGCTGTTACGGCAAGGAATATGACGAGTTTATGCGCTACGAGCAGAAGTGCTATGCCGAAACAGAAAGCATAAACAATTCTGTTTTCGAGTGGCTTGAAAAAGCCGATGAAGCCGACACCGTGCTTATTGCGGGCGACCTGAGCTTCAACGGTGAAAGGGCAAGCCACGAGGGCTTTGTAAAGCTGCTTGAAAAGCTGAAAAAGGCAGGCAAGCGTGTGTTTGTAGTAACGGCAGACCACGATTGCAGCGCACATCCCTTCGGCTTTAACGAAAACGGCCGCTTTGAGCCCGAGGGCATACAGCGTGACGAGCTGTTTGATATCTACAACGCTTACGGCTTCGGCAATGCGATTGCCGCCGACCGTGAGCACCTTTCCTATGTTGCGCAGCTTGCCGACGGAGTAAGACTGCTTGCCCTCAATAACGACGGCAGTCTTGACGGAATACGCAATTTTGACGATGCGCAGATTGACTGGATTAAACAGCAGACCGCCAAGGCAAGGGAAGACGGTCAGATGATGATTGCGATGAATCATTTTCCGCTTCTTCCGCCACAGCCGCTGTTTAGTCTTATCGGCTCAACTATGCAGAAGCAGAGTGCAAAGGCGGTACAGCTTCTTGCGGATGAGGGCGTGGGCATTGTTTTCACGGGTCATATGCACCAGCAGAGCATAAATGAATATGTAACCGAAAAGGGAAACAAAATATATGATGTATGCACGGGCTCGGTTATTGCCGATCCTGCGGTAATCCGCCATATTACAATCAGGGACGAAAACACGGTTGAAATCAAATCAATCCCGACCCCCGATTTTGACTGGGACACAAAGGGGAAGGACTGCAAGCAGTACCTTAAGGATACCTTTGATGCAATGATAGTAAATCTGCTTGAGGATATGGTCAACGATACGCCGAGAGTGCTGCGCAAGCTCGGTATAAGCACAAGCAAGGGTGCTGTCTTTGCTGTTAAGCAGGCAGGCAAGCTCCTCAATTCAATCAAGCTTGGTACGCTTGCAAGGCTTCTGTTTATTAAGTGTGATAAGTCTATTAAGAAAATGACCGTAAAGCGCTTTGCTACCGACCTTGTAAGAGGCATTTTTGAGGGTAACCAGAAAATGGTTATCGGCACACCCGAGGGCGATGTTTTCAATGCCGCACTTAAGCGTCTGAATTTCATTCTCAGGAAGGTCAACGCCAAAACCTTCGACGGCAAAAAGGCGGATTTGGCAGACCTGCTCAAACATACCGCAGGCAACTACGGTATTGATGATTACAACGCTGTACTGAAATTGAAATAATATAAAAACAGAAAAGAAACAAAAAGGAAGAAGAAAAATGCTTGAGCTGAGAAACATTTCAAAAACATATCTTTCAGGCATAAACAAGGTTCAGGCTCTCGACAATGTGAGCGTGAATTTCCGTGATAATGAGTTTGTTGCAATACTCGGCCAGTCAGGCTCGGGTAAAACTACTCTGCTCAATATCATAGGCGGTCTGGACAGATATGACGGCGGTGAGCTGCTTATCAACTCCCGTTCAACAAAGCAGTACACGGATAAGGATTGGGATGTGTACCGCAACCATTCCGTAGGCTTTGTTTTCCAGAATTACAACCTCATACCCCACCAGACGGTGCTTGCAAACGTTGAGCTTGCGCTCACGCTTTCGGGCGTTTCCAAAACGGAAAGACGCAAAAGGGCAAAGAAGGTGCTCAAAAAGGTTGGCCTTTCCGACCAGCTTAACAAAAAGCCCAACCAGATGTCGGGCGGTCAGATGCAGCGTGTGGCAATAGCCCGTGCCCTTGTAAATGACCCCGATATTCTCCTTGCCGACGAGCCCACGGGTGCGCTTGATTCCAAAACAAGCGTTCAGATTATGGAGCTCATCCGTGATATTTCAAAGGACAGGCTTGTTATTATGGTTACCCATAACCCGAAGCTTGCCAAGGAATACGCCAACCGCCTTGTGCTGATAAAGGACGGTAAAATCCGCAAGGACACCAACCCCTATAACCCCGAAGAAGCACAGCAGGCACAGCCCGAAGTGCCTAAAAAGGAAAAGAAGCTCAGGAAAAAAGAGAAAAAGCCCAAGGCTTCAATGAGCTTTGCCACGGCTTTGTCGTTGAGCTTCAATAACCTTCTCACCAAAAAGGGCAGGACGGTGCTCACCTCATTTGCAGGCAGTATAGGCATAATCGGTATAGCGCTTATTCTGGCGCTTTCAAGCGGTATGCAGGCGTTTATCAGCTCAATCGAGCAGGATACTCTCGCCTCGTATCCCCTGATAATCGAAAAGGAAAGCTTTGATATTGCACAGCTTATCGGCACTATGACCGACAACAGGGTCAATGCCGCAGAGCACGGCAACGACAAGATTTATAAGCTGCCGAGCCTGCAGGGCAGTGTGGGCAATGCGGCTATGCAGACCCGACTCAACGACCTTTCGCAGTTTAAGCATTTCCTGCAATTCAACGAGGAAATGTACACACTGTGCACCGATATAAAATACGGCTACGATGTTGACTTCCGTGTTTACAAGGCGGATACGAGTAACGGTGTCAAGCAGGTAAGGCCAAACCCCGACCTTGCTGACCTTGGCGGTATGGATTCCAGGATATGGGAAGAGCTTATCGGCAACGAAACCCTGCTCGGTACGCAGTACGACATTCTTGCAGGTGCTTGGCCGAAAAACCACAACGAGCTTGTACTCTTTGTCGATGAAAACAACGAAATCAGTGACCTTACCTTTTACGCACTCGGTCTTGCCGATGTAAGTGAGCTTGAAAAGATTCCCGAAGAGCCGACCACGGATGAAAACGGCAAGGAAGTACCCGTTGAGCTTGAGGGCTATGAATACACGGAATTCCTCGGTCTTACCTTCAAGGTAATGCCCACAGCCCTTTGCTACGGCAAGGACGGTGACAAGTGGGTTGACAAGAGTGAGGACAGCAAGTATATGAAGGGTGTTGTCGATAAAGCGCAGGAGCTAAAAATTGTCGGCATAGCCCGACCGAAGGAAACGGCGCAGTCAGCCGTTGACGGCGGCACAATCGGCTATATGAGCTCACTTACCGAGTATATACTCAAAGCAACAAATGATTCCCCCGTTGTAAAGGCACAGAAAAAGGACACGAAAACCGATGTCTTCACAGGGCTGCCTTTTGCAACCGAAAAGGACAAGAAAACCGCAGCTGCAACCTCTGTTGTTTCAATGCCTTCGGTTGAATTCGCCGCAAAGACCTCTGCTTTGCCCGAGGTAACGCCTGTTGCAAACGAAGATATCCCCGTTATGAGCGAGGACGAAATCTACGACTTTATCGACAAGAATTTTGAAGGTGAAGAAAAGGACAAAATGAACGAGTTTGTCCGCCTTATGTTAAAGGATATCCGCACGGTTTCCGACAGAAGGAAGCTTATGGCAATGCTTGACGAAGTGCTTGCAGGCAGCGATGCGGATTCTTCGACCGTCTATAACTATATCCAGATGATGAGCAAGGATATGAAGCTGCAGCTTCTTTCGGCTATCATTACGGCTGTCGAAAGCGGCGGCGAAATTGATGTGCCGACCGAAAACGAAATCAAGGACACCGTTGACAAGGGCAACCAGAATACGCAAAAGCCCCAGCTCAAGCCCGAAAAGGAGGAGCCGAAATTCTCCGACGCCACTTTTGAGGAAAACATTGAAACTCTCGGCGTTTCCGACCTTGAATCGCCCTCGACAATAACCATTTATCCGCTCAATTTTGAAGCAAAAGAAAGAGTAGTCGAGATTATCGACGAATACAACAAGCAGCAGACCGATGAGGGCAAGGACGAAAACGTTATCTCTTACACGGACTATGTCAGCCTTATTATGAGCTCCGTTACCCAGGTTATCGACCTTGTAACCTATGCTCTCGTTGCTTTCGTTGCGATATCGCTTGTCGTATCGTCCATTATGATAGGAATTATCACCTATATTTCCGTTCTTGAGCGCACAAAGGAAATCGGCATTCTTCGCTCAATCGGTGCTTCCAAACGGGATATTTCACGTGTTTTCAACTGCGAAACAATAATCGTCGGCCTCGTGTCGGGCATGATGGGTATATTGTTATCACTATTGCTGATATTGCCGATAAACGCAATTATAAATGCGGTTGCAAATATACCGGATCTTGCAAAACTGCCGCTTTACGGCGGCCTTACGCTGATAGGTATCAGCGTCGTGCTTACGGTTATAGCAGGCCTTATTCCCTCAAGGGTTGCCGCAAAGAAAGACCCCGTAATCGCTTTGAGAAGTGAATAAAAAAATTTTTTCGGATAAGCCGAAATATATGCTATAATAAATTTCAACGAAAGGATGTGCGTGTCGGTTGGAAAAGTATAACAAGGCTGTTTTACTGTGGAAACAGAGGAATATAACGACGGATGCACAGCTTGCCGAAGCACTTAACGGACACAGCATAGCGTTTGCGTATAATTCAGGCAAAATAGAAAACGACAGAATAACCTATAATGACACAAGAGAAATTTTTGAAAACGATGGTGTCACATCCTATACGGGCGATTTGCGTACGCTGTTTGAAATCCGAAATTCAAGAGATGCCAACGAAAAGTTTTTGTCGGCGTTCAGTATGCGCCTTCCTGTTGATGAAGCGCTTATCAAGGAGTTTCAGAGGTTACTGACTCAAAACACTTATGAAACACGCCGTTACAATCTCGGCGAAAGACCCGGCGAATACAAAAAGCACGATTATGTCACGGGCAAGGGTGAGATAGGTGCCGCACCCGAGGATGTCAAAGCGGAAATGGATGAACTCATAGAGGAAATCAGGAACATTGATGAGGATATTGCGCTTAAAGCGGCAGCATATTTTCACCTGAAATTTGAAAACATTCATCCCTTTGCGGACGGAAACGGCAGAACAGGCAGACTGCTGATGAACTATATTCTCGTGCTGAACTCACATCCGCCTATAGTTATACACGAGGAGGATAAAAAGACTTATTATGATGCTTTGGAAAGCTGGGACACCCGACAGGATATTCAGCCTATGTGTGATTTTCTGATTGCACAAACGGTTAAAACCTGGGCAAAGCAAATTGAAAGAGCAGAGCGAAAAAAATAAAATTAAGGGGCTGATTCATAAGAGTCAGTCCCTTAAACTTTATTTTATAATCCTGTATCCGCATACGGGCAGGGTGATTTCACCGCTGACGGTTTCACCGTTTATCAAATCGTGATACTCTCTGTCAAGCGTAACCTTTCTTTCTTTATCCGAAAAGTTGGTAATGAAAACAAATTCGCCTCTCTTGCGTATGAATACACCGTCGGGTGCACCGATTTCGCAGTCAGGTTTGATTTTTATTTCAGCAATCAGCTTTTCGCAGAAGTCGTGTGCAAAATCTCCGTCGTTGCGGAAGGCAACATAATATGCCTTACCCTTGCCGAAGGTGTTTGCGGTCAGTGCAGGCATACCGGCATAAAAATCCTTTTTGTACTCACCAAGAATTTGGGCACCCTGTGCGTGAATTATATCGCAGACGTGTTGCACCTCATATTCCTTGCCAAGGCAAGAGGCGCTGTTGGTAATGCCTTCGGGCAGGGAATCGGTTTCTTCAGCCCAAATGCCGAAAACCTCTTTCAGGTTGTTTGCAGGCAGACCGCCGAGGAAGCACAAATCGTCCTTATCAACAACGCCCGTAAGGTATGTTGCAACGAAACTGCCGCCGTTTTTCACATAGTCTTCAATCCGCTTGTCTGTGCCGTCTTTCAGCATATACAAAAACGGGGCTATCACGAGGTCGTACTTTGAATAATCGCTGTCCATAGCAATAACGTCAACGCTTATTCCCTTTTCAAAAAACGGCGTGTACCACTTCACACATTCATTGAGATAGTTGCGGTTTATGTTGTTGTAGCCTGCGTAATCCTTTATCGCCCAGTTGTTTTCCCAGTCGTAAACAACGGCAACCTTTGAGTTGCAGTATTTACCCGTAACATCGCCGAGCTTTTCGAGATTCTCTCCCAGCCGTGAAATCTCACGGAAAACCCTTGTGTTTTCGTGTCCGCAGTGGTCAACAACGGCACCCTGGAATTTTTCGTAGCCGCCACGGCTTTTGCGCCATTGGAAGTACTGCACGCTGTCTGCGCCGTGGGCAACCGCCTGAATTGCCGCAAGAGCGTTTCTGCCCGTACGGGGAAGCTTGTTGACCTTGTGCCAGTTGACAAGCGAGGGTGTGCACTCCATCATAAAAAACGGCTGACCGTTTTTCATCGAGCGGAAGGCGTCGTGCGCAAAGGCTGTCCTTGCGGCTTCTTTTTCATTGAAGCCCTTGTCCCAGTGGGGATAGCTGTCCCACGAAACAAGGTCAAGGTGCTTTGCAAACTTCTGGTAATCTATGCATTCGTGCATATCCATAAGGTTGGTCGTAACGGGAATATCGGGCGTAATTTCACGAAGCGGTGCAATTTCGTTTTCAAAAAATGAAATGTGGCTGTCCGAAACAAAGCGGTTCCAGCAAAGTTGTAAGCCGTGCGTGTGGTATTCGCCACGGCTTTTGGGTGAATTAATCTGCGACCAGTCTGTTACTCTGTGACCCCAGAAATCGTTCCACCACTTGAAATTCAGCTCGTCAAGGCTGTTGTGGTAGTAACCTTTAAGCCATTCACGGAAGGCCTGCTGGCAAAGCTCGCAGTGGCATTCACCACGGTATTCGTTTGAAACGTGCCACATTTTAAGTGCAGGATGATCCTTGTATCTTAACGCAAGCACACGGTTGAAATTGCGCACCTTTTCTCTGTAAACAGGTGAGGTGAGGCAGTGGTTGCGGCGCACACCGAATTCGTTGCGTATGCCGCTTTCGGGTGTCCTGAGTACCTCGGGGTATTTTTGCGCCAGCCAGTGCGGCCTTGCGGCAGAGGGTGTGGCAAGCACAACCGATATGCCGTTGTCAGCCATACGGTCCATTATTGAGTCAAGCCACCCGAAGTTGTACACACCTTCTTCGGGTTCAAGCATAGCCCACGAGAATATGCCTATGCTCACGCTGTTGATGTGGGCAAGCTTCATCAGCCGTATGTCCTCGTCAAGTGTTTCGGGCGTGCCCAACCATTGCTCGGGGTTGTAATCTCCGCCGTGTATTATTCTGTCAAAAAACTTCTTTTCCATAACCGTCACCCTGAAAAATTGTGATAAATTAATTATATCGACTTTCCGCTTTTATTGCAATAAAAACCTGCATTTTTGCCGTGTGAGCAAAAATGCAGGTTTCAGCTTATGATTTACTTAATGTTCTTTTCAACAAAATCGGCAAGTGCACCGACTGTGCGGTTGTTTCTGAAATCCTCTGCGGTGAGCTTTACGCCGAAGGTGATGTTAATATCGTCTGCAAAGCAGATAAGGTCGAATGAGGACATTCTGAGTTCGGACTTGATTCTTGTGTCGGGGGTTATTTCGTCGTCGGGCTCAACATAGTTGAGGAACATATCTTTGATTTTTTCAAACATCTTATTTCACCTTATCCTCTCTGATTTTGTCAAGAATTTCTCCTACGGTAATGTCGGGGTTTTCCATGCCGAGCATCAGCGTATCGTGAATCTTGTCGTAGAAGTGAAGAAGCTCTTCACCGGGGTTGTTGCAGATTCTGTATTCGAAGTTGAAGTCAAGACCGTTGTCGTGACTTCTGTGCATAACCGTCAGGTAAAGGGGCTGAACGGAGGCGTCGTTGTTGTACCAGAAGCCTCTGCTGGAGTTCTTCATTTCCTCACCGTAGTAGGGCATCGGGAAATAAGGATGATATGAGAAGGTTATACATTCATAAGTATAGCGCATTGAGCACTTCATTGCAAGATGTCTTTGAATAACTGCTTCCATCGGGCTGATGTTGGAGTGCTGGAAAATTTCGTTCTGTGCCTTTTCGATAACTCTTACAGCCTCTTTGAAGGTCATTTCGGGCTCAACAATGTTTCTCATTGAGAAGAAGTGCATTCTTACACCGCCTGCCTTCTTGTCGAGCAGGGTAGCTCTTCTGTTGATCATCAGCTTGTAGGAGATATCCTTCTCGTCGCTGTTGAAGGAAGAAAGTGCGCTTCTCATACCCATCATAAGCACGCAGGGGACGGAAAGGCTGTTTTCCTCGCACATTTTCAGAAGTTTTGCGGAAGTTTCAGCATCAAGGCTGAATTTGAGTGTTCTTGAGGAGGGATTGTCGCCGTCGAGCACCTTTGCCTTGCGCAGGTTGGGCTTCTTGTTTTCAATTCTCTGCTCTATCAGTCGGCTGGGACGAACATAGTCCGTGTATATGGGCTCTGTTGTGTCCTTGATTGTGCTCTTCCAGAAGGCGATGTCCTTTTTGTGCTGCTCGGAGTCCTTATATTCAAGCTCCTTTTTTACCATTTCAAGGTAGCTGCGCATGGGCTTGGGGTAAGCCGTGCCGTACTTCTTGTGCAGGTAAATTGCAAGTATATCACCGAGGAATACCTTTGATGAATAGCCGTCAAAGGCGAGGTGATGCAGCTTCATATAAATGCCGTTGTAATTATTTTCAAGGTGAATAATGCGGATTTCGTTGACGGGCTTGTGGAACATATCAATGAGAGAATGTGAACGCTCTTTGAGGAATTCGTGAGCATCGTCCCACTTCATATGGGACAAATCCTCTTCAATGATTTCGATTTCGTGCTTGTCCGCAAGGTACTGAACCAGCCTTTTCATAATGAGGCCGACCTTTGCAAAGCGCAGGCGGATACACTCGCACCTGTCCATTGCTTCGTAAATGGCTTGCTTCATTACCTCGGTGTCAAATTCACCCTGCCAGTAGTAGCCGGTTACGATGTTGAGAACGGGAGCATTTGTGCTGTGATGCTCTGAAAGGTAATACATAAGGTGCTGCGCAGGTATTACGGGATAGGCTTCTTTTCTTGTGCCGTCAGGGAGTTTAATCTGCATAGCCTTTTCGCCTCCAATCAATAGCGGATGTTGTTTCTCTTTATTTTACCCGTAGTGGTCTTGGGGAAGGGTGTTGTTCTGATGTGAAGTGCCGAAATCTCACGGTAGGATTTTTCGCCCTTATTGGCTTCTCTTACCTTTCCGAGAAGATATTCCTCAATGTTTTCAATGCCTGCTGTCTTTGCGTATTCCTCGTCGGGGAATACCTCGCAGACTATGCGGTCGTTTTCGGCGCTGACGATAATTTCCTTGATAACCTTTTCGTCAGCGAACTTCTTTTCAAGCTCCTCGGGTGAGATGTTTTCGCCGTTTGAGAGGATGATGAGGTTTTTGATTCGGCCTGTTACGTAAAGGTGAGTTTCGTCGGCGTTGAATCTGCCCAGGTCGCCTGTCTTGAGGTAGCCGTCCTCGGTAAAGGCGGCGGCTGTTTCATCGGGCTTTTTGTAGTAGCCCATCATTACGGACTTGCCCTTGACCTGAATTTCACCTTCAACAAGTCTTACATCGCAGATGCTCTTGATGATTTTACCGCTTGAATCCTTGCAGTAGTCGGTGAAATCCGCTGTCGTGATTTTGGGGCTTGTCTCTGTCATGCCGTAGCCCTGGCGCAGCATAATGCCGTACTTTTCATACTCGGCAACAAGGCCGGGGCCAAGGTAAGCACCGCCGACAGCAATCCAGCGGATGTTCTTGCCGAATACCATTTCGGCAACCTCTCTGGGTTTCTTGTCGGGGAAACGCTTGTGGAGTATATTAACCTTGCGGATGAGTGATTCGCAAATCATCGGCACAAGGCGCATTGTTGTGGGCTGGAATGTCGCAAGGCTTCTGCCGATGTTGCTCATATCTCCGTTGAGGCATACTGTGTGGCCGTCAAGCAGGGGCTTGAAATAGTCGCACGAGAAGCAGAAAATATGGTGCATCGGAAGAACGGAAAGATAAACGTCATCCGAGCTCAGCTCGATTTCGGGGTAGGTGACGTTTGCAATAAGGTTTGAGGAGGAGAGCATAACGCCCTTGCGCACACCTGTTGTACCCGATGTGTAGATAATAGCTGCACAGTCATCGGGGTTAAGCTCAATTTCGGAAAGAGAAGCATATTCGGACTCGGAGGAATACTTCTCATATTTATCCTTGAACCACTCGGCATCGCCCATATTTACGGCAACCTTAAGTCTGTCGTACTTCTTGAGAATCTGCTGTGCGGTTTCCTCGTAAGCGCTTTCATAGAAAAGTGCCTCTACATCGCCGTCCTCAAAAAGCATAGCTGCTTCGTCTGCGGAGGTGTTGGGTGCAAAGGGCAGGAAAACATTGCCGCTGACGAGTGTGCCTGTAAGAGCGGTGATGTATTCATAGCTTGTTCTGCCGATAACAGCAATGTGCATTCTGTCGGGGCAGAGGTCACGGATGTATCTGCAAAGAGCAAGGCTGTTTTCACGCAGGGTAATAAAGCTCTTTTCGATAATTTCATCACCGTTGAGGTATTTGATGAAGGGCTTGTCGCCGTAGAGCTTTGCGCTGTTGTCAATAAGGTCTCTTACCGTATTGATACCCTTGTACATTTCTTTGATTTCAGAAATTCTTTCCATAAATACTTTCTCTTCCTACTGATTTTAATATATATTTATTATATACTATAAACGCACGGATACAATATACAATGCTAAGGTAACAATAAAGTAACATAAAGGTAAACTGTTAATACTCTATTCACAAAAAGTTAATAAAAATCAAAAAGCAGGTGCTGTGTTTGGTCGGAACACAGCACCTTGTATAAATTACTGTTTTTATTTGTGATTTTTAATATAATGCTTGTAGAATTTTACGCAGTGTGCAACCTCGTCAACGCCTATGCTTTCGTTGGCGGCGTGCATAGCGGCAAGCTGCTCGTTGCTCATCTTAATCGGGCAGAAGCGCAGGCAGTTGTCTGCAATTGCCTCGTAGTGGCGGCAGTCCGTACCGCCCGTCATAAGGTAGGGGATAACGCCTGCATCGGGATAGCACTCGTTAAGGCACTTTTTAAGGTAGCCGAACTCTTCACCGTTGAAGTCAACACAGTTGGATGCACTTCTTGCGTGGATAACCTCTAATTCAAGGTCGTACTTGTCAGCGTATTTCTGAAGCACTGCAAGTGAAGCCTGAGCATTCTGGTGGGGTGAGGGGCGCAGGTTGCAGACAACATAGGCCTCGGTCGGCACGACGTTTGGTGTCTGTGAGCCGCCTGCCATTGTGCAGGCAAAGGTCGTTTTGACAAAGGCGTTGCACATCGGCGAAACAACGGGAAGTACCTTTGTAAGCAGACCCTTGAACAGCCACATATTGCCAAGCACCATTCGCAGCGGGAAGCCGAGGTAGGGAGCAGCCTGGTCGAGCATAGCGTAAACGGGAGTGGAAATTTCAGCCTTGAAGGGCTGGTCATTTTCGATATCCGCAACAAACTTTGAAAGTCTTGCAAGGGGAGTGTTCTTCGGTGGTGTTGAGGAGTGGCCGCCCTTGCCCTTTGCCTTGATTTTAACGTCGATATAGCCCTTTTCAAGTATGCCTATAGCGGCACACCAGCCGTCCATTGTCGGCAGCTGATTCTTGAGAATTGCGCCACCCTCGTCCATTGCAACGTCGAGGTGAACACCCTTTGACTTGAGGTGTTCAATAATCATCGGTGCACCGCCGCCCGAAATCTCTTCGTCAACGGCAGTTGCAAGGTAAACGTCGCAAGGCGGCTCAAAGCCCTCTTTTATAAGCTCTTCAAGAGCCTGAAATTCGGAGAAAACGGTGGACTTGCAGTCCATAGCGCCTCTGCCGTGGATGTTGCCGCCTGAAATCTCGCCCGAAAACGGGTCCTTTTCCCAGGTGGGCTCGTCGGCCGTAACAACGTCCTGGTGACCCATAAGAAGCAGACCGTTTCTCTTCGGGTCTTTACCGGGCAGGCGGAGAACAAGGTTACCCTCAAGCTCTGTGCATTCCATCTTTGCAAAAACATTCGGGAAGTTTTCCTTCATAACCTCGTGCAGCTTGTAAAACTGCGAAAGGTCGGTGTTGCCACGCAGGGAGATAGTGGGCACCTGAATCATCTTTGAAAGCTTGACTGCATAATCGTCGGCCTCTTCTTTAGTGGGGCTGATGGCGGGTGAATTTGTGTTGGGCTTTGCCTTGATTTTAACAGCCTTGATTGCCGCAGCTGCGAGTAACACAACAAGCAAGCCCAACAGGCAAAGCAGAACAATTCCTACGTAATTCATTTAAATAACCTCTTTTAAAAATAATATATGAATTTAATAATTCCTATCTAATAAACAGTATTGTCAGTGCAAGGCAGACCTGCGCACCGAAATATGTAATTATATTATATACCTTTAATTTAAACTTTTTGTATCTTGTGTCAACCGTAATCAGTGCCAGTGAGCCGTCCGACTGAATGAACATAAAGCCGCCAAGCAGTAACAGCACGGCAGGCACAACAGCCTCAATACCCTGCGAATACAGCAGCCTGATTGCAAGACCCGTGGATTTGAGCATCATCATCGTTACAAAAAAGGCGTAGGGTACCATAGGCACAGCCAGTATGCCGAAGGGCACCTTGCGTATAAAGCAGGCTGTAAAGTAGGCAGCTACGAGTGCGGCAGTCAGCACAATTTCCCACCAATAAAATACGGGAATTTCGGGGAATATTCTTTTCTGCGCACCGATATATGCAAGGCAGAAGAAAACGTGTGCCGTTGCAAAAAATGCCGTGCCGATTGAGAAATACAGCTTACTGGGCTTTGGTATATGCAGCGTAAAATCGCCCAGCCACGAAAACGCAAAGCCGCCGAGCATCAACGAAGAATAGGCGCTGATACCAACGTTTGCCGTAATAACGGCGGCTAACGCCAGATACGCCGTGGCACATACCATTTTGTACCCGAGTGAGCCCCAATTCTTTGTCGGCCACATTTTTTTCAGGTAAAGCGGCACGAATATAATTTCAACCAGAACAAGGGCTGAACATAAAGCGAATGAAGCAGGTGACATAAGAATCGCTCCGTTATAAATCTGTTGTATGATTATATAAACTTTGCCTTCTGGTCTGCGTCAAGGATTTTGTATGAGTTGAGAAGCATCAGCTTGAACATTGCGTAAGCCGCCTGACCGGGTATCATCGACTGCACCGTGGGTGCAAGCTCGCCTGCAAGGTACTGCAATGTGGGCTGGCAGGAGGGGCTTACGGTAACGCTGTCACCCTTGAAGGTGAATTTCAGCCTGCGCTGTCCTATTGCTTCAAGCGGTCTGAGCCAAACCTCAAAGCTGTTTTCGTCAAGCCACGCACCGCTTGAGCTTAAGGTATAGTTGAGCTTGCCCAGGCGGATTTTGCTTCGCCTTGCTTCACCGCCAAGCCCTATGTGGACTATGTTGCTCTCGTCACCCTCTGTCCAGTACATTGTGCACTCGTCCTCGTAAAAATTAAATCTTACGTTGTCAATAGGGCCTGCCTTATCTGCGCACATATAAATGGCAGGGAATGTGAGCACACTCAGAGGGAAGCCCAATGCCTGCAAAACAGGGTTGGGTGTTATTTTTATTGTTCTGCCGTCAATTTTCTTTTCTGTTTCGGGCTGACGGGGCATAACCTCAATTTCTTCAAGCTCGGGGAATTCGGGAATTTCCTTTGCCTCGGGTGCTTCGCCGTCAAAGAAAAGCTCATCGATGTGGTCTTCAAGACAGCGTCTTGTTTTATCCTCATTGATTTCGTTGTCCGTCATAACAATAACGGCATCCTTTTCGGGGAAGACATAAGCGAACTGTGAGAACATACCGTCAAAGCGGTAAACGCCCTTGCCGCAGTCGCAGCCCCATATAAAGTAGCCGTAACCGTCTGTGGGTGAGCCGGGAATACCGCTTGTGTGGTTGGCGCTTGCAAGCTTGCACCAGCCCTTCGGGATAACCTGCTTGCCGTTAAACTTGCCGCCGTTGAGGTAGCAAAGCGCAATTTTTGCAAGATCCTCGGTTTTCAGGAAAAGACCCCAGCCGCCTGTTTCTGTGCCGTGTGAATCACGCTCCCACTGGGTTTTGGTTATTCCCAGCGGCTCGTAAAGTCTGGGTGTGAGGTATTGTGTTACGGTCATTCCGGTAACCCTTGCAATCATTGCGGCAACGCAGTAGGTGTTTTCGCTGATATAGCTCCAGCCTTCACCGGGTGAGTAGGCCTGCTTCGTTTCCATAAAGTCCTTTACCCATGTGTCGGAGGTCTTGTCAGCAAGCAGGCTGACGTTTTTGCCTGCCGTCATAGTCATAAGTGAGTGTAATGTAATTCTTTCAAGGTCATCGTCCTTGGGGTTTGCGTATTCCGGGAATACGTCAACAAGCCTTGTGTCGGGGGTCAGCAGACCCTCTGCCACGGCAAAGCCTGCCGCTGTGGCGGTTACACTTTTGCTTACGGAATACATTGTGTGAAGTATATCGGGGCCGTAGGGCTTGCGCCACGCTTCAAAAGCCACTTTACCGTGACGGATTATCATCATTGAATGGCTTTCAACCTGCTTTTCTTCAATATCACGGATAATTGCCGCAATTGCTGCCGAAGAAACACCGACAGCCTCAGCACTCTCCGCTCTCGGAACAGAAAACTCATTGCTTAACATAAAAGCATAACCTCCTTTTTAGTTGCCTCAATAAATAAGGCTGTTTTCAGTAAACTTATTAATGCACGAGAAAACTGTATTATATCAATTTACTATTAAAACCTATTCCTAATTCCGAATTTCTAATTATTAATTTGCTTTTCCCCAGTGCTTTCTGAAATAAATCTGCCACGAAAGCACAAGCGCAATGCCGAAAAGTGCCCAAAAGACTCTTGCAGGGGTGATTTTAAAATCGCCCGTTACCTTTGAGCCGTCGTCAAGGTTTATTTTTTCAACCGCTTCGTCGAGCAAGGCTCTTGCATCTGCCATAGCGTATGTGGCGCTGCTGCCGTCTTGAAGGAGAGCCTTTGCATCTGTAAGGGCATTTTCATAGGTTGAAATACGGTTGGGCTTGCAGCCCTCTGTGTTAACGGCAACAGCCTTTTCAACGCTTGCTGCCAGCTTTTCTCTCTCTGCCGTGTTCTGCGCAAGATACTGAGCAAAGTCGGCAGGGTAGGCGGTTTCGATTATTTCATAGCCTCTTGCAACAAGGTCGTCCCAGCTTCTTGCCGAGTCCGTGCGCTTTGCGCTTTTGGTTGAATCGGTGAAGGAGAACATCCCCTTGATGCCGTGCTTTTCAAAAAACGAAGTTACGCTGTTGTGAAGAATAACACCGTCCTGATTGTTTGTCTGCATCAGTATTGCACGGCAGCAGGGCTGTGCGTAGCCCGAAATTTTTGCAACGGCAATGGGATAGATGTTGCCTTTGTAATAGCCTATAAGCAGGGCACCGTTATTCTTGGCCCACTCAACGGATTTGCCGGCACCGGCTTTTATGCGGAACAAAACACTGCCGGTTTCATTGAGTGAGGCTGTTTCTTTCAGCTTCTCGTCTGCTTCCTCGATGCTGTCGGCATCAACAATAAGAAGCGTTCCGGTGTTTTCAACTGCCTTTACTGCTTCCGACAGCTTTACGCTGTCAGCCAAGGAAACATAGTCTGCTCCGCTTTTTATTGCAGTAACGATATCCTCTTCGCTGTCGCAGTAAGCGGCAAAGCTGATACCCTGCTTTGCGCCTTCACTCTGTGCAAAGGCGGTTGGGCTCATACACACAATGAGAGCGGCACATAAAAGTATATTCGTAAATTTACGCATATTTTCTCCAATTACTTAAGGTTGATTTTGTGATTCATAAACCAGGAGCTCAGGTAGAAGAACGCAGCGGTCAAAACAAACTCAAAAATTATGTCTGCAACGCCGTAAACCATACCGCCTGCGGACATAGCTCTTGTTGAAAGCTCAATGCCCTGAACGGAAATGATTATTGAAAGCGGAACATAAGCGGTGAGCAGGGTGCTTGCCGTGTTCATAACGCCGTAGATAACAACGAAAATCAGAATGGCAGGCAGGAAGCTCTGGCGCTGGAAGGGGCGTACGTTTGAAAGTGAGATTGCAAAATAAATCTGCGCAATAAGGCAAACTATTTTGAGGAAGATTCTGATACAGATAAAGGCGATAACCTTTATAACAGCACCCGTGTCGGGGATTTCGGCAACGGTGGAAATAAGAATCTTAATCATTGCGATGTTCTCTTCGCCCACCATATTGGACGAATAGAGGAAGATGCCTGCGAATATGCCGATAACTGCAACATAGCTGAGCAGTATCCACACAAAGGAGCTGAGTGCTTTTGCAAAAAGAAGCTGACCGCTTGTGACCGGAAGCGTAAAGCTTAAATAGCCCTGGTCACGGAACAGCGTTTTGTTGAAGTTTGAAACAACGGAAATGAGTGTGACAATAAGTATGCCGAGTGCAATTACAATAACCGCTACGAGTGAAATTGCCGTCAGCCACGCAATTTCAAAAGCGAGAGCCAGTGCCATAAAGCCTACTGCGGCAATGGCTGCAACATAAATCGGGGCAATGGAGTGAAGTCCTGCCTTGAATTCATTTTTTATAAGCTTACCAACCAAAGCTGAACACCTCCTTGAAAATTTCTTCAACGCTTCTGCCGCTTTCACGGATTTCGTCTATGCTTGCGTCAAGCTTTACTCTGCCCTCGCCAATCATAAGTACGGAGTTGAAAATTCTTTCAACGTCGTTGATAAGGTGGGTGGAAATAAGCACGGTGGATTTGTCGGCGTAGTTGTTCATAATAACGTCGAGTATTGCGCTTCTTGTTGCAGGGTCAACACCGCCAAGAGGCTCGTCAAGGCAGTAGAGCTTTGCTGCACGGCTCATAACAATGAGCAGCTGGAGCTTTTCCTGCATACCCTTTGACATGGTCTTGATTTTCTGGTTGGGGTCAAGGCGGAAACGGCTGAGCATATCCAGAGCCTTTGCCTTGTCAAAATCCGCAAAGAAATCCTGGAAATAGTCAATTGCGTCCTTCGCCTTCATCCACTCGGGCAGGTAGGTGCGCTCGGGCAGATATGCGGTAACGGATTTTGTGTAGATGCCGGGTTTTTGTCCGTCGATAAGGACTTCGCCATCGTAGTCGTGAATAAGACCCGTGAGAATTTTGATAAGTGAGGTTTTGCCGCAGCCGTTAGGGCCGAGCAGACCGATAATCTGGCCCTGCTCATAGCTTAAATCGAGCCCACGCAGAACCTGATTGTGTCCGTAGGATTTCTGCAGACCCTTTACTTCAATGATTTTGCTCATTGCTTGTTTTTCCTTTCTTTCTGTTTTCTTTTCATTGTCGGTTTGATTTGCGAAAATTTCTTAAGTTCAACGCTGGAGTGTCCTTCTTCCGCCTTTGCGGGGCGTGCCGTGCGCCAGATGCGGATTACACCGTCGTCGTTGAGAACTTTGAGTATCGTTATTGTAAACGGCAGTATGAACATGCCGAGAACGCCGAATAGCTTCAGGCCGATATACATACCCATAAGCGTTGCTATGGGCGGCAGGCCGAGCTGACCCGCAACGAGCTTGGGCTCAATGTACTGCCTGAGTACGGTTATGATAACGTAAATTACAAGCACGCCTATTCCGAGCCCCGTTTTGCCCATCAGCAGGGAAACTATGCCCCACGGGATAAGGATTGTACCCGAGCCGAGTATCGGAAAAATGTCCACAATCGCCGTAACAAGCGCAATCGTGAAAATGTAACCGCCGTTGTAAATGCCTAAAAGCTTGAGTGCGGAAAGACCGATAAACAGCTCCGTGCAGGTTATGCAGATAATCAGGCAGTATGCCTTGAGCATCTTGCTGACTGTTGTGATGGTAAGGTTTTTTGTCTTTGTGAGCGTTTCACGCTTCTTGCTCGGAAGCTGACGCTTGATGAAGGTGACAATTCTGTCATAGTCCGAGGTTATAAATACCGTAGCGATAAATGTTATCACTATTGCGATAAGAATGCTCGGCACCTTGCTCGCTGTAGAGATAACTCCCGAAAGCGGTGTTTTAAGCGAGGAAAGGTCAAATTTAAAGCCCGATAACAGCGACCCCGACGGCTGCGACGGATTCTGCTGTGCGGCGGCAATGAGATTGTCCGCAAGGTTGTCTATCCACCGTGTAAGCGGAGTTTCAAGTGCCGTGGGCAGCTTTTCTACAAGCGAAATCAGCCATTTTTCGGCTGTCATAATAAAGTCGGGCAGGCTGTCAAAGGCGGATATTACCGATTCGACAAGTCCTTTGACCTCGGTTACGATTTTTGTTCCTGCCAGAGCGAGTATGCCGATAAGAAACAGCGCACAGAACATCGTGAGCAGAAAGGCGGCAAGGCCTTTTTTAATCGGTGTCCGTTTTGTGAGCAGCCTTACGGGCTTTTGCAGCAGCATTGCCGCAAAGAATGCAAAGATAAACGGAAAAAGCGGCCAGAATGCAAAACGCATAAACAGGTAGAACGCACCGACAATCAGCGCAAAGTACGCCACATTTATAAGCACGCCTTTTCTTCTTTCGACCGAAGCGGTCATTTTTTTAATTCCCTCCTTTTACCTATAAATATCCAATTATACTTATAAGTATTAGTATTATAATACATTTTACAAAAAATTACAATCGGTTTAAAAGAAACTTTATAAAATTCTTTAAATTACCGTAACAATAACTTGACAATTGAATAAGCGTTCAACTATAATATAAACAATTGAACAGTTATTCAACTGAAAGGGAGATAAATATGCCGAGAAACGAATTCACATGCGACTGCAATGCCGTCAATTCAAAGCTCGTCGAAAGCACGCTTAACAGCATGCCCGATGAAAATACATTTGACAGCCTTGCCTGCTTTTATAAAATATTGGGCGATGCCACAAGGTGTAAAATTATTTTTGCCCTGCTGCAAAGTGAAATGTGTGTCTGTGACCTTGCGAACGTGCTTTCCATGAGCAAATCTGCCGTTTCACACCAGCTTGGCAAAATGAGAAACAGCGGCGTTGTCAGGTGCAGAAGAGAGGGTAAAGAGGTCTATTATTCGCTTGATGACGGGCACATTGCCGAAATCTTTACCGTTACGGCGGAGCATATAAAGCACAAGAGGAGTGTTGAAAATGGAAACTGAAAGAAACATTCTCATTGCGTTCATACTGAATTTGCTGTTTGCTGTTTTTGAGTTTTTCGGCGGTGCTTTTACGGGTAGTGTTGCAATTGTGTCCGATGCCGTGCACGACCTTGGTGACGCGGCAAGCATAGGCATATCTCTTTTGCTTGAGCACAAGAGCAAAAAGCAGCCCGACGAAACTCACACCTACGGCTATACCCGTTATTCCGTACTCGGAAGTGTCATAACAACAGTTATTCTTCTGCTCGGCTCTGCGGCGGTTATTTTCAACGCCGTAAAGCGTATTTTCAATCCCGTTGAAATAAACTATAACGGTATGCTCGTTTTTGCCGTAATCGGCGTTATTGTAAATTTCTGTGCTGCGTGGTTTACTCATAAGGGCGATTCGCTTAACCAGAAGGCGGTGAATCTTCATATGCTTGAGGACGTGCTCGGCTGGCTTGTCGTGCTTGTCGGTGCGGTGGTTATGAAGTTCACCGATTTTGCAGTAATTGACCCGATAATGTCAATTGCAGTTGCAGTGTTTATCCTTATAAATGCAGTAAAAAACCTTAAACAGGCAACAGACCTGTTTGTTGAAAAAACGCCTCATAATATAAGCGTAAAGGAAATTGAAAACCACCTTTGCGAAATTGAAGGCGTTAAGAATGTTCACCACATTCACGTGTGGAGCACGGACGGGTATCACAACCTTGCAACTATGCACATTGTAACAGATTGTAACCACCACGAAATCAAGGAAAAGGTCAGAACTGAACTGAAAGAACACGGCATTGAACACTGTACTCTCGAGCTTGAAGCTGCAGACGAGCATTGTGAAAATACCCATTGCCACAGCGAACACGGTCATAATGATTGCCACTACCATCATCACCATTGATTTTTAATTTGCCAATTTAAGAAATATATGATATTATAAACTAGAGTTTGTCGGGGACAAACAATGCAAAATGCAAAGTTCAAAATGCAAAATTGTGGGAGGGCTTCGCCCTCACCCAAATTATAAAAATTATTATCTCATATTTATTATCTTTTATCTCTTATCTCACGTCGATTTTAAATGTCGTTTAGATAATAGATAAGAGATAATATTGAATAGATAATAATAAATCGGAGCGAAGCGACCCTTAACTTTGCACTTTGCGTTTTGCACTTTGCATTCATTTCGACAAACTGTAATTTACAGGAGAAGAATTTACAATGAACAAGCATCTTATTGCTCTTGAATTTGATAAAATACTTGAACGTCTGGCGGAGTTTACCTGCTGCGAGGACAGCCGTGAGCTGGCGCTTAGTCAGCGCCCCGTGCATGAGGCTGTTGAAGCGCAGGCACTTATGAATCAGACGAGGGACGCACATATGCTCCTTGCCCGTTTCGGCGGCCCTTCCTTCGGCGGTATGAAAAACGTCAACAATGCTCTTCACCGTGCGGACGCAGGCTCAACGCTTTCAATGCACGAGCTGTTGCAGATTGCCGAAACGCTTCGTGTAATACGCTCGCTTGTACAGTGGCGCAGCACAAACGCAGGTGTCGAAAGCTGTCTGGACGTTTTCTTCGGCGCACTTACACCCAATAAATATCTTGAGGATTCAATCACAAATGCCATTGTCAGTGACGAGGAAATGTCGGACAATGCTTCGCCCGAATTGGCTTCAATCCGCCGCAAAATCCGTCAGCAGGAAAGTAAGGTGCGTGAGCAGCTCGACAAAATGATACGCTCACCGAAATATAAGGATATCCTGCAGGAAAGCATAGTCACAATGCGCAACGGCAGGTATGTGCTTCCCGTTAAAAACGAGCACAGAGCATCCGTGCCGGGTCTTGTGCACGACACCTCGTCAAGCGGTGCAACAGTGTTTGTTGAGCCGATTGCCGTTGTTGAAGCAAACAACGAAATTAAGGTGCTGCTTTCAAAAGAGCGTGATGAAATCGAACGCATACTTTCAGCTCTTTCCGTTGAGGCAGGCAGCTTTGCCGCAACGATAAAGAGCAGCTTTGAGTGTGCAGTTGAGCTGAATGTAATTTTTGCAAAGGCACAGCTTGCCTACAGTATGAATGCCGCCGCACCGTCAATTAACGACAAGGGTATAATCGAGCTTCGCAACGCAAGACATCCTCTGCTTGATAAGAAAAAGGCCGTTCCCGTAAACATCAGGCTCGGCAAGGATTTTGACACGCTTGTTATTACGGGCCCGAACACGGGCGGTAAAACCGTTTCAATCAAAACAGTGGGTCTGCTCACGGTTATGGCTTCCTGCGGTATGATGATACCCGTCAGCGATATGAGCGAGATTTCCGTTTTTGAAAAAATACTTGCCGATATAGGCGACGAGCAGTCCATTGAGCAGTCGCTTTCCACCTTCTCGGCACATATGACAAATATAATAGATATCCTTTCCAAAACAAACGACCGCAGCCTTGTGCTTATAGACGAGCTCGGTGCAGGCACAGACCCCGTTGAGGGTGCGGCACTTGCAATGGCGATTCTCGAGTCGCTTCACCTTAAGGGTGCAAAAATTGCCGCTACGACCCACTATGCGGAATTGAAGGCTTACGCCCTTTCAACCGACAGAGTCGAAAACGGCTGCTGTGAGTTTGACGTTGCTACCCTTCGACCGACCTACCGCTTGCTTATCGGTATGCCCGGCCGCTCAAATGCCTTTGCAATAAGCGAAAGGCTGGGTATGGATAAGGCGATTGTTGACCGTGCGGCAGAGCTTGTTTCCGCCGAAAACACAAGGTTTGAGGATGTTATCGAAAGCCTTGAAAAAAGCCGCAAAGACCTTGAAACAGAAAAACAGGAGGCCTACGAACAGACAAGGCTTGCCGAGAAGATGCGCCTTGAAGCGGAGGAGAAAAAGGGCAAAATTGAACAGCTTCGCCAAAAGGAAATTGACGATGCAAAATCTCAGGCGGCAAGAATTGTTGACCAGGCAAGGCGTGAGGCAAACGCCCTGCTTGCCGAATTGGATAAGCTCAAAAAAGAGAAGGACAAGACCAAGGATATGGCAGACCTTGCAAGGCGTGCAAGGGCGGCTGTGCGTAAGGGCGTTGACGCTATGGACGAGGCGGCAAACCCCGTTGATAATTTCAGCGACGATGAGGATTATGTCCTTCCCCGTCCGCTTGAGGTCGGCGATACCGTGCTGATTACAGGCTTGAACAAGCAGGCAACCGTGCTTTCGGTAGAAAAAGGCGGCAATGTTCAGGTTATGGCAGGCACGGCTAAAATGCGTGTCAAGGTCGATAACCTCCGACTGCTTAACGGTAAGCAGAAGCAGACCGTTTCATCGGGCCCGAGAAAAACGGGTGACAGCCTTGAGGGCAGAGGCACTCTTGCCGCAACAACGAGGCTTGACCTGCGTGGTATGATGGTTGACGATGCGTTGATTGAAATTGACCGCTTTATCGACAGCGGCCTGCGCACAGGCTTGAGTGAATTTACAATAATTCACGGTAAAGGCACGGGTGCACTCAGAGCCGCAACCCACGACTATCTGCGTAAATCACGCTTTGTCAAAACCTTCCGCCTGGGTATCTACGGCGAAGGCGAAACAGGCGTAACAATAGTAACACTCAAATAAAGGAGAATGGCTATGTTGAAAACAATACTCAAAGCAGGCGTAAAGTTCCTTATTGCACTCGTAACCCTCATAAATCCTGCATTTCTCGACGTGCTGGATTTTGGCGAATTCCCGAGCGAAAACAGAATAGATATGAGCAAATTCACCGAAGATCCCGTATGGCAGGACGAATTTGACGGCACCGAAGTCGACAGCACAAAATGGGGTCCCTCATGGTGGGTCACAATGCGTAAGGGCGGCTATTGGCACGAGGATATGGTTTGTGTGCGTGACGGCAACCTCGTAATCCGTGCGGAATATCTTGAAGAGCCGCTTGAAAACAGATATTACGAGCAGTGGCACGACGAAATTGATTTTGAGGAGTATAAGCCCGGCTGGTACACGGGTGAGCTTACAACCCAGGGCAAGTATGAGCAGACCTACGGCTACTTTGAGGTGCGCTGTATCCTTCCTGCCGCAACGGGTATGTGGTCGGCTTTCTGGATGATGAACGGACAGGTTGTCAATGTTGACGGCTCGGGTAAGGACGGCACAGAGGTCGATATCTTCGAGTCGATGTACTACAAAGACCATTGGTGGGGAAACGACGCCGTTATCAGCGGTATTGTTTACGACGGCTACGGTAAGGATATGAAAAACGCTTCCATCGGCAAGGTATTTATGGAGGGTAACCCCTACGAGGAATACCATACCTACGGCCTTGAATGGAACGAGAATGAGTACATATTCTATGTTGACGGCTATGAAACGGGCAGACTTACCGACGGCGGCGTTTCGCAGAACCCCGAATATATGCTTCTCTCCTGCGAGTTTGCAGGCGATAACGGCGTACAGCATTCCGACAGACACGGCACGGGAAAAATCGACAAGACCCCCGAAGAAAACTGGCCTGCCGAGTTCATTGTTGACTATGTAAGATGCTACCAGTATAAGGATAAGGTAAACTGATAAAGCAAGGGACTTTCTCACCGAGAAAGTCCCTTGCTCTTTGTTCTTTATTTATCCTGCGGATAAACGATACCCGTCATTCTGCGGATTTCGTCCATCTGCCGTGTTATGTACAGCGTTTGCTCGGCTGTATTTATCGGGCTTTCCTTCAGCCCGAGTGCAACACATTTGCAAAAATGTTTTATCTGCTCTTCAAAGCCGTTTCCTGCATAGGGTACGGAAATGTTCTTTGCTTCACCGTTGTTGAGCCTTATTTCAATTTCCTGCGGAGCATAGAAACGGGGCAGTCTTGCGTAGCCCTTTGTGCCGTAAACGTAGCCCTCGTTGGGCTTCCTTAAAAGAATTGCGCTCGAAAGGTCGGCAATTGCGCCGCTTGCGTATTTCATAATTACGCACATGTGGCTGTCAACGCCGTCGTAAGTGTCAGCCTGTGCGTTGATTGCGGTGACATTCTTGCCGAGGTACCAGCTTGCAAAGTTGAGTGCGTAAACGCCTACGTCGAGCAGAGAGCCTCCGCCGTTTTCAGGCTTGAAAACGTGGTGCCCCATTTCGTCCTCGTCCATAGTGTAGCAGAATTTACCTTCAACGCCGAGTATTTCGCCAAGCACACCGTTCTTTACGATTTCAAGCATTTTAAGCGTGCCGGGTACAAGCCTTGCCCACATTGCTTCCATAAGCAGAACGTTGTTTTCCTTTGCACAGCGGAACATTTCTTCTGCCTGAGCGGTGTTTACCGCCATCGGCTTTTCGCAGATTACGTGTTTACCGTTATTCATCATCAGGCACGAACAGCCTATGTGTCCCGAGTGAGGCACAGCAATGTAAGCCGCATCAATAGCGTCTGACTGAGCCATTTTTTCATAGCTGTCAAAACGCACGGGTATACCGAATTCATCGCCAAATTTTTCTGCATTTTCCTTTGTTCTTGAAGCAACTGCAACCAATTCCGCTTCTGCAACATTTTTTATAGCTTGAGCAAAACGGTGGGCAATCGTGCCCGTGCCGACTATGCCGAAACGAAGCTTTTTATTCATAAAAACACCTCAGGGTGGCGAATATAATCCGAACCCGTTTTTTGCGGGGCGGATTTCCGCCATCTCATCGTTAAAATACTCGTAAATCCGTTAGGATTTACTGCGTTTTGTGCCTTGATATGCCAAAAATCCGCTTCGCAAAAAATCTGCGACCCAAAAGTGCGAATTTTTGATGGATTTTTGGATGTTGAGGATGCCGACAGGCTGTCGCCTTTCAAATCCGAAACGCCGAAAAGCCGCAAAAATTCACGCTTTTGGGCGGGTTCGGATTATACTCGCCACCCTACTTTTCTTCCATAACGCTCAGGTATGCAGGGCGTATGATTTTGTCCATGCATATTAGCTCTTCAATTCTGTGTGCGCTCCAGCCGACTATACGGGCAACGGCAAACATTGCCGTGTAAAGCTCCTGCGGAATGCCGAGCATATCGTAAACGAAGCCGCTGTAGAAGTCAACATTCGGGCTTACACCCTTGTAGATGTGCCTGTATTTTGCAATAAGCTCGGGCGCCAGCTTTTCAATGCTCTCATAAAGCATAAGGTCCTTTTCTCTGCCTTTTTCGGCGGCGAGCTTTTCAACATAGCCTCTGAATACACGCTCTCTCGGGTCGGAAAGTGAATATACGGCGTGACCCATACCGTAAACAAGACCCTTTTTGTCAAAGGCTTCCTTGTTGATTATCTTTGTAAGGTATGCCGCAACCTCTTCTTCGTCGGAATAATCGCAAACGTTAGTGCGGATATCCTCCATCATTTCCATAACCTTTATGTTTGCACCGCCGTGCTTGGGGCCTTTGAGCGAGGACATTGCAGCCGCAATCGTTGAATAAGTGTCCGAGCCTGAGGAGGTGATAACTCTGGTTGTGAAGGTGGAGTTGTTACCGCCGCCGTGCTCCATGTGAAGAATAAGTGCGGTGTCAAGTACCTTGGCCTCGGTTGCTGTGTACTGCTTATCGTGGCGGAGCATCATCAGCAGGTTTTCTGCCGTTGAAAGGCTGGGGTCGGGTCGGTGGATAACCATGCTTTCCATATTGTCGTAGTAGTTGTATGCGTGGTAAGCATAAACGGCAAGCATCGGAAACTGTGCAATAAGCTTGATGCACTGGCGCAAGGAGTTGCTCACACTTGTGTCAAGCATTTTGTTGTCGTAAGAAGCAAGCGTGAGAAGGCTTCGTGTCATTGTGTTCATTATGTCCTTGCCCGGTGCCTTCATAATTACATCTCTCGTGAAGTTTGTGGGCAGGGTGCGGCTTGAGCCGATAAAACTCCTGAATTCGGCAAGCTCATTTTCGTCGGGCATTTCACCCATAAGCAGAAGATAGGCGATTTTTTCGTAACCCAGCTCGGTTTCGCCAAGTCCGCCGAGCAATTCCTCCACCCTGTAGCCTCTGTACCAGAGCTTGCCGTGGCAGGGTCTTTTTTCACCGTTTCTCATTTCAAAAGAGGTGATTTTGGAAATGTTTGTAAGGCCTGCAATAACTCCGTTGCCGTTTTCGTCTCGCAGTCCTCTCTTTACGCCGAGCTCCTTGTAAAGCGCAGGCTCAATTCTGTCGTTGCTGCGGCAGATTTCTTCCTTTTGTGTTGAGTACTCAAATATGTCCTTCATTCGCATATACTCCTTTCTTCTTTTCCTTTTATTAAAATATATCAAATGACTATAACAATATTATCAACATCATATTAACATTTTAGAATAATGTATATATCTTTGTCAAGCAAAACTAAAACACCTCTGCAATTTTGGGTTTGCAGAGGTGTAATTAATTACGCATTGCGCATTACGAATTGATTATTCCGTTGTGTAGTTGTCGAAATAGCCCTGAATGAATACAATCGGTGTGCCCTTGTCACCTGAACCGGAGGTAAGGTCGCAAAGTGAACCGATAAGGTCTGTAAGGCGGCGGGGTGTTGTACCCTCGGAAGCCATCTTGCCGACAAGGTTGTCATCCTTCTCCTGAATTTTGCCCTTGATTGCTTCCTTAAGAGCATCGCCGGAAAGAGCGGAGAATTCGTTGTCTGCAAGGTACTTGAGCTTGAGCTCGTTGGGTGTGCCCTCAAGACCGGAGGTGTATGCAGGGGAAACAACGGGGTCTGCAAGTTCCCAGATTTTGCCGACGGGGTCTTTGAAAGCGCCGTCGCCGTAAACCATAACTTCAATTCTTTTGCCTGTTGCTGCAAAGAGCTTTTCCTGAATAGCATCAACTACGGGCTGGCAGTCACGGGGGAAGAGCTTTACCTGATCCTCCGTAGCCTTGTTTGAGCCGAGCAGACCGTAATCAGCGTTGAAGCCGCTGCCGTTTACGGGTGCGTTGAGGATTTCGTCAAGGCCGAGCACGGTTTCGCCGCCGTTAGCCTTGAGAAGGCGCTTTGTGCGAGCACGGGTGTGAATGTCACAGCAAAGAACGTTCTTTGTATAATCAAGAATAGCCTTGGGGTTGTTTGCAAAAATGATTTCAGCCTCTGCGCCGCATTCGGTGATAAGCTGCTCGTAGTATTCTACATAGTCAACGCCCGTGAAGGTGTGCTTCTCGTAGCCGAAAAGCTCTCTGTATTTTTCGAGTGAAAGTACATCCTTGTAGGGGTCAACACCCTTTTCGTCAAGTGCATCAATGCTGATAAGGTGGTTGCCGACCTCGTCGGACGGGTAGGAGAGCATGAGCACGATTTTCTTTGCGCCCTTTGCAATGCCACGAAGGCAGATAGCAAAGCGGTTACGGCTGAGAATCGGGAAAATAACGCCGACGGTTTCACCGCCGAACTTTGCCCTGACGTCTGTTGCGATATCGTCAACAGTAGCGTAGTTGCCCTGTGCACGTGCAACAATAGCCTCGGTCATTGCAACAATGTCCCTGTCGTTGAACTTAAAGCCTGCGTCCTCGCTTGCTTCAAGCACGGAATTGGTAACGATTTCTACAATGTCGTCGCCGTTTCTGATGATGGGGGCTCTGACACCTCGTGATACTGTACCGATAGTACGGCTCATTTAAAACATCTCCTTCAGAAGATAAAAAATTAACTTAATTTTAATATTGCAAAAAGCAACTCAATTATTATAGCACCAAGAGTTGAGTTTTTCAATATTTTTTGTTTGGAAAATTTATCAGTTTTTGTCTTTTTACTCAAACGATTTTTAGTGATATTAAATTATTTTGCAAATTTTCGAAAAGAATAATAATTGATATATTCGGGTGAGGGCGTAAGCCCTCCCGCAATTTTGCACTTTGCACTTTGCATTTTGCACTCAAAAAACAGCCCTGTTCAAAACTGAACAGAGCTGCAAATAATTCCTAATTCATAATTCCCAATTGCTTTACAAGCTGGTTGCCGAATACGGCTGTGCCTGTCAGCAGTACACCCTGAATTGCCGAATCGGCGGAAATGCCCATAAGCCCGAAGGCGCAGGAGATACCGATTACGAGCAGAATTACGGGTATGTACCTGTCGCTTACAAATTTTGTTTCTTTTATGATTTTACCTATAATATTCAGCAGGGGAATTACCGCAAGCCCCTGCTCAAAAAGATAATCGCTGATATTCAATAATTTACTCCTTCCTTTTATAAATTAGCAATCAACGCCGTTGCAACTGCGGCGGCAATTGCGCCTGCAAAACCGAGCAGAATTTTGTCCCACAGCTTTACGGGTCGGGCATTGAGCTTGCCCACACTCTCCTTTAATTCGCCGAGCGTTATGAGAATGTTGTCCAGCTTTGTTGTCACAACCGCCATTTCTTCGCCGAATTTGTTTGTGCGGCTGTACAGCTTTCTGATGTCTGCCTCCGCTTTCTCAATGCGGTGCTCCATTTCTTCAAGCGTCACTTTTTACACACCTCCCGAGTATGCAACAAAGCCGCATTTTACGGTGTCCTTTGCAGAATATGTCAGCAGATAACAGCCGTCAATTACCGCCACGCAAGAAGCAGCTTCTCTCGGCAAAAGTGAGCCGATACTGTTCTTTTTCGCCTTGCAGTCTGCAACGGTCTGATATACTTTTTCTGTAGTGCTGCCGTTTTTCCACGGCTTTTCCGTGAAATCGTTTTTATAATTGTCCCAGTCAATGAAGTCATTCGGGTCGAGCAGATTTTTGCCGTAGCCCCAGGTTGCACAGTCCTGAATTTCAACGTGCAGGTGAGCACCGCTGCTGTTGCCCGTGTTACCTATTGTGCCGAGCTTTTGTCCTGTCTTTATTTTTGTTCCGACGGGAAGCTCGGGTCTGTCTTTCATATGTGCGTAAAGCACGCATTTTTCGTCATCGGTGCGGTAAACAATATGGTTGCCGTAGCTTTTGCCGCAGCCCGAGGTGCGTGTAACAACACCGTCACAGACCGCAACAAGCGTTCTGTCCGTATCGCATACACGGTCAATACCTGTGTGATAACCGAGTTTCCAGTTGCCTTCCTTTTTGAATGCGGTTGTCTGCCTGCTTTTTTCCCTGAACGGTGAACGGTAAATCATACAAACACCGCCCCAATCAGGTGCAGAAAATATGATATATACAGTTCAAAAACAAATAAGAAATGTATCATTGTCCGCACCGCCTTACTTGTATTCAATGCCCTTTTCGGTGAGCATTGCCTTGTGTGCTTCGTCAATTTTTTCAAGGTTGGTGTCACCAACCTGAAACACAACTCCCAGCCCAGTGCAGTCAGCATAGTTTTCAATTATTGCGTGAAGCGTTTCGGATGAAAAGCGTGTCGAGTGGTGCAGGTAAAGTGAGCTTGAAAAGCCCTTGTCAACCGTGATGTATCTGAGCGAAGTGCATTTGTTGAAGGTTGTTGTCGATATCGAGCAGGGCAGAGCAATATGGATTTTTTCCATTGAAAAACAGTACTGATAGGCGTAATTACCGCTCGTGAAGGTGCTGCCGCCGAAAACACCTCCGTCGGTAAGTGCCGTGCAGGTGTTGAAGATATAGGGGAGGGCAACATCGGACTTAATTACGGGTGCTTTGGTAAGCCCCGAAAAGGCGAAAATACCGTTTAACTGTGTTGAAGAGCGGATGTTTACTTCGCAGTTTATTAACCTGAGATTGCCCGAAACGGGAAGAGTGTTTGCGCTCGATGTAATCTTCATCGGTGTACCGCTTATAATCTGCAGCTTCGGATAAAACGATTTTGCGTTGGTAAGTGCGGTTGTGACAGCCAATGACGTGTGGCTGAAGCACCATTCATCGGTACAGTTGGCGTAAACCTCAAGAAGCTCGGGCATTTCATCCTCTATCTGCGTACCTTCAATTCTTTTCCAGAATTGCTTTCTGCCGTTGGGTAAAACCGCCGTGTTGCTTAAATCGGTGCCATCATATTCTGCTGTGTCTGCGTCAACCTCAATCAGCAGAAAAATCTCGTTTAAGCCTTTGTTCTTTGCGGTTTCGGGATAGGGAAGCCACCAGCTCGGCCGTGTGTAATTTACTTCGGTGTCTTCGGTAAGAACGGGAAAATCCTCTATCTTGTCAATAAGTTGTTCAACCTTTGTTCTCAGTGTTGCAAGGCTCATTCAAGCACCCCGCTTTCGTCAATCAGTGCTTCAATTTCGTCAACCGAGCCTTTGATGTTTTCAACTTCACTGCGTATTTCGGCAATCTCGCCTGAAACGGCATTGATTTCGGCAAGTGCCTTGCGCATTTCCTCGATTATTGCAAAGCTGTTTTCGGGTATGATTGTTTCTTCGCCGTCAACGGATTTGTTGAATGTAACCTCAAACACGGGTGATTTAACCGTTCTTATTATATTGTCGAATATGTCCGTGCTGTGTGCTTCAACCTGAATCTGAAGTGTGCTGAATAGGGTCAGCGCTTTTGGCAGAACGAAATAAATCTTTCCCTCATCTGCGTATCCGTAAGCGGATTTGTCGGTTATTGCATCGCTTGAGAATTTAATCAGGTACGGGTTGGGGAAGTCTGTACACATACCGAAGCTCAGCGTGTAGTAGTGGATATCTTTGGTGTTAAGTTCGTCGTTTAGTGCGATTATGAGCTGTGTTGCTGCGTGCTCGCCTATGTACTGGCTGACGCTGCTGACATCAACCGTATTGTCGTTGTTTATGTGAATAAGGCAGTCTCTCATACGGCACACCTCAATTCATCATCGTCATAATAGTGGCGCAGATGTGCCTGGGTCTGTGTCAGCTCGCTTCGCTGGTCATAAAGCACAGACAGCTTGCGGTTAAGGTTATCAAGAACAAAGTTTCTGCGGTTAAGCCTTGCACGGCGGATATCCGCACGGCAGGCCTCAATCTGTTCGTCAATAATTTTTATGGTTTCTGAGTATTCATCGGCAAGCCGGTCAAGTGATTTTTCTGTCATTTTTACTTCCTTTCGTTAATTAATCATTCAACAGGGATTCTGTATTCCTCGCAGTCTATAAGGTGCTTTAAAACGAGCCGAATTTTTTCCTTGCCACGTGAAAGAGCTCTGTACATATTGGTTGTGCTTGTTCCTTCCTTTTCTGCCGCTGCGGCAACGCTAAGCCCCTTGTACCAATGGAGCACGGCTGCCCTTTGCTCAACGGGCGAAAAATCGTTTTCGATAACGGAACGCACCACCTTGTAAAGGTCAACAACTCTTTTTTCGGGGAAGGAGATGAATTGGGCGGCGTTTTCTCTGCACCACGTTTCGTAAGAAACCTGCGACCACTCGGTGTTTACGTCGTCGCCCTCTCTCATCCGTGGGTTGCAATTGTTGTTTTTCATTCATTCCTCCATCTTTTATTTGCCGTTTTGTAATGTTTTCCGCTGAACCGCAGCTTACCCTATGGTTGCTTGGAAAGGGTGTTTGTTGCGGCTCTGATATTAATTCTAACGAACAAATGTTCGGCTGTCAAGTAGCATTTTTGCTCGTTTTTTGCATTTTTACCGAAAAAACTTGAGTTCTCGGCTCGTTATTGTTTGTTTGTCGGTTGAAATATCTTAATCAATATGTTAATATGTAAAATAGTTTTATTGTGAGGAGAATTGCTTTGAAAAGAATTATTGCTTTGCTTCTTGTGTTGAGCACATTGCTTTGCTTTACCGCCTGCAACGGCGACGACCCTGTTGAAGAAACCACAACCGAAGAAGTTGTTACGGAAACACCCGTCGAAGGCGAAACTGATATTTATAAATATCTTGAGTATTCCGATCATGTTGAGCTTACTGCCTTTAAGGGATATAACTCATATATCTCTCTTCCCGGTTATATTAACGGCAAGCCTGTAACCTCTTTCGGTAAAATATTTAAAGAGAACCTTACTCTTGTTACGGTAATTATTCCGGCTACTTATACCGAGATTGAGGACGAAGCATTTTATAATGTTTGTAAACTTCAGAATCTTACAATTCATTCCGGCTCGCTTAAAAGAATCGGTGCAAATGCTTTTCTCGGCTGTCAGGCTCTTAAAATTGCAAACATTCCCGATACGGTAACGGAAATTCACGAGGATGCGTTCAAATACTGTACCGAGCTTATTATTTACGGTACAGCCGGCTCCGCAGCGGATGGATTTGCTTCAAAATACAGCAGCATCTATTTCCGTGATAAAAACGCAGGTGTGACCGAAGCATCAACGGAAGAAGCCTCAACCGAAGAAACATCTACGGAAGAAACATCAACCGATGAAAACGGCACAACCGAAGTTTCTGCAACGGTTGAAAACACAACAGAAGAAAGCACAACAGAAGAAAGCACAACAAACGAATAATCAATGTGTAGGGGCGAGCTTTGCTCGTCCTTTTTTATTTACCAAGGCCCACACCAAAAACATTTATTATTTCTTCTTTTTTATTTATTCTTTATTCTTTTTATAAATTTGCGGTTTACAAAACTATCCCTCTTATTGTATAATAAATTCGTATATCCGCTTAAAACCAAATTCAAGTTTGGAGGAAAGAAAATGAAGGAACTCAAATACTGGGAAAACCCGACTATTTATAAAGAAAACAAGGAGGATGCGCATATTCTTGCTCATCCGTACGATAATTTCAGGCAGGCTGTCTATGAAGATGAAAAGCCGTACAAGAAAACTCTCAACGGTCAGTGGAAGTTCTATTGGCAGATGGGTGTTGACACTCTGCCGGGTGAATTCGCTTCCGTTTCGCTGGACGACAGCGGCTGGGATAATATTGACGTCCCCTCCGTCTGGCAGCTCAGAGGCTACGGCAAGCCCGTTTACCTTTGCTCATTTATGCCCAATACAGTATCCAAGCGTAAGAGCCGGATTCCGAAAATCAGCCATTCAAAGAACGAGGTCGGAATTTACCGCAGAAAGTTCACCGTGCCCGATAATTTCGAGGGCAGAGAAGTATTTATTCACTTCGGCGCTGTCAAATCCGCATTTTTCCTTTACATCAACGGCCAGCGTGTCGGCTATTCACAGGGCTCAATGACACCTGCCGAGTTCAATATCACAAAGTACCTTGTGCCGGGCGAAAACCTTGTCACGGCAGAGGTTTATCGCTACAGCGACGGAACATACCTTGAAAATCAGGATATGTGGATTTTCAGCGGCATCTACCGTGAGGTCTATATCTATTCCGAGCCGAAAATCACAATCTGGGATTTCTACGCAAAGGCACAGCTTGACGAGGAATATAAAGACGGCAAGCTCGATGTGGAAATCAATCTCCGCAATTTTACCGACAGTGCGGCGGCAGCCTTTGCAGACGTGCTGTTTATGGAGGATAAGGAGGACCCGCAGGTTATCGGCAGCGAGCAGATTGTAATTCAGCCGGGCGAAAGCTATTTCAATTTTTCCCACGTTGTACCCACTCCGAAGCATTGGTCTGCCGAAACCCCCAACCTCTACAGGGTAAGTGTTGTCCTTCGTGGTCAGGATAAAATCATCTGCGTAAAAACAGCTCGCATAGGCTTTAAGCGTGTTGAAAAGAAGGGTAATGTGCTCTATATCAACGGTCAGCCGATTATCATCAAGGGTGTCAACCGCCACGATTACGACCCCGACAACGGCTGGGCAGTGCCGAAGCAGCGCTATGTTGCCGACTTGACATTAATGAAGCAGGCAAATATCAATGCAATCCGTACAAGCCACTATCCCGATGACCCGATTTTCTACGATATGTGCGACGAAATGGGCTTTTATGTGATGGATGAAACCGACCTTGAAAGCCATGGCGTACGCCGTAAAAACTGCCCGGGTGACGACCCGAGGTGGACGGGCACCTGTGTTGACAGAGCACAGCGTATGGTGCTCCGTGACAGAAACCATCCTTGTGTCTGCTTCTGGTCACTCGGCAATGAAGCAGGCGACGGCGAAAACTTTATGTATATGCGCAAGGCTATTCTTGCCCTTGACGATACAAGGCTTATCCACTACGAGGGTGAGTTTGACTTTGATAAGTCCGACTTCATCAGCCGTATGTACCCGGTTGAAAACTATGTAGAAAAGCTCGGCAACAAACAGGAGGTAAAGGTAAATATTGTCGAAAACTTCCTGAATATGCTTGCGGCAGACAGCAAGCCCATCAAGCCCGAGCACTATGAAACCCGTCCTGTTATCTTCTGCGAGTATGCTCACGCAATGGAAAACAGCCTGGGCAACTTCAAGGAGTATATTGATGCCTTTGAAAAGTACGACAACCTCTGCGGCGGCTTTATCTGGGACTATGTTGACCAGACAATTCACGTCAACGATAACGGAGTTGAGAAATGGCTCTACGGCGGCGACTTCAAAGAGGGCGCAAGCAGCTACTATTTCTGCGCAAACGGCATTATCGGTGCGGACAGAATTCCCCACCCGTCATATTACGAGGTAAAGAAGTGCTATGCCGATGTTACAGCAAAGGCTGTTGACATTGAAAAGGGTATCTACGAAATTTTCAACAAGCACTATTTCACAAATCATACACGCTATATTCTCGACTGGTCACTCACCGAAAACGGCGAGCTGATAGGCGAGGGCACCTTCGGCACTCTCGATATTGCTCCCCGTGGCACGCTTGAGGTGCAGGTGCCCTATGAGTTTGACCAGCTTCCCACAGGCGAGTGCGTGCTCACTTTCTCGTGGAAGCTTAATGAGGATACCTCATGGGCGATGAAGGGCTTTGAAATGACCTTTGAGCAGTTTGTTATAAGACAAGCACAGCCGCTTGAAGCACCCGAGGGCACAGAAGCTCTTGACATTATCCGAAGCGGCAGAAACCTCACCGTAAAATCTCCCGCAATCAATGTTGAGTTTACCCACGGCATCCTTTCCTCGCTTATAATTGGCGGCAAGGAAATGCTCGAAAGCGGTAAGGGGATGCGCCCCAACTTCTTCCGTGCGCTTACCGATAACGATGCCGCTTACCTCAACTTTGTTCCGATGATTAAATTCATCCACCCGAAATACCTGTGGAGAGTGGCGACAAAAATCTGCAGCGTATCATCCTTCAAGGTCAAGAAGCTCTCCGATACACAGTGCCTTGTCACGGTCAAGTGGTTTGCACTGCCTGCCGTAAAGGTCAAGACTGAATATATTATAAATTCCGCAGGCACGGTTGATGTGCGTCACAGCTCAATGAGCCTCTTCCTCTCACTTCTTAAGGTCGGTATGCGCTTTGGTATGCCACAGTCAATGCAGAATGTCGAGTGGTACGGCAGGGGTCCGCACGAGTGTTATTGCGACCGTAAGACAGGTGCAAGAATTGATACCCACTATGCCGATATCGAGGGCCTTGAGCACCGCTATATGCGTCCGCAGGAAAACGGCACCCGTGTCGATGTGCGTATGTTGAAGCTCACCGATAGTGAGGGCAGAGGCTTTAAGTTTGAGGCTCTTGACGGCTCAAGCTTTGAATTCAACGCCAGAAACTACAGCCAGGAAAGACTCGAAAAGGCAAAGCACCTCTACGAGCTTGAAGACGAGGACTACGTTTCCGTAGGTATTGACGGCTTCTCCTGCGGTGTCGGCGGCGATATGCCGGGCTACGCCTGCCTGCGTGAGCCGTATATTCTCCACGCATTCAAGAAATTCAGCTACGGCTACAGAATAAGTAAGGTAGACTGATTTTGCAAAAAGATTCTTAAAATATAGCAGGTGATTGTCATAGCACAGGAAAAACGCTGTCCGCTTGCAAAAAAATGCGGCGGCTGTCAGCTTCAGAATATGGATTATCCCCGTCAGCTCAAATTCAAGCAGGCGCAGGTTGAAAAGCTGCTCGGCAAATTCGGCAGGGTCGGCAAAATAATCGGTATGGAAAACCCGTATCACTACCGCCATAAGGTGCAGGCAGCCTTCGGCACAACCCGTGGCGGCAAAATCGTTTCGGGTGTGTATCAGAGCAGCAGCCACCGTATAGTGAATGTTGACAGCTGTATGATTGAGGATGAAAAGGCGGACGAAATCATTGTCACAATAAGAAACCTCCTCCCGAAATTCAAATTCAGACCCTATAATGAGGATACGGGCAGCGGCTTTCTTCGCCATGTGCTTATCCGCAAGGGCTACAACAGCGGCGAAATCCTTGTCGTGCTTGTCACAGCAAGTGCCGTTTTTCCGTCAAAGAACAATTTTGTCGGTGCGCTTTTAAAAGCACATCCCGAAATAACAACAGTTGTGCAAAATATAAATTCCAAGCACACTAACCTTGTCCTCGGCGATACAAACAAAGTCCTTTACGGCAACGGCTATATTGAGGACAGCCTCTGCGGCTGCACCTTCCGTATTTCTCCGCAGTCGTTTTATCAGATTAACCCTGCCCAGACCGAAAAGCTCTATTCACTCGCTGTCGAGTACGCAGGGCTTACGGGTAAGGAGCGTGTAATTGATGCCTACTGCGGCACAGGTACAATCGGTATCATAGCCTCAAAAACAGCAGGCGAGGTTATCGGCGCAGAGCTTAACGCCTCTGCCGTGCGTGATGCAAAATCAAACGCCGTAAGAAACAATGCGGAAAATATCCGCTTCATCTGTGCCGATGCAGGCGAATTTATGCGTGATATGGCAGCGGCAGGCGAAAAGGCAGACGTAGTCTTTATGGACCCTCCCCGTGCAGGCAGCGACAAACGCTTCCTTTCAAGTGTTGTCACCCTCGCCCCCGAAAGAGTGGTCTATATCTCCTGTAACCCCGAAACCCTCGAGCGTGATTTGCGCTACCTGACCAATAACGGCTATAACGTCACAAAAATCCGCCCCGTGGATCAGTTCCCCTTTACCCTTCATTGTGAAGTAGTTGTTCAGTTGTCCCAACGCAAACCCGACGCACATATCGACATTGATTTAGACCTTGATGAGCTTGATGTTACCGCAGCTGAAGTCAAAGCAACATACCGAGAAATCAAGGATTATGTGCTCAAAAAGTTCGGACTTAATGTCTCTTCTTTGTATATCGCTCAGACCAAAACTAAATATGGCATCATTGAAAGAGAGAACTATTATAAGGGTAAAGAAGGGCACCGTGTCCCCAATTGCCCGAAAGAAAAAGAAGATGCAATTGTTGATGCACTAAAATATTTCAAGATGATATGATTACAGCCCGCAGGTTTTGATGCCTGCGGGCTGTTGTTCTTTATTCGGTTATTTGCAGTGTAACTGTAAATGTTCTTTTGCTCTTTCAAAAAGCTCTGCTCTGTTGGCGGTATCAAGCTTGCGGTATATTGCCGCCGTATGTTTTTTGATTGTGCTTTCGGTTACGAAAAGCGTTTCTGCAATGACCTTTCGCTTTTTGTTTTCAAGCAGGAAGCGCAGCACCTCTTTTTCTCTTTGAGAAAGAGTGTCAACCGCACCCCAGTTTTTCATAATGCTTTCAGTTTGTTCACCGGTGAAAGCTTTGATTGTTTCGACCGTTTCTGTGTGCTGTTCAGTTACCGTAACAGCTTCCTTCGGAGTGTCGGTTATTCCGTAATCCTGCAATATTGAATAGAGGAAAAGAATCATTCCTTCGGTTACGATATAAGAAATTGAAAGGAATTCAAAGCTTGAATGAATCATGTTTTCAACAAGCCATATTGCAATGTTGCCGATTACGACAAAGGCAAGGAAAACTGTGTGCTTGCTTGAAACAACGGTTTTCTTGACTGCGGTATGAGCAATTACAGCAACCATTGCGGCAAAATACGCAAAAAGAAAAACTTTATAAACCGGGTGAAGCGGGCCATATTCTTTGATAAGCACGGGATAACCGTCGACAAATCCTAGCGACACATTCTTATAATATATCGGCAGAAAGCCTCCGCTTGCGGCAATCAAAAACATAACCGTGTTTACTGCAGCAAGAATTTTCGGTAACCATTTAGGATAAGTAAACCGTGACAGAGTCATTATCATCATCAGAAGCGAAAACGGAAGAAAAACGTTGCCGAGATAAGCAATTCTGTTTGACCACAGTGCTGCATCGAGCGTTTTTGAAAGGGATAACAGGAAATAGCCGAAGTCACAAACGGCAACCGATGCAAAAAGATGTCCGAGCCATTTGTCGTGCTTGCGGTCAACAAAGTAATACACGCCTGTCATAACCAGCGAAACAGCCATTGCTATGCCGTAAACGGTTGACATATTATCCCTCCCTACAATTTGTTATTTTAAATCTTACCATAATTAATTGTAACTGTCAAATTGCAATTTGTTTGTGCAACAGCAACAAATCAATATACTGTTTTTTGACACGGTAGCCCTAAAGGTAGCCTTTTTTCGGTAAAAGTAGCCTTTGGGGCTACTTATTTTTAAAAAAATCTGCAATTAAAATGAAATTACAAATAAAAGCAAGGGAGGTTTTCTATGCTTAAAGCAGTTACGAAAAGGTTTGCTGACAAGTCAACAATAAAGCAGTTTGAGTTTGAATTTTACTGCGACTGCTGCGGCAAACCGATAAAAACAGAGGTTCACGAATTTGTTTCAGGTTTCAAAGATAAAAAGTTTCTAAGTAGTGACGAACGGGAAGCAAGGGCAATTATTTACGCCAATGACCACAGCAAGGCTTATGAACGTGCAAACAACGAAGTCCGCCTTGAACTCAACAGGTGCGAAATATGCGGCAATATGGTCTGTGAGGATTGCACGGTTTACGGCGAAAACCTCAACGGTGGCGTATGTTGTATAAAATGTACTGAGAATGGTGTAAACTGACATGAAGAATTTAAAGAAACTTACGATTTTACATTCAAATGATTTGCACGGAGATTTTCTCGCTGAAGAAATTGACAGCAACCTTGTCGGCGGTGTGTCGATGCTTTCGGGGTATGTTAACAAAGTAAGAAACGAAGAAAAGAATACTGTTTACTGCGTTGCAGGCGATATGTTCAGAGGCTCGGTTATTGACTCGGAGTTTCAGGGTGTTTCAACAATTGAGATAATGAATATGCTCTCGCCCGATGTTGTTACCATCGGCAACCACGAAACCGATTACGGTGTTGCACATCTTCTTTTTATTGAAAAATGTGCAAAATTCCCTATTATTAACGCAAACTTACATATTAAAACAAACGGTGCAAGACTATTCAAGTCACATTATATAGCTGAAATTGACGGGATGAAAATACTGTTCATCGGTCTTATTACCGAAGAAGTTCTTTCTCAGACAAAGAATGATGGTATCATCGGTACATTTGTTGATATTAACGAGGCTGCAACAGAAGTCGGTAACATCTGTAATTCCTACAATGCTATAGACATTGATTTTACTGTTCTTCTTACTCATATCGGCTTTGAGGAAGATAAAAAGCTGGCTGCGGTTCTTGACCCGGCATGGGGTGTTGATATCATTATCGGCGGACATTCACATACCTTTATTGATAAACCTGCTATTGTAAATAATACTGTTGTTGTTCAGGCAGGTACTGGTACAGATCAGATAGGCAGATTTGACATTATGGTTGATACGGATAATAACTGTATTGACAGCTTTAAATGGCAGACTGTTCCGATTAATTCAGAGCATTGCCCGAGGGATGAAGATCTCGAAAATATACTCAGACACTATAAAGAGCAAACGGATAAAAAGTACAGCAGACTTGTTACGAGATTCAGGAAAACCCTTACACATCCGTGCAGAACTCAGGAAACAGCTCTCGGTGGCTTGTTCGCTGATATTATGCGTGAGTCTCTTGGACTTGATATAATGCTTTTAGGTTCAGGCAGTGTCAGAAGCACTCAGTTAGGTCCGATTGTTCTTTTCTCTGACCTTTGCGAATGTTTTCCGTATGATGATTCTGTTTATATGCTCAAAGTTACAGGTGTACAATTAAAGCGAATGATTGAATATATGATTCGTGATGAAGTATGGGAAGGTGCTCATTGTGAATTTTATCAGCTTTCAACAGGTGTGAGGGTTGAATACGACAGAGCAACACATACATTCAGCCGCTTTGATTTTAACGGTGAACCTGTTGATGATCAAAAAGTATATAAAATCGGTCTTCAGCAATTCCATATCAATAACTTTGAAGAATTCTTTTCGATTTCACTTGAAGAAGTTTCTCAAAACGGTAAGCCTCTTGTAGTTTCAACCTCATGCACAAGTATTTTTGATGAATATCTTTCAACTCATCAGAATCTTGACCGTGAAATTACCGGCAGACTTATCGTAAAGTAATCACAGGTAAAGTAATAAAAATTTATAAACAAATTCCGAAAGGAGAAATGCAATATGGGACTTATTAAAGCAGGTATAGGCGCACTCGGCGGTACTTTGGCTGACCAGTGGAAGGAATTTTTCTACTGTGACTCACTTGAAAACGACGTACTTATGGTCAAGGGCTCGAAGCGAGTCAGCGGACGTTCTTCCAATACCAAGGCGAGTGACAACATAATTTCAAACGGCTCGGGTATTGCAGTTGCAGACGGTCAGTGTATGATTATCGTCGAGCAGGGCAAGATTGTTGAGGTATGCGCAGAGCCGGGTGAATTTACTTACAACTCTTCAACAGAGCCTTCAATCTTCACAGGTAAGCTCGGCGACACAATAAAGGAAACCTTTAAGACAGTAGGCAAGCGTTTCACCTACGGCGGCGATACGGGCAAGGATCAGAGAGTTTACTATTTCAACACAAAGGAAATTTTAGACAACAAATTCGGCACACCCAACCCCTTTATGTTCGAGGTTGTCAACAAGAGAATAGGCATGGCAAGAACCGTTCAGGTAAGATGCAACGGTGTTTATTCCTATAAAATCACCGACCCGCTTCTTTTCTATACAAAGATTGCAGGCAATGTTGACGACGAATACAGAAGAGAAGAAATAGATATGCAGCTCAAGACAGAGTTTATCTCTGCGCTTCAGCCTGCATTTGCAAGGCTGACAGAGCTTGAGCTTCGCCCTGCACAGATTCCTGCACACACTGCCGAGCTTAAGGATGCAATGAATGCGGCACTTAAATCCGAGTGGACAGACCGCAGAGGTATTTCCGTTGAGTCCATTGCGCTTAATCCCATTACCCTCACAGACGAGGATATGAAGAAGATTACGCAGATGGAAGATGCCGCAACAATGGGCAGCAATCCGTTTATGATGGCAGGCAGAATGACAGACGCACAGGCAAGCGCAATGGAAGCAGCCGCAAACAACCCCAACGGTGCAATGAACGGCTTTATGGGCTTTAATATGGCTATGGGTGCAAACGGTGGCTTCAATGCGGCACAGATGTATCAGGCAGGTGTTCAGCAACAGCAGTTTGCTCAACAGCAGGCAACTTCTGCCGCACCTGCTGCTGACGGCTGGAAATGTGCCTGCGGTGCAACGGTAAGCGGTAAATTCTGTACGGAATGCGGAGCAAAGAAGCCCGAAGCAGAGGGCTGGACTTGTTCCTGCGGAGCAGTAAACAAAGGCAAATTCTGCCCTAACTGTGGACAGAAAAAGCCTGAGGGTGCACCGCTTTATCAGTGTGACAAATGCGGTTGGAAACCCGAAGATCCCCACAATCCGCCGAAGTTCTGCCCCGAATGCGGCGATACCTTCGATTCAAGCGATATTCAATAAATTATTATAAAGGAGATTTTAATTATGGGACTTTTTGACAAGAAATATTGTGACATTTGCGGCGACAAAATCGGACTTTTGGGCAACAGAAAACTCGAAGACGGCAATATGTGCAAGGACTGTGCAAGGAAGCTTTCACCGTTTTTCAGCGAAAGAAGAAGCTCAACCGTTGCAGAAATCAAACAGCAGCTTGCTTACAGAGAGCAGAACAAGCAGACTCTTGCCGGCTTTTCCGCTATGTTCACCTTTGGTGAGGACGACAAAATTTATATCGACCCGATGAAGCAGAGCTTTGTTGTTTCAAGCCGCAATCCCGGAAGCTGGAGCGATGAAAACCCCGATGTCATTCCGCTTTCAAGCGTTACAGGCTGTAACCTCAGAGTAGATGAAGACCGTGAGGAGATTTACACTCAGGGCAAGGACGGCGAGCAGGTAAGCTACAATCCGCCCAGATACAAGTTTACATACGATTTCTATATTGACATCAAGGTAAACAACCCCTATTTTGATGAAATCACAGCAAAGCTCAACGATAACGATGTTGAGGGTATGGGCACAATGGAATATAACCGCTATCAGCAGATGGCACAGCAGGTTATAAACAACCTCACACAGAACGGTAATGCAGGTATGGCTATGAATAACGGATATAACCAGCCTATGAATAACGGTATGCCGATGAATCAGGGCTATGCTCCTGCAGGTGCTTACGGTCAGCCCAATCCCTATGCTCAGCAGAATGCATATAATCAGCCGATGAACCAGGGCTATGCTCCTGCTAACGGATATAATCAACCGATGAATAACGGTTATAACCAGCCGATGAATCAGGGCTACAATCAGCAGCCTGCTTACTCTCAGCAGCCTGTATCACAGAGTTGGGTATGTCCCTCATGTCAGGCAAATAACGACGGCGGCAGATTCTGTGCATTCTGCGGTACACCTAAACAGTAATGAACAAAATGAAGGCTGTGATAATCATAGTTTCGGTTGTTGTTTTGATTTCTGCTGTTGCGGCAGGCGTTTGGTATTACAAAACCAAGTTCTATGTACCGGATAAAAACGGTATGGTGTTTTCTCTGACCGATACAATAACCTCTTGCCGCTATGAATCAGGCGGCGGTATGAACGGTGAATTGACACAGGCGCAAATCTTTCTAAAAGATAACGGCGAGGTTTGGCTGAAATATCATTACCGTTATCCTGTCGGAACAGATAAAGAGGATGTAACAACGGAATATCAGATAGATGCCAAAGCGATTGAGGATATCCGTGAAATCTGTAACGAGTACGGCGTTCTCCGTTGGGGCAAGCTCAAACGCAGCAAAACAGTTATTCTTGACGGCGCAACAGATAAAATTGCTTTGACTTTTTCAGAAAAAGAATACTACAGCTTCAACACAGGCCTTGAATTACCCGACGGTGGCGAAAAAATTTTTGATGAAATTTTAGAAATCATTAAACAGTATAAGCAAGGAGATGATTAACCTTGTCAACAATTCTTGAACAGAAATGTCCGTGCTGCGGCGGTGCGGTTGAATTCAATACCGGTGCACAAAGGCTCAAATGCCCTTACTGCGACACCGAATTTGATATTACCGCTATGCCCGAAGATACATCAAATCAGGTTGAGCAAATCAACTGGAATTCGCAGGGCGCACAGTGGGGCGCAGGCGAAACCGACGGTATGAGCGTTTATGCCTGCAATTCCTGCGGCGGTGAAATTGTTGCCGACACAACAACGGGTGCAACAACCTGCCCTTACTGCGGCAATCAGGTCGTTATGAAGGGACAGTTTTCAGGTGCGTTGAAGCCTGACCTTGTAATTCCTTTCAAGCTCGATAAGAAAGCGGCAAAGGAAGCGCTCAAAAAGCATATCTCAACCAAAAAATTCGTACCTAAATCATTCCTTACCGATAACCGCCTTGAAGAAATCAAGGGTGTTTATGTACCTCATTGGCTTTTCACCTGCGATGCAATCGGCAACGCAAACTATAAAGCAAAAAAGGTAAAGACCTGGTCGGACGAAAATTACGAATACACCGAAACCTCGTATTTTGACATTTACAGAAGCGGCAACATAGGCTTTGACAACATTCCCGTTGACGGCTCAACCAAAATGCCCGACGACCTTATGGAATCCGTTGAGCCCTTTGATTTGTCGCAGGCTGTCGATTTCAACACCGCATATCTCGCAGGCTATCTTGCGGACAAATACGACGTTACAGCAGAAGAAAGTATGCCCAGAGCCAATGAAAGAATCAGGCAGAGCATAATTGATTCGTTCAAGGAAACCGTAAAGGGATATGACGAGGTTGAAAATCAAGGCGCAAATATGAACGTTGCAAACGGCATTTACAAATACGCACTCTATCCCGTATGGCTTCTCAACACAAAGTGGAACGGTGAGAATTTTACCTTTGCAATGAACGGGCAGACGGGAAAATTCGTCGGCAATATTCCCACGGATAAAAAAGCCGTCACCAAGGCTTCGCTTTTACTCGGTGCAGGCATAGGCGCAGTAATTTACGGCCTTATGTGGCTGATAGAGCTGCTTTAAGGAGGTGCGGAAAATATGACTAAAAAGATTTTTGCAATAATTATTGCAGCTCTGATTTGCGTTTCGTTCGTATTCTCTGCATCTGCTTACACTCAGCAGTATGTAATAGACTACGCCGATAAGCTCTCTTCAAGTGAAATTGAAGAGCTTGATTTGTTTGCAGAAAAGTTCGAAACTGCTTACGGCGTTACCGTGCTTTTTTGCATAACCGAAGGCACGGGCGATGTAACTGCCGATGAATTTGCTGTGGAAACATATACCGATTACACCGATAACGAAAACGGAATAATTCTCGTTCACGATGATTGGAACAAAGCATATTCCGTATTCACTTCGGGCAACGCAGATGAATATTTTAGCGATGCCGCCGTTGACAGCATGATTGATGCGTATGACAGCAATGACAGCTATTACGGCGGAATTTACGCCTGCTATGAGCTTGGCGTCGAATATCTTGAAAACGGCTATTCGGGCGGATATGTTAATGACTCAGAGCCTTTGAATAACGATACCAATACAATAGGTGCAAGCGAAGAAAAAGACGGCGTTTCAATTATATGGTTACCCGTTTCGCTTCTGATTGGTCTGCTTGTCGGTTTTCTTATTATTAACGGCATAGCCTCGAAAAACAAGTCGGTTAAAATGCAGGAAAATGCAACCGTCTATACCCGACCGGGCAGTATGGTTATAACAGGAAGTGCGGATAATTTCCTTTATAACAACGTCGAACGCAGAGAAAAGCCGAAGCAAACTGAAAACAAGAATAATTAGGTTTGGAGGAAAAGATATGGATTTTATCGGCAAATGGAAATTTCACTCAATAGGAGTATTCAACGATAATGACGAACTTGTTTATCTGATGGCAGAAGAGTATCTTGCTTCACCTATGCTTTACATAGACGAAACAGATAAAGATGCCGTTGCCGAAGAAATGAAGGAACGCAAAAAGATTATCGGTATGCAGATTAAAATATGCGATGACGGCAAAATGTATATTCTGATGCCCCTGCCCGAAGGTGTGTCTCAGGCTGAGGTTGACGAAGCGGTTGCGGCGGGATATTTCACTCTTGTTGACGGTATGATTGCCGATTCACCAATGCAGTGGGAACTGCGTGACGGTGAGCTTTGTTACGATACAGGAATTAATGGTGAGTTTTTTGACGAAAAAGCAGAAACATGGGTAAAGGCGCTTGACGAAAGCGGATATTTTACCTTTATGAGTTACAGATTTATCAAAGAATAGGAGGTATTACCAATGGGATTATTTGATTCACTTAAAAGGCAGGCAGAATCCGCACTTAAAAGAGAGATTTCACAAGGAATTAACAAGGCGGTAAACAATGCCGTGCAGTCAGTAGGCAAGGGCAGAAACCACACCGAAACCTTTACCTTTGCTTCACTTCCGACAAATGTTGCCGAGCTTAAAGCTCTGCCCGAAGCAAGCCTCGATTCCGCCTTCAAAACAACGGCACTCACTCTTGCGGCTTTGTGCAACTATGAGCACAACCCTGATGCAACAATCGAAATGCTCAACTTTCTTAAAGGTCCGGGCGAAGTAAGCGGCTTTGAAAAGCAATTTATCAAAGAGCATCTCGGCTCGGAAGGCTATAAGGCTCGCTCGTATTTTGAGGGTGCAACTCCGCAGAACAGCTATAAGCCGAATGTGCCCTATAAAATTACCGTTATCGAAAACCCTTATTCCTTCGATAATGCAGATTGGGCAACGCTCTATGTTCAGAGCGGCGGCGCAGATAACCCCAGACCTGTGAAGCTGCGCAGAAAGCCCTCAACAGGCCAGTGGTTTCTTGTTGAAATCCAGTGCCTTGAGGATATCCGTGTGCCCGTAGAAGAAAACCCCTGGGCATAAATAAAGTAAAGGAGATATTACTATGAAAAAATTACTTGCAGTTCTTCTCGCACTTGCAATGTTGTTTTCTTTTGCCGCCTGCGGTGAAGATACTCCTGAAAAGCCCGATAACACAAAACAGCCGTCTGCCAATTCCGATGCAGCCATTGAAGCCTCGCTCTTTACCGTTGATTTTGGTGGCGACTGGATAAACATTGAAGATGACTTCAAGAATGAAGAAGAATACTCCAAAGCTGTTCTTCAGATTCTCGACCCCGAAGACAACGAATATTACTTAGTCGAGGCAACAATCAGCGTTGAGATTGATGAGCCTTACGATTTCCGTGAAGACCTTGTTTATTACGGCTTCAACCAGTATGAATACAAGGAAAACAATGCTTATGAAACCGTAAAAGTCGGCGGCGTTGACCTGCTTAAGTATGACGACGGCGATGACACACTCGTTTATTTCAACCGTGTTGAAAACGCTAACGCATCGGTTTATGTCCAGTTTGACGCAACCGATTTGGGCGACAGCCGTATTCAGGCTCTTCTTGACGGTATAACCTTCACTCTTGAGGATATCGGAAATGAAGACGGCCCTTGGGAGTGGGAAGGTGAAAGATTTTCAGCAGATGCCGCAAGCGTAAATGCCGGTTCAGCTACCGTTACATCAACATTCGTTCCCTTTGAAGCACCCGTTACAACCTTTGAAACCTTTGACCATTCCGTTGCCGCAATCGGTGACAGAGTATATGTTCTTGTTGACGGCGAGCTCAGCGAATGTCACTATGACGGTTCAACTCTTGCCTTTGTTAACAAAATCGAGCTCCCCGAAGACGATTACGACAGAATAGAGGCAACCGCAGACGGTACACTCTGGGTAAGCGGCTCGATGAATGACATTCTCTGCATCAAGGGCGGCAGTGCGGTTGCGACATACGAAGACATCGACAACCTCGCAATTCATCCGTCAGGCGCTTGGGGTGTTAACTTCTTCACTTCCAACGAATGTGCGATTGTTACCTTCAGCGGTAATACATACACCTCAACTCCCGTAACCTTCAAAGAAGCAGATACAATAATGCAGCTCTGTGTTGATGAAAACAATATTTATGTCTGTGCAAATGCCGCAGATGACAGCGGCCACAAGGTATTCATTTACAACAAAGACGGTGTTCTTCAGAAAACTCTCTGCGATGCCGAAGGTGAAGGACTCGGCAGCGTTACTTTTGTAACTCAGACCGCAAACGGTTATATAGCCTTTGACGGCAATATGAGAGATGTTCTTCTTTGGGATAACAACGGTACATTTATTTCTGAAATCTCCGACGGCGACCTGTTCAGCACAAATTACCCGTGGTTCTGCGATTCCGCAGTTCTTGATGACGGAAGCATTATTACAATTATGACAGATGAGCGTGAAGACCGTTCAGCAACAGAGGTTGTTGCGTTCATCGTCAAAGGATTCTGATGTTAATGGATAAACTGAAAAGAATTATCGGCATATTACTGGTTTTGTGTTTCACGGTTGCTCTTACCTCTTGCGGAGAAGATTCTCCGCAGGAGGTTACTCCAAACGAAACAACACAGACTGCCGGAAATGAAGCAAGCGAAGAAATAACCGTTCTTTCACTCAACAAAGAATATATTTCTCATTATGAATGGTATGAAGATTATCCCGAAATGCTTGTGAGAAGCGAATATACGGATGTTACCCTTGATAAATCAATGGAGAAAAAATATCCGCTTCTTGCCAAAGCTCTCACGGAAACCTCCGTGATGAGAAAAAGAGCAATGGAAGAAGAAAAGGATAATTTCATCGTTACTGCTACCGAAGAATTTTTGAATGACAGCGAATCTTTTTCAACCTATGTTTCAACTCTAGATGTTCAGGTGCGCCGTGCCGACAGTGTTGCAGTCAGTATTCTTGAGGATTACAATTCGGAAACTGACAGAGCATTCAACTGCCTTAATTATGACACAGAAAGCGGAAAACTGCTTGCTCTTTCCAATGTTGTAACGGATATTGCAAAGCTTCCGTCAATTGTTGAAAAAGAAGTTATAAGCCGTATTTTTCAAGGTGACTCCGATGTCGAAACCGCCATTCCCGATTATTTCAAAAGCACTCCTGAAGAGGATATCACATGGGTGCTTGAATATAACGGCATAACCTTTTATTTCAAACCGGGTGCTGTTGCTCCCACAAATTTCGGCATTCAGATTGCAACGGTAACCTTTGCGGAATATCCCGATTTGTTCAAAGAAAAATATACTGCCGTACCCGATGCATATGTTGTAAGCCTGCCCTTATCGTCACCGTTCTTTACCGATATCACGGGTGACAATCGTGCGGATGAGCTTACCGTTTCGGGTAACTATGACCCCGACGGCAGATATTATTACACGCTCGGAATAAATTCGGAAAGCTCAAGCTATGAGGTAGATTGGTTTTCCTATGATATGAATCCGTATTATGTCAAAACCGCAGACGGCGACAGCTTCCTCTATGTGTTCAGCGAGGAAAGCGAAACGGAAGACCGTCAGATGATTCTGTGCGTATTCAGCCTCAAAAACGGTGAAATCAAACAGATAAGCGAAACGGACACGGATATGCTTTACAAAGGTAACAATGTGTTTACCGTACCTACAGACCCGGATATACTTATTTCAGCTGTTAATAATTCATAACCCCCAAAACGCAAACAGGTGCAACCGGAGTTAATCCCCGTTGCACCATATTATATTTAATGTGGTAAAAAATATGAAGATATGCAGGCAAGGCTTGATGAGCTCTATGATAAAATTGATGCTGCTCAGGAAGAAATTGCCGAGCTTCAGGCAAGAATAGATTTTCTTATTGCTCAGAAGATTTCAAGCGACAATGTTTATAAGTATCTCTTGTATTTTGATAAGCTTTATGATAAATTTACAGATAAGGAAAAGAAGACATTTCTGGGCAGTTTCGTTGAAAAGATTGAGATTTATCCCACAGAAATACCAAACGGCCGAATACTTAAGCGTATTCAGTTCAGGTTTCCGCTTTTCTATGAAGGCGAAGAAATTATAGGCCTGAGTTGGGACAATGAAACGACGCTTGAATGCATGTGCCTTTTAACTAAGTTTGCCTGACGACAAGTGAACAACACACAAGGAGCTTTGTTATGAAAAATTCTGTTTTTGAAAAGGATTTATACCGCTGGTACGGCGAGAAAGGCGAGAGCCTTAAGCGCAGGCTTTTCCGTCCCCGTGAGATTAGCTATATGTACTTTCTGCGAAAGGTACAGAGTGCGTCAAATCCGGTATTCAAGGCTTACTACAAGCTCAGACTTCACCGGCTGTCCTTGAAAACGAATATTCAGATTTCTGCGGCGGCAAAGATAGGCGAGGGCTTTTATATCGGCCACACGGGCAGAATAATAATCAACCCCAAGGCTGTGCTGGGTAGGAATATCAACATTGCAACTGGTGTTGTCATCGGCAGGGAAAACCGTGGAGAAAGGGAAGGTGCACCGACCATAGGTGACAACTGCTGGATTGGCGCAAATTCCGTGATTGTCGGCAAGGTGAATATCGGCAACGACGTGTTTATTGCTCCGCTTACCTTTGTCAATTTCGATGTGCCCGACCACAGCATTGTAATCGGAAATCCCGCAAAAATTTCTCCTAAAGAAAATGCAACTCTCGGTTATATCAACCGCACCGTATAAATTATATATTTTATTACAAAAGGCTTGCTTTTTTGCAGGCCTTTGTTTATAATAAATTACTGTATGATAAAACTATGCTATAATGGCGTAGAATTTGGTTTCGGAAAGGAAAGATTTTTTAAATGAGCGAATTTCTGATGAATCTTGCCGCAGTTTTTGAGAATCTCACAAACCTGCAGCTCGGTCAGGTCGTGATGTGGATTATCGGCGGCTTGCTGATTTTTCTGGCAATCAAAAAGGAGATGGAGCCCACACTTCTGCTTCCTATGGGCTTCGGCGCAATTCTTGTCAACCTGCCCATTGCAGAGGGACCCATATCGGGTGTCAGAGCGGTTATCGACTTCTTGTTCCACATCGGTATCGACTCTCATGAGCTTATGCCGCTGATTCTTTTCATCGGTATTGGTGCCATGATTGATTTCGAGCCTGTTTTAACTAACCCCAAGCTTATGATTTTCGGTGCGGCGGCACAGTTCGGTATCTTCTTCACTCTCTGTCTTGCTTCTCTCTTCGGCTTCGACCTCAAGGATGCCGCTTCAATTGCAATCATCGGTGCGGCAGACGGCCCTACATCTATTTTCGTTGCAAATATGCTTAAGTCCAACTATATTTCCGCCATTATGGTTGCGGCATATTCCTATATGGCGCTTGTTCCGCTGGTTCAGCCGCCCATTATCAAGCTCTGCACCACCAAGAAGGAACGCCTTATCCGTATGAAGAATACAGGTAAGAAGGTTTCCAAGACAACAAAGATTCTCTTCCCGATTATCGTCACCGTTCTTGTCGGCCTTGTTGCTCCCGATGCAACAGCACTCATCGGTTTCCTTATGTTCGGTAACCTGCTTCGTGAGTGCGGCGTTGTCAATTCGCTTTCCGAAACCGCACAGAACGTTCTTGCAAACCTTATCACAATTTTCCTCGGCCTTACAATCGCTTCCAGAATGGTTGCTTCCGAATTCCTCCGCCTGGAAACCCTCCTTATTATGGGTCTGGGTCTTGTAGCGTTTATCGTTGATACCTTCGGCGGTATTATGATTGCAAAGCTCATCAACATCTTCAGCAAGAACAAGATTAACCCGATGATTGGTGCTGCAGGTATTTCCGCATTCCCGATGTCGGCACGTGTTGTTCACAAGATGGGTCTTGAAGAAGACAATCAGAACTTCCTTCTTATGCACTCCGTAGGCGTAAACGTTTCGGGTCAGGTTGCTTCCGTTATTGCGGGCGGTCTTATCCTTACGCTTGTCGGTAATGCACTCGGTAACTGAAAAGGAGGATAAAGTTAATGGATACAATTATAATCAAAAAGCTCAGCGCCGATACGGCAGTTGCCGTTGAAGCTGCGGAAAACGAAACCTCTGCCGTTGCCGAGGAAAGCACGGCAGCAGAAGAAATGCAGTATGAATTCAAGGTAACTCCCGATAACTTTGTAGATTCTCTCCCCATTATGGGCACGGGTATGCTCGGTATATTTATCGTTATGGGCGTTATTATTGCCTGTGTAGCTATGCTTAATAAGTTTACTTCATCTGACAGAAAAGCAAAGAAGCTTGAAAAGAAGAAGGCGAAGGAAGCTGCAAAAAACAATCAGGCTCAATAATTTAAAACACAAAACAAATGCGGTGATTATTCTGATGAATTTTCACCGTATTTTAATATCTCACTTTACTTGACATCTTTTCTTTTAAAGTATAAAATTTTTGATTGTAAATATTATTTTAAGGCGATGAAATATTATGAAAAAAGAGGGCTTGCTGCCACGCTTCAAGGATACCTTCCTTGAGGGCAAAAACTACAAATTCCTGTTGCTTTCAATTCTCGTAACGGGTCTGTCCTACGGTCTTTACAAGGGTCTGCTGGATAACTACCTTGCCGAAATTGTCGGTATGGGCGAAATGGACAGGGGAGTGGCAGAATTCTTCCGTGAAATCCCGGGTGTAATGCTTATCCTAATCCTTGCGCTGTTCTATATGCTTTCTGCCGAAACACTCTATAAAGCAGGCGCAATAATTATGCTCGGCGGTATGGGTATGCTCGCAATTCTTCCGCCCGGTAAAGTGCTTGTAACGCTTTCAATCTGTATGTATTCGCTTGGTGAACATATACAGATTGGTATGAAAAATACCCTTTCCCTCAAATACGCAAAGCCGGGTCACGGCGGTGCTGCACTCGGTGCACAGAATGCCTCAAGCCAGGTCGGTACTCTGATAGGCTATATGGTTGTTGTGGTTGTATTCTCAATGATTACCGCAAACCAGCCGTACAAGCTCTTTTTTGCAATTGCCGCTGTGCTTGCCGCAGTCAGTGCCGTGCTTTCGCTTCGCATTACGGGCAAGAGCGAAACGGATAAAAACAAGCGCCGTTTCTATTTCCACAAGAAGTACACAAAGTACTATATGCTCGAAATGTTTTACGGCGCACGCAAGCAGGTTTTCTTTACCTTCGGCCCCTATGTGCTCATTCTCTTTTACGGTGCCGATGCCGCAACAATAAGCCTTCTCTTTGCTGTTTCGGCAATTACCTGCTTCTTTGCTTCGCCCATAGTCGGCAGAATTATCGACAGAATTGGCTATAAGGTCGTTATGATTTCGGACACGATTATTCTTGTCGCCGTCTGCTTCTTCTACGGCTTTGCCCACCGCATTTTCCCGATGAATGTTGCATACATAATCTGCTGTGTTACATATATTTTAGATTCGGTTATTTCCCTTGCATCAATGGCTTCAAACGTCTATGTTCAGGATTTGTCGGACGACCCCAACGAAATCAAGGCCACAATTTCAACGGGTGTTTCAATCAACCACCTTATTACGATTTTTATCGCTCTTTTCGGCGGCTGGATATGGCAGACCCTCGGTATGGAGCTGTTGTTTATAATCTCCGCCGTACTCGGCCTTTGCAACAGCGCTTATGCCGCAACAATTAAAACGAAAAGGAAAGAATAAATCCATGCCGCCAATCAGTATGTTGATAAAGCCTGCTTCCTCTGCGTGTAATATGCGGTGTAAATACTGCTTTTATGAGGATGAGGCGTCTTGCCGTGAGCAGGGCTTTCGTGGGCTTATGACCAAAGAAACCGCCGAAAATATAATAAAAACGGCAGTTGAGGCCGCCGAGGGCAGTGTCAGCTTTATGTTTCAGGGCGGTGAGCCTACCCTCGCAGGCTTGGAGTTTTATAAGAATTTTCTCGAAACGGAAAAGAAGTACAAAAAAGAGAATATTAAGTTTTACCACTCAATCCAGACCAACGGTTTTGCGCTTGATGAGGAATGGGTAGAATTCTTCAAAGAAAACAGCTTTTTTGTAGGTCTTTCTCTTGACGGCAATTCAGATTTGCACGACCTGAACCGCCTTTCAAAACAGGGCAGCGGTACACACAGCAAGGTGTTAAAAGCGGCAAAGCTGCTTGAAAAGTATGGGGTCGAATTCAATATATTAAGCGTAGTTACGGCAAAAGCCGCACGTACGGTTGAAAAGAATTACAATTTCTTTAAAAAACAAGGCTTTGACAGCCTGCAATTCATAGACTGCCTCGATTCTTTTGACGGCAATACTGCTTTCAGTGCAGACAATAACGAATACTTCACCTTTCTTGACAGACTTTTTGCCCTTTGGCTTAATGACCTTAAAGCCGGCCGATATGTACATATAAGGCAGTTTGACAACTGGTTTAACATTCTTTTAGGTGGTGCACCCGAGGCGTGTAATATGTGTGGGCATTGTACCGTTCAGTTTGTCGTCGAGGCGGACGGCAGCGTTTACCCCTGCGATTTCTATGCGCTGGATGAATACAAAATAGGTACTGTCGGCAAAAACACACTCAAAGAAATGTTTGAGTGTGAAACGGCACAGCAATTTTTAAGGGCAAGTATGTCCGTGCCGGATGACTGTAAAAACTGCCGCTGGTTTGCTGTGTGCCGTAACGGCTGCCGCCGTGAAAGAGAGCTTTTGCCTGACTTAAGCTATGTAAAATACCGCCGCTGCGAAGCAGTAAAAGCCTTTTTTGACAAAAATGAGCAGGAAATTGCGAAATCTCTTCGGTTAATTGGGTTTTATCAAAGTAAAGCAAAATAACTTTACAAAATCATATAAATCTACAAAATTGCAACAATAACGCATAAACTATAAAAATCGTTGATATATCAACAACTTGTTGAAGAGTAACAAGTGAAATATCAAACAAGTAAAGTGCAATGGCTTTACATAATTAATGAATTTGTTTATAATATTCAGAGCGTAGCGACCCTTAATTTTGCGCTTTGCGCTTTGCTTTTTGCACTCAAAAAATAAAAAGGAGGCGATATAATGACCACCGCAAAACAGAATAAACTAAAAACCCTACTAAAGCTTTTCACCTCAACCCTCTATATCAGCGCTTTTACCTTCGGCGGCGGTTTTGTTATCGTAACCTTTATGAAAAAGAAATTCGTTGATGAGCTTCATTGGATTGATGAAAAGGAAATGCTTGATATCACTGCCCTTGCGCAGTCTGCACCGGGCGCAATAGCCGTAAACGCCGCAATTCTTGTCGGCTGGAATGTTGCAGGCTTACCCGGTATGATAGTTGCCGTGCTTGGCACAATTATTCCGCCTATGGTCATAATCGGCGTTATATCGCTTTTCTATACCGCCTTTGCCGCAAACAAATATGTTGCGCTTGTTTTAAAGGGTATGCAGGCCGGTGTTGCGGCGGTAATTCTGGATGTTGTCTGCGGTCTTGGTCTGAAAGTAATCAAAACAAAGCAATGGATTAATTATCTTGTTATGATTGCCGCCTTTGTTGCAACCTTCTTTTTTGACCTCAATGTTATCTTTGTCATTGTTGCCGCCCTTGTTATCGGGGTTGTCAAGGCTCTTATTATTCACAAAAGGGGGCTTGGCAAATGATATATCTTCAGTTGTTTCTGAGCTTCCTGCAAATCGGCCTTTTCAGCATCGGCGGCGGATATGCCGCAATGCCGCTCATTCAGGCGCAGGTTGTCGAGAAGAACAGTTGGATTACAATGGATCAGTTTACCGACCTTGTAACAATAGCCGAAATGACACCGGGCCCCATAGCGGTCAACGCCTCCACCTTTGTCGGCTCAAGTGTCGGCGGTGTGTTGGGCGCTTTTGCGGCAACCTTCGGCTGTATCACGCCGTCAATAGTAATTGTTTCCCTGCTTGCCTTTGCCTATAAAAGATTTAAGGGTGCATCGGTTATGGAAAGCGTGCTTGCAACACTGCGTCCTGCTGTCGTTGCACTGATTGCAGGCGCAGGTATTTCAATTCTGCTCAATGTTGTTTTCGGCGGTCAGACGGTTAATTTCGATGCGGTCAATTTCATAGGTCTTGCGTTGTTTGCTGTTGCGTTTATACTTATACGGAAATTCAAGGTAAACGCAATACTCGTAATGTGTCTTTGCGGTGCGGCAAACCTTATAATAAATTTAATAATCTCTTAAAAAACAACTGCCTTATCTCACACGGGATAAGGCAGTTGATATATAGGTTGTTCAATTATTTGAGAGAGTCTCTTACGTGACCGAAGAAGAATTCGTAACGCTCGTCGTTGTCAATAACCTTGACGGGCTTGAGTTGGTTGAGGTTTGCGCCCTGCCTGCCCTTCATCTCTCTGTATTCGTTGTAGGTGCCGGGCTTGAGGAATTTAACCTCACAGTGTCCGAGAGCACCGTTTCTTATCTGCGGCATAACAAGTGCGTTCGTTTCGCACAGACGCTTTTCGAAAATCTCTGCATAGCGTGCACACTCGCTGTCGGGCACATCGTTTTTCGGCTCAATAAGCAGGCAGTAGTGACCGGGTGAGGTTGTACGGTCTGCAAAAAGGCTGTAGCCGTTGAAATCTTCACCGGTAGCCTCGCAAAGGTCGCTGATAAGCAAATCAAAGGCGTGCTGGTTGATTTTTTCGCCTGTGATATTTGCAATCTGGTTGAGCCTGTAGCGGAACTGAATTTTCGGCGACTGCTTGTGGAAGCCCGTGACCTTTATAACGTCCTCAATGCGGTAGCGGTAGAAGCCGCTCATATTTGTAACAATAATCTCGTATTCCTGACCAACCTCAAGCTCGCTGATTGTAAGGGTCTTTGTGCCCTCGGGTGCATCAACGGGCAGGAACTCGTAAAAGCCGTTCTGCGGAAGCATTACGTATTCGTCGGAGTTGAGCTCTCTCGGTACGGCCATAACACCTTCGGAAGCCGCATAGCCAAGCTGATGCATCGGTATATCGGGGCCGATGTAACGGCGCAGCTTCTTCGTGAAAAGGGAAAGTGAGCCTGTGCTCATGCCGAACATCCAACCGCATTTCGGCCATATTCTCGGAACGATGGGTTCAGCGTCAAAGCCCTTGGCAAATTCTCTGCGGAGTGCTTGAGCTCTCTTGGGGTTGGGCTTGAGCTTTTTCTCAAGTCTCTTGCGCACGTCTGGCGGACAGACGATACTCTCGTTTATGATGCCCTTTTCAATGTCGTCGCAAAGCATTTCCCAGTTGTTTTCAAGGTAGAAGAACATAGCCTCAAGCATGGTGATGAAAACCGTGCTCATATAGCTTACGTCCTCGCACTCAAGAGCCCAGCGCAGCTTCATATAGTGCATATCCATAGGCTCACGTGTCTTGGGGAACATAACCTCCTTGGGCGAGGTTACAAAGAAGGGTGTCATGTGCTTTAAGAAAAGCATCGGATGTGCGGCAAGGCCTGCGGCGGTCTGACCGCTTGGTGTCTTGTGGTCAAGCACCTCGATTGTGAGAAGACCCTTCTGTGGTGGCATTTTCTTGCCCTGCTTTTTAAAGTAATTGTATGCACAGCCTACGGGTGCGCTGAATGTGTAGCACTGGCATACCCATGCTCCCCAGTCGCTCATAGGTACGAGCTTGGATTTGCCCGTACTTCCCGAGGATTCGTTGTATTTTCCCACATGCTTTCTGGTGATAAGATTTTTTTCACCCTTTTCAGCCATACGGTCGATGTATTCAATATAATCGGGATAGCTTGAATAGGGAACTATCCTGCGGTAATCGTCAACAGTTTTTACATCCTTGAAATTATGGAGCTTGCCGTAAACCGTGTTTTTGTTCTGCTTCATCAACTTGCGCAGGTTTCTTTCCTGCTGCTTAACGGCACGGGAAGCGTAGAAATCCAGCTTCAGCAGCTCAGCTCTGCCGAGCCCTGCTGCGAATTCAAGCATAATTCTGCCCAAAGGACCGTTCATCTTTATTGCCTCCTGATTAAATGCATTAAAACCACGAAAATGATAACACAATAGCCGTTTCAATGCAATAATTTGTTAACAGAAAATGAACAAAAGCGGCGGTTTTAACCGCCGCTTTACGTTAATGTTACTTTTCGGTGCGGAATGCCTTCCATTTCTTAACACAAACAAGGCAAAGCAGAGCACCCACAGCCGCAATACCTGCCCAGAAGCAGACCGTAAAATTCCAGCCGAGCCTGTCCGAAATAACGGCAAAGGCGTAGGTAGAAACAGCCGAGCCGATGTAGGTAGCACTGTTTAGTATGCCCGAGGCCGTAGAAACCTTGCCGAAACGGGAGAAGTGGTAGGGGACATTACCTATAAGCATAAGGTTTACGCCGTGCATACAGCTTGTGATAATTGCCATTGTAACAATATCGAGTGCCGCCGCCTTCGAGAAAAAGGCAATGAGTATCAGGTTGCAGGCAAGTGCAGTGACAAAGAAAACAAAGGCGCTTTTAAGCTCGTTTGCAATTTTTTCGCCGATTTTTGTAACAACCGTAAGACTCAGAATGCTGAATATCGGCAGTATAGCCGTTGAAAGGATTGAAACCTCGGGGCCGAGGTCAAACACTTCGGATATATATGTGGGCATCCACGTTGTAATGCCGTCACGCAGGAAGCCCTGCAGAATAATTGCGATAAGTATCGGTATTATGCCAACGGAAATGAGCGTTTTTACGGGTAGCTTGCCCTTTTCTTCACTTGTCTTTGAAGCGGAAGAAGTGCCGGTGTATTCAAGCGGCTTTGTAGCCGTAAGCCATATAAGCGCAAACACAAGACCAACCGTGCCGCATACAGCGAAAACAGCCTTCCAATGCGAAACCGTAATGATGAGCGGAGTAACCGTGTAAACGGCTATTGTTGCGGCGTATGAAGCCTGGGTTACCTTTGCAATAACCCTCGTGTAGTGCTTGCCCTTGAAGTATTCGGAAACAAGGCGTACAAGCGGAGGCCACATAAGCGCCTGAAAAAAGCCGTTGAGGCACCACAGGGCATTCATATAATAGATATTCGGCAGAAATACCATTGAAAGGTTGACGGCAGAGGTGCCGAAAAGGCCGAAAAGTATAACGTTATGCGGCTTAAATCTGTCGCCGACAACACCGCTGATAATCTGACCGAAGCCGTAGGTTGCAAAGCTGCCCGTAACGGCAATGCTTGCAAGCTGCTTGGTTATTCCAAGGTCTGCTATAATTTCCGCAAGCGTTGCGGCGTAGTTTATTCTCGTTATGTAGCTTACGAAATATACCGCACAGCATAGCAACGCAAGCTTTTTAGTGTTCTTCATTTCATCGCCCCGTAAGTTTGATACAGTTTGATATTATAGTCTTTTTAAACCCGTTTTTCAACAAAAATATAACATTTTATAACATAATACTTTCGTGCTTTTTGCGAAGCGAAACTTTGGTATGAAATAACTTTTAAATCTGCAAGGTAAATAATGAGTTTATTAAATGAATAAACATAACAAAAATCCGACGGTGGTTCAAGCCGTCGGATTTTTGCGGTTCAGAGACAAAAGTTTAATTTGTTAAGAAATTAAACAGTATCTGTAAAATGATTTTTTAGCACAAATCTTTGTGTAACTGTATTATATATTATTTCTGTATAAAATACAATAACCGTATTCACGGCAAAAAAGTAGGGTAAAATTAAGGTAAACTCATATAAAAAGTACAAGCTCGGAGCGCTTGTCTACACCCGTTTTGTTCTTTGCCGCACGGATGAAGCCCTTGACCGAGGCTTCGGAAATTTTGAGCTGCTCGGCAATCTGTCTGTCGGAAAGTCCGAAAACAGCAAGGCGTGCAATTTCACGCTCACGAATGGTGAGCGAAACGGAAACATTTCTTTCGAGTATTGCGTTGTGTATTATTGTCCAGCCCGTCAGGTATTGCTTGTGAAGCTCTTTAACCTCTCTTAAGGCATCGGGGTCAACCGCTGCAATTCTTTCGTCAAGCAGCTTGCCGAGCTGTCTGCGGTATTCGACGAGCGGCCCGTACAATCCGTCGGGCAGGCAGAGTGCTATTGCCTTGTCTATGTGGAATTTTGCCTGCTTTGTGTCGCCCGACTGGCTGTAGGCAATGGCACACAGCAGCCTTAAATATATTTCGGGTATTACCGTTTTGTCGGTGTGCGCTTTGGTTATCATAGGCTCGACTATATAAGGATAAAACCTTATCATGCCAAGGCCTCTGATGTTGGGGTACTGTCTTTCGCCTGTTGCAACCTCCTGCGCACCGACAAGCAGATTTTTTGCGTAATAAACTCTGGCGGCGTGGTGTGCATCGGTGGGGAGCGTGTCAAAACGCCCTTGTGTAAACCATTCGGGGTAATCGCCCTTGGAGCGGATTGCGCTGTCCGTTACCGCAAGGGAAAGCGCAACAATATCTCTGTCTGCCTGCGTGTGGCAGGTGGCTTCGCAGATGTGCTTTTTCGCCTGCTGGAACATATTCACGTCGCCCGTCCACAAGGCGCAGTGGGCGAGAAGCATACCGCCTGCAATAATGGCGTAGAAGCCCGACTTTCTTTCGAGCAGATATTGTGCGTATCTGTAAACTTTGTTTACTTCGCCCCTTCTGTAGGCTATTTCTGCGGCGAAAAGCGCCTGTGCCTCGGGGTGGGAGGCAAGGGCGAGAATGCAGTCGTCCGCCGTGCCGGGTTCGGAATAAAGATTGGTCATATCGAGGAAAGGACTCTTACGGGGCATGGGCATATCTGCCTGTGCCTCAATTTTTGCGCTTCTGCTTCGTCCGTCGGCAGGTCTTACGGCATCCGCCGGTATGCTCCAGTTAAGTCCGAAACGCTCTGCACCGGGTATTTTGCCCTGCCTGCAATAGTCCTGAACACGTCTTACGGAAACATTCCATTTTTCTGCCGCCTGCTGTACGCTCATTTTGTCCATTACACTTTCCTCCAAACACGCAGTATCTGTCGTTTGTGCGCTGAATATGGGTTTATTATACAGCGTTTGTGCGACGAATGCAAGAGTTTTTGGAAATGTTTTCATCTTGGTTTTTGAATTTTTCCTGTGTTTTGGGGCAATTTGCTGCATAACGGATGTATAAATATGAAAATGTAGGCTGAATATACAGGTTTTTATACAGTAAACGCCCTAAAACCTGCATTTTTGTTGAATATTTAGCACTTTGCGAACAAATGACAAAATTCATTGTGCAAGGTGCTGAAAAAACGTAGATTTTCAGCCTCGATTTTTGTTCGCTATACTTTATAAATTTATTAAAAGGCGAAATTGTGCAAAATTGCGGAGAAACCCTTGATATAAAGCGGAACAAAGGAAAAAACTGCCGATTGTGCAAACTGTTCAAAAGTTGTTCACAATCAAAATTTCCAACTGTTGACTTCGCCAAACCCCGGTGCTACGATGAAGCCACAGAGAACAACACGGCACAAACACAACGAACCACAGGGAGGTGAAAGCCGATGATAGAAGCAATCTACGGCACGGCACTCGGAACACTCTCGGCGCTGGCGTTCAACAGAATATCGATTTTTCAGGTGCAGAAAAGAACACAGGAAACCGCAAAAATCGAAACGCTGAAAAACACAGCCCTGATAATCGGATGGGTCCTGCTTTCGGGAGCACTCTTCGCAGCAGTCTTCGCAAGGTACTCGGACACGGCAACAAGGCTTGAGTCGGTGGCTTACATATCAATAGCAATCTCAATCGGTGCGGTTGATATGGATATAAAGAAAATCCCCAACTCCTCAGTACTTGCTCTGCTGACAGTCAGAACGGCGGCTCTCGTGTACGCAATAGCAACGGGTGCACCGCTCAAAGAAACTCTCATCCCTTCGCTGATAGGTCTTGCGGCAGGCTTCATTCTCTACCAGCTTCCGATGCTGATAGGAATACCAATAGGAACAGGCGATGTCAAGTACAGCGCAGCAATAGGCTACTGCCTCGGAGCGTTCGGATACATACAGGCGGCGCTGATAATGGCTATAGGACTTCTGGTTTATCTGGTTTACCTGGTGGTAACCAAAAAGGGCTCGCTTAAAACATCGGTTCCCATGGGCCCGTACCTTTCACTCGGTGCAGTAGTAACGGTGCTCTTCCCGGTTTTCGGAGAGCTTCAACAAACAGTCTTCTCACAGTTATTCTGAACACGTTAAAATAACCCCGACCACAGGGGTAAAAATAAATGGAGGTAATAAAAATGTTAAGAAAATGGTTCAAGGACGAAGAAGGTCAGGGTATGGTTGAGTACGGTCTCATCATCGGTCTTATCGCAGTCGTCGTCATCGTCGCTCTTGTAGCACTCGGTCCGAAGATTCGTGATATGTTCAACGAGGTCAACGACCAGATTGATGCAATCGGTTCCGATGGCACAACAGCACCGACAACACCGGCAGGTACCTGATAACCAAGGTAAATGCAAACAACACCTTTTCAAACGGTTCAATGAAAGGGTAAAAAGCAAAAAAGGTTCAGATTACTTAAAGGTTCAGAGAAAACAATAAAAAGGTTCAGACAAAAAACAAAAACGGTTCAGTAAACAAAAATTATTTAAAGAAAGAGACGGAGGTTTTACTAATGTTAAGAAAATGGTTCAAGGATGAAGAAGGTCAGGGTATGGTTGAGTACGGTCTCATCATCGGCCTTATCGCAATCGTCGTAATTGTTGCCCTCGTCGCACTCGGTCCGAAGATTCGTGATATGTTCAACGAAGTCAACGACCAGATTGATGCTATTGGCTCCGACGGTACAACAGCACCGACAACACCGGCAGGTACATAATAAAGTAAAAAAATATATTAATATTCCTTAAGTGAGAGTTGGGGTAAGTTCGCTCGCCGAGCGAGCTTACCCCAATACTGATAAAAGAAAAAACACTTTAAAGTGCGGAGGTGACAGCAAAATGAAAGGGCGTTTGAAAAAGGCTTTCAGGCGTGAGGACGGACAGTCAATGGTTGAGTTTGCGCTCATAATGCCGATATTTCTGCTCGTTCTCTGCGGAATAATCGATTTCGGCTGGCTTTTCTACAATCAGCTATCGCTCAACAACGCCTGCCGTGAAGGCGCTCGTTACGCTGTTGTACATACCGCAGAAGATGCCGATACCGGCGCAATAGTAAACCATATCGTAAATCTGTCCTCCACCGTCATCAGCAACGACGCTGTGCGGATAACGGTTACCTACACCACACCCAACGACCCGACGGCAGGTGACATAAGGGTGGATATGCAAGCGGATATTTCCTTCTTCACTCCCGTGTTAAGTACGGTAATGGGTAAAGAAAAAACAATAACCTCAACGGTAATAATGAAAGTAGAATCATAAGAAAGGTGCTTGTCTGTTATGAAAAAAATTTATCTTATAGCGATGGTTATCGCACTTGCGGCAGGCCTTGCTACTTACTTTTTTGCAAACGAGCTTAAAACAAGCAAAATCGTAACCGGTGTAAACGAAGCAACGGTGCTGATTGCGCTTGAGGATATAGACGAAAACACAATACTCACCGCAGATATGTTCCAGGCAGTAAAGCTGCCGCAGACCGCAGTTTCCTTTGGTACTGTCGGCGAAGTCAACGACGTAATCGGCTATATGTCAACCGACAGAATACTCCGTGGAGAACAGCTTATGGCAGCTAAGCTTGTCCCTGTCGGAAGCGATAAGGCAAAGGGCAGACTGTCCTACGAGCTGGCAGACGGAATGTATGCCTATACGGTTGAAATCAGTATTCAGAACAGCCTCGGCTATTTCATAAAAGAGGGCGATAAGATAAATATCTACGACAGCCGTGTGCCCTCTGCGAAGCCCGTGCTCGAAAACATTCCCGTGCTCAAAATCGGCGATTATACTGCCAACGCTCAGCAGGCAGCAGGTGTAGAAATAACGTCCTACGCTGTTATGACTATGGGCTTGACGAGTGAGCAGATTTCAAAGTTCCTCAGTATTGAAGGCTCGTACAGAGTTTCCCTTGTTCCTTATGTCGAAGCCTACGACCTTGTAGATGACATTAACAGCGCAGGCGTACCTGAAGAACAGAAGCCAGAGCCGCAGACAAACTACGGTATGGGTGAAATCACAACGGCACCGCCTGAGCCACAGCAATAAAGCGGGGAGGAATCGGTAATGGAAAAAATAAATCTGCTTGTTTTGTCCGATGACCTGGACTTACGCATAGAAATCAAAAACCTTGTTTCAGACGAAGCCTTTGCCATAAGCGGCTATTCGGATTTTACTCCCGACGGAAAAACAAAGATAGTCAATAAATTCCCCGAGGTTGTCCTGTGCGCAGTCAAGGGCGAGGTGCCTGAAAGCGTTTTCACCTTTGTTCAGGATTTGCTCGTGGTCGCAAGAGAAACAACGGTTATCCTCGTTAACGACAATATCTCGGTTGACCTGGTCAACAAGGCAGCACAGTACGGCATACGCAAGGTGCTCCCGATATACGGTATTGAGTCTGCGGAGTTTTCCGAAAACATCAGAACGGTTTATACACTCGAACAGCAGAGAGTTTTAGACAACAACGAGAGCAAAAAGGTACGCTGTAAGGCGCTCGGCTTCTTCGGCGGTAAGGGCGGCACGGGTAAGACAACTCTTGCAATCGGTGTTGCCGCAAGCCTTGCAAAATCGGGCAAAAGGGTAATGCTTCTCGACCTTGATTTGCAGTTCGGCGATGTTGCAATGGCACTCGACCTTGACACCAAAAACTCAATTGTTGACCTTGTTCAGGACAGGGGGGGCATAACAATCGAAAACATTAACGCCTTCGCCGTTGAGCATTCAAGCGGTATGAGCGTGCTCTGTGCCCCGAAAAGCTCGGAGTTTGCGGATTTCGTAACACCCAACCATGTCGAGAAAATAATCGACATTATGCGACCCTACTACGAATACATAATTGTTGATTTTCCCTCAGCCTTCAACGATGTTACAATAACCGCCTGCGAAAACTGCGAAGAGCTTTATCTGATTTACAACAATGAAATTCTCTCACTCAACAACGCAAAAATCTGCTACACGATACTCGACCAGCTTCATCAGCGTGAAAAAATCCGCTTCGTGCTAAACAAGGTTGAAAAGAGCCTCGTTAAACAGAAGGATTTTGAAGAGATGTTTGCTCAAGGCATTTTTATCAGCATCCCTGCGGATTATCCGACAGCCTTGCTGAGCATCAACAAGGGTCAGGCGGCAACGGTTGCACAGCCGAAATCCTCCCTTGCAAAGGGTATCACCGAAATGGCGGACAAAATAATTGAGACTCACACAGGTATAACTCCCATAAAGGAAAAGCCGACCAAAAAGAGAGGCTTTAAGAAGAAATAAGAGGTGCTGTTATGGGACTTTTAGACAGAATAGACGGGCAGAAAAAACTTCAGGCTCTTGAAGCACAGCCCGAGGTGAAGGAAGCGGCAGAAACAAAGACAGAGGAATTTGTTGAAGACCCTTATCTTGAAGTGAAACGCCGTATTCACACCGCAATCATTGACGAAATGAACAAAAGCGGCAAAACAATCACCGACCGTGATGTTATGTACCGCCTCGTTGATGACAAGGTCAATGACGACGAGTTTATGGTGCCAAGAATTGACAGAGAAAAGGTTGCCACCCAGCTTTTTAACGACATTATGGGCTACGGCCCTATTGAAGAGCTTGTGCAGAATCCTGCCTACAGCGAAATAATGGTAAACGGCCCGGATAATGTTTATGTGGAAGAAAAGGGTAAGCTAAAGCTTACGGATATAAAATTCAGGGATGAAGAACACCTGATGAATATCATCAACCGCATAGTTTCAAACATAGGCCGTCACGTTGATGAGGCAAGCCCCATGGTTGACGCCAGACTTGCGGACGGCTCCCGTGTAAACGCAATCATTCCTCCGCTGTCACTCATAGGCCCTGTGCTTACAATCCGAAAGTTCGGCAAAAAGCCCATCACGGCACAGCAGCTTTTGCAGTTCGGCTCAATGACACCCGATATGCTTCACTTCCTCGAAGCCTGTGTCAAGGGCAAGCTCAACATAGTTGTTGCAGGCGGTACGGGCAGCGGTAAAACAACGCTTCTCAATGTTCTCTCTTCCTACATTCCCGAGGATGAGCGAATAGTCACAATTGAGGACGCAGCAGAAGTCCAGCTAAAGCAGAATCACGTAATCACGCTTGAAGCACGACCTGCAAACCTTGAGGGTAAGGGTGCAGTCACAATCAGAAACCTTGTAAAGAATGCGCTTCGTATGCGACCCGACAGAATTATCGTCGGTGAGGTTCGTTCGGAAGAAACGCTCGATATGCTGCAGGCCATGAACACGGGTCACGACGGCTCACTCACCACAACCCACGCAAACTCACCCAGAGATACCGTTGCAAGACTTGAAACAATGGTGCTTATGAGCGGTATGGAGCTGCCGCTTCGTGCTATCAGAGACCAGATTTCCTCGGCTATCGACCTTATCGTTCAGCAGAGCCGTCTGCGTGACGGTACAAGAAAAATAACCTCCATAACCGAAATTATCGGCATGGAGGGCGACGTAGTAAGTATGCAGGATCTGTTCGTTTACGAAACCGACGGCACGGTTGATGCCTCGGGCAAATTCGTCGGCAGATTCCGTGCAACGGGAGTAAGACCGAATTGCCTTGAAAAAATCAAAGAAAACGGAGTGACGGTCAACAATGAATGGTTTGCAAATTAGTATAGTAATCCTTTCTGTTGCCTTTGCGCTTCTCGGCTTTATCCTTTGCGTGAGTATTCTCGGCGGTGTGACACAGGATAAACGCCGTGTTGAAAAGCGTGTCAATAAAATCGCAAGCAAAAAGAGCGGTCTGACCTTGCAGATTCAGCAGCGCAAGAAAAGCCGTAAAACTTCACTTGTCAACCGTGCAATGAACGGCGGCAAGCAGTCCGTACAGCGAAAGAGGCTGATGGATACCATCTTCAACGAGCTCATCCTTGCGGATATTATGATGAAGCCCGAGGAATTCTGCCTTGTGTGGTTGAGTATAACCTTCATCCCTTCGGGGCTTGCGGCGCTTTTTAAGCTCGGACTGATGCCCTCTGTAACGCTTGCGGCAGTCGGTGCTTTTCTGCCGATAATATTTATAAAAATCAAAAAGGAAAACCGCAGAAAGGCTTTTGAAGCACAGCTCGGCGATACGCTGATTATGATGTGCAACGGCCTCAAATCGGGCTTCTCGTTCCAGCAGACAATGGAAAACGTTGCAAGCGATATGCCTGCACCTATCGGAATGGAGTTCGGCAGGGTCTGCAACGAAATCCGTTACGGCGCAACAATGGAAGAGGCGCTCAACAATATGGCTGAAAGAGTAAAGAGCGCTGACCTTATGCTGGTTGTTTCCGCCGTGCTCATACAGCGCACAACGGGCGGCAATCTTTCCGAAATTCTTTCAACAATATCCGAAACCATAAGGGACAGAATCAAGATTAAAGGCGAAATCAGTTCAATCACCGCCCAGGGCAGAATGTCAGGTATCATAATCGGCTCGCTGCCCATAGGCATAGCGGTAATACTTATGGTTATCAATCCCGAATATATGTCAACCTTCTTCACCACAACGGCTGGCAACATAATGCTGTCGGTTTCCGTCATAATGGAAATCCTCGGCTTCCTTGCCATAAGAAAAGTAGTTACAATAGAGTACTGATACGGAGGTGAGCTTTTTGGAGCTATTGGTTATTGCGTATTCATTTCTTGCATTCATTATTGTCGTGCTTCTTGCTTCCCCCTGGGGAAGGAAAATGGACAGCAAGCAAAGCCGTATCGACAGAATAAACAATTCCGTAGGTCAGCCGATATTTAAGGAGCTTGACTCATCATTTTACGAAAGGTTTATCGGCAAGGGCGTAAAGGCTGTTTCTGAAAAGCTCAGCCGTTTTGCACCGAAAAAGAAAAATTCCAACAAAACAAAACAGTTGGAGGCAATAAAAAAACAGCTTCGCTACGCAGGCATTTTTATGGAGCCGGCAGACTTCCAGTTTATCAAATATGCTTTTCTGATTGGTGCGGTTGGTCTGACACTCGTCATAATACTTGCGGTCGATATGGAAGCGCTGATTATGCTGCTTGTTCTGATGATAGGTGTTCTTGTGGGCGTTATGGGGCCGACAATGTACCTTCGCTCCCGTGTCACAAGCCACCAGACAGGTATCAAAAAACAGCTTCCCGATGCAATGGATTTGCTGTGTGTCTGTATTGAAGCAGGTCTCGGCTTTGATGCCGCTCTTCTTAAGGTTTCGCAGAAGCTCAAGGGCCCGTTTATCGACGAACTGCTCATAGTTTACCGTGAAATTCAGATGGGCAGAACACGCCGTGAGGCGCTGCAGAATCTTTGCGAAGCAACAAACCTTGACGAGCTGAAAACCTTCGCCTCGGCACTCGTTCAGGCTGAACAGCTCGGCATCCCTATAAACAACGTAATGCGTGCCCAGTCCGAACAGTTAAGAGTTGAACGCAGTCAGCAGGCAAAGGAAAAGGGTATGAAGGCATCAATCAAAATGCTGCTGCCCATGCTCCTTTTCATCTTCCCCGTCGTATTCATAATTCTGATGGGGCCGACCGTAATGAACATAATCGAAACATTTTAATTTATATAATATGAAGAAAATAATGATTAAAAAGAATTTACATATAATCACGGACAATGCCCGACGGGCAGACAGTTTTTTCAGCCGTTTTAGGGGACTGATGTTCGTTAAAGAAATAGAAGATAATTACGCTTTGCACATAACGCCGTGCAATCAGATTCATATGCTCAATATGCGTTTTGCGCTAGATGTAATCTATCTTGACGAAAACGGCAGGGTAGTGAAGATTGACGAAAATGTACAGCCGGGTAAAATCTGCAAAACGGTAAGAAATGCAAAAAGCGTAATCGAAATGAAGGCATCTGCCGCCTCAAGGCTCGGTATCCGTACGGGAGATATCCTTGAAGTGACGGTAGAAAATCACTAAGTATTGCGAGGGGTCATAAATGAAAAAAGCAAAGAACGATACCGCAAAGGTTAACAGCAAGCCTGCGGAAAACAGGGAGAAAAACGCACAGCAAAAGGCAAAAGTGCAGGGTGAGCTTCCCTTCAAAAAAGCCCTCTACGGCTACGACCCCGAAGAGGTTGCGGCATATATCGAAGAAATGAGCGCTACATACGATTCCTCTATGCGCATTCACGAGGGCAAGCTATCCTCCCTCAAGGAAGAGCTGCTTCTCTCGAACCGGGAAAGGGATTCATACTCCGAAAAGTACAGGGAGTGCAAGGCTCAGCTTGACAATCTCCTTGCAAGCGTGTCACAGCCTCAGGCTCACGATAATTCCGCAGAGTATGAAGAAACAATTGTCGCACTCAGGAAAAAATTGGAGCTTTCCGAGCGTGAAAACGAAAACCTCAGAAAGGCGGCAGAGTCCAAAAACGAAACAAAGGCGCTTGAATATACCGACAGAATTGCTACCCTTGAAAAGGAAAAGGCACAGCTTGCGCAGACTCTCCAGTCACTTCAGAATGAAAACGGCGAGCTTACAACCGTTTCGGAAAAATACAACGCCTTGTTTGATTCGTACAACTCCGTTTACTCACAGTATGAGATAGTAAAATCAAAGCTCCTAACAAAAGAGGATGAGCTGAAAGCCGTCAACTCACAGCTTGAAGGCAAGAGTGAAGAAATCAAAGCTCTCTACGCAGAAAATGAGGATGTGAAAAAGCTCAACGCAGAGCTTGAAATCAAGTGCAGTGTGCTTGAACAGCGTGCAGAAGAAAACGAAACGGAAATAGCAAGGCTTAAGGACGTTAACAAGCAGCAGGCTTTTGAGTGCGCAGAAAAAATCAATACCCTCGAAAACGAGCACGCAAAGCAAAGGCTTGAATCACAAAAGGAGCTTAAGGTCCACAGCTATTACATCGAGCAGGCGCAGTTAACACTCACAGAGCTGCAAAAGCAGATGAACAGAATAAAAGACTCTCTTGAATAAAATATTAAGCAAAAAGAAAGGAGGCGGCGGTATGAACAGACTCAGGCGTTTCGCAAAAAGAGAAGACGGTGCGGTAATGGTCATTGCCGCCTTCGGTCTTGTCGCCTTCCTTTCAATTGTATCTTTAGTTACCGATATGGGGCTTAAATATCATCAGAAAAGCGTACTTCAGAGCGCAATGGATGCGGCTGCTTTGGCGGCTGTGCGCTATATGCCCGACGAACAAACCGCAAAGCAGGTTGCCCTCGAATACGTCGAAAAAAACGGCTTCACCACAGAAAGCGTCGTTGTCGAATTTCCGAGCAGCGAAATAGTCCGTGTATCCGATTCAAGGCAGGGCAAGACAATTTTTGCAAGCCTTTTCAAGGTCGATTCCGTTCAGATTAACGCAAAAGCGGCGGCAAAATTTGTCAACAAAAATATGGCTATAGATTTTGAATATCTTATGTTCCACGGCGACAATACGCAGTTTACTCTCGGCGGTCACTATACTCTCGGCGGCAGTATCTTCGGTAACGGCAACGTTCATGCCGACGGCAGCGGCAGTACGGTTTCGGGTACTGTTTTTTCGGCAAACAACGCAAGCTACAATCAGTACAGCGTAACAGTCGGCAGGCTTGAAAGTAATGTCAATTCGCAGAAAATGCCCGATTTTGACGAAACAATAATGTCCGTCGTGCCAACCGTTGAAGAAGCAATGTTCAGTAAGAATTACAAGCCGATAAGCCGCAGTAATTTCTACCTCAACCGTTATTCGGCAGGTGCAGTAATTAATTCCTCTCTTGCAATTAACGGTAATACCTACTGTGCAGGTACGCTTTCAACGGGCTACAATTCCGACCTGCTGATTATTTACGGCGACCTTTACGTTGAGGGCGATTTTAATCCGCAGTGCCCTGTATATGTAAAGGGTAACGCCTATATCGGCGGCAACCTGACAACAATGTGGAGTCAGAATTTTATTGTTGGCGGCAACCTCTATGTTGCAGGCAACAGTACATTCCAGGGTGATGCCGCAATCAACGGCGAATACTTCTACACGGGCGGCAACCTCAACAGAGGCTCAACCTACAAACTCAACTGCGAGTGTGAAACCTACGTCTGCGGAAATGCAACTCTTAATGGCCCGACAACTCTAAACGGCGCTGTTTATTGCAAGGGTGTGTTTGATAAGCAGGGCAGCGTAGCAATGAGCACAAGAGGAAATATGTATATTTACGATACCCTCAAGCTGCAGAGCGGAGGCACAACCGTAAACGGTAACATCTATGTCTGGGGCAAAAACGCAAACGAAGAAGCACCTGCAACCGATATCGCAGGCCCGTTTACCCTCAATGGTGATTTGTATAACAAAAAGCACGCCCTTGCTCTTTCGGGTCAGGGTGAATATAACATCAAAGGCGTGGTCTACAGCGGCGGAAGTCTTTCCACCAATCAGGGCTCAAGCGGCATAACCTTGAGCGGCTGTATGATAGCCGAAGAGAATATCTTAATCGGCGGCAGTACTCACACCTACAACGAAGCAGGCGCAACTCTCTCGCTCTATTCACGCAAAGGCGATATAACCCTCTATTCCCAACAGGGCGGCTTTGATTTGTGGGGCATAGTCTATGCACCCAAGGGCAACGTAGCCCTCGCCTCGGGCGATTTCGATATCCACGGCAGTATCATCGGCGATACAATAACAAGTACTCCCGGCGGTTTGAATATGACCTATAACGACCGTGAATTACCCTATTCCAAATCCGTCAAAACCGCAGTACTTATCGAGTGATAAAAGCAGAATAAAATACATAATATAATGTATATAATATAAAAACACATATTAAAACAGTGGATTTTTGGGAATCGCAAGCAGCCTGTCAAAGTGGATGACAGGCTGCTTGCGGTTGTTATATCAAAAAATAAATCAAAAGTATATTTCCCCTTGTCTGACATATCATAACAACACAATTTGAAAATTTGTGTAGGGGAGGCGTTTCGCCTCCCGAATTAACGCAATGTAAAGCAAGGAGAAAGATATTATTATGAAAGCAACAGGAATTGTGAGAAGAATTGACGACCTTGGGAAGGGTAGTAATTCCAAAAGAAATCAGAAGAACAATGCGTATCCGTGAAGGCGACCCGTTACATACATCATTGACAGTGATTGAAAAATTCTGTTTTGCTGTTCATGAGCTTCAAAAAAGATTTGTATAAAATCCTTAAATGGAAGTGATAAAACGTTAAAAGAGGACAAGAAGCAATACTGACCATTCTATTGAGATTTAACGATTTATATGATAATATCATACTAAATACAAACAAAATGAGGTATATGTATGGACGGCAAGCATCAGGTATTAAAACGTTATTTCGGGCACAGCTCATTCCGTAACGGACAGGAGGATGTTATAGACTCTCTGATTAATGGCCGCGATGTTTTATCTGTTATGCCTACCGGTGCCGGGAAGTCAGTTTGCTATCAGGTGCCTGCTTTGCTTTTGGACGGAATTACGCTTGTTGTTTCTCCGCTCATTTCCCTGATGAAGGATCAGGTTGCTGCTTTGATTCAGATGGGTATACCGGCGGCATACATAAATTCATCTCTTGAGTCTAATCAGGTTACAAAAGCTCTTGAATATGCTGCGAGAGGTAAGTATAAAATAATCTATGTTGCACCGGAGCGCTTGCACACGTGGGAATTTCAAAAATTTTGCCAAAGTGTAAAAATATCGCTGATTGCAATTGACGAGGCACATTGTGTTTCGCAATGGGGACCGGATTTCAGACCGAGCTATTTGAAAATAGCCGAATTCATTGATGGCTTTGAAGTAAGACCCGTTGTCGGTGCGTTTACCGCTACGGCAACGGCTGAGGTCAAAAAGGATATTTTAAATTTGTTGAATCTGAAAAATCCAGAAGTTGTAACAACGGGGTTTGACAGACCTAATCTTTATTTCACGGTTTTATCGCCTAAAAACAAAAATCAGACCTTGCTTTCTCTTTTATCTGAACGCAAAGATAAGTCCGGAATAATATACTGTACCACGCGAAAAAATGTGGAGACGGTTTGCGGACTGCTGATTGAAAACGGCTTTGCAGCAACAAGATATCACGCAGGTCTTAAGGATGATGAGCGCAGAAGGAATCAGGATGATTTTGTCTATGACCGAAAGCAGATAATGGTTGCAACCAATGCTTTCGGTATGGGTATTGACAAGTCCGACGTTGCGTTTGTAATTCATTACAATATGCCAAAGGATTTGGAAGGATATTATCAGGAGGCGGGCAGAGCAGGGCGTGACGGCAGCGATGCCGATTGCATTTTGCTTTACAGCACTAAGGATGTCGCAACAATAAAATACTTTATCGAGAATCCCAACGAAAACGAAGATTTAACCCAAGAGGAACAGGAACTGCTTAAGGATCGCCAGTATGAACGCCTCGAGCATATGAAAAAGTATTGCACAACCAAGGACTGCCTGCGAAATTATATTCTGAAATATTTCGGTGACGACTGCGGCGACTACTGCGGAAAATGCGGTAATTGTCTGAGTAACTTTGAGTTGGTTGATGTGACGGTTGCTGCACAGAAGATTATGTCCTGCGTTATTAAAACAGGTCAGAAATACGGCAAAAGAATGATTGCCGATGTTCTTCGGGGCAGAGAAACAAAACGTTTGTTGGAGTGCGGATTGGAAACACAGTCAACATACGGGATTATGGCTGATTACAGCAAAGATGAAATTTACAATATAATTGATGGGCTGATTTTTCAAGGGTATATGCAAAACTCGGCGGACCAATATTCCGTGCTTAAAGTTCTGCCTCAAAGCCACTGTGTATTGTACGGCAATGAAAAGGTTGAAATAAAGCTGAAGAAAAATCGGGCCAAACAAGCTAAAGGCAAAAAATCGGACGATTCTTATGATGTTGACGGAAAACTGCTTATAGCATTAAAGGTTGTCAGAACATATTTCGCAAAGAAGGCTAACGTGCCTGCCTTCGTTGTTTTCAGCGATGCCACGCTTGTTGATATGTGCAGAAAGAAACCCACAACCAAAGAAGAATTTCTGGAAGTGTCGGGTGTGGGCGAGATAAAATATGAGCGCTACGGCAAAGCCTTCATCGAAGCAATAAAGCGGTTTTCAAGCTGAATAGACGGCTTTCAATCAGATTATTAGACTCAATTAACACAATTTATAATCAAAAACGAAAAATGTGTAAAATCGCGTTTGATTTATGAGAAAAATGTGATACATTCCTGTTGAAATGCATGGAATTATGTGATAAACTATTGCTGTACATAAATCGGAGGTGTAGCAATGGAAAGATTAACACGTAAAATTGACAGCTTTTTGGTTGCGTGGAAAGCTTCGGAAGACAAATATCCGCTTATTGTAAAAGGTGCTCGTCAGATCGGAAAAACAAAGGCTATTGAATATTTTGCAAACAATAATTATAAATCTGTTGTTGAAATTAATTTTGCTTTGCAAAAACAATACAGAAGCGTCTTCGACGATGGGTTTGAGGTTGATACTATACTCAAAAATATTTCACTTATAAATCCGGATTTTATTTTTCTTCCGGGTGATACACTTGTTTTTTTTGATGAAATTCAAGACTGTATCAATTGTGCGACAAGCCTGAAATCGTTTAAACTTGACGGAAGATATGATGTTATATGTTCAGGTTCACTTATGGGTATCAATTATAATGAAATTGAGTCAAATAGTGTAGGATACAAGGAAGACTATGAAATGCATTCGTTGGATTTTGAGGAATTCCTTTGGGCTAAAGGGTACAGAACCGAACAGATAGAGAGCATATATGAAAAAATGATATCTGTAACTCCTCTTTCAACAGTTGAGTATGATGTTATGATTGAAAATTTCAGAGAATATATGGTGCTCGGAGGTATGCCTGAAGTTGTATTTACTTTCATAAAGCAAAAAAACTACAGCAGAACATTGAGAATTCAGAAACAACTTCTTCTTGACTATGAGGAAGATATAACAAAATATGCTCAAGGTCTTGATAAGGGAAAAATTTTGGATATATACAGGAAAATTCCTGTGTTTCTTGGCAAAGAAAACAAAAAGTTTCAGATATCCAAAATTCGCAGTGGGGCAAGGAACCGAGAATATATAGGTACTGTAGATTGGCTCAACAATGCAGGAATTGTTAATGTTTGTTGTTGTATGACTACTCCGGAGCTTCCTTTGAAAGGTAATTATAATCCCGATAATTATAAAATTTATTTCAGGGACACTGGACTTTTGATCGGTTCGCTCGATGAGGAGTCGCAGGTTGATTTGCGCCATAACAAGAACTTCAACACTTATAAAGGCGCAATTTATGAAAATGTTGTTGCCGATATGCTGGTAAAACAGGGCTATCCGATTTATTTCTATCGAAACGAAAAAGGTACAGTGGAAATGGACTTTTTTGTTCGAGACGCTGGTTCTCTTATTCCCGTAGAAGTAAAAGCTGGCGATGCATCAACACCATCGTTGAATTCGTTAATAACTAAGGAACAGTATCCGGATATTAAATACGGAATTAAATTAGCAAATAAAAATATAGGCTTTAACGGGAAGTTTTTTACTTTCCCATACTTTCTTACGTTTATGTTAAAAAGATTTTTAAGTGACGAAAGGCATGAATATTTGCTGGAAAATCAATAAAACTTTACGATGTGAAATTCAGATGGAGTCACAACTATGAAAGACGATCATTTCATCCTTCTCGAAAAATACAACCTCCTTCTTGAAGAAAACAAGAAGCTGAAGGCGGAACTGGCACTCCTTAAAGGCGAAACGGATATTGTTACGCCTGAAGCAAAAACGGATAATCAACTTTCAAAGTCTTCTATCAATAAACACAGTTCACCCGAAGAAAAAATCAAACTTTTCCGTTCGCTTTTCAAAGGCAGGGAAGATGTTTTTGCTCGTCGCTGGTACAGCAAAACCACGGACAAAAGTGGCTATCAGCCCGTCTGTGAGAACGAATGGAACGAAGAGCTTTGCGACAAGAAAAAGTATAAGTGTTCCGTTTGCCCTAACCGTAAATTGATGCCGCTTACGGACAAGGATATTTACAGACACTTATCGGGAAAAGATTCATACGGCAGGGACGTCGTCGGCATTTATCCGATGCTGGCAGACGAGACCTGCCTGTTTTTATGTGCGGATTTTGATGAGGAAAACTTCAAGGCTGATGTAACGGCTTTCAGAAAGACCTGTCAGGAGTTTGATATACCCGTCAGCGTTGAAATTTCTCGTTCCGGCAATGGTGCTCACGCCTGGATTTTCTTTAGCGAGCCCGTGTTGGCTTCTGTTGCGAGAAAACTTGGCAGCGGAATACTTACAAGAACTATGGAGAAAAGTAATCTTTCCTTCAAGTCCTACGACAGATTCTTCCCGAATCAAGACACAATGCCCAAAGGTGGATTTGGCAATCTTGTTGCTCTGCCGCTTCAGGGTAATGCAAGAAAAAACGGAAACAGTTTATTCGTTGACGAGAACTTTATTCCGTATTCTGACCAATGGGAATATCTTGACAGTGTTCAAAAACTTTCTCCTGAAAAAGTTTTTGAATTGGTGGGAGTTCTTTGTAAGTTAGGAGAATTAGGAGAACTGATTTCCGACAAAGAAGATAAGCCTTGGGAAACAAAAAAGCAGATTGCACATACTGTTGACGAATATCCCAAAAGCCTTGAAATTATACGCTCAAATATGCTGTACATACCTGCGAAAGATTTGTCTGCGGGAATGATGAACAAAATCAAGCGTCTGGCTGCGTTCAGAAATCCCGATTTTTACCGCAGTCAGGCTATGCGACTTCCCGTATACGACAAGCCGAGAATTATCTGTACCGCAGACATATTTGATGAGTATATTGCTTTACCGAGAGGTTGCGAAGATGCTCTTTATAGTTTGTTGACAGGTGCAAGAAATAAAATAACAATGACAGATAAAACCAATGCAGGCACTGAAATACCTGTTGACTTTAACGGTGCTTTGCGTGAAGAACAACAGCCCGCCGCCGATGCCTTGCTTGAGCATAACATTGGTGTGCTTTCGGCAACTACAGCTTTCGGTAAAACAGTGGTTGCATCATATTTGATTGGTGAGCGTAAAACTAACACACTTGTTCTTGTGCACACCCAAAGTCTTATGACGCAATGGCAAAAATCTCTGGAACAGTTTCTTAATATCAACATTACTGCGTCTGAAAAACCGAAGGGCAGAGGCAGAAGAAAAGCGTGGTCGCCCGTAGGTGTTTTAGGCGCAGGGAAAAATACTCTTAACGGTGTTGTTGATGTTGCGGTTATGCAGTCGCTTGTTTTGGAAGACGGGGTAAAGGAATTAGTGCGAAACTACGGAATGATAATTGTTGACGAATGTCATCACGTGTCAGCCGTGAATTTTGAAAAAATATTGAAATTTGCAAACGCAAAATATGTTTACGGTCTCACCGCTACACCTACAAGACAAGACGGACATCACCCGATTATATTTATGCAGTGCGGTCCGATACGCTATAAGGTTGACGCTAAATCACAGGCTGAGAAAAGAGCCTTTGAGCATTATCTTGTGCCAAGGTTTACTTCGTATCGCTGTGAAAACAAAGATAAAAACATCACAGAAATCTACAAAGACCTTGCAGAAAACGAACTTCGCAACAGCTACATAGTAAACGATATAATCAGAGCTGTAAATAGTGGAAGAACACCAATAGTTTTAACTGAACGACGTGAGCATGTGTTGAAGCTTAAAGATATGCTTTCAGGTTATTGTGAGAACATCATCACCCTGTTCGGTACTTCTTCGCAGAAAGAACGACGTGAAACCATAGAAAAGCTGCAATCAATACCAGACAATGAGAGCCTTATTATAATTGCAACGGGCAGATATGTAGGCGAAGGCTTTGACTATCCAAGACTCGATACGCTTTTTCTTGCCTTGCCCATTGCGCGGAAGGGTAAGGTTGCACAGTATGCCGGCAGACTTCACAGAAGCCATCCGGGTAAAATCGAAGTGCAGATATACGACTATGTTGACGTGCATATACCCGTTCTTGAAAGAATGTATCAGAAGCGATTGAAAGGATATTCGGCAATTGGCTATAAAATAAAAATTGACAGCGAGCACAGTGTCACTCCCGACCTGATTTACGACGGTAAAAGTTTTTGTACTGTTTGCTGTCAGGATATAAAATCGGCACACAAAGAAATCCTTATAGTTAGCCCCTTTATGAGAAAAAGCAGAATTTCACAGCTTTCAAAGGTTTTATCACAAGCCGTCCAAAACGGAGTGAAAGTAACCGTTATCACCCGACCACCAGATGATTTCAAAGAAGCAGAACAAAAAACAGTAAAAGAAAACACCTCTGTTTTGCAAAACATCGGCGTAAATGTAATTTATAAATCCGACTTTCATCAGAAATTTACGGTTATTGATAATCAGATTGTCTGGTACGGCAGTGTGAACTTTCTCAGCTTCGGCACAAACGAAGAAAGCATAATGCGCTTCGTGAGCTTTGATATAGCAGGCGAGCTGACAGATACTGTAATGTGACAGAAAGGAAATATCTTGAGTGCCTTTGAATTGAGTTTAAGGATTGATTATATGTAAAATGAAGACAGCCCGCAGATTTTGATGCTTGCGGGCTATCTTCATTAATGCTACATAAAAATACTACTGAAAAATTGATTATAGGTTCAATTACATAATAGTAAATAGCTGCAAACGGTAATAGTGGTGCCATAATAGAAAGGAACACCCACATAAGTCTATCTTTTGCTTTTTGCCTTTTAGCACGGCGGAGGGAATAAAGCCGCAACCTCCGCCGTACGTCCAAGGCCTTTTTGTTCCTTTTTCAAAATGAATGGGTTAAATTAAAATACAAACCACGATAAGAAAATATTGAGTATTTCTCTGAAGAAGTAAGCGATTATCTGGAAGATACCGGCATTTGAATTTATGCTGATACTGTCAACGATAGGCTCATTATTTTCATCTAGGAAATCACATCCGAACATACTGCTTACTACTATATAAAAAGTGGTTTCGCCGCTGTTGTCCGAAGTGGCTGTGCAAATCTGAGTTGAACCGGATACATCTACAAGGAAATTACTGTTGCTGACATCCCATTCGATTATTGCACCGAAGGGCATATAATCGGCGGTGGCGTAAATCTGCGCTGAATTACCGTAATCAACCGTTTCTTCATCTGCAATGATAATAAAGTTCTCAACAGAAGTGTAGCCGACCTCGTCAATCCATACCAGCCAATCGGTAAAGAGCTCATCGTTACCGTCGGCGACATCTATATCGTTCCACATATCGGGTGAGCCTTGGAATATTACCAGTTTTTCAAAAGTTTCATCATTGTATGTTGTGAAAGCACCGTGACCGATTTCCGTTACGGTTGACGGGATAATAACAGTGTACAATTCATTTGCTTTCCAAAATGCATAAGCACCGATGTATGTAATGCCTTCATCAATGGCAACGGCATTGATATTGTTTTTGTGCTCTTCCCAAGTTGGATAGGATTCATCATACCAGTCGTTCATTCTGCCTGTGCCGTAAATTGACAGAATACCGTCTTCAAAAAGAATCCACTGTGCGTTATCTCCGCAATATCCGCTGTCAATAATTCCGCAGTAGCCGTATTCGCTGAGACAATAAAACATATCGTCTTCTTCAAAAGCGTAGTTGTTTTCGCCGATTTCAACCTGATTCCACTGCCTTGATGTGCCGTTGTAATAAACACGCACGTAGGGAAAAGCATACTCGCCTATGTGTTTGACGCTTGTCGGAATAACGATGTGGTAAAGGTCGTTGTTGTCTATAAAAGCACCGTCGCATATGGTTTCAACGCTGTCAGGAATATAATAAACGAGGTTTGTAGTGTCGCTGGGGCAACAGACCAATTCGGTTTTATCCTTGTTGAAAAGTACACCGTCTTCTGCGGAAAAGGCTGGATTTGCGTTGTCAACCGCAAATTTGGAAAATGCGCTGTCGCTGCTTCTTGAATAAAAAGCTCCAGGCTCAATTTCAATTACCGTTTTGGGAATTGTTATCGTTCTGACGCCCATAGAGGTGTCAATGGCTTCGGAGGCTATTTTTGTAACAGTATAGCCGTCGAGTGTTTCGGGGATTGTCAGCTCGTATACAGGGTAAATATCATCTTCCCACAGGTGGTTTTCATATCCGACAATGGTTGCCTGTCTGTTTTCTACAATGTACTTGAAATCTGAGAACCATTTGCTTGTGCTGTCAGCAGCAAATGCGCTGAACGAAACGGTGGTGAGCAGTAGTACAATGCTCATCAAAATTGCCAATGATTTTTTTTCGGGTTTCATAGTATAACCTCTTTCTTAATTAATGATTGATTAAAACATAAAGAATGAAAGAATCATTTCAAATATGCTTCTGAATATATAGGCAAGTATTTCAAATATGCCGGCTTTGGAGGTGAGCTCAATTGAAGCTTCTATCGGGTCGCCGTCGTCGTTGTAAATCGTCCAACCATCTTCGTCTTCAAGGCAAACGGTGAGGATTTCTGTGCCACTGATTTTGGAGGTCATCGAACAGGCGTATTCTTCAAATATGTCGCCTGAAAAATATTCACCGCTATCTACGTACCACGAAAGTTGTGTGTCGACTGGAAGGAAATAGTTTACATAATATAATGTGTCGTGCCTTATTTCAGGAATATAGTAGGAGTTTATTATTGGAATGTCGGCATAAAGATAAGCAGTTTCTCCATATTTCACGGTTGTTGAACCTTCGACAATTATATCAAGGCTGTCGATAACAAAATCTTCATTATCGATATAGATAGCTCTGTATATATCATAGCAGAAGCAACTGTCCCACTCGTGTGAACCAAACTCTATATCTTCCCACTGTTCAGGCAGACCTTTATAAATTATTTCTACAGGGTCATCGGAATTCCAGCAGAAAACGCAGGATGCCAAATATTCTAACGATTCGGGCAGAATGATTCTCTTAAGATTTGTACATTTGTAGAAGCCGTCGATTTTTGCTATACCTTCTTCAATTTCGATTGTGGTTATAATATTCGCAAACTCATTCCAAGGGGCATTTTTACCCTGCGGATAGCTTGGCATTTCACCGCTGCCGCTGATTGTAAGTATGCCCATACCGTCATATTGCCAAGAGATTTCGCTGTTGCAGTTTCCATGAGCAGTCTGCTGGGCATTGTAATGGATTTCAGCATAGTCAAATTCAGAATAACCATCGTAATAATAGAAGTTATCGTTATCTTCAGCAAGAATATTTGACCACTGTGATTTTGTGCCGGCATAGTAAACATCGGTGAGTGAACTCTCTTGTGCAGCATAGCTGTCAACGAAGAGAACGCTTTGAGGAATATAAATTCTTTCAATTCCTGACCATTCAAAAGCGCAGTGCATAATTGATTTGAGACCTTCAGGAAGCTTTAAAGTTTTAAGACTTTCACAGCTGCTGAAAGCAAGTTCACCAATTGTATCAAGTGAAGAGTTTTCGGCAAATGTGACACTTTCCAGGAAGTAGCATGAACCAAAGGCAAGTTTTCCAATAATTTCAATGTTTTCCGGAATGACTATGTTTTCCATATCACAACTGTAAAATCCGGAATGACCTATAGTTGTTACGCTCGAGGGGAAAGTCCAGCCTTCAAAGGTTTTGCCTTCAGGGAATCTGATGAGTTCGGTCTTGTTCTTGTTGTACAGCACACCATCCTTGCTTGAGTATACGGGGTTTTCGCTAGCAACGTTTATGCTCTGAAGTGAATAGCAGTTGTTGAAGACAAATTCGCGGATTGATGTCAGGCTTGCCGGAACATCAAAGCTTTTCAGATTATAACAGCCGTGAAAAGCATATTTTAATATTTCTTTCAGATTATTTTTTATCTTGATTGTTTCAAGGTTTTCACACCATTCAAATGCGGCTTCTCCGATAAATTCAAGGCTTTCGGGCAGAATAATGTGTTTTATTGATTCATTGCAAGTAAATGCGCCTGCGCCAATGGTGATTACACCATCGGGTACGGTGTATGATTCAGGACCGTTGGGAAGATATGAAACCAGTATTTTCTTGTCCTTGGTATAGATAACGCCGTCTATGGTTGTATAATTAGGGTTATCTTTATCTATTTCAACAGCTGATATGTTTCCGCCGAACAGACCGGCAAGGGAAGTGTCGAGAAAATCAATACCGGCAGGAATATAAAGTGTGATTTCGGTAGCAGAGTAAATCCAGTCAATTTCCGTTACAGGATAACCGTCAAGAATTTCGGGCACGATGACAGTGCCTGTGAGTTCTTCGTCGGGATACAGACCTGAGATACTGGCTTCTCCGTCTTCAAGTGTATACTCCCACATACCGCTTTGATAGTGCTCGAGATAATCGTCATACGGTTGGGCACTTGCCTGCATAAGCGGTATTGCACAAAGCAGCAGTACGATACTCATCAGAATTGCCAAGGGCTTTTTTGTGCGCTTCATAATAAAACATCTCCTCTTAAATTTGTGAGGTGATTATAGCACAAAAAAATCAAAAAAATCGTCAAACGGTACGGAAAGTGGGTTTAGGGGTACAGAAAGTTTAGGGCGACAAAAGAGATACCAAAAGCATCCCGTTAAGCTTGGTTTTACAAGGCTTAATGGGATGCTTTTAACTGTGTTTCAAAGGCTTTATTTTCTTTTGAAAAGCTTGGCTATAAAGTTAATTACGCTGGAAATTGCACGCAGGGCGTTTTCGGTTATTTCTGCAAAGAAATCGCTCACTTTTTGGATGAAGGTTTTTTCGCCGTTCATATCGTCGGATTTGATTACAAACTTGAACGCGTCGTAATCGCCGCTTTCAAGCAGCTCAAGCATTTCTTCAAAGGTTATGTTTTCCTGTGAATCGCCTCTGACAACGGCAAGGTTGACGTAAAGGTTAGTGAGTGTCAGGTCTGACGCTGTGCTGTCTGCGCCTTCGAAATCAAGGATAATGCCTGAATCTACGCCATCGAAAACAATTTTCTCAAAATAGATGTAATCGGCATAAGAATATTCGTTAAGAAATACGCTGAGAAAATCGTATTTTGGTCCATTATAAACGGTAAGCTCTCCGTTGAATTTTAGCACGCTGTTTTCTTCGTCAAAGCTTACTGCTATACAGGGCGCATTGTTTGGAACGGAAGAAACAAGGCTACTTGCTGACGGGCAGATAAATGTGAGTTTTTCGTTGCAGCCGTTAAATGCGCCGTCAGCAATTTCAATGCTGTCATTATGTATCGTAAAAACAAGAAGAGAAGCGCAGCCGGAAAAGGCATTTTCTCCGACATTTGAAATGCTTGTTCCAAGATAAACTTCTTTGAGCTTTTCACAGCCACTGAATGCATTTGCAGGTACATTTGTTATGCTGTCAACTATTTCAACATAGGCAATACTGTCCTTGAAGCTGTACCAGCCGTATTCTTCAAAGCTCGGCTTTTCTTCAATTTCACCACTGCCACTGATTGTAAGCGTGTGTGTAATTTCGTTAAAGCTCCAGTCAGCATTTTCGCCGCAGCTGCCGCTTGTTGCACCGTGGTTAAAATATATTTCAGCTTTTGTGAGATAATTGTTAGCGGACTGAATGTTTATTTCATTCCATTCTTCCTTTGAGCCGGTGTAATACACATCTGTAATATAAGGTGAAGACTGAAAAGCGGCTGAACTTATTGAAATAAGCGTTTTCGGTAAGGTGATGCTTGTAAGACTGCGACACAGCTGAAACGCATAGCTGCCGATTGAAGTAACACCTTCGTTTACAGTTATATTGCTGAGGTTGCTTTGTTCAAAAGCATACCAGCCTATGCTTACAACGCTTGGCGGTGTGCTGTAGCTTGTCTGTGGCAGAGCAACAGGACAGGCAATCAGAGTTATCATATCCTTGTCAAAAAGCACACCGTATTCGTCCGTTGTGTAGTCAGGATTGTTGTCTGAGACAGTGAACTTTTCGAGTGCAGTACACGAGTAGAAATTGACCAGTAAATTCTCGTCGCTGTCGAATGTTGAAGGCAGATGGATATGCTTGAGCGTGTCACTTGCAAGATTGTATTTTTTGACAACTCCTTCGGGGATAATAAGACTTTCATCCGTTTTATTACCTTGAGGGTAGCAGATTAATCCGGCCAGCGCTTTGTCATACAGCTCGCCGTTGGCACCCGTAAAATATGCTGTGTTATCGGATGAAACGGTTATTTTTGCCAGGCTCGTTGTGTCGTTGAAGGCACTGTTGTGTATGTTCGTAACGTTCGTACCTATTTCAATTGCTTCCAATGACCTGCAGCTTGAAAAAGAGGAGTTTCCGATAACGGTAAGTGACTCGGGCAGATTAATGCTTTTTAAATCAACGCAATTAAAAAAGGCGGAGGCTCCGATTTCTTCTAATCCTTCCGGCAATGTTACAGTAACAAGGTCGGCAGCTTCAAACGCACGCATACCTATTTTCTTCACACCATCGGGTACGGTAAATTCAACTTCTTCTCTGCCATAAAAATACTGAAGTAAATCCGTTTTATCCTTATTATATAGTCCGTATTCGTCGCTTGTGAAATACGGATTGTTTTCATCAACCGTTACGCTTGTGAGCCGGAGCGTAGCTAATGCCTGCGTACCAATACTTTTAACCGTGGCAGGTATGGTAAAATTCTTATGATAGAAACAACTGCCGAAGGCGTCGTAAGCAATAGCGGTAACGGGATAACCCTCTATGGTTTCAGGAATGACAATGTCAGCTGATGATGTCTGACAGGTGCATTTTGTGATTGTTACCTCACCGTTGGCAATAGTGTATTTTACGCTTGAAGGCAGTGTGTCCTGCGCAGAAGCATAAAGAGGCAGTATCCCAACCGTAAGGAGCACTGCCAATATTACACATATAATTTTATTCAAAGATTTGTACTGCTTTCTCATAAGAATTCTCCTCTTTAAACATAAGCCCGATTTCAATTATAAACAGGTTGTTTTCACAAGTCAAGTTGACAAAGCCGTTGTATTCTTTTGCAACGGCTTTTATGTTATCAAGCCCGAAGCCGTGGTTTGTTTTATCTTTTTTTGAGGTTTGAATTTTGTTGTTCTTAATCTCAACCGGTTTTGAAACAGGATTGGAAACCGTTAATATGCAACCGTTACTTTGCTCAACAGAACTGATTGTTATTGGAGTAAGGCTTTTTTGCGGTGAATTAAAAACAGCATTGTCTAAAACATTGGCAATTATTGTGCAAATATCGTTATTGCTTATTCTTTGTGAGGGAATAGTGCCTTCAAATTCAATTCGTAGTTCTTTTTCCTGCGCCGCTGTTGCCTTTGCGGATATGATAGCATCAGCAAGGTAGTTACCTGTAGAATACTTCGTTTTAGTCAAAGCAGGAAGCTCGTTCATTTTTGCAAGATATTCTTTCGCTTCTTCAATTCTGTTCTGGTCAATAAGTGTGCTTAAAGCGAAAATGTTATTGATATAGTCGTGCTTAAAACGACGGATATCGGTATTGCTCTTAATGATTTCTTCGTTGTGCAGTACTTGTGTATTAAGGAGCAGTTGTACATTGCTTTGTTTTTCTGATACGGAGAAATATTTGCTGACGATAAATACGATACAGCTGACAACAAGCACAGCCGAAAGCACCAGCAGAACATTGGCAACATCCTCAATATACGCCGAATCTCTTGTAAGAGTAACGGCGTAATAAGTTGCAAGGTCAGCAATAAGTATTACCACATACACAAGAGTGGGGATTTTTTCAAAAAAAGCTCCGTGGTAAACCGGAATACGCTGTTTGGTTATTATGAAAACAGCGGCTGATAAAGCGGCATAAAGAATGATATACAGCAGATTGAACGTTGCCTGATTATCTGTTTTGAAAAACAGGCTTACCATAAGTATCATAAAATCGGCAGTTGAATTGAGAATAATGCCGTACCAGAAAAATGTCAACTTTTTTCTCGACGAAAAGCAGAGATAAGGAAAAACAATAAACCCAAGCATTGTAACAATGTCGCATATGTCTGCGGCAGCATAAGTGTCTTCAAAAACAGCAAAAGGCAGCAGTGAAGCTACAGCAAAAACAAAGGCTGTAACAACAAATGCTGCTTTTTTAATTTTTATATCATAACCGAAAAGCCTTTTCAATAAAAATGTGCCGGTAAAAAATCCCGAAGCATTTTTTAAAAGCTCTGTAACACAAAGCACAGCAATGTTCATTTATCTCACCCGTTAATTCTTGTTGTTTTTGAGATAGGCTTCACAAAGCTCTGGGTATTTTTTCTGGCTTATGAATATTTTTTCGCCGTTGTCCAGCTTTGCCGTACGGGTATCGAAGGATACGATTCTGTGTGTGTTGATAATAAAGGAACGATGAATTCTCATAAAGCCATACGGCTCAAGCTCTTTTTCAAAAGAGGAAATTGTGCGGTGACATTTCAAACACCTGTCTTTGAAATAGATAAAAGTATCCTTGCGTGAAACCTCAAGGTAGTAAATATCGCTGATATTGATAAGATGAACCTCGTCGTTGGACTTAACCAAAAGTGTTTCGGTATCGCTGTATGAGACTATGTAATCGTTAAGTGCCTTAAACAGTTTTTGCTTGTCAATGGGCTTTGTCAGAAATCTGTACGCACGTACTTCAAATGCATCGTATACAATTTCGGGATATGCCGTAATGAATATAACGCTTTTTGTTTTACCCGATTTTTCACGAAGGAGTCTGGCAAATTCCATACCGTTGAGTCCATCGTTGTCTTTGTCAAAATCGTTCATACGGTAGTCCAGCAGAAACAAATCAAAATCATCAATACGCTCTGCAATATCCTCGTAGCTTTCAAAGCAGGAATAACGGATTTTGATTTTCTGGTTTTCTGAATATTCATCCAGCATGGCAGATATTTCATTAAGTATTATTCTGTTGTCATCACATACAGCAATTCGCATTTTTGCTCTCCATTTTTGTTGATATACGCTATTATATTGCTTTTTTCTACCTTTTGCAAGGTGCTATTTTGCCCAGAACCAACTTTTCGTACCCCTAAAACCTGTTTCTGTACCTAAAGGCGAAAAAACACGATTTTTTGTGATATGTTATTTATAATTATACATTTGTAATTTGCTATTTGTATTTATATAGAATGCAACAGCAAAACAAGGAGAGAATAATTTATGATTGTAAATTTGATTAAGGCCAAGCAAATGTTCAGTCTGACTTTACCACAGAAAATCAAAGGACAATATTGGCTTACCGATACCGATGAGTCGGGGACCCCTAGAAGAATAGTCAGTATAGAAGCAGAAAATGACGAGTGGGTAGTCAAATCGAATAACGCAATAAAAATATATGGTGCAGAAAATAAAGAAATAAGCAGTTGCATTCTTAACGAAAAAAGTTTTCTGATTATGCAGGATATACAGACCGCGGAGAAAATGCTTCTTTTTTCCGAAAGTCTCGATGAAACGTATCAGACGCTTTCAAAAATCATAGTAAAAGAACCGGCGGTATTTTCAATTGGAAGAACCGAAGATAACAGTTTTTGCTTTGATAATAACTATGTTTCCACTCATCATGCGAAACTGATGTTTGACGGCAGGTCATGGTCGATCAGCGATCAGGGCAGCAGAAACGGAACCTTTGTTAACGGCTACAGAGTACAGACTCAAAAACTGAATGCCGGCGATTTTATATACATTATGGGATTGAAAATAGTAATCGGAAGCAATTTCCTTGCAGTTAACAATCCTGAAAAAAAGCTGAAAATAAAGTCGGACAGCTTGCTTATGTATAAGCCGCCTAAAACTGACTTTTCAAGAGAATTCAAGGAGTTGCCGACAAAGGACTTCTTTTTCAGACCTCCGAGATTTTACAGAGAGGCAGAGTGCGAGGAAATAACAATTGATCCGCCGCCGCAGATGCAAAAACCGGAAACGGTACCGCTCGCATTGATGTTAGGCCCTTCGCTGACTATGGCGATGACTTCAGTCAGTACAGCTATTATCAGCCTGACGAATGTTTTGTCAAACGGAGGAAATATTACTCAGGCGTTGCCTACAATGATTATGTCATTAGGAATGCTTATGGGTACTGTCCTTTGGCCGATTCTTACCAAGAAATATGAAAAAAAGCAAAAAGTATTAAATGAACAGGAAAGACAGGAGAAATACCTTGCTTATCTTGGAGAAATAAACTCGAAAATTCGCAGATTGGTTAAAGAGCAGAGCAACATCCTGAACGAAAATCTTGTATCGCAGAATGAATGTACAGAGCGAATAATACGAAGAAAGCAGAGCCTTTGGGAACGTGTAATAGGGCAGAAGGATTTCTTGCGGTTGCGTTTGGGCATCGGTACTCTGCCGTTAGATATCAGCGTAAAATATCAGGAGAAAAAATTCACAATGGAGGATGATGCACTCCAGAATTCCATGCTTGCGTTAGCTGAAGCACCCAAAGAACTTCAAGGTGTTCCTATCAGTATTTCCTTAAAAGACAATATTGTTATCGGTATTATAGGCGAACGTTCGGAAACTCTTGATATGCTCAAGTCATTGCTGTTGCAGATGATTTCTTTACACAGCTATGACGAGCTGAAGATAATGCTTATCCTGAATGAAAATGAAGAAGCTTTGTGGCAGTTTGTCAAATATATACCTCATTTCTGGAGCAATGACAAAACAGTCAGGTTTTTTGCATCAAATATGGACGAGGTAAAAGCCTTATCGGCATACACGGAAAAGGTTTTCAGAGAACGCCCGGACCGTGAAACAAGAGATGAAGTAATCAGCCCGCATTACGTGTGCATCTGTACAGATGCAGCGCTTGGTAAAAAATGTGAGGCGCTGCAGAACTTAATCAAGTATAAAAACAATGCAGGCTTTTCAGCAATTTTCCTTGGTGACTCCTTCGGCGATCTGCCTAAAGAAACCAAAACCACAATTCAGGTAAACGGTACATATTCAAAGATTTTCGATAAAGAGGATACGTCCGGTGAACAGGTAATATTTGATGCCGAAAGATCTGGTAATGTTTCATTTGATAATATTGCATCGGCTATAGCAAACATAGAACTTGATTTGTCTTCTGAAAGTTTCAGTCTTCCTACGATGATGACCTTCCTTGAAATGTTCCGGGTCGGTAAGGTTGAGCATCTGAATTCGCTGACACGTTGGAAAGAGAATAATCCCACAAAATCATTACAGACCCCCGTTGGCGTTGGTGCCGACGGAGATGATTTTCTTCTTGATTTACACGAAAAGTACCACGGACCTCACGGTCTTGTGGCGGGCATGACAGGCTCAGGTAAATCGGAATTTATTATAACCTATATTCTATCACTTGCTGTTAACTATCATCCTGACGAAGTTGCATTTATTCTTATTGACTATAAGGGCGGCGGCTTGACCGGTGCGTTTGAGGACGCTGACAGAGACATTAAGCTGCCGCATTTGGCGGGAACTATTACAAACCTTGACGGTGCGGCTATCAAGCGTTCACTCGTTTCTATACAAAGTGAGCTCAGGCGCAGACAAAGCATTTTCAACGAGGCAAGAAAGATTTCCAATGAAGGTACAATGGATATTTATAAATATCAGCAGTTGTACAGAGATAAGGTTGTAAAAGAGCCTGTGCCGCATTTGTTTATCATCTCGGACGAGTTTGCTGAACTGAAAACACAGCAGCCCGAGTTTATGGAACAGCTTATCAGCGCTGCACGAATAGGCAGAAGCTTGGGTGTGCATCTTATTCTTGCTACACAGAAGCCAAGCGGTGTAGTTGATGACCAGATTTGGAGTAACAGTAAATTCAGAGTTTGTCTTAAGGTACAGGAGAAGTCGGATAGCCAGGATATGATTAAATGTCCCGATGCAGCAGAACTGTCACAGACAGGTCGTTTCTATCTTCAGGTTGGCTTCAATGAGCTTTTTGCTATGGGACAGTCTGCTTGGTGCGGTGCTGAATATATACCGTCCGACACCTATGAAAAGGCTGTTGATTCAAGTATACAGGTTGTCGATAATCTTGGCAGACCTGTTATGAATGTAAAGGCTGAGAAAAATGCTCTCTCGTTAAAAAGCAATGCCAAACAGTTGGTGTCAATAGTTAAATATCTTTCGGATTTGGCTTCGGAGGAAAATGTGGAAGCCAAACCCTTATGGCTTGCTCCGATACCGTTTGATATTTATCTTGAAGAGACAGAACGCAAGTATAAAACGGTTGAGAAAGGATTTTCCTTGAATCCCGTTATTGGTGAATACGATGACCCGTTTAATCAGCGACAGGGCGTCCTTACTGTACCGCTTACCAAGGAAGGTAACTGTATTGTTTACGGTGCAACGGGCAATGGAAAGACAACATTCCTTACCACTCTTTGTTATTCGCTTATTAAGAATCATACTCCGCAGGAACTGAATCTTTATATTATGGATTTCGGTTCCGAAACACTCAAAATGTTTGAAAATGCACCTCATACAGGTGGAGTTATAACTTCTGCCGACGAGGAAAAAACCGTTAATTTCTTCAAAATGCTTCGTAAAGAGATAGAAACAAGAAAAGCATATCTTTCGGATTTCGGCGGAGATTTTGTGAGCTGTTGCGAAAAGGGCAATAAGAGCCTGCCGAATATAGTAGTTGTAATTAATAATTATTCAGGCCTTGCCGAGCAGTTTGAGGATTTGCAGGATGAGTTTTCTCAGCTTAGCCGTGACGGAATGAAGTACGGTATTTATTTTGTAATAAGTGCATCAAGCATTAATGCTGTCAGATACAGAACTCAGCAGAATTTTAAAATGATTTATACTATGCAGCTTAATGACCCGAGCGATTACGCAGTAGTGGTTGGTAAAACAGATGGGTTGGTTCCTTCAAAATGCAAGGGCAGGGGTTTGGTTCCTCTCGACAGAGTGTTTGAGTTCCAGACGGCATATTGCTGTAAGGGAGTGGATACACAGGATTATATCAAATCCTTCTGCTCACAGCTTTCCGAAAAGGCAACGGCTTATGCTAAACCGATTCCTGTTCTTCCGAAAGTTGTTAATCTGGATTTTGTCAGAAAACAGCTTGGCGATCTCTCTAAACTGCCTGTCGGCGTAGCTAAGAATAACCTTAATGTTGTGACATATAACCTTAAAGGTATTGTGGCGCTTCCTGTTGTTTCGCAGAATATAACCGAACAGGTTGAGTTTATCGAAGAATTTGTCAGCGTTATTTCTGCTTCGTCAAAAACTGTAATTCTTGATGCGGAAAAGCTTGTTGAAGAAACGAAGGTTGAAAGTATAACCAAGGACTTTGAGAAAACGGTTAACGGTATCTTCAAGGAAATGGTGAACAGAAATAACAAGTATAAAGATGCTCAGATGGATGAAAGCGTGCTTAACGACAGCGAAGAAACGGTTTATGTAATCGTCGGCTTCAAGCGTTTGATGGATTCGCTTTCTGCGGACGGTAAGGACAAACTCCGTACGCTGATTAGTAAAGCAGAGGCAATTTATAAAATCCACTTCGTTATATGTGAAGCAGTAAAGAAGCTCAACGAATTCAGCTATGACGATTGGTTTAAGCGTCAGCTGTCTGGAGAGGGCATCTGGATTGGTGACGGTGTTGCCGACCAGTATCTGCTCAAGGTCAGCAAGGTAACGAGTGCACTAAATGCTGAAATCGGAAGTGAGTACGGCTATATGATTACAAGAGGCAGACCCGTGCTTATGAAGGTGCTGTCATCCGGCACAAAGGAGGATATGTAATTATGGATAAGGTTCTGGTAAACGTTTTTGTACCTATGCTGAATACATCCTACGATATGTTCATACCTCTGACTTCTCAGATGCACGAGGTGCTTATGCTAATCAAAAAAGCCGTAAACGAATTGTCGGACGGCAGATTTATAGCCAACGACAATACGGCAATATGCCACCGTGATAACGGCGGTATCATCGATATTAACTTATCGGTCTATGAACTGGGAATACATAACGGCTCAAGACTGATGTTAATATAAAAAATTATTTTTAGGAGGTCATAAATTTATGGCAACAATTAACGTAACCCCAAGAGAACTTATGTCTGCTGCTTCCAGGATTCAGGATTTAGCAGGAGAGTATCAAAATCAGTACAAGGCTGTCTATCAAAGAACGGAAGAAATGGGCTCAACATGGAAAGATGAAGCAAATCGCACATTCATTCGTCGCATCGAGGGCTTTCAAGACGATTTAAACAAAATGTATGATTTGATGAATGACTATGCCGAGTATCTTCAAAAGGCAGCAGATGCTTATGAGCGTACACAGAAGGCTGTTATTGATGCAGCACAAAAATTAGCTAACTGAGAGGAGAAAACAAAATGACAGATTTAATTTATATTGATCCTGAAATCTTGACACAGACTGCAGGCAAAATTCGTGACATTAACGGTTCTATGTATGAAACACTTGCTCAAATTAAGAAGAATATGAATGATCTCAACTCTTCTTATGACAGTGAATCGGGCAGAGAAATAATAGCTGCTATGAATGCTATGCAGGGCAGATTTGACGACTACAAAGCTGTTGTTGATTCATATGCTACCTTCCTTGATCAGACTGCTGACAGTTTCAGATCAAACGAACAAGCATTAACATCAAACGCAAGCGAATTCAAATAATTGATATTTTGTGTGTTTGCTATCTCACCCTTATCAGGGTGAGATAGTGGCAAAAAGAGAGAAAGTAAATCGGGGGATAATAAAATGAAGCTTTATATAAAAATAATAAGTTTAATATTATGCGCCGCTACGCTTGTCGGAATTTTCAGCGGTTGCGGTGGTGTGTCCGAGAATAGCGAATACATAACCAAGGGTGAATTCTTTGCATTGTTCATAGAAGAGAACAATATGTATTCCAAGGTTTACAGTGCCGAAGAAATTGCTGCCAACGAAACCTATGAACTTGAAGCAAAGGTTATGAGAGAATGGGAATTGATTGACGATGAGCAGGCAAAATCTCTCGATAATGCGGTAACAAAGGAAATTGTTGCCCAGTCTTGCGTTAGGTTTATGTCTTTCCGTCAAACTTGCTCTGCGGATATTAAAGATATCAGAAAATGCCACGACCAACAGGCTATTATCGACGCAGTGGGTATGGGTATATTTGATTTAAATAACGGGTATTTTGATGCCCTCGAAAAAATGTCCTATGAAGATTGCAGAGAGGCAATCAAGAGGATGGATACGGTTGTCAGGGAAACTCGCTTCAATAAACAGCTTGAAATCGTTTATCAGGAAGGCGTGGAAACCCTTGACCCTGAAGTGGTTCTTGATATTGAATATGTAGATGCCGATGAAAATGAAAACAATGCACTTGTTGCTGAAAATATGAGCATAAAACCGTCCGAAAGCAAGGCGATTGCCCTTGATGACGGGAATGGGAATGAATTGAAGTTTTCTACAATGGCTACAAAAAAGGATCAGGTGTTGTGGGTTACTATCAGTAGTGAGGAATATAGACGATATCCCACGAAATATGCAAATGGAGTAATTATAAAATATAACCCACTTTTACCTGATAACAAATTTGTTTATAAAGATGCAAGTAGGAACACACCGTTTGCCGGAAAAATAATTAAGGTTCTGCACAAGTATGGTCAAGTAACGTTGGTTCTTGCTGAATGTGAATTTAAAGAAGTAATAAATACTCAATGCAAAGAAATAAATGATGAACTTACAACATATGATTTTGTTTTTTTAAATGATTTTGATACAAAAGATAAGTTGAAAGATGTAAATATCAAAACAACCGAAAATAAGAAAGGCTTGATAGTAAGTTTTGATCATACTTTTTCACTTGAAGATAAAATATATAAAAAGCAAACTTGGAGAAATGCAAGCGCAAAACCTAAAGTAGGTATAGTTGCAACTTTGGAAAATTTTATGCTTACTACGAAAAATCTTGGACTAATGTTAGAAGGATGTGCTGAGGAAGGAGATATAACATTTGAGTATGATACAACAGTAAAAGTTACTGCGGAATCCGGTGGATTAAGATATAGTCCTCCGAATAATGGAAACTCTAAGTTTCTAAGTGCATTAAAGAATTCAAGATGGACAGGCGTTAATGCCGGAGGTTCAAAAGATATAAAGATTACTGATTTTGTTGCTTCTTTCGAAGGTATTATAACCGTAATAGGTACCCTGTATTTAGTTATTCAAATGGATGGTAGCATAAGCATTACCGTAAAGCAAAAACAAGCTTTTAATTGTTCTCTGAAAAAATACGGAGTTTCCGGTGTAAAAAACATATCGTCAGATCCATATCTGGATGAGGTGAATATAAAGGCTAATATCACAACAGGACTTCGAGTAGATGTAGATATAAACTTTTTGTGTTTTAATATTTTCGGTGCTGAAGGCAAGATTCTGGCAGATCTTGATGTGCAAGCAAATATATATCGGAAAGACAACGAAAAAGAACCAGCGGCAAAAAATGTTTATGTTGCTATGGATGAAATAGCAGAACACAGAGAATTATGTTATTGCACGAATATAGAGGTTTCAATAACATTGTCTGCTACTGTTCCGAAAGAAGATAGCATAATAGGAAAGATTATGCGCAAAGTGCTGGATAAAGATGCGTTTAAACCAAGCAAGACATGGCCTCTAAAAAGTCACCATTATGAGGATGGCATAGAGCTTTCGGCTTGTTCGAGATACAACTCGGCTGTTGTTGAGGTTAACTCTGACGGTGAAATACGGGTTTCTTCTTACAAAGAAAATCTTCAGGTTGACGGAACGGCGAGTGTTGCAATTACTTCATTGCCTCTAACTGATAACAAAATTAATAACAACGGTGGAATTAAAATTAAGACAGGCAATAAGAAGGTAGCAACGGCTAAACTTAATGAAGAAACCAAAACTGTACAAATCACAGCGGTTGGTGAAGGCTCAACCGAAATCACGTTGCAGATAAAAAAGAACAATAGCAAAAAGTATTACACTCAAAAGATTTCGGTTACCGTTTACGGCAATGAAATGTCGTTTTCACCGTATGATAGCAATCAGTTCTGGAACAGCAAAGAAGCTGTAAAGTTCTGCTGACAAATTGTTTTAAGGAAGTGTCATAGTGCCGGGCAAAAAAATAGTTATAAAAAACGATTCTACTATTGTGGTAAAACTCAAAAGCGGGCAAGAGCTTAACAAACGTGAAGTTATGCTAGTTAATTCCTATGAAACAAAAGATTTTTTACGGTTGAAAACGAACAGTAAAACGCTTGTATTTGACTGTAAAGGCTTAATTACGCTGACAGATTACCTGCATATGAATCAGATGAACAAGAAAATGTTTGCACATATATTGCTTGCTGTTGTAGGAGCGATAAAAAGCTGTGAGGCACACTACCTAAGCTTGCGATTGTTAACCTTATCGCTTCAATACACGATGATTGACCCCGGCACTTGGCACATTTATTTTCTTTATGTTCCCGTGCAGCCGTTTGAAGCACCGGGAGGCCTTAAAGAGATTCTGAATGAAATAATTCAGTATTCGGTTTTTGACAATTCGGAGGATACGGATTACATACAGGACTATATACGTATGATTAATTCAGGTATTATAGTGCCGTGGCAAACGGTTGAGGAATACGCAAACGGGCTCGTAGCTCAGCTTCAGTCTGATTCACTTCAATATGAACGACGCTGTTATCGGTGTAATACTGTGCTTGGTAATGATGAACTGTTTTGTCCCGGCTGCGGAATGTGTTTCCAATGTCCTACAAATTTTAACGAAGTATCTGAGGTGAGCTCTGGCAATCAGGAAGAAGTACACGATTTTGGACCCACATTTGACGGCTTGGAAGAGTTGCCTTCTACGAAAAATGAGGTTGAAATTTCCGGCAGTATGGACGACACAGGTATAATTTGTATTTTCAAACCTGCAGGAGCAGAAACCGAAACGGCGTGTCTTGTTTCTGTTAAAAGCAAGCTTCGCAGCCCGATAACGAAAACGCCTTTTGTTATAGGAAAACTGCAATGGGAAACGGATTTGTTTTTGTCCGAAAAAACTGTAAGCCGCAAGCATGCATCCCTTCATTGTGAAAACGGAGAATACTATGTTTCCGACCTGGGCTCAACCAACGGCACCTTTCTCAACGGTAAAAGGTTAGAAAGCTTGAAAAAGTATAAACTCTCGCAAGGCGACATCGTTCGTTTTGCTCGTGAAGAATTTATTTTTGAAAATAAAAAGAAAGAGGAGAATTAATTATGTACCCCGAATTTATAGGCATTTATGTTTTATTGGTTATTCTGATTGCTTTGTCAGTTGTTTCAATTTATTTGCAGGTATCCCGATCAAAGAATAGCGGCGGTAAATCTAATTTCAACGGTAATCAGCAGAACAATTCCTTTACCCCGCAGCAACCTCGAAATTCCGCATATCCCTCCGGAAACAACCAAAGACAACAGACTCCTTCATACGGAACAAACGGAGTAGTGTTCTGCAAAAGCTGTGCTACTCAGTTTGATGCACGCCATAAGGTATGTCCGAGGTGCGGTACACCAAGATAATTATTATTTCATAACGGGAGAAAAGATATGGCTCTTTCAGATGCTCAGCTTCTGATGCTGAATAACTTGATTTACACAAAATATGTTGCTGACGGTAAGCAAGTGAAAGATATTATTGATGCTATGGAAGCAGATGATTTTAATATCGACACTTGCGAAATGAGTACCAACGAATGGAAGAAACTTGCTCAAACGATAAAAGCAGATGAAGAATTGATGGAATACACGGTGACAAATTACCGTAGCGGTTCGGGTGAAAATGATAATGGAATGCGGGTTGCGTGTTTTGTGGATAATAAAGATAATCCGCAGGATATCAATGTTGTCTTCAGAGGAACTGGAAATGCTGAAGAATGGCGAGATAACGGTGAGGGGGGATATTTAGTCGAAACACAGCAACAAAAGCTTGCAAAGGACTATATTAACAATTTGCCTAAAGAGTATGGCAAGGACTTGACGGTTTCGGGACATTCAAAGGGCGGTAATAAGGCTCAGTACGTTACGATTACTACTGACAGAGTTAAAAAGTGCACATCTTTTGATGGGCAGGGCTTTTCGGAAGAATTTCTTAAAGAATATGCTGATGAAATAGAAAAAAAGAAACACATAATTACATCAATTTCTGCGGAAAACGATGTCGTTAATGCACTGCTTTATCCGATTGCCGGCACACAGATTTTCATCGAAACGCCCAAGCAGGATAATACTTTATTTTACCATAAACCTAATATTCTTATTGATAAAAACGGAAATTTTGGAAAAAAGACCAATCCGTCTGAAGTATCTGTGCTGATAAATGAGTTTTCTACGTATCTCATATCAAACATGGAAGAACCCGAACGCAGTTACACAATTAACAATCTGATTTCAGTTGTTGTATACTTTATACACAATGAAAAAGAAGATTATTTTGCCTTGAAGACAGCATTGTCGCTTTCAATTACAGCCGGACATATTGATGATTTCTTCTTTAATGCTATTGAGAAAGTTCTTGGGGTAACCGCCAAAGATACAAGTGTTTATCTGTTGTCTCTGGCTTATCCTACGCTATTTATTGATGATCTCATTCACAGTATAGATAAGCGTAGGGAAGAAATTGCGACTAAACTTATGATTTTTTCTCAGCTCATTCAGTGGGAACTCGAAGACTTAGGCGAAAAAGCGGTTCGGTTCAGCAGTTTTTTTGTAACTGCTGTAAACAATTTTGTGGGTAATGTGCGCGCAGCTTTTAACAGAGATTTTAATACAGGATATAAGCAGGCATCTGTAAATTCTTATATTTGCATAGATACTGCAAAAATGAGATCCTATGCGGACAGGTTAAATAGAGTTAATGCCAGAATATCAAGTCTCGACAGAAGGCTGGATAAACTTTACCGAAAAGTTGGGCTAAAGGATTTGTTTGCACTTGTACAAGCGGATGCAATGACAAGGTATGATTGGCGATTAAGAAAATGCGTTAGTTACCTTTATGATACAGCATACGACTTTGAGTGTGCGGACAATTCAATAGCGTCACAGTTGTATTAGGAGGATAAAAATGGAAAGAGCAGATTTAAATGAACTTAATGCCATAAAGCGTGAATTGCAGCAAATAATAAATGAGTTGGACAGCATTTCTAACGGTGTCAGATATGATTTTGCTAACGTGGGAAATCAAACCTGTGCTACCAGAATTAAGGAAGCGGCAAATAATTATCGTTCGGTTTTGCGCAAGCTTAATTTAATGGATACCAATACCGTTGCCACGGAATTTGCTTCACGAAATTATTAATGATTGGGAGAAAAAGTCTATGGCAATTAAAATAGATACTGGTGCAGTGACTGCTGCCGCTAACAGAATCAATAATATAAATACAAAACTAAATTCTGATTTCAACAATGCGATTTCTTCGATAAACGGATTGGATGCTACATGGGACAGCAGAGCTGCATCGGCGGCTATTGCTAAATTCCGCAATATACAGAACGAGTATGCGGATGAAAGATACACGCTTATCAACAATCTGGTGAATTTTATGCGGACAACCGTAGGCGATAATTATGAATTTGTTGAAAGTAGTGCAGTAAGCGCTGCAGCTCAGTTCAAATAACGGAGGGGAATGTTTTGGCATATATAATGGTTGATCACAGGCGTCTTGAAACAACAGCCAGTGATATAGACGGATACATAAGTGCACATCGAAGAGCTATGTTAGAAATTGATAACAACATTGTTTCTTTAGGGTCATCATGGCAAGGAGAAGATTATTATCAGATGCAACGCGAATGGAACGAAATGAAAAACGGTTCATCGACATCGGAAAAAATGCTGAAAAGTCTTGACAGTTATGCTGATTTCCTGCGTTGGGCTGCCAAAAAATATAAGCAGGCACAGACTGATGCAATCAATAGAGCAAACAAGCTGTAACGGGAGGAACGCACAAGTATGAGATTTGAGTATGCACAGATTACAGATGTGGGTGCAAGAAGCGTTAATGAGGACTCAATAGGCGTCTTTGAAAATAAAGGTAATAATTGTTTTGTTGTGTGCGATGGCTTGGGCGGACACGGTATGGGCGATGTTGCATCTTCATTGGCAGTTGAGGTTTTTAAGAGTCAGTTCTATAAAGCGGATGATATTGAAACTTTTCTCGATTCGGCTTTTTGCGCAGCGCAGGATATTCTGCTGACAGAGCAAACGGTAAGAAATGCAAAACGTAAGATGAAAACCACTGCAGTATCGGTTGTGACTGATAAAAAATATGCGTATATCGGACATGTTGGTGATTCACGTGCTTATGTGTTTTCACACAACAAGGTTAAGAAAAGAACTCTGGATCACAGTATACCTCAAATGCTTGTGATAGCCGGAGACATAAAAGAAAGTGAAATACGGCACCATCCCGAACGAAATACAGTCCTGAAAGTTATCGGTGTTGAATGGGAAGAAGCGCAATATGAGTTGATGCGAGCTATTCCTTTAAGAAAATGTCAGGCTTTTCTATTGTGCTCGGACGGATTCTGGGAGTTGATCGAAGAAGAGGAAATGTGTGCTTTGCTGAAAGATTCTGACAATGTTTCCGAGTGGCTCAGCAGGATGGTTGACATAGTCCGAAAAAACGGAGCAGATAATAATGCAGATAATTTTTCGGCAATTGCAGTCTGGTGTGTAAAGTAAGAGGTATAAAGGTTATGCATAACTATAAAGATAATCAATTGATAACAGATGCTAATACCTGCTTCTCATTGGCGGCGATGTCTGTTATTGGTGACAGAGGTGAACAGGAAGACAGTTTTGGTTTTGCTCTGAAAAAGGACGAAGGATTAGCTGTTGTTTGTGACGGTATGGGCGGATATAACGGTGGAGCAACAGTGAGTGCTATTGCAGTTGATGCTTTTCTGAAGGACTATACCGAGTCACCGTTCTGGGTAGAACCTTCCGAAAAAATGATAGAGTTGTCAAAAAACGCAGATGCGTTGGTGTGCGATTACTGTAGCGAAAAAAGTGATAAACATGATTTTCACGCCGGTACAACCCTGGTAAGCATTTATATAAAAAAGAAAGATTTATATTGGTGTTCGGTCGGAGACAGCAGAGCGTATTTGTTCCGTAGCGGAGAGTTTGTGCAGTTGACGCAGGATCAAAATTACAAAGCAGTTCTTCAGGGAAAGCTGAATGCAGGTGTTATAAGTGAAGAGAAATATCAATCAGAAATTAAAAAGGGCGAAGCTTTAATAAGCTATCTTGGAATAGGTAATCTTAATCTGATTGATTTTAACGAAGTAAAACTTGAACTTCAGAATAACGACAGAATTATAATTATGTCCGATGGTTTGTATAAACTCTTATCGGATGATGAAATATCCCGCATAATAGATAATTTTACAAATGTCGGTGATGCTTTGCAGGCACTTGAACTTAAAGCACGCAAAAACGCTAAAAATGTACAAATCAGTCGTGACAATATGACTGTTATAATAATCAGAATAAATTAACAGGAGAGTTATATATGAACGTTGTAAAATGTACAGCAGGTCACTATTTTGATACCGATGTTTATGAGAGATGTCCGCATTGCGGTGCTGCCAGTATGGCTGAAGGCGGAGGAATTCCCCAAAAGTCTGAAACGAAACCGCAAGGAAAGTTCTCGTGGATGAGAAAAAAACCTAAAAACGAACCTGAGTTTACGCAAACAGAAAAATCGGAACCTGATATAGGTTGGCCCGGACCACCTACCGGTAATTTTTTTGATGACCCTACAGAACCCTTGCCTGATGATGGATACATTCCGGTTGAACCTGATAAGATTTTTAAGGATCAAAAGACCTTGGATTTTTGGGATGATGTTTCTTCCGGTAAAGAGATTCAAACGACAACTGATGATGACGATGTCGAGAAAGAAAATGAGGAAAACGGTTTCTCTTTTGACAGCTCCGGTATTGATACACAGGAACCTGTCGATGAAAAAATGAAGCCTCAAGAAGAAAAAAAGCCTACAGAGCTTCAGGAGACAATCCGTAATGCATCTGCAAGCAATGACGGAAAAACAGTTAGTTATTTCAGTGCAGTAACGGCAGCTAAGACAAGTGAGGAGAAAAAGGATAATCATCCTGCGGTAAACAAAAGTACTTCCTCGGCAAGCGACCCTGTCGTAGGCTGGCTTGTTTGTGTGAAGGGCGTTCATTTCGGTGAGAGTTTCTACATAGGCACGGGTAAGAACTCTATCGGCAGAAATTCAGACAACAGGATAGTTGTTTGGGCTGATAAAACCATTTCTCGAGTCAAGCACGCCCTTATTGTTTATGAGCCTAAGAAAAAACAGTTCTATCTCCAGCCGGGTGACAGCAGCGGTCTGACATATCTGAATGATGAATACATAACCGAGAGTAAGATTATGAAGGCACACGACGTTATAGAGTTGGGCGAGAGCAAATTCGTTTTTATTCCTCTTTGCGGCGACAGCTTTTCGTGGGAAGATTATATATCTAAGGAGTAATTCTGAAAATGAAAAAGTGTTACACTTGCTTTAAAGATTACAGCGGTTCGGTATCCGTTTGTCCTTATTGCGGTCAACCTGAAATAACAAAAGCAAAAGAGCCGATTCAGCTTGCTCCGGGAACAGTACTGGCAGGCAGGTATATTCTGGGTCTCGCTGTTGGCGCAGGCGGTTTCGGTATTGTATATCGGGCTTGGGATATGAAGCTCGAAACAGTTGTCGCTGTAAAAGAGTTCTTTGTAAGCCGCCTGATGACAAGGGCGGAAGGCCTTGTTAATGTTATTATCAACAAAAAGTCCAAGGAAGAATTTGAATACAGAAAAGACCGATTTCTTGCTGAAGCCAGGAATATGGCTAAGTTCGGACAGCACAGAAGTATTCCCAATGTATTTGAGTTCTTTGAAGAAAACAATACCGCTTATATTGTTATGGAGCTTCTGCACGGAATCGCACTAAATGATTATCTTAATCAGCATAGCGGTAAAATTGATATTGATTTTGCGTTGATGATTGCAAATGAAGTCGGAAACGCTTTGCAGTCATTACACAACGAAGGAATAGTTCACCGCGATGTTGCGCCGGATAATATTTATATTTGTTCTGGTAAAGAAATTCGTATCAAGCTGATGGACCTTGGTGCTGCCAAGCTTGCGGATAGCACGGATGATGTAGTGGATATTATTCTCAAGCCAGGCTATTCGCCGACAGAACAATACGAAAACAGTAAAAATATCGGTCCGTGGACGGATATATACGCACTTGGTGCAACTCTTTATGCAATGCTTACAGGAGTGAAGCCAGATGAATCAACTAATCGTAAAATTAACGATGAGGTAGTGCCTCCGGATCAAATTAATCCATTAATCAGCGAGAATCTCAGCAATACAGTTATGAAGGCCATGGCTGTTGACAGACATATGCGCTTCAAAAACGTTACAGAATTCTTAAGTGCAATCAACGGAGACAGGAAGGTTGTAACGCTTGCACAGGAAAGAAAATTGCGTGGGCGTAAGCGCTTTCTCGGTATTACCGCAGCGGTAGTGGCTGTGAGCATCTGTGCAGGTGTTGTTCTTAATACCTATGCTAAAAGAAAAGCGGCCGAAGACCTAAAGCCTGCAACTATAAGTGTGTGGTATTCGGTAGAGGACGGTTCAACCGAAGAAGATGCAATGTTATCGGTGCAGTCTCATTTTGAAGAAAACTTTGATGACGTTACGCTTGAGCTAAGAGCGATACCGGCGGATGAATATGCGGATATTTTGTACTCGGCGGCTAATTCAAATACTTTGCCTAATTTGTTTGAGAGTACGGATTTGTCTGACGGATTTCTGAATAATGCTCGCAGTCTTTCAAATGTAATAGCATCGGAACAGTTTGCCCAATCTCAATTCTTGCAACAATACGGCAATTATTACGATGATGAAAAACGCATGCCGCTTGGTATTGAGGTGCCGATGGCTTACGTGATTACCAACGGAGCGGCTTGTGTTGACTATACCGGTAAGTATTTTATGAATTTATCCGATTTTGGTGAAGGTGTAAATATTTCGGCAGACAGCAAGCACGGCGGAATGCTGGAGCGCAATTACGGCACAAGTTACTTCAGCTCATCGGATGAATTCTTTAACAATCAGGCCAACACAAGTCCTGTTCTGCTGTCGTCCTCAATGTCGCTTAACGAAGTAAGAACTAAACTAACTAATTATGAAAAATCTTATGTGTTTTATAACGCGGATGAAATATACTGTGATTTTACATACGAATGGAGTATAGGGCAGGGCAGTGAAGAGCAGATTGCCGCTTCTGAAAAGCTGCTGTCATGGATGCTCGGTAATGTATATCAGAGTTATCTTATGATAAGTAAGTGCAACGATGGGCAAATACCGGTTAACGGAATATGCTTTGAATCTAAAATTGATGCTAAAAATCTTGCGCCTATAGCTGAAATATATAATAATTTTATTTTTGACGGAAGGGATGATTGACAATGGGACAGAGATGTCTTGGATGTATGGGTATTTTCGGTAACGAGTTTGAAATATGCCCCCATTGCGGCTATGCTGTTGGAACAGGTGTTGAAGAAGCCATTCATATTGAACCGGGTTCATTATTGCACGACAGATATATAATCGGCAGAGTGTTGGGCTACGGCGGTTTTGGCGCAACTTATATAGCGTGGGACGGCAAGCTTGAGCAGAAGGTTGCGGTTAAGGAGTATTTGCCCGGTGAGTTTTCTACAAGAATGCCGGGCCAGTCACGCGTAACGGTTTTCAACGGAGAAAAAAGTGAGCAGTTCCGTGACGGTATGAAGAAGTTTGTAGAAGAAGCAAAGCACCTTGCAAAATTTCAGAATGAAGCAGGTATTGTTAAAATTTTCGACAGCTTTGAAGAAAATGAAACTGCTTATATAATTATGGAATATCTCGAGGGTGAAACGCTTTCGTCATATCTCAACCGTGTTGGAACCGTTGATGAAAATATCGCAGTCGATATGATGATGCCGATTATGGAATCATTGCAGGCGGTTCATTCTGTCGGACTTCTTCACCGTGATATAGCTCCCGATAATATTTTTCTTACTACTTCGGGAGAGGTCAAGCTCATTGATTTCGGTGCGTCAAGATATGCAACTACCTCTCATAGCCGAAGTCTTACAGTTATTATCAAGCCCGGCTATTCTCCCGAAGAACAGTATCGCAGCAGAGGAGACCAAGGTCCTTATACAGACGTTTATGCAATTGCGGCAACAATGTATAAAATGATTACAGGCAAAACTCCGCCCGATGCAATGGAGCGCAGGGCGAAGTATGAAAATCAGAACAAGGATATATTGGTTGAACCGCATAAAATCAACAGGAAAATATCCTTGAACCGTGAAAACGCAATTCTTAACGCAATGAACGTCCGTATAGAGGACAGAACGCCAGATATAGTTTCCTTCGTTGGTGAGCTTAATGCTGATCCGCCCGTAAAAAGACGATACGGCAAAATTAAGAAAATAGATATTTATTCTTGGCCGCTATGGCTTAAAATTCTCATTCCCGTGGTGTTGCTGGTGCTCCTTGTACTGGGCACGTTGCTCCTTACGGGCGTTATAAGCTTTGAAAAATTCACCAATGAAATTGTTATTCCGGAAGGTATAGTTACCGTGCCTGATGTTGAAGGAATGTACAATGATGAGGCTGTGGATGAGATAACAAAGGCAGAGCTTCTTGTTCAGACTGCCGGTACGGTAGAATCCGAATATATACCCGCCGGTAAAATCGTTTTGCAGAGTCCTTTGGGCGGTTCGTATATGAATGTTAACGGCACGGTTATGCTGACCGTCAGCAGCGGTTCCGAGGTTATAGAGGCAGTAAACGGCATTTCAACGGTTCCTTACGTTGAGTGGGATCCAAAAGAAGTTGCTATTGAAAAGCTGCTCCTTGCAGGTCTTGCCGAGCCCGAAATATTTGAGGAACACGACGATAGTGTCGCCTTGGGTCACGTTATTGCTCAAAGCCTTGAGGCAGGCGAGCAGGTAGAAGAAGAAACACAGATTACGTTGACGGTTTCTCTCGGTCCGGTAGCGTTTGCTATGAGTGATGTATCCGGTATGGATGCCGACAAGGCAATTGAAGCGCTGGAGGCACAAGGCCTGGTAGTAAGTATTGAGTATAAGAAAGACTCAAGCGTTCCCGAAAACAAGGTTATCAGCCAGAGCACAGACGCAGGCTCATCCGTCAAGCGTGGCGACAGTGTAACGCTTGTTATTTCGAGTGGCAAGGACCTTGTGAACGTTGCAAACGTAACTGGCAAGACTGAGGATGAAGCAAAGCGCATACTGAAGGATCTTGGATTTAAGGTTACCGTTCTTGAAAACTATGATACGAAGGTTGCGAGTGGTAAGGTTATTAGCCAGACTCCCGAGGGCGGCACATCACAGCTTCCGGGCTCTGAAATCGTTATATATGTAAGCAAGGGTAAGCAGCCAATCACTGTTTCTTTTAATGCAAACGGCGGCAAGGTTAATAAAGAAACAGCAACCGTATATTATCAGGAGGCATACGGCGCTTTGCCGACGGCAGAGAGAAACGGTTTTGCTTTCGCAGGCTGGTATACTGCCAAAGAAGGCGGCGGCAGGGTTACTGCGGAAACAAGGGTCAGCAATAATGTTGCCAATATAACCCTCTATGCCCGTTGGTCAGCAAACAGCTTTACCGTTAGCTTTGACGCAAACGGCGGTAAGGTTTCAACCTCAAGCAAAAAGGTTACCTGCGGATCGGCTTACGGTGATTTACCCGTGCCCACAAAAGAGGGCAGTGGCTTCAACGGTTGGTTCACGTCTAAAAATGGCGGTAATGTTGTTACATCAAGCACTGTTGTTTCATTGAGCAGCGACCAGACGCTCTATGCACAGTGGACAGCCAATGCATATACCGTTACTCTTGATGCCAACGGTGGCGATTCTTCGGCAGAAAGCATAACCGTCAAAAACGGCTCAGCTTACGGCAACCTGCCTACACCCACACGCAAGGGATATACCTTTACCGGTTGGTATACAGCAAAATCAGGCGGTTCAAAAATAACCGCCGATACCGTTACGACAATTACTGCAGCACAAACTCTCTATGCACAGTGGAAGGTTAACACCTATACCGTAACGCTTGATGTTGACGGCGGTAACGTATCGCCCTCAAGCATTACGGTAACGTATGATTCAACCTATTCCAATCTTCCCACTCCCACAAAAACCGGATATAGCTTTGAAGGCTGGTTTACGGAAGGCGGTACACAGGTAAATACAAGTACAAAGGTTTCAAAAACGGAAAATCATACGCTTAGTGCAAAGTGGAAGGCGGCGAGCTACTCGGTAACGCTTAATTCTAACGGCGGTAATTCATCAAGCAGCAGTATAAGCGTCAGCTATGGCTCAACCTACGGTAGCTTGCCAACGCCTACACGAAGCGGATATGAGTTCAAGGGCTGGTTTACGGAAAGCAGCGGTGGCTCACAGGTAACCGCTCAAACAATCGTTAACAAAACCGCTAAACACACGCTTTATGCCCGGTGGGCGGCAAAGGAATATACCGTAACCTTTGATGCAAAAGGCGGCAATGTCTCTACGTCGAGCAAAAAAGTAACCTATGATTCAACCTACGGAACGTTGCCTACGCCTACCAAAACAAGCTATACCTTTGACGGTTGGTATACGGAAAACGGCACAGCGGTAGATGCGGCAACCAAGGTTTCAAAAGCAGAAAACCATATACTCGTTGCAAAGTGGAAAGTGGCAAGCTATTCCGTAACCCTTAATGCTAACGGCGGCAGCGTATCGCCGTCAAGCATTACGGTAACCTACGGCTCACCTTATGGAAGCCTGCCGACACCTACACAAACCGGATATGATTTCAAAGGTTGGTATACGGAAAGCAGCGGTGGCTCACAGGTAACAGCTCAAACGACCGTTAACAAAACCGTTAAACACACGCTTTATGCACAGTGGACGGCAAAAAGTTACACATATACTGTTAAGTATGAATCAACAAATGGAACAAATCTTGGCTCGACAACAGTAACGCAAAAATTTGGAACGACAAATAAAATTTCTGCGCCCACAAAATCTGGTTATAATACTCCATCATCGCAAACTGTAAAATGGGACACTACATCTAAAACTATAAAGTTCTATTATAGCCCCAAAAGTGAACCTACTACACAAAATGTACAGAAAAATGGTATTTGGTATTATACTGGTAATAAGGATGTAATTTATTATGATGTTGATCTTCAGTATCAAAACAGAACGGCGAATTCAGTTCAAATAAAAGTGGTTTGGACTAATAGAATTCTGGCAAATCATTATTATAGTTATTATCAAGCTTTTAATGTAAGTGACATTGGCGGCACTGGTGTTTGGAAAGGAGCTGGAGACGACTATCAGATTGTTCCTGGCGGTGCGTGGGGTAATGCTGTTAACTATGAGAGAAGTTTAAAGAAAGAATCTAACTGGTATACAGTTCCTGTTCATACTACAGGTGCAACATCATTATCTGTTAGAGGTGTGTACTGGAGAGGCGGACAGGAAAGTAATCCACAACACTATACATATAAAATAAATATTCCTGCATATTAATTTAACTTATATGTATCTGCAGGGGGCTCAATGAAGTTTCTGGTGTTGCTTTGTAGGGGCAGAAAAGCTTTCTGTTGGTGAAAGAATCTACGAAGAACGAACGCTTTATAATTATCGAAAAAAATAAAACTATAACCCCACCCGTGCATATAACATTGTGCGGGTGGGATACACAAAGATGTTAAATCGACCATAAAGAGAGGTTAACAGCATGAATGTGAAAAAGGTATTATGCATTATAATGTGTATATTCTTTGTTTCATTATCCGGTTGTACGGATAAGCTTGAAAATGTGGATGTTTCATCCGATGCTGGTTTATCAACTACCCAAGCGGATATATCAGAATTCCTGAACAAGGACTATACCCCGTCTGACAAGCTTTCATCGGATATCGATTCTTATCAAGTGCAGATTTACGATACGGTTTTCACCTTCCCGTTTTATTATGACGAGCTTATTGCCGACGGCTGGGTATTGGGTGAATACGAAGACCCTGAAGAAGAGATAGGCTCATACAATGAAAAGATAATAAGATTTCAAAAAGGCTATCTTTCAGCAGTTTTTAATGTTTATAACCCTGATGTTACAATTCACACGGCAGATGCCTGTGTTATATCGGGCTTGACGGCTGTTGATGTTGATATTTATGCTGAACGGGAATACGGACCATTACCTGTTCCTGTTTTTTTGCCCGGAGGATATCAGATAGGCGTAGCAAAAATGGATGAGGTTATATCGACCTACCGTGAGCCTGACAGGAAATTTGAAACCGAATATCAAACTACTTATTTTGAATATGATACAGATAATGCATGGGTATCCGTAGAAATTTCTTTTGATGAAAACAACGTTCTTGCTTCGTACGATTTGGATAAACCCGTAATACCTGAGGACTATAAGGCATCAGATGCCGTACACGTTGAAAACGATTACAAAGCACCTGCAAAAATGGGCGATAAAATAACCGACCTTACAGTATTGTTCGACGGCGATTTATACACCCTGCCCGCACCTGTTTCAGCATTCATTGATAACGGTTGGCAGATTGTCGGCGATAGTCCAACAATCTCGGGGAGATATTTTGATAACATCGAACTTCAGCGAGGAAACGATATAATAAGTTTATCGGCTTTTAACCCTTATGAAACTGCGGTTACGGCAGAAGATGCGTTTGTACAAGAATTGTCGTCCACAGATTTACCGTTGCGGTATAAGGTAGAAAAAATATTTGAAGTTTCGGGTGGGCTGAATATGGATATGACAGAAGATGAACTGTTAAACATTATAAAAAAATCCGGCTTGTCATATTTGCTACCTGAGAAGAATGCTCCCGCTTATAGGATAATTATTGATGAAGAACTGAATCAATATGTCGCTGTGCGTATGGAAGATAATAAAGTTTCGTATATTAGTGTTTATACGGATGTCAGAGAGATGTATTAGTGGAGATTGATATGAAAGAATATATTGAGCGAAAAATTAAAGCAGAAAAAATATTTCGAGTGTTTTTGATTGTAGCCTTTTTAGCCTTTTTCGGAATGATTTTTATATTGGATACGTCAAATGAATGGTTGTTTATAGGCAGCTACTTGTTGTGTATGGTATGGGTAATATCTATATTTGTTTATTTGATAAAATATTTGTTATGGACAAAGGTGTCACGTGAGTTGAAAAACTACGATTGGCAGGAAACTGTTTCAGACATTTCTTTGGACAAGCCTACTTTGCCGAAATCAAAGATTTATTGCGGCAGGAAAGCGTTTTACTCTCAAAAATCAAAAATGGTTATTCCGTATCATCAGATAGTGTGGATTTATTATAAAGTTCAGCATTTTTATGGCTTGCCCGTGAGTAAACAGGTTATCATTCACACAAGAAGCGGTAACCGTTTTATATTGGAAGCTGATAATAACGAATTTGCTTGGCTGCTTGAAAATCTGATTGTACCATTCTCACCCGGAGTGGTAATAGGATTTGGCTCAGAGCAAAAGAAAAGATATAAAGAAATAAGAAAAGCCGAAATTAATAAAAAATAATTGTTTGAGGTGACAGTGAAATGAAAGTCTGTAAAAAATGCGGAAACGTTGTTAATGATGATATCAAGTTTTGTCCCGAATGCGGTGATAATATGAGTGCACCTGTCACTCCACAAAACCAATTTACTGCTGAAAATAATTACCAGCCGCGGCAATACGGCGTACCGGAATATGAGCCCATGCCCGTTTATAATGCACCCGAAGAGCCGCAGAAGCCCAAGAAAAGCGGTTTTAGAAGGTTTTTATCTGTTATACTGAAGATTTTTCTGGCGTTTTTTGTTGTAATGCTAATAGCCATATTGAGTGCTGTTCTTTCGGATGACGACGATAAGCTTTCAGAGTATAGTTATGATAATGCAGTTATATCAAACTCTATTCCTTTTACAACTGGCGAAATTACCGACGGTGTTTACACAAACGAGTGGGCAAACCTTAAATACACAATACCCGAGGGTTATGCACGTTTGTGGGATAATGAAGTGGATTATATAGCTGAGGGCGAAATTCACCAAAATACCGGATTTTACTTAGTGAATGGCGGTAATGTGCTTGCCCTGTTTTTTGAGAATTATGATTTTTCATTATATTATGCAGATGCTAAGGATTATCTTGAATATCTATGTGATGATGAATTTAAAGAAGAGTTTGCAAGCGATGGTTTTGAAGTTGAAATTAGCGAGGCAAAAACAATGCAGTCTGCCGAAAGAGAGTTTGTATACTGTCATGCAAAGATATTTAATGATGAAGGATGTTATTATCGTTCTGTATTTGTAACAGAAATTGAGGGAAGAATGTCCTTCGTTTTGGCTGTATCATCTTCAGCGACAGAAAACGAAGCTATGATGCTTGGTCTTGAAGCTATAAATTGAAAATGATTTAAGGAGAATAGTTGAGTAGCGAAACTTGTCGATGTTACTCCCGAGATGCTTGTAGAGTATTCAAAATAGTAAAAAGAGTATTCGGAACAGCTTGAAAAGATGCTTGCAGAAATGAAATGTGATAAAGCAAAGCTTTTTCCTCCTTTTATCGGCTATGCGAACTATCAAGAAAGCTTTATTGAAACGATGAACAAACTATTGGTTTGTCAGTAGGAAATCATGTTGTATTCTGAATTGCTTGGATCGGTTGCAGAAACTTTTATGATACCAGATTCGTGTGTGTCTGCCTCACAATTCAAATTATTTATCACAAATAAAGCCAATACCGTTCTACAAACATACAGTTTGTAGAACGGTATTGCTTGTTTATGGGGCTATCGGTTAATTTGATTGCTGTTTAACTAAGTGATCGACATATAAAAACGATTTGTTCAAGTATAAACCTCCTCGCTTTACATATCCTAACAACACAATTTGAAAATTTGTGCTGTAAGGCGGATAATATCCGCCCGAATTAACGCAATGTAAAGCAAGGAGAAAGATATTTTTATGAAAGCAACAGGAATTGTGAGAAGAATTGATGAATGAGGTATAATAACACCAAGAGCTATAAAGCCGCATAAGCACTGGGTTTTTCGCTGATCATGTCCAAACAATTATCGAGAAAACAGGCGGTTTTATGCCTTAATTTCTAAAGAATCGAGGTGTCATAGGCATAGAAACCGCCGGATAAGCCGCACCGCTTATCCGGTTTTCCACTTGCTCCCCTGTCGTAATTGTTGTATAAGATTTGCGACAAAAAAGTATTGGAGAAAGAACACGACATGATTTCTCAACTGTCCCAAAAACTCTATAGAATTTGGGACACTGTCGCTAATAAAAACACTCTTTTGGGGCACACTAAATTTTAGAAAAAACTATTTACATTCGTGCTTTAATGATGTATAATATAAAGCGCGAATGTAAAATACTTTTGGAGGTGTGTTCTCATGGATAGCATTTGGAATGAAATAAGAAAGATTGCCGACGAGAACAGCGGCTTTATAAAAACGAGTGCGGTTGAGGCTGCAGGTATCAGCAGACCGATGCTACGTAAATATGTAGAAGACGGAAGATTGGAACAAGTTCGTAAGGGGTTGTATGTTCTTGCAGATGATCTTGCAGATGAGTTTGCATTAATACAGCTGCAGAGCACAAAGGCCATCTTCTCATACGGGACAGCTTTATACTTATGGGGATTGTCTGATCGTACACCGCATAGATTTGATATTACCGTTCCTCAGGGTTCAAATATTAGCAGATTGAAACGAGATAATCCAACCCTCCGTTGTCACTATGTCCAATCTGAAGTGTATGATATGGGAATAACGGAGATTCGTTCTCCCCAAGGTGCAATGATTCGTTTGTACGATAAGGAACGATGCATTTGTGATTTGATTCGTGATAAAGATAAAGTGGACATTCAGATTTACACACAGGCAATCAAGGATTATTTTAACACAAAGGCGGATAGACGAAAACTTTTGAAATACAGTAAGGTTCTTGGTGTTGAGGACAAAGTCAGAACCTACATGGAGGTATTGTGATGAAAACACCGGAACAATTAAAAGGAACCATACGCAGTATGGCGGCAAAGAAAAATCTTCGTGCTCAAGAGGTTCTGCAGATGTTCCTTTTTGAACGCGTCTTGGAACGTTTGACCAACTCTGCTTACAAGAATAACTTTATTCTGAAGGGCGGTTTACTCATATCTTCTATGATTGGCATCGGAGAACGCACAACGATGGATATGGATATCACCGTGCGAGGCATTCAGATGGAAGAGGATGGAATCGTAAGAGCTGTCAAAGAGATCCTGGCTGTCGATGTTAGCGATGGTATTGAATTTGAATACCAAAGTATTGAGCCGATCCGAGAGGATGATGCTTATAATAACTTCCGTATACATCTGCGTGCGAAGTATGGCAAAATTGATAGCCCCATGAAAATAGACGTTACCACCGGCGATGTAATCACTCCTGCAGCAATCCAGTATGATTTTCCAATGCTGTTTGATGATAAGACAGTACCCGTTATGGCATATACGCTTGAAACGGTTCTTGCCGAGAAATATGAAACCATCATTCGTAGAAATATCGGTACCACAAGATCCAGAGATTATTACGATCTCCACACCCTGTTCCGCAGTCGAAAATTTGAGGTTCGCACAGAGGTTTTGAAGGCAGCTGTTTTACATACTGCCAAGAAACGTGATTCTCTAAAAGATATTGAAGATTGGCGTGATATTATCAAGGATATCCGCGAAGAGCCGCAAATGTACTTGCTTTGGGACAACTACGTTGCTGAGAATAAGTATATCGGGGAATTGGAGTTCCGTGTTGTTCTTGATACTGTAGAAGAGGTCGCAAAACTGCTAAATATATAAAACAGCGATTATCATTGAACATGATTACTATCATCCGGTGATAGTAATGTTAGAAATCAAACTCATAATTAAATACAATAATGTCACGAAAGGCCGAATGAGCGTAAAAACTCGTTCGGCTTTTCTATTTGAACTGGAAAGGAAGATTGTATGAAGCAAACGAATTACCCACAGAATCTACTCGATGCCATCGCGGATAAGTATCTATATCGACCTAAGATTATAACGGATGATATACTGACCGGTCTTAATTATGCGCTTTCAACGCTTTCGCTTTTGGAGCAGGACTTTGTAAAACTAAGGTTTCAGCACGAAAAGAACACAGATGATATATGCACCGAACTTTGTTTGCCTCCTGATGTGATTGAGGAACTTGAAAAGAGATCGATCAAAAAGTTACGTCATCCCTGGGTAAACAAATACATTCTCTACGGAATTGTCGGATATACACTTCATAAGAGCATTGCGGAATTCTACAAGGGATATCAACACGGATACGATGATGCCAAGAATGGTAAGGAAAATATGTCATATTCGTGCAAAAAGCCGGGTTTAAACCTTGAGACTCCCTCGGTTGAAGTTTTGGCTCTCAGTAAAAGAACATTGAATTGCCTAACAAAAGTAGGAATAACCTCAATTGGTGACTGTCTAATGCTCCGTATTGAAGATATTCGCGCTATCAAAGGTCTCGGGGCTATCGGCGCTGATGAGGTTGCTCGTGCGCTTGTTAACGCTCATATATTCAGCTATAACTGGGAAATGTTCTTGATCGAACCGCGATTAACGAGAGATTTGGATGAGTATCATACGGAAGTACTGTGAAAGGAGAAAATGGCTTATGAGAGAAGGTGTACTTATTTATGACCACGAGAGTGGTCGAATGGACATCCGGTTTGATTTGCTCGATTACTACGGTGGCTTACACTGTGGTGAGCCACTTGAGGTCAAGATCAGAGATGTGTGGGTTCCAACCACAATTGAACTTGGTGACTTCTGGTATCTGAAAGGAGTCTACCTCGCAAAGCTGAATGGCTTGCATGTAAGAATCAATGACTTATGAGTGTTATATGATATTCCCCCTCGTTGAAAAAGAGTATATTTTATGATATAATTTTTAAAATGGATTTTGTATAAGGAGAAGGTAACTGTGGCAGTTATAAGGGTTAAAACACAAAATAAGGTAGATATAGATAAAAAGCCCAGGGTTTATTTTACTTGTCATCCTGATGATGTTGAAAAGTATTTCGATAAGATTTGTAACGATATCTTTAATAGCCACGATTGTGCTATATATTACACAAAAAACATGGCAGAACAAATCCCTAACGAAGATAAAGAAACCGACCTTGGTAGAAGCAACTTATTTGTAATTCCTGTTTCTGAAAATTTGTTAACCACTCCGAATCGTGCAATGGATGAAGATTTTCCTTATGCGTTAAAGGAACATATTCCTATCTTGCCCATTATGATGGAAAGTGGAATAGATGATCTTTATTCGAATCCTCATAAATTTGGTGAATTACAATATTTGAATTCTAATAGCACCGATTTGACAGAAATCTCCTATACTGAAAAACTAAAAAAATATTTAGAAGCAGTATTAATTAGCGATGAAACTGCAAAACGAATTCGTGCAGCTTTCGATGCGTACATTTTTCTTAGTTACCGAAAAAAAGACCGTAAGTATGCAAACGAATTGATGAGATTAATCCATCATCACTCTAAATTTCGAGATATTGCAATTTGGTTTGATGAGTTTTTAACTCCAGGGGAAAGTTTTAAAGAAAATATAGAACGTATTCTAAATGATTGTAAACTGTTTACACTTCTTGTTACCCCTCAACTTTTAGAAAAAGTTATTGATGAAACCGGTAAAGAGAGGGATAATTATGTTATAGGCGTGGAACTCCCTGCAGCACGAAGAAACAAAGCAGAAAAAGGAATTGAAATTTTCCCAGTTGAAATGGAAAGCACTGATGCGGATTCATTAGCTAAGATTGGTATCTTCGATTATGTAAACCCCAAAAATGAAGAAGCTTTTTACAACCAATTGCTAACATACTTCTCGAATTTAGAGGTTTCAACTAACAAAAATACTCCCGAACATAATTTTCTTATTGGATTAGCTTATCTTGAAGGTATAGATGTAGAGATAAATCGTGAACGTGCAGTTGCATTAATAAAAGAATCCGCAGGCTTTGCTTTGCCTGAAGCGATGGCAAAATTGATTTTGATGTATACTGATGGTATCGGTGTCTCTCGTAACCAAACAGAAGCATTAAAGTGGAGTGAAAAACTTTCGGATTATTATTATGAAAAGATTTTTTCAAAGGAAGGAACAATTAAATCCAAAAATAAATTGTCAGAATTGTTTGCTCATTATAAAGATAAATATTGGGAGAACACAATTAAAATTTTTCTCCTAAAAGCAGATAATACTTTGCCATTCGCTTCAATACAGATCATGTATGAACATTTAATGTTACTGGGTATATGTGAATATACTCTATTTTTTGAAACTTGCAAAAAATTGTCACGATATCAAGAAGAAACGCAAATTCTTCTTGTTGCAGATATATTAAAAAAATCCGCCTCTGGTATTTACCCACCATATGGTCCGTTGTTTTGGTATATTCCTGAGTATGAACTTTACGAAATCGCACTTTTAGCATTAGAACAGATGAAAGAGAATGATTCATTTGTAAAAATGCTTGCTTTAATTCGTGATGTTTGTTGGATATTTGGTCAAAAAAATGTTGTTGTCGAAGTAAGTAATCGGATCGATGGCCCCGCCCTTTATGGAATAGCAAAAAAAGATTTGTCGGGGATACGTAATGCTCTTTGTGAACTTTTTTACATGGGAGAAACTTCTTTTTCAGAAGGTACAGATATATATCCCCGATGTTTTAATGTCGGTGAAGTAAACAGTTTAAAGAACACTGGCATTGGATTGTGGGAACGTATGTCAGTACCTTTCGAAGATGAATTGGGATTATATGAGCATTACAGTTATAATGAGTTAGATGGTGAGTTAATAGGCTTTATTTCGTGTCCTTATCATAAACCAAATATAGAGCGGCTATTCAATGAAAAAAACATATATAAAGTTAAAGGTTTGGCATTAACCCCAACGATTAATACAATATTCACCTATCTATCCATATACAGGAAGAACATTTCAATCATATATTTCCCGGAGAATTGTATTAAAAAAAGCCGAGACAGTTTATTACAAATGAACTTAATATACGAAAATTACTTGTCGGAGACACACATGTCGTATATTAAACGCCAACCAAAATTAATTGTTCCTGGTCATCTGATGGATATAGTTCCGTTTGCATTTATGGGTTATGATTGGATGGAAGAAATTGTGTTTTTAGATGGCATTCAATCAATTGGTCATAAAGTATTTCAAGGATGTAATCATTTATCCAAAATTATTTTTCCAAAGACACTTAAGGAAATTAAAACTCGGTTATTCCTATGTTTTAGTTTGAAAAGTATAGTTGTCCATAAAAGCACATATGCATTAATAGAAGAACGTTTCGAGAAGAAAACTAATAAAATACGGGATGTGATTGAGTTAGATAATGAATGGTTAGAAATAATCGTTTCAAATGTTAAGGCAGGAAAAAGCACTTATTCTGTTCCGCTAAAAAATGATACCGTGTCTTATAAGGGATTAAAGGATGTAAAAGCCAAGAATTCTTTTTTACAAGATTGGACTTTGGAAGGCAACCGAGACGTTCAAAATGTAAAACTTCCAAGTAGAATGCGAGAGATATTTCCACGAACATTTAAAGATTGTGTTTCCTTGATTAACATTATGATGCCAAATGATCTTGAAATTATAGGAAAATCGTCATTTGAAGGATGCAAAGCACTTCGTAGGATATTTCTTCCGGAAACATTGAAAATTATTTCAGATATGGCGTTTATGAATTGCACTAGTTTAGAGAAAGTTTTTCTCCCGAATTCTCTTCTTAATATTGGTTATAAATCTTTTGCGAATTGCTCAATGTTGCGTGAAATACAGATACCACCTAGCTTGGTGTTTATAGCTCCTAATGCATTTGTCGGTTGCAGTTCACTTAGAAGCATTAAAGTTCCTATAGGCTTTGTATTACCATTAGAATTAAAAGCAACTGTTCAATTAAAATATTATCAACCTAATTTTGTTAAAACGCAAAAAGACAAGGAAATGATTGATGTGCAAAATAATGATGAAAGTCAGCCTGTGAACTTGTCGCCTAACATCACAAATGGAATGCTCGAAATGTTTATCAGTAGCGAAAAACCGTTATCAAAAAATCAATTCGCCGGAAACGATAAAATTACATCTGTTGTGATTGACGAAGGTATTACAGATATACCTAAATATTGTTTTTCTGGTTGTGTTAATTTGCATACGGTTAAGTTGCCATCGACAATTACGAGGATATCTTCAGGAGCTTTTATTAATTGCTACAATCTCACTAATATTGACTTACCTGTTGGTTTGAGAAGCATCAACGAATCAGCATTTGCTAATTGTAAAAAGTTGAGGTATATACAATTTAGTAAAAATATACTTCAAATTGGCGGACAAGCATTTTGTGGATGCATTTCTTTAGAAAGCATCGAGTTGCCACCTACACTAAGACGTATTGGTGCAAGATCATTTTTGGATTGTCGCTCACTTAAACAAATCAGCATAAGTGCAAATTTCCGTGAAGATTTAGAAAAGATTTTCGGAGATATTGATTTATCACTGGTTCGCTTTCTTTATTAGGGATCGCGGATTTGAACACTCTGATATGTAAGACATTCAAAAACGCTGTCAATATAAAAAGCCGACTGAGCAATACGCTCACTCGGCTCAGCCTGTCGAAAAACCGTGTTTCTCAGATTAAGAGAAGCACGGTTTTTTAGTGTGTTGGTATGAACTTTTGAAAAGTGTGTATAAAAAGCGATAAAAGTCGGTTGGGTTCTCGTTTTTGAACTTCCACATTGCCAATTTTTTGAGGTTCATTGCAGTGAATTTAAGCCTAACCCAATTTGTAACTTGGTTTAAGCCTTTGTAATATGTGTACCTCATACCGTGTTTTTCTTTGGCATCGGCAAACACTCGTTCAATTGTCTGACTCCGCATCGAGTACGTTTTCTTACCCAAAGGAGAATGTCGTATGTCTTCTGCTCGTTCTATGTATTCTTCCCAGATATGTCTTGTTACGAGCTTCTGTGTATTCTTACTCTCTGTACACTGTGCTCTGAACTCACATTTTTCACATTTCTGTGGATTACTTTTGTATTCTCTGTAACCTTCTCTGTTGGTTGTGGAATAACTTAATACTTCATTATTCGGACATATGTAGCAATCATAGTTTTCATCATACACATACTCATATTTTTTGAAATAGCCCTTCTTTGTCTGCGGTCTTTTGTACGGCATTGACGGTATTCTTCCGTCATCAAATATTCTCTTGCATATCCAAGGTGTTTTGTAGCCTGCATCTGCTGTTACTACTTCTATCTCAGGAAATCTTTTTGTTACTCTGTCATATATCTCATCGAAAGAAACGCTGTCATGTACATTGCCCGGAACTACTGCTGTTTCAAGGATAAAGTTGTTTTTATCGCAAACTGTCTGTGCTTCGTATGCAAAGCATTTCTGGTGCTCGCCTTTATGGAATAATCCGCTTTCAGGGTCTGTTGTTGACACTGTTTTTTCTACGTATTCTTCCTCTTTCTCCCTATCCTTCAGTGGTTTCTTTCCGTGGTCATCTCTGTCTTCATCTATTTCTTTATGCAGCTGTTCCTCATATTTTTTTACTGCTGCCGGCACATGTACTTTCATTTGCTTCTTTCGATTTGCATTTGCTTTGATGTGTGTTGAGTCAACAAATATTACAGACGGCTTTACATATCCGCTGTCGATTCCTTCGTTCAACACAAGCGTAAATATTTCTTCAAACATTTCGCTGTCGAATCTATGTAAAAAGTTATAGCTGATTGTTGAAAAGTGCGGTATTCTTTCTGTCAGTCCGTATCCGATAAACCATCTGTACGCTACATTTACTTCTATTTCCGCTACTGTTTGTCTTAACGACCTTATTCCGTATATATGCTGCAGCATTACCATTTTTACAAGCACTACAGGATCTACGCTCGGTCTGCCGATTTTACTGTATTTTCCTTCTACTATGGGGTATATCTTTTTCCAGTCTATTGACCTGTCTATTTTTCTCAATAAATGAAACTTCGGCACCAATTCATCTAAACTTACTTTTTCTCCGTCGTTTCTGTTGTTTCCTGTTCTCTTTTCTTCAAGCATTTTCATCACCATAAACATTATATCACATATACAACAAAAAGCCCAGCACAAGCTGGACCTTTTTCGACAGGCTGAGCCGACTGAGCAATACGCTCACTCGGCTTTTTATATTATAAGAATATTTTTTGGATACAAATTTTAATTTGATAGTACCATTAGCAATCCGATGATTTTGTATGCATTTTTACGACATTTATCAAATCATGTATTTCACTGGATGTTTCATTGATTTTCTTTAAGGGTAGAATTTGATCCGTACTGAGATACATTTCAAATTCATCGTTTAAAACAACTTCTTCTAATTGAACAGGAATAATTGTTTTACCATAATTTACAGCTCGCTCAACTTCTTTCGGTACCCATTTGGAGTTTTGTGAATCATGCGTCAAAAGTAATAAGAAGCATGAACAATTCTTGATTGCTCCACTAATTACAGCGGCATACTTGCTTCCTGCTGGAATGTCATTTGGAGCCATCCAGGTTGCTATATTATTTTTATGTAAAAGATTTCTAATAGCATCCGCAGAAGATTGATTTTTAGTACTGTAGCTGATAAAGGCATAACATGTTTTATCAGATGTGACTGTGGGAGCCATAGCTTCGTTCAAAATATTATTGTTGTGTGGGTTTGTTTTTATCTTTTTCATATAAAAAAGGCAAATAACAACAGTGATTACAGCGATTACTAACAAAATAGATAAAATAATAGCTTTAACATCTATTGATTCACCAGGGTGATCTTTAGGTGATTCATTAGAATGATCTTGAATATCTATTACTCCATTATTATAGGAAGTATTGTCAGATTCGTGCTGAACATATATATTTACCAACTCAGCATTCTTGCAATTGAGCGTATACTCTCCTGGTTCAGTACAGTCGAAAATAGATATATAGCTTTCTAAGCTAGTATCGATGGGAGCGTTGGAATAACCTATAGCCTTTGTCGTGCTGTACTTATGTCTTCCTGTGTCATATAGGAATGGTATAGCAATGTCGTTATTGTTCGCTAATCCCAAAACAGTTGATGATTTGCCATTGGCAAATACGATGACCATGCAATTAGAATCAACATTAATATTGGTAAGTTCTGATTTAGAACTTAATGCCTTTGTTTGATTGAATAACACGCCACACAAATCGATAGTAAAATCAAGCAGTTGTTGAGTATCAACCAATCCAGACATGCAGTAGGAATATAGCCCCTCAGACTCTTTGGAAGAGATATGTACAGCATCGCCGCTTCCAAAATAATGAATGTTGATACGACTATGCTTTGCCATTTGTAACAAACGAGTTTCGAATTCTTTTGCGGATCCGAACCCGTTGAACATACCATCGGTTAGAATTACCAATCGTTTGTCATCGGCAGAAGATTCATCAATTAAGTAGTTATATGCATTCTCGACCGGTTCGAAAGGGGTGTTGGCCGGTGTTGTTGTAAGCATATTGCTGATTTTCCCAATATCAGCATATGATGCAATGCTTATAGGCTCACAACTAGCACTACTTTCTCGTCCATCAAGACTAACATCACATAATGGATATATATACATACGCCCGCCATTATCGTAATCCACCAATGAAGCCATAACTTCTAAAACGTATTTATATCGGCACCATGTTTCGTCTTGGTATGTTGAACCTGAATTATCATAAATTACGCAGATATCTGTGCTTTTTCCCTCTTGAGCAGATGCAGCTAAAGATGGAACCAAAATTGAAAACACAGTGCAAATAATCATTAAAATTATCAATGATAGTTGAATTGTTTTACGAATCACTCTTTTTGTCATCAAATTGCCTTCCTAACATGAAATATATTGTTTGCGATATTTAGTATATCACGCAATAAATAATAAGGGGCTTAGCTTTTCTTTTGAAATACTGACAATATTTTTTTGATAAAAGAGGGATGCTCTAATTTGTAGGTTGTTTTATCAATATTGTGTAGGTCAAATAGCAATTCATCAGTATTTTGATATCTATCTTCTGGATTTGGTTCCATACATTTAGCAATAATATATTCAAAACCTTTTGACAGTGCTGGATTTACTTTTCTAATAGGATATATCATATTAGGCGGTTTGCTAGGATCGTTTCCAGTGATGATTGAATATAATGTTACACCAACTGAATATATGTCGGTTCTCTGATCAATTTTCCCAGAACCATATTTTTCTGGTGCAGTGTAATACGCCGTTCCAATGCATACTGTATCCTGCATATTGCTTTCGATTTTTTTAGACACGCCAAAATCTATAAGCATAATCTTACCATCTGATTTAAGCATAATATTACTTGGCTGTAAATCATTATGAATAATTGCAGGTTTTTGGGAGTGCAAATATCCTATATGTCTCAGATAGCTGAATTGCCCACTGTAAGACCACCTCTTCACTTTGGGCTCCGCTTTCTGAAATTACGCGTGACAAGGATGCGCCTTCAATATAATCCATAACAATTAATAGATATGTTTTGGTATCTATTATGTCGATGATAGCGGGAATGCCAGGATGATTCAAATTGTTAAGCAATGAGATTTCAGTTGAAAGGTTTTGAATAAATGCGCTGTATTGCTTAGAATTTTTGGGGATAACTTTTATTGCCCAAGATTTGTTGGTCTTTTCATTAATAGCGAGAAATACTTGGCAATAGCACCCCTGCCCTAATGCGCTCACAATTTTGTATTTTCCATCGATAATCGTGCCAATATGTATTTGCTGTGGAGAATCATCCATCGTTTTGTTTGAAGATACAATATCGTCACTTGCTGCTTCAGTGTGTGTCTTTAGTATAGATAGTAAATTTTTTATTTCAATTGATGAATCGTCAATCTTTTGTATTGGTAGGATTTGATCCGTACTGATATACATTTCAAATTCATCATTTAAGATAACATCTTCGAATAACCTTCTTATAATTTATTGCTCGTTCAACCTTTTTAGCGACCCAAAGAGAATTTTGAGAATTGTTAGTTAGCAGTAAAACAAGACAAGAACAATTTTTTAACGCTTTACTGATAACTTCTGCATATTTACTTCCAGCGGGTATATCGTTTGGTGCCATCCAAGTTTCTATACCGTTTTTGTTAAAAAGACTCTTGATGCCATCTGCAGAATCTTTGTTTTTTGTACTATAACTGATAAATGCGTAACCCATAATTGTTACCTTCTTTACAAAGTAATCATATAATTATAACACATATTCGTTAAAAAGCAAATTATTCTAACGAGATTGAACAAAACAACAGAACAAAAGAGAATTCTATTTACAAAGCACAGGCGTTAGCATTATGCGTTTGTGCAATTATTATAACATATTAAAAACCGGGAAGGTCCTCAGCTGCGGATGTCTGTACAAGCAGACTCGGTCAGACACCGTTAAATACCGTAAGGATTTGGTTGCCGGCACCTCCATCAGCAACATCGTAGTTTCGAAGAGACTCAGGAGCAACAACACCTCGGGTCACACCGGAGTGTGGCACAATAAGAAGCACGACCGATGGCACGCATTCATTAACTTCCAGGGCAAGCATTATAACCTGGGCACCCACCAAACCTTTCAATCGGCAGTCAAAGCGAGGAGAGCTGCGGAGGAGCGTCTCCACGATCCGATTATCCAAGAGTATATCGACACCCTGACTGATGAACGAAGAGAAGAGTTCGCCATGTATCTACGTAACAACGGAGATACTATATCACAAGAGGTCGTCTGAGCTTAACCGCCCAGGCGACCTCTTTTTTTGTTGGTTGCAAATGTCGTTTTACCGCACTTTTTTGCGTAAATTCGCAAATTGTGTTGTTATCCCAGCCGAAATATGATATAATATATCTTATCGAATTATAATCACGTTATTAGACAGAAAGGAAACATATTTATGGCTGTATCTTACAACAAATTATGGCACCTGCTACTTGACAGAAAAATGAAAAAGAAAGAATTCCAAGAAGCGGCAAAACTAACACAGCATGCCATGAGAAAACTGAGCAAAGACGAAGCTGTAACTACTGATACACTTGCTAAAATATGCAGGTATCTGGATTGTTCAGTTGACGATATTATGGATGTATTGCCGGCAGAACAGGAATAGAGTAGTAAGTGATTAGTGCTAAAACCATATCATTAACAAACAAGAACTTTAATAATTATCTTTTCGCCCCCCCTGTTAATCCAAGATCAGCTATATACTATAATTGGCTGCGAGATAAACGAAACGGTGCGAACATTAGGAGGAAAACGAAAATGCAAAGAGGAACAATTACAAGAAGAATGGACAATGTGTTCGACGGATTGCAGAGCGAGTTTCGTTCGTTGTGTGACATTGAAGATTTCAAAGCTAAATTATTGGCATTAAAAAAATCAGAAGGACGGTCAGATCGCTCTAGTAAACTTCGAATTTTGTTCGATATGTTTGACGCTTGTTCTATTGAATATGAGCGTGGCAAGGATTATGAGTATTACGAAAATCTTGTGATGAATTCAAATATTCCTAGATTTTCAGAAATCGAAGATAGAATGATGCTTTCTCTATACAATAAATATTCCGATTATCCAACGCCGGAAGAATATATTAATAGAATTGTTGACCGACTTAGTTGTGACGAAGATAATTGGGATTCGGATACATTAAGAGTTAGAATTTTAAAGCAATTTATTAAGTACGGAAATTGCTTGACATATGTTGCATCGAGAAAAGGTCAAAAAGAAACGATAAACATCTATTGTGGCGGAGCATATATAAAGAAATACTTAACGCAAAAAAACAAAGACACGACAGTTGCTAAACTTACAGATGGATTGCATCTTTTAGAAGATGATATTTTTGATGTGTTACTTACAGCAACAAAAGCACAGAAAAAGCCAAATGGAACGTATGGAATTCTCAAGATGGTTGATGATTTGGCATCAGGAAAATTTAGAACCGGCGGCTCCACAAAAAAAAGCCTATATCTCTTCGCCATGGTTTATGGAATGACCTTTTACTCAAACACTGCAGATATTATTGATTATAAAACCGATATTGAGACAAATTTGTTCAGAGATTATTATAACAATAATTTAATGCGTTTTATAACCACGGCATATAGAGGTAAATTGTGCGAGTATGATTTGGATCCATCTGGACAAGGCATTAACTATAAGAACTTTGCCGAAATGGTATATTTGTACTATATTTCGAAAGACTGTAGCCCAGAAGAAAAAATTAAATCTTCAAACGAAATGATCTTCCGTATACAGACCGAATCCTTTAACAAAGGGGCAAAAAATGTTGCTCAAACTGAAAATCAAACAATATACTACAAAGGACTTGTAAAAAATCTAGATAAAAACATCTACTGTGAAGACATTCTCTCAAAGGACGAGGCAGCTTTTGAGGAGTTTATCTGTGAAAATTACAATTGTGATACCTATGCAGATTCCCACTCAGTTGGAGAATTGCAATTAGAAACAGAGCAACACACAGCTCATATGGAATATTTGACTATTTTGAAAGATTTGATTGATCTAGGCATGGATTTGAGTCATTGTAATTATGGACTGTGGTTTACAGACATTGCCGCATTTAAGAAGAAAGGATACAAAAGTATATGTGATAGAAGAACAGATATTGACAAGGAAAAATTTGGAGAATTTATCGAGTTACTGTTGGGAATAAATAGCTTTATGGGGCATATGGTAAATGAAGATGTGAGTGAAAAGACAACTGAAAGCGAGTGCTCAACTCCATCTAAAATTAAGACTAAGGCCTTATATGTGGATTCGCCACGCGATATAACACGAACTTCTATGATAGTTGCGTATTATTATTACTATAATGCGCTTCATGAAAATGATGGTCGCGAAAAATGGAAGAATTTTGAAGAATTATTCAACGACTTCAAAAAAGGTATTGATGAAAAGTTGGAAGCTTCTTACTATCATCCATTAAGCGGAAAAAATATTTTTGATGTTTTGGTTGCGTTTTCTTCATACGCATATCTTAATATCTAGTTAACAAGGAGAAAAAGATTAGTGATAAATCAATTTAGTAATGCAGGAATGCATCATCTATTCAACAATGCAATCAATCAAGACGCTATTAGTACAGCACAGAATAATAGATATGTTGCCATTTCGTTGGCTGACGGTGTATCAACATGCACTGCAGCACAACAAGGAGCAATTGTTGCCTGCAATACGCTGAATGATTTATTGATTAACAAAGCGGCTTTTTTCTTTCAGTTTGATGAAAAGCAGGTTGCAGAAATTGTAATTTCACATATTTTGTACAACCTAAGAAAACAAGCTGCCGAAGATAATGAAGATATTAGCGAATACTCAAGCACAATTTCGAGTGTTTTGATAGACACAAAAGCAAAAAAGGCCGTGTTGATCAATTTAGGAGACGGAATAATCCTTGCAACTGCTAAAGGAAAAGCAAATGTTTTGGCAATGCCAGACGACAGTTCATTAGGTTGTTGTGTAACAACTACAATGAATGCAATTAATTCTGTCGCTATCAAGGCTATCGACATTAGGATGCTAGATTCTATCGCAATTTGTTCTGATGGTGCATGGAGACAGATGTTTAATAAAAACAAACTGAAACCAGAAGTTGCAAACATTTTAGGCAATAGCGAGTATGGTCTTCTCAGCGAGTTTCTTTTGAAACAAAAATGCTTTGATGATTTCAGTTTTGTGTCTGTAGATCTAAAAGAATATACCGGGAGGAAAACGGCATGAAAAACCGACAGTATTTAAAAAACTCCATTCTTTTATGCGGAGAGAGTAATGGAACCAAATTTAAAAGGCAATTTACTATTGTAAAACGTATTAACGAAGGCTCTGCGGCAGTATGCTATGAGGCGTATCATGAAGGTAGCGGTCGAGGAATATTGAAGGAGTTTTATCCGCAAGATATCTCTTTGCTTGCTTTGGAGCGAACACCGCAAGGACAATTGGTTTTATCTAAAGATGTTGAATCTTTACATGAAAAGTTTTATAAGGCAAAGCAGGAATATATTGAACCTTATGAAACGTTGTTGTTTGCAAAGCAACATGGGACGGATCGAGATTTAGATACATTTATTCCGGCTTTTGAAATCTATCATGGATGCGACGACGAAAGAAACATTATTGGAACCGTGTATATTTGGACACCGGAACCCGAACTTGAAACGTTTGATAAAATATGCGATGAAATACATAAACATCCTTCACTTAACCCTGAGCATAAATTAGTAATAGTCCTGTCAGCCATTGAATCATTGACAAAATGTATTTGTGCATTGCACCGAGCCGAGATGCTACACAGAGATATTAAACCTTCGAATTTTGGCTTTTTAAAGTGCGGAAACGAAACACTTACTCAGACCCTTTCGTTGTTTGATATTAATTCCATCTGCTCTGTTTACAGCAAGAGCGAAGCATCTATGGGAACAGAAGGTTATTGGGAACCGGAAGCTGGATATGAAAATGCCAACAATCAGACTGATATTTACTCCATAGGAGCGACTCTGTTCCATGCAATTATTGTATCTGATGAGGTTAAAGAGAACAAGTATCTCTTTAAAAAAGAGAATTATGCTTACTTGAGAGAATTAGTGGACACTTCCAAACTTATTCAGGCTTCAGAAGCAAATTCCCATCCTAGATTGCGGAAAGCATTAACAACCATTTTGCAAAAAAGTCTTTGTGAGAGAACTTATCGTTATAACAATTGCGAAGAGATGTTGGAAGATATCCAAACAGCTTTGTATTATGCGTTACCCTCCGAGATTGCAAACAAAACTAAAGCTGGTCAGCGTTGGGTTTTAGCCGATGCTGAAAATGCCCTTGACACGAATGCAGAAAAAAACTCAACATTAACGATTAAGTATCATTTGTATGAGCATCCGTTATACGCTTGTGTCAGTGATAATTCAAGTGATATCAATGTTCTTGTAATTGGCTTTGGTAATTATGGTCAAAAGTTCCTTGATGCTTGCTTGCAAGTAGGCCAAATGCGCGGAAAAACGTTGAATGTAACCGTTGTATCAGACGATGAAACAGATAAAGAAATTTATTTATCAGAGCGTCCGGCGCTTAGTAAATTCTTTAATGTTGATGGAAGTGATCCCAGAGAAGATTCATATGGTAATATTGAGTTTGAAATTCAAAAACTAGAACGTAAAAATCCCAAAGCAAATGCTTCTATACTCCAGGACATAATGTGCGCACATTATGATAAAAAGCAACCGAATTATGTTTTTATCGCTCTAGGTGATGACAATTTGAATTTCGTCACAGCACAAGCTTGCCAAAATGCTGTTGAGATTCTTGAACTCAACTGTTCTATTAGTTATGTTTGTGAAGGGTCTCGCGCGGAAGTTGTAGATGAACAAAAAGTATACCCTGTTTATGTTAATGCAGATATAAAAAAATCTTCCCTCTACACTGAAATAGAGAGAATGGCTTTTAATACGCATTTAGTGTGGGAGAAAAATCTCAACATAGACTACAGTGCTATCCGAGCTGAATTCCGAAAACCTTATAATCATGATTCATGTGTTTCGAGTGTACTTGCATTAAAGTACAAGCTATTCAGTATAGGAATCGATCTAACACAAACAAGTTTTGAAGAATCGGCAAGACTGTACAAACCATTAATCACAGGAAAAGGCAATCGTGACGTAAAAAATGAACTTATTTGGATTGAACATCGTCGATGGAATACAGAAAAACTGTGTTTGGGTTGGCAGGCTATCGATAATTTGGAGGAATGTGCTTCTGGAGTCACTAAGGATGAGCGTCGTAAAAGACATATTTGTATATTGCGTAGCAAACCTGAGCAAATCCTTTCAACCGAATATAGTGTTAATGGAAATTATGACAAATGGGATAAAGCTTCAAACTCGGATTTAGATAAACTCGATGAACTGGAAAGAATGTCCGTTGAACTTCATCGTTTATACAGTAAGAAAGCTATTGTAGCAAAAAAACAAAACCTGTTATCCGGAAACACTATTGCAAGTATTCGTACACTCATTGAAGGTCATAAACAATCTGTTGTGGCTTTTCAAGAGTGGTTTTCGTGCTTAAAGGATATTTGGAATGGAGATCAAAGCAAGGTAAGAATGTACAAAGGATTGAAGAAATCCTTCTTGAATGCAACTAAAGCATTACCGACAGATAAGAAGACGTCTATAAACGAACAAGTTAAGGCTTTTGAAGTAATGTTCTATCCGATTATGGCTAGTATTGAATACCGTGATTGGAAGCAGGATGATGTGGCGTTTATTGATAATATTCCATTTGTTCTAACATATACCGAAAGTGTTTATATGGTTATACCATATGCCACAAGCAAAACTGAAGCATTTGATAATGTCGCTGTCCCGACTGTTGTTAATCCCTCAAGGATATTGTATTTATATCTTGCGGAAAACAGTTCTGATGTTGAAGCCCTTTTGGACTCCGTGCCATATACTGTGGAATACATGAGAAAGAAACTTTTCAAGGCTGCAGTAGAATTTGTCATTGCTTATACCCCGACCGCTGGAATTGTTTACGAGGATGATTTTAGTGAGAAATTAAGAAAACTTGGTAATGGGAGAATTAGACAGATCAAACTGTTACCTCTGTCTGAACTTGAAGAATTGCCCGTATCTTTAGAAGAATATCTTACTCAAAGAGCACTAAGAAAACCTATTTTTGCTCTTGAAAAGAATAAAACAAAGTTATCGTCAATGATGAAGATGACACAATTGTATAAGTCCTTTTCAAATTATGAGTTTGATTCAGCTAACATTAAATTTTCCTCGCTAAGTGGTTGTGATTTGTTTGAGTACATTAAAAAATCGCCATACATAACAGTATCAGATATGGCCGCTTTTAGATTGTCTTCTAGCGAAAGCAGTAATCAACCACAGTTTTATGGCGATTATAGAATCTTGTGGGATAAATATCGCGAAAATAGCAGCTTATGGAAACAGTTATGTGATATTCTTGGAGAACATTCTAAGAAGAACGATGTAATCGTATCCTTTAAAAAGAAGTTTCAAAAAGAAAAAGCAACAGAAGCAACCAAACATGTATATATTATACCTTTTGTTTGCAGCAAAGGTGTTGCTAAAATCATTGATTATCTTAAGAAGCACGAAATATTGGAAGCCGGAAGCAAAATAACTGGATATACCACAGATTCGTGTGAAGTGATCATTAAGGATAGATGTGGTTACAAAGCACTATATGATAAACTTTTCTCAAATGTTTATGCCCTGATGCTTCCCGAAGCTATCACTCCTCATTTAAACACAAAAAGTCACGAAGTAAACGTTGTGTTTGATAACTTGCAAGTTAAGGATGTTCAGCTTTCTGGCAATAGAAGCGCAGATCAGATTGGTTTATTAGAATTCTTTAGAGATAAGGGCTATATCATAAACTTAATTGCATTCGACGGAAAAGTAAGCTTCACTTATTCTACCAGCCAAATCAAAGAGTTGTTGACAACTGCCGGTAAAATGCTGGAGGTTTACACTTATCACAAAGTTAAGGAACTTGGCAGATTTGATGACATTGTTAGCAGCTTCGAAATTGATTGGGAAGGCACCGAGGTGAAAAATGAGTTTGATTGCATTTTAACCAAGGGATTCCGTACTTTATTTATCGAATGCAAAGCGCGCACGGATATAGAACAAGAATTCTATTTTAAACTTTCCTCACTTGCTGATAAGTTTGGAATTAACGCAACTGCCGTCTTGATAGCAGACACACAAGAGCGAAGCTTCTATGACAATGCGCCAATTAATGCTATTCAAAGACAACGCGGCAATATGATGAATATTGTTACTGTGTGGAAGCAGGATGAAATTGCAAATATTGGACACACGTTACTAAAAATTATCAATGGAAACTATAATATTGGGGAATAATATTTTATTTTGATGAAAGGAAACAATATGTATACACCTAAACCGATTAACACAAAAGATATTACACTTCCGGAAGAACTTCTTGCTCTGACTGAAAAAATCGCAGAGAACGTTCACGACGTGTGGGCTCAAGGAAGAATTTCCGAGGGGTGGATATATGGAGAAACCAAAGATCCAGAGAAGAAAACGACACCGCTTCTCGTACCTTATGATGAACTAGCTGACAGTGAGAAAGATTATGACCGTAATACTGCGTTAGAAACACTGAAGCTGATTGTTAAACTGGGTTATTCAATTAAAAAAGCAGAATAACCCCACCCCCTTCCTGTTCTGCATTTAATCATATGGTATACTTCGATCGTCGAAAAACGAAAGAGGTATACCATATGAAAAAATGTAAAATCATCCACATCAATGATGGTACAGCAAAAGTAACAACTAATGGTGACAGACACTTTGTTGAAGAGTATCCATGGGCTGAGGGTCTCATTGAGGGTTATCTGAATCAAGGTTATAAAGTAAAACAAATGATTCCTAATTATACCCCTAATATACAGGGAAAAGGTGAATACTCGTTCTTTATAGGTGGTTTTACCATCTATATGGAAAAGTAGGTATAAAATGTTTTCAGAGATTCTCAGAAATTATGATGAGCTTATTAGCAGATTGGACTTATATAGTGTTCAAAAATGCGTAGATGCTTTTTTAGCAATCAACCGTATTAGGCTTGAAAGGAAAAAGGAATTATTGGCTAAAAATGAATTTGAGGCGCATAAGCGTGCGCAGTAATTAGTGAAAGAATTTTTAGTTTCAGATAATGACAGTGACTTTTTTGCCAAGATTGAAGAGATTAGAAGAAAAACACTTGCTGAATACGCAGAACAATTTGAGAATAAATGCAAACAATGGGATGAAATCCTTGACAAGAAAGAAGACCAATTTACATTGTTACTCAAGGAACGGTTAGCTGAGAAACCAATTGGTTTTGGAAGTTCTGGTGACAAGAAATTAGAATGGTTTGTTATCGGTGTGGATCCCTTTCAATCTACGGTTAAAATGTTCTTAAAAGAACCACAGTACCAAACTGTATTCAAAGATAACGGATATACAGATATAGACGATGATGAAATGTGTCCTGAATTATCTTGTAGTTGGATGGGTTCAGATGTCCGGAAGTATCTAAACACAAAAGGTTACAGCGATACGTTTTCTGATGCAGAAAAACAGTTTATTCTAAAAACCAGAAGGCATTTGAATAAGGACGATTTTGTTATACCGAATGATATATCTGAGGATTATGTTTTTTTATTGGATTTGGAAGAGTTTCTTATGCTGCCAATCGAAATTCAGATTTGCGGAGCAAATGTTGAGTGCAACTTTTACTGGTTGGCGGAAGAAAAATCTCGTGGGTGGGACGATACCGGCGAACTTCCGCAAATATATGCAGTAGAGTGTGATACCGGAAAACTAAGTAATAGAGCTGGTACCGATAGTGGATTGGTTAGACTGGGAATTACGATTTCGTTAGATTATTTTAAAGAGAATATTTAAAACAAAGGAAGAGTGATTAATAAAAATAATGATAAGTTTATTGATGAGTTAAGAACTGATTTCGATGGCCTTTTTGAAGATGAAGAATTAAAAGAGTTGGGTGAGGATCTTGATAATAGAATTGTTTTAAACGACGAAGCAGGAAACGAGGTGGAGTTCGAATTCTTAGACCTCATAGAATACCAGGGTGAGGAGTTTGTTGTGCTTCTGCCTTGTGACGAATCAAATGAAGCCGGCGAAGTTGTGATTTTAAAGCTTGAAGATACCGATGATGAAGATACGGAAGCGTATGCAAGTGTAGATGATGAATCTGTTCTAAACGCTGTCTTTGAAATTTTTAAAGATAAATTTAAGGATGATTTCAATTTTGTAGATTAATAAGGGTGGGCAAATGCAATGGTCATAAATAAAAAATTGCGAACAGACCTGATTAAAGAAATGGAGAAAAAATATCCGAATGCGGCGATTTTATACCAAGACATATGGCTGCATGCCGCAGAGCTCTTTATGGATGATACTGACGAGCCTCCAATAAATAATGAGGAGGTTGAATTTTTGGAATATGCATATTCAGTAATAAAGGATAGAGGAGAACAACTGGATTCGTATTCTGAACACGAACTTTTACAAGTTCATGGAATGTTGGTAAGTTCAATTCATTTGAATAGAGCTGATTTGATTGAAAAAGCAGGACTTTCAAAAGATTTTGCTGCTAAGATTGAAACAGAATTAGAAAGATTAGGACATTCCTTCATGTAGCATCTAATGTATTTAGGGGAGCATTTTTAGTGAGTATTTATGTAACATCAGATTTACACGGGTATCCGTTGAAAAAACTTCAAAATAAACTTGAAGAAATCGAGTTTGGTTTCAATGATCATTTGTACATCTTAGGAGATTGTATCGACCGTGGTACGGATGGAATGCAACTCATTCGATGGATAATGGCGCAGCCAAATGTAACGTTGTTGCTCGGAAACCATGAAGCAATGCTTCTCGACAATAGGTTCCTTTTTGATGGTGATTCTATCCCTTCTGTTTTAGATCTTAAAGGTGAGCAACGTAATACTTACTGTGTTTGGACATCAAATGGCGGATACGAAACAATAGATTCGATGAGACAGTTTTCCGATGCGCAGATTAAACACATTTTTAGATTTCTTGAGAAAGTACCATTTTACAAAGAAATTGATGTGAGTGGAGTGAAATATATTTTAACGCATAGTGGACTGGGATCTTTTACTGAAGATAAGCCCCTTTTTGAATATTCACGATTTGATTTAGTTTGGACCAGGCCATCTCTCAATACGAGATATTATGAAGACGGTAGAAAGGTAATCTTTGGTCATACACCAACGGTTCTGTTTGGACCGGAATATAAAGGCAAGCCTCTATTTACTGATACCTGGATCAATATTGATGTAGGTGCTGGTATTGGAATGAATCCTGTTCTCCTTCGATTAGATGATTTAAGGGTATTTTATTTTTAGTCTCCCCCATATCTCTTATACTTACAATTAGATAAATTTTCATAAAAGCGAACTGGACTTTTGCTCCAGTTTGCTTTTTACTTGTCACTTCAGCAAAGAAAAAACCCCCGGTTCTACCGGGGGAATAAAAAGCTTTAGTAAAAATAAAAAGTGGCGAGCAAAGGCAAGCCACAAAAACGAAGAAAAAAGAAATAACCTCCGAGTATAATAGAAGTGGTTTGGCAGCCGCATTACTAAAATACAGGAGGTTAAAAACATGATAAAAAAAGATGGAAACAACGAAATAAAAACATTATCACACTCAACATACAGATGTCAGTACCATATAGTATTTGCACCGAAATATAGGAGAAAAGAAATATATGGAAAACTGAAAAAAGATATCGGAGAGATAATAAGAAAA
>JAFXBF010000013.1 GCA_017516745.1 Clostridia bacterium
CATTCATTTGAATGTCCTCCTTTTGGTTTTTGTGCAGTTGGTAGCCGCACTTCTATTTTACCAAAAGGAGTTTTATTTTTCACTCACCGCTTAAGCTTTTTTGAACCCCTGGCACAGCCAGGGGTTTTCATATACAACAAAGAAGCGGCACGGAATTCCCCGTGCCGCTTCTTTGGTTGAGTGCAAAATGCAAAATGCAAAGTGCAAAATTAAGGGTCGCTTCGCTCCGATTTCTAATTACTATCTATTAAATATTATTTCTTATCTCTTATCTGAATGTCATTTAAAATCAATGCAAGATAAAAGATAATAGATAATAAAGATGAGATAATAGTTTTTTAAAAATTCGGGTGAGGGCGGAGCCCTCCCGCAACTTTGCATTTTGCACTCTGCACTCTGCACTAAAAAAGCTCCGCTTCATTTAAGCGGAGCTTTTGTTATACCTTATTCTGCAGCAACTGTTGTTGCGTTGGGGTCTGTCCAATCGAACTCGTAGCGGTCTGTGCCGTTGACGACAAACTTAAGGTTTGTTGTGCCCATGGAAGCGAGAGTGCCGACACCTGTAACCTCAACCTCTACCTCAATATTGCGGTTGAATTCAACCTTGATAACCTTGTCGGTTGTACGGTCGATTTCCATATAGATTGTGCAGCCTGTGTACTTTGCGGAATATGTACCGTCGTAAGTCATATATTCGCTTGCCTTGTTCATTTCCTCGGCAATCTTTGCTCTGTCGGGAATGTTGTAGATAGAGCCGAAGAGACCTTCGCCTGCTGCGGGGTCAACAGAATCGGCAAGTGTGATTGTAATCTTGCGGACGTCCTCGTCAACGATGATTTCCTCTGCGGAGTAATTTTCGTCCATAGCTGCCTTGGACTCTTCCTCTGCCTGGCGGCTGAAAGCCTCTGCGTTGACAGCGATGTCAACGATGTCAGCCTCTGTGAGAACGAGGGGAGCAGCGCTGTTCTTGATGGGGATGATGTCTGCAAGAGGCTCGCCGTAAGCAACCTCTGCGCCAAGGTCAGCGTTGAAGCCGTCCTTCATAAGCTTAACGATTGTGGGAAGAGCAGCCTTGAAGGTTGCGTTTTCACACTCAAAGCCGTTGGGGTTGTAATCTGAAGAGTATTTGAGAGCAGCCTTGCCGTTCTTGACAGAAGACATAAGAGCGTTGAAGTATGCAAGAGCCTCTGCCTTTTCGGTCATGAGAGGTGTTGCACTTGCGATTGTCGTAGCCTCTGTTGTGGTTTCATCGTCGCCTGTACCGTTACAAGCGGTAACGCCAAGGAAGACACAAGCTGTGAGAAGGAGAGCGAGAATTTTGATTGTTCTGGATTTCATAATCTGAAAACTCCTTTCAGTTTTCTGCTTATAAATAAGCACTTTGTGGAATTATAACATATATTTACCGAAAATGAAAGGGCTTTTTTAAAATTTATGTATGTTTTATAAAATTTAGTTTGCGGATTTGAGTGCAAAGTGCAAAATGCAGAATTCAAAATTAAGGGTCGCTTCGCTCCGATTAGAATTATTCATTAAGTAGGGACAATTCACGAATTGCCCGTAATTTACCGTCATATACCTTTTACGGCGGCCGAGAAAGTGAATCGACCCTACAATGATACTTCTATTTTGTATTCTGTATAAAATTAAACTTTGACACCGAACAAACTCAGAACCATTCCAGTAAAATTTATCGGAAACATAATAACCGTAGATATAATATATACTGAAAAAAAGAAGCCAAAGAATGCAACCATTGCAACATCCCTGAGAATGCCTGAGCTGTCATTTTCAATTATCTTATCAATTTTCTTAATTATTTCTAACCCCATATCCGAGAATTTCTGTGCGAGTTCTTCTCTGTCCATAGAAAGAATGTCTGAATCAATCACTACTTGAACTGCATTCACCGCAAAGGCTACGCTTGCGGTTGTGAAAAAAATCACGAAACAAAGAATAACACAGAGCAGTTTTTTTATAGTTTTCTTCATTGTTTTTCTCCCTCGAGATATTTACCTTTTTATAGCTTTTATGTTTGTTTACAAATTAGAGTTTTATTCAGCTTCTAAAATGTGCTTCAAATCCGTAAACATTTTATCCCAGAAGTCCTCATACGTGATGCTTTTCAGGTTATGCTTACCGTCCTGCAATTCAAAAACCGCCGTTGCTTCTTCAAGATACTTTCCCCTTGAATTTGTGTAGGCAAATTCAACGTCAAACATACCGTACGTGGCATAGGTGCCGTCCTTGTTATCCGGAGTGATTATTATTGTGAAATTCTCCGTTTCTCCGCCGGTTGTTTTCTTCATAATAACGTAACCATCGTTCAAGGCAACCTCCCACGAAGCATTTTTTCTCGCCTTTTGTGCGGTGAGGGTAATATCAATTGTCTGGCAGTCCTCTGCGGCATAAAACACGGGAGCGTATGTTCTGTTGCCGTTGTAGCCGTAATAAACCTTTTTGTTTCCGTTTCTGTCGGTGAAAACAAGGTCCATCATATCGCCTTCCTGTTCATCCTCACTCTTTGTGAAAATGTCGGCAATATCAATCTTTCCTCTGCCCTCAAAGATAAAAAACTGTTCGCCGTTTTCAACCTTTGTTTTTACCAACTCAATGTTCGGGTCGTTCACGCAGTCATACTCCCAGACCAAGCCCTTTTCTTCGTCATAGGGCAGAGCAATTTCGGTGGTCGGGTAGCCGAAAATCGCACCCGTGAGGTATGAGAAGCCAACCTCAAAAAACATTAACGGAATAATAAATACCAATAATACCGATGTTCCCATTTTGTAAATCTCCTTTGTTTTTGTGTTTGGAATTTCTTCCGTTCCTTTAGCTTAATTTTACGACGGCAAAAAGTAAATTACAAGCAAGTCGGGTTTACATTTGTTAAAAAAAGATGTAAACTTTGGTTTGCATTATCCTTGACAATCTCTCGGCAGTTCAATATAATTTATGCGTAAGGTGTTACCTTAACACGGTAGGCGGTTGCACTCTTTGCCCTCTGAAAGGAGGGGTGCCTATGCAGTATGTTACATACGAAAACCTTTTTGCGTTTTCAGCCGTAATTATCGGCATAGTAGGATTGTTTATTGCAATTCTTGAGCATAAAAAGAAATAACCGCCGGCCTGCAAGCGTAAGCGGTTATTTCTTTAATCTCTTAACTTGAGGGCGTAACCGTCTATCGGTAACACCTTACATTTTTATTATATTCATTCGTGTTTGTTTTGTCAACTATTTATGATATTTTCCTCCGTTGGAAATCTGAAACGCCCGATAAATCTGCTCAAGCAGCATTACACGGGCGAGCTGATGGGGAAAGGTCATTTCAGACATTGAGAGCTTGTATTTACACATCTGCTTTACCGTAGGACTCAAGCCGAAGCTGCTGCCAATAATAAAGGCAACGTTTGCGCCGCCCTCAACACCTGCGGTTTCAAGCAGGGTGCTGAATTTTTCGGAGGGGTACTGCTTGCCCTCGATACACATTGCAAAGCACGCCGCACCCTTGGGGATTTTTTCGGTGATGAGCTTCGCCTCCGCTTCAAGTGCCGCATCAATCTGCGCCTGTGAGGGGTTGTCGGAAAGCTTTACGGGGTTAAGCTCAACAATATTTATTTTGCAGAAAGCGCCCAGGCGTTTTACGTATTCCGCACACGCCTCACGCAGGTAGTTTTCTTTGAGCTTACCAAGGCAGATTACCGTAACATTCATTTTAAAACACCGTCATTTTCGGGTTGCCGACACCTGCAACTCTTAATATGTAGTCGCTGCCCTCCTGCATACCCTTTGCGCTGAGTGCCGCCGCCGTAGTCTGGTAAGCAAGCTCGGGCAGGTTGTTTTCTTTGCTTAAATGACCTAAAAACAGTCTTGTCGTGCCGCTTTCAACAAGGGTTGCCGCAGTTTTGGCGCACACTTCGTTGGAAAGGTGACCCTTGTCGGAGAGAATTCTCCGCTTTAACATATAGGGGTAGTTGGGGTTGTTCTGCAGCATTCTTATATCGTGGTTTGATTCAAGCAAAACGAGCTGACTGCAGGCGATATTTTGGAGCACCTCGTCGTTTACCGTGCCGATATCCGTTGCGATTGCAACACGGTTGCCGTCCGCCGTTTCGATTGTGAAACCGAGGCTTTCACGGCTGTCGTGCGGAGTGTGAAACGGACGGATGTGCATACCGCAGACCTCCATACCCTGCATTGAAATTTCCTGTGCAGGGAATTTGCCCGTGAGTATGCCGCTTTGCGCCATTGCGTCCAGCGTGCCTGCGCTTGAATAAACGGGGATATTGTGTCTGCCTGCAAGCACCTTTATGCCTGCAACGTGGTCGGAATGCTCGTGGGTAACAAAAATTGCGCCGACGCTGCGGATATCAACGCCGATGCAATCAAGTGTTTCGGCGGTGCGTTTTGCGCTCACGCCGACATCTATGAGTATGCCTCCCTCAGGCTGGCCGACATAGATACAGTTGCCGCTGCTGGAGGAAAAAAGTGAACAGAATCTTGCCATAATAATTAACCTGCGTTTTCGGTTGCGGTTTCGTCGTCATCGGGGAATTCCACCCTCTTGATGTCACCGCCCAGAGCCGTGAATTTTTCAACAAAACGCTCGTAGCCACGGTCGATATGGGAAATATTTTCAATCTCTGTCTGACCGTGAGCAGCAAAGCCTGCGATAAGCATAGCCGCACCTGCACGAAGGTCGTCCGCACCGACGGGAGCACCCTTTAACTGCTCTACGCCCTGCACGATGGCAACCTTGCCCTCTACGCTGATGTTTGCACCCATACGCAGAAGCTGGTCAACGTACTTGAAGCGGTTGTCCCACACGCTTTCGGAAACAATGCTTGTACCGTCTGCAAGAGCTAAAAGCACTGTCATCTGCGGCTGCATATCGGTCGGGAAGCCGGGGTGAGGCATAGTCTTGACATTGCAACGCATTGGTCTTTCGCTGCAGCTTACCCTGACCGCCTCGTCAAATTCTTCAACCTCGACACCGCAGTCAATAAGCTTTTTTGTGATTGACTCAAGGTGCTTCGGAATAACGTTTTTGATAAGCACGTCACCCTTTGTTGCGGCGGCGGCAACCATATATGTGCCTGCCTCAATCTGGTCGGGAATAATTGAATAGGTGCAGCCGTGAAGCTCGTCCACACCACGGATTTTGATAACGTCCGTACCTGCGCCTCGAACATCCGCACCCATTGAGTTGAGGAAGTTTGCAAGGTCAACAATATGGGGCTCACGGGCAGCGTTTTCAATAATTGTAAGGCCCTTTGCCTTGACTGCGGCAAGCATGACGTTGACCGTAGCGCCTACGGAAACGGTATCCATATAAATAGCCGAGCCGACAAGCATATCGGCCGAAACATTTACCATAGCGTTGTCGATTGAAACCTTGGAGCCCAGAAGCTCGAAACCACGAAGGTGAAGGTCAATCGGGCGGACACCGAACCAGCAGCCGCCGGGCATTGAAACCTTGGCTCTGTTGTATCTGCCCAGAAGGGCACCGAGGAGATAGTATGAAGCACGAAGGTGCTTTGTCAGTTCGTTGGGAACGATAAAGGAATTGATATTGCGTGTGTCGATTTCAAGGGTTGAACGGTTAATCATCTTGACATTTGCACCGAGCTGTGTGAGGATTTTAACCATCATCGAAACGTCGCTTATATCGGGTATATTTTCAATACGGCAGACATCCTGTGCAAGGATGGTTGCCGGAAGAATAGCTACAACTGCATTTTTTGCGCCGCTTATTTCAACTTCGCCTCTGAGCGGAGTACCGCCGTTAATAACGATTTTTTCCATCGGCTGAAAGCAGCTCCCTTCTGAAAAAATTTTGTAAAACGAAACTCTTACGAGCAGAAAAATGTCAGAAAAATTCACAAAGACACATACTGACACTATTAACTGCGTTATTATACCACGCAAATCGGGTTTTGTATAGCCCTTTGTATGAAAGTTTTAACATTTTTGTAATTTTGACTAAAAATTCAGGCACGAATTTTCACAAAAATTTATAATGTAAAAAAAATAACTCTTTATCTATTTAAAATTATGTGCTATAATATCAAAATATATAAAAGAATATATTTACTTTTAAAAACCACAAATTAAAAACAACAAAACTACAAGAATGGTGCGGTGATAAAAAGTGAAAGAAGTTATGAGAATTTTTGTCGAAAAAAGAAAGGGCTTCGATGTTGAAGCCGGCGGTGTCCTTTCGGATATCCGTTCTACGCTGGGCATACTCTCACTTGAGGGTGTACGCCTTATCAACAGGTACGATGTACAGGGTCTTACGGCCGAGGAGTTTGAAAAGGCCTGCTCCGCCGTGCTTTCCGAGCCGAATGCAGACACAATCTGCTCCGAGCTTGAAATTCCTGCAGACTGCCGCAGTCTTGCGGTTGAGTATCTGCCCGGTCAGTACGACCAGCGTGCGGACTCTGCGGCACAGTGTATTGCCCTTCTTACCTGCGGCGAGCAGCCTGCTGTTGCCAGCGCAAAGGTATACATTTTCGAGGGTGAGCTGACCGACGAGGAATACGCCTCAATCAAGGCCTACCTTATCAACCCCGTTGAATCCCGTGAGGCTTCAATGGCAAAGCCCGACGACCTCAATATTGTTGCCGAGGTGCCTGCCGGTATTCAGCGTATCACAGACTTTATCGGCTGGAGCGACGACGAGGTTGCCGCTTACCACAAGACAATGGGCTTTGCAATGACTGCGGCTGACCTTTGCTTCTGCCGTGATTATTTCAAAAATCAGGAAAACCGTGACCCGAGCGTTACAGAGCTCAAGGTTATTGACACATACTGGTCCGACCACTGCCGCCACACAACCTTCCTCACCAGACTTGAAAAGGTTGAGTTTGAGCAGGGCGGTCTTTCCCCCGTTATTGAGGCTGCATGGAACGAATACCTCAAGGTACGTGAGGATGTTTACGCAGGCCGCAAGGCAAAGGACATAACCCTTATGGATATGGGCACAATAGGTGCAAAGTCCATCAAGAAGGCAGGTCTTCTCAATGACCTTGACGAGAGTGAGGAAATCAACGCCTGCTCAATCGAAGTAACCGTTGATGTTGACGGCAAGGACGAGCAGTGGCTTGTTCAGTTCAAGAACGAAACACACAACCACCCGACGGAAATCGAGCCCTTCGGCGGTGCGGCTACTTGTCTGGGCGGTGCAATCCGTGACCCGCTTTCGGGCAGAGCTTATGTTTACCAGGCTATGCGTGTTACCGGCAGCGGTGACCCGACAGAGGCTTTCGAGGACACACTCGAGGGTAAGCTTCCCCAGCGTAAAATCACAATCGGTGCCGCAGCAGGCTATTCCTCCTACGGTAACCAGATAGGTCTTGCAACAGGCCAGGTCGTAGAGCTTTACGACGAGGGCTACAAGGCAAAGAGAATGGAAATCGGTGCTGTTGTCGGCGCATCTCCCAAGGAGAACGTCAAGCGTGACACTCCCGAGCCCGGCGACTGCATTGTTCTTCTCGGCGGCCGTACAGGCCGTGACGGCTGCGGCGGTGCAACAGGCTCCTCCAAGGCGCACAACACAGAATCAATCGAAACCTGCGGCGCAGAGGTTCAGAAGGGTAATCCCCCGACCGAGCGTAAGCTCCAGCGTCTTTTCCGCAACCCCGATGCCGCAAAGCTTATCCGCCGCTGTAACGACTTCGGCGCAGGAGGTGTCTGCGTTGCTATAGGCGAGCTTGCAGACGGTCTTAAGATTGAGCTTGACAAGGTTACAAAGAAGTACGACGGTCTTGACGGAACAGAGCTTGCAATTTCCGAATCCCAGGAGCGTATGGCTGTTGTTCTTGCAGCTCAGGATGTTGAAAAGTTCATTGCTCTTGCCGCTACAGAAAACCTTGAAGCAACGGTTGTTGCCGTTGTAAGCGAGGAAGCAAGACTTGTAATGCACTGGAGAGGCGACAAGATTGTTGATATCAGCCGTGCTTTCCTCAACACAAACGGCGTAACACAGACTGCACAGGCAAAGATTGCCGCAGTTGACGCAAATAAAAACTACAGAGAGCTTGTTCCCGCAGTTCTTGCAGACAAGGACGGCGTTGACGCTCTTGAAACAAACCTCGGCAGACTTGAGGTCTGCTCACAAATTGGTCTTTCCGAGCGTTTCGACGCTTCAATCGGTGCCGCTACAGTCAATATGCCCTTCGCAGGCAAGACACAGCTCACACCCGAAGAGGCTATGTGCGCAAAGCTGCCCGTTCCCGGCGGCAAGACAGACTCCGCTACCGCAATGAGCTACGGCTTCATTCCGGCACTCAGCCGCTGGAGCCCGTTCCACGCAGCAGCATACTCAGTAACGGAGTCGCTTGCAAAGCTCGCCGCTATCGGTGCAGACCCGACAAAGGCAAGACTTACATTCCAGGAATATTTTGAAAGACTCAATGCCGTTCCCGAGCGTTGGGGCAAGCCTGCGGCAGCCCTTCTCGGCGCTCTCACCGCACAGCTCAAGTACGGTATTCCCTCAATCGGCGGTAAGGACAGTATGTCCGGCTCCTTCAACGAGCTTGATGTTCCGCCCACACTCGTTTCCTTCGCCGTAACAATGGCAAAGGCAAGCAAGGTTTCCTCCGCCGCCTTCAAGAAGGCAGGCAGCAAGGTTTACCTTGTTGAGCTTCCCGTTAACAAAGAGAGCCTTCTTCCCGAGTGGGACAAGGCTATGGCTCTTATGAAGAGCGTTTATGAGAATGTTGCTTCGGGCGCAATTCTCAGCGCAGGCGTAGTCAAGGAAGGCGGCGCTTCCGCAAACGTTTGTAAGATGGCATTCGGTAACCTTATGGGCTTCGAGTTTGAGGCAGGCGTTACAAGAAGAGAGATGTATGCTCCCCTTGTCGGCAGCTTCGTAATCGAGTGCGAGGGTGAGTCACCTGTAGGCGGCAAGCTCCTCGGTGTTACAAAGGACGATGCTATTTTCAGCGTATGCGGCGAAAGAGTGCCGACACAGGATCTTATCGCAGCATGGACAGATAAGCTCGAAGGTGTATTCGCAACAGACGCAGCCTGCCCGACAGGCGGCAACGAGGTTGCACTCTATACACAGCGCAGCAATGCTGCTCCCGCAATCAAGGTTGCTAAGCCCAAGGTAATTATCCCCGTATTCCCCGGCACAAACTGTGAATACGATTCAGCCCGTGCATTTGAGAACGCAGGCGCCGAAGCTGAAATTCTTGTAATCAAGAACCTCACCGCTTCCGATATCGAGCAGAGCATGGAGGCCTTTGTAAAGGCTATCAACGCTTCACAGATTATTATGCTTCCCGGCGGCTTCAGCGGCGGCGACGAGCCCGACGGCTCGGGCAAGTTCATTGCAACCGCTCTTAAGAATCCGAGAGTCAAGGAAGCGGTAACCGCTCTGCTTGAACAGCGTGACGGTCTTATGCTCGGTATCTGTAACGGCTTCCAGGCACTTATCAAGACAGGTCTTGTTCCCTACGGCAAGATTGTTGACACAGCCGAGGATGCACCCACACTTACCTACAACACAATCGGCAGACATATCTCCCACATGGCATACACCCGTGTAACCTCCGTCAAGTCCCCGTGGTTCTCAATGTGTGAGCCCGGCGATATTCACGCAGTTCCCGTTTCACACGGTGAAGGCCGCTTCGTTGCTGACGAAAAGCACATTGCACAGCTTATCGCAAACGGCCAGATTGCAACACAGTATGTTGACATCAACGGCAAGGTTGCAGACGCTCTTCCCTTCAACCCCAACGGCTCCGTTCTCGCAATCGAAGGTATCACAAGCCCCGACGGCAGAGTTCTCGGCAAAATGGCTCACAGCGAGCGTAAGGGCACAGACCTCTACAAGAACGTTCCGTTCGAGAAGGATCAGAAGATATTTGAGTCCGGTGTAGCATACTTTAAATAAGGGCATCTCTTAAAATTCATCACATAAACCTTGCTTGCACTTTTTCCGCCATATCGTCCCAAAATACTCGGCAATACACAAAGTATCACCTGCGTTTTTGGAACTTCTCTGACGAAAAAATCACTACGCAATCTTTACACGCTGAATTTTAAGAAATCCCCAAAGACAATACTCATATATTAAGGATAGATAAGTTTTTATGAAACACGCAATTGTTCTCTATGACGGCATGGCGGACTATCCCGTTGATGCCTTGGGCGGCAAAACCCCGATGGAGGTTGCCGACAAACCTGTTTTCGATTCACTTGCCAAAAGAGGCGAGGTCGGTCTTGTCCGTACCGTTGCCGCCGGCTTAAAACCCGGCAGCGACGTTGCAAACCTGAGCGTTCTCGGCTACGACCCGAAGGACTGCTACACGGGTCGTTCTCCGCTTGAGGCTGTAAGCATCGGCGTTGAAATGAGTGACACCGACGTTGCTCTGCGCTGTAACGTTGTTACACTTTCCGACGAGGAAAACTACGACGACAAAACTATGGTGGACTATTCCGCAGGCGACATTTCCAGCGAGGATGCCGCAGAAATTATCAAGACCGTGCAGGAGCATTTCGGCGGCGGTGAATTTGATTTCTACCCCGGTGTCAGCTACCGCCACTGCCTTATTCACCACGGCGGCACGACCGAGCTTGGCAATATGACTCCGCCCCACGATATTTCGGGCAGAGTTGTAGGCGAATATATTTCCACAGCTTCCACAGCAGAAAAGCTGACAAAAATGATGCGTGAAAGCTACGAGCTTCTCAAGGATCACCCCGTTAACAAGAGAAGAATTGCCGAGGGCAAGCGCCCTGCAAACTCAATCTGGCTCTGGGGCGAGGGCAGAAAGCCCGGCCTTGAAAACTTTGAAAAGAAGTTCGGCATGCAGGGCTGTATCGTTTCCGCAGTTGATCTTCTTAAGGGTATAGGTATCTGCGCAGGTATGCAGGTGCCCGAGGTTGAAGGAGCAACAGGCTACATCGACACCAACTTTGAGGGCAAGACACAGGCGGCTATTGACGCATTTGAAAACGGCTGCGATTTTGCTTACCTTCACTTTGAAGCACCCGATGAGTGCGGCCACCGTGACGAGCCCGAAAACAAGGTTCGCTCGATTGAAATTATCGACAAGCGTGTACTGCCCAAGCTTATTGAGGCACTCGAAAAGTATGACGACTACAAGATTATGATACTTCCCGACCACCCCACACCGATAAAGACAAAGACTCACGCTTCCGACCCCGTACCGTATATGATTTACCACAAGAAGGGCGAGAAAATGAGCGGCGTTGTCTCAATCAACGAAAATACCGCCGCCGCAACAGGCAACTTTGTGGAACACGGTCCAAGTCTTATCAACCATTTTATAAACGATTAATGAATAATGAATAGTGAATAATGAAAAATGAATAATTGTGGGAGGGCTTCGCCCTCACCCAAAATTTATTATTTATTCTTTATTATTTCTTCTTTATTCTTTAAAACAGTAAAGAGGTTTTTAAAATGAAAGAAAACTACAGAATCGAAACCAAATGTGTTCAGGGCGCATACGAGCCCAAGAACGGCGAGCCGAGAGTATTGCCGATTTACCAGAGCACAACCTATAAATACGACACGAGCGAGGCTATGGCAAAGCTGTTTGACCTTGAGCCCGGCTATATGTACACACGCCTTGCCAACCCCACAAACGATATGGTTGCCGCAAAGATTACAATGCTTGAGGGCGGCGTTGCAGGTGTTCTGACTTCTTCGGGTCAGGCTGCAAACTTCTTTTCCCTCATCAACATCCTCGGCGCAGGTGACCACTTTATTTCCGCCGCAACAATTTACGGCGGTACGTTCAACCTTTTCAACGTTACAATGAGAAAGCTCGGCATTGAGGTCACATTCGTTGACCCGAATGCAAGCGAGGAAGAAATCTGCGCTCAGTTCCGCCCCAACACAAAGGCTGTTTTCGGCGAAACAATCGCAAATCCCTCTCTCGACGTTCTCGATATTGAAAAGTTTGCAAAAATTGCACACTCACACGGTGTTCCGCTTATTATCGACAACACCTTCCCGACTCCGATTAACTGCCGTCCGTTTGAATTCGGCGCCGATATCGTAACCCATTCCACAACAAAGTATATGGAGGGTCACGCAAACATCATCGGCGGTGCTGTTATCGACAGCGGCAATTTCGACTGGGAGCAGAACGACAAGTTCCCCGGCCTCACACAGCCCGACGAAAGCTACCACGGCGCAGTTTACACCCGTGATTTCGGCAAGGCAGGCTACATCACCAAGATTGTTGCACAGCTTCTGCGTGACTACGGCTCAACACCTGCTCCGCAGAATTCCTACTACCTCAACCTCGGCCTTGAAACGCTTGCACTGCGTATGGAACGCCATTGCTCGAACGCACTCAAGGTTGCCGAGTATCTGCAGAACAACGAGAAGGTTGCATGGGTCAACTACCCTGCACTGCCCGACAACAAGTACTATCCGCTTGTTCAGAAATATATGCCCAAGGGCACCTGCGGTGTTATCTCCTTCGGCGTAAAGGGCGGCAGAAAAAAGGCAGAGGAGTTTATGAATTCACTTAAGCTCGCCGCTATCGTTACCCACGTTGCCGATGCCAGAACCTGCGTGCTTCACCCTGCTTCCTCAACACACAGACAGCTCAGCGACACAGAGCTTGTTGAGTGCGGCGTTTCGCCCGACCTCATCCGCCTTTCCGTCGGCATAGAAAATGTCGAGGATATCATTGCGGATATCGAGCAAGCATTGGATGCTGCTTTCAGCAGCTAAAGAAGAAATAATAAATAAAAAAGAATAAAGAATAAAAAAGGGTGGGCTAAAGCCCACACCCGATTTATTATTTATTATTTATTCTTTGTTCTTTATTCTTTAAAGCAACAGTTTACTGTTGCGTTGACAAGGTGGATTTTATTTTGACAAAAATCAACAGCAGAGTATGCGCATATATAGACCTTGATGCTGTCCGCTCGAATGTTGCCGCTGTGCAGAAAAGAGTGGGTGACGAGGTTAAGGTTATGGTCATTCTCAAGGCAGATGCTTACGGCCACGGTGCCGTGCCGATAGCAAAGGCTCTTGAGGACGGCTGTGCCTATGCATACGGTGTTGCCACGGTTGAGGAAGGCATACAGCTTCGTGAGGGCGGCAGCAAAAAGCCGATACTCGTGTTAAGCTACGCTTTCCCCGAGCTGTTTGAGCAGGCAGTTAAAAATGAAATTGACCTTACTGTTTTCGAATACTCGACTGCAAAGCAGCTGAGTGACGTTGCCGTTTCGATTAACAAAAAAGCAGGCGTGCACATTAAAATCGACACGGGTATGCACCGCATAGGTTTATATCCGAGTAAGGAAAGCCTTGACGAAATCAAAAAAATTGCCGCCTTGCCCGGTATTGAAATAAAAGGCGTATTTTCTCACCTTGCCTGTTCGGATTTTGCCGACAAGAGCTTTGCCAACAGGCAGATTGAGCTTTTCAAAGCCTTCACGCAGGAAATTATTGACTGCGGCATTGAAATCGGGATAAGGCATATCTATAATTCCGCCGCAACAATGGACTATGACGGCGGCTGCTTCGATATGGTGCGCTGCGGTATTGTCACCTACGGGCTTGACCCTTCTGACGAGGTAAGGTTTGAAAACCTGCCGACAACACCCGTTATGCAGATTAAGAGCCACGTTGCCTATGTCAAAAGGGTTGAAGAAGGTGCAACGGTCGGCTACGGTGCGGCATTTATGGCAAAGCGTGAGTCGCTGATTGCCACTATTCCCTGCGGCTACGGCGACTGTTACCCAAGACTGCTTACAAACAAGGGCAGAGTGCTTATCAAGGGTCACTCCGCACCCGTTACGGGCAGAGTATGCATGGATCAGTTTATGGTCGACGTTACCGATATACCCGACGTTAAGCAGGGTGACGAGGTAACGATAGTCGGCTTTGACGGCAAGGAGTGCCTGACCGTTGAGGAGCTTGCAAAAACCGCAGGCAGCTTCAACTACGAATACGTCTGCGATATCACCAAGCGTGTACCTCGTGTTTATATTGAAAAAGGAAAAATCATAGGTTAATACATCGGTTATAGATGTTTTAATATTATAATTATTAAAAGGCGGCGGATTATGACTTTGTTTGCCGCAAAACTGAAAGGAGAAAGTCTGAATTATGGACGACCCCGGGCCTGCGACTTCGCTTATACTGAAGTTAGTTCTTTTATTGGTGCTTATACTGATAAATGCGTTCTTTGCAATGAGCGAAATCGCCATTATCTCCCTCAATGATGCCAAGCTCGAAAAGCAGGCACAAGAGGGCAACAAAAAAGCAAAGAAGCTTCTTAAGCTCACAAGCAATCCCAGCAATTTCCTATCGACCATACAAATCGGCGTTACTCTTGCCGGTTTCCTTTCCTCTGCCTCGGCATCGCAGAGCTTTGTTGATATGCTTTCCGACGGCTTGGAAAAGCTTTCAATTCTAACAAAAATCCCCGCAAGTGTGATTGACGGCTTCAGCCTTGTTGTAATCACGCTTATCACATCATATTTCTCCCTTGTTCTGGGTGAGCTTGTACCCAAGCGTGTTGCAATGTTCAACCCCGAAAAGATTTCCTTCCGCATTGCGGGCGTGCTGACGGTTGTGGCTACGGTCACAAAGCCCTTTGTTAAGGTGCTTTCCGTTTCGATGAACGCAATACTGCGTGTTATGGGTATTGACCCCAACGCTGAGCCCGAAGAGGTTACGGAAGAAGAAATCCGTATGATGGTTGATGTCGGCGGCGAAAAGGGTGTTATTGAAGACGCCCAGAAGGAAATGATTAACAACATTTTTGAGTTTGACGACATTGATGCAGGCGATATTATGACCCACCGCACAGAGGTTTCCGCCGTTGAGGTCAGCGACCCTGTTCAGGAGGTTGTTGAAATTGCCTACAAGGAAGGCTATTCAAGAATTCCCGTCTACGAGGAAAGCCTTGACAAGATTATCGGCATAGTCTACATTAAAGACCTTATCGGCTATATCGGCTCTTCTCTGCCCAAGCAGGAAAGCCTGCGCAAGGTTATGCGTGAGCCCTTCTTCGTGCCCGAAAGTATGAAATGCGGTCTGCTTTTCAAGGAAATGACGGCACGCAGAACACAGATGGCTGTTGTTGTTGACGAATACGGCGGCACGGCAGGTATTGTTACTCTCGAAGACCTTGTTGAGTCCATCGTCGGCAATATTCAGGACGAATACGACAACGAGGAAGAGGAATTTTCCGTTATTGACGAAACCACCTTCACCGTTGACGGCACTACTTCCATTGACGAGGTTAACGAGCACGTAGGCGTTGACCTGCCCGAGGATGAATACGACACGATAGGCGGCTTTGTAATAAGCCTTCTCGGCTATTTGCCCAAGGACGGCGAAATGAACGAGCTCGACTACGAAAACCTGCACTTCACCATCCTCAACCTTGAAGACAAACGCATAGGCAAGCTTAAGGTAGAAATCCGCCCCGTTGAAAAAGACGAGGAGGAAGAGGAAGAAAGGCGCAGAATAGGCAGATGGCAGAACAGGGACGACGAATAATGTGTCAGACTTGTTGCAAAAAAGAAAAGTTTTGCGTGACAAATATTAACAGTTGACTGTATCGCTTGACTTTTTGATAAAAAATAAACTATTATAAAATTACCTTTTATCTTTAAGGAGGATAAATAAGAAATGAAAAAAAGAAACATATTTGCAATCCTTGCCGCACTTGCGGTAATGCTCGTTGTTTTTGCCGCCTGCGGCGAAAAAGAGCCCGAGCAGCCTGAAAACCCCACCGTTATCGGTGCGGACGGCCAGGTTTACGAGGAAGTAACCGAAATCGCAACGGAAATCGTTACCGAAATTGTTTCCGAGGTTGTTACAGACAAGCAGGGTGAAGCCGTAACGGACAAGGAAGGCAAGACCGAGGTTGTCACCGAAGTCAAGACAGAGGTACTCACAACGGTTGTAACCGTTACCAAACCCTACGAGCCTTCAACAGCCGAAACCACCAACGGCAAGCAGGAAAACACCAACGCTTCTGAGCCTTCAAGTGAGGGCAGCTCCGTTGAAGCAACCACAACCTATGAGGACGTAACCTTCCCCGAGGGTACAATCATCGAGGTTGAAATGGGCAGCGACGGCAAGCCGAAAGAGCCCCTTATGAAAAAAGTCCTTACGGATTCCAAAAACAGCAAGCAGTTCTACATCAATGCAACAATCGTTACGGGTGAAATGCTTGGCTTTGAAACAGGTATGCCTGTAAAAATGTATCTCAGCGGCAACAATATGGCGTTTGAATTTTCAATAGGCGTAGCACTGAGAATTCGTATGGTATATGCAGGCAGCAAAATGCACTTGATTTTCCCCTCACAGAAGTATTACTATACAGTTGATTCAGGCGAAGATGCTTCCGATCTTATTGATACCGATTTCAACCTCTGGAAAAGCATTGGTTCAGACACAATGGACTATGTAAGCACAAGTAAGGTTACAATCAAAGGTAACTCCTACATCTGCGAAGAGTACAAAGACTCTACCAACACAAACAAGTACTACTTTAACAGCAAAAAAGAACTCAAGAGAATCGAAATGATTACAGCAGACGGTGAGGCTACGATTTTCAAAGTTTCAGAGTGTTCCTCTAAAGTGGACAGCAATATTTTCAGTGTACCCAAGGGCTATAAGCCTCTTACAGAGGACAGTATGAAGACCTTCCTCGGCGGTTTCGCAGGCAGCTTCGGCGGTATGATGTAAACAAATGAATAAAACAGTTCTGGTCACAGGCGCTTCCGGCGGCATCGGCAGCGCCTGTGCACGGCTTTTTGCCGACAAGGGTTACAAGGTTGCCGTCCATTGCCACAAAAATAAAGAGGCGGCAGAACAACTTACAAACGAGCTTCGCAGTAAAGGCTGTGAGGCCTGTTGTGTTTGTGCGGATTTAAGCGATGAAGCACAGGTTAAGGCTATGTTTGCCGAAATAAGAAGCACACTCGGTGCGGTTGAAATACTCGTCAACAACGCCGGCGTTGCACAGCAGAAGCTTTTCACCGACACAACACAAAGTGATTACGATTTTATTTTCAGCGCAAACGTTTTAAGTGCGATTAACTGCAGCCGTGAGGCGCTGAAGGATATGATAGCTGCACATTCGGGCAGCATAGTCAACATTTCCTCGATGTGGGGTATAAGCGGCGCTTCGTGTGAGGTGCTCTACTCCGCAAGCAAGGCAGCGTTGACAGGCTTTACAAAGGCACTTGCAAAAGAGGTAGGCCCGAGCAATATAAGGGTCAATTGCGTTGCACCCGGAGTGGTTGATACAAAGATGAACGCTAACCTTTCTGCGGAAGATATGTCCGTTTTAGCCGACGAAACTCCTCTTTGTAGAATAGGCATACCCGAAGAAATTGCAAATGCGGTTGTTTTTTTGGCAACTCAGGACGCTTCTTTTGTCACAGGGCAGATTTTGAGCGTTGACGGAGGGTTTATTGTCTGATTTATAATAATTTTACATAAAAAGTTATTGATTTTGGAAAATAAGTATGTTATTATATATAACAATTAAGAATATTATTGTGCCCGTGTGCACATAAAATCCATAAAAACGGAGGAAACATCATGGCAAATTGTCCTAAGTGTAATGCCCACCTTAAATTAACCGACTGGCGTCCCGAGTGTCCCAAGTGCGGCGTCAATATGGTATACTACGGCATGGAGGAAAGCCTTCTCAAGGATGCCGAAAAAGCAGAGGCAGAGCATGCCAAATTCCAGAAGGGTCTTGACCGCTTCAAGGCTTCCTGCATTGGCGGCAAGCGCCAGATAGCAAGACTTATTCTTGCAATAATCCCCGTTGCCGGTCTTTTCCTTCCCCTTGCAAAGATTTCTATTGCAGAAGGTCCCTATATGGCCGCAAAGGATGTCAGCGTAAATATCCTCACACTCGTTATGGACTACTTTATGGAGCTGTTTGACGTCAACCTTATTCTCGAGGGTATCGGCTCTCCCGTTCTCGGCACATCCGTGCTTATGTTTGCTCTTTCAATCGTGCTTCTTGCACTCTCTATTGTTATGGGCATTCTCAATTTCGCCAGATGCTTCTGCTCCTCAAAGGCATCCTCCTGCAAGAAGAACATCGTTGTCAGCGTTCTTTCCGTTCTTCTTCTTGTCGGCGCCTGCGCAACATTCAGCGTATTCGGTTCTTCAATCAACGCTGTTTTCCCGTCAATGATTACTGCAAGCATCGGCTTCGGTATCTTCGTAACAATGGCTCTCCATGTTCCGGTTATCGTCCTCAACGCTCTGCTTGTCAAGAACCCCATCGTTGTCAAGTATAAGGAAATCCCCGACTACTCCGCCCAGGCTGAAGAAGAAGCAGCCCCCGAAGCAGTTGCGGCAGAATAATTAGGAATTATTTTACAATTTATAGCTCTGTTCATTTGAACGGAGCTGTTTTTTTTATGAAAAATTGAAATGTATGGTATATAATATTTTATTATAAAGTTTCAAATCCGCCGTTTATGTATTTATATGATTTATTAAACTTTATAATAGGCGTCATTGGATGCAACGTCACAAACCCTGAATATTAATATTCTGCTTTTCTCGTGCACTGACACTTTCCTGAAAATATCATAATTAATTGAGGCAATTGAAATTCGTCAAAAGTAACAAAAAACAGGTAAATAAATTTTTTTAATTTTTTTTGCAATTTTTTCTCATTTTTTCAACCTTTTTGCGTAAAAAAACGGGCTGTACCCACTATGTGTGGGAGAGGTTTTTAATTGTTAAACCAAGATGTTGTAAAAACCTTTCCATATTTACGCAAGTTGAAAAGGAGAAGAAAATATGGTATACTCATATGGTATTTACGGTAAAAACAATAAACCATACAATGAATATTATTTAAACTGCGGTTATGTCGCCCAATTCGGGGCGGCTGCTGGGAAAGATACGAGGATTGAAATGGATTTAGTATATGAATTATGGGAAGGTGTTAAGGCCGAAATCAGGCGTAACACCTCTGAAACTATCTATGCAGTTTGGTTTGAAAACCTTAAACTGGACACTTTTGACGGCGAAACCGTTGTACTGACTGACGACCCCTTCCGCTGCAAAATTCTCAACGAGAAGTTTTATGACCTTATAGGCGAGTGCTTTGAAAAGGTAATGGGCTTTAAGGTCAGAGTCTGCATTCAGGGTGAGGCTGAAAAGCCCAAAAAGTCCGAGCCCAAGGCAATTAAGCTCGGTGAAAGCAACGAATATAACTTTGACAACTTCATAGTCGGTGATTCCAACAAGTTTGCCCATGCTGCAGCCCTTGCTGTAGCGACCGACCCGGGTCATACATATAATCCGCTGTTTATTCACGGTAATTCGGGTCTTGGTAAAACTCACCTGCTTAACGCAATCTGTGTTGAAATACGCAAGAACAATCCCGATGCTCACATTATTTATGTGCGCAGCGAGGATTTTATGAACGAGCTTATTGATTACCTGCAGAATAAGCGTGATACTTCCGTTTTCCATAACAAGTACCGCAACGCAGATATTCTGCTTGTTGACGACGTTCAGTTTATTGCCGGTAAAACTTCAACAGAGCTTGAATTTTTCCACACTTTCGACACACTTGTAAAAGCTAAGAGCCAGATTGTTCTCACTTCCGACCGTCCGCCCAAGGAAATGGCAACGCTTGAGGAAAGACTGCGCAACCGCTTTGAAAGCGGACTTATTGCCGACATTCAGCCGCCCGATGTTGAAACACGTGTTGCAATTGTAAAGAGCAAGGCAAAGTCACTCAATATTGACCTGCCTGACACGGTTGCTCTTTTTATTGCTGAAAAAATAAAGAGTAATATCCGTCAGCTTGAGGGTGCTGTCAAAAATATGCAGGCTCAGATTGCTCTTCACGGCTCCGAGCCCAATATGGCAACGGCACAAATGGCTATCCGTGACATTTTCAGCGAGGGCGACCCCACACCCGTGCTTATTGATAAGATTATTGACGAGGTTGCACGCACCTACGGTGTGCAGGTTTCCGATATCAAGAGCAAGAAGCACGACGCAAAATTTACCTATCCCAGACACGTTGCAATGTATATTATAAGAGAGATGACTCCTCTTACCAACAAAAAGGTTGCAGAGGTTTTCGGTCTGACCGACCATTCATCGGTTATGTATGCCGTAAAGAAAATAGGAAACGACCGTGACAACAACTATTCTCTTAAAACTATCATTGCAGATATAATGAAAAATGTAAAGGCAACGTGACGTTGCATCCAATGCCGCCTATTTAAAAGCAGATATTTTTTTAAGTTTCTTCAACGGCGGATTATTAACTTTATATAATTAATTAGGAATTAGGAATGCAGAATTAGAAATTAATAAAGGTTTTCCCTTTTATTTTTAATTTTAAATTCATAATTCCTAATTTTTTTTAGAAAAAATCTTTAAAAATCTTTAAAAATATGATATATTAGTTTAAATAGTGGTATTTTTATCTGCGTAAATTTACCGGGCGAATTACTTTTATCATTAATTGAGCCTGCTTTGCGTAGTTGGTGTCGCCTTGCGACTTTTCCTTATTTTTCTCCACATTCCACACGGAATTTTCCACTCAACCCACAGGTAAGGTTTTCCCGTGGAAAGTGTAAAAAACTTTTCATAAGAAATTCACGAAGTAAAAATGCCGCTTTGCTTAGAGCGCCAAGGATTTTCGGAGTTTTCCATAAAATCCACGTGCTCTACTACTACTACTGAATAATTATATATGTTATTTATACTATTTTTCAAATAGGCCGCAAATATGGCGGCTACGAAAAGGGGTTAACACAATGAAAATTTACTGCGATACCTCCGTGCTGAGAGAAGCCTGCCTTAACGTGCAGCGTGCTGTTTCCACGAAGACGACAATTCCTGCAATCGAAGGTATTCTGATTAAGGCTATCGGCAACGAGCTTCTGCTGACAGGCTACGACCTTGAAGTCGGTATTTCAACCTCAATTCCCTGCCGTGTTGCTGAACAGGGAGCTATTATTCTCAACGCAAAAATTCTCTGCGATATCGTCAGAAAAATTCCCGGCGACCAGGTTTATATCGAAACAGATGAAAGACTGCTTGCTACCATCCGTGGCGGCGAGGCTGAATATTCCCTTATCGGTATTGACGGCAACGAATTCCCAGAGCTTCCGACCGTCAGCGGCGGTTATCCGGTAGTTGTTGAACAGAAAATGCTCAAGGATATGGTAAGACAAACTATTTTTGCCGTTTCAACCGAGGATAGCAAGATTGTTCACACGGGTGTTAAGTTTGAAATTGCTTCCAATCTCATCCGCCTTGTAGCTGTTGACGGCCACAGGCTTGCAATGAGAACGGAAACAATAAATTATATGGGCGAAGAGCTCAGCTTTGTTGTTCCTGCAAAGACACTTAACGAGGTTATCAAGCTTATAAACGATGATGAGGACACGGTTTCTCTTGGTGTAGGTAAGAGACATATAATTTTTGAAATCGGCAATTATCAGATTGTTTCCCGTCTGCTTGACGGCGATTTTCTCAATTATAAAAACGCTATCCCCACTTCCTGTGCTTCAACGGCAAAGGTCAACACCAGAGAAATGATTGAGAGTATAGACAGAACCTCTCTTATCATTACGGATAAATTCAAGAGCCCCGTCAGATTTATTTTTGACGACAAGATTGTCAGAATTTCATCTATCACCGCTCTCGGTACGGCTAACGATTCATTTGCCTGTGAATATGAAGGCCCGAGAGTTGAAATCGGTTTTAATAATAAGCTGCTGCTTGATGCACTTCGTGCATGTGATGCTGACGAGGTTAAAATTGAGCTTAATTCCGGCTCAGCACCTATCCTTATTTTGCCGACAGATGGCGACAGTTTTCTCTTCCTTATTCTTCCCATGCGACTTAAGAAAGACTGATATATATGAAAATTAATGTTAGAGTTAAAGAAAAACCTGTTAAGGAAATATTTATTGATACGGAATTTATCCGCCTTGATTCAGCTTTGAAGCTTGCCGATGCCGTTCAAAGCGGCGGCCACGCAAAGGTTATAATTCAGGACGGAGAAATTAAGGTAAACGGCGAGGTTTGCACACAGCGTGGCAAAAAGCTACACGTTGGTGATACGATAGGTATGTCGTTTATGAATATTGTTGTAAAAGAGAAATAAGATTTTAAAGCTGTTATGAAATATAAATTTTCATAGCGGCTTTTTTTATATTATTTTTTTATCGCATTGACGGAAAAAAAAGTCTGTGATAAAATTATAATTAGATTAAAATGGGAGAGAAGGTGTCGGGATGAATATTAGAATATTGCAGAAGGGTTTTAACTATTCGCAGGACGGTCCCGGCAACCGCCTTGTTTACCATTTACAGGGCTGTAATCTGCATTGCCCGTGGTGCTCTAACCCCGAAAGTATGGCACTTTGCGGCGGTATTGAAACTTTAGTTTCCGATTTGATAAATGAAGCAGTAAAAGCTGAAATGATGTTTTTTGACGGCGGCGGTGTTACCTTTACGGGCGGTGAGCCTACCGTGCAGTTTGATGCGCTGAAAGAAGCACTTGTTTTACTGAAAGAAAATAAAATAAACACGGCAATTGAAACAAACGGAACAAGCGTGAGGCTGCCCGAGCTTTTTGAATTTATTGATTTTCTTATAATGGATTTTAAGCACCATAATTCGGAAAAGCTGAAAGAGTTTACAGGTGTCGGCAATGAAACAGTAATAAAAAATATTGCTGCTGCCTGTGAAAAAAATAAAAATCCCCTGCTTCGTATTCCGCTTATACACGGCTTTAATTCAAGTGTGGAGGATGCGGAAAACTTTGCGGAGATTTTGAAAAATTATAAAGAAAAATTAAGCATTGAAATTCTGCGCTATCACGAATACGGAAAGGACAAGTGGAAGCAGAACAATATGGAATACACAATGGAAAACGCCTTTGTTGACGACGAGGAGTTTGAAAATTTCTGCGATATATTAAAATCAAACGGCTTTACGCTGATTAAAACCTGAACGGAGGGTAAATATAAAATGAAAGTGACAAATATTTACGCAAATGGCGAAATTACTCAAAAGGCAAAAAAGCTGTTCCGTGAGGAAAGAGCAAAAAAGAGGCTTGACGGCTGGTTTATGGCCCGTGAGCTTGCTTTTGAGGCAACGGGCTTTGACCACTCAAATATCAGCGAAGAAATGATGGCGGCAAAGGAGCTTGAAAATATTTTACATAAGCTGCCGCTTTCAATAAGCGTTAACAACGTTTTTGCAGGAACACAGAGCGATTCCTTTGCAAGAAGCTATGCTCTTATCAACCCTGCTTTTCAGGTTGAAACCTTTTCGGGCTACTGTGACCCGACTGCTGTTTTCGGCGATATCGAGCCCAACGAAGAATTCACGGCAGAAAGAATTAACCTTATGCGTGAGCGCACAAAGAAGGGCGATTATGTTCGTGACTTGAGTGCGGTTTACGATAAGTACACAAAATACACGGGTGAGGTTGCCTTCTTCATTGAACAGGTAACGGGTCACCTTATTCCCGATTTCCGCACAGCAATCAAGGTTGGTCTGAAGAGCATTATTGCTGACCTTGATAAAAAAATTGCTGCCGAAGCAGACGAAGAAAAGAAGGACACCTTTGAGGCAATTAAAATTGTTCTTGAGGCAACAATAGTCCTTGCAAACAGATATGCCGATATAGCTGCTGAGCAGAAAAAGACAGCTACACCTGAAAGAGCTGCACAGCTTGAAGTAATGGAAAAAACACTTCGTAAAGTTCCTGCTTACGGCGCAGAAAGCCTTTACGAGGCTATCCAGTCCTTCCTTCTTCTGTGGGAGGTTATGACTCTTGAGCAGGCTCCCAATCCGTTTGCATTTTCAGTAGGTAATGCGGACAGAATTTTTGAGCCCTACAGAGCAATGTCCGGCGAAACAAGAGAAGAAGCGGCAGAGCTTTTCCGCCACTTCCTTGTTTTCTTCAACGTCGGCGACAGAAGCTGGGCAATTTCTCAGAACGTTCTTGTCAGCGGCAGAGATGTTGACGGCAACGACCTTACAAACGAGATGAGCTATGCGATTATGGACGCATACTACGATATGAACCTGCCTCAGCCCATTCTTAGCGTTAAGCTTCACAAGAACACACCGGCAAAGCTCTATAAAGAGATGGGTAAATTTATGTTTACACCCGGTGTGCTCACTCCCTCTTTCTTTAACGACGATACAGTATTTGAAGCACTCAAGGGCGGCGGAGTTGACGAAAAAGACCTGCCTGATTACTCCGTTGCAGGCTGTCAGGAGCCGCTGATTATGGGTCAGGACAACGGCAACACCACAAACAGCTGGTTTAACCTGCCGAAAATCCTTGAACTCACCCTCACGGGCGGTAAATCAACAATTACAGGCGAAGAAATCGGCACATTTGTTGAATATCCCGACACAAAAACTCTGCTTGAAAATATCAGAGAGGCATTCTATAAAAACGCAGAAAAGTTTGCACAGGAAATGGCAGACGCCGCAAACGGTGCCTCCCTTGCGCTTTCTCACCTTCGTGTACCCTTCTTGAGTGCTTTTATGGGCGGCTGTGAAAGCGGTATTGATACACGCCACCCCTCAAAGCAGGGAACTAAGTACAACGGCAGCGGCTGTCTTATCCACGGTCTTTCCGTTATTGCCGACTCCTTTATGGCTATTGACAAGCTTCTTGCCGAAAGACCCGAGGACTGTGATAAGCTGATTGAAGCAATTAAGGCAAACTTTGCAGGCTTCGATGAGCTTCGTGATTTCCTTAAGTCAGCACCAAAATTCGGCAACGGCATCGAAAGCGTTGACAACGAGGCGGCTGAAATTGCAGACAAGATTTCCGATATAGTAAGAAATCTTGAAAACTATCTCGGCAATCATTTCCGTGCTGACTGGTCCAGCCCGTCAACACACCTTCTTTACGGCTACTGGGTTGGCGCAACACCCGACGGCAGATTGAGCCGTGATATGCTCGGCTACGGTGTTGACCCGCTTTACGGTGAGGCAGGAAACGGCCTTGGCTTCAGAACACTTTCCGCTATGAAGCTGCCCTACGGCAAATTCAACGGCGGCTACGCTTCACACCTGGGTATCGACCCGAAATATTTCAAGGGTGCGGATTATGAGGAAAAGGGTGAAGAATTCGGCGAAAAAATTCTCAAGCCCATCTTCTTTAACGAGAAAAATGAAAATCTTTCACCCTCTTATCTCTACTTCAACATCACAACACCCGATACACTGCGCAAGGTGCTTGCCGAGCCCGAAAAATATGCCCCGAGCGGTGTTTACATTATGCGTATTCACGGCACATTCGTAAACTTCCTCGACCTTTCCCCTGCAATTCAGAACGATATCATCACTCGTCTTGACCTTGAATCCACAAAAATCTGAGGATAAAAAAATATGAACGTAATCGGTCTTGATATAGGCACAACCACAATCTGCGGAATTGCTGTTGATGCCGAAAACGGCAGACTCTTAAAATCGGTTACCCTGCCCAACGACAGCTTTATTGACGGAAAGCCGTTTGAAAAAATTCAGTCGCCGGAAAAAATTATTGAAAAGGTAACTGCACTTGCTCAAAATCTTTTCAACGAGTTTTCGCCCGTTTGTGCTGTAGGTATAACGGGACAAATGCACGGCATTGTTTATTTGGATAACGAGGGCAAGGCCGTAAGTCCCCTTTACACCTGGCAGGACGGCAGCGGCAACGAAAAACTCGGCGACAGCAACTATGCTAAAAATTTAAGCGATATTACCGGCTACGCTGCGGCAAGCGGCTTCGGCGGCACAACTTATTATTACCACAGCAAAAACAGCCTTGTGCCCGAAAAAGCCGTAACCTTCTGCACAATTCACGATTATGCTGCAATGGTGCTCACAGGCAGAAATAAGCCCCTTATGCACACCTCCGATGCCGCTTCCTTCGGTCTTTTTGATTTGAAAAACGGCTGTTTTGACAAAGCGGCAATCGAAAAGGCAGGGCTTGATTATTCCTTCTTCCCCGAGGTTACGGATAAGTACGAGGCTGTGGGAGAATATAAGGGTGTGCCTGTTTGCTGTGCTATAGGCGACAATCAGGCGAGCTTTATCGGTTCTGTAAAAGATATGGACGGCTGTGCACTTGTTAATATGGGTACGGGCGGACAGATTTCTATGCTGACCGAACTTGAAAAAGTCCCTGCAGGCATTGAAATAAGACCGCTTGGCGAGGGCAAGAAAATTCTTGTCGGCTGTTCGCTTTGCGGCGGCAGAGCCTTTGCCGCAGTTGCATCACTTTTCAGCGCTGTTTATGAAATGATAAGCGGTGAAAAGTGTGAAAACATTTACAAGGCTATGGACAGAGCCCTTGAAACGGGTGAAAACGAGGATAGCCTGCAAATTTCCACAAAGCTCTGCGGTACAAGAGAGGACCCGACACTGCGTGGCGAAATCAAAAACCTCGGCATTGACAATTTCACACCCGTTCAGCTTATGAACGGCTTTCTCGGCGGTATGGTGAGCGAAATTACCGATATGATTTCTTCAACAGACTGCGAAATTAAATCGCTTGTCGGCTCGGGTAACGGTCTGCGCAAGAATTTGCCGCTCCGGAAGCGTTTTTCAAAGGCTCTGGGCTGTGAAATGGCTATACCTCTTAACCGTGAGGAAGCAGCCTTCGGCGCAGCACTGACAGCCCTTGTGGCAGGCAAAATCAAGCCCGATTTAGGCACAGCACAGCAGTTAGTACAATATGAAAGTGTTAATTTGTAAAAAAACACTTGACAAATTGCAGATTTTAATATAATATACTTTAAGTGTCCGAACTTTATCGGACACGGCTTGATCCATTAGCTCAGTCGGTAGAGCACTTGACTTTTAATCAAGGTGTCCGGAGTTCGAATCTCCGATGGGTCACCAAGCGAAAATCCGTTCACGAAAGTGGACGGATTTTTGTTTGTATATGAAAACCCCTGGCTGTGCCAGGGGTTCAAAAAAGCTTAAGCGGTGAGTGAAAAATAAAACTCCTTTTGGTAAAATAGAAGTGCGGCTACCAACTGCACAAAAACCAAAAGGAGGACATTCAAATGAATGACA
>JAFXBF010000014.1 GCA_017516745.1 Clostridia bacterium
ATACACAGACCCGTTTACGGGTAAGTAAGTAACAAACCTTTGCGGTTGGTAGTCGTAGGGTGCGCCTCCAGGCGTTGCCAGTATAGGAAGGGCTTTGCCCGCATATGAAGAACCCCCGGCTAAGCCGGGGGGTTCCTATTAAGAATGGGTGTTATATGGGAGAATTCAAGCTATGAAAAGGGATAAGTCATAATCGTTTGTTGCCGGTGCGTCCTCAACGAGGTGCATTTTGCTGCGGCGGATTTGGGCTGTGCGCTGTGCTCTTTCGTTGCGCTCGGCTTCGAGCTGCTTTCTTCTGCGTGCAACGATAACCTTTGCAATGGATTCGGCAGCCTTGTCGAGAATTTTATCTTCAAAAGCAATGAGCTTTTCTTCCTTGACTATGCCGATGAGAACGAGTGTAACGAGAGCGATTTCGATGATTGTTGCTAACATATTTAATCTTCCTTTCTTTTTTAAAACGCTTTGCGAACGGTTGTTTTTCTGTCGAACAAATTGGGAACGTTTGTTCTTTACACCTATGATTATAGCACGTTTTTTGCGTTTGTCAACACAAATGTTCACAAAAATTGCCGTTCACAGTACCAAAAAGCGGACTGTAGACGGCAAAAAAACACCTGTAAGGGGGACTTTCTCAATTTTCTATTTCATTCGGGTTTTTGCGTCCTGCAAGGAAATCGCTGATGTTCTGCAGGGTGGTCTGTGCAATTGCGGAAAGGGCATCGTGGGTGAGGAAAGCCTGGTGTGAGGTAACGAGCACGTTGGGCAGGGAAATCAGCCGTGCAAGGATATCGTCACGCACAATGTGGTTGGAAAAATCCTCATAAAAGAGTGAGGTTTCCTCCTCGTAAACATCAAGGCACGCACCGCCCAGCCGCTCTGAAATGAGTGCGTCGAGCAACGCTTCGCTGTCAATGAGCGCACCTCTTGAGGTGTTTACGATTATTGCGTTCGGCTTCATAAATTCAAGCGTGCGGCGGCAGATAATGTGACGTGTCGCCTTGGTCAGAGGACAGTGGAGTGACACGATATCGCTGCGGTTTAGCAGCTCTTCGAGCCCGACATATTCAATGTACGGACAGTCCCTGCGCACGGGGTCGTAGGCTAAAACTTTCATACCGAAGCCGTTGCAGATATTGGCAAGAGCAAGCCCGATTTTGCCCGTGCCGATAATTCCGACAGTCTTTCCGTAAAGGTCGAAGCCGACAAAGCCGTTGAGCGAAAAATTGAAATCCCTTGTGCGCAGATACGCCTTGTGAGTTTTGCGGTTGAGTGTGAGAAGCATCGCAACCGAGTGCTCGGCAACGGCATAGGGCGAGTAATCGGGCACACGGAAGAAGCGGATTTTTCCCTTTGCCGCCTCCAAATCAACGTTGTTGAAGCCTGCACAGCGCAGGGCAACGCAGTGTATGCCGCAGTCGTAAAGAGCCTTTATTGTCTTGGCGGACAAATCGTCGTTGACAAAGGCGATTGCCGCACTTTTTCTTTTTGCAAGCACGGCTGTTTTCGGGCTCAATTTCGTTTCAAAGTAGTCAATTTCAAACCCGTAAGCGGATTTGTAGCGGTCAAAATAAGTCCTGTCGTAGGGCTTTGTGTCGTAGAAGCAGAGGGATTGCATAGTCATTTCCTTTCGATGGCTTTAATTTACGGTTAATCGATATGAGTGCAAAATGCAAAGTGCAAAATGCAAAGTGCAAAGTGCAAAGTTAAGGGTCGCTTCGCTCCGATTTTATACAAAGTAAAAGTGAAGCATAATATACAATCGGGTGAGGGCAAAGCCCTCCCACAATTTTGCATTTTGCACTTAGCATTTTGCATTGTTTGTCTTTGACAAACTGTATTTTATCACTCGTATTTTCCCACAAGCAGAAAGTTTTATTCTTTGTCAAAAGTAACAAAAATTTTTTCTACATATTATTAATAATAAAAATCTTGATTTAAATAGAAAATTGTCTTATAATCTTTGTGTTAATAAGTCCGGCTGCGGTTTAAGATTGCAATCGGCTGATTAAAAATTTTTTCGGAGGTAGAAAACCATGAAAAAGTTCACAAAGCTCCTGGCCCTGCTTACAGCAGTTGCGATGCTCTTCTGCTTTGCTGCTTGCGGCGGTTCAGGCGACGAAAACCAGACAACTCAGCCCGCAGGCGAGTCCGACCTCGCTAACCTCAAGGTTGGTTTCATCTTCCTTCACGATGAAAACTCAACCTACGACCTCAACTTCATCAAGGCTGCAAGAGAAGCTTGCGCAAAGCTTGGTGTAGAGATTGTCGAAAAGGTTAACATCCCCGAGAGCAACGACTGCTACGAAGCAGCTGTTGACCTTGCAGACCGTGGCTGCGACATCGTTTTCGCAGACAGCTTCGGCCACGAGCAGTACATGATTCAGGCTGCAAAGGAATATCCGGACGTACAGTTCTGCCACGCTACAGGCACAATGGCTCACACAGAAAACCTTGCTAACTACCACAACGCTTTCGCTTCCATTTACGAGGGCCGTTACCTTGCAGGTGTTGCTGCAGGCCTCAAGCTCAACGAAATGATCGAAGCAGGTCAGTTCACAGCAGAGGAAGCAAAGATGGGTTACGTCGGTGCTTTCACATACGCAGAGGTTATCTCCGGTTACACATCCTTCTATCTCGGCGCAAAGTCCGTATGCCCGACTGTTACTATGGAAGTTCAGTTCACAGGCAGCTGGTACGACGAAATGGCTGAGAAGGAAGCTGCTGAAAAGCTCCTCTCCAACGGCTGTAAGCTCATCAGCCAGCACGCTGACTCCATGGGTGCTCCCACAGCCTGTGAAACAAAGGGTGTTCCCAACGTTTCCTACAACGGCAGCACAGTTGCAGCCTGCCCCAACACCTTCATCATCTCCTCCAGAATCAACTGGGTTCCCTACTTCGAGTATATGATTAACTGCGTAGCCAACGGCGAAGCTATTGCTGCTGACTGGTGTAAGGGTCTCGAAGCAGGTGCTGTTGAGCTCAGCGAAATCAACGACAAGGCTGCTGCTCCCGGCACAGCTCAAGCAATTGCAGACGCAAAGGCAAAGCTTGCTGACGGCACACTCCACGTATTTGATACAGCTACATTCACAGTTAACGGCGAAACACTCACAAGCTATAAGGCAGACGTTGACACAGACGCTGCTTACACAGCTGATACAGAGGTTATTGCAGACGGTTACTTCCACGAGTCCGAGTACCGCTCAGCTCCCTACTTCGACCTTCGTATCGACGGCATCACCCTTCTCAACGAGAAGTTCTGATTTGATTAATTAACAAAATAGGCGGAGCGTAACACCTCCGCCTGTTTTGAATTATTTTTTAATTAATAATGAATAATGAATGATGAAAAATGAATAATTGTCGGCGGGACACCCGCACCCGAATTTTATTAAAATCGGAGCGAAGTGACCCTCCATTATTCACTATTCATTATTCACTATTCATTATTCACTGATTTGGAGGTAATTCCGTGGGCACACAAGCTGCAATTGAACTGAAAAATATCACAAAGACCTTCGGCAGCGTTATTGCCAACAAGGATGTTTCGCTTACCGTTAACCGTGGCGAAATTCTTTCCGTCCTCGGCGAAAACGGCAGTGGCAAAACCACGCTGATGAATATGATTTCGGGCATTTATTTTCCCGACCACGGTCAGATTTTCATCGACGGCAAGGAGGTTGTCATCCGCTCCCCGAGGGATGCGTTTGATTATAAAATCGGTATGATTCACCAGCACTTCAAGCTGGTTGACGTTTTCTCTGCAGCAGAGAATATTGTTCTCGGTCTGGAGGAAGAGGGCAAGTTCAACGTGAAGCAGTCTGCCGAAAAAATCCGTAAAATCAGCGAGCAGTACGGCTTTGACCTTGACCCGAAAAAGAAGATTTACGAGATGTCCGTTTCCGAAAAGCAGACCGTTGAAATTATCAAGGTGCTTTACAGGGGCGCAGATATTCTTATTCTCGACGAGCCTACAGCCGTTCTCACTCCGCAGGAAACGCAGAAGCTTTTTGCAATCCTTCGCAGAATGAGGGACGACGGCAAGGCAATAATAATCATCACCCACAAGATGCAGGAGGTTCTTTCTCTTTCAAACCGTGTTGCCGTTCTTCGCAAGGGCGAGTATATCGGCACGGTTGAAACAAGTCAGACGAGCGAGGCACAGCTTACCGAAATGATGGTCGGCCAGAAAATCGACCTCAATATCGAAAGAACCGAGCCGAAGGATTCACAGGACAGGCTTGAGGTAAAGGACATAAGTTGCATCAACCGTGAGGGCATAAAGCTGCTTGACAATATTTCCTTTACCGCTCGTTCGGGCGAAATTCTCGGCATTGCAGGTATCGCAGGCAGCGGTCAGCGTGAGCTGCTCGAATCAATCGCAGGCCTTCAGCACCTCAATCAGGGCGAGATTCTTTACCACAACCCCAAAACGGGCAAAACGGATAACCTGCGTGACAAAACACCGTTGCAGATTCGTGACCTGGGTGTTCGTCTTTCCTTCGTTCCCGAGGACAGACTGGGTATGGGTCTTGTCGGCAATATGGATATTGTTGACAATATGATGCTGCGCAGCTACCGCAGGGGTAAAACAGCCTTCCTTGAAAGAAAGAAGCCCAAGGATCTGGCAAAGAAAATTATAGAAGAGCTGAATGTCGTCACACCCGACGCAAATACTCCCGTGCGCCGTCTTTCGGGCGGTAACGTTCAGAAGGTTCTCGTCGGCCGTGAAATTGCTTCGTCGCCCACGGTGCTTATGGCGGCTTATCCCGTAAGAGGTCTTGACATCAACTCGTCTTATATGATTTACAATCTTCTCAACCGCCAGAAGGAAAGCGGTGTTGCCGTTATCTTCGTCGGTGAGGATTTGGACGTTCTTTTAGAGCTGTGTGACAGAATTATGGTTATCAGCTCGGGCCGTATTTCGGGCACGGTTGATGCAAGGACTGCAACAAAAGAAGAAATCGGTCTGCTTATGACCAAGAACAGCGGAGGTGAAGGCAATGAGTAAAAGCGTTAAAGAGGCACACGAGCCTCTGTTCCACATTGCCAAGCGTGAGGCGCTTCCGTTCTGGCTGTCGTGGATAATCCGTATCGGTGCTGTTGCCGCCGCACTTGTTGCCTGCGCCGCAGTAACCGTTCTGCTCACGGGCGAAAACCCGATTCAGGTTTACGCCACCATGATTGACGGCGCAATCGGTACCGAGCGCAGAACATGGTCGCTTCTTCAGAATACGGCTATGCTGCTTTGTATTTCGCTTGCCGTAACGCCTGCGTTCAAAATGAAATTCTGGAACATCGGCGCAGAGGGTCAGGTGCTCATGGGCGGCCTTGCAACAGCCGCCTGTATGATTCTCTTCGGTGACAAGCTGTCCGCTCCCTTGCTTATGATTGTTATGATAGTCACAAGCGTTCTTGCAGGCGCAATCTGGGGCTTTATCCCTGCGTTTTTCAAGGCAAACTGGAACACAAACGAAACGCTGTTCACGCTTATGATGAACTACATCGCAATGCAGATTGTTTCGTTCTTTACCTATATGTGGTCAGTGCCCAAGGGCTCGGGTCAGATTGGTGTTATCAACGCAAAAACACAGGCAGGCTGGATTCCTGCACTCGGCGGCAAAGCCTACCTGCTCAACATAATAATTGTTGCCGTGCTTACGGCGGTTATGTATGTTTACCTCAAATACAGCAAGCACGGCTACGAAATTTCCGTTGTCGGCGAAAGCGAAAACACCGCAAGATATATCGGTATCAACGTTAAAAAGGTTATTATGCGTACCGTTCTTCTTTCGGGTGCACTCTGCGGCATCGCAGGTCTGCTTTTGGTCAGCGGTACTGACCACACAATCACCCGTAACACCGTTGCAGGCAGAGGCTTCACGGCGATTATGGTTTCGTGGCTTGCCAAGTTCAACCCCGTTTATATGATACTTACATCTTTCCTCATTGTTTTTCTGCAAAAGGGTGCAACCGAAATTTCCACTATCTTCGGTCTTAACGACTCGTTCTCGGAAATCATTACGGGTATAATCATTTTCTTCATCATCGGCAGTGAGTTTTTTGTAAACTATACAATCAAATTCCGTGAGAAGGAGGCGAACAAGTAATGATTATTGCTTTTATTCAGCGTGCAATCGTTCAGGGTATACCCCTTCTGTTCGGCTCAACGGGTGAAATCATCACGGAAAAGAGCGGTAACCTCAACCTCGGTACGGCAGGCGTTATGTATGTCGGCGGTATCTCGGGCGTTATCGGTGCTTTCCTCTATGAAGGCTCGGTCGAAACGGTCAACCCCGTGCTGGCTGTGCTGATTCCGATTCTCTCCTGCATTTTAGGCTCGCTCATAATGGGTCTGATTTATTCGTTCCTCACAGTTACATTAAGAGCAAACCAGAACGTTACGGGTCTTGCGCTGACAACCTTCGGTGTCGGCGTGGGCAACTTCTTCGGCGGCTCGCTTATCAAGCTGACCGATTCGGATTTACCCTCAATCACACTCACACAGACAAGCAACTGCTTTAAAGCAACGCTTCCCTTTGCGGACAGGCTCGGCTGGTTCGGCGAAATTTTTCTTTCCTACAGCTTCCTTGCCTATGTCGCAATCGCAATAGCCCTGCTTGCAGCGTTTTACTTCAACCGCACACGCTCGGGTCTTTCCCTTCGTGCAGTCGGCGAAAACCCTGCCACGGCTGATGCGGCAGGTATCAGCGTAAGCAAATATAAGTATCTTTCCACCTGCGTGGGAAGCATAATTGCAGGCTTCGGCGGCTTATACTATGTTATGGACTATGCCTGCGGCATCTGGTCAAACGATGCCTTCGGCGACAGAGGCTGGCTTGCAATCGCACTTGTTATTTTTGCAATCTGGCGCCCGAATGTAAGCATTATCGGCTCAATTGTTTTCGGCGGTCTGCTTATTATTCACAACTACATTCCGGGCTTGAGCTTCAGTGGCCAGGAAATACTGAAGATGACACCCTATGTCGTAACAATCCTTGTTCTCATCATTATTTCCATGCGCCAGAAGCGTGAAAATCAGCCCCCGGCAAGCCTCGGTCTTTCATATTTCCGAGAAGAAAGATAAACAAAACAGAAAATTAATTTTACCGAAAGGATGGCAGATATGGCAAAGTATATCCTTGCCCTGGACCAGGGTACAACATCCTCACGAGCAATAGCCTTTGATAAAAAAGGCTCAATTGTCGCAAGCGCACAAAACGAATTTGCGCAGATTTATCCGCAGGCAGGCTGGGTAGAGCACGACCCGATGGAAATACTCTACAGCCAGTTTCACTCGATAACCTCCCTTTTTGCAAAGGGTACGGTCAGCCCTTCGGAAATTGCCGCAATCGGCATAACAAACCAGCGTGAAACAACCATCCTCTGGGACAAAACAACGGGTAAGCCCGTTTACAACGCTATCGTCTGGCAGTGCCGCCGTACGGCTGATTACTGTGAAAAGCTCAAGGCGGAGGGTCTGGACGAATATATCAAGGATCACACGGGTCTGCTGATTGATGCCTACTTTTCGGGCACGAAAATCAAGTGGATTTTAGACAACGTACCTGCCGCAAAGCAGCTGGCAGACGAGGGCAAGCTCCTTTTCGGTACGGTAGAAACGTGGCTTATCTGGAATCTTACGGGCGGTAAGGCACACGTTACGGATTATTCCAATGCCTGCCGTACAATGCTTTTTGATGTTGATAAGCTCTGCTGGGATGAATATCTCTGCGAGAAACTGGGAATACCAATGTCGATACTTCCCAAGGCTGTTCCTTCAAGCCTTCACTACGGTGATGTTGCGCCGGGTATTCTCGGCCTTGAAGCACTTGCAGGTGTTCCCATCTGCGGTGCCATCGGCGACCAGCCTGCCGCACTTTTCGGTCAGGGCTGCTTCAAGCCGGGTCAGGCAAAGAACACCTACGGCACGGGCTGCTTCCTGCTTATGAACACGGGTGAAAAACGAGTTCATTCCAAGAGCAACCTGCTTTCGGGCGTTGCGTGGGGCATAGGCGACAAGGTTGAATACGCTCTCGAAGGCTCTGCCTTCAACGCAGGCTCGGTTATCAAGTGGCTGCGTGACGAGCTTCATATGGTCGATACTGCACGCCGTTGCGACGAGCTGGCAGAAACGGTTGAAGACGCAAACGGTATCTACCTCGTGCCTGCCTTCACGGGGCTCGGCGCACCGTACTGGGATATGTACGCAAGAGGCTGTATAGTCGGTCTGACACGTGGTGTCAACCGTGCGCATTTCTGCCGTGCCGTGCTTGAAAGCATAACTTATCAGATGACGGATTTGCTTGAAGCAATGACAGCCGATTCGGGCATTGAGCTGAGTGAACTGCGTGTTGACGGCGGTGCTTCCGTGAGCAACATTATGATGCAGATTCAGGCAGATATGATCAGAACAAAGGTCAACCGCCCCAAGACTGTCGAAACAACGGCACTCGGTGCTGCGTACCTTGCAGGTCTTTGTGTCGGCTACTGGGCGGATATGGCGGATATCGAAAACAACCGTGAGGTTGACACCGAATTTGAGCCGAAGATGGAAAAGGCTCAGCGTGACAAGCTCTATAAGGGTTGGAAGCGTGCCGTTGAAAGAGCAAAGAATTGGGAAAGCTCAGACGAAGAATAAACAACAAACAATTCAGGCTTTTTTAAGGAGAGTAATTGATGCCAAAGGTAGTTCTTGATTGGAAAACCCTGCACGATTTTGTGGCGGATGCTTTTATGGGTGTCGGCGTTCCTGCGGATGAGGTTGAGATGGTGGTGGATATCCTTCTCGAGTCGGACAGACGTGGTATTGAGTCACACGGCTGCAACCGCTTCAAGCCCATATATATCGACAGAATCAAGGCAGGCATTCAGCAGGCCGTAACAAACTTTGAAATCGTTAAGGAGACCCCCACAACAGCAGTTGTTGACGGTCACCACGGTATGGGTCAGGTTATCGGCTATAAGTCTATGCAGATGGCTATTGAAAAGGCAAAGCAGTACGGCATGGGTATGGTTGTTGTCCGCAACTCCTGCCACTACGGTATAGCAGGCTACTACTCCACAATGGCGTGTAAGGAAGGCTGCATCGGTATCACGGGCACTAACGCCCGTCCCTCCGTTGCTCCCACCTTCGGTGTCGAGGGTATGTTCGGCACAAATCCGCTTACCATCGGTATCCCCACAGACGAAGAATTTGATTTCCTTATTGACTGTGCTTCTTCAATAACACAGAACGGTAAGGTTGAATATTATGAAAGAATAGGCGAGGATGTTCACCCCGGCACAATTATTGATACCGACGGCAATCCCGTTGAAGGCGATGCAGGCGTGGCACTTAAGAAAATCCGTGGCGGTACTGCTGCACTCACAACACTCGGCGGTATCGGCGAAGAGCTCGGCGGCTACAAGGGCTACGGCTACGCAATGGTGGTTGAGCTTCTTTCCGCAGTCCTTCAGGACGGCTGGTACGGCAAGGATCTTGACGGTAAGGACGAAAATGGCAACGCCCGTCCCTATCACCTCGGCCACTTCTTTATCGCAATCGATACAAATCACTTCCTCGGCGAAGACCTCTGCCGCAAAAAGGCAGGCGACATCATCCGTGCAGTCCGTGCCTCCAAAAAGCAGCCCGGCCACGACCACATCTACACTGCAGGTGAAAAAGAGTGGCTCGTATGGCAGGAGCGTAAGGATTCGGGCGTACCGATTAACGAATCCGTACAGAAGGAATTCTGCCAGGTGCGTGACGACCTCGGCCTGACACAGTATGTTTTCCCTTGGGAAAAATAATTATTTCTAAAAGGACAATTACAATGGATTACGCAAAGGAATCACTGCGCCTTCACTATGAGTGGAAGGGCAAGGTGGAGGTAACCGCACGAGCAAAGGTACAGGATAAGGACTCGCTTTCCCTTGCCTACACACCCGGTGTTGCACAGCCCTGCCTCGAAATTCAGAAGGATATAAATAAAAGCTACGAGCTCACACGCCGCTGGAACACCGTTGCCGTTATCACGGACGGTACAGCCGTACTCGGTCTTGGCGATATAGGCCCCGAGGCAGGTATGCCCGTTATGGAGGGCAAGTGTGTTCTCTTCAAGGAATTCGGCGGTGTTGACGCAATTCCGCTTTGCATCCGCTCAAAGGATGTTGACGAAATCGTAAAAACGGTTTCTCTGCTTGCAGGCAGCTTCGGCGGTGTTAACCTCGAAGATATCGGTGCACCCCGTTGCTTTGAAATTGAACGCAGGCTCAAGGAAATCTGCGATATCCCGATTTTCCACGACGACCAGCACGGCACAGCCGTTGTCTGCTCCGCCGCACTTATCAATGCGCTCAAGATTGTCGGCAAGGAAATCAAGGATGTTACCGTTGTTTTCAACGGCGCAGGTGCGGCAGGCGTTGCAATTTCCAAGCTGTTCAAGTGGATGGGTGTCAAGAATATCATTATGTGCGACAAGAAGGGTATCATCGCCACAAAGGACGATATTGACGAGCCCCGTCACGAAATTCTTGATTACACAAATAACGACAAAATCAGCGGTACGCTTGCCGATGCGCTCAAGGGCGCAGACGTATTTGTCGGCGTTTCCGCGCCCAACGTTGTAACGCCCGATATGATTAAGGCAATGGCTGATAAGCCCGTTGTTATGGCTATGGCTAACCCCACACCCGAAATTATGCCTGACCTCGCCCGTGAAGCAGGTGCAGCAGTTGTCTGCACAGGCAGAAGCGATTTCCCCAATCAGGTCAACAACGTTCTTGCCTTCCCGGGTATTTTCAGAGGTGCTCTCGATGTGCGTGCAAGCGACATCAACGAGGAAATGAAGGTTGCCGCCGCAAACGCCCTGGCTCAACTCATTTCCGACGACGAGCTTTCCGCAGATTATATCCTGCCCAAGGCCTTCGACCCCAGAGTAAAGGATGCTGTTGCCGCCGCAGTAGCAGACGCCGCCCGTAAATCAGGCGCAGCGAGGATATAATTAGGAATTAAATAAAGCATTCAGCCCTGTGCCTTTACGGAACAGAGCAGAATGCTTCTCTTGCGGTATGTAGAATTTTGTGTGGCAACAATTGGGGCAGCAAATATATTTTGTGTCGCAACAAAAGGGATAGCAAATTCGTAGGGACAATCTGTGCCGCAACAACAAGATTAATTTCAAAACAACATCATAACTGATGTGGTTACATAACAACATCAAAAATGATGTTTGTCAATACTTTTTTAAAATTATTTTTAGAAAAGCAAGGGATAATATGGATAGAATTAAAGAAATCAGAGAAGAACGAAAAATCAGCCAAAAGGAATTGGCTGAATATTTGGGTATGGAACAACAGCATTACAGCAGATACGAAACAGGTAAGGTAAAGGTAAATGTGGAAATGGTGAAAAAACTTGCTGTGTTTTACAACATTTCTGCCGATTACATACTCGAACTCACCGACGAAAAACGACCGCTGAAATAAATTATAATGGGTGAGGGCGTCAGCCCTCCCGCAATTTTGCACTTTGCATTAAAAAAGACACCCTCAAGGGAGACACTTCATAAGAAAGTTGTCTCCCTTTTTCTATTGGATGTAAAAATGACACTTTCGATTTTGAAAGTGTCATAGTGGGTTACATTCTTTGAGATATGTAAATGCTTACCGAAAAAGGAACATATTATTTCGGCAGGTAAAATGATATATCTCTTACGAGATATGATATACGGCAAAAGCCGTATGATATATTTCCACTTTGCGAAAATATGATATAATATCCGTTCCTTAATATGCCGCAGGCGTATATCATCGCTCACAGAGCGATATCATATCGAAGATATATCACCCGTTCTGCAAAAGAACGGATATCATTGGGGCACCTTCCTTACGGAGGGTGCCCCAATCGAAGGTGCTTTTTGCTATTTCGCTTGGTCGTAATCACAAACCACTATTTCACAGTCAAAGCCTGCGAGGCTTTCCGTGCCGTGCCAATAAACGCCGAAGGAGCGTTCACCGTCGTAGGAATAGTAGAACATTGCCGTGCCCGTCGGCTCGGTTTCGGGTATGTGGTAGCGGTCGTTGTTGTCGGCAAAGCCTGCGCTTTCAAGGCGCTCAACGTAATTAAGGAATTCGCCGTAGCTGAAACTCTCAAAGCGGATTATGAATCGCTTGCCCTTGTCGGTTTTGTACTCAAGGCTTTCCGAAATCTTAAGTGTGTCGGGCTTGGGAATACCGCTTAACACCTCGTCCTTCGGCCATTCTTTTACGGCGCTTGTTACAAGCTGTGCGGTTTGCTTTTCCTTTGTCGTTGACTCGGCAGAAGCAGTTGTTTCGCCGCTGATAATCTGTGTTTGTGCTTCAACAAACGGTGTCTTTGTTGTTGCCTGCGTGTCGGTTGTCGAGTTCTCTTTTACAGAGGTTTCGTCCGTTGTCAATTCCTGTGTGTCGGCGGTTGTTGTACCGGCTTCGGGCAGGAACTTGTCGCCGTATCTGATGCCGACAAACACAAGCAGAATTACAAGAACGGCAATGCCGCCGATTAATATTTTAGTTTTCATTGTTCAGCTTTTCGAGTGACTGCATCTTGAGGTAAGCGTTGATGAAGCCGTCGAGGTCTCCGTCCATAACAGCGTTGATGTTACCCATTTCGTAGCCCGTTCTGTGGTCCTTTGCAAGGGTGTAGGGCATAAAGACGTAGGAACGAATCTGGCTGCCCCATGCAATGTCCTTCTGAACGCCCTTGATATCTTCAATCTTGTCAAGGTGCTCTCTTTCCTTGATTTCAAGCAGCTTTGATTTAAGCATACGAAGCGCAACCTCACGGTTCTGCACCTGGCTTCTTTCAACCTGGCAGGAGGTCACAATACCTGTGGGAATGTGGGTAAGACGGACTGCGGAGGAGGTCTTGTTAACCTTCTGTCCGCCTGCACCGCTGGCACGGTAAACGTCCATCTTAACGTCGTCCATATTCAGGTCAATTTCAATTGTATCGTCAATTTCGGGCATAACCTCAAGTGAAGCAAAGGATGTGTGGCGTCTGCCCGAAGCATCGAACGGTGAGCAGCGCACAAGTCTGTGAACGCCGTTTTCGCTCTTCATATAGCCGTAGGCGTTTTCGCCCTCGATGTGAAGAACTGCGGATTTGAGGCCTGCCTCGTCACCGTCAAGGAAGTCGGGCATAGTTACCTTGTAGCCGTGCTGTGTGCCCCACTGTGTGTACATACGAACAAGCATCTGTGCCCAGTCCTGAGCCTCTGTGCCGCCTGCACCTGCGTGGAAGGTGAGAATTGCGTTCTTGCTGTCGTACTCTCCGCTGAGAAGGGTGCTGAGCGTCTGCTTGTCAAGCTCTTTCTTTATTGCGTCAACGCTTTCACGGCAGTCGGGGAACATTGATTCGTCCTCCTCCTCGTCGGAAAGCTCAATCATAACAAGGGTGTCCTCGTAATCGCCGTTGAGCTTTTCGTAAGCGGAAACCTTGTTCTTAAGTCCTGCCATCTGCTGAAGAATCTTCTGTGAATTCTTCATATCGTCCCAGAAATCGGGAGCAGCACTCTTTTCTTCGAGCACGGCAATTTCTTTTTTCATATCCTCCAGACCGAGTGCCTCTGCAAGCTCCTCAAGGGGCTTCTTGCATTCAAGCAGTTCAAGGCGGAGTTCTTCAAACTGAAGCATAAATTATCCTTTCCCGGCAAAATGCCACAAATAAAATTACATAAAAATACATCATATATTTTAATACATTTTCAGCAATAAGTAAAGTACAGAATAAAAATTTATAATTCTTTCAAAAATATTACACTTAAACATTGAATTTTTATGTTATTTTGTGTAAAATGATACCGTGTATATTTATGTGCACAAAGAAAGGTTGCAAGTAAATGAGATATATTGGTGAAAACTGTCCCTACTGCGGTCTTGAGTTCAAGGAGGGTGACGATGTAGTTGTCTGCCCCGAATGTGCCACTCCGCATCACCGTGCCTGCTGGTTTGCACACGGTGACTGTGCCAACACCGAAAAGCACGCAGAGGACTTTGTCTGGAAAAAGCAGGCTGCTCCCGAGCCTGAGCCCGAAAAAACCGAAAATCCTAACCCCGAAGCAGACGGCAAAAACCTTGACATAGTCTGCCCCGACTGCGGCAAGGCAAGCCCCAACGGCACGCTGCGCTGCCCCGATTGCGGTGCTCTGCTCGTTCCGTTCAATCCTGTGATGGGCGGCGAGCCTCCGATTGCCCAATTCCGACCCGGCTTTGATGCCGAGGAAAAGGTGGGCGATATGAAGGCAGGCGACATTGCCCTTTTCTGCAGGGTAGGCGGCGCACGCTATATCAAGACCTTCCGCAGGTTTGCCCAAGGCAGAAAAATCGGCTTTAACTGGGGTGCGGCATTCTTGTCACCGTTCTGGTTTTTCTACCGCAAGCTTTATCAGGCAGGTTCAATTTTCCTTGCGCTGTTTGTTGCGGTAAGCGTGTGGATGATGCCGGCTTCCGAAAAGTTTTATGAAACTTACGAAGCGGTACAGCACGAAATTTCCGCCGTTTACGAAGCCGAGGGAGAAGAAGCGGCTTATGCGGCTATGGATAAGTATATGCCCGAAATACAGGCGGCAATGAAACCGCTGTATCTGCCGACGGCAATTCAGTTTGTGCTCCACCTTGTCGCCGCTTTGATTGCCGACAGGCTCTACTACAAAAAAGCGAAAAAGGATATTGCGCAGGCTCGCCGAAGCAAGGGCGGCGATGTTCGAGCCTACCAGCTTGAGCTGTTCAAGCGTGGCGGCACGTCCTTCGTCTGGGCTGCGGCATCATATTTTGCAAACAGAGTCTTGTTATACCTTGCCGCCTGGCTGCTGTCAAGGTAATTGTGATATTTTAATTTGTATATAATAATAGTATAATTATATAAATAATTCATCAACCGAAAGGAATGTTTACTATGAAAATCAAAAAGGCTATTATTCCCGCAGCAGGTCTGGGCACAAGAGTTCTGCCCGCTTCCAAGGCAGTGCCCAAGGAAATGCTCAACATCGTTGACAAGCCTGCAATCCAGTACATCGTTGAAGAGGCTGCCGCCGCAGGTATCGAGGATATCCTCATCATCACAAACCGTGGTAAGGGCGCTATAGAGGACCACTTTGACCACAGCTACGAGCTCGAAGACAAGCTCAAGGATAACCCCTCCAAGAAGGATCTTTACGAGGACGTTCTTGCCTGCTCCAACATAGCTAACGTTTATTTCCTGCGTCAGAAGGAAACAAAGGGTCTCGGCCACGCAATTATGTGCGCAAAGAGCTTTATCGGCGACGAGCCCTTCGCAATCCTCTACGGCGACGACGTTATCATCAACGACGAATACCCCGTAACAAAGCAGCTTGTTGACGCTTACGAAAAGACAGGCAAGGGTATTGTAGGCGTTAAGGAAGTTCCGAGAAAGGACGTTTCCAAGTACTGCTCACTCGATGTTACTCCCCACGCTGACAACGAAAAGCTGATGGATGTACACGACATCATCGAAAAGCCCACAGAGGAACAGATTATGTCCTGCTTCTCAATTCTCGGCAGAGTTGTTGCACCGCCCCAGGTATTTGATTACCTTGCAGAGGATCTTGCAAAGACTCCCGAGGGCGAAGAGCTTTACTTCACAGATACACTTGCACGTCTTGGCAAGGAAGGCAACCTTCTTGCTCTTGATTTCGACGGCATCCGTTACGATATGGGCAACAAGCTCGGCATTATGAAGGCAAACTGCGAGGTTGCACTCAGCCACCACGAAATCGGCGAGGATTTCAAGGCTTACATCAAAGACCTTGCAAGCAAAATCTGACCGTAACATAAAATGAAAAAAGCACTTGCTTTGATTTCGGCGGCTGTTATTATTTTCGCCGCCGCAGGCTGTACCAACAAGAAACAGCCCGAACAGAACGAAACTGAATTTATGAGCGACGGCTCCTCCGCCGTGCAGGAAAGCACGGTTGAGGAGAGCGTTGCCGAGCCTTCGGTAAGTATCGGCGAATATACAACAAAGGAAAGATACACCAAACGCCCCACGGTTACTCTCTACACCACAAGGGCTACTTCACCGAACCATCTTACCGAACGCCCGACAACTGCCGAACGCACAACAATAAAAATCAACGTGCCCACCCGTACACCAACCACAAAGCGCCCGACCGCAACAAAAACCACCGTCCCCCGTACAACAAAGCCGACGGTTGAGGCTGCAACTTCAACCACAAAGCCCGTACCCGAGCCTGTTTTTGATTACGGCGGTACGCTCAGCTTTACGGGTGCGGACGGTCTTACGGACAGCGTAAAAATTGTTTCCCATACCTGCACCCCGACCGACAGGCAGACCTTTGCAATCGTGCTCACCGTCGAAACGCTTGAACACGCAAGCCAAAGCAAGACGATGTACATCTCGTACAACTGCTACGATAAGGACGGCAACAGGATAAACGAAAACACGCTGAAAACGGTTGTTCCCCTCGGTCAGCCGGGTGATACTGTCAGAACGGTTGCCACGGCAACCTTCGACACGGCACGGATTGAGTTTGTAAATTAATATGCAAATTAATAGTTTAAGGAACTTTTAAGCATTTGTTACAAAACTGTTACCGGTTTTTGGGGCAATTTTGCCCTTTTTCAGCCAACTTTTTTTAAAAAATGCTTGAAATTTCCTCTTGACTGTAGTATAATCACAGTACATATTAGGTTTCCATGAATATGTATCAAAAAACAGGAGGAATTCACTATGAAGAAACTTAGCATTGTTCTTGCACTTATCATGGCTCTCTCCTGCTTCAGCCTCACAGCTTTCGCAGCAACAGATGATGCTGGCACAGCAGAGTCCACAACAGAAGCAGCACAGGCAGCAAAGGTTGTTATCAACGTTAAGCTCATTGCTCTTGGCGGCACGGAAGATGCTCCTGTTGAGACAATCGTTCTCAACTACGATGCAGTTCCCGGTGCAAAGCTCACAGCAGCTGATATCCTTAACGCTGTTAAGTCTCGCCTTGGCGAAGAGAAGGTTGACACAGAGAACTTCGCAATCGCTGAAGAAGTTGTTGCTTACGACGATGTAAACCTTGACAACGCAAAGGACAATCCCTACAAGTTCACAGAGACAAAGGTTGTTGCCGGTATGAGTTACACATTTGATGTATTCGCATACGAGATCGACCACGTTGCTAACCTTGCCAACACAATCGGCGAGCAGCTTGCAAAGATTGACTGGGCAGGCATCACAAAGGCTAACGTTGCTCTTATCAACCAGATCATCACAGCTTCCAAGGCAGCTATCGATAGCCTTGTAAACGCTGAGTGGCCTGAGGCTGACAAGAAGGACGAGGCAAAGGATGAGACCACAACAGCTGAGACTGTTGAGACTCCCGACACAGGTGTATCTGCAGTAGCAGGTGCAGCAGTTGTTGTTCTTGCTCTCTCCGCAACAACAGCAGTTGTTCTTCGCAAGAAGGAAGACTAATTACTTAAGTCTTAACTGAATAAGTTAACACTTCAGCCGTCGGGGTTACCCGTCGGCTGTTTTGTTTTGCCTTGCAAAACAAAACAGTCAATTATCCATCATTCTTTTTTACGGAATTTGCATTATTTAACAAAAACCCTTATAATAAGGTCAGAGGTGAAAGCGTATGAAAATAATCAATCTTATCGAAGATACAGTGGGTAAGGAAGGCTTATACTTTGAGCACGGCTTGAGTTTTTATGTCGAAACCGAAAACCACCGCCTTCTGCTCGATACGGGCGCAAGCGGCGATTTTGTTCTCAACGCCGAAAAGCTCGGAATTGACCTCAGAAAGGTTGATACGCTTGTGTTGAGCCACGGCCATTACGACCACACGGGCGGTGTTATGCGCTTTGTCGGAATTAATCCAACCGCTAAAATCTATCTGCACAAAAACGCAGGCGGCGAATACTTTAACGACTATAATTCACAACGCAAATATATTGGTATCGACAAAAAAATCCTTGACCTGCCGCAGTTGATTTTAACCGAGGGCAATATAAAAATTGATGACGGGCTGTTTGTGTTTTCGGACATTGACTGTGTCAGCCCCATTCCGTCGGGCAACTCCATACTCAAAAAAGAGCTTGGCGGAGAATTGGTGCAGGACGATTTTAACCACGAGCAGTACCTCGTCGTCACTTCGGGCGGAAAAACGGCTTTGCTTTCGGGCTGTGCCCACCGTGGAATACTCAACATTATGTACGCTTTCAAAAATCTGTTTGGTTCTTACCCTGATTACGTTGTAAGCGGCTTTCATATGATGAAGAAAACTCCCTACAACGAAGCAGACAAGACTCTTGCCGGAGAAACCGCAAAAGCGCTGAAAGCAACGGGAGCAAAATTTTTCTCGGGTCATTGCACGGGAGATGAGGCAATGGAAATTCTTTTGCAAATTCTCGGCAACAAGCTGACGGTTATGCACTCAGGTGACAGAATTGTATAATAAGTATGCTCGCTTTTGGCATTTTAACCAAAATAATCTTGTTGGTATTGACTTTTTTGTTTGTTCTTATTACAATTTCCTTAAAAGCAATATTGAAAGGAATGGTTTGATTATGGATTTCAATGTTTTTTTAAGAGACCTTATTTCATCGATTGACTTTTTTCTCTATGACGTAATCGTTTGGTTGAGTCAGTTTATTCCCTGGTTAACGTTATAATAAGGAGAAATACAAATGAAAACTAAAGTTAAAAGGATTATTTCCGTTTTTCTTTGCCTTACAATTCTGACGGGTGTCGGCGTAACCGCTTTTGCCGCTGATTCGGCGGAGGAGTACGACTTTAAAATAAGCAGCCCGTACGATACCGTAGATTGGGAAAATTGGAAGCAGTATAAAGCCTCGCTCCATTCCCACACCGATGCAAGCGACGGCGGCCAGTCGATTGAAGAGAGCGTAAAGAGCCATTATGATTTAGGCTTTCAGATTCTTGCAATAACCGACCATGCGGTTCTCGGTAAGCAGTGGAACGAGGTTCCGGATATGGTGCCTCTTTACAGGCTTTTCAAGTTCGAGCGTACGGGTATGCGTGACCCGATTGTTCTGACGGACGAAGAGCGTGAGCAGATTATTGCAGGAACCTACGAAAGTGCAGAGCGTGCCGCACTCGAAGAAAAGCTCGGCTATGAGCTCGGCGGTATGATGGAGGTTACGGGCGGTTGTGAGGCAAACGGCGCAACACCCATCAACGATTGCCACATCAACACGTTCAACTGTCAGGCGGCACGTGCCAAAATGGGCATATACGGCGATTTCAAAACCATAGTTGAGGATTGCGAGGAGGAAGGCGGATACTCCTTCCTTGACCATACGGGCGAGTACGTAGGCAGATGGGAAGAGGATGAGTGGAGAGCACACGAGCCTTACTATGCCAACAAATTTGCAAATATTTTCCTTGAATACGAGTCCTGCGTTGCCTTCGATGTCAACAGCACAAGATTTGATTCCGTAATCTGGGACGAGGTTCTTCAGCTTACAATTCCCAAGGGCAGAAACGTGCCCGGCATTGCCTTTTCGGACTCTCACCAGAAGGGCGAGGATAACGACTGGGCATTTACAATGATGCTTATGCCCGAGCTCACCCTTGAAGCATACGAGGCTTGTATGAGAAGCGGTGCCTGGTTCAACGTGGGCAGAGTTGATACGTTTTACCTCGGCGATGATTTTAACGGCACGGGCAACCTTCCGCCCGCAGTTGCAAGAGTTGACGTGAATCAGGAGGAGGACACGATTTCTTTTATAGGCAGCGAGTTTGACAACGTTCAGTGGATATCCGACGGAAAAATTATAGCGGAAGGCGCAGACCTTACCTCAATTGACCTTGACGATTATAAGGATGAGCTCGGCTGCTACGTCCGTTTCCAGATTACGGGCCCCGGCGGAATTCTTTATTCACAGCCTTTTGTAACTATGGCCGAGGGCGTTGAATACACCTCAACGGTTTATGTACAGTTTGATACGTCTATGTTTTTCAGAGCACTTGCGGATGTTTTTGACGCCACAATCGGACGCACGTTTATAGCGGTTCTTCTCAAAAGACTGCTCTGGAACCATATCTGGTAAGGAGGTAAGAGTATGAGCTTTCTGACTGATATTATTACGTTCTTTTTGGGCGAAAACGCATTGGCTGACGGTTGGGTAGGTCTTGGCGACCTGCTCGGCGCACTGTACTACAAGGATACACCTGCCATAAGAGCAATCCTTGACCCGATTTACGAAGGTTTCTGGGATTTTCTGATTGATTTATTAAATTTGTTTATGTAATAACTCATATAAAAAACGAAATGAGCTGCTTCACTTTCATAGTGAGACAGCTCATTGTTTTGTAAACCGTAGGGGGAATTCAATCACACCGACAAACTGTAATTTCGTGAAAATTCGAAAAAGCATTTTATAATATACTCAACTCTCTCTAACATTTTTATGCTGACCCGAATAAAATGTTTTAGAATTTACGGGAGCGTGACCAAAATGAAAAGCTTTATCAATTTTTGTTCCGTGTTCAGAAGAAGGGCAGATGCAGTTGCGTTTATAAGCGGCGGCAGAAACTATCCGAAATTACACGGAACGGTATTTTTTTATGCCGAGTCTGACGGCGTTGTGGTACGTGCGGAAATTGACGGCTTGCCAAAGGCAGGAAAACCGTGCAGCAGTCCGATATATGCGATTCACATACACGACGGAACGGAATGTACAGGTAACGGGACAGATGATTTTGCAAACACGGGCGGACATTATAACCCGAACAACTGTCCCCACCCTTACCACGCAGGCGACCTGCCGCCGCTGTTCAGCGTGAACGGTAAAGCAATGATGGCTTTTTTAACAGATAGATTTATGGTAAAAGAAATCATTGGGAAAACGGTTATCATACACAGCAGACCCGATGATTTTACTACCCAGCCCTCGGGCAACGCAGGAGAAAAAATCGCCTGCGGAGTAATAACCCTGACGGCGCGATAAAAAAATAAAGGCTGATGTTTTCATCAGCCCTTATTTATGTTTTCTGCTTCTAATCTTAACAGATAAAATTTTTGCAACCACTCGGGTTGTTTGGTAACGTTGTCTTTGAGTTTTTCAAGTGTTCGTTTGCCGGTGCGGCGGTCAAGTATTGCAAACATTCTGACGATGGGGTTATCGGATTCTATACTGTTTTTTATATCCTGATTGCGGTATTCTGCAAGCGCATCACAAAATTCACGGCACATATGGGCATCCCGCTCTTCGGCAGGTATTCTCTCGGTATAATCAACCATCTGACCCCAATTTCTTTCGTCCTTAGGATAACCCTTCTTTCCAAGGTCGGCATATAATGTTTCCCACGAAAACTGTTTTTTATATTTATTGTCAATACAAACCTCAAAAATCTTGCATCCGTCCATTCCGGGGTAACAGGTGCAACCGTATCTGACCCTGCCTTTTATACTGTCGGCAAGCATTTCCTTTTCGAGGTATTTTCGCATACCACTCCAAGAACCTTCGTATCCCATAAACTGACCATCTTTCTAAAGAGAATACTTATTTGTTTTTAAAATAGCATACGCTTTAAATTTTGTCAATGAAAAAAGGCTGATAATCAACCAGCCCTTGTTATGGCTATGCGCTACGAAAAAAGATGTTTTCAAAGGTTTGCGTATCTCACATAAAATGATATATTGCTTGCGCGATATGATATACGACAAGCCGTATGATATACTTGCTTTGCAAGCATGATATAATATCCGTTCCTTCATATGCTGAAAGCATAAATCATCGCACGATTGTGCGATATCATATCGAAGATATATCACCCGTTCCGCAAGGAACGGATATCATTGAAAAACGGCAAGTTTCTATTGAAACTTGTCGTTTTTCTTGGTCGGAGTGAAGAGACTCGAACTCCCGACATCCTGCTCCCAAAGCAGGCGCGCTACCAACTGCGCTACACCCCGAACTTATTTAAATAACGAAGATTATTATATTAAATTAAAGGGTTAATGTCAAGCGGTTGCGGCATTTTTACCTGCAAGTCTGCCACTGGCGAACGCCCAGCTAAGGTTGAAGCCGCCGCAGGCGCCGTCAACGTCGAGAATTTCGCCGCAGGCGTATAGCCCGTCAGTTTTTTTTGACATCATTGTTCTTGAGTCAAACTGCCTTACGTCTGCGCCGCCCTTGGTAATCTGTGCATCCTTAAAGCTCTTTGTGCCTTTGAGCGTGAGGGTAAAGCCCTTTAGCTCGAGGGCAATTTTTTTTGCGTTTTCTTCGGTGATTTCCTTTGCCGTTTTCGGCAGAAAGCCAAGAGCTGATTTGATTACCGCCGTGCCGAGTGCCTTGGGCACAAGACCGCCGAGCAGGTATTCGGCGCTTTGGTCGGGGCTTCGTGTAACTGCGGCAAAAACCGCCGATTTTGCCTTTTTAACATCAAAATCGGGAAGAAGGTCTATTGTAATGAAAGCCTTTTTATCGGGGGATATGAAGCGGCTTAAATCCATTGCCGCTATGCCCGAAATGCCATAATCGGTGAAAAGAATTTCTCCCTTTGCCTCACCGCCCGTTGAAAGCGTGAGCTTTGCCGAGGCACGCACACCCTTGAGCGCTTTTATCTTTGCTGTGTCGGTTACAAGCTGAACAAGTGCAGGCGCAAGCGGTGTTATACTATGCCCGAAGTTTTTGAGCAGGGGATATCCGCTGCCGTCACTTCCCTGTGCAGGGGAGGATTTTCCGCCGCAGGCAATGATAATCTTTTTGGCGGAATATTCGCCGTTTATATTGAAAATACTGTTAGCTTTTTTTATTGAACTTACCTTATAATCGCAGAAAAACTGCACACCCAGTCTTTCGCACTCAAAGCGAAGTGCATCGAGCACACTTGCGGCAGTGTTGCTCAACGGATAAAGTCTGCCTTCGCTGTCTGCACGGGTAAAAAGCCCCATTGATTCAAAAAAATCAATCAGGCTTTCGGCGTTATATTCGGTTAAGGCGTGCTGTGCAAAGGCACGGTTTGTGTAAGCGTGTGTGTCGGCGTTAAGGTTGCCGAGGTTACAGCGTCCGTTGCCCGTTGCGAGTATCTTTTTGCCGACTCTCGGCAGATGCTCAAAAACGGCAACGCTTAATTCTGAATTTGTCCTCTTCGCCTCAATCGCCGCCGCAAGTGAGCTTGCACCAGCGCCGATTATTGCGATGTCGTAAGTTTTCATTACGCTTTATATAACTCCGTAAAAGTGAATTATGTTCATATCCTCGGGCATTTCAAGCCCGTGACCGCCCGAAGCGCCGTCAATTTCGTGGCAGCCGTGGTCGGGTGCATAGCCGATAAGTGTGGTGTGGTTTTTCCAGTTTTCCTTAACGGCGTTTGCCAAGGTTTCAAATGCCGCCGAATTGTGTTTGAGTGCTTCAAGCGCCTCTTTTCCTTCGGGGCTGACCTTGTGCATCACGGCATCGTAGTTGCCGTTGTAAACGCAGATAAGGTCGTACTTATCCTCTTTTATCAGCTCAACCGCCCTTGCGTTTGCTTCGTCGGGAGTGTTGACAATAAAGTAATCCATTTCACGCTCGAGGAAAATTTTGGACATACTGTCTTCGCCTGTGGAAACTATGCAGGGCTTTTTGCCTGCACGGATAAGTGCATCAAAAACGCTGTCCGTCTTTACAACGGGCTTGCGGTATGCCTTGATACCGTGTGTGTCGGGGGTGACACCCGTGTACATTGTCGCAAAGCAAACGGGGGTAACGCTGGGCATAACCGTTTTAAGCGGCAGGGTGAGCTGTGTGTTGAGCATTACGGGCTCGAAAATTTCGGTGTATTTTCCGAAAAGCCACAGCGCAACCGCATCGGGGTTATACATCAGCACACGGTCAATATTTTTGCCGTGTGTGAATTTTTTCATTATTTCAAGTGCAGGCTCTGCCTGCTTGGGTGCATCAACACCGAGAGCTTCCGTTATCGCTGCGGCAATACCCGTAAGCTCAAGCGGACAGAAAAGCTCGTTAAGCAAATCAGCCATTGAAATCAGTCCTTATTTATTCAGTTTCTTATCGGTATATTTTTTGTAAATCAATCCGCCTATAAGCGCAAGCACAAGCGTTGCAAGGAAAATCAGCGCAGATATGAGGTACTGCTTTTCTGCAAGCGTTGAGCCGCACAGGGTTGATGAGAGCACAGACGGAATTCTGGCAATAAAGGTGAGCACTAAAAACGGCACAACCTTGACGTTCATCATACCCACAAGGTAGGTAAGCCCGTCCTTGGGTGAGCCGGGTATGAGGTAGAAGAAAAACAGCAGGGCATAGGTTTTGTCGGAATTTTTGAAAAGGGATATCAGCCGCAGATTGTTTGCAGGCAGGAAGCATTCAACAAAGGCTCTGCCGAAACGCCGTGTCAGCGCAAGGATAATAAGCGTGCCTATAAAGTTACCTATCAGGCAATAGACCATACCTAAAGCTGCACCCCAGGCATAGCCCGAGCCTATTTCAAGCGGCTCGGCAGGGATAATTTTAATCATCGTCTGCACGCTTCGTATGAGAATGAAAACAAGCTCGTCGTAAGCGCCGAACTTATCAAGCCACGCTCTGAACAGCACAGGGTCGGCTATTACCTTTACAACCTCTCTGCCAAAGAAAATCCAGCAGAGTATGCAGGCAGTGATTACGGCAAGAATACCGAGAATGAGTATCTTCTGGCGGTTGTTCGGGCGGATTATGCCGTGAATTGCCTTGAGCTGTGCCTTCCACTTGCCAACAGGTGCAGGGCCTTTGTCCTTCACCTCAGGATAAAACATGTCAAGCACGCCCTTGTAGCCCTTCAGCCACGGCTTATGCTTGCCGTTGTAGTGGATAATCGCCGTTTTTTCGGCAACGTCCTCAATAGAGAATTCCTTTTTACTGCGGCTGAAAACACGCTCGTCAAGGTTGTAGATTTTTTCGTCAATGAGCTTGATTTTTCCGCAGAAAAGTATGTTCGTCAAATCCTGGTCGCCAAGCCACAGCCGCTGTATGTTTTCTTCAAGCGTGTCAAGCACCTTTTGCAAAGTAAAATCACGGCGTATGGCGTCAAGATTCATCAGCAGCACGCCCGAATTGAAATAGAGCGTGTTGTCCTGCGTGCCGAGCCTTATGTTGTTTGCCAGATTTACAAGGCGGTGTGTGTGGCTTGCTGCGGCAATATAATTGTCGTCAAGCCGCTGATGGTAAAAATCAGAGAGCGGTTGGCGGATAATTATATCGGGGTCGAGGTAAAGACAGCGGTCAAGCGCTTCGGGCAGGTAGTGAAACGCCATAATGCGGTAAAACGATTCCTGCGGCAGGCGGTCAAGCACGGGTGTATTTTCAAACCAGTTTTCGGTGATGAAAATACTGTGTACGGTAATATTATAGCCGTCTGCGTGTGAGCGGATGCGTGTCAGCTCCTCTTCGCCAAGCGATGAGTGGGCAATAAAGAGGTTGGTTTTAATACCCCTGTTGCTCTCACCGTAGGAGGTGAGCATAACACACAAGGGCTCAACATACTTTTTGTCCACCGTGACAAGAAGATTTATGTCTTTATTCAGTTGAGCATTATTCTTGTTACTCATTCCTGTTACCTTCTGTAGGTTGAAGTGGGTTTGTATAACAGATGATAGTGAAAAATTTCAAAGACAAAACTAAAGAAATGTTAAAATAAAATTAAAATCGGAGCGAAGCGACCTTTAATTTTACATTTTGCACTTTGCGTTTTGCATTTATTTGATGATGTCGCAGCCCATATACGGACGGAGAACCTCGGGAACGGTGATTGAGCCGTCCTCGTTCTGGTAGTTTTCAAGAATAGCGGCAACAGTTCTGCCGATTGCAACGCCCGAGCCGTTGAGGGTGTGAACAAGCTGAGCCTTATCCTTGGGTGTCTTCTTGAAGCGGATAGCTGCTCTGCGTGCCTGGAAGTCCTCAAAGTTGGAGCAGGAGGAAATTTCAACATAGCGGTTGTAGGAGGGCATCCATACCTCTACGTCGTAGGTCTTTGCGGAGGAGAAGCCGATATCGCCCGAGCTTAATGCAACAACTCTGTGAGGAAGACCGAGAAGCTGAAGCACACGCTCTGCATCGTTTGTGAGGGATTCAAGCTCGTCGTAAGAGGTTTCGGGGTCAACAAACTTTACAAGCTCAACCTTGTTGAACTGGTGCTGACGGATAAGGCCTCTTGTGTCACGGCCTGCGCTGCCTGCCTCTGCACGGAAGCAAGCAGAATATGCACAGTACTTGATGGGGAGCTTTTCGCCGTCGATAATTTCGTTGCGGTGCATATTTGTAACGGGAACTTCTGCTGTGGGAATGAGGAAGTAGTCCTCTCTTTCAAGTCTGAAAGCGTCCTCTTCAAACTTGGGAAGCTGGCCTGTGCCTGTCATTGAAGCACGGTTAACCATAAAGGGCGGGAAAATTTCCGTGTAGCCGTGTTCTGTATGTGTGTTGAGGAAGAAATTGATGATTGAGCGCTCAAGCTTTGCGCCTGCAGCCTTGTAGAAGTGGAAGCGTGCGCCTGTAACCTTTGCGGCTGTTTCGGGGTCGAGAATGTCAAGGTCTGCGCCTAAATCCCAATGTGCCTTGGGCTCGAAATCGAATTGCTTAGGCTCGCCCCAACGGCGGATTTCAACGTTTTCGCTGTCGTCCTTGCCGATAGGGGTTTTATCGCTGGGGATGTTGGGGAATTCGTACATTATTTTCTGCTGCTTTTCCTCAAGCTCGGCAACCTCAGCGTCACCCTTCTTGACCTCTTCCTTGATTTCGTTCATTCTTGCCATAATGGCGGAGATATCGCCGCCCTCTTTCTTGATTCGGGGGATATCCTTGCTGGCTGCATTCTGCTCCTGCTTGAGCAGGTCGTTCTTCGCTGTGATTTCACGGCGCTTTACGTCTATTGCAAGCACCTCGTCAACAAGTGCGTCCATATCCTTGTTACGGGTTTTCATGGCGTCCTTTACACGCTGGGGGTTTTCACGGATTACTTTAATATCAAGCATTTTTACAAGTCCTTTCGGTTGTTATCAATAGTATTTAACGGGATTTTCCTGTTCAATAAGAACGAAGTCAATATCCTCAAATTTTTCTTTCAGTTTTTCTGTAAGCGGCTTCATTGACGGGTTTTCTGTTTCAAAGTGCCCTGCGGCAATAACCGTCATGCCGCTGTCAGCCGCATCAAGGAAAACGTGGTGCGACAAATCGCCCGTGATGAAGGCATCTGCCTTGCCGATTGCCTCGTAAACAAGCGAGCTTGCCGAGCCGCCGCAAAGGGCAACCCTTGTTATCTTTTTGCCCGAATCCGCAAGGCGCAGGTGACAGCCGAGTTTTTCTTTTACAAGAAGGGCAAGCTCTTCACCCGTCATCGGCTCAATCTCGGCAATTCTTGCCATGGGTGTTGCGGTTTCTTCAAGCTCGAGCGGTTGAACCTTCTCAAAGCCGAGCAGGGCTGCAAGCGTGTCGTTTACACCGCCAACGGCAGAATCCCAGCAGGTGTGTGCGCTGACAACGGAAATACCGCTTGTGAGCAAATCGTAAACCACGCTGCCTGCCGTGATTTTTTTTAGCGCCGAAAAAATTACGGGGTGGTGGGTGACTATCATATCAGCTTGCGCTTTTTTTGCCGCTTCAACCGTTTTCTTTGTGGCATCGAGTACAACGGCAACGGTTTTAACCTGCCTGTCGGGGTCGCCTAAAAGCAGACCGCTGTTGTCCCAGCTTTCCTGTGAGGAAAACGGAGCAAAGGAATTTATATATTCGTATATTTCTCTGACGGTGGGCATCGCTTAACCCCTCTTTGAGAGAACGTCTTTTTCGTACTGCTTGATTTCGGTGAGCCAGCCCTCTCTTGCAGGTACGCCCTTGCGTGCACAGTATTCTTCCCAGATATCGCCAAAGGGATAGAACTTGATTTCCTCGTTCATTGCAAGCAGGCTTGTGAAATCTGCGCTGTCCTGCATAGCTTTAAGCTGTGCGTGGGGAATAAGCATTGCGTAAAGCAGAGCCTTTCTCATATTGCGTGCGCCGATAACCCAGGCGGCAACACGGTTGATGCTTGCATCAAAGTAGTCAAGGCCGATAAGCACTCTGTCAAGCGCATCGCAGCGGACAATTTCCTTTGCAATTTCCTTAAGCTCGTCGTCAAAGGTTACAACGTGGTCGCTGTCCCAACGCACGCCTCTTGTTACGTGAAGCGCAACCTTGTCGCTGAAGAGGAGCATTGACGGAATCTTGTCGGAAACAACCTCTGTCGGGTGGTAGTGGCCGTTGTCAAGCAGGCATACACAGCCTCTTGTTGCGGCATAGTTCATATAGAATTCGTGTGAGCCGACTGTATAGGACTCAACGCCGATGCCGAAAACCTTTGATTCGACTGTATCTACAAGGTACTGCGGGTCAATGTGCTCGGAAAGGATTTCGTCGAGCGCATCCATAAGCCTCTTCCTCGGGCCTATACGGTCAGCCGGTACATCCTTGTAGCCGTCGGGAATCCAGATGTTGTTCACGCAGGTAACGCCGAGCTCTCTGCCGAAGTATTCGCCGATTTTACGCATTGCCTTGCAGTGGTCAATCCAGAAGCGGCGGATTTTCTCATCGGGATGCGAAAGAGTCAGACCGTCTGCGGCAAGGGGATGGGAGAAAAGAGTGGGGTTTATGTCAAGGCCGAGTCCCCTCTCCTTTGCAAATTCAACCCACTTTGCAAAATGCTTGGGCTCAAGCTTGTCGCGGCTGACTGTTTCGCCGTCTGTGATGGCGTAGATAGCGTGTAAGTTTATCTTGTGTGCGCCGGGCATAAGAGCAAGAGCCTTGTCGAGGTCTGCCATAAGCTCCTCGGCGCTGCGTGCCTTGCCGGGGTAGTTGCCCGTAGCCTGTATACCGCCCGAAAGCTCACCGCTGCTTTCAAAGCCCGAAACATCGTCGCCCTGCCAGCAGTGAAGCGAAATTTTAACGCTGTCCAGCTTTTCGAGCACCTTTTCGGTGTCAATGCCGAGCTCTGCGTAAATCTTTTTTGCGGATTCATAACGTTCTGTCATATAAAAAACCATCCTTTTCGGCTGAAATATTTCCGTTCGGGCAAATTGCATATTCACCCAATTATACATAATCCATAATATAACTCTTTTTATTATTTGTCAAATCTTTTATTATATATGACATAAAAAACCGCCTTGCGGTTAAGCAAGACGGTTTATGTAGCTTTGTTTAAGAAAACTTACTTAGCAACCTTTTCCTTTGCCTTGTACTCTTCAAGAGCCTTGGCAACGGCTGCATCAATTTCCTTTTGCTTGTTGTGGTTTTCCGTTCTGTTATCAACCCAGACAACGGCAACGAAGGTGCCTATTGCGGTGAGCAGATGCCAGAGTGAGTGACCCTGGAAGTTACCCAGTGCAATGGAGTTGATTTCGTTGTCGCCCCAGATGGAAGTGATAACGAAAGCAATTGCGAAGGAAGCAAGAAGAAGGATAACAAGACCGATTTCGTTCTTCGGAATCTTTCTGAATCTGGAAGCAACAACAAAGAGAAGGGGTACGCAGGTGATGAAGCAGCCAAGCTCTGCAAGAGAAAGACCGCCGTGGTCGCCGCCCATATCGTAGGGAACGCCGAATTCATCTCTGCCGCCGATCCAGAGGGGACGGTTGTGCTGGATGAATACTTCAAATGTGAGAACAAGAAGGACAATAGCTGCCCAGATTGTTACTGCGATGCAAAGCTTGTTGCGGAACTTGGGGTTGTCCTCGTAAAGCTCGAAAGCAAAGCAAAGAACGCCGGACCATGCCATAAGCTCTGTAAAGGACATATCAACGTAGCTTGCAAGGAGCTTTGTTGTGATGATGCCGGGAGCAAATTCGCCGTAGTCTGCTGTGTGCATACCGACGGAGGTAACGCTCATTACAGCAACAATTGCAAAGAATGTGTACCAGTACCACTTCTTGTTACGCTTGACAAGAAGGATAACGATACTGCAAAGAGCAGCAAGGGTGTATGCCCAGTTTGTCATAACAGCGGAATACTGTGCGCAATACTGGCCGAATGTGGTTAACGAGAAGGTGGAGTCGCCTGCAGCGAGCGCTGCGATTTCATCCCAGTTCAGGTTGTAAAGGTCGAACCAATGGATGAAATTGAGGTTTGCTATAGCAGCGCTTATCTGGCTCATTGTGTCGGCCAGGCTGAAGTTCTGTATAGCTTCAATTGCCATGGAAATGGGGTTCATGAAACAGCCTCCTTAAAATAAAAATTAAGCGTGTATAATTATACCATTGAAAACGCCGAAAAGTCAATAAAAATTGCTTTAATTTGTAAATTTGACTTTAATTTTACTTTAAAAATGTCCGCCTCTCATTTCAACGATGATTGCGTCAATTCTCATATATGCAAGGCCGAGCAGCTCGATGATTTTATAGAAGAACGAGCGGATGCCTACACGCAGCTTGCCGTCGTTGAAATCCTTTGTCTTTTCAATCGTGAGGCTGTCGAGAAGCTCGCTGTTGTCGCCTCTGAAGGTTTTGAGGGTCAATGTGCTGTCGGTGAATTCAACCGTTGAGTAGGTTGTAACGTCGGCATCAACAAACGAATAAGCCGTGTAAGGCCACAGGTAGGAAAGCTCTTCGCCGAGTGAGCCCTGGTCACAGCAGGCGTTAACGTTTACGTAAACAATGCCGTTGGGATCCTTGTAGGTTTTGCCGCTTTCAGCCTTGCCGACTACAAGACCGTCGCTGACAAAGTTTGAACGGCCCTGCATATGTGTGTGACCCGTGAAAACCATATCAAGGTCGTACATTTCGTATATCGGCTGGAATACTGCGTTGAGCAGAATATTGGTTTCGGGCTCAAGCATTGCAACGCCCGGTGCGTAAAGAGCCTGGTGCATAACGCCTATGCGCCACTTTGCGTCGGGGTTAGCTTCAACTGCTTCCTTTGCCATTGCCCTGTGGTCAGCCGCAGAGCCAGATGTTGCATCAAAAACAAGGTAGAGCACATCACCGTAGCGGAACCAGAAATCTCTGTCCAGACCCTCAAAATACTTGCCGAAAAATTCGTTGGGCATATGGGTATAATAGTCGTATGTAAAGCCCTTTTTGTCATGGTTGCCGATTGCAAGAGCAAGCGGCAGGCTTCTTGTGTATTCGGGCATAAGAAGTGTCTGCCATTCGTCGGCAGCCTTGCCTGTCGAGGTGTTGTCGCCGGGGGAAAGCAGGAAGCTGATATCGGGATTTTTTGTGAGTGCCTCGTCAAGAACTCTCTGCCATACATAGCCTATGCGTGACTGCTCCTCGGGGTTGTCTGTTGACTGACCGCCAATCTGAATATCGCCGACAACCATCATTTTGTAGCTGTCAAAGCCCTTGCTTTCATATTTGCAGGCTTCACTCCAGCCGTTTTCGGAATACCACTTGTAGTAGTACGTTGTGTTTTCTTCAATGCCTGTCATTGTGACACGGCAGACAAGCTGGTCTTCGTTTTCGGCAGGTGTGGTTTCACCCTCGAAAACGGTTGCGTTTGTCATAGCCTCGTCTTTTGCAAGCATAACCTTTGCAACAGCCTTGTCCTTTGCGGCGTGCCAGCAGATGTTGAGCTCGGTTTCGTCTGCGCCGACACAGAGCATGGGCAGTGTGTTTTCATCACGCAGGTCTGCGTAAAGCGAGTTCCATTCTTCCTGCGTGAGTGATTTGTCGTCAAAGGCGGCAACGGAAATCACGCCCTGAAAAATGAAAACAAGAGCCAGAGATAACGCCAAAAATTTCTTTGCTTTTTTCATAGAAAATTACCTCTCTTTATTTTTTACGGCAGTCTCTTGCCGCATTTGTTACAGAATTCAAAATCTTCCTTTGCCTTTGCTCCGCAATAGGGGCAGAAGCGGCTGCCGGGGGTTTCGTCCTCGGCTGTCCAGCGCTCAAAGCTGTTTCCTCCGAAACGCTCGTTAAACGGGTCGGGCTCTTCATTTTCATCTGTTATGTCGTACTGTGAGTAGCGGTTTTTACCCGTGGCATTTTTGAAATTGTAAATTGTGGTTGCGATTGCTATACAAGTCCAGATAATGCCGAAAATCGCCATAAAGCCGCTTGCCTGAGCCGCCATTACCGTCCAGAAAATTCCGAAGCAGACCATGAATATGCCCACAACTCCGCCCATCATCGAAGGGCCTCTGCCGGGCTTGATGCTTTTCATAACCTCACACTCCTTTTAGTTCTATTTTAATATTAAAGAAAACTTATGTCAATCAAATTAAAAAATATTTACATTTTGGGTTTTTGTGATACAATAGTAACGTAAAAATTTGCGACTAAAAAGGTGATACCAATGGCTTACAAAAATCTCACAGACCTTCATATGCACACAAGCAGCTCGTTTGACGGCCATTATTCCGCCGCCGAAATGTGTGAAGCCGCAGTCAATGCAGGTCTTTCCGTAATAACCTTCACAGACCATTTTGATGTTGATTTTTTTGAGGAGCACAGGCTCAGTGAAAGACAGGTCACAAGCTACGAGGACGTTGTTTCGGCACAGGCTGCTTTTGCGGATAAGCTGAAGGTGCTTGTCGGCATTGAGGTCGGCCAGGGTACATACGAGCCCGAGCTGACAAAGAAATCACTCGAAAAATACGAGTACGATTTTATCATCGGCTCTATTCACAACCTTCGCAAAACTCCCGATTTCTGCGAGCTTGACTACACCAATATGACCCTTGACGAGGTCTACGGTCTGCTCGACAAATACTTCGAGGAAATGCACCTGCTTGCAAAGTGGAACGGCTTTGACACGCTTGCCCACCTGACATATCCTCTGCGATACATTATGGGCAACTACGGCATCAAGGTGGACCTTAAAAAATATGACGGTATCGTTGAGGAAATCTTTAAGACGGTTATTAATAACGGCAAGGCTCTCGAAATCAACACGAGCGGTCTGCGACAGAAAATCGGCGTGACTATGCCGACCGTTGACTATGTCCGCAGATTCCGTGAGCTTGGCGGTGAGCTGCTCACAATAGGCTCGGATGCACACTTTACAGAGCACGTCGGCGCAGGCATTAACGAAGGTTTTGCAATTGCTAAAGCTGCAGGCTTTGAGTACGTGACATACTTTGAGAAGCATAAGCCGGTTATGGTTAAGATTACAGTTTAACGGCTTTGCCGATAAACCGTAATCAATGCAAAATGCAAAATGATAAATGCAAAGTTGTGGGCGGGACACCCGCACCCGAATTATATAATCGGAGCGAAGCGACCCTTAATTTTGCACTTTGCACTTTGCATTCTGCACTCAATACAGCTACGGGAGGGAAATCGATGAACACAATAAAGTTAAACGCTCCTGCGAAAATTAATCTTTTACTCGACATAATAAAATTATTGCCCAACGGTTATCACAGCCTGTTTATGGTTATGCAGGCGGTTGACCTGTGTGATGAGGTTGAAGTTTCACTTCGTGATGACGGTGAAATCACGCTTGAGTGTACCGAAAAGGCTCTGCCGACGGACGAAAAAAACATCGCTTACAAAGCGGCTGTAAAGTTTTTTGAAGAAACTAATCTGAAACTCGGTGCAGACATAAAACTCACCAAAAACATTCCGTTTGAAGCAGGTCTTGCAGGCGGCAGCACGGATGCGGCTGCTGTACTGAAAGCACTGAATACGCTTTGTCAAACAAATCTTTCCAATGAAGAGCTTTGCAAAATCGGTGTAAAGCTCGGTGCGGACGTACCTTTTTGTATCTGCGGCGGCACTATGCTCGCTCAGGATATCGGTCAGGTGCTTTCGCCCTTGCCAAAGCTTCCCGAGTGTTACATTGTCCTCGTCAAGCCCGAGGCAGGCGTTTCCACCAAGGAGGCTTTTGCTGCCTTCGATTCGTGCGAAACAATCCGCCACCCCGATTGCACGGCTATGCTCCACGCCGCCGCAAACGGCGATTTTGCAGGGATGATGAACAATGTCGGCAACGTTTTTGAGCAGTTTGTCGAAGTTCCGCAAAGGGCGGATATCAAGGCGATTATGCGTGAGTGCGGCTGCCTTGCCTGCTGTATGAGCGGCAGCGGCCCCACCGTTTTCGGCGTTTTTGATACAAAAGAAAAAGCGGAAAACTGTGTTGCGAAAATTCCGACAAAGCTCGGTAAAGTATATCTTACCAAACCGATATAACAGTAATTAAATAAGGTGCTTGATTTTGCAAAATCAAGCACCTTATTTATAATTTATTTCACCATTTCAAGAATTGCTCTTTTGGGTTTGACACCGACGGAGCTTGAAACAACGGCGCCGTTTTTGATAACGAAGAGTGACGGAATTGTCATCACGCCGAATTTTTGAGCAAGCTCGGGCTCGCTGTCAATGTTGATTTTACCGACGGTGATATCGGGGTTTTCGTCCGAAATCTGTTCAATCACAGGCATAAGCGTTCTGCAAGGACCGCACCAGTCGGCATAGAAATCGAGTAAAACCGTTTTGTCACTTTTTAATACGAGATTTTCAAAATTTTCCTTGTTGATAATAGCTGCCATTTGTTTCACCTCTTATTTTTAATTATTTTGTCCTCTTGCTTTTATTTTACTCCGAGAATTTTATGCATCAGAGTGTGCAATTGCGTTGCTTCTTCAGCGCTCAGCTTAACACAGCCTGCCATTTTCTGCGGAATTTCAACAGCCTTTTCTTTGAGCGCTTCGCCCTCGGGAGTGATTTCGACGGTTAGAATTCTCTCGTCCTCCTTTGAGCGGTAGCGGCTTACAAAGCTCTTTGCCTCAAGGCTTTTGAGTACAGGTGTAAGTGTGCCTGAGTCAAGAAAAAGTTTTTCGCCAAGGTGCTTTACATTTATCTTTTTTTCTTCCCAGAAAACCATCATTGCAATATACTGCGTATAGGTCAGGTCAAGCTCGTCAAGAAACGGTCTGTAGCGCTTGACTATCTCACGGGATGCGGCATATATCGGAAAGCAAAGCTGGTTTTCAAGCCGGATACAGTCGTATTTTGAATTGTTCATCGGAATGCACCTCCATTGCGTTAAGTTCAATTGAGCTCAATTGAATTGTATCATCTTAATTTCGTTTTGTCAACACTTTTTTGCAAAAAAATAAAAACGACACTTCCGCAAAAACGAAAGTGCCGTAAACGGTTTAGGTTAAAGAAATAAATTACAGTTTAGTGGTTTCACCACTAAACTGTAATTTGAAATAAGAAAGAATAAATAATAAAGAATAAAGAATAAAGGTGGGTGGGCTACGCCCACACCCATTATATATTCGGGTGCGGGTGTCCCGCCATCAATTATTATTTCTTATTTATTCTTTATTCTCTATTCTTTTAGCAACAATTTATTGTTGCGCTAAACTGTAATTTATTAAAGAAGTTCTTTTCTCAGCTCTGCGCCTGATTTTGCGCTCAGGTATGCAGGGGGGACATCGAAAACGGTTTTACAGCCGCACATACCCTCTTTGCTCATTCTCGCCGCCGCTCTGGCGAAGCAGACTATTACGCTTGCGGTGAATTCGGGGTTTGAATCGAGCTTGAGGCTGTATTCGATAATGTGGCTGTTTTCAAGGTCTGCGCCTGTTTTGCCGCTGCGGATAACGAAACCGCCGTGGGGAATACCGCTGTGGTTTGCGTTGAGCTCTTCCTGCGAAATAAAGTTGACTGTTGTGTCGTAATCGGCAAAGTAGTTGGGCATATTTTTGATTTCTTCCTCAATATTTGCCTTGTCTGCGCCGTCCTTTGCGACAACAAAGCACTCTCTTGTGTGCTTTTCTCTTGTTGTCAGCTCGGGGTTTGCACCGCTTCTGACTGCTTCAAGTGCCGCATCAACAGGTACTGTGTACTGCTTGCCGTCCGCAACACCGTCAACACGGCGTATAGCATCGGAATGACCCTGGCTTACACCCTTGCCCCAGAAGGTGTAGTCCTTGCCGTCGGGCAGAATTGCGCCGCCGTAAAGACGGTTGAGCGAAAACATACCGGGATCCCAGCCGACGGAAATCATGGCAATTTTTCCGCTTTCCGTTGCAGCCTTGTCAACATTGTCAAAGTGCTCGGGAATTTTTGCGTGGGTGTCGAAGCTGTCAACAACGTTGAAAAGCTTTGCAAGTGCAGGTGTTTGTTCGGGTAGGTCGGTTGCACTGCCGCCGCAGATTATCATAACGTCTATTTTATCGGTCATTTTTTCGGCATCCTCTGTTTTGTAAACAGAAACGCCGGGTGTGTTGATTTTAACGGTTGCAGGATCCCTGCGTGAGAAAACGGCAACAAGCTCCATATCGCTGTTCTGCTTTATTGCGTTTTCAACGCCTCTGCCTAGGTTACCGTAGCCGTAAATACCGATTCTTATCATTTAAAAGCGCCTCCGTAATATATATGACAACGAAAATATAACATAATAATTTATATTATTCAATAACAATTTTTACAAAATGCTTTCAAGTATATGAAACTTTTTTGTTATAGATTAAATTATGGTTTGTCGGGGACAAACAATGCAAAATGCAAAGTTCAAAATGCAAAATTGTGGGAGGGCTTTGCCCTCACCCAATTATAAAAAACTATTATCTATCTCATATTTATTATCTTTTATCTCTTATCTCACGTTGATTTGAAATGTCGTTTAGATAATAGATAAGAGATAATATTGAATAGATAATAATAATTCGGAGCGAAGCGACCCTTAACTTTGCACTTTGCATTTATTTCGGCAAACCGTAATTTGCCAAACAAAAAGGGACATCTACGGATGCCCCAACATTTACACTATAGCAAATCACCGGGCACATTGTCAATACAATGTGGAAAACTTATGTGCATAATCACTACAATTCTGCGAACTGCACAATTATTTGCACAAAAAGTTGTACAAAATTGCGTCTTGCAAAAGAGAAATTTATGTGTTATTGTATAGACACAGAGAGGTGATACCAATGTACAGGTAAAAACCTGAAGGCTCAATAAACTCGGAGCTTTAAGCTGAAAATTAAATATAAATTCCAAAAGATTAAACCTAAAACAAAAAACAAAAATATGTTAAAGGAAAAATCTGAACCTTCTGGAAAAAACAAAAAACAAAAAACTGCAAGAACAAAAACCAAAATTTAAACTCAGCTTAAAGTTAATACAAACAGAGTAAAAAGAGCCGCAGCTACGGCCTTCATAAAAAAACGAAAGAATCCAAAACAGCATCAAGGGAATCTTGCTTACAAGATAATAAAGACCAAATGAGTGTATGAAAAAAGGATTGTAAAAACGTAAAAAGAAGGTCGGACGATACAACGAAAGAGAGGTATACAAAAAGATGTTAGATACTAAGAATGAACAGAAATAACCCTTGACAGGTTGTGTAAAGAAACACTTGTCAAGGGTTATTTCAATTTTGGGGAGAATTATTTATGAATATAAAAACATAAAGCTGTCTGTACGCTTGCACAGACAGCTTCGCTTTTTATTTATCTGTTTTGTTTTTCTTCTGTTTGATTGCCCATCTGACTATAAACACAACCGCTATAACGGGCACAATGCAAAGCACGGCCTTGAGCAGAAGCTCCATCGGGAAAATTTCATAAATTCTGTCGCCCACAAGGGTGAAGGCAATAACTCTCGGTGCAATGCCGAGCACGGAAATGAGCATATAGCGTATAAAGGGGAGCTTGATTGAGCCGAGGAAAAGGCTCGCAAAATCAATGGGGAAAACGGGGAGCAGGCGGATTACGAAAAGCGAGGAAAACTTGGATTTGTCCTGCATATTCAGCAGTTTTTCGCCGCCCTTGGCTTTTTTTATGAGCTTCTGCACATATTCTCCGCCGAGTGCTCTGCCAAGCCAGTATGTAACGCCGACCTCGAGTGCTATTCCGCAGATGCTTATAAACAGCGCCGTTGACAAATCAAACGCCATACCCACAGAAACGTAAATGAGCATTGCAGGAATTACAAAGGTGAAGCCCTTGAGCACGAATATTCCCATACCCACTAAAATTGCCGCTGCTTCACCGGGTGCGGAATCAACAATTTTGCGCACGTCAATGTTTACAAGGCGGTCGTAATTTATCAGCACAACCGTGAAGAGTACGGCAAGCACGCCGAGCCTTAGCACAAGCGGCAGAACTTCTTTTTTTACAAAATTCTTATCCAAGGTTTTTTCTTCCTTTATTTGTAGTCACGGTTATACAGTATAATATCAATTCCTTCTTTTTGTCAACAATTTTGACATTTCAACGGTAACCGTTATGAACAGACTCAATGCCGCAACCGTCAGCCATTGTACGGCGGTGAGAGGTACGGTGTCAAAAATACTGCACAGCGGTGCTATTGTGGCAACGGAAACCTGTAACGCAAGGCAGACAAGCAGGGCAACGTTCATTTTACCGTTGCCGAAAGGCCCGATTTTAAACAGCGGCTGTTCGCTGCGTGAATTAAGAGCGTGCAACAGCTCGGTTATGCTCAAAGTGCAGAAGCAGACCGTGCGTGCAGCTTCAAGCCCCCAGAGAAGATTTGCAGCAACAAAGCCGAGCAGGGCAGGCGCACCCACGAGCATACCCTCAATTGCAATGTCAAACCAACCGCCCCGTGTAAAAAGTCCCTTTTTCGGGTCAGCGGGCGGCCGCTTCATTATGTCGGGCTCGATTTTTTCCGTGCCGAGTGCCATGCCGGGCAGGGAGTCGGTGACAAGATTTGTCCACAGCAGCTGGATGGGCAGCATCGGCGCAGGCAGGCGCATAATTCCGGCAAAGAGAATGAGCATAATTTCGCCTATGTTACTGCTAATCATAAAGCGGATAACCTTTTTTATGTTGTCGTAAATTCCTCTGCCCTCACGCACGGCACGCACTATTGTGGCAAAGTTGTCGTCGGCAAGGACTATGTCGGCTGCGCCCTTTGCAACCTGTGTGCCGCTTCTGCCCATTGCACAGCCTATGTCCGCTGCCTTCAGCGCAGGCGCATCGTTTACGCCGTCACCCGTCATTGCGGTAATTTCTCCGTTTGCCTGAAGCGCACGGACAATTCTGACCTTGTGTTCAGGGCTGACACGGGCAAAAACACGGATGCTTTTTACTTTTTCTTTCAGCTCATTTTCACTCAATGCGTCAAGCTGACTGCCAGTTAAAACGGCTGAATTGTCCTCGGTAAGGCCGAGCCTTTTTGCAATTGCAAGAGCGGTTTTCGGGTTGTCGCCCGTAATCATAACGGGCGTGATTCCTGCCTGACGGCACTCCTTTATCGCCTGCACGGCTTCCTTTCTTTCGGGGTCTTCAATGCCGATAAGCCCGAGAAAATTCAGATTATTTCTGTCAGCTTTTTCTGTTTTGTTCAGTTCCTTTGCCGCAACCGCAAGCACACGCAGGCCGTCCCGAGCCATAAGGTCGTTATAATAATTTGCGTTACCGGTGCCCGTGCAAAGCGGAAGCACTCTTTCGGGTGCACCCTTGGTGATGAAATATTTTTTTGAGTTTACTTTTACCGTAACACTCATCATTTTGTCGGTCGAGTTGAACGGAATTTCGTGCAGCCTTTCTCCCTGCTTTTCGGCGGAATACTTTTTTGCGGCGGTGACAATTGCCTTCTCCGTCGGCTCACCTGATTGGGCTGTTGCGTTACAGCAAAGCGCACCGAAGCCGAGGATTTCCTTGGCTTTTTCATCTGTAAAAGCAGTTTCACCGTTTGGTGAATAAAGTCGGCAGACGGTCATTTTATTCTGTGTCAGCGTGCCCGTTTTGTCAGAGCAGATATAGGTGGCGCTTCCAAGCGCTTCAACCGCCGTGAGCTTTCGCACTATCGCCTTTGCCTTTGCCATTCTGCCGAGCCCCGAGCTTAAAACAATCGTGACAACGGCAGGCAGACCCTCGGGAATTGCTGCAACGGCAAGACTTATTGCAAGCATAAAGCTTGCAAGCAGACCGTCGTGCCTGAGCATACCCATTGCAAAAACAAGCAGGCAGATTGCAACCGCACCTATTCCGAGCACTCTGCTGATTTTTTCAAGGCGAAGCTGTAAGGGTGTCTGCGGCGATTTTTCTTTGCCCAGCATATCCGCAATTTTTCCAATCTGCGTGTCCATACCCGTTGCGGTGACTATTGCTTTTCCGTGCCCCGTAAGTACGGTTGTCGAAGCGAAAACGCAGGTTTTCCTCTCGGCAACGGGCGTTTCTTGCGCTAATTTTGCAAAGGCGTTTTTGCTTGCAGGCAGGGCTTCGCCCGTGAGTGCGCTTTCGTCACAGCTTATTTCAACGCTCTCAATAAGCCTTGCGTCCGCAGGCACTCTGTCACCTGCCGTAAGCAGAATTATGTCGCCCGTAACAACCTGTATGGCAGGAATTTTATTGAGTTTACCGTCACGGAAAACCGTTGCATCGGGTGCGGAAAGCTCCTTTAATTTTTCAATGGCGTGTTCTGCCTTTGCCTCCTGAATAACGCCGACAACGGCGTTGACTATAACTATGCCGACTATGATTATCGGGTCTATGTAGCTGCCGTTTTCTTCGGCATAGGCCGTGAAAAAAGAAACAACGGCAGCAATGATGAGCGTTATTACCATCGGGTCGCTCAGCTGCGAAAGGAATTTTAAAACGATATTGCCGTTTTTCTTTTCCTTAAGCCTGTTTTCGCCGTTTTCCTCAAGCCGCCTTTTCGCCTGTGAGCGTGTAAGACCGCTTTGTATATCAACACCGAGCAGTTTTGCCGTTTGCGGAATATCCGCACAATAAAAATCCATATTCTTTCCCCTTCAAAATATACTGGTTAAGTATATGAAGAAGAGAAAGAATTTATGGCTGAACGGAAATTAATGAATAATTATAATGGGTGAGGGCGAAGCCCTCCCACAATTTTGCGTTTTGCATTTTGCACTTTGCACTAAAAAACAGCTTACCCGAAATCGGATAAGCTGTTAAAGTTTATTTCGTTTCTCTTTGTGCCGAATAGTTCACGTCAAGTGATTTTTTGAACAGCATATAGTCGTAAGACGGTCTCCAGCTGTCGCCCGTTTTAACGTTTGCCTTGAAGTCGTCTTCGCTTCGTGCAATGTTAATTACCGTAACGCCCTTAAGCTCGCCGTCCTGCTTGTAGCAGGTGTCCCAGAATGCGTGGTGACCGATGAAGGTTACACTTTCGGGGATATAGACATAGGTCATTGCCTGGTTGTAGCTGAAGCAGTCGGAACCGATATACTCAAGCCCCTCGGGCAGGGAGAGATAAACCTCGCCCAGTGCTTCCTCACCCGTGAAATGCGTGTCGGCATATTCGCCCTTGTAGGTGTAGATGCCGGCGAGCCTCGGAATTTCGAAAAAGCCGAGTGTTTCAATGGTTTTCACGCCCTCGGGTATGTAAACATCGGTCATATTTGCGTAGTTGAAGGCGAGCTGACCTATCGTTTCAACGCTTGAGGGAATGACATAGGTAAGAACATCTTTTTTGTACTGTGCAAAATTTTCGCTGTCCTCGGCAGGCTCGATTCTGAAGCCGTTTTCGTCATACTCTGCGTGGCCATATTTTTCGGCACGGTAGGTGTCGTGGTCACACGGTACACAGATGAGCGTTTTCATATCCTTGCTATAGAGCACACCGTCAATGTCGCAATAGTTGGGGTTATTTTCGTCAACCTCAATTCTCTGCAGTGCCCAGCAGGAATAAAACGCCTTCGGGTCAACGTTTGTGACCCCTGCACCGATGTTGATTACCTGAATTTTTTCGTCGCAGTTGAGTGCGTAGGCACGAACGGAGCTGACCTTTTTGCTCTCGTCCTTGTCAACGATAAAATTCGTGTTCACATCGGGGTTTTCCCTATCGTAGGAAAGCGTTGAAACGTAGTCGATGTCAAGCACGGTCATATAGCCCGTGTTGCTGTATTTTGAAAGCTCGTAGGTTACCTCGGTGCCGTCGGTGATTTCCTTGTATTCAAAGGTGTCCTTCTGTACGGTGCGTACGCTGAAATACATCGAAAGCGAAATGGCAACAATGATAACAAGCGCAAAAACTATTTTCTTGAACGTGTAATATTTGTAGGGCTTATTGATGTGCGGTGCGGCAAGACCCTCTACCCTGTAGGTCCATATTTCGTCTTCGGGTATGTCGAGGTGCGCTTCTATGTTCTGATTGTTTATCTTTATTTCTTTTTTGCTCATTGTATCCGCACCTCCTTAACCCAGATAGCCGCCGGAAACGGTTTCGCCCGCTTCTTTGGCCTTCTTTTCGGTTACCTGAGCACGGCGCTTGAGAACTTCCATAACCATATTCTGCTTTTTGCTGTCGTAATCCCAGAACAGGTAGGGCAGAGTCATAAGCGTAAAGCCTATAACGTCAACAATAATCGGTATGACTATTATGCTTCTTCTCGATGCATCAATGAACAGTACGTCCCAGTTTGAGTTGAAGCCGTAGGCAAGAAGCATAAGCGGAATAAGCAGGCCGACAAAAGAAACAATCGGGCCCGTAAACCAGCTGAAAACGCCTGCAAAGCTTTCAAGGCGTTCACCCGACAGATACATCTGATAGTCGCCTATACGCACGTCCATATCGTGGCCTGCCGTTGTGGGAACGGTCTTTGTCATTTCCATAAAGAACATAACAACAATACAGATTGTACCGCAAAGGGTGAGATTGTCGCCGCAGAACCACATTGCCGCCGCAATGATGGCATAGCCTACGGCACGGGTAAGCTGGTAGAATATCATAATCTGCTTGTAGGAGAAGCGCTTGAGGAAATAGGGTGACAGGAAATCGGGCGGAGTGCCTGCAAAGGAAATAAGTATTGTGATAAGGCTGTAGGGCAGACCGCTCAGACGGAAGGTGTAGAAATAGATAATCGTGACAAACGGCAGCATACCGTTGCCAAGCGAATCTATAAGCGCAACAACGTTCTTGATAAGCAGATACTTGTTTTTGAGTACGCCGAACATACCGTCCCAGAACTTGATCTGCACCTTTTTCTCAACGGGCGGCTGGGGAATACGCTCTTTGATTTTGCCTGCAAACGCCATTGTAAAGCCTGCAAGCACGGTAAAGGTTATCGGGATTACGTAGCGGTAAACGTTGATATCTGCCCACTCGTAGCGCAGTGCGCCGATAACGGCGGGAATGATAATGCCGACAATCGTGTGGAAGAAGTGGGAAATCTTTACGGGATAGCTGCGAACATAAATTCTTTCCTGCAGGTTGGGGCTGATGCTCTTTGTACAGATTTCCATATTGTTTGCAAAGCCGAAAACGTTGTAGGTTGCAAACATAAGGTTAGCCACCCATACACGGGTTGCAACGTCGGGAATGTTGTAAACGGGAAGCCAGCCGATAAGGAATACCATTATGCACTTGGGCACAACGTCGCAGTAAAGCGAATACTTATATCTGCCGTATTTTGGCAGCAGCTTTTTGCGCCAGAATATGTTTCGTGCGCCGACCCAGCCCGTGTAGAGGAAATGCGTGCCGAAGGTTTTGAAGCACGCCGTTGCGTTCATGCCCTCAAGACCGTTGAGGTATGTAATGAACGAGCTTGTCGGGTCGAAAAGCCGTGAGTAGTCGAAAAGAATTGTGGATATGCCGAAAAGCGCCATCAGTCCGTAAACAAAATAGAACTTTCTCTCGGTCTTTTTCGGCAGGAAGCCGAGGTTGTCACACACAAACCACCACATCAGCGCCGAAATATAGCCAAGCGGCATATTCAATATACTGATAACCGAGAAGGTGAGATACGGCAGCTTGTAGTGGTGCATAATCAGGTAACACGCAGAAGCAAAGCTTATGTACTCAAGCACCTTCGAGCCTGCGTAGTTACTGCCTACGGCAAAAACAACATCCTTGTATTCCTTGTACGGAACGTATTTGCCGGGGGCGGGAGTGTCCCAATGGTCCTTGATTTCGGTGAAAAGCGCCTTCACCTTGCCAAGGTCAAGTTTGGCCATTTTTGTTCCTCCTTGCGAAATTTATAACAAACATTTTACCATATTTTCAGGGCTGTGTAAAGGGATTTTTGTGTAAGTACACAAAAGAATGCAAAATGCAAAGTGCAAAGTGCAAAATGCAAAGTTAAGGGTCGCTTCGCTCCGATTTTATAAAATGTTAATTTAGAGCGATTTATACAAATGGGTGAGGGCGAAGCCCTCCCACAATTTTGCATTCTGCATTTTGCATTTTGCACTTATAAATGAACTGCAATTTTTCCTGTTGCAATTTACGTTCTATTGTGTTATTATATATATCTATATTTAGGAATTATTTTCTATAATAGTGATTATTTGCCTTAAAAACGGGCAGATTTTCTATAAAAGGAGGGTGCAAAAATGACACCGAATGAGATTTACTCGAACATTGTAAAGGTTCTTGATGACAAGAAGGCGGAGGATATTGCCGTGCTCGACACAACCGACCTCACCGTTGTCAGCGAATACTTTGTTATCGCAACAGGTAACTCAAGCACACACGTCAAATCCCTTGCGGACGACGTTGAATACGAGCTTCAGAAGCTCGGCGTTGAGCCTGACCACATCGAGGGCAGGGCTACGGGCTGGATTCTTCTTGACTACGGCTCGGTGCTTGTACACGTTTTCACACGTGACAACAGAGATTACTATAACCTTGAGCATCTGTGGGCAGATGCAAAGCAGGTCGATATTTCCGACCTCGTAACAGACTGATTTCAAGCAAAGGATTGATAAATTATGGCTAAGAATTACGATTTTAAAGCTGCCGAGCTCAAATGGCAGGACAAGTGGGAAAACGCAGGCGTTTTCAAGGCAAAGGACGGCTCCGACAAGGAAAAGTTCTACGCTCTTGTTGAGTTCCCATACCCCAGCGGTGCAGGTATGCACGTTGGTCACATCAAGGCTTATTCGGGTCTTGAGGTTGTTTCCCGTAAGCGCAGAATGGAGGGCTACAACGTCCTTTTCCCCATCGGCTTCGACGCATACGGTCTGCCGACGGAAAACTACGCTATCAAAACAGGTATCCACCCCAGACAGGTTACCGACAACAATATTGCTAAGTTCACTTCACAGCTTAAGCGTGTCGGCTTCTCCTTCGATTGGGACAGAGTAATCGACACCACCGAAGAGGGCTACTACAAGTGGACACAGTGGATATTCCTCAAAATGTTTGAAAACGGTCTTGCCTTCCGTGACAAGACTCTCGTCAACTACTGCCCGTCGTGTAAGGTTGTCCTTTCAAACGAGGATTCCCAGGGCGGTAAGTGCGATATCTGCCACAGCGATATCGTTCAGAAGTCCAAGGACGTTTGGTACCTTCGTATCACAGAGTACGCAGACAAGCTCCTTGAAGGCCTTAACGATGTTGACTACCTTCCCAATGTCAAGCTCCAGCAGGAAAACTGGATTGGCAAGTCAACGGGTGCATTTGTAAACTTTACGGTTAAGGATACGGACGAAACACTCCGCATCTACACAACCCGTCCCGATACTCTCTTCGGCGTAACCTTTATGGTTATGGCTCCCGAGCACCCGATGCTCGACAAGTACAGCGCAATGATAAAGAACTTTGCAGAGGTTGAGAATTACCGTGCAGAGTGCGCAAAGAAGACAGAGTTTGAGCGTACACAGCTTGTCAAGGACAAGACAGGCGTTAAGCTCGACGGCTTTGTCGGCATCAACCCCGTAAACGGCAAGGAAATACCGATTTTCATTTCCGACTACGTTATGATGGGCTACGGTACGGGCGCAATTATGGCTGTGCCTGCACACGACCAGCGTGACTACGACTTCGCAAAGAAGTTCGGCATTGATATCATCGAGGTTATCAAGGGCGGTGACATTTCCGTTGAAGCCTACACGGGCGATGGCGAAATGGTCAACTCCGACTACCTCAACGGCTATACAGACAAGAAGTCCTCTATTGAGCGTGTGCTCGTTGAGCTCGAAAAGCAGGGCATAGGCGAAAAGGGCGTTCAGTACAAGATGAAGGACTGGGCATTCAACCGTCAGCGCTACTGGGGCGAGCCGATTCCGATTGTCCATTGCGACAAGTGCGGTATGGTTGCCGTTCCCTACGAGGAGCTTCCGCTTAAATTACCCAAGGTTGAAAACTTTGAGCCCGGTCAGGACGGCGAAAGCCCCCTTGCCAAGATTGATTCGTTTGTCAACTGCACCTGCCCCAAGTGCGGCGGCGCAGCAAAGAGAGAGACCGACACCATGCCCCAGTGGGCAGGCTCGTCCTGGTACTTCCTGCGATACATCGACCCCCACAATACCGAGCGCTTTGCCGATATGGAAAAGCTCAAGTACTGGGGTCAGGTTGACTGGTATAATGGCGGTATGGAGCACGTAACCCGTCACCTTATCTATTCCCGTTTCTGGCACAAGTTCCTTTACGACCTCGGCGAGGTTCCGACGGCAGAGCCCTATGCAAAGCGTACCGCACAGGGTCTCATCCTCGGCCCCGACGGCGTAAAGATGTCCAAGTCCCGTGGTAATGTTATCGACCCCAACGACGTTGTTGAGGCCTTCGGCGCAGACGTTCTTCGTACCTACGTCCTCTTTATGGGCGACTACGAAAAGGCAGCTCCCTGGTCAGAGGACAGCGTAAGAGGCTGTAAGAGATTCATCGACAGAGTATGGAATCTCCAGACTCTCCTCACAGACGGTGAGGGCTACTCCAAGAAGCTCGAATCCGCCTTCCACAGAACAATCAAGAAGGTTTCTTCCGATATCGAAGCCCTCAAATACAACACAGCTATTGCCGCTCTTATGACCCTGCTCAACGAAATTTATGATGCAGGCGCAGTCACACGAGCAGAGCTCAAGACCTTCATCACCCTGCTCAATCCCTTTGCTCCCCACGTAACGGAGGAAATCAACGAGGCTCTCGGCGAAGGTATGCTTGCCTGCGGCGAGTGGCCGACCTACGACGAGGCAAAGTGTGTTGACAACGAAATCGAAATCGTTGTACAGATTAACGGCAAAATCCGTGCAAAGATGATGGTTGCAACGGATATCGAAGCCGCAGACGCAATTGCCCTTGCAAAGGCAGACGAAAAGATTGCCGCAGAAATCGCAGGCAAAACAATCGTCAAGGAGCTGTATGTTAAGGGTAAGCTTGTAAATATTGTTGCAAAATAATTTGCAACAATATTTACCAATGAATAATGAAAAATTGTGGGCGGGACACCCGCACCCGAAAAATATTATTCATTATTCATCAGCGTAAGCGACTTCATTATTCACTATTCATTAACGGACAGTTACGGAGGAACATGCTATGCTGAAAAAGATAATGGCGGTAACGCTGTGCGCAATTCTTATGGGTGTTTGCCTTATCCCTTCCGCTTATGCTTCGGAGCTTGAATACCCGAAAAAAAGAGAGGACATCGGCATACGTGACCCATGTATATTGGTAAGTAACGGTAAATACTATATGTACGGCACGGGTGCTGCCTGGCCGGGCTACGGCTGCTATGTCAGCGAGGATCTGGAAAACTGGGCAGGTCCCTTCAAGGTTTTCTCCTTCCCCGAGGGACACACGGCGGACAACGATTACTGGGCACCCGAATGTGTTGAGTACAAAGGTAATTTCTATCTTTTCGCAACCTATCATGACCGTGTTTTAAACCACAGAGGTACGGCGGTTTTTCGCTCGGCAAGCCCTCTCGGCCCGTTTGAGCAGATAAGCAACGGCTTTGCAACTCCCGACGATTGGGATTCGATTGACGGCACACTTTATGTTGACAAGGACGGTCAGCCGTGGATGGTTTTTGTTCACGAATGGACGAGCACGGACGACGGAATAGGCAGAATGTGCGTTGCAAAGATGAGCGACGATTTGTCAAAGCTTATCAGCGAGCCGAAGGAAATTTTCCGTGCAGACGACGGCAAATGCGGCATGGACAGACAGGTTACGGACGGCCCGTATATTTACACCTGCCGTGACGGCAAGCTGATTATGCTCTGGTCAAACGTTGCCGACAACGGCTATGCTGTGGGTATGGCAGAGTGTGACACGATAGACGGTAACTGGAAACAGCAGCCCCGTCTGCTTTTCCACCGTGATATCAGCGGCACGGGCTATGACGGCGGCCACGGTATGCTCTTTGAAGCAAACGACGGCAGACTTCTGCTTTCAGTTCATTCTCCCAATTCCTCGGGCGAGGGCTACCGTGAAACGGCTGTGTTTTACGAGGTTGTCGAAACCGACGGCACGCTTATGCTCAAGGATTATTACGAAAATCTCAACGCAACACGCAAAACCGTATCCGATATTTTTGCAAAGATAGCAGAAGTTCTTTCAAAAGTATTTGCGGCAGTATTTAATCTGTTCGCAAAAGTTATAAATGTATTTTAGTAATTGAAAAAGAGGTAAAGAAAAATGGCATGTAACGGAGATTGCTCGAGCTGTTCATCCAACTGCGACAGCAAAAAGCAGGCACAGGATATGCGCCTGCCCCAGAATCAGTTCAGTAGCGTAAAAAAGGTCATCGGCGTAGTAAGCGGTAAGGGCGGCGTAGGTAAATCCCTCGTCACCTCTCTTTTAGCTTCTGCCTTTCAGACCATGGGCAAGCAGACCGCAATTCTTGATGCGGATATAACGGGCCCGTCTATCCCCAAGGCATTCGGCGTAAAGAGTGCAATTGAGCAGAGTGAAATGGGTCTTATCCCTGCCGAAAGCAAGACAGGTATCAGACTGATGTCCGTAAACCTCCTGCTTGAAAAAGAGGATGCACCCGTTGTCTGGAGAGGCCCTGTTATTTCGGGCGTTATCCAGCAGTTCTGGAAGGATGTTGCCTGGGGCGATGTTGACTATATGTTTGTCGATATGCCTCCCGGTACGGGCGATGTTCCGCTCACCGTTTTCCAGAACCTTCCCATTGACGGTATCGTTGTCGTAACAACTCCGCAGGATTTGGTTACGATGATAGTCAAGAAGGCATACAATATGGCAAACCTTATGAACGTTCCGATTATCGGCCTTGTTGAAAATATGAGTTATTTTGAGTGTCCCGACTGCGGCAAGAAGCACTCTGTTTTTGGTGAGAGCAAGATTGACGAGGTTTCAAAGGAACTCGGTCTGCCCGTGCTTGCACGCCTTCCCATCAACCCCAAAACCGCAAACCTTGTTGACCTCGGTGCGGTTGAGCTTGCAGGTGAGGACGACATAAAGTCAGCAGTTGACGGAATAGAAAAATATTTTTCCGAATAATATTTTGATATATACTTTTTGAAACAGTAATTACTATTTCAAAAAGTATGGAAAAGGAGACAGTTATGAGAAGTAAGTTTTTCACCAAAGCACTTTCCCTTCTTCTTGTTGTGCTTACGCTGGGTTATATTATGTCTGTCGGCGCTTTTGCTGCGGATGCAAAATCATCTTCGCAGAGCACAACACACTCACTTGTTCTCACGAGTGAGGCTACAACCGTTGCTATCGGCAGGAAGGTTCAGATGACTGCGAAGGTCACAAACGTTGACAAGCAGCCCACAATCACGTGGAGCACTTCCGATGAGGACATTGCTTCCGTTGACACAAACGGCGTTGTAAAGGGCAAGAACGTCGGCAAGGCTGTCATCAAGGCGAGCGCCAAGGTTGACGGAAAGACAATAACGGGCGAATTCGAAATCAACGTTATCAAAAACAAGGCATTGCTTCAGAATTTTCTTGAAAAGCATCAGGTGCTCAGCTACCAGTACAGCTACGTTGATGACTACTACTACACCAACGATAAGGAAGCGTGGCAGAAGCACTTCGGCTTCGGTAAGATTTACGATCTTGCTTCTCCCTATCTTCTCCTTGAGTATGACTACATCCGCATTTTCTTCACCTACGAGAACAAGGACTGGATGATTCAGTTCTGGAAGGGTCAGTACGGTATGATATTCTACGGCGGTGAGGTCGGCGTTTACAACCGCAAGCACTCCGAGGATGGCGTAAACGACTGGACTATGTACGGCTGTGCCAAGGAAGAAGACTGGCTTGCGATGGATATGACGCTCTATCACCAGAACTTAAACGGTGAGTTTGTGCGTGAGTTCACCCGTGAATACGACAAATACTGGTGGTGTACGGGCTTCAAAAACGGTCACCTTCGTGAGGAAGAGCCTGCCGATGAGCTTCGCCTTGCAGGCAGAATCACTTTCAAGAGCGAAGAAATGGCTCAGATAGTATATGACGGTTTGCTTGAATGCGGCTTCAAAGCAGGCAAGAAGGCAGATCACTCTGCTATCGATACCGTTTACAAAAAAGGCAAGGATCTCCACTACTCCTGGCAAAATATCAGCGAGGCTGAAAGCACAATGGCTGTAAAGGTTGTCGGCGGTGCCGCTATTACGGCAATTCTTCTTCCTCTCTTCGCTCCGATTATGATTCCCTATGCGGGCGGCTTCCTTCTTATGTGTGCGCTCGTTTCAATAATTATCTAAGCTTAATTTCTCCGGCAGCTTTGCCGGAGATTTTTTGCTTTATATCACTTGCAAAATATGGAATAAAATAGTATATTTATTCTATATTTATATATAAGAGGTACATTTATGAAGCAGGGAATTACACGCAGAGAACTGGAAGTTACGGATATAAACGAAATTCTCCGTATTCTTGATACGGCAAAAATTGTTCATTTAGGGCTGGTGGACGGCGACGAGCCCTATGTTGTGCCGATGAATTACGGCTACACATATCTCGACGGTAGGCTCACACTTTATATGCACGGCGCAACAACGGGCAGAAAGCTTGACGTTATGAGAGCCAACCCGAAGGTGTTTTTTGAAATTGACTGCGACCTTGAGCCCTTTGAGGGCAGCGTTGCCTGCCAGTACGGAATTTCTTACTACTCCGTTATGGGCAGAGGCACGGCGGAAATATTGGAAAATCCGCAGGACAAAATGGCAGGTCTTACATATCTTATGAAAACACAGACGGGCAAGGATTTTGAATTCAACGAGCGCCTTGTCAGTGCTGTGAGCGTTTTCAGAATAAATGTAACGGATTTCACAGCAAAGCACAGACCGTTACCCGTAGCTATACAAAAAGCAAAGGAGAACAAAAATGACTAAAGAACAGGCAAGGCTCAAGGCGAAAGAGCTTGTTGCAAAAATGACGGTTGAGGAAAAGGCTTCACAGCTTCTCTATACCTCCGCCGCAATCGAAAGACTCGGCATAAAGGAATACAACTGGTGGAACGAGGGTTCACACGGTGTTGCCCGTGCAGGTACGGCTACCGTTTTTCCCCACGCAATTGCTATGGCGGCTACCTTTGACCCCGAGCTTGTACAGAAGATAGCCGACGTAATTTCCACCGAGGGCAGAATCAAGTACAACCAGCACGTTAAATACGGCGACCACGATATTTTCAAGGGCATAACCTTCTGGGCGCCCAACATAAATATATTCCGTGACCCCCGTTGGGGCAGAGGTCAGGAAACCTTCGGCGAAGACCCCTTCCTTACAGCCACACTCGGCGTTAAGTTCGTTGCAGGTATTCAGGGCGACGGTGAATTTTACAAGGGCACAGCCTGCTCAAAGCACTTTGCCGTTCACTCGGGCCCCGAAAGAACAAGACACGGCTTTGACGCAAAGGCAACGCTTAAGGATATGTACGAAACCTATCTGCCAGCCTTTGAAAAGACCGTAAAATCGGGTGTTGCAGGCGTTATGGGTGCATACAACCGCACAAACGGCGAGGCCTGCTGTGCACACACCTACCTTATGCAGAAGGTTCTGCGTGGCGACTGGAATTTCGACGGTTACTTTGTTTCCGACTGCGGTGCAATCGGCGATATCTACAAATTCCACGGCTGTGCCGATACTAAAGAGGAGGCGGCAGCCCTTGCTCTCAAAACAGGCTGCGACCTCAACTGCGGCGAAACCTATGAGGCTCTTATGGATGCATACGAGCAGGATTTAATCACAGAGGACGACCTCACTCTTGCTGCGGAAAGGCTTTACACAATCCGCTTCATGCTCGGCGAATTCGAGGAAACAAGACCTTATTCAGACATCAGCTACTCAAAGCTCGACTGTAAGGAGCACAGAGAGCTCAACCTTAAGACTGCCCAGCAGTGTATGGTGCTTCTTGAAAATAAGGATAATTTCCTTCCGCTTGACAAAAACACGGACAAGAGAATTGCCGTTATCGGCCCGAATGCTCAAGCATACACAGCACTTGAAGGTAACTACAACGGCTACGCTTCCGAGTATGTAACTGTTGCAGACGGTGTGCGCAGAGTGTTTGAAAACGCTTCAATCAGCGTTGAAAGAGGCTGTAACTACTGCTTCGAGCAGAAAAACCATTGGAGCGGTTTTAATTATATGCTTTCCGACGGTATTGCCGCCGCAAGCCAAGCGGATATCACAATTCTTGCTCTCGGTCTTGACTGCACCGTTGAGGGTGAGGACACAGGCAACAGCGACGATTATTCCGACTACGGCGATAAGACCAGCCTCTATCTGCCCAAAACACAGCTTAAGCTTGCCGAAGCTGTCTGCGACGTTTGCGAAAACGTTGTGGTTGTGCTTCTTTGCGGCAGCAGCGTTGATGTGGGCGAAAAGGTAAGAAGCCACGCAAAGGCTATCATCCACGCCTGGTACCCCGGAGCTCTCGGCGGACTTGCAATTGCAAACACCCTTTGCGGCAAATCCAACCCGAGCGGTAAGCTTCCCGTAACAATCTACAACGGTGAGCATAAGCTCCCCGATTTTGAAGATTACTCAATGCAGGGCAAGACCTACAGATTTATCGAGGGCGATGCACTCTATCCCTTCGGCTACGGTCTTTCCTATACAAAGTTCGGCTATTCCGATTTTGCCGTTGACGAAGCAACAGACGAAAAGTTCACCGTTTCCGTTACCGTTAAAAATACAGGTGCTCTCAAGGGCATTGACAGGGCACAGGTTTACGCACAGTATACCGACAGCAGAGTTTCCACCCCGAAGTATCAGCTTTGCGCCGTCAAGCCCGTTGAGCTTGAGCCGGGCGATGAGAAGAGAATCACTCTCACCGTTGACCGCTACTGGGTCAAGGCTGTACTCGAGGACGGCACACGAGTAGACCCCAACGGTAAGCTCGTACTTTTTGTCGGCTCACATCAGCCCGACGAGGTAAGCTGCAAGCTTACAGGCTCCGCTTGCGAGAAAGTTGTTATTAAATAATTCTCCGATTTTCAGGTGATTAAATGAGCAGTCGTATCCAGAAATGGGATATACTTAAATTTTTCCTGATGTTCTGTGTGGTGCTCGGCCATTTTGCCGATTACCACGCAGAGCAAAGTGACGATATGAAGAGCCTTTTTCTCTTCATCTATTCGTTCCATATGCCGCTTTTCATCTTCGTTTCGGGCCTTTTCTCCAAGCGTATGATAAATGAAAGGCGCTGGGACAAGATTTTAGGCTATCTTGTTCTGTACTTCTTCACGAAGATTATGGTGTTCGCATACGAGGGCATATTCAAGCAGAATTTTGAATTCCGGCTTTTCGGCGAAACGGGTCTTGCGTGGTTTATGTTTGCGCTGTTTGCCTTCGGGCTTATAACAGTCGGCACAAGCCGCTTCAAACCCACCTATGTCTTTGTTTTCTCCCTGCTTTTAAGCCTTTTTGCAGGCTACGACAACACGGTAGACAGTGAGCTTGTGCTGTCACGTATCATCGTTTTCTACCCATTCTACTATGCAGGCTACTGTATCGACCCGAAAAAATTAGAAGAAATGAGCCGTGGGTGGTGGAAAAAGCTGCTTGCCCTTGCCGCAATGGTTATTCTCGGCTGGGTTGCCTTCAACGTAAACGGCGTCTATCACGTCCGCCCGATGTTTACGGGTCAGCATCCGTATGATACTCTCGGCGGCGGTGAGGACTGGGGCGGCCTTATCCGCCTTGCCTGCTATGCGGTTTCGGCACTTGCGTGCCTTTGCATTATCGTTATCATTCCCGACAGACTTGACAAAAAAGGCAGGCTGTCGCGCCTGGGTCAGTATACTCTGTCCGTATACGTTTTTCACTACATAATTCTCAAGCTGCTTTACAACACCTTCGATATGCGTGAAATTCTTGCCGCGGGCGATTTGGTGTGGTATATCGTGCCTATGGCACTTGCCACAACCCTGCTGTTTTCAAATAAGTGGTTTAATACGCTTGTTACCAAAGTATCGGCTATTCCCACGAGTGCAAGGAAACAGAACGAAACACAGGTTGATTTATTAAAGAATAAAGAAGAAATAATAAATAGTAAATAATAATTATGGGTTGTCTTGCTCCGATTATAATTTTATAATGGGTGAGGGCTTAGCCCTCCCACAATTTTGCACTTTGCACTTTGCATTTTGCACTCAAATTACGGTTTGGCATTTTGTGCTGAGCCGTAATTTATTTTATAAATTTATTGCAAATGAAATAAATTTATTATAAAATATATACTGTATTATTATTTTTAAAGCAGTTTATCCCACAGCGAAAGGAAGCTAAAAATTATGCACGAGGAATGCGGAGTATTCGCCCTTTACGGCGACGGAAAAATTGAAAACCCTGCCGAGTACGCTTATCTTGCCCTTTTTGCAATGCAGCACAGAGGTCAGCAGAGCAGCGGCATTGCAGTCAGCAACGACGGCGTTATAGACTGCACTAAAGGTATGGGTCTTGCTTCGGAGGTTTTTGACGATGATAAGCTCGCAAAGCTCGGCGGACAGAACGTTGTTGCACACGTTAACTATTCCGCCAAGGATGCTAATATACAAAGCGCCCAGCCCATTGTTATGCGCTACGGCAAGGGCAGACTTTGTGTTGCCAACAACGGCAGCCTTGTCAACGCAAAGGAATTGAGAAACCTTCTTGCACAAAACGGTGCAATGTTCCGCTCAAATTCGGATGCCGAGCTCATAGCCCAGATTATAGCAAAAGAGAGAATGTTCAGCCACTCTATCGAAGAGGCTGTACGCATCACCTGCGAAAACATAAAGGGCGCATATTCAATGGTTGTTATGAGCCCGAACAAAATTGTTGCCGTGCGTGACCCCCACGGCTTCCGTCCGCTTGCACTCGGTAAAACGCCCGAGGGCTGTTACGTTGTCGCTTCGGAAACCTGTGCACTCAACGCAATCGGCGCAGAATTTGTGCGTGATATCGAGCCCGGCGAAATAGTTGTGATTGACTCTGACGGTGCCAACACATACTATAAGCACGAGGGCTGCAAAAAGAGCATCTGCATTTTTGAGTATATCTATTTTGCAAGACCCGACAGCGTTATGGACGGCGTTTCAATCCACGCCGCAAGAGATACCGCAGGCAGACTGCTTGCAAAGCAGCACCCCGTTGAAGCGGATATCGTAATCGGTGTGCCCGATTCGGGTCTGGATGCCGCCATAGGCTATTCAAGGGAAAGCGGTATCGAATTCGGTATGGGCTTTGTGCGCAATAATTATATCGGCAGAACATTCATAAAGCCTACGCAGGAGCAGAGAGCCTCTTCCGTTTCAATCAAGCTCAATGTGCTTGCCGAAAACATTAGGGGCAAGCGTGTCGTTATGGTTGACGACTCAATTGTAAGAGGAACAACCTGTGCGGATATCATCCGCCTGCTTAAAAATGCAGGTGCAAAGGAAGTGCACGTGCGCATTTCCTCGCCGACTATCCACTATACCTGCCCCTACGGCACGGATATTCCCACCCGTGAGGAGCTGACGAGCAACCATCATTCCGTGCAGGAGCTTTGTGAGCTTATCGGTGCGGATTCACTCGGCTTCCTCAACAAAGAAACACTCGGCGAAATTATCGGTGCGTGCGATAAGTGCTACTGCGATGCCTGCTTTACGGGTGAGTATCCTGTGGAATAATATTATATCGTACTTGCCGCAAGACAAGTATATCGCAAAAGGTGTAAAGAAAAATGAAGGATTTAATCAAGAAGCTAATCAACAAAGAAACAGTCACATATATTATTTTCGGTGTGGGCTCAACGGTGGTAAACCTTGCCGTGTTCAAGCTCTGTGACCTGATTTTTACTTCCCTGACCCAAGCCAATCTCATCCAGCTTACCAATTTTATTGCGTGGGCTGCGGCTGTTGCTTTTGCCTTTGTCACCAATAAAATATGGGTGTTTGAAAGCAAAAGCTGGAAGGGCAGTGTGCTGAAAAAAGAGATACCGTCCTTTGTCGGCGCAAGACTTTTTTCACTCGGCGTAGAGGCGCTGGGTCTGCACGTTTTCATAACCGTGCTTAAGTTTGACCGCTTTTCGTGGAACATTTTCGGGCTTTTCACGCTTGACGGAAAGATGATGGTCAAAATCGGCCTTGCTGTAATAGTTGTTATAATGAACTACGTTTTCAGCAAATTCGTAATATTTAAAAATAAGGAGTAATTATTATGCTTAAAAAGTTTTTATGCTTACTCGGCGCAGGTGTAATGCTGTTTTCTTTTGCTGCCTGCAACGGTAACGGCGGCGAAGAAACCACAACCGAAGAGCCGACAACGGCCTTTGTAAGCTATGTTATCGCAAAGGAAATTGCCGCCAACCTTCCCGAGGGAAAGGTGCTCAGCGAGTACAACGGCAAAAAATATATGCTTATCGAATATAATGAAAAGCAGTGCATTGCAAGCGAAACAAGCAGAGGAAACCTTGAGGTTATTTATGAATTCAACGGCGAATTTGAGCTGCTTGACGAAGCCAACAAGCGCACAAGCGGCAGCTACGTTTATTTTGTCGAAAACCCCGGCACGAAAAAAGACAGCGCACTCAAGGCGCTTTATCTGCCCAACGCAGTTGTTATGACTGTTGTTAACGCTCCCTGCAGTAATTTCACCGTGCTTGACATACCCGAGAATTACGAAATGTACCCCTATGGCTACATTGCAACCGCAAAGGGTATAGAGGTTATCAATCTTAAAGAATGCAGTATCAGCTCATATTCTAAAGAGCTTTCCGACATTTCCTCTTTCTTTGAAGCGCCTGAAGCCTTCTTTGCAACGGGCAAAAGAGGTGCATACACCTACACTTCAATTGAAGCCACCGACAGACAGCATATTACAATAAGCATTTTTGATGTTAACGCAAAGGGTGAGGAGGAGCTTACGGCAAAGCTCACCTTCAATCCCATCAACGGTGTCTTCAGAGACAGAACTGAGAAATAAACAATAAATATATATTTACGAAAGAAAAGAGGTGAGCGGTGATGCTCGGCAGAAACATCGGCGTTGACCTCGGCACGGCTTCGGTTGTTATCTACGCCGAAGGCAGGGGAATAGTCCTTTCCGAGCCGAGTGTTGTCGCCTACAATACAAAAACGGGGCGTATGTGCGCCGTAGGCAAAAAGGCATACGATATGCTCGGGCGAAACCCCGATTCGATAAGGGTTGTCTGCCCGATGAAGGACGGCGTTGTTTCCGATTTTACCGCAACCCGTCAGATGCTCAGCCGTTTTCTTGCAAGGGTCTGCGGCAACGCAATTTTCAAGCCCAACATAATCGTGTGTATGCCCTCAAGCGTAACAAGCCTTGAGCGCAGAACGGTGCTCGATATCGTCACCGCCGCAGGTGCAGGCAAGGCCTGCCTTATGGAAGAGCCTCTTGCCGCCGCAATAGGTGCAGGCAGCGAAATCACGCAGGCAACGGGCACTATGGTTGTCGATATCGGCGGCGGTACAACGGATATTGCCGTTATCACGCTTGGCAGTATTGCCGTTTCAAAGTCGATTAAAATTGCCGGCAATCTTTTTGATGAATCCATCGTTCGTCAGGTAAGGCGTGAAAAGGATGTTGTCATAGGCTTGCGCACTGCGGAGGAAATCAAAAAACAGATTGGCTGTGCCGTACTGCGTGAGGCGGAAATCGGCCTTACGGTAAAGGGTAAGCGCTATACGAGCGGTATGCCTGCCACCGTTGAGGTTACTTCGACGGACTGCTTCCTTGCAATGCGTGAACATATTGAAGCAATAGGCGAAGCGGTGAGAAGCGTGCTCGAAATCACACCGCCGGAGCTGGTAGGCGATATCGGCACAAGCGGAATTCTGCTCACGGGCGGCGGTGCAATGCTCAACGAAATGAGTGAGGCAATCACCCGTAAAACAGGCATTAAAACACGCCTTGCAACCGACCCGCAAAACTGTGTTGCAAAGGGCATAGGTCTTGCTCTGGGCGACCTTGATATGCTCTCCGAGCAGGGCTATATTTTCAAAACACGTGAAGAGATTACAGGATACATTGAAAACTAAAATTACGGAGTGTGACCGCAATGAAAAAAGCACAGCTTATTATTGACAGAAGCTTCCTTGTCGGCGAAATCGACAAGAGAATTTACGGTTCTTTTCTTGAGCATCTGGGCAGGGCAATTTATAACGGCATCTATCAGCCCGACAGTCCCTTAAGCGACAAAAACGGCTTCAGACAGGATGTTCTGAAGCTCGTGCGTGAAACGGCTGTGCCCGTTGTGCGCTATCCCGGCGGCAATTTTGTTTCCGGCTACAACTGGGAGGACGGTATAGGCCCTAAGGAGCTTCGCCCCAGAAGAGCGGAGCTTGCCTGGCACTCAACCGAAACAAATCAGTTCGGCCTTGACGAATTTATCGACTGGTGTAAGGACGCAGGCACCGAGCCTATGATGGCGATTAACCTCGGCACAAGAGGTGCGGACGATGCAAGAAATATCGTCGAATACTGTAACCTTCAGGGCGGTACATACTGGAGCGACCGGCGAATTAAAAACGGCCACAAGGAGCCCCACAACGTCAAATTATGGTGCCTTGGCAACGAGATGGACGGAGACTGGCAGATTGGCCATAAAACCTCGCACGAATACGGCAGAGCTGCTCACGAGGCGGCAAAGGTTATGCGCTGGGTAAGCCCCGATATTGAGCTTGTTGCCTGCGGCTCATCAAACAGCGGTATGGGCACCTTTGCACAGTGGGAGGCAGATGTGCTCGACCATTGCTACCACGATGTTGACTATCTTTCACTTCATACATACTACAACAACTCCGAAAACAATACCGAGGAATTCCTCTGCCACAGCGCAGATATGGACAGCTTTATTTCCTCTGTCGTATCAATCTGCGATTATGTGCAGGCAAAGAAGCGCTCAAAGAAAAAAATTATGCTCTCCTTTGACGAGTGGAATGTCTGGTACCATTCACACGAGCTTGACAAGCTCTGCAAGCCGTGGGAGGAAGCACCCAGAAAGCTCGAGGATGTATATAATTTTGAGGATGCACTTCTTGTGGGCAGTATGCTCATCACTCTCATCCGCCATGCGGACAGAGTCAAAATTGCCTGCCTTGCACAGCTTGTAAACGTCATTGCCCCGATTATGACCTCCGACACGGGTGCGTGGCGTCAGACAATATTCTTCCCCTATATGCACGCAAGCGTTTACGGTAAGGGTACGGCACTAAACACAATCGTAAAATCCCCGGTTTATGAAAGCCGCAAGTACGGCGAGGTAAATCTCGTTGACAGCGTTGTTGTTGAAAACGATGACGAAAATATCACGATTTTTGCCGTTAACAAGGACCTTAAGGAAGATATTGAAATCACCTGCGATTTAAGACAGTACGCAGGCTTTAAGGTAAAAGAGCATATCGTTATGACACACAGCGATATGAAGGCAATCAATACCGAGGAAAACCCGAACAATGTTGCACCCGTTTGGGGCGGTACATCTTCCGTTGAAAACGGTGTGCTCACCGCAACCCTCGGCAAGCACAGCTGGAACGTTATAAGGCTTGGTAAAAACTGATGAAAAGACCTAACATAATTTTTTATTTCAGCGACCAGCAGCGTTGGGACACAGTTACGCCCGACCTCACTCCCAATCTTGAAAAATTGGCAAGCGAGGGCGTGAAGTTCACAAATTCGTTCACCTGCCAGCCTGTCTGCGGCCCTGCAAGGGCTTGCCTGCAAACGGGTGTTTACGCCACGCAGAACAAGTGCTATTGGAACGGCATACCCCTGCCCGAAAACACGAAGCCCCTTGCGGAATATTTCAACGAGGCAGGCTATGACACCGCCTACATCGGCAAATGGCATTTAGCTTCCGACAGACTGCCCGGTATCGGTCTGCACTGTGAAAGCACAGCCGTGCCGAAAAACAAGCAGGGCGGCTACAAATACTGGCGTGCGGCGGATGTTCTTGAATTCACCTCCCACGGCTACGACGGCTATGTTTTCGACGGTGACGGAAACAAAATAGATTTTACGGGCTACCGTGCGGACTGCATAAATGATTTTGCGCTTGAATACCTCGACAAGAGGGATAAGGAAAAGCCCTTCTTTATGTTCGTTTCACAGCTTGAGCCTCATCACCAGAACGACCGCCATTGCTACGAAGGCCCGAAGGAAACCGTGGAAAACTACAGGGATTATCCGATTCCCGATGACCTTACCTTTATGAAGGGTGACTACAAGGAAAGCTACCCCGATTATATCGCTGCAATCAACAGGCTTGACGAAAACGTCGGCAGGCTTGTGCAAAAATTAAAAGATATCGGCGAATACGAAAACACGGTTATTGTCTACACAAGTGACCACGGCTCGCATTTCAAGACGAGAAACCTTGAATACAAGCGCAGCTGTCACGATTCGTGTACGCATACTCCGCTGATTATCTTCGGCGGCGGTTTTAAGGGCGGAAAAATTGACGAAAGGCTCGTCAGCCTTATTGATTTACCGCCGACACTCCTCAAGGCGGCAGGAATTGAAATCCCCGAAAGCTATGAGGGAAATCCCTTGCAGGACGAAACAGAGCGTGACCACGTCTTTATTCAGATAAGCGAATCGCAGGTCGGCAGAGCAATCAGGACAAAGAAGTATAAATATTCCGTAAGAGCTCTTGGCGTGGGCTATGTGCGCCACTCTTCACCCGTCTATCACGAGGATTTCCTCTACGACCTTGAAAAAGACCCGATAGAGAAGCACAATCTTATCAAAGACCCTGCCTACAAGCAGGTCAGAAAAGAGCTTAAACAAATGCTCATAAAGCAGATGACCGAAGTCGGCGAAAAGAAACCGCTTATATTACCCAAATTATAAGAAAAAGGCTTGTACCTCGTTTGAAGTACAAGCCTTAAATTATTTAATACGGTTCGGAATTATTCCTCAACTATCCAGCCGTTTTCAGCTACGTCGTAGTAGTTCTGTCTGATTGTGTTTACACCGAGAGAGTTGATGTGCATTGTTGTGCCGCCAATCATATCCTCTGTGTAGTAGCAGCCGAGGCCTGTCTTTACAGCGTATGTCAGGCGGATACCGTCATACATAACGGAATAGTCGTTGACGTGGTCGTGGCCGACAACCATATCCTTTGTGCTGCCCAGCTCCTTGCAGAGGGCAAAGAAGCCGTTGTTGAGGAGAACGGTTTCGCCGTTAACCTCTGTGTAGGGGAAGCCGCCGAACTCGTATCTGCCGCCGTAAGCAGTAGAGCCAAAAGAGTTGTTGATTTCGCCCATATAATCTTCATCACCTGTGTAGAGAACCCAGGCGTCAAGATACTCAACAACGGGAATGTGCATAACAACCGTGCTGGGTACAGTATGACCTGCGATTGCGGCAATGCCCTTTACAGCCCACTCGTACCAATCCATCTGATTTTTCCAGAGATGGTCGTAAGCGCTTACAACCGTGCCGTCTTCAAGCTCGTAATCGTTGTTGTTGTGAGTGTCCAGCATAAAGTATGTGTGGATGATTTCACCGTTTTCGGTGATGTTGATGATGTAGTTGCCGTAGCCCATACCCTTGGGGCCGAACTGGAACAGGCAGTTTTCTGCCTCGTCAAGAAGGTATGCTACCCAGAATTCACTCATGCAGCCCTGGCCGTCGTGGTTGCCCATTACGGGTGCCCACGGAATACCGAAGGAATCAACGAGCTTGATAAGCTCGATATAAGCCATTGTACCCCAAGCGTTGTCGCCCGAAAGGGTGATGAGGTCGGGCTCGTTGTCTGCAACGAGCTTTCTGATGCAGTCCTCTGCATATTCACCGAGCTTGTCGTACTGTTCATCATCTTCAAGCTGAACGTCCGCAAGGTTGAGTACAACAAAGTCCTCACCGGGTGTCTTTTTGAGCTCAATGTAGTCATCTGCGCCGAAAGTATCGTCCGCTGACCAGTCTGTGAAATAAGCGTCCTCGCCAAAGGTAGAAATCCATCCGCCTACGGGCGCAAGAATCTGACCGAGAGCAAGGAAGCCTGCAATGATAAGTCTTATTATTGCCATTTTGTGTTACCTCCGTTTTGTTTTTTATCATTTTACCACTTTTATTTTCAAACCACAATAGACCAACGGAAAAATAAAGTAAAATCTTAATACTTGAGTTTGTATGTAAAATGATGTATTCTTATTTATATAAAATTACGGGACAGATTAAATTATGGTTAACAAGGATATAGGTTTAATTGAATATTCGAGAAAGGTTGATATGGGTAACTGCATAACCCACGCAGTCGGTGCTGTGCTGTCCGTGCCTGCGCTGATTATGCTTGTGCTCAAAGCCGAGGGCTTGCGTCACACGGTTTCCGCCGTTGTTTTCGGTCTGTCGCTGCTGGCGGTCTATACTGCCTCGGCGGTTTACCACGGGCTTACGGACGAAAAAAAGAAATTAACCGCACGGCTTATCGACCATTCAACCGTGCCCGTGCTCATCGCAGGCACGGCAACACCCTGTGCGCTGATAACGCTTTACGAAATCAGCGTTTTTCACGCCCTTGCAGTGCTTTTTCTCGGGTGGTTCAGCACTCTGTTCGGGCTTTTTGCAAAGCTGTTTTTCTTTGAAAAAACACGAAAAATCACCGTTGCGGTCTATATCGTGGCAAGCCTGCTGATGATGTGCTGCGCCATTCCCTTCCTCGGCAGAATTAACGGCAACGGCTTCGGCGGCCTGGTGCTCGGCAATGCTCTGTACCTCACGGGTGCGCTTTTCTGTCTGCTCGGCAGAAAACGCCCTGCCTTGCACATCGTGTTCCACATCTTCGCCGTCCTCGCCAGCGCCACACACTTTGCGGTGATATATCGGTTTGTGGTGTGAAGAATTTAATAAACAGTTCACTGAACTGTTTTCTTAACGCAAAAACTCTCCCGAGTTCAATTCTCCAATACATAAAAATAAAGAGCACACAAAAGTGTACTCTTTATTTTGGTGACCCGGACGAGAATCGAACTCGTGTTACCGCCGTGAAAGGGCGGTGTCTTGACCGCTTGACCACCGGGCCGTATGAGCCGAGAAATTTTCTCGGCTGTTTGTGGTAGCGGCAGTGGGACTTGAACCTACGACACTCCGGGTATGAACCGAATGCTCTAGCCAACTGAGCTATGCCGCCACAAAACGCTTGCTTATTATATTATAACCAAACGCATTTGTCAATACTTATTTATAAAAAAATTAAAAAATTTTGTCAATTTGTTTTATGTTGCTGAAAGGATTTTAAAGAAATACCGCAGTGCATTTGAAACATTGGAAAAAATAGAACTCGAACAAGAGTAGGGTCGCTTCACTTTCTTGACCGTAATTTGCCGTTATATTGCTTTTACGGCGGACAATTCGTGAATTGTCCCTACGGGTTGATATAACAATAAAACGAGGTATGAACCGTAAAGAGTTCATACCTCATTGATTTATATTCGGAGCGAAGCGACCCTTAATTTTGAATTTTGCACTTTGCATTTTGCATTGTGAACTGATAAAAATTCATAATTTTAATCAGTTCACTCCGTTCCGTCGGTGAAGTTTTCTTCCTTGAAGCGGAGAATTTTCTTTGATGCGCTCTTGAGGAATTCCTTACGGCGCAGGGTGAAGCTCTTGATGTGCTTATACTGCGGAAGCTTTCTGTTGACCTCTTTTACAACCTCTTTAAACAGGGTCTGGAGGTCGTCCTCGGTGTAGTCGTCCCTGCCGAGAACTGCTCTGACCTCTTCATCATCGGGGAAGATTGAAGCCTTGACTATTGTTTCGCCCTTTGCGTTTGTGTCAGCGTAAACCATTGCCTCGTTAACAACGGAGTTGAGGGTGAGGTGGTATTCAAGCTCTTCGGGGTAGATATTTTTGCCGTTTTCGGTAACGATAACGTTCTTGATTCGGCCGCTGATATAAAACCTTCCCTTTTCGTCAAGCCTTGCAAGGTCGCCCGTGTGGAGGAAGCCGTCGCTGTCGAGAACCTCGTCGGTTGCCTGCTGATTTTTGTAGTAGCCGAGCATTACCATTTTGCCCTTTACGCAAAGCTCGCCAACACCTGTCTGCGGGTCGGGGTCAATAATCTTTGCCTGAGTTTCGGGCAGGGCAAGGCCGACAGATTCGGCAAGGTGGAGCTTGTCGTTATTCATAACGGCAAGAGGTGCGCACTCTGTCAGGCCGTAGCCGAAGAGAATCTGAATGCCGAAAGCATCAAAATCACGCAGGATTTCGGGGCGGATGGGTGCAGCGCCGCAGATGATGAGGCGCATATTGCCGCCGAAGGCCTCCTGAATTTCCTTGAAGAAAACCTTTTTGAGGTCGATGCCGAACTTGCTTGCCGTTTTGCAGACCTTGGAGCCTACCTTGAACATCAGTTCGCCGTGGGGCTTTGCCTTGATTCGCTGCATAAGGCGGCGGTGTACGGTTTCGAGAATAAGCGGAACGGCGACGAAAACAGAGGGAGAGAACTCCTTCATATTTTTAAGAACGTACTTGAAGCCGTCGCAGAAGGTAACCTTTGCGCCGCAGTAGGGGGCAAAGAAAAGAATAATTGTGCTCTCGTAGGTGTGGTGGAGGGGAAGCATCGAAATGCCGCAGTCCTCGGGATAAATTTTAAGCACGCTCATTGCGGACATAACCTCAAAGCAGAAGTTGCGGTGGCAGAGCATAACGCCCTTCGCAGCGCCCGTTGTGCCCGAAGTGAAAAGCAGGGTGCTCATTTTATCGGGGTCGATTTCAGCATCGAGGAAGCGTCTGTCGCCTTTGGCAAGAAGAGACTTGCCCTTGGCAACGAGCTTGGAAAAGCTGAGAATGCCGTCCTTGTCCTCGTCGTAATCAAAGCAGACAATCTGAATTTCGGGGTTCATCTTGTCTCTTTCAAGCGTGTTGAGAAGAAGTTTGTCGCAGAAGAGAAGCTTGGTTTCCGAAATTTCAAAAATGCCGTTGATATCGGGGAAAAGAAGCTCCTTGTCAATCGGTACGATAACGCCGACACCGTTGACAACGCTCATATAGCTTAAGCACCACTCGTAGCGGTTGTTGGCGGATACGGCAATGTGCTTGTCCTTGTAGCCCATTTCGATAAGCGCTGTACCGAGTGCATCAATATCGCTGCAGTATTCGTTATAGGTGATGTATTGCATACCGCTTTTGTCACGCTTCTTTATTTCAAAAGCGTAACGGTCGCCGTAAAGCTCCTTCGTCTGTGCCATAAGGTCCTTAAGGTCACGGATTTGCCTGACCTTGTAGAAGGATTTGGTAGCCGGAGCAAATATTTCGTTGCGTGTGTTCTTTCCCATTCTGTTCTCCCGTCGTGTGCAATTTACATTGCAATAATCAAATATTCAACAGTTTATCATTATAAAGGTGTTTCCTTAAATTAAACTTAAGTTTTTTAAGAAATTTTTAACAAATTGTGTTAAAAAAGAGAAATAAGCCCAAAAATCAAGCGAAAACCCGTGTTTGTATGAATAAACTTTTAATAACCACATAGAATTTTATCATATTATTCCGGTATGTCAATACAAAAACGCATTTTGTAACTATTTGTAATAATTTCAAAAAAGAAAAATAAAAAGCTGAAAATGTAAAGAAAAAGAGCAGCTCCTCACGAAGCTGCTCTTTGGGTATTTTGTCGCAATTACTGTTCAACAGTATAAACGCTGACCTTCTTGCGGTCACGGCCCATACGCTCGAACTTAACAACGCCGTCAACCTTTGCGAAAAGAGTATCGTCAGAACCCTTGCCGACATTGGTGCCGGGGTGGATGTGAGTGCCACGCTGTCTTACAAGGATGTTGCCTGCAAGAACAAACTGACCGTCAGCACGCTTTGCGCCGAGTCTCTTGGATTCGGAATCACGGCCGTTACGGGTGGAACCCATACCTTTCTTGTGAGCGAAAAGCTGAATGTTTATCTTAAGCATTTGTGTTACCTCCGTAAATTACTTTTATGCTGCGAGGATAATCCTTCGCAAGCGCTCTTATGTGAGCTTCGAGCCCGCCAAGCAATTTCACGCTTTGTGCATCGTTTTCGGTAAGAATAAGTGACATAAAGCCCTCGTCAACCGAAATATCTGCCTTTGCGCCGAAAAAATCGGTAATCGTGTTTGCGGTGAGGTAGGCTGCCGAGGAAACGGCGGCGCAGACTATATCCTGCCCCGATTGTGCGTATCCTGCGTGACCCGTGCACTCAAACCCGATGTTGATTTTGCCCGAGCGGACAAACTTAAAGCGAATCATGGTTAAACTCAGCCGTTGATAGCTGCGATTTCAACCTTGGTGTAGGGCTGTCTGTGGCCCATCTTGCGCTTCTCGTTCTTCTTGGGCTTGTAGGTGAAGACAACAACCTTCTTGCCCTTACCGTTCTTGATTGCCTTTGCGGTAACTGTTGCACCCTCAACGTAGGGAGCACCAACCTTGATGGAGTCGTCGGAGCCAACTGCGATAACCTTGTCGAAAACGACTTCGCTGTCTGCTTCAACATTGAGCTTCTCGATGAAAAGTGTGTCGCCGGCAGAAACCTTATACTGCTTGCCGCCGGTCTCAATGATTGCGTACATTTTTTTACCTCTTTTAATAAGTCTCGCTATTCAGGGGTACCGCCCGTGAGCAGGCGGATTTGGGCGCAATTATAGCGCAACCCGTAATATGCGGCTTTAGTATAATAGCACAAGAGGGAGATGTTGTCAACAGTTTTTTCAAATAAATGCTGACCGCATTTATTTGAAGTGCAAAACGTAAAGTGCAAAGTGCAGAATTGTGGGAGGGCTGACGCCCTCACCCATTATAAAAATGGAGCGAAGCGACCCTTAATTCTGCATTTTGCACTTTGCACTTTGCATTAAAAAAGAGGGCTCAGCCCTCTTTTTTCTTGTGTCTTATACGCAGCACGATTACCACGGCTATACCAAACAGCATAACCAGCACAACTGCGGCGGCGGCAATGTTTTCGCCTGCCCAGAAGGGGATTTCCGTTACGTGTGTTGATGTGCCGACGGGGATGAGCTCAAGCGTGGGGAAGTTTTCTCCGTCAAAGGTTTCGGCGTGCTCAACTTCAAGGCCGAGGGTTACATAGTGGTTGCCCTTTGGCTTGAAGCTCATACGGCAGAGTGCGCCCTCTTTGTTGAGCGCTTCGGTTGCCGTGTAGCTGATTTTGATTCTGCCCGCCTCAACCTGTGTTGCGATAAGGTAGGGTGAAATCTCCTCTGCCGCATCGCCCGTGACAACGCTGCCCTCGACAAACTCCATCTTGTCGCTTTCGTAAGTAATATAGAATTCAGTCGTATAAAGCGCAGAATTTGCGGTGATGTCAACCTTTACGTCAAGGTTGCTGTTTTCGGGCTGAAAGGCGTCAAGAGTCAGGTGAGTGTCTGCGGCAAAAGCATTTGACGCAAAACAGAGGCAGAGCACCGATACAAGTATAAACTTCACAAGTTTCTTCATAAAATCACACCTTGTTAAGAGAAATCCTTTTCTAAAAACGGTCGCAGTTGTTTGACTGCGACCGCTTCGGGTTTATTGGAAAATTATCCGCTTGTTATCGGATTACTGCTTCTTGCTGAGAATGAAGAGGCAAACGCCTGCGCCTGCAACAGCGGCAACAATAACAACGATGATGACAATCTTCTTTACATCTACGCCGTCGTCGTCCTGCTCAGCCTCGGTTGTTGTTTCGTCAGCAAATGTGTACTGGAAGAGGGTTGTTGCCTCTGTGATGCTGATTTCCTCGGAGGAAGAGAGCTCCTCTGTTACGGGCTCAGTTGTTGTAGTTTTGTTAGCCGGTCTGTAGGGTCTCTTTGTTGTAGCAACGGGCTTCTTTGTTGTTTTTACAGGAGCCTTTGTTGTTGTGGGGCGCTCGGGGCGCTCAAGAGTTGTGTATTCGGAATCGGGCTCTTCTGTGGTGGTGGGCTTATCAGTAGTTGTTTCACCTGTGCCTGTAGTTGTTTCGCCTGAACCGGTTGTTGTTTCACCGGCATCTGTAGTTGTCGGAGCGGCAGTAGTTGTGGGAGCATCTGTAGTTGTGGGAGCGGCTGTTGTTGTAGGTGCTGCGGTGGTGGTTGTTACGTTGTCCTCTGCCTCTGCAGCGTGGACAAGAACGGTTGTGCTGAAAATCATAACAGCAGCCATAACGAGTAACATTACTTTTGCGATAATCTCTTTCACTTATGTAATCTCCTTTGATTAAATATTTTTATGTTTTATCGGGCTTACCCGATAACTTAACCTTATTATAAACATTATTTTTCGGTTAGTCAACTAATTTTTAAAATTGTAACTATTTGTAACCATTTGAGATATTTTCACGAAAACTTCCTTTTTCGCCCATGCCGTGCTGTGAACGCTCATTGAACTGTGCGACAGAATGGAAAGCGTGATGCGACCCGTGCCGAAACGTTTCATAAGAGCATTTGAGGAAAAGTGGAGGGTCTGGATGTCGCCGTATTTGAAAAAACAGCTTTTCCGGGATAGGAAGCCCTGCGAGTAGGAGAAAATATTTTCGTCCGTGCAGAGGGCTTTCGCCTTGTGGCTGAGTACGGCAAAAACCGCACCGAGCAGGATAATAACAGGGCACAGCGGCCACCACACAAAGGCGGCAGCAACACCGACAGCACCGAAGCCGAGCAGATATTTCGCCATAGCCGCAATAAGACCCGTTTTGTGTTCGGGCGTTTTTTCGCCCGTGCAGTTAAAATCCGCCGCACACACGGCGAGGATTTTCTGAAGCTCGTTTTCTTTTACAAGCAAACTTATCTGCGGTGTTTCCTTTTTGTCGTTGCCGAGGCCGATTACCGCAACCTCCGCAAAGGCAAGACCCGAAAGCCTTGCAAGCACGGGACGGCGCACGGTAAGAGCATTTATTTTATCCTTTTCAAAGGAATAGTTTTTTTTGCGCAGAAGACCCGAGGAAATGAAGATGCTTTTTTCGTCACGCTCAATTCTGAAATTCCAAGCCGACATAACCTGCATAACAATTTTTGTCAGCCAGCCGAGCACGGAAAGACCCAAAAGCGGTAAGGAGCGTGTGAACATATCTCCGCCGAGAACTTCTCTGTCGAAAAACGTACCGATTACAAGCAGAGCACCGACACCGAGATACTGCACAACGGGCTGACTTAAAATTACGTGGCGCACAGCCTGTGCATTTGAAAAGGCAAAAACGGTTTCTTTGTTTTCTTTCTGTGTTTGTTCCACATTTTTTGCAGAGAGCAAAGCTGTTTCAAATGCTTTTGCTTTTTCAAGTGAGAGGACAAAGGTAAAATCCGTCCGGCTTGCTGTAGCCGCCGAATTGATGTCCAGCTTTATTTTTGCCGTGCCGACAATGCGTTCAAAAACATTGCGCTCAAGGTTGACTGTGGCAATGCTCGAAAGCGGCAGACGGGAGTTTTTTTTCATCAGCGTGTTTCGCTCGCACACAAGGTGTTCTCCGTCAATATAAAAACAGGTTTTGTACCAGCGTATAAGCGCCCACAGCGGAAAAAACAGTGCGAACACGGCAGCCACGCCGAAAATGACCGCAACTGTTTCGTTCTGTGAGCCGACAAGGGAATAGACCAGCCGCATCCAGAACTCTTCCGAAAAGATGTTCTGGCCGGAGGTTATTGCCTCATACAGCGCAGAATAAGCAAAGGTAAGCACGACAACGCCTGCCGCACCTATCTGCTCAAAAACTATTGAAATGTGGTTTCTCGTCGGCTTACTGAACATCGGGACTGCCTCCGAGCTTTTCTCTGATACGGGTGTTCAGGTGCAGGGCAATTTCGTCTGCCTTTTCCTCGTCAAGAAAGCGGAAGGTTGCTGTTGCGCCTGCTGTTATAACGCTCACCTTTGCAACACCGAAGGCAGAATCAATCGGACCCTTGCTGACACTTATCTGGTGAATGCGGTCAATGGGCACAAGCGTGCGCTTGATAAAGAAAACGCCCTCGATAATTTCAATTCTGTCCGCCTCGATAAGATAGCGGTAACGCTTAAATCTTACAATCGGAACAATTATAATGTATGCAACTGCCAAAGCGGCACAAACGAGAGCAAGCACAATTCCCGTTTCGGAGCCCCTGCCGAAAACATTTGCGATTATAAACAAAGCCGCCGCCGCAAACAGTATTCCCTGAATCATCGCCGTGATAAGCATTACGGTCTTTGCTCTTTTGCTTAAGTTTTGATAGTTCATTTCGTAACCCTATTTATTCTTTATTATTTCTTCTTTATTCTTTATTTTACGCTTTCAATTATCCCTTCCGCTATCGCTTCTGCGTACTCCTCAAAATTTTCATCAAACAGTTCATTGTCCTTTTGAGTTGTGATGAAGCCCATTTCAACAAGGCAGGAGGGCATATCCGTTGCGGAATTTACGAGGTAGTTTGACGAAGTGCTGCCCTGATAGCCTCTTTTGACACCTCGGCTGCTGCCGTAGCCGACTTCATTTATTTTGTCAAGAATATTCTGTGCCATTTTTTCTTCAAAAAGAGGTGCTGTGTTTTCAATCCATATTTCAACACCGCTTACATTTGCATCTGCGCTGTTGCGGTGGATTGAAACAAAAAATGTAGCTCGTCTTTTGTTGGCATAGGCTGCCCTTTCTTCAAGCTCAACAAACTCATCATCTTTTCTTGTGTAGATAACCTTTATTCCGTTATCTTTAAGTATTTCACCAACTGCAAGAGTTAATTTCAAATTATCGTCTTTTTCGTATCTGCCGCCGTATTCTGCGCCGACGTCGCTGCCGCCGTGGCCTGCGTCAAGGCAGACCTTCGGCTGACCCGTGCCCGAAAAAACACCGAACTGCCACATCACAAAAACGGTGAGTGCCGTCGCAACAATCAACAGAAATATTTTTACAGTCTTCTTTCTCATTCTTTACTCTCTTTACTTAATTATTACTTAACCAATTCTTTCATAACCGTGCTTGCTATCGGCACGGCGACGTCCGAGCCGCCGCCACCGTTTTCGGCAACGACTATAATTGCGTAAGGGTAGTTGCTGTTTGTTGAAAAGCCCATAAACCATGCGTGGGATTTTTCGCCTGCAACCTGCGCCGTGCCCGTTTTGCCGCCGAAATCCATATCGGGGAAACGCTTGTCGCCGTAGTTGTTTATAACGTTGTTGCGCATCATTGTTTTCAGCGTGTCCGCAGTTGCCTGCGACATAAAGCTGTTTGTTTTTATGCTGCCGACAATTGCCTCAAGGCTGTCATCAACAAAATACGGCGTGGGTGTTGTGCCGCCCGAAGCGATTGCGCCTGCAAGCATCATCATATGAAGCGGATTAACAAGCGTGGTGTACTGGCCGATTGCCGCCCAGCCCGTGTCAATTTCAACAGCTTTGTCAAGGTTGATACGGCTTGCCTGTGTTTTAACGCCGCTTATGTCAAAGCTCTTGCCAAAGCCTAAGGCTTCTGCGGTCTCTTCAAGTTTTTTTCTGCCGAGCTCTATGCCGAGTTCTGCGTAAGCGCTGTTGCAGGATTTTGTCAGCGCCGTGCCGAAGGATATTTCGCCGTGCTTGTTGTTGCAGATAATTTCACCGCCCTGCTCTGTTTTAAGAGCACCCGTGCAGGTGAATTTTCTGTTCTGAACATCGGGTATGTTTTCGAGTGCGCAAACAGTTGTAATTGTTTTGAAAATCGAGCCGGGTGTGTAAAGACCGGTGAGCAGACGGTTCATATAAACCGCCTCGTATTTGTCGTTGGTTTCGATATCCTTCGGCTTGTTTTCGGGGTCGTAGCTGCCGCTTGAAACCATACAGACTATTTCCCCGGTTTTGTAGTTGTAAACGCCGACAGCACCCTTGTTGCTGCCGAGTTCTTTATATGCCGTGGCACAAAGCTTCGCATCAATCGTCAGCGTTACGTCACTGCCTTCACCCGTGTTAATCAGGTCATAAATTCCGTTCACAAAGCTGTAGCCTGTCAGCTTGTCACGGCAGAGAGTGTGTGCACCGTGGGCAATGTAGCCGTAGGTGTCACCGACTGCGTGAAGCGTAGCCTTGCGGATGTTCAAGTCGGAATTGTATTCTCTTTCGCCGTTTCGGCTTTCGGCAAGGACTATGCCGTTGCGGTCGAAAATTTTGCCCGCATTCGTAATCTGACCTGCGGAATAAAGGTGGCCGTTGAAGCGGTTTGTTGCCCACTTGCCGCCGTTCATATAAAAGCTTACACCCAGAATAATAATGCCTGCCATAAACGCCGCAATAATTCCGAGCAGTACATACGCACGCTTCGTTACCGTATTCACTTCAACACCCACCTTTCATAATTTTGCATTTTGCACTGTGCATTCTGCATTTTATTTGTCTTCCATTTGCTTTTCTAATTTCGGATAGGTTTTAATGTCTGCACTCTTGATAAACGCAAACAGTGCCCACGAGCAAATCATACTCGTACCGCCTCGGCTTATAAACGGCAGGGTAACACCCGTCAGCGGCAGTAAATCCGTTATGCCGAAAACGTTGAGGCTCAGCTGCACAAGCAGCATTGCCGCCGCCGCAACAGCCGCAATCGAATAGACCGTTGATCTTGCGTGGCGTGCAAGGCGAAGGGCATAAACGCCCACAAACGCAAAGCAAAGCACGACACAGAAGGCGACAAGCATACCCCATTCTTCGCAGATAACGCCGAAAATAAGGTCGGTTGTCGAGGCGTAAACATTACGAAGCCTGCCTTCACCTATACCAAGTCCGAACAGACCGCCCGAAGAGGAATAAATAAGCACTCTCGTCTGCTGGAAGCCGCCCTCGTTTATGTATTCCCACACGTGGCGGTAGGACTCAAAACGGGAGGCAACATAGGGCTTGAAATATATAATCAGACCTGCGCCGAGTATTGCGCCGACGCACAGCAGACCTATTGTTTTGACATCGCCCGAGCGCATAAAGGCAATTACCATAAAGGTTGCAAAGAAAATAAGTGCAGTGCCGAAATCCCTCATCAGGAAAAGTGCACCAACACAGCCGAGCGAGAAAACAAGGTATTTTATCTGGCTTGTTGAGGACTGCAGCTTTTCGAGTGTTGCCGCACCGACAAAAATAAAGGCGATTTTGACTATTTCCGAGGGCTGGATTGAAAACGAGCCTATGTTAATCCAGTTGAGTGCACCGTTGATTGTTCTTGCAAGCACAAGGTTGAGCGCAAGCAGACCTACAGCCGCAACGGCAACGAGCGGTCTTAACGCAGAAATGACTTCAACATTACGCATTATCGCCAAAAGAATAACAAAAGCCGCCAATCCTATAACAATAGCAATAAACTGCTTGAAAGCATACTCGGGGTAAACGCTTGCAACGGTGACAAGACCTATGCCCGAAAGCATAAAGGCGATTATTTCAAGCTCGGTTGCACGCTGATTTGCAAGCCACCGTGCGCAGATAAAATAGCCCCATTCAAGTGCAACAAAGCCGCCGAAGGTCATAAGCACTTCGGGGTCAGGCTCGTCCGCATTAAAAAGCACAGGCATTGCAGATACAATCTGAAACAGCGTAACAAAAAGCAGCATCGACACCCAGCCGAAGGGCTGGCTTTTTTTCTGCGTCTTTTTTGCCTTTTCCGCCACAAACATTCACCACCTTTTAATAAATTGGGTGTGGGCAAAGCCCACCATTAATTTTGCATTTTGCACTTTGCGTTTTGCATTCTATTTCTTCACTTTATAGTACTCATTAAACACAAATATCACTCCGCCCAGACCGACGATATCTCCGTCCTTGAGTCTGCGTCTGCCTGTGCCGAGAGTTCTTGCGTTTACCTTTGTACCCGTTGCGGAATTCATATCCTCAATAAACCACGCCGTACCGATTTTGTAAACCTTGGCGTGTACCGAGGAAATTGCGGGATACCGAAGCTTTACGTCGCAGTCGGGTGAACGGCCGATAACACAGCTGTCGCAGCCGAGCACATAAGCCTTCTGTGCCGCTTCGTCGATAAGTGCAGGAATAAACACGGCAGATTTTTCGGGTCGGGCTGCTTTTGCCGCCTTTGCTGCCGCTTTTGCCTGCCTGCGGCGTTCCTTTTCCTGCTCACGCTCCATATCGTCAACGTCGGCATCTATGAATTCAAAGGCAGCCGTGCCGAAGGTGACGGTATCGCCGTGGCTGAGCTTGGTGGCCTTGCTGATTTTTTCGCCGTTAACCAGCACTCCCGTGCGTGATTTTGTGTCCGCAACAACCCAGCCTGACCTGCGCTTTGAAATAACGGCGTGGAAACGGGAAACCGTAGAGGCGTTTAAAACAAGGTCGCAGGTCGGACTGCGGCCGATTGAGTTTTCCCACCGTGTCAGAGGATAGCGCTTGTTGCTGTTTTTATGTACAAGGTAAGAGCCGACACGGGTGCCGAAACGGCGTGTCACAAGCGAAATGACACAGCTGCCGATTACTATAATTGCCATACCTGCAAGCATATAACGGCTCATAAGCACCGTGAACGAAAAAACATCGTTCATATCCATTGCCGACCCTCCTTTAATGAATAATGTATTTATATTATTTTAATATTATTGAGCCCGACTGTCAACAATACGCATAAAAAAACAGGCTGCCTCAAACGAGACAGCCTGAAATGATAGGCTCAATTAATCCTTGACGTTGTCAAGCATACCCTTCTTGTACATAAGGAGTGCGCCGAGAACGGAAGCAACAATGCCGAAGAAGAGCAGTGTGCTTGCGCCCATGGTGGGGGAAAAGATAAGCACGATAATCATAACGATAATCGGGAAGAAGGAAATTCTCCAGTGCTTGATGAAGTAGCCTGCGCCGAGAGCACCGAAAAGTGCAGGAAGCACCTGAGCAAATGCAGGCTTGAGCAGAGCGTTTTCCGTGAAAGCCTCAAGGAAGGGAGCAAAGGCAAGAATACCGATTGCAAGAACGGCTGTTGTAACAATAGCAGAGGTTGCAATTGCGATTGTGGAAACAACCTCACCCTCTTCGGAGTTGGCCTTTACGTCTGCACCCTCCATAGCGTTGATAGCGCAGGGGAGCTTGAGGTTGGCTATGTTACCTGTAACAAAGGAAAGGTAGGTACCGCCTGCACCGAGCATGGGTGTGTAAACAATAACCTCAACAACTGCAACTGTCCAGTATGTCGGGATGAGCTTGAGCAAGCCTTCAAGAATTCCCTTAATTGACGGGAAAACATCAAGATAAAGGCAGATTGCAACGGGGAACATCAGCAGTACGCACAGAGCCGTGACGGAAGAAATACGTCCCCAGGAATGGACACGGTCAATATATGCTTTGTTTGTATTTTTAGCCATTTCTTAACCCCTCCATTCCAGCATTGCAATGTCCTCGGGAAGAACATTGAAGAATACAATTGCGGCAACCATTGCAACAATCATACCTATCGGCATAACAAAGGGCTCGAGCCATGTGAGTTTGAGCTTCTTTGCAAGGATTTCGAGTGCGATTGAAACAACAACGGCAACAACGAGAGTGATTATTGAAAGCACGCCTGCACCGTCGCCGAAGGTTTCGGGCTTACCGCCGCCGATGATTGCACGGGCAACGAAAGCACCGATAAGGCCGATAAAGATTGCGGGAGTAGCAAACCTGTTGATAAAGCCGTTGAGACTTCTCTTTTTCTTTGCGTCTGTGGGAGCATTCCCGTCAGCCGGTGCAGCCTCTTCCTTCCGGCTTGCAGCCATAAACTTTTTGTGAATGGGCTTTGCAAGGAAGGGGAGAATTACGAGCGAGAAGCAGATACCCAGTGTCATAACCCAGGCAACGCCTGCGTAAACCTCGGGGCTTGTAACGGGCACAGCCATACCGCCCTGGTGACCCATTGCCTCCATTGCGGCTTCGGCTGCGGTTGTTTCGTACATCAGGTTACCGAGAACCGAAAGACGTACCCACGGAATAACCAGACCGAGTGCAGGCGCAAGGGCAATAACCGTTGCCAGAACGGAAAGAGCCGAGGGAACCGTGAACAGTGCGCTTGATGTAATTGCGTTACGCAGCTTAGCCTTGTCTATGCCGAGTGCTCTGCCCTGCTTCCACGCCTTGACGAGGAAGAAAACAGACTGGCCGAGGACAAAAAGGATAACTGCGCCTGCTATTGCATACAAAGCAGGTGAGGTTTTGAAATCCATTGATATCACCAATCCTTAAATGATTTTATTTTTATTTAACTATGATATATTAATTTGCACAAGTTGTCAACAAAAAAGCGCAGGTGATTTAAAATGTCTGTTTTGGTAAATTGAAGTTTGTCGGGGACAAACAATGCAAAATGCAAAGTTCAAAATGTAAAATTGTGGGAGGGCTTTGACCTCACCCATTTGTAATTATGAAGAACATAAAATAGAAGAGTATTGTACGGTCGATTCACGAATCGACCGTAATTTACCGACATATCGCTTTTATGGCGGACAATTCGTGAATTGTCCCTACAAATGAATTCGTTTCGGCAAACCGTATTTTAAATATTGCGCAAGATTAAATAATTTGATATTATAACTTTGATATTATCTCAAGGAGAAAGAGCGTATGAAGAAAATCGGCAGGCAGGTGCTTTTTATAAGCTCGAAGCATGGCAACCCGAGAAACGGTGAGGGCTCGTTTGTAAGGCTTAAAAACGGCGTGATTATGTTCGGCTACACATCGTTTTTCGGTGACAGCTTTGACGATGATGCGACAGCGAGAATCTGCGCTGTTTTTTCTTCGGACGAGGGAGAAACCTGGTCTCAAAGCAGGGTGCTTTTTGAAAAGCCCGAAAACGCAGGCAACATTATGAGCCTTTCGTTTCTGCGTATGAACAACGGCGATATCGGTGCGTTTTACATAGTCAAAAATTTTGACCGCACGGACAAAATTGTTTTCCGCCGTTCTGCTGACGAAGGCGAAACGTGGAGTGAGCCGATTAACACACTTGACTGCCTTGATGAGGCGGACTATTATGTAATAAATAACGACAGAGTATTGAAATTGCGCAGCGACCGCATTCTTTTTGCCGCCGCAAGGCACACCGTGCTCAACACGGACAAGGATTTTACGCCAGGTGTAATCTGCTTTTTCGCTTCGGATGATGACGGCAAAAGCTGGTACAAAATCAATACGGAATTTGCCTGTCCGTTTCCCTCAAATCCCGACGGGTACGAGGAGCCGGGTCTCTACGAATTTTCCGACGGCAGGCTGTGGTGCTATATCCGCACAAGCCTCGGCTTTCAGTTTGAAACCTTTTCAACCGACGGCGGTATGACCTGGACAAGTCCCGAGCCGAATATGTTCTTTTCTTCTTCCTGTTCACCCATGCTCGTCAAGGATTGCGGCGGCAAAGCGCTTGCCGTTTTTAACCCCGAGCCCGAGCACGTTATGCGCCCCGAAAACGAGCCGTGGGGCAGAACGCCCTATGTCCTTGCCGTGAGTGAGGACAAGGCACAAACCTTTGATAAATCAAGGCTTTACTATATCGAGGACGACCGCACGAACGGCTATTGCTACCCCGCAATTATCGAGTGCGAAAACGGCTTCCTGCTCGCATATTACCACAGCAACGGTACGGATAATTGTTTGGATAGTACGAAGATTGTAAAAGTAAAGTTTGAAGAAATATGAATTACAGTTTGTCGGGGACAAACAATGCAAAATGCAAAGTTCAAAATGCAAAATTGTGGGAGGGCTACGCCCTCACCCGATTATAAAAAACTATTATCTCATATTTATTATCTTTTATCTCTTATCTCACGTTGATTTTAAATGTCGCTTAGATAATAGATAAGAGATAATATTGAATAGATGAGCGAAGCGACCCTTAATTTTGCGTTTTGCACTTTGCATTCATTTCGGCAAGCTGTAACTTGAAAGGAAAAGAAATGGAAGCAACAGAAAGAAAACAGCTTGTAAAAAGCTACCTCGGCAAAACCGTAAAAATCGGCATTGACCGCCCCGTGGGATATGTGCACAAAAAGAAAAAATACAGCCTTGTTTACCCGATAAATTACGGCTACGTTCCGGGTGTTTTGGGCGGTGACGGTGAGGAGCTTGATGTCTATCTGCTCGGCATTGACGAGCCCGTTAAAGAATACACGGCTAAAATCATAGCAATTGTCCACAGGCACAACGATGTCGAGGACAAGCTCGTTGCAGTCCCTGAAAATATGAGTTTTTCAAAAGCGGAAATCAAAGCCGCCGTGCATTTTCAGGAGCAATATTATGACACGGAAATTGAGGTGCTTGAATGAGCGGATTAAGAGAAATTTCTTTCAGAAAAATAAACAGAGAAGAGTTTGAGATTTTTGAAAAATGGTCAATAAAAAATTACGCCGAAAACCTTATTAAATCGGGCGATGAAAAATTTCTTTTCAAAGCCAAACGGGCTGCAAAATCGGAATTCAAAGATGTTTTTCCGAGCGGTGCCGATACGGAAAACAACTTTCTGTATGTTGTTCTCAATGAAAAAGGTGAGGGCGTAGGTGTAATAGGTTACCAGAAAAGTCCGTTTGAAGAAAACGCAGCCTTTGTCATAGAAAATGTGATTAAAGAAGAGTTCAGAGGTATGGGTTACGGCAAAGCGCCTTTGTTAAGCTGCAGGAGGATGCAAAGGAAAACGGCTACACAAAAATGGTGCTCAATGCGTTCAGGCACAGTAAAATTTCACTCGGAATGTATGAAAGAAACGGCTTTAAAACCGTTGAAGATTACGGCGGCAGCGTTATAATGGAAAAGATGTTATAATTTCGGAGGGACAAAAATGTTCGAAATAGGATTATCAACCTGTTCAAAAAATACAGATGAAAATTTATTCCGTCAGTACCGTGAGGCAGGTATTGGTGCAATGGAAATTGCACAGCCTTACGACAAAATAGCTTCAATTAACTACGAAGAAATTTCTTCGCTTTCAAAAAAATACGGTATCCGGCTCAATTCGTTTCACCTGCCGTTTGCGCCGTTCAACACGGTGGATATTTCAAACCCGTCTGCGCAAGAGGGCACGATAGAATACCACACCGAGCTTATCAAAAAAGCTGCCGCAATCGGCATAGAAAAATTCATCATTCACCCCAGCGCAGAGCCGATTAAGGCAGATAAACGCAGGGAGAGAATGGACTGCGCAAAGCTCAGTCTTTCACGCCTTGCGGAAATTGCCTACAGAGAGGGTTCGGTGCTCTGCGTAGAGGATTTGCCCCGTACCTGCCTTGGCAGAAATTCAGAGGAAATCGCCGAGCTTGTAAGTGTTGATGAACGCTTGAAGCTCTGCCTTGACACCAACCATCTTTTCACCGAAGCTCTGCCCGATTATATAAGAAAATTCGGCAAGAAAATTGTCACGATTCACGTTTCCGATTACGATTTTCTCAACGAGCGCCATTGGCTTCCGGGTGAGGGAGATATCGACTGGCAGGGCGTTGTTTGGGCACTCAAAGAGGTCGGCTATGAGGGCCCGTGGCTTTACGAGGTCGGCTTTGAAAGACCCGATACCCTCATTGCGGACAGACCGCTTAACTGTCAGGACATTGCACGCAACGCCAAGGAAATTTTTGCAGGTAAAAAGCCCGCTGCCATTGCAAAGCGTGTGCCGAATTTGGAAAAATGGATTGAACAGAAATAATTTTCGGGAGTACTATTTTGGAAGTTTTAAGATTTATTTTTGCAGTTTTTGCCCTGCTTGGTGCGGCGGATAAAATAATCGGAAACCGCTTCAAGCTGGGTGAGGAATTTGACAAGGGAATTATGGCGGCCGGCACGCTTTCGCTTGCAATGATAGGCATGCTGTGCATTGCGCCTGCACTGGCTGATTGGATGACCCCCGTGTTTACGCCCGTTGCCGAATTTTTACATATCGACCTGTCGTTTCTGGGTGCATTCATCGCAAACGATATGGGCGGTGCCGCCGTATCAAAAGCACTTGCAGCCGATGCGGTCATAGGCGGCTTCAACGGTCTTGTCGTTGCATCAATGATGGGTGTCACAATCTGCTTCACAGTGCCTGTTGCGCTTAAAATGATTGACAAAAGCCTTCACAAAGAGGTGCTTCTCGGCATACTCTGCGGCATTGCCACAATGCCGCTTGGCTGTATCGTTTCGGGTCTTATGCTTAAAATTCCCTTCGGCACACTTATTCTCAATTTAATGCCCGTCATTTTAATGGCTGTTGTCACCTGCATCGGTCTGATTGTAAAGCCCGATTTGTGCAGTAAAATTTTTGCAGGTATAGGCTGGCTTGTTTCAACGCTCATTGTTATCGGCTTTGCGGCAGGAATTTTTGAGCACATAACTTCAATCACTTTAATTCCCGGTATGCTGCCCGTAATGGATGCGTTTGTAATCGTTTGCGATATTGCTATTATTCTTTCGGGCGTCTTTCCGCTTATTGCCGTTATTTCAAAAATTTTCTCAAAGCCCTTTTCGCTTATGGGGAAAAAGCTCGGCATAAACGAAACAGCCGTGCTCGGTTTCGTTTCCTCGGTTGCAAACAGTATACCCACCTTTAATATGGCGGAAAAAATGGACAAAAAGGGCGTCGTGCTCAATATGGCGTTTGCGGTTTCCGCCTCGTTTGTCTTCGGCGACCACCTTGCCTTTACAATGGCGTTTGACGAGGGCTTCGTGCCTGCAATGATAGTCGGTAAGCTAATCAGCGGTGTTGCGGCGTTTGCTGCGGCGGTGTTTGTTTATAAGATGACGGAGAAGAAGGCAAGCTGACAAATTACAGTTTGTCGGGGACAAACAATGCAAAATGCAAAGTTCAAAATGCAAAATTGTGGGAGGGCTTCGCCCTCACCCATTTGTATAAATCGCTCTACATTAACACTTTATAAAATCGGAGCGAAGCGACCCTTAACTTTGCACTTTGCACTTCTTGACATAATCTCTGTCTTGTTATATTATTTATCTGTATGATTATTTATAATAGAGGTAATATGCGATGAATTTCACATACAGGACAATGGGCACGTGCTCACAGAAAATCGATATAGAGCTTGACGGCACAACCGTTAAGAATGTTAAATTTACGGGCGGCTGCGCAGGCAACCTTCAGGGTATTGCAAGCCTTGTAAAGGGTATGGAGATAAGCGAGGTTATTGACCGCCTTTCGGGCATCCGCTGCGGCTTCAAGCCGACCTCGTGCCCCGACCAACTTGCAAGAGCACTTGCCCAAATTCAGGCAGAACACTTATAAGGAAGTATTTGTTATGAGTATGAAGCTTATAATTGCCATAGTCCACAGCGATGATGCTCAGGGCGTGGTTTCGGAAATTTCAATGGCAGGCTACAGCGCAACAAAGCTTTCCACTACAGGCGGCTTTATGCGTGCAGGTAACACAACTCTGCTTATCGGCGTTGAAGAAGAGCAGGTCGACAGCGTAATTGAGTTAATCGGCAAGCGTGCCCACAGCCACAAGCAAGTCGTTTCGGGCTTCCCCGGCAGAAGCGAGGGCAGCGTTTCGTCTGTCCCGTTTGAGGTCAATGTCGGCGGCGCAACGGTTTTCGTTGTGGATGTCGATAAATTCGTTAAGCTATGAATTTTGAAGGTATAGAAATCAGCACACAGTTGCAGGGTCTGTTGTCTGCGGCGGTTGAAGCCGGCAGACTGCCGCACACAATTATTCTGGAAGGCGGCAGTGAAAACGACAGGCTTAATCTTGCACGTCTGCTTGCCCGTGTTCATGTTTGCTCGGGCAAAAATGCTCCGTGCGGTGTGTGTTCTGACTGTGTGAAGGCAGGCAAGGGCTTTCACCCCGATGTTTTCGAGGCGATTGCAACCGAGGGCAACAAGGACCCGTTAAAGGTTGATGCCGTGCGTGAAATTAGAAGCAACGCCTTTGTTTTCCCTAACGAGGCGGCAAGGCGTGTGTTTATTCTTCACAATATGAATTTTGCAAATGAGCAGGCGCAAAACGCTCTGCTTAAAATATTGGAGGAGCCGCCCGAATATGTCCGCTTCGTGCTGACCTGTCCCGTTTCTTCTGCTTTGCTCCAGACAATTCTTTCCCGTGCGGCTGTTTACAGCCTCGGTCAGCAGCTTGGCGACAGCCTGAATGAAAAGCACTCTGCCGCCTGCGAAAAGGCAGGACAGATTGCAAGGGCTCTCGTTTCGCCGAATGAGTTTGACCTGATGCGTGAAACAGGTGTTTTTGAAAAGGATGCGGAGCTGATGACGCTTGTGCTCGGTCAGCTTCGGCTGATTTTCCGTGATGCGGCGGCAAAAAAACAAAGCCCGTCTGCGGCGGTGCTTTCCGCTTCACCCGAGCAGGCTTCTCTGCTCGCCCGTAGTCTGACAACTGCACAGCTCGTACGGCTGATTGACGTTGTGGGCGAGCTCGAAAGGGCACAGGCACTCAACGCAAACAAGGCGCTGCTTGTCACACGCTTCTGCAGTCAGTTGCGCAAGGCAGCAGGCAAATAAATTAGATTTGAAAGGATATGCAAACCCGATTTGCATAGAATAGGTGATATAAATGGCATACGTAGTAGGCGTACGTTTTAAGGACGTAGGCAAGGTTTATTATTTTGAGCCCAACGAGGAGAGCTTTGCAATGGGTGACCTCGTTATCGTTGAAACGGTAAGAGGCGTTGAGTGCGGCGAGGTTGCACTCGAGCCTAAGGAGGTTTCGGAAAACGAAATCGTAAAGCCGCTTAAGAAAATTCTTCGCAAGGCTACCGATGCGGACAAGAAAAAGCTTGAAGAAAACCGCAAGAAGGAAGCCGAAGCACTCAGGGTCTGCGAGCAGAAAATCGAAAAGCACGGCCTGGATATGAAGCTGGTCGATGTTGATTATACGCTCGACGGCAGCAAAATTCTTTTCTACTTCACGGCAGACGGCAGAGTCGATTTCCGTGAGCTTGTAAAAGACCTTGCAGGCGTTTTCCGCACCCGTATTGAGCTGCGACAGATTGGTGTGCGTGACGAGGCAAAGATGCTCGGCGGACTCGGTATGTGCGGCAGACCCTTCTGCTGTAACTCGTTTATGGGTGATTTTCAGCCCGTTTCTATCAAGATGGCAAAGGAGCAGGGTCTTTCCCTCAACCCCGTAAAAATCAGCGGCACCTGCGGCAGACTTATGTGCTGTCTTAAGTATGAGCAGGAGGCCTATGAGCACCTTCTCAGGGTTACACCCAAGGTTGGCGCAATAGTCCAGACCCGTGAAGGCAAGGGCGTCGTAAGCGATGTAAACCTGCTCACGGGTATGCTCAAGGTATCGCTTGACCGCAACCCCGATGCGGCTCCGATATCCGTTAACAGACACGACGTAACCGTCATCAAGGACGGCAAGATTAAGATTGACCGTGCCGAAATGGAGGCACTTAAAGGTATTGAATGAGAGAACTGATTGAAAACTCACAGCAGGCGGAGCGTGCAGTGCTCGTCTGTGTTGACTGTGGGGAATACGACCCCGAAAGCTCGCTTGACGAGCTTGAAGAGCTTACAAAAACGGCAGGTGCAGAAGTTGTTGCAAGGTTAACGCAAAAGCGTGACAAGCCCGACAACGCAACCTATATCGGCTCGGGTAAGCTCGAAGAATTAAAGGAATTCTGCAAGGAAAACGAAATAGACCTGCTCATTTTCGATGCGGAGCTTTCGCCCTCGCAGACGAGGAATATTGAGGACGAAACGGACACGAGAGTTGTTGACAGAACAACTCTCATTCTCGATATTTTTGCCGCCCGTGCAATGAGCGGCGAAGGTAAGCTTCAGGTTGAGCTGGCACAGCTCAAATACTCTATGCCCCGCCTTACGGGTAAGGGTATTCAGCTTTCGCGTCTTGGCGGCGGTATAGGCACGAGAGGTCCCGGTGAAACCAAGCTGGAAAGCGACCGCCGACACATCCGCAGGCGCATTTCCGCACTGGAAGAACAGCTTGAAGGTCTGGAAAAGCGCAGAGGAAACCTGCGTTCGAGAAGGGCGAAGGACGGCGTGCAGACCGTTGCCATAGTCGGCTACACTAATGCAGGCAAGTCCACGCTGATGAACGCTCTCACACAGGCGGGCGTGCTTGCCGAAGACAAGCTTTTCGCAACGCTTGACCCGACTTCCCGTGGTCTTGACTTGCCCGACGGCAGACGGGTTATGCTCATTGATACCGTAGGCCTTATCCGCAGACTGCCTCACCACCTTGTCGAAGCGTTCAAATCCACGCTTGAAGAGGCGGCAAGCGCAACCGTTATTCTCAACGTATGCGATGCTTCGAGCGAGGAATGCGGCGAGCATCTTCGTGTCACGGCAGATTTGCTCAGCGAGCTCGGCTGTCTGAACAAGCCCGTAATTTCCGTTATGAACAAGTGCGATTTAGTGGAGTCCGTTGCCGACTTGCCGACCTTTGGCAGGACGGTTATGATTTCAGCCGCCAACGGTACGGGGCTTGATAAGCTCCTTGAAGCAATAGCAAAGGAACTTCCGCCCACACGCAGACAGGCAAAGCTGCTTCTGCCTTATTCTGCGGCAGCAACAGCGGCACGTTTCCGCACAGACGGAAAAATCCTCAGCGAGGAATACACCGAAAACGGTATACTTCTTGAAGTAATCGCCGAAATGTATCTTCTTGATGAAAATAAGAATTATATAGTAACAGAATAAAAAATATTCTGTGGAGGGTGTTTGTATGAACGAACAGGTTTTTATCAGTTATAAATCTGAAGAAGCGGATGAGGCAAACTGGGTGAAATCTGCTTTGGAAACTAACGGCATATCGTGTTGGATGGCACCTGCGTGCATACCCGGCGGTTCGAGCTATGCAACGGAAATACCGCAGGCTATCAGACAGTCCAAGGTATTTGTTTTGATTTTGTCTTCCAAAGCGCAATGCTCCCAATGGATACCAAAAGAAGTTGATTTAGCAATAAACGAAGGTAAGATTATTTTGCCGTTTATGTTGGAAAACTGTGATTTGAAAGACGATTTCAATTTCTATTTGACAAATATACAACGGTATGCGGCGTACGAAAATAAGGTTACCGCAATAGAAAAAATGCTCAGAGAAATAAGAGCGCTGATAGGCAATTCGGGTTCGTCGGAGGTCGTCCGAACATTAGCAGAAGATAAAAAAGAAGAAAACGTTATACATAAAGACACCGTTATACAGGAAAAGGAACCTGCAGAGGCTGAAAAAGCAGAAGTTGTTGAAACTGTCGAAACGGTTGTAACATCTGAAACGGTCGAAACTGCCGTCCCGGAAACAGTTGATGCACAGGCACTTTACGAAGAGGGTAAACGTTATTGCGATGGTGACGGTGTAGGGCAGGATTATAAAAAAGCTTTTGAGTTGTTTGAAAAGGCGGCTAAGCTGGGTAACGCTGACGGACTGTGCAGTCTCGGTCGGTGTTATTATGACGGTAACGGCGTTGACAAGAATTTTAATAAAGCCTTTGAACTGTTTACAAAAGCTGCCGAGAAAGGATTAGCAAGGGCATATAATTGCCTTGGCGTTTGCTACTATAGCGGTAAAGGTGTAAAAAAAGACTTTATTAAAGCTTTTTGGTATTATATGAAAGCGGCAGAGCAAGGTTATGCTCGTGCACAGAACAACCTTGGTGGTTGCTATGTTAACGGTATCGGCGTTGAAAAAGACGATGCTAAGGCTGCTGAGTGGTATTTGAAAGCGGCAAAGCAGGGTCATGTTTATGCACAATGCAATATAGGCTTTTGCTATTTGTTCGGTATCGGAATTGAAAAGGACCAAGTTAATGCTTTTAAGTGGTATGCAAAAGCAGCAGAGCAAGGTTATGCTTATGCACAATACACTCTAGGTTTTTGCTACATTAAAGGTATCGGTGTTGAAAAAGATAATGCTAAGGCTGTCGATTGGTTCATGAAGTCAGCAGAGCAAGGTTGTGCTTATGCGCAAATCAACCTAGGTTTGTGTTATCAAGAAGGTATCGGCGTTAAAGAGGACTTAATGAAAGGTTTTTGGTGGTGTAAAAAAGCAACAGAACAAGGCGTTGATGATTTGCGGCCAAACCTAGGTTTTTATTATGATCATGGAGACGGTGTAGAGAAAGACCTTGGTGTTTGCTTCGAGTACAACGATAGTGTTGTGAAAGATTCTGCTAACGCTTTTGAGTTGTGCAAAAAAGCGGCTGCGCAAGGGCAAAAAAGCTCACAATATGTACTTGCATGCTACTATGAATCGGGCGATTATATAGCCGAGGATTATAGTGCGGCCCTAACATGGTATGAAAAAGCTGCTGAGCAAGATCATTCTGTAGCGCAGTACCGTCTTGGTGAAATCTATTATAAAGGTGAACTCGGCGTGAAGAAAGATTATGAGAAAGCATTCTATTGGCTTTCGAAATCTGCTGAAAAAGGGCATATGGATGCTTATAAATTATTGGCGGAGTGCTACCTGTTGGGACGGGGTGTAAAGCCCAATCCGATTAAGGCGAAGGAGTACAGGGATTTGTACCAAAAAGCAGAAAAGGATTGGGAGCTGTTTAATAAAGGTTTCTCAAAAAAATAAAAAAAACGAGCGGCAGATTTTAACAATCTGTCGCTCGTGATTTTTATGCGGTTTTTGCTGAGGAATTATTCTTCGTCCTCGTCCTCATCGTACTCGATGTCGAACTCAAGGTTTTCGTTGCAGTTGGGGCACTGAATGCTGCCGCTTTCAAGGATACCCTCGTCAACGTTGATGATTTCGCCGCAAGCAGGGCACTCGACCTCGAAGAAGTCGTCATCGCAGCAATCGCAGTCGTCATCACAGCAGCAATCGCAATCATCATCGTCGTAAACATAGGACTCAAGAGCGTCGAGGTCCTCGTCAACAGCGTCAACCTGCTCGCCGACAAGTGCAAGCTCGTCCTCAAGGTCACAGACCGAGAGAGCCATATCGTCAACAAGGTCGAGAAGTGCGTTGATGATTTTTGTTTCGGGTTTGTCTGCATCAAGATTGAGACCGTCTGCAAGGCCCTTGATGTATGCAGCCTTTTCAGTCAATGTCATTGCCATGGTAATTGCCTCCCTTTATATAAATAGATAAAAATTATGCTCTGCTGGTGTACTCGCCTGTACGGGTGTCAACGATAATCATTTCGCCCTCTTCGATGAAGAGAGGAACCTTGACCTCTGCACCTGTTTCGAGTGTTGCGGGCTTTGTAGCGTTTGTTGCTGTGTTGCCTGCAAAGCCGGGGTCAGTCTGAGTTACCTGAAGAGTAACTGTTGTGGGGGGTTCAACGCCGAAAACGTTGCCCTTGTAGGAAAGAATACGGCAGGTCTCGTTCTCCTTGACGAACTTGAAGTTGTCGGGGAGAGTGTCTTCACCGATGGGAACCATATCGTAGGTTTCGGGATCCATGAAGTAGTAAAGACCGCTGTCGTTGTAGGAATATTCCATTTCCTTGCGCTCGATGTAAGCGGTGGGGAACTTTTCTGTGGGGTTGAATGTACGCTCTGTAACGGAGCCTGCAATAACGTTACGAATCTTTGTACGAACGAAAGCAGCGCCTTTACCGGGCTTAACGTGCTGGAACTCGATGATCTGGTAAACGTTGCCGTCCATCTCAAAGGTAATGCCGTTTCTGAAATCGCCTGCTGATACCATTTTTTATTTCCTCCGAAAAATTATTTCTGAACATTAGAATTCACTTAATTTTAATACACATAAGCATATTTTTCAAGTGTTTTCAGGAAAAAAGTTACGGCAATTTGCGTAAAACGGGCAAAATTCCGTTTTCTGCTATATCAATTGTGCCGAAACAGCCCTGTTTTATGCTTCCCGGATTAAAAAGAAGTATGCCGTCAACATATTCTGTAACAGGATTGTGGGTGTGACCGTATAATGCAACACAGCAGTTGTTTTCCCTTGCGGCGGCAACAAGGTCGGCCGTGCCGTATTTTACAAGGTGGGTGTGACCGTGGCAGGCGTAAATGCGTTTGCCTTCAACAATGTCAACAACGCTTGTCGGCAATTCGCTGCCCCAGTCGCAGTTGCCCTGAACAAGATGAAAAAACTTTGTGCCGTATTTTTTCGCAATGAGCCTTGCTTCGTGTTCACCGTCACCAAGGTGAAAAACAATTTTTGCATCGGGCACTGCCCTGATTGCATCGTTGAGCTTCCACTCGTCTGCGTGGGAATCGGAAACAACAAGAATTTTAGTCATACAAACCACCCCTTCAAACATAAACTTATGTATTGAATATAACATATAACGGCGGTGATTTCAATGAGCGCAAACAACTTCTCACCCGACCAGCTTTTAAAGCTGCTTATGAATTCAAAGGGCTCAAGCCCCGACAGCAATATGGCGCAGGACATACTGCAAAACAGAATAACACCCGAGCAGCGCCAGCGTGTGCAAAACATATTGCAGGACAAAAACGCCCTGGAAAACCTGCTTAAAAGTCCGCAGGCACAGGAGCTTATGAAAAAAATGGGCGGCAAAAAATGAACTTTGACGACATCGGCAGTATCCTCGCTTCCCTGAGCGAGGAGGAAATGGGCAACCTCTCCGATATGGCACAGCAGTTTATGGGCGGCGACGGCAACGGCGGCAAAAGCGAAACCGCCGCCGACCCCTTCGGCGGTATCGACCCGCAGATGATAGCAAAGCTTATTGAGCTTCTGCCGCTGCTGCAAAGCAAAGGCGACGATGAGCGCACACGCCTCATCGCCGCCCTTAAACCCCTGCTCAGCCCGCAAAGACGAAAAAAAGCAGACGAGGCAATACAGCTGATGAGGCTGATGGATATGCTGCCGATTATTGAAAAGTTTATGTAACTTGTAGTTTGTCGGGGACAAACAATGCAAAATGCAAAGTTCAAAATGCAAAATTGTGGGAGGGCTTCGCCCTCACCCATTATAATAATCGCTCTAAATCAGCGTTTTATAAAATCGGAGCGTAGCGACCCTTAACTTTGCACTTTGCATTAATCTCGGCAAACCGTAATTTGAAAGGAGAAACACATTGGACAACGAGCTTCACCGTATGCAAAGGCAGGCGGACAGAATAAGTAACGTTACTCTGCACAGGATAAATGAGCAGAAACGGCAAGGCCGACAGATGAGCGAGGACAGCATACTGCTCCTCGGGCTGATACTCATACTTGCTTCGGAAAGGGCAGACAAAACCCTTCTGATGATGCTGCTATACATTTTTGCATAAAAAGTGCTTGACAACGCAAAAATAATATGGTAATATAACTTGCACACATACGGAGAGATACCGAAGTGGTCATAACGGAACGGTCTTGAAAACCGTCGTACGGCAACGTACCGTGGGTTCGAATCCCACTCTCTCCGCCACTTAAAAATTACTTTGCTAAAAGTTAATAACTTATAGATAATTCAGCATTATGGAGAAGTACCCAAGTGGTGAAGGGGCTCCCCTGCTAAGGGAGTAGGTTGGGCGACTGGCGCGAGGGTTCAAATCCCTCCTTCTCCGCCATTTAGAGTGTTCATTACGGATTTAAGTGATGAACACTCGACTTTTTTGTTTAATTTCATAGTTTCATCAATATGTATCGAGCAGGTTTGTTGCCTGCTCTTTTTTGTTATGCAGTGAGATATTCCACTGCTACACCCTGACGGGTATCTGCTTTGTAATTATCTGCATTTGATGGGATTTCAATATATCCCACAAAGCGATAATGAATTACAATACGCTGTGTTCTGTTTTTGCCCGTGCCTTCGGTTTCATAAATGTCAATGTGGTCAATAAGCTCGTGAAGGAGTGGTACCGTTAAGGTTTCCATTTCCATAAACTTGCGAACGGCAGAAACAAAAAGCTCTTTTTCCTTTTCCTTGTTATTAAGCTGCTCCTGCTGTTCTCTAAGCTTTGAAATCTTTAACCTTAACTCAATTCGTTCCTCTTCGTACTTTCTTGACATATGCATAAACCACTCGTCAGTTACCTTGCCGTCCATATTATCCTCATACAGCTTTTCATAATTTCTCTCAACCTTTGCATTTCTGCTCATAAGTCTTTCAAGCTCGGTTTTAAGATGTTTTTCTTCAGAAAGTCTGTCACTGTTGGTTTTTCGTGCAAGAATTTCGGCAAAGCGTTCCTCGTTATGCCTTATACAAGCTGACATCTTTTTAAGCTCAAGCATAACAATCTGTTCAATAGCATCAGCTCTTACATAATGTCTGTGCTGACAGCTGCCTCTGTAATCCTTTACATAATTACTGCAACTGAAATAATGAATATCCTTGTTTCGTGTATTCACATGATACCATAGCTTATGACCGCATTCGGCACATACAAGAAAATCACAAAAGATATTTTTATCACCGTTTTCAGGCTTCGGGTCTCTGCGCTTGCATTTCTTAATAAGAGCTTGTACTGCTTCAAAGGTTTCACGGTCAATAATCGGCTCATGCACATCCTTGAAAATCTTCCAGTTTTCTTCGGGATTCTGAAGCCGTTTCTTGTTCTTAAAGCTCTTGGAATAGGTTTTGAAGTTTACCACATCACCACAATATTCCTGACGAATAAGAATCTGACCTATGGTGGAGCTTTTCCATTTATACGGGTTAGGCTGTACCTTTTTACCGCCTCTGCCTATGCCTCGCTCCTGCCAATATGAGGTGCAATTCTTTATTCCTCTGTCCTGCAAGGTTCTTGCAATTTTGTCCTGTCCATAGCCTTCAAGATAAAGCCTGAATATTTCTCTCACAACACTTGCTGCCTCGTGTTCAATAATCCACCTTTTAGGATTTTCAGGGTCTTTCATATACCCGTAAGGCGGTTGAGATAACGGCTCACCCATATTACCTCTGATTCTTTTGGCAGAGCGTACCTTTTTTGAAATATCTCTTGCATACATCTCATTCATAACATTCTTGAACGGGATGATTTCATTATCACCGTCAGCACTGTCAACAAGGTCTGTTATGGCAATAAAGCGGATATTGTTTTCGGGAAAGTATGATTCGGTGTAAAGACCAACTTCAACATAATTTCTGCCGAATCGGGACATATCCTTTACGATAATGGTCGAGATATATCCTGCTTCAACATCCTCCATCATTCTTTTGAAATCTGGACGATTGAAATTAGTTCCCGTAAAACCGTCATCCACATAAAACCTTGTGTTTTCAAAGCCTTTTTCCTTTGCGTAACGGGCAAGCATAAGCTTCTGATTTTCGATTGAGTTGCTCTCCTTGTCGTTTCCGTCATCACGGGAAAGACGGCAATAAAGAGCTGTAAATCCTATATTGTTTGACTGCATTAGTCCTCCTTTCCGGCAGTCGTCACATATTCTGCTTCAATTTTATCTGTATCAGGCACCAATGTCAAATGTGCAAAATCACTGCCAACATATTTTTGCACTTTATTTTCCAATGTGTTTTCAAGGTTACAGATGTTTGCAGGAGCAAACGAGGAAGAAACCTTGTAAAGCACACCGCCGATTACATATTCATCCTCTTCAAGAAATCCGCAAAAATCATTGATTTTCTTTATCATCTCGCACCTCTGTCTTTCTTTCGCATAAGGGATTTTCCGTAATATTCAACAGCCTTTGCAAGAAAATCTTCCTTTTCCTTTACAGTAGCATTAGATTTCATATATTTACTGATTTTATCTTCGGGGATTTTAACCGTAACAACCTGATTAGGTTTCGGTTGTTTCATAATGGAAGATATTTCCTCTGCGTTGAGTGTGCCTTCCTGAGATAACTTTTTCAGCTTCTGAGCCTGTGCGAGGGACGGTGTACAAAGCTCTTTCTCAATAAATTTAAACAAATCGGTTTGCTCTGCTTTTGTGAGATACGAAAGCTCAACACCGACGGAAAATGAGATTTTGTTCTCATCCACCATGCTGAGAAGTTTAGGAATCAGATTTGTTAGGCGGATATATCTTTTCACCTGAGAAGCACTATCTTCATTCGAAATTTCCTTGGCAGCCAACTTCGATCCGACTTGGTCCGAAGTTAAATCTGTGCGTTTACCTTGCTTTTTAAGTGCATCCATTTTCATCTTGTAAGCAAAAGCCTTCTCCGAGTGTAGAATATGCTCCCGGTGCAGGTTACTGTCAACAAGAATGATGTCTGCTTCCTCTTTGCTTATGTCAAATACAACAACGGGAACCTCTGTCATTTCAAGTCTTGTTGCTGCAAGGTATCTTCTGTGACCTGATATGATTTCATACACAGATGCTTTATCATCCTTTCGTACCATAAGAGGCTGTATAATACCGTTCTCACGGATACTGTCCTCCAAAGGCTTCATATCCTCCTCACGACACTTATACGGATTCTTGAAATTCGGAACAATGCTTTTCATTGGCATCTGCACAATTTCTGTAGTTTGAGGCTTTACCGCCTCTGTTTCTTTGGTTTCTTCTGTTTTCTCAAACAGGGTGTTAATAAAATTATCTTCTTTATTCATTTAATTACCTCTCTTTTTTAATTTCTATATTTTTATTGGTTTTCTCTTTTCGGACAGTTTTCAGCACATCCGAGATAAATGATTGTATTTTTTCGGGCATTTGCCTCAATGCCTCAAAATACGGTGCACAGACTTGTTCAAGCTCATGAAGTCTTTTACTCAGCCTGTTTATCTGACTCTGCAATTCCCAATTCCTTTTTCGGAGTCGTTCATTTTCACCCTCAAGGTCAAAAATCTTACTCCTTGCTGCAACGGATTGTTTTGCAATATTACTCAGGTCATTGAAATCTTCACTTGAAATTGTAACTTTACCCGTAAGGGTTTTCTTACCCATACCGTCAATTTCACTGAAAGTTTTATGCACGGTCTGAATTTCATCATATCTAATTTCTTCTGTCAGTAATCGTTCTTTGATTTCATCAAGTCTCTTTTTATCTTGTTGTATTTCATATTGCAGACAAGACAGATGCTCAGCCGTACTGCCTTTTTCACCACGATTGAAATCATTGAAACCGGCTCTTTGCATGTGATTGAAGAAATCATCCTGAAGAATACTATAAGATGGAATCAGCACAGGCTTGCCTTTTTCGTTGAATATGACATTACCGTTTTCATCCACAGCCTGAGGTGACTTCCACTTCTTTGAGTGGCTTATCTGATTGACAGTTTCCTTGACGGTACCCACAAGCGATTTATCCTTACAACGCTTTGTCCACAATATTTGTTTCTCTACAACAGGCAGAGCTACAAGGTGCATATGATAGTGATAGACAGGCTTTCCGTACTGTTCTGTGAGAGCCACATTCAGTTCATCTGCGTGCATAACGGCTGAGATGATATTCTGTTCACCGTAGAGCTTAACTGCGAAACGATAGGCTTCTGCATAAAACTCTTTGGCATATTCATAACCACCGTGTGTTTCAAAGTAGTCTGTGTTGACATCAAATATCATTTCATCAAATACTTTCGCATCAGCTTTCAGACCTCGCATACAGACTCTCTTTTCGGCTAGGAGCTTATTAAGTTGTTCGTTGTAGGTCAACTCCCCGCAATCTTTGAAATGCACATTCATATCGCACCGAGCTGTATCAACATTCATATTTGCGTAAGACTCATTTTTTCTCTCATTATGCCTTTCACATTTACCGATTGTGCTTTGTGTATGAGTGACGACTCTCGCTACACTATAATTTTTCTTTGACATAGGTTTAACCTCCTTTCTGCATTACTGCTTTATTTGTTCCGCTGACTTTCTTCGAAAGTGCGTAACCCACTATGACACTTTCACGCCTTCACCGTGCAAAGATGTCAGTGGGCTCTGCGAGGCTCATAAACTAAAATTTCTCGCTTATCAAGGGAGCGACAAACTTTAGTTGCGGACTACTCCGCAGACGAGCTTCGCTATGTAAGGGTGGCTGTAGTATCCTTTATACATAGCTTCATTTGTGGGGGCAGTTACTATATAAATAAACTGCCTCTAAAAGTAATGGGAATAAACCACATAAATCTGTTCCTGATTTTAAGAAATACTTTTCAGAAAACAAAAAAGCCGTCACATAGACAGCACAAATAGCGGGAGGACATTTCATCCTCTCGCACAGTTTGCACTAAAACTATGTAACGGCTTAAAATTTAAGCTCTCATTGTCCGTATGTTGCTGACCGAGTATCGGACTATACAGTTTCGGTCAGATAATATGTGTTGGCATAAAGCAAATAAGTAAAAATATGTGTTTCAGTTTGTATTCAGTTGTATGGCAAATACATTATTTACCTATTTACTATCATAAAGAACATTTGTTTACTTGTCAAGAAGCTTTTCGAAAAAGAAAAGGTGGTGTCGGTTTTCACCGACACCACAGTTAAAATTCGCTTATTCTAGTAGTTGTTCTGATAACTCTTCAACATGGTCATAAAGCCAATTCAAAAAGTTGTTTATGAGTTTTGCAATATCTTTATAACTGTCAGGAATATCTGCAAGTTCATCAGGTCGGTAATTACACATGCAATGCCAAAAATACAGAACATAAGACATTGTTTTTATATCATATTCCGTTAACGGGAACTTTTCTGTGAATTGCCTGATATAATTTTTCAGTCCGTCTGTATCAATTTCACCTGTGGCACAGGTTGGACTTGAAAAGACATAAGACGTTATTACATCCAAACAAATAGGCAACCGACAAGCCGAACTCCAATCTACAACCGTAAAATCATTGTTATGTATAATTGCCTGACCTATGTGATAATCACCGTGCGAATTGGCATAAGTCAGTTTTTTGGTGTCAATATGGAATTTTGAAATTTTCTTGAGATGACGGATTTGTTCTTCCCAAACAGGTATAATATCCACATCTTTTGCTTTTTTCGCTCTGATAAGCTCTTTTTTATACTGCCACATTTTCCTGCGAACTGTTTTGGTTGAAAAGAACTCTTTGCCGAAGCGTATCGATAATCCCTCATAATCTTTCAACAACAATGCTGTTTGTCCAAGAAAATCTGCTGATTTACTTATAAACCAATCAGGTGCAGTATTCACCGATAGTGATTTACCTTCAATAAACTGTTGAACGGTAAACTGAAACGCAGATGTTTTTACCACATAAGTATTATCTTTGCTTTTCATAAATCTTGCAACTTTAAGTCCGTGGTTATGAAGATATTCGGTGAGTTCACCTTCGTTTTTTACATTTTCCATATAGAATGGCAGAATTTTAACTATGTATTTACCGACATCTGTGTTAATTAAATAAAGTTCAGTACCAAAATGCTTATCAAGAAGTTTTATATCAGACACTTTTAAATTAAAATTGTTTTCAATTATATTTTTATTCACTGTTATTCCTCCAAATTTTTATGTAATTAAAATATGAAAATGGGTGCAAAAATGCCGTAGAAAGCAACCCTGTTTTGTGGGTACTTCCTACGGCTGATTTTAGGCATAAAAATAACACACCCTAAAGTGTGCTACAACCGAAAGTTATAGTATTCACGAAAGGTTACTTTAAAACGGCACAACAAAATAGAGGCCTATGCCTCGATTATCGTTTGCGCCACATATTCAGTTTAAGATGCAATTACCTCATAAAAAACTTTCATACAATTGTTCTCCTTTCGCAATCTGCTTTTGCGGATTTATTTAAATGTATTTTAGCATAATTTTTGCGATATTTCAATGGCTTTCTAACTCTTATTCCAACACTCTACTGCGATTGAGTTGTTATTGGCATAACCATTGAACTTTTAGTAATATATTTAACTGATTTCGGCAAAAAAACAACTTTTTTGTCGAAAAAGCATACGTTTTTGTAATTAAATTGATTTATATACTATTCGTACATTAGAATAGAACTATCTAAACAAATAAAAATGGTAGCATATTGAATTATTACAGGTGATAAATTATTAGTTTTTATCTTTTCTTATTTTATAGTTCAAATTTTGAACAACATATTTTTATTTAACTATGTGATATCTATTTAACTACTGCTCAAAAATTTCGATAAAATTTTATGTTGGAAAACTTATTGTTGAAAGAAAGGGAGATTATTTCTGTGATTGATGTCTATATTGAAGCCTATAATGACTATAAAGAAAATTTTAGTAATAATTATTGTGAAAATCGAGAATTAAGAGAAGAATATAATTATGCTTCTTTTCACTTTATAATTGACTTGATAAGCATTGACAATGATAAAGAAAAAAACAAGATTCTCAAGGGATTCAAGCAAATCAAGGAAAAATATTGTTCAACAAATTTTTTCTCAACCATTAAAATAGACATAAAACAAGCAAAAGACTATAATTTCTTCTTTGAAACATTTATCGAACCAGAATGGGTAAATGATAAGCCTAAAATAGTTGATAGCTACAATAACACAACTTTCTTGTTTGAGTTAGATTATACAAACCAAGAAAAAGCGGATGAACTTTTAATACATAATTTTCTATTGATAAAAAACATCTTAGAGAGTGATACTGTACGGTTTCTTTTAAACATAATGGTGAAGGATAGTGATATCGGCCGCATTAATACATATATTACAGGGCACAATTTAAATGATAAAAACGCTATTACTTTTAATGGTAAATTAATTTCCTGGAATATAACAAGTGTAAATAAATTATTTCCGGCTCTTTTTATAGATAAAGAAACATTATCGTTTTTACAAAGTCCCATAACTGAAGAAGCATGGGATCATATTATTGGCGAACAGATTACCGTGTATAGTAAATTTTCTCAAAAACTAGATAAAAAATACTGGTTTATTTTACGAGCTTGTCAAAATTATCTGTTTAGTGAATATAAAGATGTTCATTCATTTTCATATACAATATTGAGGAAAACTGCTTTTAGTAGTTCAAAATTTAAAGAATGTATAAAAAGAGTTCCTCTTATTGCAATTTTAATTTTTGCGCAATATGATCATTACTATAGAAGTAGTATGCTTAAAAAATATAAGGATTTAATTGGTATGGCACATCTGACTTATACTGATTTTGTCGTTGCCCTTCAAAGTGCTCAAGACTATCAGCGATATTTAAAATATCAAGAAATGTCAAGTGAAAATAATATAAAGTCATTAATTGTTTATGATAATACTCAAGTTAATCTTGTTGATGAAATTATAAAAAGTAAAATTTTTATAGACTTAAGCCAAACTATAGAGAAATATAAAAAACAGCTAAATAATAAAAGAAATGGTATTGAAAAAGAATATAATTGCTCATTACGTGTTAACTCAAAAAATGAAACTACGCTCATTAATGATATATTTGAATTTTATATAACCACTACCATATCGGAAGCTAATTTTATGCAATTTTTTAAAAGCAAAGCTCCTTATTTTAGCTTGACAAAAAAAGGGGATTTATCTGCAGAAGAAATAATAATCGCAGAACAAAAAATTAAAGAAATAAACGAAGAAATCAAAAAGTCTTTCGATATAGAATATTCTACAGATTATGGAAAAATCAATGCTATATTAGAATACGATGTTCATGTAGATATTATTGCCGAATTATTTGAAGCGTCGACAATAGCTGAAGGATTGCTACAATTAATTGAAAATTCAGTCGAACATGCAAATGGCGGGCTTTTAAGTATGCATATCTATAATAGTTTTGATAAAAATGATTTTACATATCTACAACAAATATATGCAATAGAAAAAAATGTCTCTGTTTTTTGGTTGGAAATAGAACTTTCTGATCTATGTGGAAGTAGTATAAAGGAAAATTTTATTAAAAATGCTCAAGAAAGAATTATAGGGGATGATAATTTAGAATCAAGTTTAAAAACTTTTTTAAGAGATAACAATGATATATTCAAGTTATTTTTCGAACCTTCGTCTATTGAAGGTGGAGTGGATTTTTGGGAGAAGTACTATCAGATTCCTGGCAATCAAGTTCACCACTATGGCTTGCAAATTTTTGAATCCATAATTAAATCCAAAAATGGAATATTCGTTGCAAGTGGACATAACAATTATTACTCTGAAAAGGCTAATATACCTTCAGATATAGATATAAAAGGAACATCGTATAGAATTCTCTTACCGTTAAATCATGTTTGCACTGATGATAAAAACATCATTAATAACACAACTTTTGAAAAGATGATGTCATACAAAAGTTTAAAAGAATATTATGGTGCCAACAATAGAATTAATCAGATTTCAATACTAAATAATAAAATTTTGGAGTTAATTGAATCCCCTTATGGCAATAATAATATAAAAGAGGAAAAAATAAAAAAGATAAAAATTGAAATTGAGCAGTTAACATCAACATGTGATAGCAGTTTGAAATATGTGTTATTGTTTGATTGCAGTAAACTTAAAAATTACCAAAATTACAAATTAGAATTGTTAATAAAAGGTCTATTGCTGTTCTTGTTTAGTTGTGATGAGAAGCCACCAGTTGCAATTTTTAATCTATCTTCTCATGATCTTTTAGAAATCACTAGAATCATTGCTCTATTTTATAATAAACAAGGAAAATCCACAAGCAACATGAAAAATATGCAAATATATTTAAAAGGTAATGAAATAGGCGAAGAAATTCTTTTTGCTGGAGAGGATTTAAATTGGAATGCAGGACGGATGCAGAGAATTGCAATGACAAGAGGCTTAATGTTTGACTATTGGGCTATTGCCCAAATGTTAATGCGCCGTTCAAATAATAATCACAATGAAAATTATAATTAAAATAGGAGTTTGGGGTTATGTTCAACAAGTCTATTGAGTTTTTTCCTTTTGAATTTACAGAATTACCAACAAATAATAGTAGCCAATTAAAATGTCCATTTATACAAAATGTCGAGACTATTTTGGCGACAGATCTTCAAGCGTATGACAGCTTTGGATGCAGAATAAAAAATTGTCATACTCATGCTGGATCTAAAGTTCATTTTAAGGATTTTATTGAAGCAGAATTATTATTTCATAACAGTTATTATAACCATGGTTTTGCAACTCTTACAGTTGAAGAAATCGAAAAAAAATTAAATTCTGATAAGAATAGTTACAAAAAAGTATTGTTAATTGGATATGAAAGCTATTCAGAATTATATCTACAAGAAGTAAGAAGCTTACTTGCGAAAAGACACGATGAGTTTGAGTGTGATTATTGTGTTTATGAGACAATTGCTATGATAAAGGATAATGGCGAACGTATTATAGAAGCAGAAATTAGAAATTTATACAAAAATAATAATGACACTATAAATGAAATCAATAAGGTAGCACCATCGTTTTATATTTATTATGGCTTTAACTCAAACGTTATGAAAAATGCCTTAACATTACAAGATACACTTCTTGTCTTTATTGTGCCAATTAATACAACCTTGTCTACGATGGATAAAATGATTTCTCTTTTCAAACAAAGATTAGATATAAAAGATGATATCGCTAGCAATAGCTTATTGTTATGTCTTATCACAATAGGTCCCGATGATAAAAAGCAGGAAAAAAATTATTATTGGACAAATAAAAACAATCATCTTATACCTAACGATGACCGCTTCATCGAAATAAATCAAAAAAACGCAATTAAAACTTTTGCTTTTGTAAAGAGTCATTGGATGTACAATAATAAGGAGGCAATGCTCAAACAAACAGCAATTAACCTAGGAACTAATCATAAAAAAATGGACGATGCAACGGAATTTTGCGTGGATTGCTTTCCTGATTGCAATAATGAGTCACTCTTAGTTGAAAAACCCATTTTTGATGTAACAAGGGGATCTGTTGTTCCTATGTTGCAATTGGGTAGAAATATATATTTAAAGCCAATAGAAAAAACTAAAACTATATATCAAGAAAAAAATCTCAGAAGAATTTGGAAATTATCAAACCATATGGCATACAGACATATTGTACGTGGTGACAATCATTTTCAATATTATTTTGATGCAATTGGATTTGTTAATCAAGAAAGAGAGTGCACAATTAGTAGCGATATGCAAAATGATTTAGTTGATTATTTACAAAACATAAAAAAAGATTTTGATCTTTACGATAACAATCAACAAGTTGTTTATAATTATATTGTCGCACCACGTCATGAAACAAATGCTAAATGGGTAGATTTAGTTTGCAATACCGTTTTTTCAGGGGAACCTGTAAATGGTAAATATAATCCAGAATTTGATGGTGCAAGAGTTTTGTATTTTGATGTTACAAAGGAATATCGTAGCAATGTACATGCAAAATATAGCGACTTTTATTGTACTATAGAAAATATTAAAAAAAGTGGACGAAATTGTGAAATTAGATTCCATTATGTTGATGAAACCATTACAAGTGGCAGCAACTTTATTCGAGCCATCGATTTAATCCGTTCATTAGTCACAGGAATAGATTTTCCTGAGCAAAAAAATTTTAAAATATCTTTATTTCACTCTGTTTTTTTACTTTATGGTCGCTCTTCAAGTGAAACAAAGATGTTTTACATGAATCTTTTAAATGATGTAAATTTAGATAATGAAAGCAAAGAACTATTAATGAAGCATTTTTATGAATATGTTCATATAAATGTGTCAACTATGCGAAGTCATGAAGATGCTTGCACACTATGCAAACTAGCTAATGATTATAGAAAAGTCCGAGCGTATTGTGCCACAAACGAGATGGCCAATATATGTAGTGATGTTATATATGATCATAAAATTTATTATATTGAAAGCATTGAGAATAAACCAAAACACGAACCCCCTTTTCAATGCAGCATAGAAAAAAGAATGGTTTTCTTTATTTCACATTTATTAAATCAACGTATTTGCTATAATAACAGGCCTATATTTCCAAAAGAAAAGAATAAAACGCAGATTGATATAGAATCAATTTATGCTGGAGAAAAAATAGCAGAGATCTTATATGATTATTATGAAAACGCTTATAAATGGTTAAATGATGCAAAAATAATAACAGAAGGAGAAGAATCTTATAAAGTTGCATTTATAAAGGCGATTTCTAGACCTTTTTTTGTTTTTCACTTGAGAAAAAGACAGGCAGCCTTTTCATTTTGCTTAAAACTTTTAGATTCTTTAATAAAAAAAGAAGACTTGACATTAGAAGAACAAAAACAACTAATGGCTTTAGTCAAAGCATTAGTTGATATGAACGCTAATTATTTAATAAGAGAAAAGCAATTTATTAAATTATTAAATATTGCTAAAAAGACTAATACAAATTGGTCTGTTTTTGATAAAAAACTATTTAATGAAATAAATTTTGCACATTGTATAAAAAAAATGATATCATTAACGCAAGATACTACAAAATCAATTTTGTTAGAACATATTTTAGTAGAAGGCTCAGAAAAAGGATTTTTTAATAAGCCAGTCGAGAAACAGTTAAGATGCTCGTCTTTTTGTTGTTCGGAATTTCTTACAACGCAAGGATTAATGTATCTTGAAAATAATCGAATTATCATAGATGCATTAAAGGATATTGAAAATAATAGAGTTGCATTGTCAAATAAATTCCCTTATTTTTTTGATAATTTTGGAAATATCTGTAAACTAAATAATAATGAGCAAATCATAAAACAATTTGAATTATTTCAAAAAAAATATCAAGATGTTATAAAAACATTAAAAAGTGAAAAAATCGAATATATTGATGCTCGAATTAATAGTTGGATAAAATCAATGTTGGGAAAAGATGAGTTAAAAGTAGTGTCTTTTATAAAAGATACAGATGTATTTTATAACGATAACGATTTTAATAAACTTTTTGAATTTTTTATGTTAGCTGAAATTTCAGAAAAATCAAAAGAAATTTGTGAAAATTTTTATTCTAATACAAATAGAAAGAAAATACATAATTTGCTGTGTCGCGAGAATAATATGTGTGTTTATTTTGATTCAGATTTTGTGTTAATAGAGTTTAAAAAAGAAAAGGAGACTAGTGCTGAAAATAAAGATACAAACGATATTATATATTTACAAATTACAGGTTTTGATACAAAAAAAATTGAACATTGGTTTATATTAAAAATGCTTTTTACATTACGAAGCACTTTTGCAAAACTTATTAAACATATCAAATTACCCCTATTGATTTCAGAGAGAAGTAAAAAGATGAGAGAATCAGCATTAAGGATAGTTAAAGCTTTAACTCACTCAAATAGAGCATCATATATGAATATGAATTTTTTTACTGAGCAAACAGAATACCCATTAGCAGAATCATCTTTAAATATTCCAATAGGAGAAGAAAAATTTCCACTTGAAAAATACTTGCAGTTGATTTCCAATGAATGGATATCCTCTTTATATCGGAAAATTGTGAGAGGTGATTTAAACAAAGATTTATACAATCATTTTAATGGACCTATTACCCCGAGCATAAGAGCAGACTATCAAAAAGAGATGCTAGAAAACTTTTGGGGATTAAAAACAGCAACACCGTCATATATAATGCATATTTATAACGAAAGTAAATTTGAAGCAGTAAGAATAATATTCAAAGGCTTAGATTATTTTGATAATTTTAAATATGCAGCAATACTTCCGCAAATGGCATCTATGGAGTCAATTGTTATGGTAATTACTTTAATGGCGGAAAATGTTATAAAACACAACAATAAGGTGAACAATCAAGAATATGAATTAACTGTTGAGTGTACAACTGATGGAGAGCTTATGTTTTACAATGAATCTGATTACTCTCCTGATATGCTCAACAATATAAATGATATAATTGAATGTCCCCCATGGGTATATGGTTGTGCAAATTCAAATATGCAAACTCCACATATTACATTATGGACATTTGCACATATTGCAACTATCATATCAAACATTGAAGCTGATGGACAAAAAGAACCTTTATTTCCTAACTTCAACTTTGTTGTACAAAATGCAAATGGTAGATTTGAAGTTATATTTGAACACTTTTTTAAATAAGGAGCTAATCTTATGACAATTAGAATTAGATTTTATGACAACTCATCAGTGTTAAACGATAAATACTTGATTTGTAGTAAACTGAGAGAAAACTTTAAAGAATCAGCAAATAACAAAAATAACACTTTTTTAATAGAGTTTTTTTGCATTTCAGATGATACCTTAAAAAAATGTATTATACAAAATGATAAAATAATATTCACTGATATTGATGAAGCGAATCATTATGATATAGCAGACGATGAATTTTGCTATATTTTAGTTGATTTGGATTGGAAAAATTACGCCCACATCAGGGATGAAGTATTAAACAAATATAATGTTGAAACAAATCGCGAAAAAATTAAAATGCTGCTCTATACTCATGCAGCAACTTATTCAGAGTTAACGAGTAATTATGAACAAATGAAAAAAATGTACAATCATTTGCAATTTTTTAAAGCACCAACAATGATTCTTCACAACGAACATTATGTTAACAAATGGTGTATAAACGCAATAGAAGTGTTTAAATAATTAGAAAAAAAGAAAGGACTATTAGGTATAGAGAAATGAATAACTTTACCGAAGCTAAAAACTCTGCTAACTATTATAAAGGTTTAAGTAATTGGTTAAGTACTTACGAACAGAAAATGAAAAAAGATAATGAGACTCTTGACCATTATACTTCAACAGAAGTATTAAACGCTCTTCTAAAAAGTGCTACATTTTGGGCTTCCAATATTTTTTATCTTAATGACGCGAGCGAATTCAATACCGGAATAAAAAAATTGAATAATCTTCTTAGTCAAGAAACCATAGAGTTTTTGGATAAAGCAAGTTTCAAAGTGGAATCAACCAATCCTGGTCTTTACACAATTTCTTTTTCTGACAATTCAGATTTGCTTCAACAATGGATTACATACGCAAAAGAGTCAGGTGTGTGTGTTGAGTTAGATAAAACTTTATTAAAACTCAAAGATTTTACATTAGTATTAGAACAAGAAGAGTCTATAGATGATCCGTTTATTAAGGGTGGTTTTCCTCACGAACCTTTGCAAGTTATTCATTATTCAATCTATGATGAAGACAAATCTTTGACAGAAAAATCGTTAAAATACGAATTTAATTCATTAATGTATGATTGTACTCATGAAGATGGAACGGTATATGATGGTAAAACCAATTACTGGAATGATGAAAAATATTTGTTTGAGCAAGTAAGTTTTTTAAGGTTAATCGCTACTTATTTTAAAAACTCAAGCTTTGCAATCGAAAAGGAAATTCGCGCTTCATTTTTTGCCTTACGCATTGGAAACACAAAAAGCAAACTGAACTATTTTCATAAGGATAATGGCATATTACGCCCATATTGTAATGCTATGTTTGCATACAAAGGTTCACCTATGCTTCCTTTGAAAGCAATTGTTGTAGGACCATCAGGTACCCAGCAGGCTGTATTTGATAGTGTTGTTCATCGAATTAAATATGGAGAGTGTAATGTATGGGATTATTATAAGCAAAGTAGAATTACTTTTGATAATAATTTTTGCGAATATGTTTACGGTGCTTTAGAAAGATTTATTGACAGCAATTTTTACACTATTAACATGGTTACTGCTAATAAAATTTTTGAAAAATTGAAAACTGATTGGGAAATAGAAACTACAAGGGAATTAGATCTAAAAACAGATAGCTTTCAACAAAAATTATCAACTTCTGATTTCTTTAATGTTGAAAACGACTTTCTTGATAATAACTTGGTTGAGCGTGTTTATACCGAAATACGAAGAAACAATTATTTTACAAAAGAAGGCGTTTGGATAAAGAAATCACAAATCCCATATATTTTTTAACGATTTTTGATAAAAATTCGGTTTCATAGTTATATGCATTCAAGCGTCTATATAAAAAGTTTGGAAAAAAGTAATTAAAAAAACTCCGATAAGAGCTTATAAACTTTTAAGACACTCCAAAATCTCATCCCTGACATTATGATAATAAACTATATGCTCCATAGTTTCACAGACTTCTGAAATACCAATCTCAATTTCATCTTCGCCACAATCAATACCTAAAGCACGTTTGACGTTATATTCAAGCCACTCTAAACGTCCGTAACTGCTGTAATAGATTGTTTCCCAAGCATCAGGCAGTTCACCACCGTTATCAGCATAAGACTTTATAAGCGTTTTGAAAAGTTCGAAATTAATATTGCAGTTTTCATAACCAGACCAATACAAAGCCATTTCATACAGTTCAACGAACGGACTTGAATAGCAAAGACATTCCAAATCAATTATTCTACATTCAACACCGTTCCAAAGAACATTTTTACTATCCATATCATTGTGGCAGATTGTAAGTATATGCGGTATCTTCTTTACTGCAAGATTACCTTTTTGCTGACTTTCGTAAAGAATGTCTCTATTGACTCTTAAAAGATTATATAGCTCGGTATTGCTTTTTGACAGTTTTTCAATAAGCATATCCCAATCAACATTTATTTCACTGCGGTTATAAGGCTGTGCTTTCTTCTCAATGTTATGTATTTTGGCAAGAAACTCGCCAATCTTTCGACAGTGTTCAATAGTAATTTCTTCACCTTTGAGAGACTTACCCTCATAAAAATCGAACAAATAAAAATATTGTCCGCCAATTTCTTGCATTTTCTTACCGTTAAAGGTCAAAGCAGGAAGTATAGGAATATCTGGTTGTTCTAATTTTGCTTCAAGCTCTTCTGCAATACGGTAATTTTCAAAAACAGTATCACGCTTCATAACATAAGGATTTAAAAGTTTAATTGCATATTTCCCCTTTGTTGTGAACAGTGAATACATCTTGTGCATAAAGCCACCCTTTAGTTGAGTCGGCTCTGTTATTATTTCGCCTAAATCTAACTGTAGGCATATTTTATTAAATATATCCATAGTGTTTTACTCCAAACTTAAAATAATTTGATTAAATTGACTTTCTGGAAGCAGATTTTCTAATGTTTTTATGGCTTTTTTGTACTGATTCTCATAATGCGAAAAAGTATCAGTTTTCAGAATTTTAAAACCGAGTTTGATATAAAGCAGGATAGCTTTATAACTCCATGGTTGTGTGTGAATATATACAGGATATTCTCCATGTTCGTTGAAAATCTCTAATATTTTTTGACAAAGAGCCAAACCTATATGTTTGCCTTGATGTTTAGGTAAAACAACGAGCCAATGAAGTGAAGCGACTGTATTATTATCCTTCAAGTCGTGCCAAGCAATACACGAACCTATAACATCACCGTAAGTATCAACAACAAAAACGCAACGATATTTCAGTTCATCAATTTGGTTGCAATAATTTGTTTTGAAATACATTTCAGCTTCTTCAACGGATAAAAAATCACCGATTTCATATTCAAGTTTTGCCCAATATTTTTCATCACCCGCCTCATACATCTTAAAACTATATCCCTCGGATAACGAAATAGGCATTGTGTAAATTTTCGTGCATTTTAATATCAAATTGTAATATGGAATACTTCTGTCTATCACTCTTTTATTCTCCGTATAATCTCATAATCTGCGGATAAAATTCTTTCTCATCTGTAAAAGATGAAAGACCGCCGAACTGACTTAATGTACCGATAAGAGGTACATTTTCTAAAGCTGTACCTTTTAATTTTTCAGCTGTTGTTTCAGCAAAATTATCTGCAAAAATGACCTTAATATCTCTGCCGAAATAACTTTCAATTTCGTAGTCAACAACATCTGTCAAACTGCTTGAGTTGTGCATATCAGCGACCATAGCCTGAGCCTTTACAATGTTATCTTCACGTTCGGATAAAGTGTTTGCTGAAAGTGCCGCTTGAATTGTTTGTTTTATACTTTCATCAATACCAAGATGGTTGAAAGCTGTTCCAAACCACTTACTATAAGGTGCATAGGTATCTTTATACAAGAAACATAATCTCATCAGCCGTTCTGCAATTCTTGCACAGACAAGCTGCGGGCCTATTTCATCACCACATTCACCGCAACGCTTTACAAATGCCTGTTCTGACGCAATAATTTCCCAATTAGAAGCAATCATATATAATTTTACTTCTTTGGGATAGTACTTAATTTTTTCGATTTTATCTGAACAGTTAAGACCATCATCAAAGAACTTGCCTGATATCAACGATAATAGTCTGTGCTCCGAAAAAGCAAGCCATTGAAAAGGTGAAATATTATCTAAATCTGCTGTGCCGAGTTGTTCATTTAGGTACTCATCAAAAGTGTGTATAAACACCAATGGATTAACCTTACCTTCGGTTATAAATTCAGGATGCTGAACACCGCAATCATTTGGGTCAGGTTCGGTGAAATTAACACTATAACCTTTGTATGTATAGGGTAGATTATCAGACAGTGCATTTATAATATCGTTTTTCTTTGAAATGTCAGTCTCACTTAAAAATAAATAGAAGCGAGGTCCCCACATATGGTCTGTGGAAACTGCATCGTCATAACCCAATACATCAGAGCCGTAGCCAATTAACCCGGCTGAGTATTTTAAATTTGGAAAGCAATTTTCAATAATCGGTTTTGCATATTCATTGAAAAAGCCTTCGCATAAATCTATTCCTTTTATAAATTCAGACATATTATCTATCTCCGTATTTTTCTATAAATTCCTTATAGCTTCTAATATTATCTTCAAACACAGCTGTATATACATCCATACTTGAAAATTTATCAAAGCAATATTGTTCGTTTTCTATCAATGATTGTTTAATGCTTATAACAATTTGTTTAAGTTTAGGGTTAACTAAAAGTTTCTGCTTGATGTTTTCGCTGAAATCTAAAGTTTTAGTTATGGTATCGCTATCAAAAAACCAAATATCAACATTACAAAGTTCACCTAATATTTCAGTTTCAAAGCCGTGAAACCAAACTGTTTTTCCGTCAGACACATCTTCCTTTGCTTCATACCACACAGGGTGGAAAGTTTTAAAAATAAATGAGGTCAGCTTATACAGTTTTTCTGTTGACATACACTCATTGGAAACGTAAATATCCAAGTCATTCCACGCCATTAAGTCCATAGCATAACCACCAACAATGTAGGGGGTACCGTAATTATTTAATTCATTTAGCAAACCGAAATCATATAGTAATTTATTTGCGTTGTTTATATAATTATCCATAAATTCACCTTATTTTACAGAAAGTGTAGCAAAATACTGCAGATAGTATTTGCTGATTTCATTTCCACCTTCTCTGTCACGGCTTTCATATAAATCATCGATCATAAAGCCTTCTTTTAGAGAATAATTTTCTGTGTGTTGTTTTAAGCATATACTATAGATGTTACTTTTTTGTAATGTCTATAGTTGTTTGTAACTTTTGCAATGAAATAATTACAACCTATGAAAAGTGAGTGTTTTTTCAAAAACGTGAAAATGTGTTAGCTAAAGCGATTACTTCCCGTGAATTAGTAACTTCTGTTGTGCTACTGCATTTTCGAACAAAAACTTTATCACCTATAAAAGATAGTTCTTTTTGAGGAGGAATAATAATAACTATCACAGAAAATCCTTGATAGGTTACAACATCAACATTTGCAAGGACAGATAATTTCAGTGCTTGAGATAATGCAGAATTATCAATTATCTCTTTAATTTGTGCACAGTATTTATCAATAGAAATCCCTTGTATTTTTGCTTCTCGCTCTATTCCTACAATATAATGTTCTCCAAGTTTTACTGGTGTTATTTGATCCAATAAATTAATTCGATTAGCATCGGATTCTTTATCTGCAATTCCTATTAGAAGATACGCTGGTTCCATAAACCTAGCATTTGCCATTCCGCAGATGGTCTCTATAATTTGGTTGTTTAACGCTTTATCTTTTTTACGATCATCAGATAACCGTAAAAATCCTTGTTTAAACTCATACTTAGCTGTTTCAACTTTGGAATTATTAAGAATATTTTTGAGCAGCCCTATTTTTTGTAAATCTTCATTATCGAAACAGTGTTGTAAAATTAAATGTTTTGCATATTTACATAAAGGTTCATATTGAAAATTATATGCTTGATTATTTGGAACAAGAGAATTTATATTTATAAAAACATTCACTAGTAAATCTGACGTCTTTATACTTTTTTGTTCAGTTATAACAATATGGTATAACGCTAAAAAAATAATATAAAAACCCTCTTTAGAAAAATGTTCAACATTAAAAGTTGTTGTGAGCAACAACATAAATATAGTTCTTATTTCTTCAAGAAATTCATTTGTCAGTTTATCATTTATTTCCGAACCATAAAAGCTATTTATATCATATGCTTTATCCAACAAATCATCATCAAATGTTAACCATTTATTGAATAAAACAGAAATGATTATTCTTGCAATAAGTGCTTCATCTTCCATTTTAAGAATTTGCTGTTTTGTGAGTATTCCTAGACGGTTCCAAAAACTTGTTGCAAAAAGTTCTTCTGTATTTTTACCAACCATTAAGTTTTCTTTATCGGGAAAAATTTCTATAGATAGTTCACTTACGATTTTCGAGAATTTTCCCGTAGCTTTTACACGACGAAGTTCCTGGTTTGTTAAAGGTTCTCCTGTTGTATTTATTAATTCAAAAATCTCAACAATCTGTTTCTCGTCAGTAAACTCATCTATTATGTAAAACTGTAGAGGCCGATTCAAAAAATCTTGTTTAGCAATCTCGCCTAAAGCTTCATCATCTTTATTTACTTTAAATCCGTTTTCAATAAAGAAATATATCGTTTTAATTCTTTGTTGACCATCAATGATATTGTAATAATCCGATTTTTCGGATTTGGCAAGAAGCATTTGACCGATATAATGTCCTTTCAATATGCTATCGATCAAGAGGGCTTGTTGCTTTGTGTTCCAAACAAAGTTGCGTTGATATGGCGGAATTATTAATTTTCCTTGTTTCATCATATCGTATATCTCTTTTATAACAATTGTCTTGGGTTTTCCTATCATATTAAATCTCCATTCACAGGACGAGTTCGTTTGTATATTTTTTTCTATGCATCAACTTCTAATTTATCAACAAGAAACTTTATTTTTTGATATGCATCCTGTTTGATACGTGAACTTTCATCTTCGTCTGTTATTGCAAGAAATGAAACTATGTCAATAGAACCGGCGTGGTCAACCGATGCGAATTTTTCTTGAAGTTTTTCCTTCATCTGTTGTACAAGCTCTTTACTTGCATACGGAATAAACTCTGTAGCTAATGCTCTCACTCCGCCCGGATAATTATCAATTGTGTAATATATATCGTACGCATCTTTAGGCTTACCTCTACCGAGAGCCATTGTTTTCATAACAAGATATGGTACAACAGATATAACATTAACATGACCACTGTCAAGTGCACCATCAGAACGTCTGTATTCAATTTTTACATCTGTCGGGGGAAATTCAAATGCAAAATTACCACCCGCTGCAGGTAATGCCTTTATGCCGTCAATATGCTTGCTCACCGCACCACCTTCTCCACCATATTTGCCCGACAGAAAATCTACATCAACGGTATATGGCACACCTTGTATTTCAACTGTCTTAACAAATGTAAAATATTTTTCAGGATGCCTTGAATATCCGTTTTGTATGAGAATTCTTTTTATTGTCTTGTAACTCTCTGTTCTTTTTATCTGCTGTTGGTCTAACAAAACATCAACATCTATTGAACCAATATGGTCGCTGTCAGGATACAATAAAGACGGAACCCAGCCACCAATAATCCTTATATTATCCGCAAACTCATTAAGAAGATTTACTATTTCGCCTAAAATCATATATGCGGCATCTTTCTGCCCTTCTGAATAATCTACAGCTTGTTTTAAATCCTCATCCCTAATCAATTTAATCGCTCCTTATATTCTTTTAAAATAATTGCATCCGCTGCTTCTTCTCCACGCCCTACATTTCCTAATAAATCAAGGATAGTTTGTATGGGAGATGTTACGAAGCTACTGTTAATTTCACGATAAAACATAAGGGGTGTTTCATCGTGGGGTATTGTTATAACAATGTTACCGCCTGCATCAACAGGTTGTAAGTCTAAATCACGAACAAAATCATTAAGGTGTTGTTGCTCAACATACACATCAACTTTTTTGTATCTGACGGTAGGGGAATATCTAGCTGCTGCTGAAAAACCGCCTAATACCGCGCTGTTGTCATGTTCTACACTCCAAGAGGATATTTCTTTTTCTAACTCGGGTATAGAATCAAGTGAATAATACTCGAGTTTTCGTGATTCTTTTTTGTGATAATCTTTTGCCCAAGAATATAATAATTCTTTTATATCTATTAGTCCAAATTTTCCTTCAGTATCTTCGTCAATCCACGCACGTTCTTTGAGGAAGCGTTTAACGTTTGAAACCATTCCCAATGATTTACCTGTTTCTTCACATAACTGTTTTACTTGCCATTTTTCAAACGGTTTGTCTAACATTGTACGTATTATTGCTGATGTAGCTCCCGAGCTCTTTGAAAAATAATTTTTCTTCTCTCTTTTTTCTACATATTTATTTTCTTTTCCTTCAAAATGTATGATAATACGCCTGGATAGTATATAACAATTGCCTGATAAATCAATGTAGCTTAAGTTATTATTATATAGACTCTCTGCAGAAGTATCTGAAACATAAGGAGCCATAAACACATAACAACAATCATCGTTATGTTGTAAAGCTTGTTTCATAAACATATTAACAAAACGTTTTTCCCCATTTGATCTTACTTCTATACAGTATTTTTGACTTTGTTCATTATCATCAAAATGAACAATTGCGTGAAAATCTCCAAAACCTCTTTGAAGGCCGGTATTTATGATTTCTATATCGGATACGAATGGTACTTTATTTATAATTTGACAAAATTGTTCTTTAGCTAATTGCACATATTGACTTTCAGAAAAATTGTGTTTCACTAAAAATCACCCTTTCACCGTTTCGGTGAAACTATTATATTCATTGAAACGAATTTTGTCAATACTTTTAGAAATGTTTTTTGTTTTGTGAATAACATAACTATAAAATGAAATCCGACAATCGTAATAGTCATCGGACTTCATTATTAAATAATTTGAATCAAATACAAATCAATTCAACACTCACAACTTCTTTTGCTCTTGCTTCAATATTCTGCATACGGCATACCCATTCCATCTGATTTTTCTCTTTCACTTCTTCGGTTACACCTTCAGCTTCTTTCATCTGCTCGACAAGTGTATCAAACATCTGTTGCGCCTGCTTTTCAACCTCTGCACAATGCTGATAAAGTTTGCCTTGGGTAAGCAGTGTTGTGAATAATACTTTCTTGTGTTTAAGCAGATAATCTTTATGTAACATACCCCACTTGCCGAGAGTAACATTTGCTTCTTCGGGCGGTAAAATTAGATTAGGAATGTTAAAATCTCCAACCTGTCTATATTGAACATTTGTATTATTTTTCATTGATAACTGTCATCCTTTCATATTCTTAATAAATGTATCGTTTTTGATTATTGAAGAAACTACAAAATCCTTTGATACAAGCAAGAATATGTGTCCGCCTGTCGGTTAATTGAAATTAAAAATTGAATCCGTTGTCAACACTCGTACCAAAAAATCCGTTCTCGAAAGAGAGCGGATTTTTGTTTGTATTATTCACTATTCATTATTCATCAATCATTATTCATTTGTGAAAACGGATTTTTGAATGAATAATGAAAAATGAAGCCGCTTCGCTGGTGAATAATGAATAATTTTCATATAACTCTACGGTTCGTTTGTTTCTTTTTCTGTCAGACCGAGGTATAATATCGCCACAAGGAGAGTGATATTATGAATCAGGTTGAGATTGGCAAGTTTATTGCGGCATTACGCAAAGAACACAATATGTCCCAGCGTCAGCTTGCCGAAAGACTTAACGTTACGGACAGAGCTATATCCAAATGGGAAAACGGCAGAGGACTGCCCGATGTTTATTCAATGAAAAGCTTATGCGAAGTTTTCAATATATCTATGGATGAATTATTGAATGCCAAACGCAAGGTATCTGATGACGAAACGAACAGCACTGTTTTGAATTTGCTTCTTGAACGAGAGCTCGAAACCAGAAAACGCAAAAACGTGCAAAAACTCTGTACTGTGTTTATAATAGTGTCAATAGTTCTAGGCTGTGTGGTTGGAATTGATTTAATCGGTATGGCTGTTTCGGGTATCAGGGGTGAGGGACTGTCGCTGCATACTGCTGTTTACACTAAAAAAGCAGAAGCAACAGCACGGATGATTGTAAACGGAAATTATAAAGAAGCGGTAAAAAACATTGGCTTTGAAGGAAGAGAAAGAGCAAAAGCACAGGATAGCTGGGTTGCAAATATGAAAGCCTTAAGCGATGACATTGTATTTGAAGCTTTGGAGATTTCTGAAATTATTTATGATGATTACTATCCTTCAGGTAAATATTTTGTTACGGTTTCAGATTATAAAAGCGGAGCAAGATATGTGTTCGACGGTCAGATAACCATACAAGACGGCGGCATTGCTTTCGGCGGTATTTATATTTCCGCAGAAAGCACAGATTACAGAAGAATTGAAATTGCCGAATTAATAGAAAATGCTCTTTGCACATGGAACGCAGGGTAAATATTTGAAAAATATTATGTTCATTGGTGTGCAAAATCAGCTCCCCAAAACATAAAAGCATTCTTTTTCCCGTCACTCTACCTGCGGTAGGGTGACTTTTTTAGGTTTAGGGTGTATAATCCCATTAAAGGCGGTGCGGATATGGACAAACTTTCTGTAGGCAGGTTTATTACCGAGCAGCGTAAGGCTAAAGGGCTTACGCAAAAACAGCTTGCCGAAGAACTGAACGTTACGGACAAGGCGGTTTCAAAGTGGGAAACGGGCAGAAGCTATCCCGATGTGGAAACGCTTGAACGGTTAAGTGCTTTTTTCGGTGTAACCGTAAACGATGTTTTAAGCGGTAAGGTAATCGCTCAGACCGATTTTGCCGAAGAAGCGGACAAAAACGTTGTGCAGGTTATGCGGGAAACAAGGAAGGCAAAAAACATTTTAAAAGGTATAATAAAAGGCTTTGTTGCGTGCCTTTTTCTGGTGGGTTTTGCTTTCGGCCCCGTAAGATTTTTTATAACCTTTCCGCACTTCTTTTCCGAAACGGCAGAGGTTAACGGTTGGGAAATTACATACAACAATCTTTTCAATGCCGCTTATCTTGACTGTTACATTGCCGACCCCGATGAGGAAGATTTTGATATAACCGTTCCCGATGAATACAACGGTTTGCCCGTCACAAGATTCGGTCACGGTTCACACGTTCCGACAGCACCGTTTTATATAAATATGGATTCATATATGAATGCGCCCGAAGACAGCAAATACAATTATTGTTTTACAAAAGATATGATAGTTTGCGAAACAGACGGAGATTTTTTCTGCATAGAAAATATAGTTTTCAAAATGCGTATTGGCAAAAATATAAAGGAAATCAAGGATGTTGATATGGATTATTACTATCCGCATCTAAATGAGGATGGCAGTATCACGTTTTACCACCCCGTTGTAGAAATATATTGCTCAGAAGAAAACAAGCATTTTTATTCGGAGGACGGAAAGCTGTATAAAAAAAGTGACGGTGCTTTGGTAACAGATTTTGAGTACAATTATTATTGGAATAATAAATAATATAAAGTAATGTAGTGTGATTACTCTACCAACGGTTGATAGCTCCCCAATCAACCGACGGTGTGTGGATTATATGAAAAATCGTAGCTATACTGAAGGTGAAAGGAGGCAACCTATGGATCAGGCGAAAATCGGCAGATTCATTGCCGAGTGCAGAAAAAACAAAAACCTGACGCAGGCACAGCTTGCAGAAAAACTGAACATTACCGACAGGGCAGTATCAAAGTGGGAAACAGGCAGAGCAATGCCCGATTCCTCGATTATGCTCGCTTTGTGTGATGTTCTTTCAATTACCGTAAACGATTTATTATGTGGGGAGAAAATCATTATGGAAAACAGCAATCAGAAAAATGAACAGCTTTTGCTTGAAATGGCGAAAGAATTAGAGCGAAAAAACAAAACCATTTGGACTTCTATGTGGGCAATTATGATTGTAAGTATGACAGCCCTGTTTGCAGGTATCTTAATCGCCGCATTTTTGATACCCGAAGGAATATGGCAACTTGTCACAATTCTCGGTGTTTGCGTTGTGTTTTTGATACCGTGTTTTTATGCATTAAAGCTGGAAGTAAGTGTAGGCGCTTACAAGTGTAAAAATTGCGGCCACGAAATTGTGCCTTCTTATTCGGAAGCACTGTGGGCAATGCACAGAGGAACTACTCGTTATTTGAAATGTCCTAAATGTAATAAACGCACTTGGTGCAAAAAAGTATTGAAGAAATAAATTCCCGTTTAGCGACTTCATTATTCATTAAAAATGTTTATTACCATATAGCTTTACAGCAGACTCCAAACAAATGTCATTCTGAACGCAGTGAAGAATCTTTTTACAGCCTTTAAGATTCTTCGGCTACGCCTCAGAATGACATCTTTTTTATGCTTCGTTTTTAAAATCGGAGCGAAGCGACCCGAATTTATTATTTCTTCTTTATTATTTATTATTTTAAAAATTCGGGCTGCTTTTCTAAATTTTTCCTTGAAAATCCTTGACAAATCGGGAAACAGGATATATTATATGGATAGAGTTTAGCACTCGAAGCAACAGAGTGCTAAAATTAGCAGAGCGAGAGAAGGGAGGGCACAATATATGGAAATGACACAGCGCAAGCAGAAAATTCTTGCCGCCGTTGTGGAAAGCTACATCCGCACGGGTGAGCCTGTCGGCTCTAAAAACCTGCTTGGCGAGCTTGATTTTTCCGTTTCCTCCGCAACCATCCGAAACGAGATGGCTGATCTTGCAGAAATGGGCTACCTTGAACAGCCCCACACCTCTGCCGGCAGAGTGCCCACAACCCTCGGCTACCGCTACTATATCGATAAGCTGATGAACAAGCTCGAGCCTACCGAGGAGGACAGAAAGGCGATAGCCAAAACGGTTTCTTCGGGCAGCGGCGACCCCGAGCAATTGCTCGAAAAGGCAGGCGAGGTAATCGCAAGGCTTACGGGCTGTGCGGCGGTTTCGACCATGCCGCTTGGCGAAAAAGCCACCGTGCGCCGAGCCGAAATTGTTCCCGTCGGCACAAGGACGGCGATGATAGTCCTGCTCACCTCGGCAGGCACTCTCAAAAGCAAGGCCTGCCGCAGCGATATGCCGATTACTCCGCAGACGGTTGAACGCTTCTACAGCGTTTGTGCCGCTCACTTTGTGGGCAAGCCGCTTGAGGATATTTCAACCGTAATGCTCCAGACGCTTGTTGCGTCACTCGGTGAACACGCTCTTGAAATGTCGTCGTTCTTCGTAACGCTTGCGGATTTGGCGGCGGATGCGCTGAGCAGTGACGTATTGCTCGAGGGTCAGTCAAATCTCTTCAATCACAGAGAGCTTGGCGGCAACATAATCGAGCTTATGGAGTTCTTGCGTAAGGGTGAGCCGATTTCAAAGCTGCTCTCAAAGGGCAAGGATGATATCGACATCAAAATCGGCACGGAAAACGAATACAAACAGCTTGCAAATTCCAGCGTGATAATTTCCCACTACGATGTAAACGGCTCACGAAGCGGTGCGCTGGGCATAATCGGCCCGACAAGGCTCAATTATGCAAAGCTCATTCCGTATATGCAGTTCGTTTCGGGTCTTGTGGGCGATATCTTAAGCGAGAGTATAGACGATTAGAAAGGAAGGCAGAAATGGCAGACGAGAACATTAAGGAAACGGAAACCCAAGAAGAAGTAAAAGAAGAAAAAAAGGAAAAGAAGCTCAAGAAAAAGGATAAGACCGCAGAGCTTCAGGCTCAGCTTGAGGAGCAGCAGAATCAGTACCTGCGCCTTGCGGCCGAGTATGACAACTACCGCAAACGCACACAGCGTGAAAAGGAAGCACTCAACGGCGATATCAAGGCATATATCCTCGGCGAGCTTCTTCCCGTGCTCGACAATTTCGAGCGTGCGCTGGCAAACAACAAAACCGACCTGGAAAGCTACAGCAAGGGTATCGAGATGATATTCACACAGCTCGGCGATATCTTCAAAAAGTTAGGTGTTGAGCCCTTCGGCGAAGCAGGTGAGGCGTTTGACCCACAGAAGCACAACGCAGTAATGCACATCGACAGCGACGAGTTTGATGAAAGCACAGTCGCTCAGGTTTTTGCAAAGGGCTACAGGCTCGGCGACAAAATAATCCGTTGCGCAACTGTTCAGGTAGCAAATTAAACTGTAAAAAAATAACCAACAATAAATAAACACTAATTACTAAAGGAGTAACACAAATTATGGCAAAGGTTATAGGTATTGACTTAGGTACAACAAACTCCTGCGTTGCAGTTATCGAAGGCGGCGAGCCCGTAGTTATCGCTAACGCAGAGGGTGCAAGAACAACTCCCTCCGTTGTTGCTTTCAGCAAGGACGGCGAGAGAATGGTAGGCCAGGTTGCAAAGCGCCAGGCTATCACAAACCCCGACAGAACAATCGCTTCCATCAAGCGCCAGATGGGTACAGACTTCGGCGTTAAGATTGATGACAAGCGTTTCACTCCCCAGGAGATTTCCGCAATGATTCTCCAGAAGCTCAAGGCTGATGCAGAAGCTTACCTGGGCGACAAGGTAACAGAGGCTGTTATCACCGTTCCCGCATACTTCACCGATGCACAGCGTCAGGCTACAAAGGACGCAGGCCGCATTGCAGGTCTTGAAGTAAAGAGAATCATCAACGAGCCCACAGCAGCCGCACTTGCATACGGCATTGACAAGGAGAACGACCAGAAGGTTATGGTTTACGACCTTGGCGGCGGTACTTTTGACGTTTCCATTATCGAAATGGGTGACGGCGTTCAGGAGGTTCTTGCTACAGCAGGTAACAACCGTCTTGGCGGTGACGACTTCGACCAGAGAATCATCAACTGGCTTGCTGACGGCTTCAAGGCTGAGCAGGGCATTGACCTTCGCGGCGACAAAATGGCTATGCAGAGACTCAAGGAAGCCGCAGAAAAGGCAAAGATTGAGCTTTCCGGCGTAACAACCTCCGCTATCTCCCTTCCCTTCATCACAGCAGATGCAACAGGCCCCAAGCACCTCGAAACAACTCTCACAAGAGCAAAGTTCAACGAGATGACGGCAGACCTTGTTGAAGACACGATGAAGCCCGTTCGTCAGGCTATTTCCGACTCCGGCCTTTCAATCGGCGAGATTGACAAGGTGCTTATGGTCGGCGGTTCTTCCAGAATTCCCGCCGTACAGGAAGCAGTACAGAAGTACCTCGGCAAGGAGCCCTTCAAGGGCATCAACCCCGACGAGTGCGTTGCAATCGGTGCGGCACTCCAGGCAGGTGTTCTCGGCGGCGAGGTCAAGGGTATGCTCCTTCTCGACGTTACACCCCTTTCACTCGGTATCGAGACAATGGGCGGTATCAACACAAAGATTATCGAGCGCAACACAACTATCCCCGTAAAGAAGAGCCAGATTTTCTCCACAGCCGCTGACAATCAGCCCTCTGTTGAGGTTCACGTTCTTCAGGGTGAAAGAGAGTTCGCAAGAGATAACAAGACTCTCGGCGTATTCCACCTCGACGGCATTATGCCTGCTCCCCGCGGCGTACCTCAGATTGAGGTAACCTTCGATATCGACGCTAACGGTATCGTTCACGTTTCCGCAAAGGACCTCGGCACAAACAAGGAGCAGTCAATCTCCATCACAGCTTCCTCCAATATGTCCAAGGAGGACATCGAAAAGGCAGTCAACGAGGCAGCCGCTTTCGCAGAGGAAGACAAGAAGCGCCGTGAGGAAATCGACACACGCAACAACGCTGACCAGATGGTTTACCAGAGCGAGAAGATGATTAACGAGAACGGCGACAAGTTCTCCGAGGCTGAAAAGACAGAGCTCAACGGCAAGATTGACGCTCTCAAGGAAGCACTCAAGGGTGATGACATCAACCTCATCAAGTCCCGTCAGGAAGAGCTTACAAAGCAGTTCAACGACATTTCCGTTCGCCTTTACCAGGAAGCTGCAGCAGCACAGCAGGCAGCTCAGGGCGGCGCAGCAGGCCCCGACGCAGGTGCTTACGATGCAGGCGCAGGTGCAAACGACGGCTACTACGATGCACCCTATGAGGACATCAACTGATAATAATTAATCAAAATGTAGGGGAGGGCTTCCACGCCCTCCCGTACAATCGTATAGGGTGGCGAGAATAATCCGAACTCGCCCAAAAGCGTGAATTTTTGCGGCTTTTCGGCGTTTCGGATTTGAAAGGCGACAGCCTGTCGGCATCCTCAACATCCAAAAATCCATCAAAAATCCGCGCTTTTGGGTCACAGATTTTTTGCGAAGCGGATTTTTGGCATATCAAGGCACAAAACGCAGTAAATCCTAACGGATTTACGAGTATTTTAACGATGAGATGGCGGAAATCCGCCCCGCAAAAAACGGGTTCGGATTATTCTCGCCACCCTAACGAAAGAGGAACTACCTTGGCAGATAAACGAGATTATTATGAAGTGCTCGGCGTTGCCAAAACGGCGAGTGACGATGAAATAAAAAAAGCATACCGCCAGAAGGCGAAGCAGTACCATCCCGACCTTCACCCCGGTGACAAAGAGGCCGAGGACAAATTCAAGGAGGCTAACGAGGCCTACGAGGTGCTGTCCGACCCCGACAAGAAGTCGAAGTATGACCGATTCGGCCACGCAGGCGTTGACCCGAATTACGGTGCAGGCGGCGGTGCAGGCGGCTTTGGCGGCGGCTTCGGCGGAATGGATTTCGACCTTGGCGACCTTTTCGGCAGCTTCTTCGGCGGCGGCTTCGGCGGAGGCGGCAGACAGGCCAACCCCAACGCACCCCGCAGAGGCAGTGACACTCAGGCGAGAGTTACTCTTTCGTTTGAGGAGGCGGCAAAGGGCTGTAAGCGCACGGTGGAATTCAACCGCGTTGAAATCTGTCCCGACTGCCACGGCAACGGTGCGGCTTCGGGCACAAGCCCCGAAACCTGTCCCGAGTGTCACGGCAGAGGCCAGGTCAACGTTCAGCAGAGAACGCCCTTCGGCGTTATTCAGACCTCAAAGGCGTGCTCCAAGTGCGGCGGCAAGGGCAAGGTAATCAAAACACCCTGCCAGAAATGCCACGGTAAGGGCGCAGTTGCAAAGAAGGTCAATGTAGAAGTCAACATACCGGCAGGTATCGATGACCGTCAGGTGCTTAACGTAAGAGGAGAGGGCAACTCCGGTATGAACGGCGGCCCTTCGGGCGATCTGCACGTAACAGTGCTTGTGCGTCCCCACCCGTTCTTTGAGCGTGACGGCTACGATGTCTGGTGCGAAATCACAATCAGCTTTGCTCAGGCGGCACTCGGCGACACACTCGAGGTGCAGACTCTTGACGGCAAGGTGCGCTACGAAGTTCCTGCAGGCACTCAGCCCGGCACGGTGTTCAAGCTCCGTGGCAAGGGTATACAGGTGCTCAACGGCAGGGGCAGAGGTGACCAGCTTGTAAGAGTTATTGTCAATGTGCCGAAGAATCTTTCTTCAAAGCAGAAGGATTTACTCCGTGAATTTGATGCCGAATTCGGCTCAAAAACACCCACGGGCAACGGCGACGATGAGAAAAAGGGCTTTTTCGGTAAAAAGAAGAAATGATTGATACAATAATTTTTGATATGGACGGCACTCTGCTCAACACGCTTGACGATTTGACCGACAGCGTAAACTATGCAATGGAGCAGATGGGTGTCCCTTTCCACACGGCGGACGAGGTGCGCATGATGGTCGGCAATTCCGCCCACCATCTGATAAAATGCGCCCTGCCCAACGGTGCAGGTGAGGACGAAACCGCACGCTGTCTTGAAATTTTTGAAAAGCACTACCACGGCAACCTCCGCAACAAAACTGCACCCTATGAGGGCATAATTGATATGCTCCGTGAAGTTAAGGCGGCAGGGTATAAGCTGGCTGTTGTTTCCAACAAGGGTGACACCAACACAAAGGAATTAACCCGTGATATCTTCGGCGAGTATATTTCCACTGCAATCGGCAGAAGCGAAAAATTTCCCCGTAAGCCTGCGCCCGACAGCGTGTGGCACGCAATGGAGTTGCTTGGCAGCACAAAGGAAACCACCGTCTATGTCGGCGACAGCGAGGTGGACTGTATCACCGCACGCAACGCAGGTCTGCCGTGTATCGGCTGTCTGTGGGGCTTCCGTGATAGAGTTACCCTTGAAGCCGAAGGCGTAACGGCAGTCATTTCACACCCGAATGAATTAATTGATGCGGTTGCATCAATTAATTCTAAAGAATAAAGAAGAAATAATAAAGAATAATTTTTTTGGAGGGACGGGCTTTGCCCGTCTCTTTTTTGTTGATTTATTTAAATAAAAATGCTATTATATAAAATAAGTTATTATGCTTAATAAAAGGGGGAAAGGATATGGGTTCGGTAAAGGAGTTTTTCCGCAATAACAAAGGCTCTTGGCTTTGGGCGCTTGCTTCTTTTTTTGCGGCGGCCTTGCTTCCCGAATACATATTCCCCGTGCTTCTCTTCGTTTCCTACATAAAGAATGTTAAGTTCAAGGAAAACGGCAGGCTTTCCGTCGGTAACTTAGGCGTATGTATGCTCCTTTATTCGCTGTGGCAGGTTATAGGCCTGTTTTATTCGGACTACCTGACCTCGGGTCTTTCGGGAATAGCAATCTGGGGCGGTATGTTCTTCTGCTACCTGATGATGCGCAGTGCAGTTGATACAAGCGAAAAGCTGGACGCCGTTATTCTTTCAGGTGCGCTCAGCGGCGGTGTAGCTGGCGGTATCGGTGTCGGGCAGATGCTTCTCTACCACTACGGCGAGCTTATTCACCCAACTCTCAAGAGCTTTTTCAATCCCTTCTGGCATCCTCTGGACAGTTTTATTGCAGACGTTGCGGTCAATCATTTGTTGCCCGATTTTGTTTTGCAGTATGTTCAGCGCACACAGTTTATTTCGATTATCACCCGTGCAAGCGGTACGTTTACAAACCCCGTTTTCTATGCGATTTTCTTAACGGTTATGCTGCCGTTTTCCGCTTACTGCATGTTCTATTTCCACAGCAAGCGTAAAAAGGTGTTGGGTCTTATCTGCCTTGCGCTTACCCTCGGCGGTATTGCGGCATCCTATTCAAGAGGGCCGTATCTCGCAATGGCGGCGGCATTTGTAATTCTGCTTTTCTACGGCGGAAAAAGAACGCTCGTGCTGCTTGGCTGCGGTGCAGGCGGTCTTGGTGCATTAGCCCTGTTTGCGGACGGGGTTTTCAAACGCCTGCTTTCAATTTTCAATTTCAACGATGTTTCCGTCAGCACACGCTCAAAAATATGGGAGGCGTGCTTTGAAGTGCTGGAGGATAACTGGGTTTTCGGACTCGGTACGGGTGTAAACAACGTGCGTGATTTTCTTCACAACACCTATCACATAAAACAGCCCCACGCACACAACATTGTTTTACAGATAATGCTCGAAAACGGCATAGTCGGCGTTGCGCTTTTTGCGGCAATACTCGTGGTATTTGCCGTTGAAATGATAAAGCTTTCACGCCTTGGCGGCAGGGCAAGAGGTCTTGCAATTTCTCTGCTTGCAAGCATAACGGCATTCTGTATGTGCGGTATGACGGACTACCCGTTTTACGGCCTTAAGCCGATGTGCTATATGATGCTCATTTTCGGTCTGTCTGCGGCGGCAGTAAAAGTATATTTCCCGAAACAGTAAGTCAAAAGCAAAAATAATTTAGTTTATGTCGGTAGTTTGAACGGAGCAGGCTGACGGGCACTAAACTTGACTCATCTATCTGAGCGAAGTTCCGCAGGCGGTACAGCAAGCATAAAAAGTCAGATAAATTCTGAGAGCCGTTGCGGCAGCAGAACAAAACATTTTTTGTTCTGTCTGCTGAGCGGACTGACAGAGCGTCAGCCGTCAGCGTAGTGCGGCATACCTCAAAAGTTCTTTTGGTTACTTTTGTAACGCTTGACAAAAGTAACATAACGTACGCTTTAAGATCCTTCACTTGCGTTCAGGATGACACCGCTTTTTGGCTTTTTGAAGCCGCTGACGGCATATCGCTTTCAAATCGGGAGGCGAAACGCCTTTCCTACGATTACTAAAATAAAGCATATAATTTTTTGATTACGGAGGAAGCTCTTCACTTGTTTGAAAAAGAAGAAGTTGAAATAATCGGCACGGTTGAGGATGTGTCGGTGCATATAGATGAAACGGGCTTCACCGTGCTTGAATTATGCAGTGAGGACGACGAGTTTATAACCGTTGTCGGTGTCCTGCCCGAAATTGCGGCAGGCGAAAAGTTGACCGTCAGAGGCTCGTTTGACACGCATCCGCTTTACGGCAGGCAGCTTCGTGCGACAAGCTGTGTGCGTTCAATGCCCACGGGGGCGGAGGATTTGTACAAGTATCTTTCCTCGGGCACGGTAAAGGGCATAGGCCCTGCAACGGCACAGAAGATAATAGAAAAATTCGGCGAGGATTCCTTTGATATACTCGAAAACCACCCCGAAAGGCTCTGCGAAATCAAGGGCATTTCACGGGAAAAGGCAAACACAATCTGCACGGAGTTTTCCCGTCAGTTTGCCGTAAGGCAGACACTTATCGCACTTGAAAAATACGGTATGACGGCAAGAGAAAGCCTGAACACCTATAAAATTTTCGGCTTCAATGCAGTTGAAACCGTGCGCAACAATCCCTACCTGCTTTGTGCGGAGGGTATAGGCATTAATTTTGAGCGTGCCGATGCAATTGCCGCCTCTCTGCCCGATTCACCGCCCGAAGCGTACAGAATAAGGGCAGGTGTACTCCACGTTTTGCGCCACAATCTCGGCAACGGCCACTCTTGCCTGCCCAGAGATAAAATGCTCATCCCTGCAGGTGAGCTTTTGGGTGCTGACGAGGACACGCTCAACAGCGCAATTGATTCACTTATAACGGACAGACAGCTTGAAAGTGCGGTGCTTGACGGCAAGGAATTTCTGTTTATTCCCTCTGCCTACCGTGCGGAAAGAAACGCCGCAAGGCGCATAAAGGTGCTTTGTTCGTTCCCGCCTGCAGGCAAGCCCACGCTTTTGCAGGATATAGAGAATATAGAATATTCGCTCAGCATAAAATATGAGCAAAAACAGAAAAGCGCAATTATCACCGCCGTTGAAAAGGGTGTGCTTATCCTCACGGGCGGCCCGGGTACGGGTAAGACGACGACCATAAACGGCATGATTTCGCTTTTTAAAAAAGACAAGCTGCGCATTGCCCTTGCCGCACCCACAGGCAGGGCGGCAAAGCGTATGAGCGAAATTACGGGTATGCAGGCAAAGACCATTCACCGTCTGCTTGAGGTTGAGTGGGATGACAGCGACACACAGCGCTTTGCACGCAACGAGCGCAACCCCATTGAGGCGGATGTGCTTATTGTTGACGAATTGTCAATGATAGACATATACCTGTTTTCATCATTGCTCGATGCGCTTCCGCTCGGGTGCAGGCTTATTATGGTTGGCGACTCTGACCAGCTTCCGCCCGTAGGTGCAGGCAATGTGTTGCACGATATGATAGAAAGCGGTATGCTTCCCGTTGTTGAGCTCAAGGAGGTTTTCCGTCAGGCACAGCGAAGCCTGATTGTTACCAATGCGCACAAAATCGTCGGCGGAGAATTGCCCGATTTGAGCCGTACCGATTCGGATTTCTTCTTTATGCCCCGACAGAATGCACAGCGTGCGGCGCAGACCGTGTGCGAGCTTGTGGGCACAAGGCTGCCCAAGGCCTTCGGCTATTCACCCGTTAACGATATTCAGGTGCTCTGCCCGTCACGCAAGGGCGAAATGGGCACTTACAACCTTAACCGCCGCTTGCAGGAGGTTATAAATCCACCCTCAAAGGAAAAAAAGGAGCAGACCGTGGGTCTTTTCCGTTTCCGTGAGGGCGACAAGGTTATGCATATAAAAAACAATTATGATATTCTCTGGAAAAAGCCCGACGGCGAGGAAGGCTCGGGCGTATTCAACGGCGATATCGGCACGATAATTTCAATCAGACCCGACGGTGTTACCAAAATCCGTTTTGATGACGGCAGGGAGTGCAGCTACTTCCCCGACACAATGCGTGAGCTTGAGCTTGCCTACGCCGTAACCGTGCACAAGAGCCAGGGCAACGAGTTTGAGGCTGTCGTACTGCCGATACTTTTCACCCCCGAAAGGCTGGCGTACAGAAACCTGCTGTATACAGCGGTTACGAGGGCGAAAAAAATGCTCGTAACAGTCGGCGATGAAAACCAGATTTACCGTATGGCGCGCAACGACAAAAAGTCGCGGCGCTATTCGGCACTCAAATCTTTCCTTGTGGAGGAGTAAGTATGGAGAACAATTTTACATTTGATGACGGCATTGAGCCGGGCGGACTGAGAACAAGGCACGAAATAAAGCTGCTCGTGTGCTACCTTCTGTCCAACGTTGACGAAAAGATAACACGCTCACAGCTTTGCGAAATTGCCCTCGACAAGGGCTTAGCCAACTATTTTGAAATAAATCAGGCGGTTAGCGAGCTGATTGAAAACGGCTCGGTTGTGTCCGATTTTATTGAGTGCGAGGAATACCTCGGCGTTACGGAAAAGGGCAAGGCTTCCACGAAAACGCTGGAGGTTCAGCTGCCCCGTTCGGTCAGGGAAAAGGCGATAAATGCGGCAATAAAAATGCTCACACTTGCAAAACGCAAGAGAGAGAACAAGGTTGAGGTTGAAAAACTTGAAAGCGGAGGCTACCACGTCACCTTCACAATGGAGGAAATGATGAAGCTGACGATTTATGTTGCCGACGAAATGCAGGTTGAAACCGTTACCAACAATTTCTACGATGACCCGATTAAGCTCTATTCGGGTATTATCGCTTCGCTTACAGTTTAAGAAATTAATTCACAATATAAAAGAGAGGTAGAATAAAATGGCAAAATACGCAATCGGTCTGGACTACGGCACACTTTCGGGCAGAGCGCTCGTTGTAAACGTTGAAACGGGCGAGGAGCTTGCAAGCAGTATTTTCGAATATCCCCACGCAGTTATGGATGAGGCACTTCCCTGCGGCAAAAAGCTCGGCCAGGACTGGGCGCTTCAGCATCCGCAGGACTACATAGACGTTCTCAGCCACACGATTCCCGATGCTATCGCAAAGAGCGGTATTGACGCAAATGACGTTATCGGTGTCGGCATCGACTTTACCGCCTGTACCGTACTTCCCACAACAAAGGACGGCACGCCGCTTTGTTTCCTTGACGAATACAAGGAGGAGCCTCACGCTTACGTAAAGCTCTGGAAGCACCACGCTGCACAGGCACACGCAACAAAGCTCAACGACATCGCTATCGAAATGGGCGAGGAGTGGCTTGAAAACTACGGCGGCAAAATTTCCTCCGAGTGGGCTATTCCCAAGCTCTGGCAGATTCTGGACGAAGCCCCCGAAATTTACGAGAAGACGGAGCGTTTTATAGAAGCAACCGACTGGGTTGTATGGCAGCTTACGGGCAACGAAACCCGTAACTCCTGCTGTGCAGGCTACAAGGCTATGTGGAACAAGAACACGGGTTACCCCTCAAACGAGTTCTTCAAGGCGCTTGACCCCAGGCTTGAAAACGTTATTGACGAAAAGTTCGGCAGAGAGGTTCTCCCCAGCGGTAAGTGCGCAGGCTACATCACCGAGGAAGCTTCAAAGCTTACCGGTCTTCCCGTCGGTGCCGCCGTTGCCGCAGGTATAATTGATGCTCACATTTTCGTTCCCGCTGTCGGCGTTTCAAAGCCCGGCGAAATGGTTGCAATCATCGGTACTTCAACCTGTCACATGATGATGTCCGACGTTGAAAAGAAGGTAAAGGGCATCTGCGGTGTCGTTGCGGACGGTATTATGCCCGGCCTCTACGGCTACGAAGCAGGTCAGTCCTGCGTGGGTGACCACTTCGGCTGGTTTATCGACAACTGCCTGCCCGCAAGCTACTACGAGGAAGCAAAGGAAAAGGGCATCAACATTCACAAGCTTCTGCGCTCCAAGTGCGAGGCACAGAAGCCCGGTGAGAGCGGTCTTGTAGCCCTCGACTGGTGGAACGGCAACCGTTCAATCCTCGTTGACGTTGACCTTACGGGTATGATTGTCGGTATGACTCTGCGCACAAAGCCCGAGGAAATTTACCGTGCGCTTATCGAAGCCACTGCATACGGCACAAGAATGATTATCGAAAACTACCGTGAGCAGGGCGTTGAGGTCAACTCCTTCTATGCCGCAGGCGGTATTTCACAGAAAGACCCGATGACAATGCAGATTTATGCTGACATCATCAAGATGCCCATCAAAATTGCAGGCTCCGACCAGGGCGGTGCACTCGGCTCGGCTATCTTCGGCGCAGTTGCCGCAGGCAGCGAAAAGGGCGGCTATGACGACGCCTTCTACGCCGCAAGCATTATGGGCAAGGTCAAGGACGTTGTCTATGAGCCCATCAAGGAAAATTCCGATATTTACGACAAGCTCTACGCCGAATATAAAATTCTCCACGATTACTTCGGCCAGGGCGGCAACGACGTAATGAAGCGCCTGAAGGCAATCAAGGGCGAAATGGAATAATTCGCAATGCGCAATTGAATATAGTATTAAAGCCCTGCTTCGCAAAAAAAGCAGGGCTTTTTTTAAGAATAAAGAAGAAATAACCGCCCCTCGTCCAAAAGAAGCGGTTATTCTTTAATTACCAATTTTTGAGGGCGTAACCGTCTATCGGCAACGCCTTACACCCATATTATATGCAAAAATCACTGTTTTGTCAATACTTCACTCTTCACTATTACTTATTACTTGGAATGAACTGATTAAGATTACTAATCTTAATCAGTTCATTCCGTTTGGTCCCATTCTCTCAAACAGCTCTATTACTGCCGCTTTGAGGGGTGCGTTCTGTTCGCTTCGCAGGGCAGGGTCGGTGGAAAGGGTGTTCTTTGCCGCCTGCTGTGCCTGCTTTAATAATTCCATGTCGCTTGAAAGGTCGGCTATTTTCATTTCGGGCAGGCCGTGCTGTCTTGCGCCGAAGAAATCGCCCGGGCCTCTTAATTTCAAATCCTCATCGGCTATTTTAAAGCCGTCGGTCGTTTTGCACATTGTTTTGAGCCTTCTCTGTGCCGTTTCGCCTTTGGTATCGGAAATTAAAATACAGGTCGATTTGTGCTTACCTCTGCCGACACGGCCTCTCAGCTGGTGAAGCTGTGAAAGTCCGAAGCGTTCGGCGTTTTCAATAACCATAATAACGCTGTTTGGCACATCAACGCCGACCTCAATAACTGTTGTGGAAACGAGAAGCTGAATTTCGCCGTTGGCAAAAGCGGTCATAACCGCTTCCTTATCCTTGGGCTTCATTTTGCCGTGGAGAAGTCCCACGCTGTAGCCTGCAAATTCCTTTTTTGCTATTCTTTCGGCGTATTCCTCTGCGGCGGCAAGGTCGAGCGCTTCGCTGTCCTCGACAAGCGGACAGACTATGTAGCCCTGCCTGCCTTCGTCAAGGTGCTTTTTTACATAGCCGTAGGCACGTTGTCTTATTGTGCCGTCAATGGCGTAGGTTTCGATTTTCTGCCTGCCTGCAGGCAATTCATCAAGCACGCTCACGTCAAGGTCGCCGTAAATAATCAGCGCAAGCGTACGGGGAATAGGCGTTGCGGACATAACGAGGGTATGTGGGTTGTAGCCCTTTGAGCCGAGTGCGCTTCTCTGACCGACACCGAAGCGGTGTTGTTCGTCAGTCACGACAAGTCCCAATTTGTTGAATTCAACATCCTTTTGTATAAGGGCGTGTGTGCCGATTATTATATCGGTTTCGCCCGTTGCAAGGCTTTGTTTTATTCTCTTTTTCTCCCTTGCAGGCGTTGAGCCGACAAGAAGCTCAACCCTTAAATCGGTGGCTTCAAGCAGCTTTGCAAAGGTTTTGTAGTGCTGCTGTGCAAGGATTTCGGTTGGCGCCATAATTGCGGTCTGATAGCCGTTTTTTGCACAAACGTAGCTCAATGCGGCGGCAACCGCCGTTTTGCCCGAGCCGACATCACCCTGCAAAAGCCTGTTCATCGGCGTTGTGCCCGACATATCCTTTACCGCTTCGCCGACAGCCCTTTGCTGTGCACCCGTAGGTGTGAAGGGGAGAAGCGAAAAAAATTCGTCGGAAAAATCCTTTTCAATTCTGCAGCCCGTTTTTTTGCGGCTTCTGCCACGCAGTAGCAAAAGCCCCGTCTGCAAAACGTAAAGCTCCTCAAAGCTGAGCCTTCTGCGTGCTGTCATTACATCCGCCTGTGTTTTCGGGAAATGGATTTTTTGCAGAGCTTTTTCATAGGAGCAAAGGGCGTATTTGTTGCGGATTTCTTCGCTTAAAACATCCTCGGGCAGGGCTTCGAGCGTTTCGAGTGCACGTTTTACACAGCCCTCAATAGTGCGTGAGGTGAGTGACTGCGTCTGCGGATAAATCGGGCGTATTCTCTCGCCCGTAACTGCTCTTTCAATCTGCGGTGAGGACATTTCCCTGCTGTAGCCGTAAGCGGAAATTTTGCCGAAGAAAAGGTATTCTTCGCCCTCTTTGAGCTTGTCTGCGGCAAAGCGGTTGTTGAAAATCGTAATTTTCATTATGTTTTCGCCGTCTGTTGCCTCGGTTTTGTAAATCGTCATACCCTTTCTTATCAGGGCGTGGGTGACGGGGGCACAGACCGTTGCCTTTATACAGCAGGTTTCACCGGGCACTGCGTCGAGAATTGAAACGGTGCTGCTCCAGTCCTCATAAGCCCTCGGATAAAGGCGCACAAGGGAGCCGACGCTGTCCACACCAAGCCGCCGGAACAGCTTGGCACGGGCTTCGCCTACTCCCTTGAGATATTGAATGTTGCTTGAAAATTTAAGCATAAATTTATTCAACCGAAATTGTAAAGTAATATACGGGCTGACCTGCGTTGATTACGGAAATTTCCGCATTCGGACAGCGTGAGCCTATGAGTGCGGCAAGCTCTTCTGCCTGTGCTTCGTTTGCATCCTCGCCGTAGTAAATGGTTATCATCGAAGCGCCGTGCTTTCTGTACAGCCTTCTTGCAACCTTGTAGCCTGCCTTGATAACGTCACGCTCAAGCACGGTGATTTTGCCCTCTTCCATGCCGAGGATTTCACCCTTGCGTACCTTCTGGTCGTTAACCTCGCTGTCACGGGCGGCAAAGGTGACAAGACCTGTGCCGACTCTGCCTGCCGCCTTCATCATTTCAAGGTGGTTCTTGTCGGCAGAAATTGTTTCGTCAAAGCTGAGCATTGCGGCAATACCCTGCGGAACGGTCTTTGTGTGGAGTACGCTTATACCCTTTTCACACATCGGTATAACCTGTTCAGCCGCCATGATTATATTCTTGTTGTTGGGCAGAATGAAAACGTGCTCTGCAGGTGTTGCAAGCACGGCACGAAGAATATCGTCTGTGCTGGGGTTCATTGTCTGACCGCCGCTTACAACCATATCTGCGCCGAGCTGACAGAACATTTCCTCAAAGCCTGCACCTGCGCAAACGGCAACAAAGCCGAACTGCTTTTCAATCGGGGCTGCCTCCGGCATAGCTTCGTCAGCACCAGCGTTTTCGCTTGTGGGTGCGCCCTCAACAACGTTGTTGCTGTGCTGGTAGCGCATATTGTCAATTTTGATATTGACAAGTGCGCCGTATTTCAGACCCTCCTGAATTGCGTTGCCGGGGTCGTTTGAATGAACGTGAACCTTTATGATTTCCTCGTCATCAACAACCACAACGCAGTCGCCGATTGATTCAAGGTAAGCACGCAGTCGGAGTGCTTCCGACGGGTCGCTGCCCGTACGGTTTACAATAAATTCGGTGCAGTAGCCGAACTTGATTTCTTCGTTTGCCGCAGCGGAAGCAACGGGCTTTACCGCCGTTGCAGGGTCGTCCGTGAGCGAAGGGATAATGCCGTTACCTTCAAAAACGCTGAGCATACCCTCAAAAATGAGCATAAGACCCTGACCGCCTGCATCGACAACGCCTGCTTTTTTGAGCTGGGGCAGCATTTCAGGTGTTTTTGCAAGTGCCTCGTTACCTGCCTGACAGGCAGCACGCCATAATTCTGTTGCAGAAGCACCGTCTGCAACAAGAGCAGCCTTTTCGCCCGATTCACGAACGACGGTGAGGATAGTACCCTCAGTCGGCTTCATAACCGCACCGTAGGCGGCCTTTGTGCCCTCGGCAAGTGCCTTTGCAAGTGCCTTTGAGTCGGCTGTTTCAAGCCCCTTGAGTGCCTTTGAGAAGCCACGGAAAATAAGCGAAAGTATAACGCCCGAGTTGCCTCGTGCACCTCTTAAAAGGGCGGATGCCGCCTTTGCGGAAGTGTCGCTGACCGTGCTTGAATCGGGCAGAAGTGCCAGCTCACGGGCGGCGGCTTTGATTGTCATTGACATATTTGTGCCCGTATCGCCGTCGGGCACGGGGAAAACATTTAATGCGTCAACCGCCTTGCGGCTGTTATCTATATTATTTGCTGCGGAAATAATCGCATCACGCAGAGTGTTACCGTTAATCAATTTGTCCTATACCTCAGCTTTCTTCGGCCTTCATGCCGTCAACATAAACCTTTACCTCGTGCACCTGCATACCCGTGGCGTTTTCTACGGTGTAGCGTACCTTGTTGGTGATGCTTTTACAGATTTCGGAAATGTTGAGTCCGTATGTTACAACTATGTGCAGCTCAATTGCAAGACCGTCGGCCGTGTTGCGCACTATAACGCCCTGGTCATCGAAAATTTTTGCCTTTCTTAAGAATGCACGAAGCTGCTGGCGCTTGTTGCTGTTTCCCATACCTGCAACGCCGAAGCACGAAGAAGCGGCACGGCCTATCAGCGCCGAAAAATAGCTCTGGCATATTTCGATTGTGCCGAGATGGTTTTCAAGCTTAATCATTTATTTTTCCTCCACTTTAGTTTGCCATTTATCTATGCCGTAAAAATTATCGTAACAGGTGCCCGAAATTTCCGTGGTGAAATCCCTTGAATAAACCTGCACCGCATTGCGGTAACACACGGGCACAAAGGGTGTTTCCTTGTCGAATAGCAGGCAGAAATCAGTCAGCGACATACTGCCCGAAACAAATTTGGAGTAAGCATCAACGCTCGGGTTTATTTCCCAGTAGCCGTCTTCAGCCTCGGCCTCCATAACGGCGTTTGCCGCACCGCTGTGGCTGAAAAGCTGTGATAAATCCATATTGGCCGGAATTTTTATTTCGCCCAGATACATTTCAAACTCGCCGTTTGCTATTTGCTGAGCATAATCCTTGTAGCCGAGCTCAAGTATTCTGACGTTAAAATTAACTGCCGCCAGCTGCTCCTTAATCTGCTTTGCCGCCGCAACCTTGAACGGGTTGTCGGCACAGACGGTGAGCGTGCAGTTGAGGCTCTTTGTGCGTGAGGCACGGTAGCCGTAGCCGTTGATGTTGGTGTAGCCTGCGCCTTCAAGCAAGTCTAACGCCGCCTGTGTCTGTGCGGTTGCCAAAGTGTTGACGGCAATATTTTTCATATTGCTCCACGCAGGATTAAAGGGCAAAACGCTGGCCGCTGCGTGACCCTGAAAGCCCAGCGAAACTATGCTTTCACGGTCAATGAGCATTGAAACAGCCTTGCGCACCTCACGCTGCTGGAAAATTGTTTTGTCGGGGTTGAAGGCAAGGTAAACAAAGTTGTTTGTCGGCACCACGGAAAGACCTGCGTTGACACGGGTGTATTCTCCCGAAGAAAGGTCGTTGTACCAGCAGTCATAGTTGCCGATTTGAAGTCCGTATGCCATACCGTCGGAATCCGTGACCTCGAAGAGGCTGATTTCGGTTATATACGGGTCAAAGCCCCTGACATTCTTTGTGTTTGCAACAAGTGTGGCGTTTGGCAACGTGCCCTTGAGCACATATCTGCCCGAGCCGACAGGGGGAGCAATTTCGTAAAGCTTTGTGCTGTCGTGCCCGGTCTGCACTGTGCCGTCCTTGACTATCGGAAAATCAAGGCAGGAGAGTGCAAGAATATCGGCACTTTTGAGAGTGAACACTACCGTGTTGCCCGAGCCGTTAACCGAGGAAAAATTTGAAAGGCGTGCTGAATAGTAATTGCTTTTCTTTGCCTTCTCAAAAGAGTATTCCACATCAGCGGCGGTAATTGCCGAAGAATCCGTAAAATATGCTTTTTTTAGAGTAACGCTTAAGGTTTTGCCGTCAAGAGAGTAGCTGTCCGCTAAAATCAGCTGCGGCTGAAAATCCGCATCGACCGTTACAAGCGGGTCAAAAAGCAGGGTAATCAGCGAGCGGTTGACAGCGCTTTCCGCCTTGAAGGGGTCAAGCGTGTCGCTGTGCGCAACGGGAAGGGAGAGGGGACAGGTGAGCTTCGGCTCAACCGTTTCGTCCTTTGACGGTGTATCCTGCTCCGGCTCCTGAACATCGTCCGAGCAGGCGCAAAGACCTGCGCAAAGGCAGAGTGCCAGAAGCAGAGCGATAATTCTTTTTGTTCTTTTCATTTTCAGCCTCTGATGTTTATTCGTTGAACTGCGGTCGTTTTACCGCTTTGCTTATCAATTTCAAAAAGGCAGGCGTTGAGCATACATTCGCCTTCATTGTTATCAAAGCGTGTGGGCATACCCGTTTTGAGCTTGGTGATTATAGCCTCGGGCGAAACGCCGAGCACGGAATTTACCGTGCCGACCATGCCCAGGTCGGTAATATAGCCCGTGCCGTTTGGCAGAATCTGCTCGTCTGCGGTCTGCACGTGGGTATGTGTGCCGAAAACAGCACTAACCCTGCCGTCTAGATAAAAGCCGAGCGCCCTTTTTTCGCCCGTGGCCTCTGCGTGGAAATCACACAGTATAATGCGGCATTCGTCAAGCTTTTTCAGCACCTCGTCTGCAGCGGCGAAGGGGTTTGCCCCCTCCATAAAAGCGTTGCCTGCAAGGTTGATTACGCCTATTTTTACGCTGCCCATATCGGCAATCGTATATCCCTTGCCCGGGTTGCCGGCGTAGAAGTTAGCCGGTCGGATAATATTTCTGTCCGTGTCGAGGCGGTCGTAAATTTCACGCCGTCTGAAAACGTGGTTGCCCGTTGTGATAAGGTCTGCACCGCTGTCGAAAAGGAAGTCTGCCGACTGCGGTGTGATTCCGTTGCCTGCGGCTGAATTTTCACCGTTTACTATGCAGAAATCTACACCGTACATTTTCTTTAGCGAGGGCAGTTTTTTTCTTAAGTATTCACAGCCGATATTACTCACAACATCGCCTATTGCAAGAATGTTCATTGGTCTGCCCCCTGATAGAGATTGCTGATATAGTCGTCAAACAGACCGCAGCGTTCGAGTGTGCCGAAGTCTTCCTCGTCGATTATGCCGTTGAAATCAATGTCACAGCATATTGCTTCGGCGGCAGTTTCTGCGGAAAGCATACCGTTAATATAAAGCCCTATGATAAATGCATCGTTGCCGTCTGCCTTTGTATCGCCGTTGATATCGCCGAGTGTGACAACCGTATATATTTTGTCCGAAACGTTGCCGTTTTCATCGGTCAGTGTAATTGTACTGCCCGTTGAATAGTTGCCGTTTGAGTTGGGATTATGCGTTACCGTCAGCTTTCCTGCGTCAAGGTATTCCGCAAGGTCACCCACATAATCGGGCGGAATGACTATAACGTTTTCGGTGTTGTCCGGGGTTACGTTCATATCGCTTGAAGAGATTTTTGCAAGCGGCACGAGTGCGGCGATTGCGTCACGGATGCTTTTCGCCATAAGGTCAACCTGAGTCTGCTCGTCGGCATATTTGCCGTAAACAACGGCATTTACCGCAGTGGTGACACCGCTGAAATCAACGTAGTGTGTCGGGTCAAGTGCGGCAGCTTCTGACTTGGCCTTTTCAACGTCCGTATAGTCTGCTTCGCCTCTTTCTTCAAGTTTATAAAGTGCATCAATGAGCTCATTTGCTTTGGCTGTTACCTTTTCCTGCTCAAACTCATAGAGCTTGTAAAAATCTTCATCGATTGTGTCGAGTACAGCCTGCATAATCTCAAAGTTTGTAAAGTCAATGGGATTAAGTTTGTTTATTTGAGCCATAGTACGATTAAAATAATTGTAGTTGGCAGGGCCGCAAACGGTGCGCAGTGCCGCCTCGGCACACAGCTTCATACTGATAACTTTACCGTCGCCCTCAAATGGGTGATAGTCAAGACCGCTTTCAGAATGAATAAGCGAATAGTCAAGCGCCGTGTGAGTGCTGTTTGCATCGTCACAGATTATATTCTTTACCTGCTCGCCCGTAAAATCGGGGTTGATTGCAAAGCACATTGCCGCAATTGCGGTAACAATCGGAGCCGCCTGCGAAGTGCCGGTCATACTGTGGTATTTAAACTTTGTCTTATTTATCGTCTGACCGGTCACGGGATGTTCCGTAGAATAAGCTGTCGGAATTGTGCTGAATACCTTGTAGCCCGGAGCATATATATCTACTCGTTCTCCTCCGTTGCTTCTTTCCCACATAATAAACTTTGCACCTTTTGAAGCTGAACTGAAATTACGAACTGCGCCGACAACAATTATTCTGTTGTATATCTGCACAACATCATTATATGAGAGTCCTTCATAAGTTTCATCTAATCTAATTGAACAAAACAAACCGTTTTGCACGGCATCATCGCTTCGATAAGTGTCACTTCCTACTCTGGTATCTATTGTACCGTTGCCAGCAGACTGAACCACCACGAAATCCTTGCCGGCATCAAGAAGTCGATTCATTGCTAAAGCACAGGGCTCTGAGTATTTTTTAAGCGTTTTATCCGAATATTTGGCAAGATATGGATTATCACCTCCACGGGTAAGTCCTATTGATAGATTAACAACTCGTGCATCAAATTCTATTTGGGCTGATAATTGATTAACAATATCTTCAACAATTACTAACAAGTCATCGGAGCCAGATATTCCGTAATGGGCACTATATATGGTGATGTCGTTAAGTAAACCGGAGCCGCCTTTACCGTTGTTTTTGGTTGCACCAATAATACCTGCCACATGTGTGCCATGAACACTTGTTATTGAAGTGTTAGCGTTTTTGTCTTCATCCCTTGCAAATGCTATCAGATTTGTAAAATCTTCATGGTTTACATAAACCGTGGAATCTATCATACCAACTTTTACGCTATTAAAATATTTTTCGTATTCCCATGCGCTCAATGCTTCAATGGCTTCTAAATGCCAATTTGTTCCGCTTGGAACTTGTTCATTCCAAGTTTCAGAATGGTTGTAAACCGAGGGCTCACTCCACGGATCGCTAGGTATGCTATCCATTTCAACCGAAATAACATTTGCAGGTTGTGCAAGGGTGACCTCGTCAAGACCCTGTATTTTTTCACACAGAGCCTCAAGCTCTTCAAGACTGTTGACATTTGCCCTTGCCTGCACAAGGAAAATACTGTTGATTTCGCCTATGCGTACGAGCTTGTTTTCGCTGAGGATTTCGTCCATCCTCTTGTCGGAAACGCCGTTTTCAAAATAAATATTAACTACATTTTCGATGTATCTTTCGCCGTTTTCTTCTCTGATTTCGTCAGCTTTTGCCTGATAAAAATCGCCTCTGTCATAGTTGAGGTTATAGGTCTTGGTCTGCGTGTCGCCGTCGGCAAGCTCTGCGGTGATTGTAACCTCGTTTTCGCCCGGCACAAGGGCAAGCTTTTCTATGCTCCAGTCACAGCCGTCAAGCTGTGCAGTACCGGTTTGAGTGTTACCCGTAGCTTCACTTTTAACGGCATAGGTAACGGCTTTTACCGAGCCGTTTGCCGTTGCAATGCCGCTTATATCCGTTGTAAGGCGTGTGACGGTTTCAACGTGGCTGAGGTAAGTGTCCTCGTTTACATTAAAATCAAAATAGCTGTTTTTTGCGGAATTTGCAAGGTAAGAAACGGTGAGCAAAACGGGGTAATCCTTGCCGTTGATGCTGACTGTTTCGTTGAGTGTGAAGCTTCTCATATCCTGAGCGCCTATGGCGTGCACGCCGAAAATGCCTGCACACGGCAGCAGTATAAGCACGGCAAGCATAAGTGCAGCAGCCCGTCTTTTGCGGATTATAAGCACGGCAACCAATGCAATAACTGCAAGTGTACCGAAAACCGCAAGAATAACGGGAAGCACACTGTCTTTTTCATTGACCGAAGCCGAAACGGGCGCAGCTTCACGGCTGACAAAAACAAAGCCGTTTTCGTAAACCTCACCTGCGGCAAGCGTGTCGACAAGCACGGAATATCCGTCCGACCCGGCCTTTGCTGCCTGTAAATCAAGACCCTTCGGAACAGTCAGGTCTATGCACACTCCGTTGACGTCAAAGCCGTTGGAGTTTTTGAGCTTTACATTGAGAGTGGCGGAGGACTGATTTTCTTCAGCACCGACAGAAAGACCGAGACCGTATTCGTTGGTACTCTTTGCAGACGAAAAAAGACAGAAAGACAGCGCAAAAACGGCGCAGAAAGCCGCCGATAAAAGCCTCTTTATTGCCTTACTCATACCTCAACCGTCCTCTCATAAAGTTATTTTAACAGATATTAAATCAGTATTATTATACTTTAAAAGGACGTTGGTGTCAAGGAGGGCAAATAACAGTTTGTCTGTCTGATGTCAGACAAACTGTAATTAGTGCAAAGTGCAAAATGCAAAGTGCAAAGTTAAGGGTCGCTTCGCTCCGATTGTAATTATTATCTATTAGTCATTATCTCTTATCTATTATTTAAGCGGTATCTAAAATCATCGTGAGTTAAGAGATAAAAGATAATAAATGAGATAATAGTTTTTTTATAATTGGGTGAGGGCGAAGCCCTCCCGCAATTTTGCATTTTGAACTTTGCATTTTGCATTGTTTGTCCCCGACAAACCGTAAGTTGTCCGCAACAAATAACCTGTACTTATGGGGGTATAATTGTTTGTTATTCCGCTTGACATAAGTTTTTGTTTTTAATATAATTTAATAGATTGGAACTTAAGGCGGCAGCTCAAGGTTCAAAATATGTAAAGGATGTGTGGATTGAACTATGGATCCCAAGTATGAAGCATTATTTACCCCGTGGAAAATAGGCAACTGCGAAATCAAGAACAGAATCGTTATGTGCCCCATGGGCGGTACATCTCTGTTCGGTTGGTTTGAGCTTGGCGGCTGTCACTTTGACAAGGAAGCTGCAAAGCTTTTCATCGAAAGAGCTAACAACAATGTCGGTCTTATCATCCCCGGTATCGCTCCTATCCGTGATACCTTCTGGGGCAAGTGGCTCTGGCAGAACCCCAAGATGTTCGAAGAACTCAAGGAGTTTATGGATGAAATCCATAAGACAGGCGCAAAGCTGTTCGTTCAGCTTACAGCCGGTATGGGCCGTTCCTGGGCTATTACCGACCTTATTGCTCCTCTCCACAAGAACAAGTTTACACGTACACTCATAAAGCCCCTTCTTGATACCTCACACGAGCTTGCTTCTCCCAGCCCCCAGCCCTCACGCTGGGCACACGATATTATCTGCCCCGAAATGACAAAGGAGCAGATTCACGAAATCATCGAGGCATTTGCAAAGACTGCAAAGCTCTGCCGTGACGCAGGCGTTGACGGTGTTGAAGTTCACGCTGTTCACGAGGGCTACCTCCTTGACCAGTTTGCTATTGAATTCTTCAACAAGCGTACCGACGAATACGGCGGAAGCTTTGAAAACAGATACCGTTTCGCAGCAGAGATTGTAAAGGCAATCAAGGAAAGCTGCGGCAGCGATTATCCCGTATCACTTCGTTACTCGGTAGAGTCCAAGATGAAGGGCTTCTGCGAGGGTGCAATGCCCGGCGAAGAGTACACAGAGGTCGGCCGTGCAATGGCTGAATCCGAAAGGGCTGCAAAGTACCTTCAGGATGCAGGCTACGATATGCTCAACGCCGACAACGGTACTTACGACTCCTGGTACTGGGCACATCCGCCTATGTATATGCCCCAGAACTGTAACCTTGACGATGTTGCTCACATTAAAGAGTTTGTTGATATTCCCGTTGTCTGCGCAGGCCGTATGGAGCCCGATGTCGGTGCAAAGGCTGTTGCGGAAGGCAAGATTGACGGTGTCGGCGTAGCACGTCAGTTCCTTACAGACCCTGAATGGATTACAAAGATTATTGAAGACAGACTTGAGGAAATCAAGCCCTGTATCTGCTGCCACAGCGGCTGCTTCAACTTCTCATCTTCAAAGGGTCACGCAAATACTCAGGATCTCTTCGACACAATGGGTCTTGCACGCTGTGCACTCAACCCCAAGACCATGCAGTCCAAGAAGTATAAGATTGTTCCCGCAAAGAAGAAAAAGAATATCGCTGTTATCGGCGGCGGTATCGGCGGTATGGAGGTTGCTCTCGTTGCCGCACAGCGTGGCCACACAGTAACTCTTTACGAAAAGTCCGGCGTTCTCGGCGGTGTATTCATTGCCGCTGCTGCTCCCTCCTTCAAGGAGAAGGACCGTGACCTTATTGCCTGGTACAACCGTGAGATTATGAAGTACCCCTCAATCACAGTCAAGCTCAACACAGAGGTTAAGGACGTTGCTTCCCTCGGTGCTGACGAGGTTGTTGTTGCAACAGGCTCTGTTGCAAACAGAATTCCCGTCAAGGGCGCAAACGAGTACGGCATTCAGGCTGTTGAATACCTTCTGGGCGAAAAGCAGGTCGGCGAAAACGTTGTTATCGTCGGCGGCGGTCTCACAGGCTGCGAAATCGCTTACGATCTTTTCCTTCAGGGCAAGAAGCCTGTCATTGTCGAAATGATGGATGACCTTATCACAACACCCGGTGTTGCTCTTGCAAACACAAGCTTCCTTCGTGACTTCTTCAAGGCAAACAAGGTTCCCGTTTACCTTGAGTCCAAGACAACGGAAATCCGCAAGGACGGCGTTACAATCGCAACAAAGGACGGCAAGACAATTGACGTTCCTGCTGACAGCGTAATCCTTTCCGTCGGCTACAAGCCTGCTCCCGTTGCTGAAAAGAGCAAGCACGTTCACATCGTCGGCGATGCTTCCAAGGTCGGTAACCTCCGTACGGTTATCTGGCAGGCCTGGGACGTCGCTATGAAACTCTGATAAAGGGCACCTTATGCAAACCCGTAAAACGGTGCTGATAATTAAGTATTGAATTTTTGTTCATAATATGTTAAAATTTTGCTGCGGAAAGTTTTCCGTGTGAATAAAGAAACAAAATTTTAATAAGAAGGAGGACAGAACACTATGTCACTTGCAGAAATCATCAACGGTCTTTTCGATTTCCTTGAGAAGCTTCAGAATTTCCTTTTCAACTTCGGCGACATTGCACAGAAGTTCTTTGACATGCTCCCGTAAAAACCCAAAGCCACACCACCTCTCACGGGGCGGTGTGGCGCTTACTGTTTATTGTGCCGCTACGGCTTTTTATATGTTAATTGTATTCCTGATGAAAGGGGAAAATAAATATGAACTACAAAATGCAGCTCACGCCCGATGAGATAGAAATTCTCAACGGCGCAAAGGGCGAAACCATGGCAAAGGTTATGAAAACCCTTGTTATGTACGGCGATGCTTTCGGCGCAACCAAGATGGTGCCCGTTACAAGCAAGAAGGGTCACCTTGTTACCAGCTTCGGCCTCAAGGTTATGAGCCCTGTTTACGACCTTATGGATCAGCTTATTGCAGGCGGTGCTCTTTCGGGTCAGAAATTCTCCGTTGACCCCAAGCCCCTTGACCCGAAGGTTCCTGCAAACTTCCTTCAGAAGCTTATCTTCAACAAGTTTATGTACTCCAAGCAGGATGAGTATGATGAGCAGCTTCGCAAGCTCGGCCTTATCGACGACAAGTCCTACACCTGTACCTGCTATATGGACGAGGTCGGCAACATCCCCGTAAAGGGCGATGTTCTCTCCTGGGCAGAGTCCTCCGCAGTTGTTTACGCTAACTCCGTTATCGGCGCAAGATGTAACCGTAACTCCGGTATCATTGAGCTGTTCGGCTCAATCATCGGCAAGGTTCCCTACTTCGGCCTTGTAACGGACGAGGGCAGAAAGGCAACATGGATTGTCGAAGTCAAGACAACAAAGAAGCCCGAGGCACAGATTCTCGGCTCCGCCATCGGTATGAAGGTTATGGAGGATGTTCCTTACATCAAGGGTCTCAACCAGTGGATTGGCACTCAGCTTGACGGCGACACCAAGGCTTACCTCAAGGACTTCGGTGCTGCTACAGCTTCCAACGGTGCTGTCGGCCTTTACCACATCGAAAACCTCACTCCCGAAGCAGTTGAGCAGGGCGAGAGCCTTATTGCAGAGGGTGCACAGGTTTATGTTATTGATGATGCAGAGCTCGCAAGAGTTCAGGCTAATTACCCCGTAATGTGGAAGGACAAGAGCGCAACACCCAAGCTTTGCTTTGTCGGCTGCCCCCACCTTTCACACGCACAGCTTATCGAGTGGACAGACAACGTTGTTGCAGGCCTCAAGAAGAACGGCCTCAAGAAGGTTTCCATCCCCACCGTATTCACAGCTGCTCCCGCTGTTGTTGAAGAGTTCAACAAGACAGCAAAGGCTAAGGAGCTTGCAGCTACAGGCGTTATCCTCAGCTACATCTGTCCGCTGATGTATATGAATAACCCGCTTTGCAAGAAGATGCCTGTAATCACAAACTCCAACAAGCTCCGCACATACACAACTTCACGTTACTACAGAAGTGAAGAAATTCTCGATATCATCACAAAGGAGGCAAAGTAAGATGAAACAGTTTAAGGGACGTCCCGTAGTTGCAGGCACTTGCTCTGCTCCCGCCCTCGTTTCTCACGGCGGTTTCAACACACTCGCTTCCTTCCAGAACGCACTTCAGTTCGGCGACAAGCAGGCAAAGTGCGGCGACCAGAACAATGCAGACCTCTACCAGAAGCCCATGGTCGGCACAGCTCTCTGCCTGCCCCAGACTATCGGCTCCACAACAGGCGGTATGGTTCTCTACTGCGCAAAGGTTATGGAGAGAAACCCTGCTTGTATGCTCTTCTCCGAGCATATTGACTCACTTGCTTGCGCAGGTGCAGTTCTCGGCGCAGTATGGACAGATTCTCCCATGCCCGTTATCGACTGCCTCGGCGATGAGTTCCTCAACTACGTCAAGGACGGTATGAAGATTACCGTTGCAGAAGACGGCACAGTTACAGTTGAATAAGACTTTTTAATAAAAACATCCCTGTTCTTTTAACGAAGAGCAGGGATATTTTTGTTGTCAGGTTATACAATGGGATTATAGCTTGATTGTGCACTATAACAAAACTGTTATGCAATATATACAAATATTAATATCACGATTTGTGCAAAAAGTCTTGACAAATACTGTAAATATGAATAGAATATGAATGTAATCAAACGAAAGGAGAAAACACGATGTATTCACAGTATCTCATCAAAGAGGAAAAGAGCCTTATCAAGGAAATCTCCAAGGAAAAGAACCTCTTCAAGAAAATTGCCAAGGCAACAAAGCTGAACGCACTTCTCGTTTACATGGCAAACAACGTTGCTTAAGTAACCGAGTGGGCGTTCACCCAAACGGGATAGCAAATGAGGTTGAAAAACCTTTTTATATAGATAGCATTTCCCCTTAAAAAACAACAGGACATCTTACCAAACGGTGAGGTGTCCTTTTTGCTTTTAAAAATTATTTTCGTCATTGAGTACTGCGTGTGCACAGCGTATTCCGTCAACGCCTGCGGAAACAATGCCGCCTGCGTAGCCTGCGCCTTCGCCGCAGGGGTAAATACCGCCGATGTTGCATTGGTAATATTCATCCCTTGTTATTCTTACGGGTGAGGATGAACGGCTTTCTGGCGCTGTCAGCACAGCATCGTGAAGCGTGAAGCCCTTGAGCATTCTGTCCATTTTCGGCAGGGCATCAGCAATTGTGTCCGTAACCTTCTTCGGAAGACAGAGCCTTATATCCGAGGGTGTGACACCGGTCGGGCAGCTGGGCTTTACACTGCCCAATTTTTCACTCGGACGGTTTTCGAGGAAATCGCCCACAAGCTGTGCAGGCGCTCGGTAATCACCGCCGCCAAGCTCAAATGCCTTGCTCTCGATTTCTCTTTGCAAGTACATACCTGCAAGCGGATGCTCGCTGCCGAAATCGGCAGGCTCAATGCCGACAAGAATTGCCGAATTGGAGTTTTCCTTGTCACGGGCATACTCGCTCATTCCGTTGACAACCATTCTGCCCTTTTCGCTTGAGGCGGCAACAACCGTACCGCCCGGACACATACAGAAGGTGTATGCGCCTCTGCCGTGCTCAGGGTGGCAGGCAAGCTTGTAGTTTGCCGCACCGAGCTTCGGGTGGCCTGCAAATTCGCCGTACTGCGAGCGGTCAATAAGCTCCCTCGGGTGCTCAATTCTCGTGCCGACGGAAAACGGCTTCTGTATCATCTTGACGCCGCTTTCATAAAGCATTTCAACCGTATCCCTTGCCGAGTGGCCGATTGCGAGTATGACCGTATCGGTTTCGAGTTCAATTGTTTTGCCGACCTCGTTTTCATATCTTACGCCGTGAATAAAGCCGTTTGCAACTATGATTCCAGTCAGCCTGCAACGGAAAAGCACTTCACCGCCAAGAGAAATAATTTCTTCTCTCATCGACTTTACAACACCGCCGAGCTTATCCGTGCCTATATGCGGATTTGCCGACCACAGAATTTCCTGCGGTGCACCGTGACGGGCAAATTCAAGAAATACCTGCCTGCAAAGCGTGTCCTTTATACCTGTTGTCAGCTTGCCGTCCGAAAAAGTGCCTGCGCCGCCTTCGCCGAACTGAACGTTGCTGTTTTCGTCGAGCAGCTTTTCTTCCCAGAAGGTGCGTACCGTCTTTGTGCGCTGTTCAACACAGTCGCCTCTTTCAAGAACAATGGGTTTAAGACCTGCTTTAGCAAGAGTCTGTGCCGCAAATATGCCTGCCGGGCCGAAGCCGACAACAACGGGACGAAACGTTGAAGTACGCTTGTTTTCGGGCAGGGTGTAGCTGAACGGCATGTACTTTTCAGCCTTGCCGCCCTTGGCCTTTGCAATAAATGCATCCTCATCGCCGTCAACGGTTACATTGATGTGGTAAACAAAGCTGACCTCACTTTTCTTGCGTGAGTCAACCGCACGTCTTGCAACCTCAAGCGAAGTTATCTTCCTTGCAGGACAGCGTAAAATCTTCGCCGCCGCCGCAAGCAGCTCGTTTTCATCCGCCTCAACGGGCAGTTTTATCTGGTTAATTCTTATCATTGGTTTTAGTCCTTTGCGCTTAATAAAGATATTGTATTATATTTGTTTTAATATTTCAAGATTTTTATAAATTGACAGTAACACATTAAAATGTTATGCTGATATCAGTTGAATTTTTGGAGTGTGCTTTATGAAAAAAAAGCTTCTTTTTGTAATGGAATCTATGGGCAGCGGCGGCGGTGAACGCAGCCTGCTTACCCTTTTACAGCTTATGGATTATGACAAATACGATGTTGATTTGTTGTTGTTCAATCCTTCGGGGCTTTTTATGGATATGATACCACCGCAGGTTAATATAATATCTTTCGGCAAAGGCTATGACCGGTTTGTTCAGCCTATAGGCACAAGTATAAAAGCGTATTTTATGAAGGGTAATATCAAAGGTGCATACAACAGGATTATGTATTCAAAAACAGTCAACGGTAAGGGTGGCAGCTCGCTTTACCGTGACCAGCTTGCGTGGAAATATATGCGCTGTGTTTTTGAAAATAATTTGCCCGAATACGATGCGGCAATAGGCTATCTTGAAGGCAAGCCAAACTTTTTTGTTGCGGATTGTGTTAAAGCAAAGGTAAAAATTGTGTATGTACATAACGATTACAACAAACTGAAAATGGACAAGGAACTCGACAAAGTGTTCTTTGAAAAAACAGACTGTATTGTCAGTGTATCGGAAAAGTGCTGTGACGTTCTAAAAGAAATTTTTCCTGAATATGCGGACAAGGTCAGAATGATAGAAAATATCACTTCTCCGACTGTTCTCAAGCTTATGGCCGAAGAATGTGCATTGGAATATGAAAATGTTACTGGCAATATTCTTCTTACAGTCGGCAGGCTTTCACAGCAAAAAGGCTACGATATCGCTGTTGATGCTGCTGAAATTCTTGCCAAAAACGGCGTTGATTTCAAGTGGTTTGCGATAGGCAGAGGCGAGCTTCAGGCTCAGATTGAGCAGAAGATAAAAGAAAAAAAGCTTGAAGATAAATTCATTCTGCTTGGCGAGAGGGCAAATCCTTATCCCTACATAGCAGGCTGTGATATATATGTTCAGCCATCGTATTTTGAGGGCAAATCAATTGCAATTGATGAGGCAAAGTGCTTTGCAAAGCCCATAGTTGCAACGAAGTTCACAACAGTGCTCGACCAACTTGCCGATGGCGAAACGGCTCTGCTTGCCGAGATTGATGCGGCAAGCGTAGCAGAAAAAATAATGCAGCTTATTTCCGATAAAGAGCTTTGCGAGGCTTTAAGCGAAAACCTGAAAAAAGAAAAACTCGGCAACGAGGAAGAGATACAGAAATTTTACAATATGTTAGATTGAACCCCACCAATCTTTGAAAAATTGTAATAATTCTGAAAGCTTTTCTAAAAAAAGTGGTGCTAAAGTTAAGGTGACGAGTAAAATACGAACCCGCCCAAAAGCGTGAATTTTTGCGGCTTTTCGGCGTTTCGGATTTGAAAGGCGACAGCCTGTCGGCATCCTTAACATCCAAAAATCCATCAAAAATTCGCACTTTTGGGTCACGGATTTTTTACGAAGCGGATTTTTGTCATATCAAGGCACAAAACGCAGTAAATCCTAACGGATTTACGAGTATTTTAACGAAGAGATGGCGGAAATCCACCCCGTAAAAAACGGGTTCGGATTTTACTCGGCACCTTACAGCAGAGAGGAGGAAAGCATATGTACAACGTACTCGTTTGTGATGACGATGCCGCAATTGTGAACTCCATAGAGATTTATTTACAGCTTGAGGGCTTCAACGTTTTCAAGGCGTTCAACGGCAGGCAGGTTTTGGAGATTGCCTCGCAGCAGGAGATACATTGCATTATTCTGGATATAATGATGCCCGAAATGGACGGGCTTCAGGCGACCTTGCGCCTGCGTGAAAAGAACAACGTGCCGATAATTATGCTCTCTGCCAAAAGCCAGGATACCGACAAAATTACGGGGCTTGGCTTCGGTGCGGATGATTACGTTACAAAGCCGTTCAATCCCCTTGAGCTTGTGGCGAGGGTGAAATCTCAGGTGCGCAGGTTTATGAGCCTTGGCGGTGTTGCCGCACCGACTGATACCTGTATCGTCACGGGTGCTCTTGTGCTTGATACCGAGGCGCACGAGGTTACCGTTGAGGGCGAAGCGGTTAAGCTGACCGCAACGGAATACAAAATCCTCGAGTATCTTATGATAAATCTCGGCAGAATTCTTACCACAACGCAGATTTACGAGGCGGTGTGGAATGAGCCGTCCTACTCAACGGACAGAACGGTTACGGTACATATCAGAAGAATTAGGGAAAAGATTGAGCTTGACCCGAAAAACCCGAAATATCTGAAGGTGGTGTGGGGACTTGGATACAAAATCGAAAAAATATAAAATTATACGGATTATCTGTTTTTTGTTTTGCATAGTCTGCGTTTGCACAAGCGGTGTTGCCGTTTCCCGTGTGGCGGATTTCGGAATTCAGGCAGGCTATTACTACGGTATGGATACCATCATAAAAAGTAGAGGTGATGTTGAGCGTTCCGTCAGCTTTCTTTACGAGGTGGGTCTTTCTTATTATGCCTTGCGCCGTGCCTTTGTAACCTATAACGACGGTGCAATTTTCGAGGACGAGGCTTTTAAAAAGCACCTTGAAGAAAAAACCGCCGAGCGTATTGAAGAATACGTAAATGACCGGGCAAAAGAATTTAAACAGTATGCCGATGAATATAACGACTGGCTCTTGACTGATTATGACGAACATTATGACAATTATTACTGGCTTGAGGGCTACGGTCAGATCTCTCCGAGTGAGACGAATCCGTTTGTTGGCAGTAATTTTGTGCGTAATGATGACGGTACGGTAGGCGTTAATTACGAGAGGCTTCGCAGGGAAGCCAAAGATAACCTCGGCTATGATTACGACCCCGACGTTTACAAAAATGAATATAAGCACCTGAAATCCTATATTTCAACGCTTGGTGCGCTTCAATATTTCCTTGTGGATAACACAACGGGCAAGGTTTACACCAACAGCGGCTTTGAAACCGCAGAAGAATTTAAAGAAGCCTATGCCGAGAAAAACTGGTTTGTTTCTTCAACAGATAATTTTGAAACGGTAACCGTCGGCAATAAATTCAAGAAATTCAGCGAAACCTCGCCGTCAGCTCTTCGTTACTCCTACGGTGAGGAAGCGGATATCGTGCAGACGCAGGATGGAATAATTCTCAGCCCGTCCGCCTATACTTATGAATTTTTCACGGCGATTCGCTACGGCTATTCGCATTATACAGACCGTTACGGATATATCGTCGGTTCAACGAGCCTTTTTGAGGCAGGCCCTTGTACGGTTTATCTTGGCTACGAAAGTGCCAAAGCAAGTGCAAACGACCCGTTTATTGCGATTGAAAAGGAATACGGTGAAGCCGTATCGGGTCTTGAGGCTTACGCTGAGTTGGGCCTTGTGTCGCTTGCGCTGCTTATAATTCTTACTTTGGTTATTCTCTTTCTTGCGGGCAAAAAGCCTGTGCACCTCAACTGGCAGAATAAAATTCCGGGTGATATTCATTTAATTGTGTCAATCGCTGCGGCAATAGGAATGGGCGTGCTTGCTTTCTGGTGTGCGGTGTACACATTGGAATATTACTACCGCAGGGAATGGATTTATCCTCTCGGCAGTGCAGGATGTATAGCTTCGGCTGTTGTTTGCTATTCCTTCTTGATTAACGGACTGGTTACGCTTATTCAGAACATAGCAGGCAAGGTCTTTGTAAAGCGGCTGTTTATCCTGCTGCCGATAAGGCTGATAAAGCGGCTTGCACAGCGCCTTGCTGCAAACAGAACTAATCTTAAAAACGGCGTAAGACGCCGCTTTGTGATAGTTGTTCCGATTTATGCCGTTATATTGGCGGCGTGCTGGTTGACTCTGGCAGCAACAACATGGGAAGTAGGACTTGCTATATTTATCGGAATTGTGCTTCTGCTTGTAAGTGTTGCGTTTTTCGTGTTAATCTACTATTACGCAAAGGCACTCGACAAAATCCGTGAAACGGTTGCCAAAACACAGCAGGGCGATTTCGACGTGCAGTTTGACTGCAACAGTATGCCCAAGGCTATGGTCGATTTCGCTTCGGATATTTCTGAAATGAGAAGCGGTATGAAGCTTGCGGTTGATTCCGCCGTGCGTGAGCAGAAGGCAAAAACAGAGCTTATCACAAACGTTTCGCATGACCTTAAAACTCCGCTCACGTCAATTATCACCTATGCCGACCTTATTGCACGCAGCACCGAAGGCAACGAGGAAGTTAAGGAATATTCCGAGGTACTCACAGAAAAATCAATGCGCTTAAAGCACCTTATTGAAGACCTGACGGAAGCCACACGAGTTTCAACGGGCGCAATTGAGCTTCACCCGACGAAGGTTGACCTTTGCGAGCTTGCGGCACAGGCTGTCGGTGAAAACACGGGTGCGTTTGAAAAAAGCGGCGTTGAGCCGATAATAAACAACAACGGCACAAAACCCGTCGTATTTGCGGACGGACAAAAGACCTACCGTGTGCTTGAAAACATTATATCAAATATAACAAAGTACTCTCTGCCCGGCACGAGAGCCTATGTAACCGTAGGCGAGGAAAACGGTATGGGTATGGTAATGTTCCGCAACATTTCCGCCGCACCGCTTAATATTTCCGCCGACGAGCTTATGGAACGCTTTGTAAGGGGCGATTCCGCCCGAACAGGTGAGGGCAGCGGCCTTGGTCTTTCAATAGCCAGGGATTTGTGCGAGCTTCAGGGCGGAAGATTTGAAATCAGTATTGACGGCGATATGTTTACTTCGAGGGTTTATCTGCCTATGAGGTGATAAACTACAGTTTGTCGGGGACAAACAATGCAAAATGCAAAGTTCAAAATGCAAAATTGTGGGAGGGCTTCGCCCTCACCCGATTGTAATTATGAAGAACAAAAAGTGATGTCATTCTGAGGCGAAGCCGAAGAATCTTAAAAGCCCCAAAGATTCTTCACTTTCGTTCAGAATGACCCGCCGTAAGGTTTCATATTATAAATCGGAGCGAAGCGACCCTTAACTTTGCACTTTGCACTAATTCCAGTTTTGAGAGGAACTCGCAAAACTGGAATTTATATAACCAAGAAAGGTAAAATCAAATGAAAAAGAAGGTTCTTTCTGTCGTCTTGATTTTGTTCTGCGCAGTAATTCTGATACTTAATTTTACGTTTGTAAAAGTTAATAACAGGGATACTGCAATTGCACGATATATTTACGCTGATAAAAACATTACGGCAGAAATCTCGGAAGAAGATACGAAGGATATAGCCGAAATTCTGGACGGAAAACATATAAGCCTTTTTGATTTACCCTCCTGCGGTTTCAATGAAAACGTTGCTGTGGTTATCGGCAATAAAACATTTTGTATAGCTTGCGATGATTGCGCAACTATATTCTATAAGGATAAAGTGAAAAAGGGATATATAAATTTAGAAGCTGACGAGAACGAAAAAATCAGAACGATATTAGAGGATTACGGCTTTGCCTGGCCGTGTGTATGACAAAAAGAGCTTTCCCGTTTATCGGGAAAGCTCTTAATTCTTATTCAGTCAATTAAATTCCGCTGCATTGATATAATATCCGACTATAAAATTCTTTTTGTCTGCGGCAAATTCGGCGGAGCTGAATTCGTAGCGCTTAGCCGCAGTCGGAAAGCGGTTATAGATATAAATTCTGCCGTTGTCGTTTTCTATAGCGGCGGCGTGGGGAATTGAAAAAATACCGCCCGTTTTGCAGATGATAATTCCGCAGTAGCCTTCCTTGAATTTTTCGCAGAAGGAATTAAAATTCCTGTCGAGGTTTACGGGAATATAGTGTGCGGAAAAGTAGCGAAAAACCTTCAATGGTCTTGCGCCCCGAAGCCCGAGCGGTGAACGTGCACGGATGTAGAGCTCTCTTGCAATATCTGCAAGCACGGCAGGGCGGTTGAGCAGAAGCAGAAGGTTATAAACGGCTATAACCGCACTGCCTACGGCGGAAAACGGGCGCAGACCAAAGCGCATTCTGCCGCAGCGGTGCACCGCCTGCCCGTTTATAAGGGCGTGTGGGTCACCGAGGGTTTTGTTGTGTTTGTGGTTGCTTTTTTCGAGCATATTAAACCGATTCTTCCTTGAGGTTGAGTGTGATTGTGTCGTGGTTGAGCTTTAATTTTGTCAGCTTTATGCCTGCGGCGTTGAACATTCTTTTGGAGGCTCTTGTGCCGGGTGTGTCGGCATACTTGTCCGAAAGATAAACAACCTGCGTGATACCGCTCTGGATAATTGCCTTTGCGCACTCATTGCAGGGGAAGAGGGCAACATAAATCTTGCAGCCTCTCAAATCGCCGCCTGCGTTGTTGAGAATTGCGTTGAGCTCTGCGTGGCAGACATAGGGGTACTTCGTGTCGTACTCGTCGCCCGTGCGCTCCCACGGGAATTCTTCGTCGCTGCAGCCTGCAGGGAAGCCGTTGTAGCCTACGGACATAATCTTGTTAGCATCGTTAACTATGCAGGCACCGACCTGCGTGTTGGGGTCCTTACTGCGCTTTGCGGAAAGCAGAGCAATACCCATAAAATATTCGTCCCACGAGATGTAATCCTGTCTTTTAGGCATTGGAAAATCTCCCTTATTATATAATAATGTATTTAATTAATATTACCATATAATATTATAAAAGTAAACAATTTTGCATTTTGCACTTTGCATTTTGCATTAAAAAAGTTCAGCGGTTTTGCCGCCGAACTTTTTTGTTATTCGCCCTTCATTTCAAGGAGCTTGACCTTACCGTCGTAGGAAGCCTGGCTGACCTTGATTGAATCGAAGATAGCTGCTCTGATATCGTCCTCTGTTGCGCCGAGCTCAACGGAGTACTTGCGGTCGATAAACAGGTTGAGAGCCATAATATCTGCAAGTCCGTCAACATCGATACCGCTTTCAATGCCCTTTTCGGCATATTCCTTCTTAACGCCGCCGAGACCCATACGCATCATCCAGGGAGCAACGCTGATAACCTTGCGGTTTGCGCCCATACCACGTGCTTCATAAACTATCTTGAGGAATTCCTTCCAGGTCTGGTTGTACATACTGATGGGCCATGCTGTTGCGCCCTTGGACTTTTCAGCCGCACCGACAATAACCTCACCGACCTGACGGACTGTGAGCATAGCTGTACCGCCGCCGGGGTACATTGTGAAGGGAAGCTTATCCATCATCTTAATCTGCTCGATAAGGATAACCCAAACGGGCTTTCTGCCGGGCTGTGTGCCGAAGATGTAGGGAAGCTCGAGAACAGCAACATCAAAGTTTTCATCAGCAAAGGAGAAGGCAACCTCTTCCTGGTCGATTCTGCTGCGGATGTAGGGGTGCTTTTCTGTGAGCTTCATATCGGGACGCTCCTTTGCAAGGTATGCAAAGTAGGAGCCGAGGATAACGGCGTTCTTCATTCCGATTTCCTTACATATGGGGAGAAGTCTCTTAAGGGGAGCAATGTTGCACTTGTAGTAAAGGTCGTAAACAGGTGCGGGAGCTTCAACTCTTTCGTCAACGCCTGCGGCGAAAACAAAGCAGTCGCAGCCTGTCATCATTTCCTTGATTTCCTCATCGCTCTTTTCGTAGAGGTTGCAAAGCTCAATTTCCATCTCTTCGGGGATGGGAGCTCCTTCGGGGAGAGGGGGAAGAGCAACGCTCTTTACCTGATGGCCTCTCTCAATGAAAATTCTTGCGGCCTCACAGCCCAGAAGACCTGTGCCGCCAATCATAAATACTTTCATCGCAGTGAAGTTTCCTTTCGTGGAATATTCTTTTTAACATCAAGCAGAGCAGTAGGTTGTACTGCTCTGCAAATTAGTTTTATTAACCCTGTGCGTATGCGCCGACCTGCATCATAAAGTCGCCGAGCTGTGCACCGAATTCGGGAGCACCGTCCATAATCAGCTTGCCTGCCTTAACGGATTCAAGCATATCAGCTGTCTGCATAAGAATGCCCAGTGCGCTGTCGAAATTGTCGAAACGCATTGTGAAGAACGGCATGGCTCTCTTGTATTCGCCACGGCCTGCTCTTGACTTACCTGCCTTGATGCGGATGTATGCGCTGACCTCGGGATAGCCGTTGACAGCCCATGAGTAAACACGGTCGGGGCTCTTTGAGGTCCAGTCGTGAATAGCATCGTGGCCGTTCTTGTTAAGTGTGCTGATACCGCTGGAAAGCAGGTAGAAGTAGCACTTGACAAGCAGCTTCTTTGTTTCCTCGTCCTCGGGTGCTTCCTTAGCTGTGAGGAGGGAGGACATCTTGAGCAGAACCATCATAAAGGATGCAAAAGCGCCTGTGTGCTTTGCAATACCCTTCATTTTGGGGATGTACTGCGGCTTAATCTGACCCTTGAAGAAAGCGTTGAGTGCCTCGATGCTCTTGAATTCAAGCTCAACGTGTGCGTTGTTGGTCAGCTTATCTGTGTGAACAATCCACTCGCCGTTGTTTACAACAAGATGTGTGCCAACCTTGCCTTCGGGAACGTCGGGGCACAGCGCACTTATCTGATAGATTGTGTGAGCGTGCTCAAACTTCTTTTTAAGGTTGGGAACATCGTTTGCGATGACCTTGATGAGCGGGATTGCAGCACAGAGGAAAATTTTATTGGTAAAAACGTCGTCTCTTGTGGACATAAAAATCAATCCTTTCTGCCGTGAAGTTTAATTTTGTATTAAACTTCGTCGTCCCAATCGTCGTCAAGCTCAAAGTCTGCGTTCATTGCTTCACGAACGGCGGCGATGATGCCGTTGGAGTCAATGCCGAGTGAGGACATAATGTCTTCGTGCAGACCGATGGGTGCAAACTGATCCTGAATACCAAGGCGCTTGAATGCACAGCCCTTACCTGTTTCGGCAATGACCTCTGCAACTGCTGCGCCGAGACCGCCGATAACGGAGTGGTCTTCAACAGTGATGATACGGCGTGTGTCCATAATAGCCTTTACAACAGCTTCCTTATCAAGGGGCTTGATTGTATGCATATTGATAACACGAACCTTAAGACCGTCTGCGTTCTCAAGGAAGTTGGCAGCCTGAAGTGCCTGGAAAGCACAGGAACCGCAAGCGATAACCGTGATGTCTGTACCTTCCTTAAGCTGAACAGCCTTGCCTACCTCGAAGCCGTAGTCTGTCGTTTCGTAGAGAACACGGTCGAAGCCACGGTTGATACGGATATAGTAGGGGCCGGGGTTCTCGTATGCTGCACGGACTGCGTTGACTGTCTCAAGACCGTCAGCAGGGCAGATAAGAGTGATGTTGGGCATTGAGCGTACAACAGCCATATCGCAGATTGCGTGGTGTGTTGAGCCTGCCTGGCCGAAGGATGTACCTGCGTGTGTAGCAATAATCTTTGCGTTAACGTTCTGGTAGCAGATATCTGTGTGGAGCTGGTCTGCACTTCTGAGTGAAGCGAAAACGGAGAAGGTGGAAAGGAAGGGAACAAGACCTGCCCTTGCCATACCTGCTGCAACGCCGAACATATTCTGCTCTGCGATACCTACGTTGAAGTATCTGTCCGGGAAAGCTTCGCCGAACATACCGATTTTTGTTGATTTACCAAGGTCAGCCGTGAGAGCGACAACATCGTCGTGCTCCTGACCGAGTTCTACGAGCGTTTTGCCGTAGTATTCAGCTGTTGAGAAAGCTGTAGATTCAGTAGCTGTGTAAGTAAGTCCACCTGCCATGGCTTATGCACCCTCCTTTTCTGCTCTTTCGCAGCGCTTCTTGTAGAACGCCTCGAGGCTCTTCTTTGCAAGCTCGTACTTTTCTTCGTTAAGTGCGCCGTAGTGCCACTTGTAGTCGTTTTCCATATAGTCAACGCCGCAGCCCTTGACTGTGTTTGCAACAATCATAACGGGCTTCTCTGTGTTTTCGTATGCGTAGTCAATAGCTTCGCAAAGCTCCTTGATGTTGTTACCGTCAACCTCGATAACGTGGAAGCCGAAGGAGCGCCACTTGTCGCAGAAGGGCTCAAGCTTCATAACTTCTTCTGTCGGGCCGTCAATCATGCACTGGTTACGGTCAACAAAAGAGATAACGTTTGTGATGTTGTAGTGAGCAATTGTCATTGCAGCTTCCCAGTTGGAGCCTTCGTCGCATTCGCCGTCGCCGAGGATGCAGAAGGTCTTGTAATCCTTACCCTTGATTCTTGCTGCGAGAGCTGTACCTGCAGCAATTGAAAGGCCGTGGCCGAGAGAGCCTGTGGAGGCGTCTGCGCCCTTAACCTTGTTGGAGTCAAGGTGAATACCCATCTTGGAGTTGGAAAGGTTGAAGGTCTTGAGCTGCTCGGGGTTATTGTAGCCGTAGTCGCAAAGGACTGCTGCATAAGCAACGCCTGCGTGACCCTTACTGAGGATAAAACGGTCTCTGTCCTCCCAGTTGGGGTCTTCTTTGTCGAGGTGCATATACTTGTGGTAGAGAACAGTCATCATATCCATGACGCTCATACCGCCGCCGATGTGAGCGGAGCCTGCCCAGAAGGTTGTATCGAGGCAGAGTTTACGCAGCTCATGAGCCTTTTTTTCGAGTGCAAGCCACTCTTGTTTGGTCAATGGCATTTTGTTTTCCTCCTGTATTAAAAATTTTCAATTAAAAGAGTTCGGGGTGATTTGCGGCAACAACCTTGAATGCTTCGTCAGCAACCTCGAGTGTGAGGTTGATGTCCTTGTCGCTCATTGCGGCATTCATGAAGTGGTTGTGGTGGCTGGAGAAGAAGATACCTCTCTTGACACACTCTGCAACCCACTCCTGGTGGAGCATCATGGAGTTGTCGTTTGCAATTCTGAGGTAGAAGAGTGCAGGCTCACCGGAAACGACAAGGTTGAAGCCGTTGTTTTCGGCGGCAGCCTTGAGGCCGTTTGTGAGCATGAGACCCTTTTCACGGAACAGCTTGGGAGTGTCAAGTTTCTTCATCTTTTCGATACAGGCCATACCTGCTGCGAAGGGAACGGAGCTGAGCCAGTAGCTGCCGGTGTAGCTGAGTGAGCTGACAGCGCTCTTGAGGGACTCCTTACCGCAAAGGCAGGAAACGTTCCAGCCGTTTGCAATGGCCTTACAGAAGCAGATAAGGTCAGCCTCAAAGCCGTAGTAGTGGTCGGAGCCTGCAAGGTCAAGACGGAAGCCGCAGCGAACGTCATCAACGATAAGAACGATGCCCTTGCGTGTGCAGAGCTCACGAACCTTCTGCCAGTAGCCCTCTGCAGGTGTTTCGTTGTCCTTGTAGTTGCCGTGCATATAGGGTGTGGAAATGAAAGCGGCGATTTCGCCTTCGTTTTCTGCAACTAACTTTTCGAGTGCCTCGAAATCGTTCCAGTCAACATAGAGGTTGTTTGCAACATCCTCGGGGATAACGCCGGGGTAGTCAACCTTCTGTGTCCAGGGAGAAACGCCGTGATAGAAGCCGTTAACGAAGATGATCTTCTTGCGGTGTGTGGCTGCACGTGCAGTCATGATAGCGGCTGTTGTAACGTCGTTACCGTTCTTTGCGAAGAATGCCCAGTCTGCACAGTTGACTGTGTCAACCATAAGCTCTGCAAAATCAACGGTGATTCTGCTGGGAGAGGTTGTGCAGTTGCCCATCTTGGACTGTGCAATAGCTGCTGCATCGACATCCTTGTCGCAGTAGCCGAGAACGTTGGGGCCGTAGGCACACATATAGTCGATGTACTTGTTGCCGTCAACATCCCAGAAGTATGCGCCCTTTGCCTTGTCGCCGAAAAGCGGCCAGTCGCAAACGGGGATGAAGTTACCCTCTGCCGGGCCGAGGTGGCCGTAAACACCTGAGGGGATTACCTTTGTTGCTCTGTCGAAGAGCTCACGGCTTACTTTATGTTCGTAAATGGGAAAACTCATTGTCGTGCACCTCCGTTATGCTAAGTACAGAGCTACTCTGTCGAGTATTCTGTTAAGGTTATCGATCATATTGATCATGCCCTTCATCGTGATTGTACCTTCACCGATGCAGGCAACGGCATTGACCTTGCCGTCGAAAAGGTCACGTGCCAGGTCGAGGTTTGCAAATTCCATAGCGGCACGGGGATTTTCGCTTGCCTTCTTGATTGTGACAAGGCGGTGATCCTTTACACGGATAGTTGCCGCAACACAGTCCTTGATGCCGAAAGCGATTTCGCCGTCGGGAATAAGGTGGGCGGAGAACTTACCGATCTGGTCGTTGTTTGCAATCTGTGCAAGAGCAACGGCGATTGTGTAGAACATCAGCTTTGTGCTGGTCTCAAAGAACTCTCTGTCCTCAAGGTCCTTCGGGTCGGGACGCATAAGAGCGGAAAGTCTGTCAGTAAGCGGTGTGAAGACCTTGAGCAGGAACTTGATGTGCTGGAAGCCCTTTGAGGGGATGGGTGTTACCGTGCCGTCGATAAGACCGTTGAACTTATCAACTGAGCTGAACGGAAGCTTAACGTCACAGTTTGTGCAGCCCTGCTCCATGCGGCAGCGGCCGTTTTTGAAATAAAGTGTGGCCTTGGGGCCGTCGGCAACGTCGAAGCCAATTGAAATGGGCTTCTGGTTTGAAAGCATTGCGGAAGCGACGGGGTCGATTTCGCAAAGGTTTTCAAGCGTACCGAGAACGGCGTACATGTTTATGTAGGCCATTGTCTTTGAGTCTGTCAATGTGATATGATCTGTCAAAGCACATTCCTCCTTAGATAGGCGAGAAACTTGAATTTGCCCGCAGGCACTGCGCCTATATTAAATCACCTTATTTTAACAAAATATTATAATACTTGTCAATCATTTTTTACCGCAATTAACAAATATTTAATTTATGGAAATTTAATTTTAGATAATCTGCACAATATTAATCTGCTGTTATAGTTACAAACATACAAAAACAATTTTGCTGTTAAGAAGATTTAATTTTCTTGCGCAGAAAATAAAAGCTATTGACAAGCATTTTTTTAAGGATTATAATATCAGAAAATAAAAAGACGAAAGAGATGAACCAAATGAAAAACAAAACAAAAAAGCTCGTGCTGGCAGCACTTCTGGCAGCGCTTACCTGTGTGGCGACAATGGTGATACGTATTCCGTCACCGCTTCACGGCTACATAAATCTGGGTGACTGTATAGTTCTTGTTTCGGGTTGGCTTCTCGGCCCTGTTTACGGTCTGCTTGCCGCAGGCATAGGCTCAGCCCTTGCGGATGTCTTTGCAGGTTATTTTGTCTATGCACCTGCAACCTTTGCAATAAAAGGTCTTATGGCGCTTGCCGCATATTTCATATTCAAGGCATTGTCAAACACCAAAATGTCCAAAGCAGGCTACATAATCAGCGGTATCGTTGCAGAATTAATAATGATAGGCGGCTACTTCATTTTTGAAGGCTTTATGTACGGCTTCGGTGCGGTGCTTGTCAATATTCCGCCAAACGCCGTCCAGGGCGTTGCAGGCATAATCGTCGGCACATTGCTGATAACGGTTATCAACAAAACACATATTGCAAAAAGACTGATGTAAAATCAACGGGACTGCATTGCATACGCAATGCAGTCCCGAATTTTTAGTTTATTGCTTTCAAATAGTTTTCAATGCACAAAATAAATGCTTTTGCGTTTTCCAATTGTTCGCAAACCTCTTCTTTGGACACTATATAAAAATCGTCATAGTCACTGCCTTGTCTTATCTCGACGAGTGAATCGATTGTTTGGGGAAGCTCTTTAGGTAATTTTCCCGTTTTTAAATAGTTCTTTCGGAATTCTGAAATTATTCCCGAGTGCTTTTTTGAATCGTATCCGTCTAACGCCAGAACAGCACGCATTGCAGAAAAAACTGCGTAGTACGAACGGTTTGCAACGGTTTTGTAATCGCCTAATTTTAATATTTCATCGGCAAACGATATACGCTCTTTGGCTATATCAAGTCGGGTTTTTGATAAATAAATCCTATCTTCAGACAGCAATTTTTATACCCTCCCTGTTGACGTTAGTGTAAAAAGGAACAACGTCAAGATAACGGTAAAAGGTTTTTGCGTCCTTCAGAGTAACCGTTATAAGCACGTCGTGCTCCAAGCCCAGTTCAGAAGTAAGCTTTATAAACGGCTTTTTGTAGGAGGAAAGAGTTTCACGGGACACATCGGCGAGAACCATAATGTCAATGTCCGATTCGCTTGTCTGTTCATTCCGTGCATAAGAACCGTATAAGAGAACAGTATCAAGCTTGTCGCCAAAAACAGATTTTGACAGCTGTGCAATTTTTTGTGTTATGTCATATAGCTGATTTTTTGTACACATAAATTCCGTTCTCCTTTCATAGTTCTGTTTTTATTATATCCAACTTACGCAGAAATGTCAAACGCAATCCTTTATGCAGATTGCTTGCTGAATATAGCGGCAGCTCGGATATTTTATTTAAACAATTTTGCAACCGCACCGATTACCGTTACGAAGAATGCCGAAATGTATTCAAAAATATTATCGGCGTTTGCAATGCTGATGTCAAAGCGGTTAACTTCTTCGTCGGTTGCAGGTGTGAAGCGGATGTGGTCAAGGCTGATATCGGCGTTTTCGCCCGAGAAGCAGAAAACAATGTCACGCACAAGACCCAATTTGTCGTTGGCAAAAAGTATGCCGCACTCATTGCCCCACAGGCAGAGCTTATCAAGGTTGAGGGTGATGAGGTGCCACTCGCCGTCTGCAGGGATTACCGATTCGGGCTGTCCCGTAGCCGTGTCGGCAGGGGAATACCACAGTGCCTTGTTTTCGTAAAGCCTCAGCCCGTCAAAGGTGATGTCTGCCGTGCCGTTGTTACGTACATAGAAGCTTACTGTGCCGTAATTTTTGAAGCAGGTTTCAGCGTCCTTGAAGTTTGAAGGCTCAAAACTATCCTCATGAATTCTTGACGGAGAAACGGAGAAGGATTTTTCGTTTGCCTTTATATTCATACCGTTGCTGCCGCTGTAAGCGTCGGCAGAATTGAAAGTGATTTCGGCGTTTTCAACGGACCAGCTGCTGTAATTACCTGTCTGAAATTCGTTGTTGTAGTGCCATACCGTGCCGCTTTCACATTCTGCCCACGGCTTTTCAATCCAGTACTGCTCGCTGTAGGTCGGGTCTGTTACAAACAAACTGACAGGCATAAACTTTTCGCCGGACTTGACGGAATATAGGTTAGCGTTGCCGTTGCTGACGCAGTAGCCGTAGCTTGCCGAAACGGGGCTTTCAACGCAGTCTGCCCAAATCTTAACAGTATTTGCGGAAACAATTTCGGCTTCGGCTTTAACGTAAACGCCGTTACTGCCGCAGATTGCAAAGCCGTCGGGAGTACCGTCAGCGGCAATGCCGTCAGCAAAGTTTGTGAATGTCGCATAAATACTGCCGTCACGGATTTCGGCGGAGTCAAGGCTTGCCGCCGTATAAGCTGCGTTGCCGCCGTAGAGCATATCAACTGCACTCTCTGCCATACGGTCGCCGATTTCCTCCTTGTGCTCGGGGTGAATCGGGCCCGCTTCGGGAATGTAGGTTCCGGGCAGGTCGTTGATTGTCACCATTGCCCTTGAGTCGGGGCGTGCTTTCTGTAAATCGGAAAGAGCAAGGTTCCACTCGGGCAGCTGCCAGCCGCCGTTTACCGAATAGTAATAAGGTGCAAGCTGTGTGAAAATTATCGGCATAAGCCCGTCTTGGTATTCAAAAAGCTCAGTGTAGGAGCGCTGGAAAAGGTCGAAGGCTCTTGCATAGCGCTCCGGTGACCACAGACCCATAATATCGGATTCGCCCTGATACCACACTATGCCCGAGGGTCTGAAATGCTTTACCGCCTGCATACGCAGGTTGTAATTAACTGTCATATCAAAGCCGTAGTCGACTTCGGTTTCAACCCAGCTCTCGGCGGGAATGTATTTTGTTACATATTCATCGGAAAGGAAATCGTTCTTAACCTGTTCGTCGCTGTCAATAGCCTCACGGGAAAGCCAGGTGCCGATTGAAGTGCCGCCGAGAGAAATGTTGAGTATGCCTATGGGCATATCGAGCGCTTCAAGCAATTCCTCCGCAAAAAAGAAGCCTACGGCACTCATGCCGTAGATTCCGGGGTCTTCGCCCGTAATCCAGTTGGCGTCGGGTATATCCTCGTGCGGTGTGGCGGAGACCTTGCCGTCAGCCGCATAGGCTTCGGAAAGCATAGCCCTTATCCATTTGCTCTGCTTAACGGAGTTTTCAAAGTCCTCCCTTGCGGAAAGAGCCTGACCGAGAGGATACATCATATTACTCTGACCGCCGGCAAGCCACAATTCGCCGAAAACAACTCTTTCAAGGGAGGCAAACTCAACGGAATTGCACTTGAGCACAACGGTGTATTCCTCAAAGCTGCCCTTGGGAGCGACAAAGGAAACGGTAAATTTTCCGCTTTCGTCGGCAACGGCTTCGCCCGAAGCCACACTCCTGCCGTCAGCACTGAAAAGCTCGGCAGAAACTGTGCTTCCTGCAGGCGCTTTGCCTGCAAAAACAGCCTCCTTTTCCTGCTCAAAGAGCATATCGTCATCATAAATCTTGTAAAGCTCTGCTCCCGTTTCGGCTGCAAATGCCGTAGCCGTGCAGGAGAATAAAATGCAGATACTGAGCAATAAAGCAATAACTTTTTTCTTCATTATTTATCAGTCTCCTTTTAAAATTTTTATTTATTGGTGCTAATATATGAGCATTTTAATTTTATCATTTTTTATTTGGAAAATAAACGACACCTTTAGTTCAAAAAAGTGTCTCGATTTGCTCCGGATGTTAAGCTGACCTTGGCAGTTTATTTATAAGTGTTAGTCTGTCGGAATTGATATAATGTACTTTTCTTCTTTAAAATCTCTGATTATTTTTCCACCGTTTTTAATCATAATTTTTACGGTTGCTTCATTTGTTTTTAGCGGAAATAATTTTATTTCGGTATATCCGAAATCTTTGCATTTCTTTAATAATTCCTTGAACAGAATGCTTCCGTATCCCTTTCTGCGATATGCTTTTGAAATTCCGTACCCGAGGTTTCCTGCACCGACAACATTTTCTAAATATTCGGATGACGAGTGCCTTATTCTGCCGTATCCTACAGGGACGTCATCGATATATAAAATATAAGTAGTGTACGGTATCCACCCATCGGGTAAATCCAAACCTTTGGAATGGTTGTCTGCGGTTTTCAGCCATTCTTTATATTCTTCATAGGACAGGTTGTATGCCGGATTCATAAATCCGTTTTCTTTGTCAAGAATACCTTGCAGCATTTCGTATTCTTGTTCAGACATATTAGCATTTAACTGATTTAATTCTATTTTCATTTTACAACTTCACCCAATAATTTCTTTTGTTTGTACTTAGGAAGTTTACCAACCACAGTTACATAACTGTGGTCAGTCATTTCAAAAATAAGTTCATCAGGAACGCTGTCAATAGGGAAACTGTTAAAATACGGTTGCTGCACGGGAGGACAATGATATCCTCTGACGATAACGCCCGGATACAGATGCCTGTATAAATCTCCCGTCATACGCTCACAGTTTAAGGTTGCAGTTTCTGTTCCTTTGAGAATAAATAACTGTGCAAAAATTTTACCCTCAACCTTAATTATATCGCTTTCCGGACCAAACGGATGGTCAATATATGCACCGTTTTTTGAAAGACAATAATCAAGCAACTCTGAATATTTCATTAGAAATCACCTCTAAAAAATATATCTCATTTCTTCCGCATTGTTTTCAACAAGCCCTGTTGCCTTAAATCCGACAGAAGAGTACAACTGTTTTGCTACAACGTTTTCCGAAGAAACTCCGACATAAATTTCTTTGGCACCAAGTGTATCTGTTAAGTATTCTATTCCCTTTTTGAGCGCAATTTTTCCATACCCTTGGTTTTGATAATTTTTATCAATCAGAAATTTCCAAAGGGTGTATTGCTTTTTCTCTTCATAATAACCAAGCATTATAAAGCCAATCACGGTGTTATCAGCATAAATTGCAAACGGAAAAGCTGTATCCCGATAAATATATGCCTGTGCAAGTGAGTGAGCGGTTGAAGATACAAACGCTTTTTGATGTTCTGATACATTTAAGCTGATGACGTCTTCAAAATTATCTTTGGTTATTGTTCGCAGTTCAACCATACACAGCCCACCTTCTTTAACTATAAATTGTTTGTATAATTATATCACAACAGATTAATTGAGTCAAAATTATTCATTCTTCATCAGCGAAGCGGCTGTTGTTGACATTTATCAGAGGAGTGTTTATAATCTAATTCGTAAGGTGTTACCTATAACGGATAGGCGGTTTCACTCTTTGCCCTCGTAAGGGGGTGATTGCGTATGGAATATCTTGTAATGTTTGCGCTGATTTTAGTGCTTGCTACAGGCTACATATACACAATAAAAAAGAAATAACCGCCCTGCCTGCAAAACACGAGCGGTTATTTTCTTAAATAATCCAATTGTTTGAGGGCGAAACCGTCTGTCGGTAGCGCCTTACACCTTTATTATATTCAACAAATTACATTTTGTCAATTTCTTTTATTCTTATTTCAGCAATTTTTTTCAAAGTGGTTAAGTCGTTGCTGTTGGGGTTATCAAACCTGAATGTACAGCCGCAGACATTGTCGAATGTTTTGCCGAAAATTATCTTCTTTCTTCCGCCGCCGCAGCTGCCGCATTTTCCGCATAAATCAACGTGAGTCCAAGCCGATTGCTTTAAGGAAACATCTTCTTCCTGTATTGAAAGAAAATCCGAACTCATATCGTCCGACCACACCGTCCAACGGTTGTGAGGCTCGTCGGGGTCTTTTATCGCAATAAAGCAAACATATTTGTTCTGCCACTTTACAAGATAGTATATTTTGTTTTTCCAGTAGCCGTTGTCCTTAATAAGCTCGCAGCCCTGATTTTTGAGAAAATCAACAAAGTCAAGGGCAATTTTTTTGTCATGCAATGACAGATTTTCGGTTATGAAATCGGAAATATATTTTTCATCCATCAAAATCACCTTCTTAAAATAATTGTATCACAAATAAATTTACTTTTCAATGAAGTATCGCTATGCGATATGATATACGGCTATGCCGTATGATATACTTGCTGTGCAAGTATGATATAATATCCGTTCCCATCATACGCAAAGCGTATATCATCGCTTGAAGAGCGATATCATAGCGAAGATGTATCACCCGTTTCGGGAGGAACGGATATCATTGAAAAAACCACTTCCGAAGAAGTGGTTTTTTCTGGAGCTGGTGACGGGAATCGAACCTGCAACCTGCTCATTACGAATGAGCTGCTCTGCCATTGAGCCACACCAGCAAATATTTAAGTTACCGATATATTATAAACAAAGTTTCGGTTATTTGCAAGTGTTTTTTATAATTAGAGGGAAAAATATTTGAAATCACAAAAATCTTTATATAAAAAACGGGCTTTTGCTTGCAAAAAAGCATATTAGCAATTATAATATTATGAGTAACTTTTTTAAAAGGACGGATGAACAAAATGAAGAAAATACTTTGTGCGCTGCTTGTACTTTCAATGGTGTTCTGCTTTGCCGCCTGCGGTGACAAGACCCCCGACGTCAACACCACCGAAAGCACGAAAAAAGCCCCCGGCTTTGATTGGCCCGACAACCTTCTTTTCGGCGATGTTCCGGGCCCGGTTGACCGTGTTGACCTTTACAACGAAAAGAAGAACGACCAGGGTTATGTTTATGAGTTTGCCGTTAAGGATATGAGCTACGAGGATTACAGAGCATATATTCTTGAGCTTGAAAAGGCAGGCTTTGAAATTTACGACCCGAGCGGTCTCGGCCTTGTAAAGACCGAGGACAGACTGCCCGAAACACTTGGTGAGGATACCTTCAATTCTTCCTGGGCAGGCGACAGAAAGGGTCTGTACGTTGCAACCTTCTGGTTCGGCGATGAATACTACAAAGAGCACGACCTTGCCGATGACGTAAACTTCAGAATGACTTTCTACACATATAATGCATTTGACGCAGTAAAATAAAGGAGAATTAAAATGATTTCACAGCTTGCAAAGCCCGTTTCGGGCGAAACCGTAGCAACAATGAAAACCTCTATGGGCGATATCAAAATCCGTCTTTTCCCCGAGGCGGCACCCAAGACGGTTGAGAATTTCACAACACACGCAAAGAACGGCTATTACGACGGCCTTATTTTCCACCGTGTAATCAACGATTTTATGATTCAGGGCGGTGACCCGACAGGCACAGGCTGCGGCGGCGAAAGCATCTGGGGCAGCACCTTTGAGGATGAATTCTGCACAGACCTTCATAACCTGCGTGGTGCTCTTTCAATGGCAAACGCAGGCCCCGGCACAAACGGCAGCCAGTTCTTCATCGTTCAGGCAGATGAGGTCAGCCGTGACCTTGTTGAGCAGATGGAACAGCTTTCCGACAGAGGCTTCCCCACCGAAACAGTCGAGAATTACAAGGCTGTCGGCGGCACACCGTGGCTCGATTACAAGCACACCGTTTTCGGCCAGGTTTTCGAGGGTATGGATGTTGTCGATGCTATAGCAAACGTAAAGACAGCCCGTGGCGACAAGCCCGTTGAGGATGTTGTAATCAACACAATCGTTATCGAAACACTTTAAAAAATCAAGGACAGCCGTATTAGATATAATCTGATATGGCTGTTTTTTTTGTGTGTTTGATATAACCTGTGTTGACATTGTGCGCATAATGCGTTACAATATGCATAGAATGATAACGGAGGTGTATTGTATGGAGTCCACTAATCTGAATATCCGCACGGATAAAGAGGTTAAAGCTCAGGCTGAAAAGATTTTTGATGCGCTTGGGCTTAATATGACTACTGCTGTTAATATCTTCTTAAGACAGGCTATAAGGGAAAACGGCATACCCTTTGAAGTGAAACTGAATGTTCCCAACGAAACTACTGCTGCCGCAATCCGTGAGGGCAGAACGCTTGCTCATGATAAAAATGCTGTCGGGTACGACAATATGGCAGATTTAAGGGCGGCACTTGAGGTATGAAGTACGAGGTCAGATTTACAACGCAGTTCAAAAAGGATTTGAAGCTCGCCAAGAAGCAGGGCAAGGACACGGAAAAGCTTTTTGCCGTTATTGAAAAGCTTGCAAACGGAGAGCCTCTTGAAGAAAAATACCGTGACCACGACCTTACAGGTAATTATAAGGGTTGCCGTGAGTGCCATATTGAGCCCGATTGGTTGCTTGTATATGAGGTAATTGACGATGTGCTTGTTTTGATGCTTTACAGAGTAGGCAGTCATTCGGACTTGTTCCGATAAAATGAATTTAACCCCGTTCAGACAGTCAACAGGGCTGTCCGAATGGGGTTAATTGTTGCTGATTTTTATATCATCTCAAAAGTTTCGCCGTTTTCGGAAATTTTGAACGTGAATTTTTTGTCGCCGAAGCGGTAGGTCATTTCACCCTTGTTGCCGAGAAATTGCGACACAGCTTTTTTGAGCATTTTGGAGTCGAAGCGGTTGGTTACTATCCAGCAGCCCTTGCCGTCATTTATCTTTGTGAAGCTGCCCTTTGCCTTGATGTGTTCGGGTGCAAAGCGTTTGGAGGTAACGACAGTGAGCCCGTTTTCTTTTACAAGCTCGCCGACTGCTTTAAGCGTTTTTTCGCTTATGTGATAGCCGCACAGGAAGCAGAGCTTTAAAGATAAGAGCTTGTCTTTTTCCACTCTGTCATCGAAAACTGCCGTGCCGTTCATTGAGGCAAACGAACGGTGGGGCTTGAGCGACCACGGCGAAATTCTGTTCCAGTTTATGGCGTGCCTGCTCGTTTCCCTGTGGGTTATCAGGCGAAAAACACGCACCCATTCCTTTGCCCGTTTGTCGGGCTTTATTTTTTTGTTGCCGAAAAGGATTTTGCGCCAGGCTATCGGGTCACCCTGACCCCAGTAGGTGTCGTCGTAGCGGATGATGCCGATTTCGGGCTTGTAATCTCTTACGGTATAGCTGCGTGCCTTGTTTTTGTATTCATCTATGAATTTTTTATAGGCTTTGCCGTAATCGGTGAGCTTGTCCCCGTCATAGAATTGATTGGAGGCTTCGACATAAACCCTGTCAACGCCCATCATATAGGAGAAAACGAGGTTGTGGTACATTTCGTCTGCCGTGTGACCGGGGTAGGTGAGCTTGTGCCAAAGGTCGATGCAGTTCCACAGCTCGGTGCCGTACTGCATTGCCGCACCTGCCGCAACGGAAAACTGCAGGTTGGAGTAGCTTTCCTTCTGCGATTTGAAGTTGGGAATTATTCCGTTTCTTGCAAAGGTGTGGTACAGCACGGGGAAAACGTGTTCACCGCCGAAAACGGGTGCTCCCATTGAGCGGAAGCTGTCCGCATATTCCCTGAACTGTCTGCTGCAAACTTCACCCTGCTCAACTACGTCTGTTGTGTTGGCAGGCAGGAACATCGGCAGGCGGTTTCTGGCGTTTTTGTTGAGCGTTATGGAAAGGTTGTTGTTAATCAGTATATGCTCCATTTCGTCATGGGTGATGCCGATAAGGTTGCCCTGACTTGCAAGAGCCCTGACATATTCTTCGGGCAGGTTGAGGCGGTGTGTGCCGTCGGGGTTGTTGCACCAGTCAAAGCCGTCTGTTGTCTGATTGTAATCGGAAAAGTTAGGGAACTCAAAATTTGCAATGAAATCAAGCCCCATATCCTTTATATGCTTTGCAACATCGGCAGCAAATTCGCACTCTTCTTTGAGTGTTTTGCCTATCGGGTCAAAGTGGCAGAAAATAAAGTCGGCTCCCATTTTTGCAGGGTCGCAGAACTCCGTTTTGCCAACTTGGCCTGAGAAATTGTTGTAGCCTATGTGAATAAAGTTGTCCATAGAATCACTCCCGTTAAATACAATAACATAAGAGGGCATATATTTCAAGCAGATGGTCGAAATATACAAACGGCAGAGGTTAGCGTGGGCTAACTTTTCGGCATACTGCCGAAATTTAAAAACACCCGTCAAATGCGTTGACTTTCGCAAGCCGTAACTGTATAATTTAGGTAGTTAGCATTGGCTAACGACTATAATAATGGCGGTGATGATATGAATCTGCTCTCGGTACAGCAAGGAAAAGAATATGTAATTGACCGTATCGACACCGAAGACGAAGAGCTTGATGCTTTTTTGTTTTCGCTGGGCTGTTACAGCGGTGAGCCCGTAACGGTTGTGACACGTCAGCGCAGCACCTGCGTAATGTCTGTCAAGGACAGCAGATACTGTATCGACCGTCAGCTTGCCGAAGCAATCAGAGTTTTTGATATATAAATTTGATATATAAAACAGTAAGTAATCGTATGATTGCTTTTTTGCAGAATACGGTTAGCCTTAACTAACCGAAAGCAAACAGTATTTTATTAAGGAGGAGCACCGAATGCGTATAGCTTTGGCGGGAAATCCCAACAGCGGTAAAACTACAATGTACAACGCCCTTACCGGTCAGAATGAAAAGGTCGGCAACTGGGCAGGCGTTACCGTTGCCAAAAAGGAACACGCAGTCAGAAAAAGTTTATACGGCGGTGCGGCGCTCACGGCGGTTGATTTGCCCGGCGCATATTCTATGTCACCCTTTACCTCCGAGGAGAGTGTGACAAGCACATACATCAAAAACGAAAAGCCGGACGTAATTATAAACACGGTCGATGCAACAAATTTAAGCCGAAGTCTTTTCTTCACAACGCAGCTGCTTGAACTCAATATTCCCGTTGTTGTTGCGCTGAATAAAAGCGATGTAAACGAGAAAAAGGAAACCGATATTGACACAAGGGCTCTTTCGGCTAAGCTCGGCTGTCCCGTGTTTATGACGGTTGCCACAACGGGTGAAGGACTTGAAGAGGCTGTAAAAGCTGCCGTTGAGCTTGTCGGCAGGGGACAGAAAGCCCCATATAACGAGGGCTATGTCAACATGAACGATAGGGCATCCGTCAAAGCGGCGGACAGAAGGCGTTTTGAGTTTGTAAACGGAATTGTTAAGGCTGTTGAAAAGCGCAAGGTTTTCACAAGGGACAGAAATATTCACGATAAAATAGATTCCGTGCTTACAAACAAATTTCTCGGCATACCGATTTTTGCCGTGATTATGTTCCTTGTTTTCTGGATTTCGCAGGCAGGCCCGGGTGTGTGGATAGCCGATTGGCTTACCGCTTTGCTCGAAAAGGGTCAGGAGGCTGTCGGCGGTATGCTTTCAAACGCAAATGAGCTTCTTTACGCTCTCCTCGTAGACGGTGTAATCGGCGGTGTAATTGCCGTCATCGGCTTCCTTCCGCTTGTTATGGTTATGTACTTCCTCATTGCTCTGCTTGAGGATTGCGGATATATGGCACGTGTTTCCGTCGTGCTTGACCCGATTTTCAAAAAGGTGGGCTTAAGCGGAAAATCCGTCATTCCATTTGTTGTGGGTACAGGTTGTGCCGTGCCGGGCGTTATGGCCTGCCGCACAATCCGAAACGAGCGTGAGCGCAGGGCAACAGCCTTGCTTGCGCCCTTTATGCCGTGCGGAGCAAAGCTGCCCGTTATCGGCCTTTTTGCAGGCGCATTCTTTGAGGACGCCTCGTGGGTAGGCCCGCTGATGTATTTTGTGGGCATAGTAATAATTTTCTTTGGTGCACTTGTTATAAACAAAATCACGGGCGCAGGCGCAAAGAGGTCGTTCTTCATTATCGAGCTTCCCGAATATAAATTTCCGAGTTTTGCAAGGGCAGCATCGGCAATGCTCAGCCGTGGTAAGGAATACATAATTAAGGCGGCTACAATAATTCTGCTTTGCAACACAGCCGTTCAGGTTATGCAGAGCTTTAATTGGAATTTTGCTCCTGCCGAAACTGCGGACACATCAATCCTCGCTTCAATTGCAGGCCCGTTTGCATATCTTCTTTTGCCTGTTGTGGGTGTGCTTTCGTGGCAGCTTGCTGCGGCGGCAATTACGGGCTTTATAGCAAAGGAAAACGTCGTCGGTACGCTTGCCGTGTGCTTTGTCGGGCTTGAAAACCTGATCGATGCCGAAGAGCTTTCGATGCTGGACGGTGCAGGCGGCGAGGTTGCAGGCGTTATGGCAATTACAAGGGTTGCCGCTCTGGCTTACCTTATGTTCAACCTCTATTCACCGCCCTGCTTTGCGGCAATCGGCGCAATGAACAGCGAGCTCAAAAGCGCAAAGTGGCTCTTCGCAGGCATAGGTCTTCAGCTCGGCACCGGCTTTACGGTTGGCTTCCTTGTATATCAGCTTGGTACACTGATTACAACGGGTGCTTTCGGCGCAGGTGTTGCAGGCGGATTTATAGCCGTTGCGGTGTTTGCCGCAATTCTTGCCGTGCTCGGAATAAAAGCGGAGAAATCGGCAAAAAAAGAAAACGCTGAAAAAGCCGTGAAGGCTGTTACAGCAAAGAAATAATTTCAAGGACATTTTTAGAAGGGAGTGTACGGATGGAAAACTATATTATAATTGCAGTTGTTGCAATAATTGTTGTGCTTGCCGCCTTGTATATCTATAAGGCAAAGAAAAGCGGCAAAAAGTGTATAGGCTGTCCGTATGCGGACTCCTGCCAAGGCGCTTGTAATAAATCTTCTCCTTATTAATGCATACATACCTTAAAAAGCTCTCTCCGTATCCGATACGGGGAGAGCTTTTTTGTGAATGTTATATTATGAATACATAATTCTTTCTGCACCGTTTTGCATATGGTAATAAATTTGCAGGGAGTAGCGGTAGTAATTCTGGAAATCCTCATAGGTTGCAAAGAAAGCCTTGGACGGTTTTTCGCCTTCCGTGCCTCTTACAACACCCATAAATACGGCGTATCTGTCAGCGGCTTCGACCATATAGTCGTACCACATCTGCAAATTCTGATTGCCGACATATTTGTACAGCTTTTTGTCTTCCTTGATGCGTCTTACTGCGTTTTCAATGCTTGCAAGGTAGTCGGGCAGCTTTTCTTCCGCAAAGTAGAAATCGCCTGAACTGAGTGCTGCATCAAAGGGATTGGGGATATTGAGTATGCCAACCAGCTTTTGTGCATCTTCCTTTGAAAGTGTACCGTTGAGGGCGTAGGTTTCACCCTCGGGAATTTCCTTGAGTGTGGTGGGCTCCTTGTCGGTGTTGGGGGTCTGGAGTGCACCGCCGTCGGATTTTGTTGAGGTTTCGGCAGGCTTTGTGGTTGTTTCTTCTTTGTTTGTTGTTGTGTCAGCTTTGGTTGCGGTTTCGTTTAAAGAGGTTGAAGAGGGTGCCGTGGTGTCAAGGTCAACGATATCCTGGTCAACAACAACACTCTGTGCAACCGTTGTCTGCGATTGCTTTATTGTTTCACCCTCGGGAGTGGTTACGATGTAGCCGCCGTCCTCGGTTACGGGCGGGTCATAGGGTGCAAGCTCGGTAATACCGTCCTTGTCGGTTACGGGCTCACCCTTTTCGTTAGTCACAACCTCGTAAACGGCACTTTCACCGTCCTCAAAGGTTATAACCTCTGTGTGGGGCGGTGTGTAAATTTCGCCCTTGTTGTTTTTGCCGCAGGCTGCAAGGCAGAAAATTACGGCAAAAACAAGCAGAATACAAAGTCCTTTTTTCATTTTTCTCTTTCCTTTCTTTATCTGTTTTTAAGGTGTCGGATTATGCTTTTTATGTTGTTTTCCGTATGCAGGCTCAATTCTGCCGGGCGCAGGCTTTCAAGCCTGTGAGCGTCCGACGAGGTGAGAATTTTCATATTGTTCAGCACGGGGAATTTCTCTTTCAGAGCGTGCACATCGCCCATAGGTGAAACCTCGGCAACCTCAAAGCCCATTTCGGGTGTAATCATACCGAGGTTGGAAATAACGCTGTAGCTGCTTCGGTCTATATGTGCAGGATAGCATACTCCGCCATAGCCGTCAACCAGTTTCTCAACGTCATCAATTGAAATACTGCTCGCCATTGTCAGCAGTATTTCCTGCTCGCCGAGAATTTTGTCGGTTTCATCCATTATTAACTGCGTGCCGAAAATTTCGGGTCTGTTCTTAATCTGCGGAGCACCACGCAGAACAAAATCGGAAAACTCCTCTGCCGCCTTCAGCTCTTCAAAAAGGCAGACTACGTGCACCTCCTCGCAGGTGCAAAGCTCCATTCCGGGTATTACGGTTATGCCTGCCTGCTCGCCTGCTCGCATTGCCGCGCCGCAGTTCTGGCAGGAGTTGTGGTCGGTGAGAGCTATAGCCTCCATACCCATAATAGCCGAAAGGTTTACGAGGTTGTACGGTGTCATATCCTCCTCTGCACAGGGGGAGAGGCAGGAGTGAATGTGAAAATCGTAAAACAGGCTCATATCAGCTTTGCTATCTTTGCGCCCAGGTCAAATGCGCTTTCCTTGCTACGCAGTACGATTACGCCGTTCTGCTTTGCACGGGTGAGGGCGTCATCGTCAAACACGGCGTTTTCCGTGAGCAGTATGCAGGCAACATCGGCAAGCACGGCAACGCCTACGGAGTTGACGTTACCCATAACGGTCAGCCAGCAATCGCCTTCCTTTGCCTTGGACATAACCCAGCTCAAAAGGTCGCCGCAGTAGCCGCCCGTAATCTGCTTTTCCTCTGCAAGCTCACCGCAGCAGAGAACCTCAAGCGAAAATTCATCAATAAGATTTTTGACATTCATAATTATTCGTCCCTTTCTTTTGCTCTGTAGGGTGCAGGGATAAGCTCACGGTCAACTCCGCTGAGCTGGTCACGCAGCCTGAAAACGCAGTCCTTTTCCGAAGCAAAGCCCCTGACTATATCGTCCGCAAGTGCCGCACATGAGGGCGCACCGCAGGTGCCGCAGTCAAGACCGGGCAGCTTATCGAGAATTTCACGCTTTTGTGCCATCTTTCTCATAGCCTCGGGCACGGTGTCCGCCAGCTTCATAACGTCTGTTGCCTGAAGTGCCTTGTGCCAGAACATACTGTCGGGCACGTCTGACGTGTCAAGGCGGTTGCAGGAAACGGGCAGATATTTGCGAAGGCGCTTAATTCTTGCCTTTGCAACATAGGGGTTTTCATAGGTCAGCGCACCGCCCACACAGCCGCCCGTGCAGGCATTGAGCTCGATAAAATCAATATCGGGCAGCTTTTCGTCCTCAAGCTCGTTGAGAATGTTTATTACGTTGTCAATTCCGTCCGCCGCAAGGCAGTTGTCCTTGAGAAGTGAGTTTGCCTCACCGCCACCCGTAGCCCAGCCGACACCGATAACCCCCGAATCTTTAATTGACTGTGTTTCGGTCAGGTGGTTCATCTCGTGCACAAGGGCAGGGTAGATATCCTTAATCGCAATTGCGCCGTTGAGGTTGGATTTTTCAAGGCAGACGGGGGATTTGAGCGCCGTGATTTTAGCAGGGCACGGCGAAATGAAAAACACGCCGATATCCTCATCGCTTAAGCCCGTTTCCTTCCTTGCCTTTTCTCTTGCTATTCCTCCTGCAACCTCCATAGGTGAGGTCAGCGGTACAACGTGTTCGATAAGGTTGGGGTAATTTACCCTTATCAGCCTTACTACCGCAGGGCAGGCGGAAGAAATTACCGGCTTTCTGAGTATACCCTGCTCAAAAAGCTTCCTCGTGGCATCGCTTACAAGCTCTGCCGCCTTTGCAACCTCAACAACGTCGTCAAAGCCGAGCTTTTTAAGCGCGGTCAGCACGTAGTCCACGTCGTCAAGGTTGTTGAACTGGCCGTAAAGCGCAGGCGCAGGCACGGCAACCTTGTATTTGAATTTATGTATTTCTTCAAGTGAATCGTATTCGGCTGATTTTGCGTGGTACGGGCACACACGGATACATTCGCCGCAGTCAATACAGCGTTCTTTGATTATATGCGCCTTACCCTCACGCACTCGGATTGCGCCCGTGGGACAACGCTTGATGCAGTTTGTACAGCCACGGCACTTTTCCGAATCCAACCGAACGGAGTGGTAAAAATCCGACATTTCTTCCTCCTGAATTGCAGCATTTTTGAAGTGCAAAATGCAAAGTGTAAAGTGCAAAATTGTGGGAGGGCTACGCCCTCACCCATTATAAAATTATAATCGGAGCGTAGCGACCCTTAATTTTGCATTATGCATTTTGCACTTTGCATTTACTTAAAATTTACTTAACGTAAATTTTAAGTGTCATAACCGTGCCTTTCCCAAGGACGGTATCAATTTTCATTTCATCTGTATATTTTTTAATGTTGGGCAGGCCCATACCTGCGCCGAAGCCCAGCGCACGCACCTGGTCGGGGGCGGTGGAGTAGCCCTCCTGCATTGCAAGCTCAACGTTTTCAATGCCCGGGCCGTGGTCGGTGAGAACAACCTCAACGTAGTCGGGGGCGATTTCAACGTCAATTTCGCCGCCGCCTGCGTGAATTACAAGGTTGATTTCCGCCTCGTAAACGGCAATTGCCGTGTTGCGGATAATTTCGGGCGGAAAGCCTATATCCTTAAGCGTTTTTTTGATTTTGCCGGAAGCCTCACCTGCACGTGTGAAGTCCCTGCCGTCAACATCGTAATGCAACTTTATAGCTTCACTCATACCGTCTGCCCTCCCTTATTCGGGTCTGTGTGCGCCGCCGCGCAGACCGTTTTCGTAAAGAATACCGCAGGAGGTGAACATTTCACGCTTGGTTTTGAGCAGGGGAATTCCGTTTTCCTCGGCAAGGTCAATCATACCGAGGTCGGGGCTTTTGCCGCGGACAAAAACGATGCACTTCATATCCATCATTTCAGCCGTGCGTACAACCTGCGGATTAACAAGACCCGTCAGCAGTACAGCCTGCTCCTTGACGTAAGCCAGCACGTCGCTCATCATATCGCTGCCGCAGGCGGAATGAACCTCTCTGTCCAGAAATTCCTCGCCGTAAACCAGCTCGGCATCAAGCACTTTCATAATTTCGGAAACCTTCATAACGGTTTCTCCTTTCGGTAATAGATTTATATGTTGAAATTAAATTGTTTAATTAATACATCTTTTTCATGTTGCCTTTTTTCCATTCTTTATAGAAGAACTCCATTGAAAAGGCAAATACACCCTTGTTTTTTATAACGGATTTAAGTACTTTTTTACACTCTCTTTTATAATCAAAAATTAGCAGGGAAGCAGTCGTGGCAGCAACATAAAAATCCTCATTATAAAGCTGTGCCTTTGCAAGGGTTATGCCTTCTTCGCTGGACATTAGTATACCAATATTTTTAATTATAACAGAGTAAGCTTTGTTGACAAGTTTATGATCTTCTCCATGCTCTAAGCCGCTTCCGTAGATATGGCAGGCTTCAATATATTGCTGGAGTACGGCTTGCAAATCCATATTATTATCCTCAACAACAATTCTTTTTAGATAACCTTTGCTTGATTTTTCCTGCAATGCTGAACAGCACGAACATAATTGCGTTTACGGCAACTACGCTTGCGCCTGTCGGCAAATCGAAGCGGTAGGCGGCAACAAAGCCGAGGAAAAAGCCGAGCGTTGATACGACCGCCGAGCAGAGCACAACGCCTCTGAACGAGCGGAAAAAGCGCATTGCGGTAAGCGACGGGAAAATGAGAAGTGAGGAAATGAGAATTGCACCCATCAGGCGCATACCCACAACTATCGTAACAGCAGTCAGCAGAGCTATGACCGTGTTGTAAAACGAAACCCTTGTGCCCGTTGCCTTGGCAAAGCTCTCGTCAAAGGTTACGCTGAAAACGGTTTTGTACATCAGCGCATACATCAGTATTACAACGGCGGAAAGAATTATGCTCACCGTCACGTCGCTGCTGTTTACCGCAACGATACTGCCGAACATATAGCTGCCGACATCTATATTCACATTGCCTGCGAGCTTGACCGTCAGCACGCCCACGGCAATGGCTGTGCCCGAAATAAGCGCTATTGCGCTGTCGCCGTTAATGCGGCTGTTTCGGCTTATGCGAAGCAGAAAATACGCCGCAACGATAACTACGGGTATGGCGATTTTAAGCGGAGCAATTCCTGCCGCCGCCGCAACGCAAAGCGCACCGTAGCCGACATGTGAAAGTCCGTCACCAATCATTGAAAAGCGCTTGAGCACAAGCACCGACCCGAGCAACGCCGCACAGAGCGACACAAGTATGCCCACCAATAACGGTGTGCGCAAAAACGGATATGAAAATATTTCTGTTATTGCTGTAATGAATGACATTATAAAAGCCTCAGTTATCTGTTGAGTTAAAACAATTATTATCTTTCAAATACTATCTCTTATCTATCATCTAATCGGTATTTTAAAATCAATGTAAGATAAGAGATATAAAGATAATAAATATGAGATAGTAGTTTTTTAAAAATTCGGCTGAGGGCGAAGCCCTCCCACAATTTTACACTTTGCACTCGAGCTTAAATCTCGTAAGTTTCAGGACACACTTCCATAATCTTCTCTCGAAGCGCAATAAAGTCCTCCAGCGCTTCCGGCTTCTGGTTGGGATTACGAAGCAAGGCTGCCGGGTGAAACGTGCCCATCATAAGGGTTCCGTTTTTATCGAAGAACTGACCGTGCTGTTTTGTTACCTTGAAATCGGGTGAAATGAGTCTTGTTGCCGAAATTCTGCCAAGGCAGACTATGATTTTCGGCTTGAGTAGTCTTGTCTGCTCACGAAGCCAGCCGATGCACTCGTTCTGCTCCTCGGGGGAGGGGTCACGGTTTTGCGGCGGACGGCATTTTACCATATTTGCAATGTAGATGTTCTTTTTTCTGTCAAGGTCAACTGCGGCAAGGAATTTGTCGAGAAGCTGACCGCCTCTGCCGACAAAGGGCTCACCCTGTAAATCCTCGTTTGCGCCTGGGCCTTCGCCAATGAAAAGCACCTTTGCGGTTTCGTTGCCTACGCCGAAAACAAGCTTTGTTCTCGTTGCGGCAAGGGGGCATTTTGTGCAGCCCATACAGTCGTTTTTAAGCTGTTCCCAATTATCGTACATAATTTATTTCTCCAACTGTTCAAGTCGTTCTACTTTAACATTTAAGCCTTCCATGTGGACAAGGTTTTCCTCGTCACAGCAGGTGATGAAAACCTGCCTGTTCTGCAGGCGGCTGACAACGTATTTCTGCCTTAACGGATCAAGCTCGCTGAAAACATCGTCCAGCAGAATTACGGGCTCTTCACCCGTGGCTTTTGCGATTAAATCCGCTTCCGCTAATTTGAGCGAAAGTGCGGCACTTCTCTGCTGACCCTGCGAGCCGAAATTACGGGCGCTTTTGCCCGAAAGCTCAATTGAAAACTCTTCTCTGTGTGCGCCTACGCTTGTAACGCAGCGTTCAACGTCGCTCTCACGCTTTTCACGCAGAGCGTTGATAAGGCTTTCGTATATCTCTTGTCGCCCCTGCGCCTTTTCACGGGTGTACTCCTTGTAGCGCAGGGCAAGTGCTTCCTTGCCAGAGGAAATTTCATCGTAGGCAGGGCAGGCAAACTCCTTCAGGCTTTCAAGGCAGCGCATACGGCTGTCGATTATAACCGCACCCTTCTGCGCAAGCTCCTCGTCCCATATATCGAGCATTGCAAGGAAAGAAGGGTTATCTCTTGCCGCACGGAGTGTGGCGTTGCGCTGGGCTAAAATCTTGTTGTATTCAAGTAAGTTTTTTGCGTAATTAGGCTTCAACTGGCTCAAGGCAATGTCAAGAAATTTGCGTCTTTCCTCGGGGCCTTCCTTGACAATGGACAGGTGAAGCGGAGTAAACGCAACGCAGGTGAATTCGCCGTTCATTTTCCTGCCCGAGGGCAGAGAAATGCCGTTAAGCTCTGCGTGGCGCTTCTCATCAACCGTTATAACGGCGTTTTTGACACGGTTGCCCGAATAAAATTCCATTTCAAGCCGTGCCTGCTGTGTGTCGAAACGCACAACGTCCTTATCCTTCAGGCTTCTGAAGCTGCGGCAGCCCGTGAAAAGCCATATACTCTCTATTAAGTTTGTTTTTCCCAGGCCGTTTTCGCCGCAGATTATGTTCACACCCTCGCCCGGGGTATAATCCAGCCGGGCAAGGTTGCGGTAATCATAGGCTTTAAGGTTAAGAACTCTCATTTAATCTTCGATTATCTTACGATGTGGTCTTTGTCAAACAGAATTACGCCGAAGCCGTGGCCTGTTTTGCCGCCTGCCTCAACATATTCTGCAAAGGCACGGCGCATCGAGGTATCTCTCGGCCACTGCTCGACAGGCAGGTCGGAGAAGCGGTCGAAAATTCTCCAGCCGTCGTTGAATTCTTCCTTCTCGCCCTGCTCAAGCAGCTCAAAATCACGGATGAATTTTGCCGTGTTGCTGTTTTCGGGCAGGAATGTGAGGTACTTGTCGTAAAGCAGCCATGAGCCGCAGCCGAAAAGCACGGGGCCGCCGCCAAATTCATCCTTGAAGAATTCATAAGCCTGGCGGTAGGAATCGAAACGGATTTCGTCTGTAAGCGGAACGCCTGAGGACGGAATGTGGAAGTTGACATATTTATCACCTGTGTGTACAACGTGGCCGCTTGAAAGCACTTTTCCGTCATGTTTTTCATCAAGTTCACGCAGTTCAAACTGGAAGCGACCAAGGGCAAAACGGTCAACCTCGTACTGGCCGTGGAACCAGCCGCCGACGAAGGTACCCCAGCAGTTTTCGCAGTTGCGGCACTCGATAAGCTTGTACTTGAGGTCGCACATATGGTCGTAGTACATCTTGTCGGAAAGACCCTTTTCACGGTAACGGTTGAGAAGCTCCTCACTGCAGCAAAGCAGGAAAACCATGTGCATTGTCTGCTCGGGCTTGCCCATTTTCTTTGCAAGCTCGGTTACTCTGTCGAGCTTTTCGCCCAGCTCGTTTGCCTTGGGGAACATATAGTCCTCGTAAATCTTGTCGAACTCGTCGCCCCACTCCTTGTTTTCATCAAGGAGCTTGAACATTTTGATAAAACAGTCCTGTGCCTCCTGCGGAAAGCCGATTTTCTGCATAACGTCTCTGGTGTGTTCTGAATTGTGAAGCATGGTTGTTACGTCCTTTCAATTAATGAATTTATGTTATTCGGATTACAGTTCAGTATGGGAATAAATTGTTGTGAATGAATAATGAATAGTGAATAATGAAAAATGAATAATTGATGGCGGGACACCCGCACCCGAATTATATAATATGGGTAAGGGCGTAGCCCATCCTTTATTATTCATTATTCATCAGCGTATGCGACTTCATTATTCATTTTTCATTTACAGTTTGTCGCCGACAAACTGTTATTTCCTTGTCAGCCAAATAAGCATATCCGTTTCCCCTCTGTTTGCGTATGCGTAGTAGGGGATGAGCTTTATTTTCTGCTCAACGAAATTCTCGTCATAATCATAATAAAGCTCGTCGCTTGCAGGGCGGATATAGCCGTCAAGCTCAATTGCGCTAACGCCGTATTCGGGTGCATCAACAAGTGTTGCGCCGTTTTTCGGTTCAACATAAAGGCCCTTGAGCGGAAGGGGATTGTCAACACCCTCGGCGCAGTAAACAACGGGGCCTCTCTGCACAGCAACTCTGCCGCAGCACTGGCGCACCTGCGGATTTGCCTGAACAAAGCGTACGGGCATATCGAGCGTGTATTCAATAACCTCGCCGTCGGTTACGTCAACGTAGATAAAGCCGTCGTCCTTAAGCACGGCGTTTTTGCCGCCGTTGAGAGTGTAATTTCTGCACCATACGGGCAGACGCAGAGCAAGCGTGAAACTGCCTGAGCAGGTGATTTTCATCTTACCGTTTTCGGGGTAAAGGGTTTCAACGCTGATTGCCTTGCTTTCGCCCTTGAATTCACCGTTCATAAAATGGTGAAGCCAGAGTGTGTTATCACTCTCGGAGCAGGCAAATTCGCCTATGTTTGCAATAAGCCTTGTAACGTTGGGCGGACAGCATGAGCAGTCAAACACCTCAAGCCTCTGTGTTATCGGGTAAAAAGGCTTGTGTCTGCCGTCCTTGGGATTGCTGATACCGATGAGGTCTACCTCAATTGAGTTATCGTAGAAGAAACCCTTGCCGTCCAGCGACAAACCGCAGAGGAAGCCGTTGTAAAGTGCAAGCTCAGCCGCATCGTCGTACTTCCTGTCGGGTTTGATGGCACTCATTCGCTGCGCAAAAAGAATGTAGCCGATGTCGGCGCAGGTTTCACAGTAGGAGGAGGTTTCGGGCAAATCGTAATCGCCCAAAAATGCTTCGCCGACACAGGTCTGACCCAGGCCGCCCGTAATGTACATTTTTTTCTTTGCCATACTGTCAAAGAGCTTGTCAGCGGCGGCAAAAAGCGTTTCGTCGCCGTATTCTGCGGCAAGGTCTGCCATACCGCTGTAAAGATAAACTGCACGCACGCTGTGGCCGACTGCCTCGTCCTGCTCTCGCACGGGCTTGTGTGCCTGGGTGTAGGTATCTTCTTCCTGACCCCTTACATCCACAAAATACTTGCTAAGCTCAAGATATCTCTTTTCGCCCGTGGCGTGGTAGAGCTTTACGAGAGCAAGCTCAATTTCCTCGTGGCCGGGTGAGTCAAACTCCGCCCACTTATCTGTCACAAACGCCTTCTCAATCATATCCGCATAGTCACACATAATTCTTAGGAATTTATCCTTGCCTGTGGCGTTATAGTATGCAACTGCAGCCTCCATAAGGTGGCCGGCGCAGTAAAGCTCGTGGTTGTATCTTGCTGTAAAGCGGTCGTCGGGCTCAAAAAGCGTGTAGCAGATGTTGAAATAGCCGTCGTCCCAGCGGTTTTTGTCTATCAGGTCAACCGTTTCGTCAATAATTTTTTCAAGCCCGGCATCGGGAGTTTTTGCAATTATGTACGCCGCACTTTCAAGCCACTTTGCAACGTCCGAATCCCAGAAGATGTGCGGCTTGTTGGGCTCACCCTGCTTCCAGTTGAGCTTGAAGGCTTCAAATCTGCCTGTTTCGGCAAAGCGGTCGTAAACGCTGTGAATGGTAACCTCACGGTTGAGCTTTTGCTTGTCTGCCCAGAAGCCGCCCGTGATTTCGGTGTTCTTAAGAGGGATGATTTTACTGATTTGTTTCATGCTTTTTATCCTCTTTCTTTTTATTAGTTTCTCTGACTACATATATCGGTCTTTTTTTGACCTCCATATAGGTTTTGGCGAGATATTGGCCTATTACGCCCATACAGAAAAGCTGGATGCCGCCAATGAAGCAGATAAAGCACACGAGAGATGCCCAGCCCTGCACGGGGTCATCGAAAAACAGCCTTCGGATGAAAACGACTGCAACGCCGACAAAGGACATAACGGTGAAGAATATGCCTATCCACGAGGCGATGTTCAGCGGAGTCTGCGAAAAATTGATTATGCCCTCAAGCGAATATTTGAACAGCTTCCAGAAGCTCCACTTTGTTTCGCCTGCGGCACGTTCAACATTCTGAAACGGCAGCCAGTAGGTTTTAAAGCCTATCCAGCCGAAAATACCCTTTGAAAAGCGGTTGTACTCGCACATATTGACGATTGCTTCAACCATATCTCTTTTCATCAGGCGGAAATCCCTTGCGCCGTCAACAATGTCGGCATCGGAAATTCTGTTGATGATTTTGTAGAACATACGGGCGAAGATTGAGCGGATTTTCGGCTCACCTTCACGGGTTACCCTGCGTGTTGCAACGGAATCGTAGCCGTCTTCCTTGATTATGCGCAGCATCTCGGGCAGAAGCGAAGGCGGATCCTGCAAATCGGCATCCATAACGGCTACGTAGTCGCCGTCTGCCTCACAGAAGCCTGCGTACATTGCCGCCTCCTTGCCGAAGTTACGGGAAAAGGAAATGTATTTTACTCTTTCGTCTTCAAGAGAATAGCTTTTGATTATTTCGAGTGTTTTGTCCTTTGAGCCGTCATCGACAAAAAGGAACTCAAAGCTGTTGTCTTCCATCTTTTCCGCCACGGAGCAAAGCTCTTTGTAAAGCAGGGGCAGAACTTCCTCTTCGTTGTAGCAGGGGATAATCAGGCTTAGCTTTTCTTTCATTCTTTTCACTTCCCTTTTAAAACCGTATTTGTGGTAAAAATTAACAAAAATATGATTGACTTTTATCTCATAATACCCTAATATAACTATATACACTTTTAAAGTATAAAATAATATATTGCATTTGTCAATGAATATTATTAACAGGAGGCGTAATTTATGCTGTATAAAAAGAACTCCAAGCCCTTGACGGCTGAACTGTTCGCAAACCCCACCAGTGAGTACAGAGCCACCCCCTTCTGGGCGTGGAACTGCGAGCTCAATCAGGAGCTTCTCGACAAGGAAATCGGTTATATGCAGGATATGGGCTTTGGCGGCTTTCACATGCACGTTCGTGTCGGTATGTCCACCGAATACCTTTCCGATGCCTTTATGGATTTAATCAAGGGCAGCGTCGAAACCGCCAAGGATAAAAAGATGCTTGCCTGGCTTTACGACGAGGATAAGTGGCCTTCGGGCTTTGCGGGCGGTCTTGTTACAAAGAAAAAGGAAAACAGAGCAAAATACCTTCTCTTTACCCGTAAGGGCTACGGTGCAGGCACGGGCAGCTCAAATGACAGCTCTGCAAGGGCTGTGCGTGAGGAAAACGGCTATCTGCTTGCCAGATATACGGTTAAACTCGACAAGAACGGCTGTCTTGAAAGCTACCGCCGCCTTGCAGATGATGAGGAATGTGCGGATTGCTGGTACGCCTACTGCGAAACCCAGGGTGAGAGCGATTGGTTTAATTTGCAATCTTATGTCGATACTCTTTCTCCCGAGGCAATGAACGAATTTATCAATATTACCCACGAGCGTTATAAGGAGTGCATCGGCGGCGATTTCGGCGAGGCTGTGCCTGCAATTTTCACCGATGAGCCTCAGGTTACACGCAAAAAGATGTTCGGCAAGGCAATAGGCGACAGAGATGCCTTCCTGCCCTACACAACGGATTTTGCCGATACATATAAAGAGATGTACGGCGAGGAGCTTTTTGATAAATTGCCCGAGCTTTTCTGGGAGCTTCCCGACGGTAAGGTTTCCGTAACACGCTATCACTACCACGACCATGTTGCCGAGCGATTTGCGGTTGCCTTTGCGGATAATATCGGCTCCTGGTGCGAGAAAAACGGCATTATGCTAACAGGTCATATGATGGAAGAGTCTTCGCTCGAAGCGCAGAATGCCGCAGTCGGTGACTGTATGCGCTCATACAGAGGCTTCCAGCTTCCCGGTATAGATATGCTCTGCGACTGGCGTGAATTTACAACCGCCAAGCAGTGCCAGTCTGCCGTTCATCAGTACGGCAGAGAGGGTATGCTCAGCGAGCTTTACGGCGTAACCGGCTGGGACTTCACGTTCCGAGGCCATAAGCTTCAGGGCGACTGGCAGGCAGCACTCGGTGTAAGTGTGCGTGTGCCGCACCTTTATTGGGTATCGATGAAGGGCGAGGCAAAGCGTGACTATCCTGCCTGTATCGGTCATCAGTCACCGTGGTATAAGGAATACCCCTATATTGAAGACCACTTTGCAAGAGTGAATGCAGCTATCACAAGGGGCAGACCCGTAGTGCGTGTCGGCGTAATTCACCCGATTGAAAGCTATTGGCTGCGCTTTGGCCCCGAGGAGCAGACTGCCGCAATCCGTGACGAGATGAACGAGCAGTTTATGCAGCTTGCAGACTGGCTTCTTTTCAACCTTATCGATTTCAACTACATCTGCGAAGCCAACCTTCCTGCCCAGGCAGACGGCACAAGAGTGGGTCAGATGCAGTACGATACAATTATTGTTCCCAATCTTCTTACTATCCGTTCATCAACCCTTAAATTCCTTGAGAGATTTAAGGCAAACGGCGGCAAGGTTATTTTTGCAGGCAGTCAGCCTGGTTATGTTGATGCACTTGAAAGTGACGAAGCAAAGAAATTCGCCGCAGACTCAACGGTTATAGGCTGGTCAAAGGGTCAGCTTCTCAATGCACTCGAACCTAACCGTGAAATAGACCTTCGTGACGACGGCGGAGAGAGAACGAGAAACCATATGTATCAGTTGCGTGACGAAAACGGCACACGCTGGCTGTTTGTTGCGCCCGTTGACCATACGGACGACTACTATGCCTGCTACAGTGAAGATTTTACCCTTATTCTCAAGGGCGAGTATGCACCCGAGCTCTGGAACACAATGGACGGCTCGGTAAAACCGCTTGCGGCAGAGTATAAGTACGGCAATACATATATTGATTTTGAGCTTTATCCGCAGGACAGCCTGCTTCTTAAGCTCGTGCCCGGCAAGTCCGACATTGCTCCCGAAAAGAAGAAGGAGAGAACCGTTGTCGGTCTGCTTCCCGAAAGGGGAGAAATTGAGCTTGCAGAGCCCAATGTTGTTGTGCTTGATATGCCCGAATACAGCCTTAACGGCGGTGAGTGGAGAAAGAACGAGGAGATTCTCCGCATCTGCGACACTCTTAAAGCGGAGCTCAAGATGGAGAACGCCATTGCAGGCGGTGCACAGCCGTGGCTGTTCGGCGTTGAAAAGGAAACCGAAACGGTTGACCTTAAATATACCGTTTATTCAGATGTTGAGGTTGACTGTGTCAGCTTCGCACTTGAGGATATGGACAAGAGCACCCTTACCTTCAACGGCAAGGCTGTTGATATGGTCAGCACAGGCAAATATGTTGACGATTCAATTGATATCGTTAAGCTCGGCAAGCTCGAAAAGGGTGAAAACGTCATCGTCCTCAGCCGTTCCTTCGGCAAGGTTTCAACGCTTGAAAGCTGCTTCCTTCTCGGCGATTTCGGCGTAGAGCTCAAGGGCAGGTCAATAAAGGTAACTGAGCCCGTGCGTGAGCTCGAATTCGGTGACTGGACACGTCAGGGTCTCCCCTTCTACGGCGGCAATGTTACCTACAAGCTGAAAGTACAGGGCGGCGACGATAACCTGAGCGTTATGATTCCGCACTTCTCACAGCCTGTATGTACCGTTTCGGTTGACGGCAAGAGAATGGGCACAATTGCTCTTTCTCCCTACAGCGCACCCCTGGGTAAGCTCGGTGAGGGTGAGCACACGGTTGAAATCACAGCCTTCGGTAACCGCTACAACACCTTCGGTGCACTGCATATGTACGATGATGCAGCACGCTGGTACGGCCCCAATGCGTGGAGAAAGACAGAAACACGCTGGTGCTATGAATACAACATCCGCAAGAGCGGCATTACCGCAACACCCATGCTTGTTAAGTATGAGTAACATATAATATTTATCGCCCATATCTGATAGGGAAAATTTCCTTTGTCAGATATGGGCGAAGTTTTTATTAATCTAACATATTCACTCTGTCAAGGTGTCTGCCGCCTTCAAATTCTGCGCCCAGCCACGCATCGACAATCATTTTTGCAAGCTCAATTCCGATTACCCTTGCACCCATTGCAAGAATGTTGGTGTTATTGTGCTGCTTTGAAAGCATTGCCGAATACGGCTCGCTGCACACAACGGCACGGATACCCCAGGTCTTGTTTGCGGCAATCGAAATGCCGACGCCCGTACCGCACACAAGTATTCCGCAGTCAGCCTCGCCGCCTATTACCGCCTTTGCAACAGCCTTACCGTAAACGGGATAATCCGTTCTTTCCTCGCTGTGTGCGCCGAGGTCTGTCACCGTGTGACCCTTGCTTTCAAGATATGCCTTGAGTTCATTTTTCATTGCATATCCAACGTGGTCGCTGCCCAAAGCTATTGTCATTTTACGTTTTCCTTTGTGACGATATATGAGTCAACGGGAATTGTCTGCGGAGTTTTGTTCGGGTCAAAGCCGGGCTTGTCCTTTACGGCTTCAACCATTTTTCTCAGTGATGTTGCACCGATTTCGGCAGGGTCCTGTGCAACTGTTGCGGAAAGCTGACCAGCACGGATTGATTCGAGCGCTTCTGCCGAGCCGTCTGTGCCGACAACGATAATTTCGCCGAGCTTATCTGCGTTGATAACCGCCTGAAGTGCGCCGAGTGCCATAGTGTCATTGCAGCAGTAAATTGCTTCAAGGTCGGGATACATCTGGATATATCCCGTTGCAACGTCAAGAGCCTTCTGTCTGTCCCAGTCGGCAGGCTGTGAGGCAACAAGGTCAATGTCGTCTGCCTTTTCAAAGGCTTGCGTTGCGCCCTGCTTTCTGCTTTCACCCGAAGCGTTACCTGCCTTGCCCTCGATGATTGCAACGTCACCGCCGTCTTCACCGAGCTGGTTTATGATAAACTGTGCGCCCTTTTCGCCGACTGCAACGTTATCCGTTGTCGCAAAGCCGATTACGCTGCCGCCTGCGTTGCCGAGTGACTGAATATCAATTTTTTCATCGATATTCATAACGTAAATTCCCTTTTCGTTTGCCTGCACAATGCCGTTGATAAGGTTTGTGGGGGAAAGGGGAGCGACACCGATTGACTTGTAGCCCTTTGTCAGGCAGTTTTCAAGAATGGTGAGCTGACCTGCGGTGTCCTCTTCATTCTGTGCGGCAAAGATGTCAACCGTAATGCCCAGCTTCTTGGCTTCGTCCTCAATACCCTTTTTCATCGTTGCCCAGAAGTCGTTTGAAAGGGTTTTGAGAATTACTGCGTATTCAGCCTTGCCTGAGCCGACCTCCGATACGCCGTCGGCGTTGGGGTTGGTCTTGTCGGAATCGTCGCTGCCGCCGCAGGCGGAAAGTACAACCGCAAGCAGGGCAACGCAAAGAGCGAGTGCCGTAAGTTTTCTGATTTTCATTTGGTTTTACCTCGTTTCATAATTTGTTTTTGTGCAAATATTCCGCTGCCGAAAACGCCGCTTTTCTGGTCGTGGCGTGTAAACAGCAGGCGAAGGCTCTTTTCGGGATACGGTTTGCGTGCGTAAAAATGCACCGCATCAAAAAGTATCTCCTTGGGGAAACATTCCATATCAATAACACCGCCTCCGATTATGCAAACATCGGGGTCGAGAATATTGATTTCGGTTGCAATCGGCACGGCAAGGTTTTGCACGAATGTTTTGAGTATTGGCTCGTTGCCGTGCGCTTTAAACACCTGTTTTATATCTGTTTCGGGAAAGTGCTTTTCGGCAAGGGCTTCAAGTGCCTTACCCGAGCAGACGGTTTCAACACAGCCCGTGTTGCCGCAGGTGCATTTAAGGTTGTTTCCGAGTATAGGAATGTGTCCCAATTCGCCTGCCGCACCGTTGCTGCCCGTGTAGAATTTGCCGTTCAGAAAAACCGAATTTCCGAAGCCTGTTCCCACATAAAAACCGAGCACATTTTCTTCGTTTATTATCCCCAGCTTTTCCATATCGTTTTGCAGAAGAAAATTTACATCTCTTTCAATAAAAACGGGAATGCCGAGAATTTTTTCAAGCTCGTCTTTTAGCTTCAAATTGTCAAAGCCTTTTAAGTTAGGGGTAGAAAGCACGGTGCTTCTGCGCTTGTCAATCAGTGACGGCAGACCGACCGCAACCGCCGAAATCCGCTCTGTAAAGCCGTTTTTGGCTATGTGGGCGCTGATTTCTCCTGCGAGGTTTTTCGATGCGTTCTCGTGAAGAACAGAACTCGGTTTTCGGTCAAACGAAATTATTTCTCCTGTCTGCGATACAATTCCGAGCCGAAAATTTGTGCCGCCTATGTCTGCACCGAGGGTGTAAAGCGAAGACAAATTTATCCCTCCTCAAGCCGTGCAGTTTTTAAAAATTTCTTCCATTTTTCCCCACGCTTTTTTCAGGTCATTATCCAGCGAAAACAGCCCCGAAGTACCAACCACAAAGCACTCCGTACCTGCCTTGTAAAGCTTGCCGAAGGTGCGCTCGTTGCACGAGCCGTCAACCTCGATAATATACCTGTAGCCGTTTTCTTCCTTCAGCCTTTTTGCCTTCTCGATTTTGTCAAGCATGCCCGCAATAAAAGGCTGTCCCGCAAAGCCGGGGTCAACGGTCATTATTGTAATTTTGTCAAGCAGGTGCAGGTAATACCGTGCACTGTCAAGCGGTGTCGCAGGGCTGAAAACCGCACCGACCCGACAGCCTGTATCTTTTATTGCTTTTATAATTCTGAAAGCATAGTTACTGACCGCCTCTGCGTGAAAGCAGATTATATCCGCACCTGCATTTTTAAGCGGCTGAATATAATCCTGCGGATTTGTGACCATCAGGTGACAGTCAAGCGGCTTGTCCGCAACCCTTTTAAACGCTTCAACAAAGCAGGGGGAGAGTGTTATATTCGGCACAAAGTGGCCGTCCATAATGTCGATGTGATAAAAGTCACAGCGGCTGTTGAGAATTTCTGCCTGGCTTTTTATATCCAGAAAATCCATACACATAAGTGAAGGGCTGAACATTGGTTTCATTTTTGCTGCCTCCTATTTTCTGCCTGCCACAAAGCGGTCAAGCGTTACCGAGCCGATAATCAACGCACCCATTACAACCTGTTGAAGTGTACTGGAAACGGAAAGCAGATTCATACCGAAGTTGATAACACCGATTATAAGTCCGCCCATTACAACGCCGAAAATTTTACCCTTGCCGCCGAAAAAGCTCGTGCCGCCGATGATGGCTGCGGCAATTGCATAGGTTTCAAAGCCCGTTGCCGCCGCAGGCTCTGCCGAGCCGACACGGCCAAGCAGTACAACGCCTGCAATGCCTGCGCATATACCCGAAATCACAAACACAATCAGCGTGTGAAGCTTGATGTTGATGCCAGAATACCAGGCGCTTTCCCTGTTGCCGCCAAGGGCGTAAATGTTTCGGCCGAGCTTCGTCTGTTTTGTGAGAAACGCCAGTATAAGTGCCACGGCAATTGCTATGATTGCCGCCACGGGTACGTAAAAAATACGCTGTGCCATAAACCTTGAAAAGCTCGCAGGGAAGCCGAAAACGGCACTTGAATCTGAAATGATGAGCGTGACACCACGGAAAATTGCCTGCGTGCCCAGTGTTATTATGAACGGGTGCAGACCCGTTGAATTTACGAGTATGCCGTTGATGAAACCGAGCAAAGCACCCATTAAAACGCCGAGCAGTACGGCGGCAATGGGCGAAGTGCCCGACACCATCAGCTTTGCCATAAACATACCCGAAAGCGCAACAACGCTGCCTACGGACAGGTCAATGCCTGCTATGAGTATTGCAAAAAATTCGCCGAGGGCTATGAGAATGTTAACGGAGCTTTGCGAAAGAATCTGTGTTATCGTGCTTGTTTTGAAGAAGAATGACGGACGGAGTATTGCCAGAATAACCAGCAGTAAAACCAGTATTCCGAGTGTTCCGTAGCGTTGCCACGCCTGCGAAAAGGTAAGCTCCCTTTCTTTTGTTTTTGTCGGCATACAGTTAAATTTCCTCGCTTTCCTGTGCTGTTGATGCGTGAATTATATTTTCCTCCGTTGCTTCACGGTGGTTGAAGAATTTTACTATTTTTCCTTCACGGAATACGGCTATCGTGTCGCAGATGCTGAGCAGCTCGGGCAGCTCCGACGATACGACGAGCACACCCTTGCCCTCGTCCGCAAGACGGCGCATAAGGGAATAGATTTCGCTTTTTGAGCCGACGTCTATACCCTTTGTCGGCTCGTCAAAAATAATTATTTTCGAGTCGGCTGCAAGCCATTTGCCGAGTATTACCTTCTGCTGGTTACCGCCCGAAAGCTCGGACACGAGCTGTTTGGTGGAATAGCATTTTATATTGAGCTTTTCTTTTTGTTCATCTGCCCATTGTGCTTCGTCTTTTTTACTCACAAGCCCCGATATTCCGCCTGCGCCCGAGGTCTTTACAAACGGCAGTACGGAAATATTTTCGGCAATGTCAAAGTTGTGGAAGAAGCCCGTTTCTCTGCGGTTTTCGGTTACCATTGCAAGCCCTTTTTTGATTGCGGAATAGGGTGAGGATGTTTTTATTTCCTCACCGTCAATGAAAATCCGCCCTGCGGATTTCGGCTCTGCGCCGAAAATGGCGTTCATCATTTCGCTTCTGCCCGACCCGACAAGCCCCGAAAACCCGAGTATTTCACCCTTGTGCAGCTTAAAGGAAACATCCCTCACCTTGTTGTCCTTTCGGGACAGGTTTGCTACCTCGAAAATTACGGGCTCGTTTTCAAAATCGAAGGTATCGTGCTGGTAGTTTTTGCTTATCTGCCGTCCGACCATCATTGTAACAAGGTCATCCTGCGTTATTTGAGAAATATTTTTTGTGCCGACATAGCCGCCGTCCTTAAGCACGGTAACCCTGTCGCCGATTTCCATAATTTCGCCCAGCTTATGCGAAATAAAAACTATACCCTTGCCGTCTCTTTTGAGCCTTCGTATAATTTTAAAAAGGCTTTCAACCTCGCTGTTTGTAAGTGAAGCGGTGGGCTCATCCATAATTATCACTTTGCTGTCGGCGGCAAGCGCTTTGGCAATTTCCACCTGCTGCTTTTCGGATATGCTCAGCTCTTCAACGGCGGTTTTCGGGTCACGGTTAAGACCCACGGTTTCAAGAATTTCCCTTGCCCTCTTGTTAATTTCGGAGTGGTCAACTGTTTCAAAAAAGCCGAGTTTTTTCATCGGCAGCCGCCCTATAAACAGGTTTTCGCCTATTGAAAGCTCGTTGATTACGCTTAGCTCCTGGTAAATTACGCTTATGCCGTTTTTGTAGGAATCGTGCGGAGTAAGGTGGTCAAACGCCTTGCCGTCAATAATTATTTCACCCGAAGTGGGCTTGTGCACGCCGCTTAAAATTTTCATCAGCGTGGATTTTCCTGCTCCGTTTTCGCCCAGAAGCACGTGCACCTCTCCCGAGCGTATATCAAACGAAATCCCGTCAAGCGCAGTTACACCGGGAAATTTCTTGACAACGTTTTTCATTTCAACTAATGTTTTCAAAAATCACCGCAACCTTTCGCAGATATTATGTGCGGCAACAATATTTTTATCACAAGAATGTTGTAAATTTTTCTTGACAATACGCCTATACTTAAATATATAATAAATATGTAAGGAGGTTTTGTTATGAAAAGAGTTATAACAATAAGCCGTGAATTCGGCAGCGGCGGCAGAGAGTTTGCACGCCGGCTTGCAGATAAGCTGGAAATTGCCTATTACGACAGAGAAATTATTACGGAGCTTGCAAAGCGCACCAACCTTGCGGAAGGATATATAAATTCACTCAACGAACAGCGTCCTGCACCGCTGTTTCCGATAACTGTAGGCCATACCATTTCGCCCGTGATGGACGCTATGTGGACACAGCACAACACAATTTTTATCGAGCAGACAAATCTACTCAAAGAGCTTGCCGAAAAATCGGACTGTGTTATTGTCGGCCGCTGTGCAGACCATATTCTTGAAGGCTTCAATCCTTTGCGAATCCGCCTTTATGCCGATATGGAGTCACGCATCGAACGCTGCAAATCCAGAGAAAAGCAGAATGAAACCTTAAGCGACAGAGAATACAAGCAGAGAATTAACGAAATTGACAAGGGCAGAGCAAAATATTACCAGTTCTATACGGGTAAGCGTTGGGACAATGAGCTCAACTACGACCTTTGCATCAACACAACGGGCAAGGACATCAAACAGCTTGCCGAGTATTTTGCGCAGATTCTGAAGTGAAATTTTATATTTGCAGACCCTCTGAATGATTGACGGTTTTGACATTTTATGGTAAAATGGTCTTCGGAGGGATGAAAATGAAATCGACAGGAATAACAAGGCAGATTGACTCTGCCGGCAGAATTGTACTGCCCAAGGAACTTCGCACCATGCTCGACCTGAAGGAAAACAGGGATTACCTTGAAATCTTTACGCAGAACGACTGTATCATCCTTCGCAAGTATTCGCCTGCCTGCATTTTTTGCGACAGCGTGGAGGATGTAATCGACTATAACGGCAAAAAGGTCTGCCGTGCCTGCGCAAGCGAGCTTTTTGACAAATCCAGACAGTTATAAAAACTAAGGTCGGTTGCTATAGCCGACCTTTAATCTTTCGGAGCAATTATGATTGATGATGAAATTCTTTTAAAAAAGCGTTTTGAGGAGCTTGCCTCAAGAAGCCGCAACAAGGGGATATGGGTGTTTTCCGATTTCCTGAGCACGGCTCAGCAGAGTGTGCTTATGTCAATGCGCCTGCCGTACAGCTTTGAGCTGCAGGGCGGTTATGAAGGCGCTGAACGCAGAGTTGCCTGCTTCGGCAGCGTTGAGGACTGCGGCTATGAGTGCGTGCCCGACTTTGTGTGCATAAAAATTCAGCCCGTGGCGCAGAAATTTGCGGACGAGCTCACTCACCGTGACTTTTTCGGTTCAGTTATGGCGCTTGGACTTAAAAGAGAGGTCCTCGGCGATATAATTGTTTACGGCAACTGCGGCTACCTTTTCTGCAAAGAGGAAATAAGCGCATATATCCGTGAAAATCTGACATCCGTAAAACGGACAACTGTAAGCTGTACCGAGGTTGCCGCACCGCCCGAGATAAGTGTTGCTCCGCCCGAAATCAGCGAAATCATAGTTGCTTCGCAAAGGCTGGATGCACTTGTCTGTGCCGTTTACGGCTTTTCACGCAGCACTGCAAAGGAGCTGATTGAGCAGGGAAAAGTCAGCGTCAACAGCGTTGTCACCCTGCGTGCCGACCTGGTTGTTGAAGAACACGGTACGGTTTCCGTTCGTGGAAGCGGAAGATTTATATTTGAGGGCATCCTGCGCAAAACAAAAAAAGACCGCCTTCGTGCGGCGGTCAGGGTATATAAATAAGTTATATTCGCCTTGCGGCGAGTTATATTACTGCGTAGTTTTATTATGCTTCGCATAGTTATATTTGGCTTATGCCAAGTTGAAAGAAAATCGGCGTTGTGTTCAATTAAGAGCACAACGCCTATAATAATTATTCTTCTGTCTCTGTTACAACGGGCTTCTTGGGTTCGATTTTGCCGTAACGGGAAGCGTTGGACAGGTCGGAACGGGGCTGGCGTGCAGGTGCTGCGGAAGCTTCCTTGGCAGGCTTTGCCTGTCTGTTGCCGCCTCTGCCTCTGTTGTAGCCGCCGTTGCGGTTGCCGCCCTTGTTGTAGCGACCCTTTGAGTCAGGGTTGGTGGGCTTGAAGCCTTCTGCAAGGGTGATAACAACCTTACGGTCAGCATCGGAGCCTACGGAGTGGGATTCAACGCCTTCAATCTCCTGGATTGTGGTGTGAATAATTCTGCGCTCGTAGGGGTTCATCGGGTCAAGCACAACGTTTCTGCCGTTCTTAAGAACCTTTGCAGCGTTTCTCTTTGCAAGTTCCTTGAGAGTTTCTGCTCTCTTTTCACGGTAGTTGCCGATGTTGATGGAAACACGCTTGTAGTTTTCCTTGCCCTTGTTCATATAAAGGCGTACGAGGTACTGGATAGAGTCGAGAGTTTCGCCTCTTCTGCCGATTACTACGCCGTAGTTTTCGCCGCAGTCAAGGTCAATTGCAATGCCCTCATCCTCTTCTGCGAAAGCTACTGTGCACTCGTCAATGCCCAGACCCTTGAGGATTGAGCGGATATAATTTTCCGTGCCTGCGAAGGCTTCGGGATTTGCAACGGGCTTTCTTACCGGAGCTGCAACGGGTGCAGGTGTAGGAGCAGCCTTGGGAGCCTTTGCCTGCTTTGCTGGAGCAGCCTTTACGGGCTGGGGTGCTTCAACGGGGTCGGGAGCTTCGTAATAAGCTCTTACCTTTGCGGGGGTTTCCTTGCCGAAAATGCCGAGAGTCTTTTTCTTGGGCATTTCGAGAATTTCAAACTTAACGTCAGCTTCAAAGGGAGCGTCGAGAACGACCTTTGCGTTTTCGAGAGCCTCCTCGGGTGTCTTGCCGACGCCGATTGCTTCCTTAATCAAATTGTTTTACCACCTTAATTTTATTCTTCGTTTTTCTTTGCCGCAATGAGCTTGGTGTTGGCCTCTTTTGAGCGGCGTGCAATGGTTTCTTCAACCATCTGTCTTGCAATAACTTTTTCGGGGCTGTAGAAGTGACCGACAATAAGGGTCTGAAGGAAGGAATATACGTTGTTGATAATCCAGTAAATACCGATGGCAGCCGGGAACATTGTAACGAAGTAAAGGGAGATGAGGGGCATACCAAAGGTCATACAGCCCATAGTGGGGTTGTTTGCCATAGCCGGGTTGTTGCGCTTTGAGCGGATGTGGCCGATGAATGATGTTGCAAGTGATGTGAGGCACGAAAGGATGGGGATAATTGTGAGCAGTGTAAGCGGCTTGAAGGAAGGATTCTGAGCAAGAGAGTAGCCGAAGAAATTGAATTCGCCTGAAAACTCTTTGATTTGCTCAAGTATGCTTACGTCGATGCCTGCTTCGATTGCATTGTTCCAGATTTTGTCGATGTTATCGATTATAACAATTTCGATTGCTCTGCTGTTGTTTGTGGCTGCGCCGCCGTCCGCAGTAACTACCTTACTGACAAGCTCGGTAAGTGTTGCGATAGCGGTTGAGGAAATGCGCACAGCGTAGGTGAGGGGCTTGTAAACTGCGCCGTAAAGACCCATAATGATGGGGAACTGAATAAGCAGCGGAAGACAGCCCTGATTCATCGGGTTGAAGCCTTCACGCTGGTAAAGAGCCTGCTGCTCTTCCTGGATTTTCTGCTGTGCGTTCTTGTCGCCCTTGTAGCGCTCCTGAATTCTGCGGAGCTTGGGCTGAAGTCTGGCCTGTCTGGCTGAACTCTTCTGCTGCTTGATTGCGCTGGGAAGAAGAATGAGCTTGAAAAAAAGCGCAAAAAGAACAAGGGCAACAAAATAGTTGCCTACGAAATTATAGAACTGTCCGAGCAGCCAGCCGAAAGGCACGGCAATTGCATCATAAAGTGCGGTCATTAATCGTCCTCCGATTGGTGTTTCTTTGGCGGAACCGGGTCGTACCCGCCTGGGAACAAAACATTGCACCTCAAAAGCCGGCGTAACGCCAGCAGACCGCCTTTAAGCAAGCCGTGCACCTCTATTGCCTCCACAGCGTACTGTGAGCACGTAGGATAGTAGCGGCACATTGGCGGCTTGTGCGGCGAAATTTTCTCACGGTAGAAGCGGATAATCCGCAATACTGCTTTTTTCATCGGTTTATAACACCCGCCTGCTCAAGATGCTTGAGAATAATAGGTTCAAGCTGAGTGCTTTTGAGGTATTTTGTTTTGCTTCTTGCGACAAAAACGATGTCCCAACCGCCGCCGGTAAACGGGGCAACGGCACGGTACGCCGCTCTTATCACTCGTCTTGAACGGTTGCGTTCGACAGCGTTGCCGATTTTCTTGCTCGTAGTTATTCCGATACGACAAATACCTGCACGGTTTTTTGTTACATAAGAAACCAGTGCAGGGCTTGTGTACACCTTGCCACGCTTGTACGCACGGCGAAAATCGGTATTCAGATTGAGTGTTTTAATAGTCGAAGCCATAACCGTTCCCTTGTGTCAGCTCAACTTTTCCTAAACTTAGTAGGAGAGCTGCTTTCTGCCCTTTGCTCTGCGACGGGCGAGAACCTTGCGGCCGTTTCTGTCTGCCATTCTCTTGCGGAAGCCGTGTTCCATCTTGCGATGACGCTTCTTGGGCTGATACGTTCTCTTCATTGGTGCATAACCTCCATTCAAGGGTATAGTTTGACGACTAAAGGGGGAAAAAGCATATCGGGCTTATACCCCACTTTAGACCTTACATCGGGATATTATATAACAAAAACGCCCTCAATGTCAACCTTTTTTTATATTAAAAAGATTATACATATATATAGCCCTTTTGTTCATTTTGCCATCAACAGATAGTGTCGGAATAATTAGTTATTGTATTTTTCTGCGTTGTATGATATTATTTAATATAACCTATAAATTAAATTATCGGAGGCCGAAATGTCAAAACCGGTTAACAATAAAGCTGTAATGGCTGCGGCAATAATTCTGCTTGCGCTGGCAGTCATACTGTCCGTGCTTCTGCTGACAGAGGACGGTAACGGCGGCACTTCGCAGACACAGCCGCAACAAACAACAACGCAGAGCACTACCAACGAAACAACAACGCAGTTTCAGGGGCTTATCCCTGTTGTGGACTCAAAGTTTCTGTGGCAGTACGGCTCACAGCAGATAGCAAGCGACAAGCCCGTTGAAAATCCCAGCGAGGAAGAGGAAACCTCACACGTGTCGCCGCTGTATACGCAGCGTGTCCCCGAAACCTATTATGAGGTTGTCACCAACTGGAAGGGTGAGGCTGTAACGGGTGAGGACGGCAGCGAGGTAACGGAAATCCGCACAAAGCCGCAGACCACGGTTTACACGGAATATGTCACAAACGAAAACGGTGAAAACGTAACAGACGAAAACGGTAAGCCCGTAACTCAATTACATTCCGAGGTTGTCACAACTGCACCGCCGCCCGTATATGTAACGGGTGAAAACGGTGAGCAGCTTACCGACGAAAGCGGCAACCCAGTAACTGAGCTTGGCACAACCGTTGCCGAAAGCACAACGGCGGCAGTCGGCAACAATAACGCAGGCGAATCCAAATGGGCACAGGGCTTCAGCGACGGTGAAAGATACGTGCGCATGAAGATTTATATTGACGGCGAGTACGACATCACCAGAAGCAGTGTTATGACAATGACACTCCGTGAAAAGAGCGGACTTATTTCAATTCCCGATACGCTTACCTATAACCTTTACAAGGGCACATGCAGTCTTTCACCGACAAAGAAATACAACGAAATGGCCTACGTCACAAAGACGGGCGGTCAGACGGTTGTCACGCTTATAATTCCCGAAGAGGCAAGACCTCTCGTTTCCCAGACAACATCTTTCAAGGCAAGCTCCACAATCAGCACATTCAGGGACGGCAACGGTGACACTATTGATGAGTTTACCGTTTCGGTCGAACTGTCATAAATTGAGGATGTGAAACCCTATGCACGAGGGACACAGAAAGAGAATAAGAGAAAAATACCGCCGCAACGGGCTGGAAGGCTTTGCCGACCACGAGGTGCTGGAGCTGCTGCTTTTTTACGCCAACAAACGCAGCGACACCAACGAAACGGCACACAGGCTCATTCAGCGCTTCGGCTCGCTTTCCGCCGTGTTTGAAGCTCCGTATGACGAGCTTGTGCAGGTTGAGGATATAGGCGATGTTGCCGCAACACTGATTACAATGGTGCCTGCGCTTTTTCGCCGATATTCTGCCGATAAGGTGAGCAGTATCACGGAAATCAGCTCGTCACAGCAGGCCATTGATTATTCAAAGCCGAAGTTTTTCGGGCTGAGTACCGAACGGGGCGCATTGATTTTCCTCGATTCGCAGAACAGAGTAAAAAACTTCCTCTTTGTGTGCGAAGGCTCACTCAATACAACCTCGCTGGATATACGCAAATGCGTTCAACTGGCGCTGAATAACAACGCTTCGTCGGTCATACTTGTGCACAACCACCCGACGGGTGTTGCCTCGCCGTCAAGGCAGGATGTTGAAACAACACAGGCTTTGGTTGCCGCAATGGCACCGATTGGAATAACCGTTTCCGACCACATTATTTTAAGCGATTCGGATGCGTTTTCAATGGCAGGGCATGAAAGACTGGCGACAATATTTCAGAGATAACAAAAGGGCTGGCTCACTTGTTCGGTGAGTCAGCTCTTTTCATAATTTCATATTAAAGAAGGTCATCAAACAGGCGGATGTTGGCCGCATCTAATTTGAGCTCGCCTGCCTGCTCTTTCTTGATAATTTCAACAATTCTGTCGTTGATGGGTGTGGGAATGCCGCACTTTCTGCCCCATTCGCAGACAACGCCGTTGATTGCATCAACCTCGCAGGGCTTGCCGTTCCTGATATCCTGAAGCATTGAAGGCTCGATATCTCTGTGCTTCTTCATTGCAATAGGAACAAGGAATTGGGCAATTGCACGCTTGATGGGGTTGGTGTAGTAGAAGAGCTTTGTGATGTCCTTGCCCTGAACGGGTGCGAATTTTGCACCTGCGGCGTGACCGACATCAATACATTCCTTCATACAGCGGACTGCAACCTTCTGACCGTCTTTGTTTTCGGAAACATCGCCGAAGCGGCCGCCGACAACCGTACCGAGGCCGGAGAAGGTGGCGTTGATAAGAAGCTTTGACCAGCGTGCGCCGAGAAGATTGTCTTCAATGTGAACAGGGCACATTTTCTCAAGCAGCTCCTTTACAAGTGCAAGCTGCTTGTCGGTGATGCCGGGCATCTTGCCCATATGGAAGGAAAGGCTGTCGGGCTCGGAGGTGAGAGTTGCTTCACCGGGAGCGGTGAGCGCTGCACCCCATTCAACGGGACAGCCGACTGTGTGCTCGTTGCCGACGATTTCTGCAATGCCGGGCTCGGGAATACCGTTCTGCAGCGTTGCAATAACGCCGTCTTCCGTGAGGAAGGGCTTTAAGAATGTGACAACTTCCTTGTTGTGAAGCTGCTTTGTCATAAGGAAGATTACGTCGTACTTGCCCGACATTTCATCGGGCGTGATAGCCTTTACGGGTGTTGTGAAATCAACAGTACCCGTGATGTGCGCACCCTTTTCGTTGAGGGTTGCAACATGAGCCTTGTTTCTGTTTACAAGCTCAACCTCCACACCGTTTTTGGTCATATAAGCACCGAGAACGGTACCGAGAGAACCTGCGCCGTAAATTGCACACTTCATTTTTGTCACTCTCCGTTTAAGTTTTATTTATTATACATTGAATAAAAGCTCGCTGTAATTGGGGTAGGGCCAGTATTTTTCCGCAACAATTGTTTCAAGCTCGTCTGCAACACTGCGCAGCTTATTCATTGCAGGTACAAGCTTATCTCTGCAGTAAGAGGAAGCCTCAAGGCTGTCGTTCGTGCTTGAAAGACCTGCAATGGTTGCTTCAAGTGTATCCGTTCTGCGGTAAAGCTTGTTGTAAAGGTCGGTAAGCCTTGTGCAGAGTTTAAGCGAAGCATCGCCCTCGGCAATAATTCCGATATCCTGCTTGAGCTTTACGCTTTTGGCAACCTCGTTTGTGTAGCTGAGAACAGCCGGCATAATCTCTTTTTTAGCCATTTCAAGCATTGTGAGTGCCTCAATGTGGAGCACCTTGCAATAGCTGTCAAGCATAATTTCGCAACGGGAAGCAATTTCGCTCTTTGTGAAAATCTTGTGCTTGGTGAAGAGCTCAATATTTTTCTCGTTTACGAAGTGGGGAACGGCGTCTGCAGTTGTTTTAAGTTCGTAAAGACCTCTGCGGTGAGCCTCGTTTACCCAGTCCTGCGTGTAGTTGTTGCCGTTGAAGATTATACGCTTGTGGGCCGTAACGGTCTGGCTCATCCACCTGTCAAGCTCTGCCTCAATATCGTCTGCCGCTTCAAGTCTGTCCGCAAGGCGGTCAAAGACATCGGCAACGGCAGTGTTGATAACTGTATTTACATCGGCAATTGAAAAGCTTGAGCCGAGCATACGGAATTCAAACTTGTTACCCGTAAAAGCAAGGGGAGAGGTGCGGTTGCGGTCTGTTGTGTCCTTCTTGAAATCGGGAAGCACGTCAACGCCCGTAACAACGGTTTCTGCCTTCTTGTTTTCGCCGTGCTCACCCTTTTCAATTGCGTCAAGAATTTCGGTCAGCTCGTCGCCGAGGAAAACCGAGATAATTGCAGGCGGTGCTTCTGCCGCACCGAGTCTGTGGTCGTTGCCTGCTGAAGCGGAGGTGATACGCAGCAAGTCCTGACTCATATCAACTGCTTCAAGTACGGCGCAGAGACAGACGAGGAAGGTCTTGTTGTCCTGCGGTTTCTTGCCGGGCTTGAAAAGGTTTTTGCCGTAGTTTGTGGAAAGCGACCAGTTGTTGTGCTTGCCGCTTCCGTTAACGCCTGCAAAGGGCTTTTCGTGAAGCAGGCAGGCAAGGCCGTGCTTGTCGGCAACCTTTTTCATTATTTCCATTGTGAGCTGGTTGTGGTCGGCGGCAATGTTTGCCGTTGCGAAAACGGGCGCAAGCTCGTGCTGTGCGGGTGCAGCCTCGTTGTGCTCGGTCTTTGCGTAAACGCCGAGCTTCCACAGCTCTACGTTGAGCTCCTGCATAAATGCCATAACTCTGGGCTTGATAACGCCGAAATAATGGTCGTCAAGCTCCTGACCCTTGGGGGGCTTTGCACCGAAAAGTGTTCTGCCCGTGATTACAAGGTCACGGCGCTTTTTATATGTTTCTTTATCGACAAGGAAATATTCCTGCTCGGGGCCGACAGTTGTGTTAACTCGTGTTACCTGGTCGTCACCCATAAGCCTAAGCAGGCGTACGGCTTTTGCGTTGACTGCCTCCATTGAACGCAGAAGCGGAGTTTTTTTGTCAAGCACTTCGCCGCCGAAGGAACAGAATATTGTCGGAATGCAAAGGGAGTCATCCTTGATGAAGGCGTAGGAGGTCGGGTCCCATGCGGTGTAGCCTCTTGCCTCGAAGGTTTCACGAAGACCGCCCGAGGGGAAGGAGGAGGCATCGGGCTCACCCTTGATGAGCTCCTTGCCCGAAAATTCCATAATAACTCTGCCGTCGGGCTGTGGTGTCAGAAAGCTGTCGTGCTTTTCTGCGGTAATGCCCGTAAGCGGCTGAAACCAGTGTGTATAGTGAGTTGCGCCCTTTTCAATTGCCCAATCCTTCATAGCTGCGGCAACTGCGTTTGCAACCGTGATATCGAGAGCCTTGCCCTCCTCTATGGTCTTGTGAAGCGATTTGTAAATCTCCCTTGGCAGACGAGCGCTCATAACATCGTCATTGAACACAAGACTGCCGAATATCTCGGGTACATCCCTCATCGTGAAAGCACCATACCTTTCCATTTTAACGAAAATACATAAAAATACAGTATTCATATTAGCACAAAGAAAAACTCTTTTCAATCGGTTAATAAAATTTCGTCGGATACACAACAGCACCCGACGAAGAGAAGAGGAGATTTATTTATTTTATATAAATTACAGTTTGTCGGGGACAAACAATGCAAAATGCAAAGTTCAAAATGCAAAATTGTGGGAGGGCTCCGCCCTCACCCAAATTATAAAAATTATTATCTCATATTTATTATCTTTTATCTCTTATCTCACGTTGATTTTAAATGTCGTTTAGATAATAGATAAGAGATAGTATTGAATAGATAATAATAAATTGGAGCGAAGCGACCCTTAACTTTGCACTTTGCGTTTTGCACTTTGCATTCATTTCGGCAAACTGTAATTTATCGCTTTTTCTTATACACCACGACCCCTGCCACAACTTCCGCAATATACAAAAGAACAAAGCCTGAATGAAGAAACAGGTTTTTGTAACCTCTACCTTGATTTAATTCATCAAATGTATATGTGGTTACAGGCATACCGTTTTCGCTTTCACCCCAATGAATTTCAACAACGCTGTCGTTGAGATGAGCATAACTGAACATCTCTTTTCCGTCGGGAGAACGGAAAACTTCTTTATTATCTTCAAGTATATCCTGCCACTCCTGCTCAAAATCTGTTATGTTGTCATCGGGTGCATATTCATCTTCATATAAACTTTGCGTGATTGCTTCTTCATAAATATCATAGTTATAGCCGCTGTAAGGACGAGGCGTTTCGATATATTCCTTGAACTCTTCAACTGTTTCGTGCACAGTGCCTTTGGCAAAAGCTGAAACAGGGAAAGCACTGTTTAAGACTGCGTGGCAAAGCATAGTTAAAAGCATAACCCCTGCGGTTATAGCGGAAACCTTTATTTTTAGCGTATCTTTTCTGACTGTATTTTCGCTCAATTTTATTTTGCCTTTTCGTGCGAGGATTACACGGACTACCCACGAAATAAATACAGCGGCAACTGCGAGTATCAGCAGAAAAACAAGGGCATAACCCAGCCAGTCTCCCTCGTCTATTCCCACGTAAACTCCGCCAAGCATAAGCGGAAGGGTTACCGTGAACAGGGTGACGATAACCGCTTCAACTGCGGTAATGATTTTCCATAGCTTTTGCTTGTGGTTTAACAGCTTTTCCTCGTCAAAATCATCTGCTTTAACTGCCGAAAAAGCGGCGACGGCAAAACAGCTTTCGCAGATAGCGGCGGCAAGGTAAAAAATACAGCCCACAAAAAATCCGAGGCTTGAACGAAGCAGGGCAGAGTTGCAAATCATAGCCGCAATAAGTCCTACCGCCGCTATGCCGGAAGAGATAATACTGCGTATTTTCAGCTTGGTGGCGTTCACTTCAAGCAGGCGGTCAAGCTGCTTTTGCGTCTTTGCCGCAGCGGCTTCTTCCGTCTGTTTGGCGGTTGACTTTTCGCCTCTTAAAAGCTCATCCGATGCAACACCGAAAATTTCCGCAAGCACGGGTATGAGCGTTAAATCGGGCGCACACTCGTCCCTTTCCCAACGGCTGACTGCCTTGTCGGACACGTTCAGCTTTTCCGCCAGCTCACGCTGGGTCATTCCGTTGGCCTTTCTTAAAACGGCAATAAAGCCGCCAATTGTTCTGCGTTCCATAATTCATTCCTCCGAGGTGTGTTTTTACACCAATTCTACAAAACCGACAGTGAAAAGTACAGCCCGTATTCCGTCAATCACTCTCGCAAAGTGAGAATGGCGGCAAGACGGGCGGTTGATTTAAATTGTAAATCATAAACAGTATTGACAAAAACTTAACCAATGCATATAATATAGGTGTAAGGCGCTGCCGATAGACGGTTACGCCCTCAACAAGTAGTTATAAAGAATAACCGCCCGTTTTTAGAAGGACAGGGCGGTTATTTCTTTTTTGTCAGTTCGACAACAAGTGCTATGATTGAAACTAAAAGCGTTCCGAAAAGAAACAGTTCTTCGTATGTAACCATTGGCACCGCCCTCCTTTCCGGAGGGAAAAGGCGCCCTCCGAATAAAAGAGGGTGTAACCGCCTACCGTGTTATGACAACACCTTACAAAAGGATTATATTTGTTTCTTGTTATCTTGTCAATATATAACCATTGGCAATATTATTCACGCCCCAGCAACCAATCAACAGAAACTTTTAATATATCTGCAAGTACCATAAGTTCATAATCAGCGACAAATCTTGTGCCGATTTCTATTCTTGATATACTGTCACGTTCAATAATTATACCTCTTACCTGCAATTGTGCGGCAAGATCAGATTGTGTCAGTCTGTTTTTGCACCTCGCTTCGTGTATTCTTGCACCACAGATATTTTTCTTACCGTTATAATTGTAAATCTTCATTAATATGTAACCTCCGATGTGCTAAAGTTAAGAAATTTTCTTGACATTAACATATGGGGAGCTTATAATTGTGTTAAAGATAAGAATTTACAAAAAAGGAAGTGTTGTTATGGTATTTGCAATTATTGTGGCAGTTTTTATAGGTGTATTTATACTTGCGGCTTTTCAAACCTTCTGGTGGCTGCTGATACCACTTATAGCGATAATAATTGTTTTGTCGATATTCATAAAAAAGAGAAAGAAGAAAAAAGGAACGGATGCGGTGTTGCAACTGGCGGAAGCATTTGAAGCCACGGGCTTTGTAAGATTATTGGGTGAAGAGGTTGGTCAGCGTATGGCGGATTCTTTAACGAACAAAGCAAAAGCATCGGTAGAATACAGCATAGGAAAGCATGAAGCAACGGTTGCTTTTTCAAGATACTCTTTTATTGACTATGATTTTAGAGATATTGTCAATGTCAGTGAATGTGAAGCTATGGCTTATGCAGTGCAAAAAGTAGCCAAAAACTTTATAAAAGAAAATATTGAATATGATAAAATTACATTCAATGTTAGGGAAAGTTTTAACGCTCAATCTTTATTGTATAGAATAGTTTTGATTGCAGAAATATCATAAAAATACGCCATCGGAAAAACGATTCCGATGGCGTAATATTTTTCCTCTTTGTTAACTAAATTGATTATTGATTCAAAGGGAATAGCAGACAAATTGTGACAATTTAACTTTTGTTTATAATACTTTAATGTTTACAAAAAATATTGTATATGCTATATTTACAAATGTATTTCAGATAAGAAAATTTTTACAATTTCCACGGAGGAAAAACGGTGAAAAATAAAGCTTCTTCACTGCGGCAAAACCTGATAGGTAACAGGGCGTTTTACTCTCAGGTTTTGACAATAGTTGTTCCGATAATTATTCAGAATACAATTACAAATGTCGTCAGCCTGCTTGACAACATAATGGTCGGCCGTGTCGGTACGCTTGAAATGTCTGCAGTTGCAATTGACAACCAGCTTTTGTTTGTCTTTTCGCTGTGCATTTTCGGCGGTATGGCAGGCGCAGGTATTTTTGCAACGCAGTTTGCCGGTGCAAACGACCATACGGGCGTGCGCAACTGCTTCAGGGTAAAGCTGATGGTCGGTTTTTTTATGCTTGCTGCCGCATTTACGCTGTTTCTTGCCCTGCCCGATAAGTTAATATCGCTTTACCTTGCCGAGGATACCGACCCTGCGGATGCTGCGGCAACGCTTCAGTTTGCCTCTGATTATCTTCGGCTTATGTTAGTAGGACTTGTGCCCTTCACAATTTCGCAGGCGTATGCAAGCACCCTGCGTGAGGTCGGCGAAACACGTGTGCCAATGATTTCAAGCGTAATTGCAATTGCTGTTAACCTTGTTTTCAACTACCTGCTCATTTTCGGCAAGCTCGGTTTTCCGAGGCTTGGCGTGGCAGGTGCGGCAATAGCAACCGTGCTTTCCCGTTTTGTCGAGGCGATTATAATAGTAGCCTTTACACACAGAAACTCACGTCGTTTCCCGTTTATCAAGGGCAGCTACAGCAGTATCAGAGTGCCTGCGGCACTTATGCGTGATATTATGAAACGAGGTATGCCCCTGCTTGTCAACGAATTTCTCTGGTCGGCAGGTATGGCTACGCTTTCGCAGTGCTATTCCGTAAGAGGTCTGGAGGTTGTAGCGGCTGTCAATATTTCAACAACGGTTGCCAATCTTTTCAATGTTGTTTTCCTTTCAATGGGTAACGCTGTTGCAATTATGGTCGGGCAGTATCTCGGTGCAAACGAAATTGAAAAAGCCAAGCAGACTGCGTGGAGAATTATTACCGCCACCGTTGCGGCGAGTGTGGTTATGGGCAGTATTATGGCTGTGTGTGCACCGCTTATTCCGCAGATTTACAACACCGAGGAGTCCGTGCGTGACACGGCAAAGCAGTTGCTTATCATAGGTGCTTTTATGATGCCTGTGCTTTCTTTCACACACGACTGTTACTTTACCATGCGCTCGGGCGGAAAAACGGGCGTTGTCTTTGTTTTTGACAGCGGCTTTACCTGGGGTCTGGTTGTGCCCTTTGCCTTTGTGCTGGCGAATTTCACCTCCGTGCCGATTATTCCGCTTTACTTTGCCGTGCAGTCACTCGAAATCGTAAAAGGCATAGTCGGCTTTATACTGGTTAAAAAGGGTATTTGGGTGCGGAATATTATAAATGAATAGTTGGTGGTGAGGGCGAAGCCCTCTCACAATTTTGCATTTTGCGTTTTGCACTTTGCATTAACAAAAAAGCGGTTCTGCCCGAGCAGAACCGCTTTTGCTGTTTACTTGTCACCTTTGGATTTCTTTGCGTTGTCGTATTCGTCTGCCTTGAAAACGTAATCCTTACCGGGAAGGATGGCGTTGAGCAGGATGCCTGCGATAGAGGCAACTGCAAGACCCGAAAGAGTGATAGCGGCTGAGCCGACGTTGAAGCTGATACCGCCGGACATACCGAGTGCTGCAACAAGGATAACTGCGGCAACAATAAGGTTGCGGCTCTTTGTGAAATCAACCTTGTTTTCAACAACGTTGCGTACACCGATAGCGGAAATCATACCGTAAAGCACGAAGGAGATACCGCCGATAACGGCTGTAGGAATGAGGTTGATGAGTGCTGCTACCTTCGGGGAGAAGGAGAGGAGAATTGCAACGATAGCCGCAATGCGGACAACCTTGGGGTCGTAAACCTTTGTGAGGGCGAGAACGCCTGTGTTTTCGCCATAGGTTGTGTTTGCAGGGCCGCCGAAGAGAGAGGAGAAGGTTGTTGCAAGACCGTCGCCTACAAGAGTCTTCTTGAGGCCGGGGTCAGCAAGGAAGTTCTTTCCTGTTGTTGCGCTGATTGCGCTGATATCGCCGATGTGCTCCATCATGGTTGCAAGTGAAATCGGAACTATGGCAATAATTGCGCTGATAATCTTGGACTTGTCGGGAACATTGCCGAAAACAATTCCGCCCTTCTGAATCGGGAAGCCAATCCATGCAGCGTCCTTGAGAGCCTGGATTTTGCCTGCATCAAATACGGGTGTATCGCCGACGTTGTGCATAATAACGGCAACAACGCAGGAAACGATGATACCGAGGAGAATGGGAACGATTTTGCTCATACCCTTACCCCAGATGTTGAAAATGATAACCGTTGCAAGAGCAATGAAGGCAAGCAGCCAGTTTGTTTCGCAGTTGGAAACTGCACTGCCTGCAAGGCCGAGACCGATTGCAATAATAATCGGACCGGTAACAACAGGCGGGAAGTATTTCATAATCTTTGCGGAATCAAAGATTGCAAAAAGAACTGCAAGCACGAGGTAAACGAGACCTGCTACTGCAACACCGAGGCAGGCATAGGGGAGCATAGACTTATCAATAAGTGTTTCGCCTGCTTCGTTTGTGTAGTTTGTAACTGCGGCATAACCGCCGAGGAAAGCAAAGGACGAGCCGAGGAAGGCAGGAACCTTACCCTTTGTTACGAGGTGGAAGAACAGTGTGCCCAGACCTGCCATAAGCAGGGTTGTTGCAATGTCAAGACCTGTGAGCAGCGGAACAAGCACCGTTGCGCCGAACATTGCAAAGGTGTGCTGGAAACCGAGGATAAGCATCTTGGGGACACCGAGCTGTTTTGCGTCGTAAATAGGCTCGTTGCCTACTGCGACTTTTTGTTTTTTAGCCATTTTTTTACCTCCGTTGTTTTTAAAAACCGAAATATTATATATTTCGCTCTTAATTTCATTTTATACTTTCATACGGCGTTGTCAAGCGCAATAAAGAAAAAAATCTTACCGCAGCAAATACGGTAAGATTTTATCATTGGCTTTTAAATTTTTGTTCCGACCGAAAAATTATTCGGAGAAGCCGGACTCTACAAGACGGACAAGCTCTTCAACAGCCTGTGTTTCGTCTGCACCGCCTGCGATGATGCGGATGTCTGTGCCGCCCATAATGCCGAGAGAAAGGACACCGAGAAGGCTCTTTGCGTTAACACGGCGGTCTTCCTTTTCTACCCAGATTGAGGACTTGAACTCATTTGCCTTCTGAATGAAGAATGTTGCGGGACGAGCGTGAAGGCCAACCTGATTCTGAACTGTTACATCTTTAACGTACATAATAAAACAATCTCCCTCTGATAATAAATATGAATAAAACACATAATTACGCCATTTCGTATTACATATTATACCACAAAAACCGCCCTCGTCAATGAATTTTCGGCAGTTCTTGACCCGTTTTCAAAAAATCGGCGAGGCTTCCAAACCTTGTATTTTTGATTAAACCGAGTTTGTGCAACTTGCCTACTTTTTTTTGAGATTTTTCTACATATTGCCAAGTGACCAATGCCGCTAAATCACTTGTATATGTTTTGTTTTCATTCTATAATCATAATTAGTAAAAATATGAAAGGCGGACACCACCAATGATTACAGGCAAAATGACAGATTTCAACCGTTACTATTCAATCGACCCCACATTTGAAGCGGCACACAGGTTCTACAACGAATTTGTTGCCGAGCCGAAGGAAAGCGGCGAATACGTAATTATACCCGATAAGCTCAAGGCTATTGTTGCAACAAACGAGCTTGACGACGCAGACACAAAGAATTTCGAGGCACACCGTGCCTATGCCGACATTCAGGTTATCGTAAAGGGTACGGAGCGCATAGACTGGGCAGACCTTGACACCTGCGGTGCTGTTGTAAGCGAGGAATACTCAAAGGGTGGCGACATCGCTTTTTATGAAGACCCCGAGTTTGTAAGCGAGGTAACGCTTTACGAGGGCGGCTTTATGGTTATGTTCCCCGAGGATGCACACAAGCCCTGCGTTAAGCCCTGCGAAAACGCTGCGCCTGCAACAAAAATCGTGTTTAAAGTAAAGCTTTGATTCAAGGAGGAATAAAAATGTTTGAAAAGTTTTTAACCGAAACGCTTAAGCTTGCTCCCAGACAGATGTGGGGCGTTGAACAGATTGGAGTTTACTTCAAAAAGCTCTTTTCCGCAAAGGGCGCAAAGGCAGTTATTGCCTGCATCGTTGCAATTGCGGAGCTGCTCGGCCTTGTTGTTTTCGACTTTGCAACGACACCGCGCGGAGATGCGCTTGACCTTACGGGCTACAGCCTCGTTTTTGAGGACGAGTTCGAGGGTGATTCGCTCAACCTTGACGACTGGAGATACGTTGCGAGCGGCCCCGACAGAGGCGGCTTCAATTCACCTGAGCAGGTTTCAGTCAAGGACGGCAACCTTTTCCTGACGGGTGAATATAAGGAAGACGGTAATTACGGCGCAGGCTGGTACGGTGCCGACATAGCTCTCAACGAGTGGTACAAGCAGGGCTATTTCGAAATCAAGTGCAAGGTAAACGCAGGCGGCGGCTTCTGGTCAGCCTTCTGGATTCAGGCAAAGCACCCGTACGAGGCGCAGTATTCACAGGGCGGTGTCGGCGGCGCAGAGCTTGACATTTTTGAAGCAATGGGTTGGAACGAATTAGGCAATCACAACGCCGTTGCACAGACAATTCACTGCGCGGGCGTAGGCGGCGTGCAGGAGGGCTTCCAGTCGCGTATGCTCGGCTGCTTCAAGGGCAACAACATCTACGACGAATACAACACCTACGGCCTGAAGTGGACTGAGGATGAATACATATTCTACGTAAACGGTGTCGAAACCGTGCGCTCAACCTTTGGCGACGGCGTTTCGCAGGTTGAGGAGCAGGTAAGAGTTTCGCTGTGCATTCCCACTGCGGAGGAGCTTGAAAAGCTCGACAAGGAAACCTACAACAACAGCTTCGTTGTTGACTACGTAAGAATTTATCAGCCCACGCTCACGTCGGTTGATTAATAATCGGAGGAACAAAATGTTTGAAAAGTTTTTAAGAGAAACCCTGAAAATGGCTCCCCGTCAGATGTGGGGCGTTGAGCAGATGGGCGTATACTTCAAAAAACTCTTTTCCGCAAAGGGCGCAAAGGCGGTTATCGCCTGCATTGTTGCAATTGCAGAGTGCTTCGGTCTTGCAATTCTCGATTTGCCCACAACTCCCCGTGGACAGGAGCTTGATTTAAGCAGCTATGCCCTTGTTTTTGAGGACGAGTTTGAGGGCAACGCACTCAACACGGATGTGTGGCAGTACAGAGGAAGCGGCCCGAGAAGAGGCGGCTTTAACGCAGAAAGCCAGGTAAGAGTAGAAAACGGCAATATGATTATCACAGGCGATTATCAGTCCGACGGCACCTACGGTGAGGGCTGGTACACAGGCATGGTAAAGCTCAAGGAGCGTTATTGCAAGGGCTATTTTGAAATCCGCTGTATTGTAAACGAAGGCTCGGGCTTCTGGTCAGCCTTCTGGATTCAGGCAGATGCTCCCTATACCGCTTCCGTTTCAAAGGGTGGCCCGGGCGGCTGTGAAATTGATATTTTCGAGTCAATGAGCTACGATAATTTCATTGGCAAAAACTCCGTTGCACAGACTGTTCACTGCGCAGGCGTTGACGGTGTACAGGAGGGCTTCCAGTCACTCAGGCTCGGCGATTTCTACGGCAAGAACATATATAAGGAATATAACACCTACGGTCTTGAGTGGACTGATGATGAGTATATTTTCTACATCAACGGCGTTGAAACAAGACGCACCTCCTTTGGTAACGGCGTTTCTGAGGTTATGGAAGACGTCATAGTTTCCCTCGAAATCCCCGAGGGTGAAAAGCTGGAGGCTCTTGATAAAGAAAACTACAGCACAGAGTTTGTAGTTGATTACGTTAAAATCTATCAGCCTACCCTTACGGCAGTAAAGTAAAAGAGGTAATAAAATGTTTGATAAATTCTTAACTGAAGTTTTAAAGCTTGCTCCGTGGCAGATGCACGGCGTTGACCTTCAGAGAAAGTACCTGAAAAAAGCGTTTACCGCAGGCTCCGTCAAAAAAGCAATAGCCGCAATTCTCATTGTTTTCGAGCTTATAGGTCTTACGGTTTTCGACAACCCCATCCGACCGCTTGGCGACGAGCTTGACCTTACTGGCTACTCTCTTGTTTTTGAGGATGAGTTTGAAGGCGATGCACTCGATACAACCGTCTGGGATTACAGAGGTCTTGGCGCACGCAGAGGCGGATTTAACGCAGAAAGCCAGGTAAAGCTTGAAGACGGCAAAATGATTATGACGGGCGAATACCTTGAAGACGGTACCTACGGCGAAGGTTGGTACACAGGTATGCTCAAGCTCAAGGAGCGTTACTGCAAGGGTTATTTTGAAATCCGTTGTATTCTTAACGAAGGCTCGGGCTTCTGGTCAGCCTTCTGGATTCAGGCAGATGCACCCTACACCGCTTCCGTTTCAAAGGGAGGTATAGGCGGCGCAGAAATTGATATTATGGAAAGCTATAACGACGAAAACCACAAGCGTTACGAATCTGTTGCACAGACAATCCATTGCGCAGGTGTAAACGGCGAAACGGAGGGCTATCAGTCCGAGCGTCTGGGCTATTACACGGGCAACAACATTCACGAGGAATACAACACCTACGGCCTTATGTGGACGGATGATGAATACATCTTCTACGTAAACGGTGTCGAAACCTGCCGCAGCTCGTTTGGCAACGGCGTTTCTGAGGTGTTCGAGGACGTTATCGTTTCCCTTGAAATACCCGACGAAGAAAAATTGGCAGGTCTCGATAAAGAAAACTATAAAACAGAATTTATCGTCGATTACGTAAAAATCTATCAGCCCAAGCTCACAGCAGTAGATTAAAAAATAAGAGGTTGTATCACGAGTTGATACAACCTCATTTTTGTATATGAAAACCCCTGGCTGTGCCAGGGGTTCAAAAAAGCTTAAGCGGTGAGTGAAAAATAAAACTCCTTTTGGTAAAATAGAAGTGCGGCTACCAACTGCACAAAAACCAAAAGGAGGACATTCAAATGAATG
>JAFXBF010000025.1 GCA_017516745.1 Clostridia bacterium
AGAGGAAGAACGCAAATCTTCACATAATGGTATATGGCTTTGCCAATCATGCTCAAAGTTAATTGATTCTGATCCCACCGCTTATTCCAAAGACTTATTGCATGGATGGAAGAGCCTTGCAGAAGCTACTTCTGCCTTAGAACTTGAACGTCCATCCGGGGCAATTGCAATCGGTGAAGGCCATCAAAACAATCATGCTGAGTTTGAAAATATCCGATGGTTTGAACCTGTAGAAAAACATTCTACTATTATGTGGGCACACACGGCACTCGACAAATTTTGCAAAGTAACAGAAGGTAGCGTAATTCTTGTGTCTGGATATTCTGGAGTGGGAATTGATATACTTGCTCAGAACATTGTGCGAAATAATCTTAAGGCAAACAGTAAAGTAATTTATTTCAATTTGAAAGAATCGAGTGCCGCTATAGTCAATTCATTGGTTGCGGCAGAAAGCTATGTCAATACAAACGATATTAGAACATCCACGTTAACCGAAGACGAGTGGCAACGCCTTGCCGTTGCTGCTAACGTGCTTGAGCATTGCCAGCTTCTTTTTGAACCATACGATTTGAGCCAATCTTCTATGTCTGATTATTTTCTGTCCGCGATAAGGAATGGAAATGCAGATATTGTTGTTCTTGATGATCTGGACGGATTAGGCATAGGCGATGCAACAGCACTTAACTCATTTTTATATCAAATGCGTAATGCCGCAATTCAAAGCGGGACGATTGTTTGCGTTTTACTTGAGCTTAGCGAAATACCAAGGCGCATGGATAAAAGACCAGTAATAACTGATCCGGCTATTAATAAGCTGAGTAAATTTTGTGATGTTATTCAATTCCTGTATCACAATGAAGATGATTATATTGTGTCCTCTGAAACAAGAATATTGGAATTGATTGTTGCCAAAAACTATTCAACAACGCAAAGCGGAGTATTTTACTGGGCACAACTTCCCGCATATTCAGTCCTAACAGAGTTTGAGCACGAAACCGAACAACGTAAGAATACTCTTGAAAAGTATCCTGGCATACTTGCGGGTGTACAAGCTTTTTCAGACTGTTTGGAAAAGCTGTAATACATACTCTTAGCACCATCGGTGCGCAGCCAATTTCTCTGAAATTGTTAAAGGGTTCGGGATGTTGCCCGACAAGGAAATCGTAGATTTCGCATTGAGGGTACCTCGGTGCATTGCTTGCCAAGTATGATTTATCATCTTAGGCAAAAATGCGATGTGGGTCCCTTCATGCCCTGCTTGCCAAGTATGTTTTTGGCGAGTAGGGCATTTCTTATTCAAAAATTATTTTCAAAATTATTCGCAAAACGAATTGAAAATAATACAAATTTGTGATATACTATACGCAGAAAATATATCGGAGGGGAGTTTTTACGATGCCTCATATTGGTGTAACCGTTTATGATCTTCTTTTATCATGTCCGGGGGATGTTCTGGACTTGAAAGAAACAATTGATGCTTGTGTAAAAAGCTTTAACGCTTCAATAGGTGAAGCTAACAATATAAGAATTGAACTGAAGCATTGGTCTACAGATAGCTTTTCTCAATCTGGAGATAAACCTCAGAACATTTTGAATAGACAGTTCGTTGATGACTGTGATTTGTGTGTTGCTCTGTTGGGAATTCGCTTTGGTACGCCTACAGACAATTATGACTCCGGTACTGAAGAAGAAATCGAAAAAATGCTTGAGCAAGACAAGCAGGTCTTTCTTTATTTTGTGGAAAGAAACGTCGATCCAAGCAAGATAGATTTAGATCAATACAAAAAAGTCCAAGAGTTCAAAAAGAAATATACCGATAAAGGTGTATATACAGTTGTGAAAAGTGCAGAAGAACTGAGAAGTAATTTTCAAAATGCACTATCCCTGTATTTTATAAAATTGGTTGCTCCTAATACCACACAGTTGCAACCAACACTCGCCCCCAAACTTATTATTTCATCCACTAATGATGACGGGACGAGTATTACACCGACTTATACTCACTATCAAAAAATAAAGTTGGTCAAAGATAAAGAAGACTCTATCAAGGAACTAATAGAAAAAATATCCGCTATTACAATCACACGGCCTTCTGAGCAATCATCCGAAGAACAAGAATCCGAGATTTCAGATGATGAACTGCAAGAAATGTGCGTGTCAGACGTTTTAGAGGCTCTTGAAAACAAAAAAATATCCACGAAACAGTATCATCGTTTATGTGGAACAAAGCCGCCTGAATATCACAAAGTCGAGATCGATGAGGAACACCAGAAGTTAGTGTCTTCATTTTGCGAGAAACATGGTATTACTTTGAATGGTGATTTTTATTACTTAGGTAATTTGCAGAGAGAGATTAAATTTGCACTTATCACTCCATTTGGTAACAGTAGCACGTCCTATCTCGGGAGCGACTTGGAACAGGAGAAGCATAAACTGTTGGAAGATCTTCTCTATAAATTCAGAGAATACAATCACGTGGTGGAATTCCTTGGAGGCATTGATTCTATGCCTTATGTATCTCTTCAGATAGAAAATCAAGGAAACACTTTCGACGAGGATATTGACGTAAAACTCTTTATTGAGCAAGGGTGCTTTGCTGATATCGATGACGTTCCTCAACCCGGATTGTTCTTTTTGGAAGAGGCAGTTGAGCTTAAAGTACCGAAGGCGCTGTTTTGTGGTCATCACGATGCTGATATCGAGGATTACACGAACTATCCCGTCTCTTATGCCCCACCCAAACTCTCTCTTCCTTTTAAGAGCAGAGATGAGGAAATTGCGGAACAACGAGAAGAATATCAAGATATGATGGAATATGTTTTCTGCTATGATTTAAGAGAAAACGATGAAGACGACATCCTATGTTTCAATATCCCTTACCTCAAACAGAACACAAAAATGTTTTTCCCTTCGTATTTGTTCTTTAAGAAGAAACCCGAAAATCTCCGATACGAAATTCGTTCTAAGCATTCCCCCGAAGTCTATAAGGGAACGTTAAAGTTAGTTGATGGGAGCGAGAAGTAATATGGAAAGAAAACCACTTATCGTTGCACAAAGGCTGACAGAATTACGTGAAAGTGTACATCTTTCGCAAGCGAAACTTGCAGCACAATTTGATGGCATAGAACAACCGGCAATCTTTAGATATGAAAATGCACAATCATTTCCTCCGTATGGGGTATTGATGCAATATGCTGATTTCTTTGATGTCTCTCTCGATTATATTTTTGGTAGAACAGATAATCCGCAAGGCAAGACTTACAAATACCAGCCTAAAATAATGCAGAGCAACTCTCAAATGCATGAATTTATTGAGATGTGCTTTGATCCTAAATCACCTGCAAATGCGAAACTAAAAGAAATGTTATTAGATATGATGAAAGAGGGTGAAACATGAAAGCTGTAATTTACGCCCGTTATTCTTCCGACAGCCAACGTGAAGAATCTATTGAAGGTCAAATCCGTGAATGTACTGCCTTTGCAGAAAAGAACGGCATTACGGTGCTACGCCACTATATCGACAGAGCATTTTCTGCCAAGACAGACAACCGTCCCGAATTTCAGAACATGATTAAAGACAGCAACAAGAAGCTGTTCGATACTGTCATCGTCTGGAAGCTCGACCGCTTTGCCCGTAACCGCTATGACAGTGCAAGACATAAAGCTACGTTGAAGAAAAACGGCGTAAAGGTTGTATCTGCTACCGAAGCGATTGCTGATGGTTCCGTTGGCATTATGATGGAAACAATCTTGGAAGGTATGGCTGAGTATTATTCGGTTGACCTTTCTGAAAAAGTTGTGCGTGGTATGACCGACAATGCTTTGAAGTGTATGTTCAACGGTGGCACATTGCCGATTGGATATATCATCGACAAAGAACAGCATTTTCAGATAGACCCCGTTACCTCGCCTTTCGTACTTGCGGCTTTTGAGAAATACGCCGACGGTGCAACCATGACGGAAGTCCGTGACTATCTCAACGAAAACGGCGTAACCAACACCAGAGGCAAGCCGATGACCTACAACAGCGTTCAGCACTTACTGAATAATCGTCGATACATCGGTGAGTATGTCTATCGAGAAATCGTTGTCCCTGATGGAATCCCCGCCATTGTTCCTCTCGATCTATTTGAACGAGTACAGGAAAAGATGGCAAAAAACAAAAAAGCCCCTGCACGACACAAAGCAGAGGATGATTACTTACTGACCACCAAACTGTTCTGCGGTCATTGCGGAGCTTATATGTGCGGTGAAAGCGGCACCAGCAGAACCGGTGTGGTTCACCACTATTACAAGTGCGTATCCGTTAAGAAGAAACGTGCTGAATGCCACAAGAAGCCTGTCAAGAAAAGCTGGATCGAAGATCTGGTCATTGAAGAAGCCATGAAAATGGTTATGGATGATGATGTAGTTGATGCTATCGTTTCTATGCTGATGGACTTACAAGGGCGTGAGAACACCAATCTACCGCTTTATCAGCAGCAGTTGAGAGAGACAGAGACTAAGATAGAAAACCTCTTAAAAGCCATTACAGAGGGTGTCTTCACGAAATCTACCAAGACACTGCTTGAAGAATTGGAAGCAGCTAAAGAGGAACTTGAGAATCGCATTGCTCTTGAAAAACTGGAGAAACCTCAGATCAGCGAAGAATTTATGCGTTTCTGGCTCCACCGCTTTCGCAAGCTGGATATGGCAAAGAAAGAGCATCGTCAGATGTTGATCGACGTGTTTATCAATGCGATATTCCTGTACGATGACAAAATGCTCATTACCTTCAACTACAAAGAGGGTACCAAAACCATCACTTTTGATGATGTAAAAAATGAGGTCTCGGGGGAGGCTTCTGGTTCGGATTTGGATTGCCCAAGTGCACCAAACGAAAATCCGTTTACGAAAGTGAGCGGATTTTCGTTTGTATTATTTATTTTTCAATATTCATCATTCATTATTCATTTGTTGCAGAACGGATTTTCGAATGAATAATGAAAAATGAAGCCGCTGACGCTGATGAATAATAAATAATTTTGACATAGTTTTCATCGTGTGTTATAATTCAACACAGTTAAAGCTATTCAAAAATAATTATTTATTATTGAATCTGTTTAAGAGGGTGACTATATGAAAAAATCAATCAAATCAACAGTTTGCATACTTCTGTGCATAGTCCTTATGCTTTCTTTTGCCTTCGGCTCATTTGCCGTTTACACAAACACAGCCGAGGCGCAACGCTTCAATGATGACGGCACATTCAGAATTATGCACATCACCGACACTCACCTTGGATATTCCAATCTTGACGCTTCCATTTATCTTATCGCATCTGCCTGCGACAGAGAAAAGCCCGATATGATTGCTCTTACAGGCGATATCGCAATGTCGGACGACAAGGTGGAAATGGATACCTGTATAGATAGGCTTATGACCGTGTTTGAAGAAAGAAATATTCCCGTTGCGGTCAGCTTCGGCAACCACGATATCGAAACAAAAAGCTACCCCAATCCGAGTGAGCTTATGGCTCTTTACAATTCCTATGAATGTTCAATTTCCGTTGATGAGGGCGACATCCTTACGGGCTGCGGTACATACAACGTTCCCGTTTTGGCTTCCGACAGCGACGAAATTAAGTTCAATATCTGGGTCTTCGATTCCGGCTCATCGGACGGTGAGGGACACTACAGCAATGTTCCTGCCGACCAGGTTGAGTGGTACAAGACAGTGTCCGCTGATATTGAACAAGAAAACGGCAAGGTATATTCACTTGCTTTCCAGCACATAATCGTGCCCGAAATTTACGATGCTCTTCAGAAACACAACACACCGAGAGCCTATGCTTTTGAGCATATTTATAACAAAGGCGAGTACTATTCGTTTAATCCCGAGTTTGAAAACCATGGTGTGCTCAATGAAATGCCCTGTCCCGGTTACTATAACCACGGCCAGTTTGCTGCTATGGTTGACAGGGGAGACGTTCTCGGCATTTTTACGGGTCACGACCATACAAACGCTTTCAGCGTAAAATATCAGGGCATAAACATTACAAATTCACTCAGTACAAGATATAACGGCGATGCATTTTCTTCGCAGTACGGCTACAGAATTATTGATATCAACGAAGCCGATACTTCAACCTACACAACAAGAGCCGTTCATTGGTACGACTTTTTCACCCTCGGCGATGTTTTTTCACTCAGCCGAAGCGGTGACAAGTACGGCTCAGGCCTTGCGTTCAGCGTTCTGTTCCAGGGCTTCTTCCAAAAGTATGCTGACAAATTCGCAACAACTATAGTCTATATTTTCACAGGCAGACAGTGTGCATATAACTGATATCTGTAAAGAAAAAGCCACGGAGAAATCCGTGGCTTTAACTGTTATTAATAGCTCTTGTCTTTTTCGATAAACTCACCGAAAAGCTCTTTTACTGCGTAATATGACGGCTTCGGGTTGCCTTTGACATCCACAAGACCCCATCTTGTTTCCGTCGGGCAGTCGTTCTGTCCGCAGTAAGCGCATTTTTCACAATCGGAGTAGCTGAAAACAATTGCACCGCAGATGAAATCGAGCTTGTAGAATAATTTAAGCACCTTGCGGTAGAACTTTGCCTGTCCCTCGGGTGTGTGCGGACAGCCCGGTATAACCGTAATTGCAGGCAGCTCCTTGTAAAGGTGGTTTGTCATATCACCGTGGAACATAAAGTCTGTATAAAGCTCAGGCTTGTTTTCGCACACGTATTTGACGTGCTCTCTGAAATGCTCGGGCAGATTTTCCACAAAGCGAACGATATCTTTTTCTGCCTCTTTTTCGCTCTCAAAGCCGTAGTCTTGCAAAATCGACTTTTTTTCTGCCTTGGTTTTAGGCTTACCTTCACTTATGTAGCCGAATTCCTGCATAAGTATGGGCTTACCCGTGAATGCCCAAAGAAAGCGTGCCATTGTTTCAAACAGGAAAATGAAGCCGGGCAGCGAGAAGAAGCAGCCGAGGTACATATCAAGTCCCACATAGTCGCAGTATTTGTGGTAGGGCTTCAAGCCGTAGTGCAGGTCAACCTGAGGGCCTGCGGAATTGTAGCCGATGATGATATCCTTTCTTAAAGGATACATTTCTTCAAGCTGAATACCGATGAATTTTATTGCCTCATCCATTGTGTAGGGTACGGTAAACCTCGGCATACCCATTTCGTTTGTAATCTGTAAGCCGTCAACATAGCCCTGAATATCTTCAATAAAAAAGCGTGATACGGCACGCAGCTTTTCTTCGCCTTCTTTTGTGCGGCTGTCAATTCCGATGCCTACATAATGAGCAGGCAGGGGAGTAACCGCCATAACCTTAAGTCCGCTTTCGTGGAAACGCCTGCACCTTTCCTTGCTCTCGGTGTATCTCGGGTTGATTGAGCCGTCAGCATTGAACGGATACGGTATATCGGTTCTTATCCATTCGATATTTGCACCCTTGATTTGCTCGTGGTTGTCGCTTACGTGGCAGGCTCCACGAATAAACCCGTGCTTTTTGCGTATTGCCTTTTCTTCCGAAAGGTCTTTTATGAAATATGATTTTACTATGTTTGTCGGGATGAACTTAATGCTGTTGATAATCTGGTCTTTCAAAAACTGATCCATTACATTTTCTCCCTTTATTATTCTGTAAAACCAATATACATTATTTTTTTTGCTTTGTCACTACTTTTTTACCGCATATCGGAAAAATAACACAGAACGATAAAAATATTAAAGATAAACAGCTTATGATTATTCCTGCCTTTAACCCGGGTGTGTGAAATTCAAGGCTTATTTGTGCTTTTCCTTCGGGAACGATTATTCCCATCATACCTCCGTTGATTGTCAGAATTTCGGCTTCTTCGCCGTTTATGTAAGCTCTCCAGCCGTTGTCGTTAGGTATGCTGAAATATATCAGCCTTTTCTTTTCTCCGCTTGTTACGCAGGTCAAGCCCTTTGAGGTCAGTGAAATGTCCTTTGCGGCTGTTGCTTTGCTGTTCTTACAGGCGGTTTTCCAATCAACGCTGTCTGTGTTTTCAAGCGAAGTTGCAATACCTTTCAGTTTATCGGCTGTTTCCTTGTCAACGATACAAGCCTTTGTCATCAGCTTAATACGCCTGTTGTTTTCGGCTTTGTTTGTTGTATAATCAAAACCCTCGTCAATTACAAAATAATCATAAATCCATCCGAAAGGCGTGTAGTATTCTGCAGGAGTACTCACGCCTTCTTTGCTTACAAGTGTTTCAATACTTAACAAGGTTTGTACAGCAGGGGAGTCAAAATACTTTTTTGAAGAAGCGTGCAGCGTATCCTCGTAGCCGATAAGCTTGCAGAATTCAGCCGTTGCTTTTGATTTGAACGAGTGAAAAACCGTTGTACCGGGTGTATTTGCAACCACTGGGTAGTTGACAAGCGAGTAGCTGTAGTCCGTTCTGCTTGAGTAAATTGTACCGTCTTTTACGGCAGCATCCATTCCGTTGTAGCTTTCCTCATAGCTTGAATCTGCAATATCGGTTTCGTTTATAAAATACACACCGAAATTAAGCGTACATATAAGAATAACCGCAGGTACTACCTTTTTTGCCTTGTAAAGCCAGCCGTTTTTTATGCTCATAAAAAGCGGAACAAAGCTTAATGCACATAAGAAAACAAGCGTTAAGCTATATCTGAAATCTTCGAAATTGAATTTTTCCGTTATGCCTATATCGGTAAGATAATCGAAAATATGCGCAGGCAGTATTCTGCTTGCAAAGTCTTTGAGGACATAAGCTGCAAGCACCTTTGCAAGGATAGGGCAGCCGATAACAGCAAGTGCAATTTTGGTTATCGTTTTCACGCTTTTGCGGTATTCGGCTATGGCTTCGTGTTCTTCAATTATTTTAACGCTGACAAGTACTTGTATCAGCACAAACGCATACCACCACCGTGTGTAGCTTACGTTTGTGAAAAGACTGAAAATGCCGTTGCCGAAAGGAACAAGCGTAAGTACAAACAGAAATTTTATCAGTCTGTAATACCATTCTCCGCTTTTCTTTCGCAGTGCCGTGAATGTGAAAACCGCACCGAAAAACGGCAGAAAGGCGTTGTTCGAATTGAAAACGGAATAGCGAAAGCCCATTGCGCTGCCCATAATTCCCTCACTCGGCAGAATTATTCCTTTGAGCGTTTTGAAAAGCTGCGGTATAGAGGAAAGCCCTCTTACAAAAGTGTCCGCAAAGCTGCCTGAAACCTTGTAGGTTTCAAGCAGGCTGAACGCAGACGGCAAAAGTATGAACATAGCGGAAAAACCGCCCAAAGCGTAAAAAGCAATACAACGCAAGGCTGATTTGAAATCGTATTTGCCGTATCTTATTCTGAAAAACATATATATCAAAAAGAAAACGGATGAAATAAAAAAGAAGTAGTAATTAACACAAGCGTTGAGCATTACAGCCAAAGAGAGCAGAGGCTTTTTTCTGCCTTCAAGCACTTCATCCGTGCAGTAAAGCAAAAGCGGAAATACGGCTATAACGTCAATAAAATGATAGAAAAAGGTTGAGTCAAGCGTGAATGATGAAAACGCATAAATCAGCGCTCCCGTAAAAACAAGGTGCGGTGTGCGTATGTGCTTTTTCAGGTAAAGCGAAGCTGTCATTGCCGCAACGGTAAGTTTTATTATAAGCATTACGCCTGCACCTAAAGCAATGAATTTTTCGGGTAAAAGGAATAACGGCAGGAAAAACGGACTTGCCCAATTGTAAAACGAATATGTACCCAAGAAATTTGCACCCAGAAAAGTGTTGTGGCTCCAAAACGGTGCACCCGACAGCAGCATCCGCCTGCACTCCCGTATGAACGGTATCTGCTGGGTCATATAGTCACCCACAAGGTATAAATTGCCTTCGTTTGCAATGAGTACGGGCAATATGGCAATTAAAGCCATAACCAATGCTGTAATTCCGATTTTCGGTGTCAGATATCTTTCTTTCATAACCACGCAATCCTTTGTGTTTTTTATACACTAATTTTCCCGTAAATTAAGAAAGATATTTTAAAAGCAATATTAAATCTGTTCAAAGAATTATTAAGGAAAAGTAACAACTTACTAAATTTTTATTAAATTTATTGGCTGAATTGTATGTAGATTTATTTTGGGTTGTTGTGATATAATCAACTCATAAACCAAGTATCGGAGGCAAAAAATATGAAACTCTCAACATCTTTTATTTATGCTTCACCCGAATATACAACCTTTGAAAAATTCGTTCCCTCGCCGTATTTCCGCAAGAATATTGTTCTTGACAGTGTGCCCGAAAAGTGCGAAATCACAATTTCAGCCCTGGGCTTTTACCGCCTGTGGATAAACGGTACGGAAATTACAAAGGGTCTGCTTGCGCCCTATATTTCAAACACCGACCACATTGTTTATTACGACCACTACAGCATTGCCGAGTATCTTCAACAGGGTAACAACTGCATAGGTGTTCAGCTTGGCAACGGTATGCAGAACTGTCCCGGCGGCTTTATATGGGATTTTGAGCTTGCACGTTTCAGAAGTGCTCCAAAGCTCAGCTTCTGTGTTGAGTACGGCGACGTATCGATTGAGGCTGACGAAACTGTAAAAACCGCCCCCTCGCCGATATATTTTGACGATATCCGATGCGGTGTCAGATATGATGCACGAAACGAAATCGACGGCTGGAACAGCCCCGATTTTGACGACAGCGCATGGGCAAATGCTATTGTCTGCTCAAAGCCTGCAGGCGAATTGAGAATCTGCGAGGCAGACCCCATTCTTCCGACGGGCGAGGAGTACACGGCTGTTGATATAACAAAGCGTGAAGCCGTGCCGTTTGACCCCGACCACCGTAAAATTAAGCTTATGAATCCGCAGGAAAAGAACGAGGCTTCGGAATACTGGGTATATGATTTCGGCGTCAACAAAACAGGCCATTGCCGCCTTAAAATCAACGGCAGACCGGGTCAGCGCATCGAGCTTCAGTACGCAGAATGCTTGAGTAAAGACGGCAAACTCGACTACACAAACATTCATTTCTATCCCGACGGTTATTCGCAGAGAGATGTCTATATCTGCAAGGGCGGCGAGGAGATTTTTGAGCCGCCGTTTACATACCACGGCTTCCAGTACTGCGGTGTAACGGGTATTGACGACGACCAGGCAACACCCGAACTGCTTACCTATGTCGTAACAAATTCCGATTTGAAGCGCAGAGGCGGCTTTGAGTGCTCGGATAAGGATGCCAACAGACTTTGCGAAATCACCACTGTTTCCGACCTTTCCAATTTCTTCTATTTCCCGACTGATTGTCCGCACAGAGAGAAAAACGGCTGGACGGGTGATGCCGCAGTTTCCGCAGAGCATATGCTGATGACTCTGACACCCGAAAAGAGCTTTACCGAGTGGCTTCGCAACATCCGCAAGGCTATGAAAGAAGACGGCCAGATTCCCGGTATAATCCCCACGGGTGACTGGGGCTATGAATGGGGCAACGGCCCTGCGTGGGACAGAGTGCTTACGTATCTGCCTTATTACACCTATCTCTACACGGGTGACAAGAATATTCTTGAGGAAAACGCTACTGCTATATTCCGTTACCTCAACTATATTTCTCTTAACCGTACCGAAAGGGGAACGGTTGATTTCGGTCTGGGCGACTGGTGCCCCGTGGGCGGCAAGGTCAAGCCCACCGTTGAATTCACAAGCTCGCTGTGCTGTATGAGCATTGCGGAAAAAGCAGAATTTATTTTTGATGTGCTCAATATGCCGCTGCAGAAAAAGTTTGCACGCACTCTTCACGACGAAATAAAGGCGGCTGTCAGAGCAAACCTTGTTGACCTTGAAACACTTACCGCCGATACCCGTTGCCAGACTGCACAGGCAATGGCACTTTTCCACAATGTATTTGATGATTATGAAAAAGCAAGAGCCTTCAGAGTGCTTCTCGATATAATTCACGAAGGTGACGACCATATCGATTTCGGTCTTCTCGGCTCAAGAGTATTGTTCCACGTGCTGTCCGAGTTCGGTGAATCGGAGCTTGCATACAAAATGATTTGCCGCAGAGATTGGCCGAGCTACGGCTTCTTCCTCACGCTCGGTGTCAACTCTCTGCCCGAGGATTTCCTCGATGCCGAATACAGCCGCAAGGATTCACTCAACCACCACTTTATGGGCGATATTCTCAACTGGTTTATCTCCAATGTTGCAGGTCTTAAGTATAACCCCTACAGAGATGACCATAAAAAAGTTCTCATCAAGCCCTCGTTTATCGAAAGTCTGAACTTTGCAAAAGCTTATTTTGATTCACCCTACGGTAAGATAGAGGTTGAATGGAAGCGTGAAAAGGCAGATGTGATTATTTGCCTTAATATCCCCGACAATGCACTCAACTGTGTTGTTGAAGCTCCCGATGGCTGGTGCTTTGAGGATTCAACCGTTCACAAAACGGTTACGCATTCACGCTCAATAAAGCTTATCAAAAACGTTATGGAAATTCCCAATCCGTAATTTCTTGTGCCCGAGCTGAGGAAAAAGGAGATGGTAAGCATTAACGGCGATTTGCTTGAAAAACTGATTGAAAAAACCAAGGACAGCCGTTCTCTTATTCACAAAGGCGGTCTGGCGCTTTACAGCGGTGACAAAAAAATAGAAGGGGAAAGAGCGCTCGAAAAGGAACGCCTTATTGCCGTGCGTCCGGATCTTGGTAATAATCACGTTCCCGAACACAGCCACGATTACGTGGAAATTATCTATATGTACCGTGGCAGTAAAACCAATATGGTCAACGGAGAAACGGTTGAACTCAACGAGGGTGAAATGCTCTTTTTGAGTCAGAACTGCAGGCACGAGAATATGCCGTCGGGCGATGATGATATTTCGGTTAATTTTATTGTGCTTCCTCACTTTTTTGAACGTTCGCTTGAAATGCTCGGCGAGGAGGAAACGCTGCTTCACCGTTTTATCGTTCAGTGTCTTCGAGGCGAAAGCGGCAAGGCGAGCTACCTGCATTTCAAAACGGCAGATGTTCTGCCGGTCAGGTATCTGACACAAACGCTGATATGGAATCTTATCAACGATGAGCCTAACCCGAGGAAAATCAACGAAACGACAATGGGGCTGTTGCTTTTACAGCTTCTCAACCACACGGACGGGCTCAATTACAGCAATGACGGCAGCGGCGTTATTATTCACGTGCTCAAATACATTGATGCGCATTTTGCGGATGGCAGCCTGTCCGAGCTGGCGGACTCTCTTTTTTACGATTTCAACGCCCTGTCAAAGCAGATTAAGCGTGTAACGGGCAAAACCTACACGGAGCTTGTGCAGGAAAAGCGTTTGTCGCAGGCCTGTGTTTTGCTTACTACGACCGATATCGGTGTTGCGGAAGTTTCAAGGCTTGTCGGCTATGAAAACATAAGTTATTTTCACCGTCTTTTCTTCAAAACCTACGGTATGTCACCGAAAAATTACAGAAAGGTTAACAATTAGAGCAAATAAGGACACTTTTTTAAGCGAAAGGTGTCCTTTACTTTTTGATTGAACGTGTTAAAATAGACTGTGTAAAATAGTATTCTGTCATTTTTTCTGTTTATATTTTCCAAACGGCATCTTGTGCTGCCGTATTGAATTTTCAGAAAAAGTATGATAGACTGTTTTTATGGTTAATCACACGGCGAAAAATTTTATTTCAGGCGGTGAATTATGGCTAAAGTAAAAGAAAAAAAACCGAAGGGCGGCGTCAAATTCGAGCAGATCGACTATAAGGGCAACCGCCGCTACGTCGGCAGTGTTGAAACGGCGGCTTATGTTCTCAATGATGCTGCTGCCAGCCTCAACATAAGCGATTTTAATGAACGTTTTATTTATGACGTAATAAAAATCGACTTCAACTACCTTGCGCTTCACAATATGATAGCCACGATTTGGGATATTATTAACGATACCTTTATCGGCGTTATCGTTGAAAGAACAAGAACACGTTGGGGTAAGTTCAAGCCCTATATGTTATTCGGTCAGATACCTCTGATGATTATCGGCCTGTTCTATTGGGTAATTCCGTTTATCTTCCCGGGTACCTCTGCTACATACCTGCCAAAGCTGCTGTTCTATTCGGTTATGCTTATGGTTCAGGAAACTGCCGGTACATTTACAGGTATTGCCAATACGGGCTTTATGACGACTATTACGCCTAACCCCGTTGAGCGTACAAGGCTTATCACAATGGCGCATCTTCTCTCTCATATTTTTGAAGATTTGCCAAAGCAGATATTCGGTATTCTTTACGACCTTGTTATTAACGATGTTGTCAGTTGGGAGCTTCCCAAGCTCTTCGCAGGCTTCGGCCTTGCGTGTGCAATTCTTGGTACTGTCTTCGTTATGTTCTTCTTCACCAAGAGCCGTGAAAGAGTTATGCAGTCTGTTGAGCGCCCGAGTGTTATTCAGGGCTTGAAGGCTATTGTTACCAATAAACCGGTTCTTATTCAGGTTGTTTCTTCCTTCCTCAGCGGCTTTGGTGTCGGCACCAGCCGAACGAATTTCTATATCGACGTTATCGGTTCAATCACCTGGAAAACAATCGTCGGTATTCCTGCTTTCCCCGTAAAGTTCATCAGCTACAGCTTTGTTGCTCCGCTTCGTAAGCGCTTCTCTACCAAGGCTCTCTGGATATTTGAGGATGCATGGACGGATATGCTTTGGCTTACCGTTTTCGGCATAGGCTCAATCAATAACAACTTTATGAAAAAGCATATCATACTCCCGATGATGGGTATTGAAGAAATCTTCGAGATGTGTGTCTATGGCTTACGCCGAGTTATTCCCAATGAAATTGTAAACGAGTCTATGGACTATTGCGAATGGAAGAACGGCTACCGTGCAGAGGCTATGACGGGTGTTGCACAGGCACTTATAGCAAAGCTGCAGCACACGGTTATGGGCAGCGTTCAGTCTCTTATTTTGGGTAAAATCGGTTATCAGCAGGGTCTTAAGGTTGGTACCCAGAACGATAAGACAAAGTGGTGGATTTTTGCACTCGGCACCGGTGTTCCGATTATTACCAGCTCGCTTGGTATTATTCCCAAGCTTTTCTATCCGCTTAACGCTGAAATACGTAACCAGATGTATTCAGACCTTCAGGAGCGCCGTGACAGAATGGCAAAGATTATGTCCGAAGGCTCTGCAGAGGAAGCAAAGCTTGCTGCTCAGGCAGAAATCAACGGCGAATTTGTCAAGTAATCAGTTTAGCATAGGCTTTTTTAAACTCCCGATTTACTCGGGAGTTTATTTTTATGTCTTTGTTGTAATAACAATAGAACGGGACAATTTTCGGTATTAAAAACCGACATGGTGTCGGAATTTGTAACTATTTTGTAACTATTTGTAACCATTTTGTAACTTCCTTTTTTGGGAAATATGTGTTATAATGTATTTGCAACAACGGACGGTTGCAGTTTTAGCTCCTTTAAAAATGAATATTTTGTAAACATTTCAAATTTCGTGTTACTTTTCGGCAAAAAACGCATTATTAAGTTAGAAGAAAATAATTTAAAACTGTTCTTCTTAAAATCTTTGAAAGGCGGTGAGTCCGGTGGTTTAACGCAAATACGGTTTACGTCCGCAACGGCAATTTCTGTTTGCTGTGTTAAAACCGAATAATAATATAAAGGAGCTAAAGAAATGACAAGACATAAGTTTTTCAAACGCCTTTTGCCGATTATACTTTCAGCAATGCTTTTGTTCAGCGTTCTGCCTGTGTCAGCTTCCGCCAATGACGAAAGCACGAATGAAGTAGCTTCTAAAATAGTACGGGAAGTGGTTGAGCTTCGTGAGGAATCCGTTAAACACTTTTTGTGTGAGGACGGGTCATATATCGCCGTAAGCTATGCCGAGCCCGTACATTACGAGAAAAACGGCGAATGGCTGGAAATTGACAACACGCTTGTGCTGTCAAATAAAAATACCTACGTGCCTAAATCGAACGACCTTGCGGTGAGCATTCCGCAGAGCTTTTCGGGCGGCGAACAGATTACCGCCACAAACAAGGGGCACACAATCAGCTTCGGCGTGGCTTCGGGCAACGAAAACGTTGCTCTTTCAAAAACAGCCGCAGTCAAAGCGGTTGAAGCCCTGCCCTCAAGCATAGCGGCAGACGTTTCCGTAGAAACTCTTGCAAACGCTGAATTGAGCTCTACTGCTATAGTCGGCAAGGTTGATACGGCTGCACAAATCGAAGCCCACAACAGCGAGAAAACTACCGTGGATAATCAGGCAGGCGCACTTGTTTACGACAAGATTTTTCCCAACGCTGACCTTGAGTATATCGTAACGGGCAACAGTATAAAGGAAAATGTTGTTGTTTATCAGCCGCAAACGGAATACATCTATACCTTTGATATGGACTTCGGCGGTCTGACCCCCGTTGCACAGGAGGACGGCTCATACAGGCTGATTGACAGTGCAAAGCCCGATGAAACCGTTTTCATCCTTTCCGCACCGTATATGTACGATGCTAACGGCGAGGAAAGCTATGAGGTCGAAATGTCGCTGACAGAAAACGGCGACAATTACCTGTTGACCCTCACGGCAGACGAAGCGTGGATTAACAGCAGTGAAACAACGCTTCCTGTTACAATCAATCAAACGGAAGATTACAAGTTTGATGATGTTTTTGTTATAGACGGTCTCTTTGCCAATTCGCCTCGCGTAAAAAATGAGCTTCGTGTCGGCAAAAATTTGACAAACATAACAAGAACATATATCAAAATATCCGAGTCTCACAACATACCGTATGGCAGTAAGATTAATTATGCAAAGTTAATTCTTAAAAATAAGCATTATTATCAAGCACCGTTTCAGGATAATATAGATATTAAATTGTATGATTGTTCTAAGGTTGCTACGTGGTCTGCCACTTCGGTTACGTGGAATAATCAGCCGTTTGGTAATACATCGGGTAGCTATTCCTCTTATAATGCCGACTTGTTGTGCACAATTCCTGCTACAGACAATGAAGGCTCTGATTATGAGTTCAATATTAAAACTGCTGTAGAAAATTGGTTAGAAACAGGAACAAACAAAGGGTTTATGCTTGCTTCCTCTGATGAATCCTCAAAAACACAAATAGATTTTTATTCATCACGAGCTGATGTATATAAACCTATTATCCGTGTGAACTATGATATTCCTCATTTGAGCTTAACGGAATGGGTACCGAATCAGAATGCGGCAACAAGCCCGGCAATAACCGTTAGTTCCACAAAAAATTGGACAGCATCTGCTAACCAATCTTGGATTTCGGTTTCACCGTCCGGCGGTGCCGATGGAGATTCTTTCACAATTACCGTAACGGAAAATCCTGATGCAAGTGAGCGTAAAGGCGAAGTTACGGTTATGGCCGGCACGTCAAAAATTGGTACGGTTGAAGTTATACAAACAGGCTCAGACCCGTTTTTAAGCGTTAGCAATACCGATTTGTCTTACAAACCGAATGAACAAAACATAACGCAAGTGGTTACCGTTAACGCTAACGAAGGCTGGAGTTTCGATGCGGACGTAGAATCATGGTTTACTGTTAGTAAAACGGCAGATAATAAGTTGACATTTGAGCTTTTGAAAGCCAACAGTACCTTTGAAACAAGAAGTTCTACGGTAACTGTCACAACTGATTCGGGTCTTGAGGAAGAAATAACCATTACTCAGTTTGATGAAGTTTCTTTATACTTTAACAAAATAAAACCCGATAGGTCAGCAAGCAGAAAAAGCTCGTCAGAATATAATCATCCGCTTGCAACGTGGGCTATGGAGTTGAGCTATGCGGCATATAATTATCCGAGTGGTCTTGCTTTGCCGCCCATACCCGGGCTTTTTATGGGAGATATAGATTATACTGCTGCCGATGTTTTGCACAACTACGGATTTGTTGATGATAATCCTGAAGATGATGTTGAGGAAAACATATGGGAAGAGAACTATGTTCCCTTAGTAGGCATTGCAGCTCACACTATCGGACACAGAAAAATAACAATTTTTGATGATAATATTATAATAGGAGATGACAACAATGATACTAGCAGGACTGGTCTCGATTCCATTAGCATTTCTAGTGAAAATATTTCCGCCAATACAACAAGTAATGGAATTTATAGCTCAAATGATAGTAGATCTGAATCCGATAATATAAGACAACTTGTGGTCGTTTCCGTTAGAGGTTCTGTTTCTCTTACGGATTGGTTTGCAGATATATTAACACAGTTTAATGTTGAAGCACTAAACTTTGAAAAAGGCTGTCAAGAGATTGTAGATTCTCTATATGGAGTGAAAGATTGTAATGATTGCAACAGCACAGATCCAAATTGTAAAAAATGTTTGGGATATTTAGCTTCTGAGGGAATTTGTAACCCGATTATCCTTATAACTGGACACAGCTTAGGTGCAGCAGTTGCAAATTTAACAGCAGATTATCTTACACGGAAGCTCGGTGCAGATAATGTCTATGCATACACCTTTGCTACTCCTAACACTGTTAACAAGGCTAACGGTGAAGAATCAATTAGGCATACTAATATATTTAATATTCTGAACAACAATGATGCGGTTCCTCATTTCCCGATGAACTTTGTAGTAAACGAGTGGGAAAGACACGGACAGGATTTTCATATCACTATGCCATTAAATGTTAATTGGATATTGGGTGTAGATGTTGCTTTGATGGGTGCAGCTGGCCACGGTATGCCGAACTATTATTCGTGGCTTAACAATCTTCCCGGCACTTTGGGAAAATCTGCAGAAGACATAACCGTTGATGATCTTGAAGATATGTCCGTGGATTATGCGGTTGGAGCGATTGCAAAAATCTTTAAAGTACTCTGTCCTGTAACGGTAACGCTATACGATACTGACGGTAGTATTGTTCCCTTCGAAAGCGTGAAGAATAATGCCGAATATCCCAAAATAAGCGACACGGGAATTGTATCGTGGATTACCGATGACGGCGGAAAGATGTTCTTAATTCCCTACGGAACAGAGAATATTGAAGCACGGATTACGGCTTACGACTACGGCACAATGACCTTGACCGTTGAACAGCCCGGAATCGGTGAACCCATTGACACAATAACCTACAACAACGTCAACCTGTATCCCGATAAGGAGTTTAAGGTTAATATCGACGAAGAATTCTCTTCGGAAGACGTTGCACTGGTGCAGGTGGAAACCGATGAAGACGGAAATGAAATCGAAACCGAAATCACCGACTTAAACCCCTATCTTATAAGTGCAAGCGTTAACGTTGACGAAATTGTTCACGGACAGCCCTGTACAATCACAATCGTCACGCACAAGGATGCGGCTAAAACACAAATTCAGTACAACGGCACTGCCGCAACCGTAACCTTTACGCCCGAGCACGACTGGGTTGTAAGCGTTGTTCCTGACGGTGACACGCTTATCTGGACAATTCAGCCCGTACTCAACAGAATAGGCGAACACGTCTTTGACGTGAACGTCAAAGTGGGCAGTACGTGGTATTACACCGAAAAAGTATTCGCCCTAACAATCACCTAAAAATATTTAATACCCCAAATTTCAAGGGCTGTCCCGCCAAAAACGGGGCAGCCTATATTATTTACATTAAATTTTCTGTAAATTCTTGATTATTTTGGTTTAAAGTGCTAATATATGCTTAAAAAACAGTAAAAAAACTATCGGAGGTAACGGTATGTCAAAAACACTCAAAAAAGCTATTTCGCTTGTGCTTACTGCGGCGGTAATTTGTTTGACTCTTATTCCTGCAGCTGCAATTGACGGCGAAGAAAAGAACTACATCATCGACAACCCCTACGAGGAAATCAACTGGGATACATGGGGTGAATATAAAACACAGCTCCATTGCCATACAAATGCATCCGACGGCTTCCTTACAATCGAAGAATTTGTGCAGATGCATTATGCAGCAAACTTTGATATTGTTGCACTTACAGACCACGGCACGATAAACCAGGGCTGGAACAAAGTGCCCGAAACCGTTCCGCTTCTGCGCCTTATCAAGAAAGAGCGTACAAAAATGGCTGACATTATCCCGATTCCGCAGGAAGATTATGAAGCCTATCTCAACGGCACATACGAAAACAAGAGCTATACCACAAAGGATGGCTATACAATCACCCGTACAAAGTCCAACGGTATGCTCGATGTTCCCAAGGGCATAGAGCTCAATATGGCAACACCTTTTGCAGACTGTCATCTCACGGGCTATTTCTCCGATTACGGTCAGGGTCTTGCAGGCGTTTTCGGCGACTATGAAACACCGTCAAGAGGTGTTTATGAAGCAGGCGGCATTTCCTACCTTTCACACGTAGGCGAGTATGTATATACCGACAAGGATTCCGAAAAATATGTCGGTCAGCTTATTGATGACTACTATCCCACCAAGTTTGCAAGAATTTTCCTTGATTACCCCGGTTCATCCCTCGGTATGGGTATAAACAGCGCAACGGATGCGCACACACGCTGCGACAGAATACTCTACGACCAGATTCTGCAGAAGACTATTCCCAACGGCGTTGTTCCGTGGGGCAATACCTTTGCCGACTCCCACGACGAAAATGCCGTTAACGATGCATACACAATGACATGGATGCCTGAATTTACAATGGAAGCCTTCCGCAAGTCACAGGAAAACGGCTGGTATTTCGGCGTTTCCCACTATTCAAACGGCGTGGAGCTCAACGGTATGGAAGAAATGCCCGGCTTTGTTGAGCAGGATGTTTATGACAGTAAACGCTATTGGCTTGATAACACACCCGGTGTCACAAAAATAGCTGTTGACCAGGATAACGATACAATCACCGTTTGGGGTGAAGATGCAAATATCATCACATGGGTTTCAAACGGTAATGTTATTGAGCGTACAGAACTTAATGCAGACGGCTCTGCAACACTCGACCTTCACAGCGATAAGCTTCTTGACGAGCCTTACCTCTATGTCCGTTTTTACCTTTCGGGCGATAACGGCATCTGCTATTCACAGCCTATGGTGCTCAACGTTGAAGGCGAAGAATTTGCACCTGTCAATGTTCCCAAGACTCACGATATTTCAACCTTCCTTCGTGGTCTTGTAACTGTTCTTGATATTGCAATTTTCAGACTTAATCCCATTATCTGGGCGTTCAAGTATTTCGGTCTCGGCTATAACCCGATTGTACGCATTTTTGACAAATCCTGAACAATAAAATAATTAAGGCTTGCACGGGATCAAAACCTGTGCAAGCCTTTTATAAATTTATTTGAACGCTTTTGTGTACATATCTGCCCATACCCTTACAGCCTTTTCGTTCCATACGGGTGGCATAGCCGCACAGGCGGCCGTAACCTTTGCAATTGATGCTCCGCAGCCGAGAATTTTTTTGAGCAGCTTCGGCTTTTTAATAACCTGAACACCTTTGTTCAATAAATCCGGAATATCAAAACGGAACAAATCTGTCAATGCTGTAAAATTTGCCGTCATTGTGATGTTGTCTTCGTTGAGCATTCCCGAATTGAAGCAGTAGTCAAGCTCTTCGGGTTCAAGAGTGAGAAGCAAAAATTTCACACATTCAAGCGGTGCAAGTCCTGCACCGAGCGCACGGTAATACTTCACCTGATAATTCCAAAGGGAAGCGGCTGAATATGTACCGTCCTTGTCGTTGATAACTGTGTCGGAGAGCATTTTTGCTGCCTTGAGTGAGTTTGCTATGCCCGAGCCTATAAGTGGTACGGTCATAAAAGCACTGTCGCCGATTGCGGCATAGCCGTCCGCAACCATTATTGATAAGGGATGCCGTACGGGGATTTCGACAAACTGACCGCCTCGGACTATCTCTCTGCCGAGCCTCGGACACTTTGTGCGCAGATAATCGGCAAAGCTGTTCACTTCGTCAAGGTCAAATTCCTCAAATCTGCCTATGAGCAGGTCTGTGTGCTCCTCTTCGCTTGCAACCCAGCTTACACCAAGTCTGTCATCCTCAAGCAGCATAACACGGAATTTTGCCTCAACCTCTTCATCGGTTGCTTTGTTGAAAAATGCACGGAAGATGGTAATTCTTTCTCTTCTTGCTATTTCGTTTTCAATGCCAAGCTCTTTTGGCAGATTTCGGCGTACGGGTGAATTCATACCGCAGGCGTCAATAACAAGGTCGGCGTATTTTTCACCGTGTGACGTGTTGATACCGACTACTCGCTTGCCCTCAACAATAGGTGAGAGCACCTCGCAGCCGTATTCAATCTTTACGCCGCAGCTGACAGCGTGGTTGATGAAGAGCTCGTAAATGTCCTTTCTCTCCATTTTGATTTCAAGCTCGTCGTGAGGCACCTGCTGTTCAAGGCCTCTCTTGGCATTGGGTGAAAAGAAGGTCATATTCTCTTTGAATTCGTATTTGTTTCTCGGTGGCATCGGAATCTGTGCAATTCTCAACGCCGCAGGGGCAAATATATCCGTCCAGTCATAGCCGAGCGTGCCTTCTTCCTTTTTCTCAAAAACGGTAACATCATAGCCGTTTTTTGCAAGCAAAGCCGCCGCTGCAATACCTCCGTGACCAAGACCTGCCACAATAATTTTTTTACCCATATACTTTACCTCCTGCTTGATATGCTTTGATTTTAACCTTTCACACGGTAAAATTCAAGTAAAAAAATGCTTTAAGCGGGTAAACTTAATCAATTATTAATATTTTGTTCCGAAATCGAAATATAGTTTGATTTCAATGTGCTAATCTAAAATTGACGGAAATATTTTCCGCCATTAAATGTAAAGGAGAAAAACTATGAAAAAGTTCAAAGTCGGTTTATCTTTGTTAATGTCGTTGATAATGGTCTTTTCTGTTTTCAGCTTCGGTGCTTTTGCGGCAACCGACACAGAAATTGACACAATAGCTCTCGATTTTAACGCAAAGCCCGGCGACAGCTTTGAGGATTGGAAAAATCAGCTTGCTATTAATACTGACGGTGTTACCGTTTCTTCAGCAATGGAAGAGCTGGGTGTCGGCGTTTTTGTAATCGGCGAAGATGAATTTCTTACCGGTACATACGAAATGGGCGAAACCTATTTAGTAACTATCTGTCTTGAAACTAAAGACGGTTATTCTTTCCCCGACAGTTCAGAGGGCTTCAAGTCCGTTACTGTCAACGGTGAACCTGCCGAGATTATTGTAGAAACCGTGGACGTTATTACGGTTTCGGTTACCGTTACCGCCGTAATGTATGAGCTTGTAATGGGCGGTACAATCGACTCGGTCGATGCTTCACTCAATGTTTACGGCGATATGGCTGTGGCTGACTGGTACAGATATCTCAAAGTTAACTCACAGGGCGTTGAAGCACTTGATAGCGATATTGATGCAGTGCGTGCATACGACAAAAACGGCAACCCCGTTATCGGTGAGTTCGTAACAGGCGAGGAATACAGCCTTGAAGTTTATCTTTCAGCCAAGAAAAACTGCGAATTCAAAAAGAATGATGCAGGTGAGGTCGCTCTCGACAGCGCAAAGCTTAACGGAAACGATGCAGCTTATACCGTAGGTACATATCAGTACGAAGGTACCCAGTATGAGTATCTTAAGTTTGAAACAACCGTAACCGCAAAAGAGCCCAAGTACATCACAAGCGTTGATATAACGGTCAGCGAAAATCTTGAGGGTATGCCCGTTGCGCAGTGGAAGGACTATGTTACAATCAACACTCCCGGTCTTAAATTCCTTGATGATTACGCTTCCGTAGAGGTTTATGATTACTTCGGCAACTTTGTTTATGACAGCTTTGAAGAGGGTGACATATACAACATCTTTGTTTATATAACTCCCGAAGAAGGCTATTTCTTCCCTCATCATGAACGCCTTGAGGATGTTAAGATAAACGGCAAGCAGCTTGACGAAACCGAAGTATTCTACTATGAGAACAACGAAAACGGCGAAGTATATATGGAGCTTTACACTAAGGCTGATATGGTCGGTGACGGTATCTGGGCACAGATAATGTTCTTCTTCAAGAAAGTAGCTCACTGGTTCCAGAATCTGTTCTTCGGCTTCATTCTCTTCTGATTTTAAAATTCAATACAGCAACAAATAACGGCAGGGCGTTGACCCTGCCGTTATTTGTTATATGAATGATTATCAATCAATTTTGCCGAAAGCCTTTTGTACCGCATAATATGCAGGCTTGGGCTTGCCTTCGTAATCTACGATACCCCACTTTGTTTCTACAGGACACTCAATCTGACCGCAGACATAGCAATGGCCGTTGTCCTGCCACTCGTAAACGAAAGCGCCAATAACAAAATCAAGCTTTTCAATCTTCGGAATTATGTATTCGTAGAATTTTGCCTGACCTTCGGCTGTGTGCTCAAAGCCGTAAAGACCTATGCCTTCTGCAAGCTCACAGTAAATGTGGTTGCTGTATTCGCCTTCAAAGAGGAGCTTTCCTTTTTCTTCGGCGCTCAGGTCGGCGTAGTAATTGTCAAATTCTTCCTTGATATCGGGCGGAAGCTTTGCAATAAAGTTGTCAACGTCAGCAATTGCTTCCTTTTCGCTGGAGTAGCCGTAGCCTTCAAGAATTTCTCTCTTTTCCTCTGCTGACTTGGGCTCGCCAAGACCGATATAGCCGAATTCACACATCATAACGGGCTTTCCTGTAGCCACTCTTACATATTTAAGTGCGGTTAAATACATATCTGCATTTTTGGTTATGTTTTCAAAGCAGCCGAGATATACGTCAATACCTACATAGTCGCAGTATTTGTGGTAGTCTCTCATAAGTCCGGGTAGCTGAAGCATAGCCTGTGCACAAAGGTTGTAGCCCGTGATGATGTTGCCCTTTACCGGGTCCATAGCCTCAAGCTGAATACCGATGAATCTTGCGGCTTCTTCAAGCGTAAGCGGCTCTGTGAAGCGGTCAACACCCATTTCGTTGGTTATCTGGTAGGCATCAACAATACCCTTTAAATCTTCAACATAGAAAACTGCAATTTCCTTGATTTTTGCTTCGTTTTCGGGAATTCTCGGGTCAAGACCGATTTCTATGTATTCGTCGGGGTAGGGGGTAACGCCCATAATTCTAATGCCGTTGTCCACATACTCCTGCATTTCTGCTTTCCAGTTGTTGTAGTGGATGTTTGGGCTGCCGTCTGCATTGATGGGTAACGGCATATCCTCACGCAGCCATTCGATGTTAGCATCTGTGATAAGCTCATATTCACGGTCGGTGTGGCATATACCCTTTATAAATCCGCCGACCTTATCTTCGGCAATTTTTATCTCCTTGTCAAAGGGCACCGTCGGGTCGGTGATTATAAGATTGGCAATGGGAGTAAGTATTGCTAAAATGAAGCCGACAATTGACATTAAAAATGACATCGTTTTCATCTCCTGTTCGGTTTTTTGCTATGTTATCATTTTTGTGATTTAAAAATCAATGAATAATTTATTAATTATTCTTCTTTTCGGAAATTCGGAATTAGAAACAATTTGAAGCGCAATTTTTTGTGAAAAGTATATATAATAATTATAATAATTTGTGTATTTCGGTTGTGGACAAATATTTCCTTTATGATATAATAATTTCTATTATTGTTTAAAGGAGATACAGATATGCTTGCAGTTTTGAACAAAATCATAACTCTCATTCTCGTGCCGCTTTATATGTGCCCGTGGCTGCCGTGTCTTAACGTTGTTAAGCTGTTCAATCAGCCCAAGGAAGTTATTTCCCTGAGCGAAAACGGCATCGGCAGCGAGGCTGACCCCGTTTACCTTACGGCACACAGAGGCGTTACAGCCCGTGCACCAGAAAACACCGTCCCGGCTTATGAAGCGGCCGTTGAACTCGGCTACTATTCGGCAGAGTGCGATATCCGACTTACCAAGGACAACGAGTGGGTTCTTATCCACAACAGCACAACCGATACCTGGTTCTGCCAGTACGGCAACGTGAGCGATTACACTCTTGAAGAGCTCAAATCCTTCAGCTACAAGTGGGGCGTAAACTTCTGGCAGGAGGGGCTTAAAATCCCGACTCTCGATGAATATCTCGATGTTTTCGTCGGCAAAAAAACACGTCCGCAGATTGAAATCAAGGGAGATAACTACGACCTGCTTTACACAATTGTTGACGCTGTAAAAGCAAAGGGTCTTGAGGAAAGCGCAATCATCATTTCCTTTGACCTTGAGCAGCTTAAGGTTATCCGTAAATATGATGCCAATATCGAGCTGTGGTATCTTATTGACGAAATCACACCCAAGACTATTGAAGAGGCAAAGGCACTCGGCGGTAATGTATGGCTTTCGCCCAGCTTTGAGAAAAACACGAAAGAGTCAATCCAGCTCGCCATTGATGCAGGCGTTCCCGCTTCCTTCTGGACTGTAAACACTCTTGAGGATGCAAAAATGCTCTACGATATGGGCATCAGATACATTGAAACAGACATACTCTGCAATTAATTTACAGGAGAATTTAAAATGAATATATTAGGAATACTTACACTTTTTAAAAATGTTTATCACGCCCTGCTTTCCATTGTTGTTGCCCTTCCCCTTGTTTTCACAATGGGTGCTGATGACAAAGAGGGTACACAGGTCGTAATAAACGAAAACGCAACAAATCCGTACATTGTCGATTATATGAATCCCGATATTTCTGCTCACCGTTCAGGCGCAGGCGTAGCACCGCAGAACACTCTTATGGCGTTTGAAACAATGCTTGCAAACAATGCCGAATACGGCGTTGATACCTTTGAATTTGACGTTCAGCTTACTGCTGACGGTGAACTTATAGTTCTGCACGACCTTACTTATGATTCAACCACAAACGCAGTCGAGGCTTACGGCCACGATTCGGTTTATGCTTCCGAGCTTACTCTTGCCGAGGCAAAGCAGCTGAATATGGGCGAAAACTTCCAGCTTAACGGCGAATATCCCTACAGAGGCCTTCGTGGTGACGATATTCCCGATAACCTGCGTGTACCCACCTGTGAAGAGGTTATCGACCTTATCGAAGCTAATGCAGAAGGCAGAGAGTTCCGTTACATCATTGAAATCAAGAGCAAGGGCATTCAGGGCTTTGAGGCTGCTGACAAGCTCTATGACCTTATATTTGAAAAGGGGATAGAGGACAGGGCAATCTGGGCTTCCTCCAAGCTTGAGGTTTCCTACTATATGGAAAACAAGCACCCCGATATGCCCCGTTCCGCAGGTGTTATCGAAGTTCTGCAGTTCTACATTTACGCAAGAATGGATTGGGATTTGAACGACGTCAACCCGACCTATGTTGCTCTTCAGATTCCCTACGGCGACAGCGCAGCAGGCGGTATCATCAACCTCGGTACAAAGCAGTGCATTAACTATGCCCACAAGTATAACATCGCTGCACAGTACTGGACTATCAACGATGCCGAAGCGGTTGAATACCTTGTCAATAACGGTGCGGACTGCATTATGTCCGACTACCCCGATATGGTAAACGATATCGTCAACGGTAAATAAGATAATATTATTAAAAGCTCTCTTGTTCAATCGAACAAGGGAGCTTTAATAATTAATTCCACAGCATCGGAAAATTTTCCGCAATAAATTTACTCATCGGATTATTCATATCATTTTTCAGGCCGTATTTTTCAATAGTGCTTCTCATATCGTCAAGCACAAAAGCCATTTCCTTTTCCGGTATGCGGTCAAAAGGCTTTATATCGAATAAACCTTCTTTCCGGTACTCGGCAAATTTTTCATAAATATCTTTAATTTCAATGCATTTACATACCTTGACAGGGCTTTCGGTTGTGTAGGCGCAGTTGATTGCCGTTGCATTTTCGGCGTTTTCCGCAACCTCACATTCGTACAGAAAACCCGTCTTGCCTTGGTAAAGCTTTTTAAAGCAGTCCTCGAAGTATTCGCTGTAAATAACCTTGCCTGAGTCAAAGCCGTAGGGGTAAAAGCTGAAAGGCTTTGGCACGGGCTTAACAGCGTACAGCAGAGCAACAACGGGGTTGCTCGACAGATAAACGTAAGCCTTCCCGTGCTCGGATAAAAACGGCTTTAATTGAGTCAGACCCCCAACACAGGAACCGTGATATAAAAGCATTCTTGTTCTCCTTGGAATTTATTTGCTGATTAAAACATTTTGTACCATACTGTACTAATCAAATACTAACAATTCTTTGATGTATTATGCTTTACCTTTTAAGGTTTTACAACTTGCAATTAACATTCTTCTTATACGACCGCAAAGATTTCTGTTGTTCTTATAAGTGACTTCATCAATATAATGGGTGTTAAATAATAGTTGTAACCAACCTTCTGTTTCACTGCATTCTTTTAATGAAATCTCGAATTTAGAGAGCATATCCGCTTTGCTTTGACCGTAATTGGCTTCGCGGATATTAGCGTAAACACTGCTTGAGCTTTTACGCATTTGAAACAGTGTGTTTGACGGAGCTTTTATATTTTGACAAAGCAACTCGATATCCGTTGCCAATTGTTCGGAATATATGAGTAAATAATTTACAGCCACATAATCACTTCCTTTGTGATGATTATACTGTAAAGTTTGCTAAAAATCAAGGCGAAGCCTTGTATATCATCAATTCCGTAGGAATTGCATATCATCAAAACAAAGTTTTGTATATCATCATTGCGAAAGCAAGTATACAGCCTGCGGCTGATGATATACACACTTCGTGTGATGATATACGCCTGACGGCGATGATATGCCATTGCTTTCGCAATGGATAAAAAAGTCCGACAAGTTAAAACTTGTCGGACTTTTTTGGTGGACCCGAAGGGGATTGAACCCTCGGCCTTACGGATGCGAACCGTACGCTCTCCCAGCTGAGCTACGAGCCCATATTAATTTTGTAATTAGATTATAAATCTTCCTCAATATTTTTGTCAACCCTTGAATTATTATAGAAACTATAGTATAATCTAAAATTAGATGTTGGAGGATGAGAATGAAAAAGACAATAACACTAATTCTTGCGTTGCTTTCCTTTCTTTCACTTTTCGGTTGTTCTGCCGAAAAAATCAAAGAGGAGCTTCGCCCGACCACAACCGCAATTCCGACAGTCAGGGTTATGTTCCCCGAGGGCTCAACTGTCAGCGAAATTGCCGCATTGTTAGAACAAAACGGAGTTTGCTCTGCGGAAGGCTTTATGGCGGCTGTCAATGCACCCGAAGGCGATTATTACTTTATCGAGGGGATAGAAAACCCCGAGGAAAGACCGTTTCTGCTCGAGGGCTATGTTTTCCCCGATACTTATGAGTTTTATTTTGATATGACTCCGCAGGCGGTGCTCAAAAAATTCCTTGATAATTTTGAAAGCAAAATCACTCAGGCGGATTTTGACCGTGCAGCCGAATTGGGCTATACGATTGACGAGGTTATCCGCATAGCCTCCATTATTCAGGAGGAAGCTCTTGACCCCGAAATGAAAAAGGTTTCCTCCGTCCTTCACAACAGGCTTGATTCCGCATACGGCAAGCTTGAATGCGATGTAACGATTTTCTACCTTCGCAATTCTGTCGAGCCCTATGTTGAGGATATTTCGGTTTACAGCGAGCTTTACAACGCCTATAAGCGTGTCGGCTTACCTGCAGGGCCTATAACAAACGTCGGCAGAAATGCAATTGAAGCTGCTCTTTACCCCGAAGATACCGACTATTACTTTTTCCTCACGGATAAGGATATGAATTATCACTATGCCGTAACGTGGGCTGAACACAGCAAAAACGTAGATAAGTATATCGAAGATTAACAGTTGTAAACAATGCCTGTTTAGGCATTAAATATGAAAGGAGAATTCCCCGTATGAAAAAACTTCTTGCACTTCTTCTTGCCGCTGCAATGCTCCTTAGCTTTGCTGCCTGCGGTGAGAAAGAACCCGACCCCGTAACAGACGAATCCACCACACTCGCCGACGAAACACTCGATGCAAATGCTACAGAGGCTCCCTCTGCAGATGCAACAGAGTCCGCAACAGGCGAAACAGAGCCTGCTTCCGTTGAGGATGCTACAGGCGAAGCAACATCCGAAGCAGCATCCGAAGAGGATTCAACAGCTGCTGAAGAATCAACAGCTCCTGCCAAGCCCGCTTCCAAGGACGAAATTATTTCCTACTACAACACAGCAGTAAATGAAGCTGTAGCTGCAAAGGTTGGCTTTAACAAGCTCCGTTATGTTGACAATGAGCAGCTTAATGCCGGCTTCCTTCTCAAGACATTCGGCAGCCTTCTGTATCAGTTTATGGGCATCGGCGCAGAAAACAAGTACACAATGGACGTTACCAAGGGCCAGTGGGAAGCTGACCTTCCTCACCAGTACCTTCGCAAGAGCACACTTTCAGCTGCTGACGTAACAAATGCAACCTGCACAGCTAACGGCAACCAGTACACAATTGTAATGGATGTCAAGGGCGGCAAAAGTTATGCTGACAAGAATTCCAAGTCCAACAGCTCTCCCATCGACAAGTGCGGTATCTGCGTTGGCGATGCAGACAAGAGCTATTTTGACCACAAGACAGCTATCGTTATTTACGATGCAATTGACGATGTTCTCGGCGGCGCAAAAATCAGCGAGAGCTACAACAACGCAAAGGTTAAGGCTGTTATCGACTCAACAACAGGTCATCTTGTAAGCCTTACTGTTGAATATAATATCAGCGTTGTTATTGATGCAGCCGGCGGCGGTAACGCAACAGGTTCATCACACACTATCTACAAGAACTTCAAGTATTAATCAAAATACATACATAAACTTCAAAGGCTTCTGTTTAACCGCAGAAGCCTTTGTTTTTTTACCGAATATTTTTTGATTTATACCGAACAGCAAAAATTTATGACAGGACAAAATATAAGTGCTATACTCATAACCGAAAGGAGGGAATAGCCGATGGAATATAAACTTATAATTGATGAAGCTGCCGACGAGTCGCTTGTGCTTACCGTGCACGAAAGAAACCCACTTGTTGAAAGCGTTGAAAAACTGCTTAACACTAAAACGGAGTATCTGACGGCTTATACCGAGGACGAGGTTTTACGCATAGCAGTAAAGGATGTTGACTGTTTTTATACCGATTCCGGCAGGGTGTGTGCCATTATCGGTAAAGAGAAATATACCGTGCGCTACAGACTTTATGCACTCGAAGAAATCCTTGGCGATGATTTTGTAAAAATCAATCAGGGCTGTATTGTAAAAGTAAACGCCGTTAAAAGGTTTGAAGCTTCGGTGGGCGGTGCAATTAAAATTATCCTCGGCAACGGCTTTGAAGATTATATTTCAAGGCGTGAATTATCAAAAGTGAAAAGGAGATTCGGTTTATGAATAAGTATGTAAAGGGTTTTTTCTTAAGGGGTCTGATGTTTGGCGGCTTCGGCCCGATTGTTGTGGCGATAGTGTTGTTTGTCATTTCGTTTTTTGATACGGTCAGCCTGTCCGCTTCACAGCTTCTTGTTGCAGTTGTTTCAAGTTATATCCTCGCCTTTGTTCAGGCAGGCGCAACCGTGTTCAATCAAATTGAACAATGGCCGATTTTAAAGAGCATAGGCGTTCATTTTCTTACGCTCTATATTGCGTATTCACTTTGCTACACGGTCAACAGCTGGATACCCTTTGAGCCTAAGGTGTTGCTCATATTTACGGGTATTTTCATTGCGGTCTATGCTGTGGTTTACATCACGGTTTATCTTATAGTCAGAAGTACAACAAAGAAACTGAATAAAGCGCTGTGAAAATTAAAAAGTGCTCCCGCTTTACATAACGGGAGCGCTTTTGCTGTTATTTCGGCTCTTTTACGTATTGTATCTGCCACGAGTCAAGGTCGCTGATTGAAATATATCCTTTTTCGAGTGCTTCCTTGGCTGTCATCTGTGCTCCGTTTATGAAATTGACTATTACATAATCGCTGCGAATCGACGGATAAGAATATATGTATTCGTCGTCTTCATAAAACGGTTGTAAGCTGTGTCGGTTGTAAGCTGTTGCTTTACTGTTAAATCCTCAATTGAAGTGACAAGCGGTGTGTCGCTGTTAAGCTGTGCGTCAAATTTGACGCAGCTTTTGACATCATCATTCTTTGCCGTATAGGTCAGCATCCAGCCTGCTACCATATTTGCTACGACCTGCGGATGGTTAACCTGTTTTACGTGAATAATGAAATGCTTGCCGTCGTTAAAAACGCTGTCGATTGCAAAGCGGTGCGTGCAGTCAGCGCATTGTACAAATACCGCAAACAGCACGTTTTCCTCAAAGAAAGCCTCGTCATACTGCGCTAAAACCGAGTTTACGCTCGGCATTTCGTCCAAGCCTGAATCAAGTGTGATTTTGTCGCCGTTTGTAGCAATAAACTTATCAATTTCTTTTCGGCCTTCAAATTTGTATATGGGCAGGTGCTTAATGCTGCTGATATGCAATTTGTCTGCGTTGAGTCCGCCGTAAAGCGTGTTGCTGCCCGTAAATGCGATAGCTGTTTGGGGGTAATTCTTCGTAGTAACGGGCTTCTTTTCGGTTGTCGTTTCAAGCGGCTTTGCGCTGATTTGCTCCTTATCTTCTTCAGTTGTGGTTTCCTCAAGAGTATAGTGCGTGTAGCCGGGCACTGTGGTTGCCATTTCGGTTTCCTTACGCAGTGTTTCGGAATACTTTACGCTGTTTTTGTTTAGCTCAAACTCAACCGCCACCTTTACCTCTTCACCGTCAAGACTGCCCTTGCTCTCAAAGCGGTATCTGCCTTTTTCACTCAGGTCAATAAACGCAAGGTTGTATTTCTTGAAACAAAAGCTATGGGGCTCAACAAGATAACCGATTAAGTTGAAATAAGTACCGTCAACATCCGTGCTGCGGCAGTCAACCCATTTGCCGTTATCATAGCGGTAAATGTAAAATTCTTCGCCTATCGTCAGCTTTTTATCACTCGTGTTAAGCCAACGGACGTTGATATACGGCGAAGTATCCGTTGTGAGTATATTGGTTATTTCCGCTTTGATTTCGGGATTTGTTGAGCTTGCGTTTTGGCCTTTAATGTAGAGATTCTTAAAGCTTCTGTCGTTTGTGTAGTGGATTATGTTGCAGTAAACCGATATTAAAATATGGTCTTGTGCGTTTTCGTAAACATCTTTACTTATTGTTATACCAAACTGATTGTCGGGACCCGCTGAACGCAAATCAACGGCATTTTTATATTCTCTCGTACTGTCTGATACATTGCTGCTTGCAAGGCTTATTCCGTCTAAAAAACCGTTTGCATCCTTGTGAACGGTGGAAAGGATAAAACCGTCCTTTTCGGGTTTATGCTTTATGTTAAAAAAGAGATATATCTGGTTTTCTCTATCGCTGACAGGCATGATTTTTTCAAGGTAAATGTGAGATGCTTTGCCGTGCTGATAAACTATAACCTCATTTTTGCTGAAACTGTGCTCCATATCAACCTTTTTGGGCAGCTTGTCAAGCGGAACTCTTAACGTAATCAATGCTCTTTCCTGTGCCGTTATTGTAAAGCCCTGCTCGTTCATAATTCTGTCGTAGTTTACGGAAATCGGGTTGGTCATAAAGCAGACTGCAACAGCAATGCTCAATATAACCGCAACAATAATCACCCAGAACGCAGGCTTTTTGTAACTCAGTACGGATTTTATCCTGTTCTTTACGCCGACCTCACCAAAGGCGAGGGGACAGGCGGCAATTGCTTTTCTCGGTACACTGCAATTGATAAGTGCCTGTGAGTACGGCTTCTTGATATCCGTGCCCATTTCCTTTATTACCCTTTCGTCGCAGGCAAGCTCAATATCCCTGCAAAGCAATATGTATGCAAGCCACATCGCAGGGTTCAGCCAGTAAATGCTCAGCAGCACAAAACCAAGCGGCTTCCAGATGTGGTCTTTTCGCTTCAAATGAGCCGTTTCGTGTGCAATGACATAGCTCATATCCTCCTCACTCATATAAGAGGGAAGATAGATTTTAGGCCTTATCACGCCTAAAATAAACGGTGTGGGAATGTTGTCACAAAGGTATATGTTATCCCGAAGCCGTATTGAAGGCTTTGTTTTCCTTCGGATGATCAGGTAGCTTATGAGTGCGTAAAGCAGCATTGCCGCAATGCCGAACAGCCACACGAAATCCAGCATAATCAGGTCAATACCCACACTGCTTACCGGTGCTTTGAATTCCTGCGTTACCGTTTCGGGGTAATTCGGGTTTGTTACAATGTCCAGTGTAAATTTGTCGTGCTGTGTGTCCTCGCTGAATATTGCCTCCTGCGGTATCGTTTCTCCGCTTGGCACAAGGCTCATAGGGCTTTCAAGCGAAAACGGGCATACAAGCCGTATTGCAACAAGTCCCCATAACGCCACTATCAGCGACTTCGGTGCTTTTTTTAGCACAAAACGCAGTAACACAATTGCAAGAATGAGAAACGTTGCGGATATGCTGATGTTTAGCGAACGGTAGTAAAAATCGTTTATAAACCAGTCAACAATTGTTGCCCAAACATTAACAATGTCCATCTTTACTTCACCTCGTATTCGTCAACAAGCCGTCTTAATTCGCTTACTTCCTTTTGTGTCAGTTTTTTGCGTTTGGTAAAAGCGGCAAGAAAGGCGGGGAGCGAGCCTTCGAAGGTCTCCTCAACAAATTTCTCGCTCTGAATGGAATAGAACTCCTCACGGCTTAATTTTGCCGTTACCGTGCTGTTTTCTGTTTGGAATATCCCTCTTTCACACAGCTTTTTCAGCACGGTGTAGGTGGTCGTGCGCTTCCAGTTAAGCTCTTTTTCGCAAAGCGCAACAAGCTCCTTCGTGGTTAAAGGCTCGTTTTGCCACACAATGTCGGCAAAGCGGCTTTCAACAACGCCCAATTTCATTTCGTCCATATATGTAAATCCTCCTTTTGCGTGTCTATTGTCGATAGACTACAATTATAGTCTATCACTGATAGACAGATTTGTCAAGAATTTTCTATAAAATGTTGTCAAAATTCATTGACTTTATATATAAAAATTGTATAATTAAACCAAATATTATTTAGTTGGGTGATTTTTGATGTTTGTAAGTATATTCAGGGTGATTTCTTCAATTTTCGTGGCAATAGCTGCGGTTTTTGCTTTGCCTTTTGCAGGAAATATTTCAGCACCCTTTGCACCGAAGGATGCCGAAAACGTAAAGCTCTTTTTTGCAACAATGTCCGATACTCACTTCAATTCCTCGCAGGGCCGTGTGTTTATGACACAGCTTGGTCTCAATGATATGCAGTCCGCCGATTATGAGCTGGATGCACTCGTTCACGCAGGGGATATAACCGACCACTCTTACGAAGAGGATTGGCAGAACGTTGCCAAGGCTTTTTCCGAGTATACGCCTGCCAAAAACATAGTCTTCGCCGAGGGTAATCATGATACCTGGGCAACGGACGATGAAACGAGCTTTGAGGTTTCAAAAGAAAGATTCATCCGTTATAACAAGCAAATCTGCGGCAGAGAGCTTGAAAACGTTTACTATTCAACAAAGATAAACGGCTATACCTTTATTGTTCTGGGCAGTGAGGGTGACCACGTTGCCGCCGATGTAAGCGACACACAGCTTGCATGGCTTGAGGCGGAAATGGCACTTGCCGCACAGGACGGCTTGCCGATTTTCGTTGTTTTCCATCAGCCGATAAATAAGACTCACGGTCTGCCTGAATCATGGGGAGACGAGGATTATGATGATAAGACAGGCGGTATAGGTGAGCAGTCTGATGCGGTGGAGGCAATCCTTCAGAAGTATAAAAATGTTTTTTATATCAACGGTCATATCCACAGCGGTGTCAGCGGCGATTTGAATTATAAAATTAACGGCTTTAAGAGTATTGAAACGCACGGCAATATTACAAGCATAAATCTGCCCAGCTATATGTATGCTAACCTTCGTGGGCAGGTACCCAGCGGTCTCGGCTTCGTGTTTGAGGTATATGAGAATGAAGTTGTTATCCGTGCCAGAAGCTACTCCAGCAATGTCTGGTACACGACTTATGACTATACAATTCCTCTTGTTGAGCAGCCGGATATTGAACAACCGCCTGTAGAACAACCTACAGAAGAGCAACCTACAGAAGAACAACCAATCATTGAGCAACCAACGGCTGAATAAAGCCGAAACATAAAAAATAAGGAGACTGATTTTATGAAAATTACCTTTATGGGCGCAGGCAGCACCGTATTTGCAAGAAACGTTCTTGGCGACAGTATGTGTACGCCGGCACTTTGTGAAGCGGAAATCGCACTTTACGATATCGACAAGCACCGCTTGGAGGATTCCGAGCTTATCATCAAAGCTATCAATGAAAACGTCAATGAAGGCAGAGCAAAAATCAAATCTTATCTCGGTGTTGAAAACCGTAAGGAAGCTCTTCGTGGCGCAAACTTCGTTGTCAATGCAATTCAGGTTGGTCTCTATGACCCCTGCACGATAACAGACTTTGAAATCCCGAAGAAATACGGCCTTCGCCAGACTATCGGCGATACGCTCGGTATCGGCGGTATTATGCGTGGTCTGCGTACAATTCCCGTTCTTGAGGATTTTGCAAACGATATGCAGGAAGTCTGCCCCGACGCATGGTTCCTCAACTACACCAACCCTATGGCTATTCTCTCGGGCTATATGCAGAGATACACAGGTATCAAGACCGTAGGTCTTTGCCACTCTGTCCAGGGCTGTTCCAGAGACTTGCTTCATAAGGTCGGTATGCAGGACAAAGTTGAAGGCAGATACGACAAAATTGCCGGTATCAACCATATGGCATGGCTGCTTGAAATCCACGATAAGGACGGCAACGACCTCTATCCCGAAATCAGGCGCAGAGCAGAGGAAATCAACGCCGCAGCCCTTGCTACCAACGACCCCGAAAAGAAGCACGACGATATGGTTCGCTTCGAGTATATCAAGCGTTTGGGCTACTACTGCACAGAGTCCAGTGAGCACAACTCCGAGTACAATATGTTCTACATAAAGGATAAGTACCCGAACCTTATTGCTGATTATAAGATTCCGCTTGATGAATATCCCCGTCGCTGTATCGAGGCTATGGGTCGCTGGGATGACGAAAAGAAAAAGCTCTTTGATAACGGCAAGATTACTCACACCCGTTCACACGAGTACGCTTCCTATATTATGGAGGCTATGGTTACCAATAACCCGTACAAAATCGGCGGTAACGTTCTCAACACAGGTCTTATTGACAACCTTCCTGCAGATGCCTGCGTTGAGGTTCCCTGTCTTGTCGATGCAAGCGGCGTAACACCTTGCCATATCGGCAGACTTCCCGTTCAGCTTGCAGCTATGAATATGACAAACATCAACGTTCAACTTCTCACAATCGAAGCCGCAGTCACAAAGAAGAAGGAGCACATCTACCAGGCTGCTATGCTCGATCCGCATACAGGCTCAGAGCTGAGTATTGACGATATTGTCAAGATGGTTGATGAGCTCATCGAAGTCCACGGCGATTGGATGCCTAAATATCATTAATTTAATATCCTTATAAAAATCAGCCTCTTGTACACTTGTACAAGAGGCTGTAAATTTATTTGTTGAGAAAATTTATTGCTTCCTTTGATGCTTTCACAACTGCTTCGGTATAATCTCTCATCCTGATTTTTGCAAGCAGTCCGTCAAACTTAGGATTGAGTATGTTCAGTGCTTCGGTGCGTGCTTTTTCTGCTGCTTGAGTATCGCCGCTGTTCGTGAAAATAATCACTTCCGCAATTCTTTTGTAGAACATATCCGTCACACTTTGGAAAAGCGTATCGCCGAGTGCCGTTGCGTTGTCATAGTAGGTTTGCAAATCCTCGCTGTATTCAAATCCGTCACAGTGAAGCCACGCACGCATAAGGTGTACGGAACAGCCTGCAATATGTGCAGGTGTTCTTATGTCATCGGGTATCGCATCAAATGCCTTGTTGTATTCGTAATGTGCCTCAAACCGGTTTTCTGCGTTTTCGTATATAACGCCCTTGTTGTGGTGGCAGCGCATATCATCAAGCCAACCGTTTGAAAGGGGCAGGGCAAGGTCAATAAGTTCAATTGCCTGCAAATAGTGCTGCGGCTGCATAGCAACAGCAGTTGTATAAAGCTGCTGACAGCGCTCATTTTCGGGCAGCTTCTCAATTTCTTCTTTGAATTCGGAAAAAGTTCTGTCTGTAACATTTCCTCTGATAAGTGTCTGTTTGAGCATATTGTATTTCATTTGCACATCACTCCAATTTATTGTAAAACTATTATACATATATTTCTTTAACTTTTCAAGTTTTATATTTTGTACTCTTTTCGTTGACATTTTATATTTATTTTGTTAATATTTTCTTATATTCTTAATAGGAGAGAAGAAAGATGAAAAAAATAATCAGCGTTATTCTTTCTGCGGCTATGCTGTTTTCACTCGTTGCTGTCGGCTTTACAGCCAATGCAGACGATGCAACAACAACCTTTGCCGTAGCATCCGACCTTCACTATGTCGAGCCCCGTGAAGAGCTCGAAGGCCCGATTGATGACCCGATTTACTGGTACGCAAACAGACGTGCCGCAATGGAAGACGAAAGCGGCTTTATTATTGATGAGTTCCTGCGTCAGTGTGCGGAGGATGACAATATTGAGTTTGTTCTTCTTCCCGGCGACCTTGTAAACGACGGCAGAGTTATTGTTCAGCAGCACCTTGATGTTGCCGCAAAGCTCAAAAAGTTTGAACAGGAAAGCGGCAAGCCCGTTTACGTTATCAACGGTAACCACGATAACGGCGCAGGCGATAACGATTTTAAATATGACGATTTTATTGAGAATTACTATCAGTTCGGCTATGATGAAGCTATTGCAACAATGGAGGGTAACTGCTCTTATGTCGCAGAGCTTAACGAGGAATACCGTCTTATCGCTGTTGACAGCTGTGACCCCACAAAATCAACGGAAGACGGTATGACCTCCGACAGAGTTGACTGGGTTCTCGAACAGGCTGCGAAAGCAAAAGAGGACGGCAAATATCCCATTCTTATGATGCACCACAATCTTCTTGACCATCTTCCCGTTCAGCGTATTTTAAGCCGTAACTTCATTATCCGTTTCCACTACACAACGGCTGAAAAATTCGCAAATGCAGGCATTAAGCTTGTTTTCACAGGTCACGAGCATTGCAGTGACGCTGCAACCTACACAAGCACCAAGGGCAATAAAATCTACGATTTTGCCACAACTTCTCTCACAATGTTCCCCACTCAGTACAGAGTGTTCAATCTCACTCCCGATGAAATCAAGTATGAGGCGAGAACCGTTGATAAGATTGATACAGATGCTCTTACTGCAGCCGTAAGCGGTTACACTCAGGAGCATATCGACCTTATGAACGCAGGCTTCAACGCTTATGCAAAGGGCTTCCTTAAGAAGGGCATTGAGTACAGACTTGCTCTTGGTATGACAATGGAAAAGATAGGCATTGCCGAGGGTGAGCCTTTCTATAAGCTTGTCAATACAGCTGTTACAGGTCTTACCGATATCCTTGAAGCACCTCTTTACGGTGAAGAGGGCAGTGTAGAGGCTCTTGCAGCCGAATACGGTGTTGAGCTTCCCAAGACCGATTATAAGACCGGCTGGGATCTTGCAACTGAGCTTGTAGGTGCTCACTACGCAGGCGAAGAGGATTTTCCGCTTGACAGCGCACCTATCTCTGTTTTCTTCAAGGTTGTTGCACTCATTCTCCGTGACGACCTTGCAGGCATTGCGGACGATGTCCTTCTCGGCGCAGTTCACGAACTGCTCGGCCTTGAAAACGGTATCACAACCGAAATCACACAGCTTTGCACAAAGCTGATGGGCAGAGCAACAGCAGTCGAGTATCTTCTCCTTGCAATCGCTTCTCCGCTTCTTTATGAGTTTACGGGCGACCACGACGGCGTTTCCGATAATGAAGGCACACTTCCCGGCTACGGTGTAGGTGCAACGGCAGGGGATGTATTTGATAATATTTCAAATATTTTCTCAAAGATTATGGAATATTTAAGCCTGTTTATTACATATATTTTGAAAGTGTTCACCTTCTGATTGGCTGTATATAGCGGATTGTCAGCACCTGAAAAACTTTTTTGAAAAAAATTAAAAAAAGTTTCAAAAAAGTGTTGACAACCGTGAAAAAATGTAGTATATTAATTTGCGTCGCCGACAGTGAGCGGCGGCGCAAATAACGTGGGAGCATAGCTCAGTTGGCTAGAGCACCTGCCTTACAAGCAGGGGGTCATAGGTTCGAGCCCTATTGTTCCCACCATTTTAATGGCCCGGTAGTTCAGTTGGTTAGAACGCTAGCCTGTCACGCTAGAGGTCGACGGTTCGAGCCCGTTCCGGGTCGCCATTTTTTTTAAATGCCTCTGTAGCTCAGTTGGTAGAGCAGTGGACTGAAAATCCACGTGTCGCTGGTTCGATTCCGGCCGGAGGCACCAGCAGTGTGCGGATGTAGCTCATCTGGTAGAGCGCCACCTTGCCAAGGTGGAGGTAGCGAGTTCGAGCCTCGTCATCCGCTCCATTTTTTTATAAAAATATAATATGGCGCCATAGCCAAGTGGTAAGGCACGAGTCTGCAAAACTCTGATCCCCCAGTTCAAATCTGGGTGGCGCCTCCAAAAAAGTCCCAGAAATGGCTCTACATAGCCGTTTGTGGGACTTTTCCTTTTTTAAAATCATTCTTAAAAATGACATAAAATGTCAAAAATAATGCTAATATAGAAAATAAACGGCGTTTTTTGGTGAAAAAAATTTAAATCTACCACCTTTTTACCACCTTTTTTAGCGCCTTTTTACCACCTTTTTACCACATTTTTCCGTTTTTCGGTAAGTTTTCGGTAATTTTTCGGTAAACTTTCGGTAAGTTTTCGGTAATTTTTTGAAGTGGTAACATTTTTTAAGGTATGAGTTTATCGCACTCAGGTGCTTAAGTCAAATCTGGATGTCATCTAACCCATTTTGTCCCCAATATTTTTAATTTATATGATGTTTTTAGATATAATTTAAGACCTTCCGTTTTGCAGAAGGTCTTTTTGTTTTATTTACAGTAACAATCAAGATCTTTAATAGCTTTGATTCTTTGAGCCTGTATGGTGTGAATATAAATGTTTTCTGTTACCTTGGTGTTCGAATGACCTAAGAGTTCAGATACAATCTTTAACTCACAACCGTTTTCGAATAGCATTGTTGCAAAGGTATGTCGCAACATATGTACGCCACGGGATTCGCCATGTTTGATTATGCCGCAGTTTGCAAGGATTGAACGATAACATTTGTTGAAAGAGCCGGGAACAGGGTGTGCGCCATGCTTTGTTCTTACAACATGATCTGTTCCTGAGCAATCACCGTATGAATCTTTGATAACAAGTAATGCGTCACGGGCCTTTTGGCTCATAGGTAAAAGTCTTCGGCTGCATTTGGTTTTAAGCTTTTCGCCATCAATATAGCGATGTTCACCGTCCATATCTACATAAACCGAGTTCTTGTTAATGTCAATGGTTCCTTCTTCGAAATCAATGTCGTTCCAAGTCAGGGCGACCATTTCGCCGAAACGCATTCCTGTATACATCAGCAGAACCATAGCAGGACCGTAACGGTATACAAGACTGCCGTTTTCATAACGTTTATATGACTCTTCTTCAACGAGTTGACGCTGCTGCTTGGTCAGAAACTTATAATCTCCTTCTTCTTTTTCAAGAACCTTCGGGAGCTCAACTCCTTCGCAAGGGTAGTAACGGATATTCTTAAGCACGCGGTAATATCGTGTACATCCGTTTATAAATTCGTATGCTTTTTTGATTGATGAGAAGGACCTGCCACTCTCAGTCAGAGTGTCGATAACCTTTTGAACATCATCTTTCGTGATTTCAGTCATTTTTCTATTGCCGATATAAGGGTTGACGAGGTTTTTCATTGTGCGCATCTTTGTAAAATAGCTTGATTGTTTCATAACTTTTTTCTGGCGGTTTTCCATCCAACCGGCAGAAAAGTCGGTGAAAGTAATGTCGTCTACAATGAGTATGTTTTTATTGATGAAAACATCAATCTTATAGTCTTGTACCTTTTTCTGAAGTTCGGACTTGCTTTTAGCTGAAATAGTTTTGCGGATTTTTTCTCCGGCCCATATGAATCGTATATCTGCTCGCCAAGAGTCGTGATTTTTGTCATAATACAAACTTTCAGTATAAGAAGTAACAGACATTTATTACGCTCCAATCTGTAAAAATTAATAGGGGAGAACCTTTAGTTGAAAACATCACAGGCGAACTTCGCACCGTGCCGAAAGCCTTCTTTGTAGCTACACAGCTCTAAATCTCCGCAGATGATTCCCCAAAGGTTTACATATTCAATAAAAAGCTCTTTTTCCTCGTCTGTAAGCCGTTCTCGCAGTGAATTCTCAATCTTACATAGTGAATCCATATCCTGCTTAAATGAGGCGTTTTCTTTAACATTTCGCAACTGTGGGTCAATGTTGCCATAGTAAAACTCTTCAATAAAACTCATTGGCTTGTCCTCCTCTCTCAAAACTGTAGCTATATTTTAAAACATCTTAATGTCAAACGTCACGTTCAAAAGCGCACGAAGTTTTACGCGAAATAAGAATTATGGCCGTCTATTGCGCGCAAAACATCATTTTTATATTTCAAAATAACAACGGGGGAGAAGGGCCTTTATTTCTATATGGGACTTGAAAAATTAGAATTCCATTGTATAATGGATGTATATTTATAAATCCTTTTGAGTATCAGAGGTAAGATAAATGAATATACTGCATATGAAGTATGCCGTTGAGGTTGCGAAGGTTGGTTCGCTCAACAAGGCGGCAGAAAGTCTTTATGTGGCTTTGCCGAACATAAGCCGTTCTATTAAAGAACTTGAAGCGGATTTGGGTATAACAGTTTTTGACCGCACGGCAAAAGGAATGGTGCTCACTCCCGAAGGTGAAGAATTCATCAGCTACGCTAAAGATATTCTCAAGCAGATTGATCAAGTTGAGAATATGTACAAAAGCGGTCAGGTAAAGAAGCAGAAGTTTTCTGTTTCCGTTCCGAGAGCAAGCTATATTTCAGATGCTTTTACAGAGTTTTCAAAAACGCTTTCCAAAGACGCCTGTGATATTTTTTATAAAGAGACAAATTCACAACGCACCATAAATAATATTCTGAATCATGATTACAAACTCGGAATTATCAGATATGCCGAGAATTTTGACAAATATTTTAAATCTATGCTCGAAGAAAAGGCACTCAGCTACGAAATGGTTACAGAGTTTTCTTATTGTCTGATTATGAGTGCCGATAATCCGCTTGCGAAGAAAGAAGAAATCACTTTTGATGATTTGACAGACTATATTGAAATTGCACACGCTGACCCGTATGTGCCGTCGCTTCCGCTTTCAAAGGTTGTCAAATCGGAGCTTCCCGATAACATTGACCGCAGGATTTTCATTTTTGAAAGAGCAAGTCAGTTTGATTTGCTTTCACAGAATCCTGAAACATTTATGTGGGTTTCTCCTGTTCCTGTGGATACACTTGAACGATATAATCTTGTTCAGAGAAAGTGTGTTGATAATAACAAAGTATATAAAGATGTGCTTATTTATAAAGAGGGCTACAAGTTTTCGGAGCTTGATAAAAAGTTTATAACGGCTCTTTGTCAATCAAAACGAAAACATATTAATAATGAAATTTCAAAGACTCGTCCATAAAGGGCGGGTCTTGATTTTTTATATCGATACGAGGGTTATCGATATTGATAATACCGATTGAACATTTTAATAATTCCCAACTCCTTTAAGTTTTGTTAAGATAACTACGGTCCAAAGAGAGAGGAGGAATTACGGTGGAAAAAGCAGAAATGACTAAAGCTACATTGGGCAGACTTCCGCATTATCTTCAGTTTCTGCGAGAACTGTCGGCTGACGATGTTCCGTATATTTCCGCAACCGTGATTGCCAAAAAGCTTTCTCTCGGCGAAGTTCTCGTGCGAAAGGATTTAAGCATTGTAAGCGGCGCAGGAAAGCCCAAGGTCGGATATAAGACGGTTGACCTGATAAAGAGCATTGAAGCTCATCTCGGTCAGGGTGATATGACAAATGCCGTTCTTGTCGGAGCAGGAAAGCTCGGAAAAGCTCTTCTTGAATTTGACGATTTTGAAGATTACGGTGTAAAAATCATAGCCGCATTTGATTGCAACCCAATCCCGATTAAATACAACCGCTCTATTGAGATTCTGCCGATGAATGATTTTGATTCATTCTGCAAAAAGAATAACGTAAGAATCGGAATCATAACGGTAGGTACAGGGTCTGCACAGAATGTGTGCGACTGTATGGTTGAAAGCGGAATTACGGCAATTTGGAACTTTGCACCGTGCAACCTTGAGGTGCCCGACGGCATACTTCTCAAACAGGAAAGACTTGCACTCTCACTCGCATATCTTAACAATAAATTATGTAATTAATATTCAGGAGGATATAAAATGGCTACAAAGACTTATGAAATCATTGACGGTGTTGAAAAACTCACCGAAGCGATTGCTCGTGTGAGAAAAGCTCAGCAGGTTTTCGCAACCTACACACAGGAGCAGGTTGACAAGATTTTCCTTGCAGCTGCTTCTGCAGCAAACAAAGCAAGAATCCCCCTCGCAAAGATGGCTGTTGAAGAAACAGGCATGGGTATTGTTGAAGACAAGGTTATCAAGAATAACTACGCTTCTGAATACATCTACAATGCATATAAGGACACAAAGACCTGCGGCATAATCGAAGAGGACAAGGCTTTCGGCATCAAGAAAATTGCAGACCCCATCGGTGTTATTGCTGCGGTTATCCCCACTACAAATCCCACATCAACAGCTATTTTCAAGTGCCTTATTGCTCTTAAGACAAGAAACGCTATTATTATTTCTCCTCACCCCAGAGCAAAGAACTGCACAATAGCAGCTGCAAAGCTTGTTCTTGAAGCAGCAGTTGCAGCAGGTGCACCCGAAGGAATCATTGACTGGATTGATGTTCCCTCACTTGAAATGACAAATACAGTTATGAAGGAAGCAGACATCATCCTCGCAACAGGCGGTCCCGGTATGGTTAAGGCTGCTTACTCAAGCGGTAAGCCTGCTCTTGGTGTTGGTGCAGGTAACACTCCCGCTATCATCGACGACAGTGCAGATGTACTTCTTGCCGTTAACTCTATCATCCACTCAAAGACATTTGATAACGGTATGATTTGTGCTTCTGAGCAGTCCGTTATCGTTATGGAAAGCATTTACGATATTGTTAAGGAAGAATTTGCAGCAAGGGGCTGTTACTTCCTCAACGCAACTGAGACAGAAAAGGTAAGAAAGACAATCATCATCAACGGTGCTCTCAATGCAAAAATCGTTGGTCAGCCCGCAGCAAAGATTGCAGAGCTTTCCGGTGTAACCGTTCCCGAAGGAACAAAGATTCTTATCGGTGAGGTTGAGAGCGTTGATATCAGCGAAGAGTTTGCTCACGAAAAGCTTTCACCTGTTCTTGCAATGTATAAGGCAGAAAGCTTTGAGGATGCACTTTCAAAGGCAGAGCACCTTGTTGCAGACGGCGGCTACGGCCACACATCTTCACTATATGTAAATGAAGTTACAGAAATTGAAAAAATCAATGAGTTTGCCGCAAGAATGAAGACTTGCCGTATTCTTGTTAACACCCCCTCATCACACGGCGGTATCGGTGACCTTTACAACTTCAAGCTTGCTCCCTCACTCACACTCGGTTGCGGCTCTTGGGGCGGTAACTCAGTATCAGACAACGTTGGTGTCAAGCACCTTATCAATATCAAAACTGTTGCAGAAAGAAGGGAAAATATGCTCTGGTTCCGTGCACCTGAAAAGGTATATATCAAGAAAGGCTGTCTTTCCGTTGCACTCGACGAGCTCAAGAACGTTATGGGCAAGAAGAGAGCATTCATCGTAACAGACACATTCCTCTATGAAAACGGCTATACAAAGCCCATCACAGACAAGCTCGATGAAATGGGCATTGCTCACACAACATTCTTTGATGTTCAGCCTGACCCCACACTCCTCAACGCAAAGAATGGTGCTGCACAGATGGCTGCATTCAAGCCCGATACAATCATCGCTCTCGGCGGCGGCTCTGCAATGGACGCAGCAAAGATTATGTGGGTTCTTTATGAACATCCCGAAGCAGACTTCATGGACATGGCAATGAGATTCATCGATATCCGCAAGAGAGTTTATACCTTCCCCAAGATGGGCGAAAAGGCATATTTCATCGCAGTTCCCACATCCGCAGGTACAGGCTCCGAAGTTACTCCCTTCGCAGTTATCACTGACGAAAAGACAGGCGTTAAGTATCCTCTTGCCGACTATCAGCTTCTTCCCAATATGGCAATTATTGATACAGATTTCCATATGTCAGCTCCCAAGGGTCTTACTGCTGCATCGGGTATCGACGCAGTAACACACGCAGTTGAAGCTTACGCAGCAATGCTTGCAACCGACTACACAGACGGTCTCGCACTTCAGGCACTCAAGAATATCTTTGCTTATCTTCCCAGAGCATATGAAAACGGTCAGACAGACATTGAGGCAAGAGAAAAGATGGCTAATGCCGCAACAATGGCAGGTATGGCATTTGCAAATGCATTCCTTGGTATATGCCACTCAATGGCTCATAAACTCGGTGCATTCCATCATCTTCCCCACGGTGTAGCAAACGCACTTATGATTGAAGAAGTTCTCCGTTTCAATGCTTCCGAAGCACCTGCAAAGATGGGCACATTCTCACAGTATGACCATCCTCACACTCTTGCACGCTATGCAGAAATTGCTGATTATCTTGGTCTCGGTGGTAAGAATGATAAGGAAAAGCTTGAAAATCTTATCAAGGCGATTAATGGCCTTAAGGCTCAGGTTGGTATTAAAGATACAATAAAAGATTACGGCATTGATGAAAAGGATTTCCTTGACCGTCTTGATGATATGGTTGAGCAGGCATTCGATGACCAGTGCACAGGCGCTAACCCCAGATATCCCCTTATGAGCGAACTCAAGCAGATGTATCTCAACGCTTACTACGGCAAACACTTTGTTGAAAAGGCTATGCCCACAGCAGACGACATCAAGGTTTTTGAGTCCGACAAGGTTAAGTCCGCATACAGAAAAAGCAAAAAGGCATAATTGAGAAGGAGGATATATAACAATGAAACTTGACAGAGTTATAGCAGTAAGAAACAATAAGACAATCTACCGTGACGGCGACGTTTGCGTTAAGGTTTTTAACGACGATTATTCAAAGGCTGACGTTCTCAACGAGGCACTCAATCAGGCAAGAATTGAAGAAACAGGTCTTAATATTCCCAAGGTGCTTGAGGTTACAATGATTGACGGCAAATGGGCAATCGTTTCCGAATATATCAAGGGCAAAACACTTGCACAGCTTATGGCAGAAGATGAAGATAAAAAGAGCGAATATCTGGAGCTTCTTGTTGACCTTCAGCTTGAAGTGCAGTCAAAAACCTGCCCGCTTCTCAACAAGCTCAAGGACAAGATGAACAGAAAAATCAGCCAGTCAGAGCTTGAGGCAACAACAAAGTATGACCTTCACACCCGTCTTGAAGGTATGCCCAAGCACAATAAAGTCTGCCACGGCGACTTTAACCCCTCAAACATCATTATCGCAGAAGACGGTACTCCCTATATCCTTGACTGGTCACACGCAACACAGGGTAACGCATCAGCAGATGTTGCAAGAACTTACCTTCTTTTCTGGCTCAGCGGTGACATAAACGGCGCAAAAGAATACCTCGAACTCTTCTGCCAAAAGAGCAACACAGCAATGCAGTATGTTCAGAAGTGGATGCCTATCGTTGCAGCTTCACAGTCGGTTAAGGGCAATGAAAAAGAGCGTGAGTTCCTTCTTACTTGGGCAAACGTTGTAGATTACGAATAAGGAGATAACGACAATGAAAATTACAGTATGTATCGGTTCATCATGCCACATCAAAGGATCCCGTCAGGTTGTTGAACAGCTTCAGTATCTCATCAGCGAAAACAAGCTCGGTGACAAGGTTGAGCTCGGCGGAACTTTCTGTATGGGCAAATGTCAGCAGGGAGTATGTGTTACCGTTGATGACAATTTCTTCTCGGTAACTCCCGAAACAGTAGACGAATTCTTCTCAAAAGAAGTTATTGCGAAGGTGTAAGCTATGGTGATTGTTCAGGTTTGTGTCGGCAGCTCATGCCACCTGAAGGGTTCGCCCGAAATAGTTGAACTCCTTCAGAAAGCCGTTGAAGAACATCATCTTGAAGACGAGGTTACACTTGCCGGAAGCTTTTGCATCGGCAAGTGTAATCGTGTTGGTGTAACAATTCAGGTTGATGACGATATTCATGTCGGCATAACAAAAGAGAATTTCAAGGAATTTTTTAACGACAATATTTTGTCAGCAGTTGAAGGGAAGTAATATTTATGAATTGCCTTACTCTTAAAAAATCAAACTGCAAAAACTGCTATAAATGTATCCGCCATTGTCCGGTCAAAGCCATCCGTTTTTCGGGCAATCAGGCGCATATTATAGGTAACGAGTGCATTCTGTGCGGTCAGTGTTTTGTTGTTTGTCCGCAGAATGCTAAAGAAATTGTCAACGAGGTTGAAAAGGTAAAAGTTCTTATTCAGAGCGGTGACCCCGTTGTAGTCAGCCTTGCTCCGTCGTTTATTGCAAACTATGACGGTGTGGGCATCAATTCTATGCGTTCCGCACTTCAGAAACTCGGATTTTTCGATGTTGAAGAAACCGCAATCGGTGCAACAATTGTTAAAAATGAATATGAGAGAACACTTGCGGAAGAGGAGAGAGATGTTATCATTTCTTCCTGCTGTCATTCAATAAATCTTCTGATTCAGAAGCATTATCCCGCAGCACTCGAATATCTTGCCGATGTTATGTCCCCAATGCAGGCACACTGTCAGGATATAAAAAAGCGTATTCCAAACGCAAAAACCGTTTTTGTCGGCCCTTGTGTTGCGAAAAAGGATGAGGCTGATTATTACGAAGGCATAGCAGATGCTGTTCTTACTTTTGAAGAGCTTACAGAATGGCTCAAGGAAGAAAATATTGTACTTGAGGCAGTTTCGGATAAGGATGAATTCAGCCGTGCAAGATTCTTCCCCACAACGGGCGGCGTGCTTAAAACAATGACTGAAGTGAGCGACTATACATACGTTGCCATTGACGGCGTTGAAAACTGCATTGCCGTTCTCAAGGATATTGAAAAGGGCAAGATTCACAAGTGCTTTATTGAAATGTCATCTTGCGTCGGCAGCTGTGTAGGCGGTCCCGTTATTGAAAAATATCACCACACCTCAAACATCAAGGACTATATTGAAGTTGCAAACTATGCAGGAAGCAAGGATTTTGAGGTCGACCAGCCCAAAGCAATCGAGCTCAAAAAGAATTTCAGTTTCATTGAAAGAAAGCTACCTTTGCCTTCAGAAACGGAAATAAACAACATTCTCCGTCAGATGGGTAAATTCAAGCCTTCCGATGAGCTTAACTGCGGCTCCTGTGGCTATAATACCTGCCGTGAAAAAGCAATTGCAATTTCACAGGGCAAGGCAGAATTTTCAATGTGTCTGCCGTATCTTAAGGATAAAGCAGAAAGCTTTTCCGACACAATAGTTAAAAACACTCCCAACGGACTTATCGTTCTCAACGAACAGCTTGAGGTTCAGCAGATAAACACCGCCGCAAGAAAGATTATGAATATCCGCTCTGCATCCGATGTTCTGGGTGACCAGGTAATCAGAATTCTTGACCCCAGCGTGTTTATGACCGTTCTTTCAACGGGCAGAGATGTTCGTGACCAGCGTGTATATCTTGCAGAATATAAGAGATACGTTGAGCAGACTGTTGTTTATGACCGTGACTCACACCTTCTTATCGGAATTATGCGTGATGTTACCGATGAAGAGACGGAGCGTGAAAAGAAGGAGAATATCAGCCGTCAGACCGTTGAGGTTGCGGACAGAGTTGTTGAAAAGCAGATGCGTATTGTTCAGGAAATTGCATCACTTCTCGGGGAAACAGCTGCAGAAACAAAAATCGCTCTTGCGAAGCTGAAGGAGTCGATTACCGATGAATGATTTATGTGCAGATATCGGCTATAAAAGCGTCAATCACTACGGCGAAGAGCTTTGCGGTGACCATGTTGATGTTGTTGAACAGGATGAAAATTCAACCGTTATCGTTCTTGCTGACGGTCTTGGCAGCGGAGTTAAAGCGAGCATACTTTCAACCTTGACATCAAAGATAATTTCAACAATGATGGCAGAGGGACTTCCTCTTGAAGAATGTGTTTCAACCATTGCCGCAACTCTTCCCGTTTGCTCGGTAAGAGGCGTTGCATACTCAACTTTTACTATTATTCATCTGAAAAACAATGATATAGCCGAAATTATTCAGTATGATAATCCTCAGGTAATCGTTATCCGTGATGATGAAAACTACGATTATCCGAAAACTGAAATGAATATCGGCGGCAAAAAGATTTTCAAAAGCATAATAAAGCTTCGTGAAAACGATATTTTTGTTGCAATGAGTGACGGATGTCCTCATGCAGGTATCGGTATGTTATATAATTTCGGGTGGAAAAGGGAAGATATAGTTTCGTTTTTTGAAGGCCTTGCTCCCGTCGGATATACGGCAAAAACCCTTTCAACAATTCTTGTTGATGAGTGTTTTAAACTTTACGGTGGTAAACCCGGTGATGATGCAACGGCTTGTGTTGTGAGAATCAGAAAGCGTGAGCCGATGAATATTCTTTTCGGACCTCCGTCAAACAGAGATGATGCAAACAGAATGATGTCACTTTTCTTCTCAAAAGAGGGAAAGCACATTATCTGCGGCGGTACAACGTCTTCTATTGCTTCAAAATATCTCGGCAAACCTATAAAAGCAAGCCTTGATTTTACGCAGAGCGATGTGCCTCCGATAGCTGAAATCGAAGGTGTTGACCTTGTAACAGAGGGAGTTATAACTGTAAACAAGGTTGTAGAATACGCAAATGATTATCTTGGTGAAAACAAGTACTATGAGCACTGGAGCATCAAGCGTGACGGTGCTTCCTTGATTTCCCGCTTGCTTTTTGAAGAAGCAACTGATATAAATTTCTATGTAGGCCGAGCAATCAATCCTGCTCATCAGAATCCCGATCTGCCTATTAATTTCAGCATCAAAATGAATCTTGTTGAGGAGCTTTCGGCTTGCCTCAAAAAGATGGGAAAACGCATCAAAGTGAGTTACTTTTAAGGAGAATTGATATGAGAAAGTTTGATACAAAAGTTCAGCATCTCAAATATAAGGTTTTGAGAGAGGTTGCAAGACAAGCGTGGAACGATACCTTGTTTGACAATCTTCTCGATATTCCCAAAACCCTTGTCCCCGGAAATGAACCCACGATGCGTTGCTGTGTTTACAAAGAACGTGCAATTCTTGCCGAAAGAGTAAAAATTGCAATGGGCGGCGATAAACTTAACCCCAACGTCATTGAAGTTATAGATATCGCCTGCGACGAATGTCCCGTCGGCGGTTACGAAGTAACGAACGCCTGCAGAGGATGTCTTGCTCACAGATGCGAGGATGTATGTAAAAAGGGCGCAATCACATTCGACAACAACCACGTTGCACATATTGACAAATCAAAGTGCGTTGAATGCGGTGCGTGTGCAAAGGTTTGTCCTTACACAGCGATTGTCAGCCGAAAAAGACCTTGTCAGAGTGCTTGCAAAATAAAAGCTATTTCAATGAATGAGCAGAAAGCGGCAACTATCAACAACGATAAATGTACTGCTTGCGGTGCCTGCGTTTATCAGTGTCCTTTCGGTGCGATAATGGATAAATCATATATGGTTAATGTTATCGACATCATCAAAAAGAGCGAAGAGAACAAAAAATATAAGGTTTACGCAGTTGTTGCTCCGTCAATTTCAAGCCAGTTTACCTATGCAAAGCTCGGTCAGGTTATCAGCGGACTCAAAGAGCTCGGATTCTTTACCGTTGTTGAAGCTGCACTCGGTGCAGATATGGTTGCAATGGCTGAATCAAAAGAGCTTGCCGAAAAAGGTTTCCTCACAAGCTCATGTTGTCCCGCGTTCGTTTCTTATGTAAAATCTGCGTTCCCCGCACTTGCAGAGCATATTTCGCATAATCTTTCACCCATGGCGGCACTTGCAAAATATATCAAAGAAACAGATGAAGGTGCAAAGGTTGTTTTCATCGGACCTTGCACTGCAAAGAAAGCGGAAGCACAGCTTGAATCTGTCAAGCCTTACGTTGACAGCGTTCTTACCTTTGAAGAGCTTCAGGCACTCTTTGACAGTAAGGATATCGATATCACAACTCTCAGCGAAGATGTGCTTGATAACGCATCGTATTTCGGCAGAATTTTCGCAAGAAGCGGCGGACTTTCGGATGCAGTTGCTCAGGCGATGAAAGAGCAGGATATTGAATTCGACCTCAAACCTGCAGTCTGCGACGGTATTGAAGCTTGTCGTGTTGCACTTCTTAAAAAAAGCAAGAATGTTCTTGATGCAAACTTCATTGAAGGTATGGCTTGTGTCGGCGGATGCATCGGCGGAGCAGGTTGCCTTACCCACGGCGAAAAGAACAAATCCGAAGTTGATAAATACGGCAGAGAAGCAATGGAAAAAACAATCTCTGATGCGGTTTCAATTTTAAAATAACGAATCATATATCTACCCCCAATCTTTTACAAAAGCACCGAGTGTTCAACTCGGTGCTTTTGTTTTCATATCATGGCATTTGTCTTAGCGAGCAATGGATTTGTGTGTACAAATCCGAAATTCAGGGATTCTCACCCCTTACACCCCGAAGAAAAAATAAAAGTACGAAAAAGAAAATCAGGTGCAGCAGGAGTATACCCTGTTGCACCTGATTATGTTTTTTTAGAAATGATTATGCTGTAAAAATCAACTCATGATTAACAATTTCCCTTGCCCGTGCTTCAATGTTATTCATACGGGCAACCCACTCCATTTGGTCATCTGCCTTAAGCTTTTCTGTTATGTCCTCATTAACTTTCATCTGTTCTACCAGCCGAGAGAACATATCAGATGCCTGTTCATCAATCTCTGCAAGATGAGTCCACAATGTGCCGTTCATAAGCATTATATTAAATTGAACTCGTTTATCTTTCATTAGATAATCTTTGCGTTTCAGTCCCCATACACCGAGCGGTTTGTTTGCTTCGGCAGGTAATGCGATGTTAGGGATTATGTAATCGCCGACTGTTCTGTAAGTGCCGCCGTTCTGTTCAAATGATGATTTATTCATAACAATAACTCCTTTCAATCAGTAACAAATGTGTCGTGTGTAAATTTAGCACCAAGCCGAAAACCTGAAATAAAACCGTCGGCTATACTGACTGTCAGAAAATCATTATATGTACTTACATATGTTACGAACAAATCTTTTTCTTCACCGCTTAACCTTGAATTAAGCATTTCTTCTTTTTCCGTAAGAGAGTTTAACTTTTTCTTTAACTTATTTTTTAACTCTGAACAGCATTCCTGCGGTTCAATGTTGCCATAATAAAAGTCTTCAATAAAGCCAGACATTTTGTAAAATAGATTGATAATCCATACAATTCAATCATTCCGACTGTCTACAAAAGCCGAAGAGAGGCAACTTCCTTATGAAGTGCCTCCCTTCGGCGGCATTCTTTTTTTTATGAAATCTTAAAGTGTTGTGTGAGTGGGGGAATATTTGCACTAAAGTACGATGTTATTTTTGTTATTTCTTCGCAAAATATAGTAACAGATTTTTTGCGGAGGTAATTATGAACTACAAAGAAGAAGTTTCGGCTTTCGGGCGGTATCTGGAAAATGAGGAAAAGAGCCGGGCAACGGTTGAGAAATATCTGCGTGATGTCCGTAGGTTTGTTACTTTTGTGAAAGACCAAAGCCCTACAAAAGAGCTGACATTATCATTCAAGCAATATCTTGTTGAGCAATATGCACCTGCAAGTGTCAATTCGATGATTGTGGCGGTCAATGCGTTTCTTGATTTTATTGACAAGAGCGAGTGCAAGGTAAAGCAGCTTAAAATTCAACGGCAGATTTTTGCAAACGAAGAAAAGGAGCTGAGCTGTGAGGAATTCAGGCGGCTTGTTTCGGCGGCGGAAGGCAGCAGAATATCCGCAGTTATTCAAACGATATGCGGTACGGGA
>JAFXBF010000015.1 GCA_017516745.1 Clostridia bacterium
GAAAAGGAAAATAGTTCTATAAGAAAATCAGCCGTGGATATTCACAACGCCTTGCCAAAAAGTACACTACAAGTTTTGCCAAAATTGTATCACGGCGAATTTTCCATAAACCACGGCAACGATTATGCTCAAAAAATAAGAAAGATCATCAGTATTTGACAAATTCCAATTTGCAGAGGTGAAATAAAGTATGTTCCGAGAAGTTGCAAGAAAGAAACAAGCTCTTACATCAGAACAGATTATCGAAATATTGAAAGCAGAAAAAAGAGGAGTTTTGTCTGTTCAGGGTGATAACGGATATCCTTACGGTTTGCCGTTGAATTTCTGGTATAACAAAGAAAACGGATACATTTATTTTCACAGCGGTAAAAAGGGACATAAAACCGACGCCATATCATCCGACAACAAAGTTTCGTTTTGTGTGTATGACGAAGGCTACAGAAAAGACGGAGAATGGTCGCTGAATATCAGCAGTGTAATTGTTTTCGGCAGGATGAACATTGTTGTTGATTCGGAAAAAGCCAACCAAATATACCGCAGTATGAGTCTTAAATACACTTCTGACATTGAATATATTGATTCTGAAATACAGAAGTTTGCAAAAGATACAGTATGTTATGAATTACAGCCTGAACATATAACCGGAAAAATTGTTAATGAATCATAACAACAAATTCCTATATATCGAACTGTTAGCAACAGCAAGTTGCTTGTTTATAAAACCATTCGGCGTTAGAATAATACTGAGGTGATAAAATTATGGAAACAAAAGATATTATTCTTGAACTCAGAACAAAAAACGGTATGTCACAGGATGAGCTGGCAGAGAAAGTGTTTGTTACCCGTCAGGCGGTCAGCCGTTGGGAGAACGGTGAAACAACCCCTAACACTGAAACTCTGAAGCTTTTATCAAAGCTGTTTGATGTTTCAATCAATACTCTTTTAGGCTCTCCGCAAAAACTCGTTTGCCAATGCTGCGGTATGCCGCTTGAAGACTGTAATATCAGCAAGGAAACAGACGGCTTTTTTAACGAAGAATACTGTAAATGGTGCTATGCTGACGGCGAATATATGTATCATAATATGGATGATTTAATTGAGGTCTGCGTGCAGAATATGGCAAACGAAGAGTTTTCTTCGGAACAGGCTCGTGCTTATATGAAAGATATGCTGCCGAAGCTGAATTACTGGAAGCAATATAAAAATTTTGACGGTGCGGATAAGTTCAACGAGTTCAAAGAACAGCTTATCAAGGAATTCAATGATTTGCATATTGAGGGTATGCCGAAGGTTGAAAAGCTCAACGCACTTGTAGGCGGATATATCAATCTTGAATACCGTCTCCCCAACGGACAGACTGTTAAATTCCTTGATGATAACGCCACCTATCTCGGCAATCAGCTTGAATGTGAATTCGGCGGCGAGCGTTGTTTCGGTATTGCTGCAAATATGGATTTTTTGCTTGTTTGCACATACGAAGAAAACGGTGAAAATCCTGAACTTGTTGTTTATAAGAAAAGATAGAAAAATTAGAAATTGCAGAGGATTGACAAGATGCAATATAATATTGAATTTTGGAACGCATTAGATGAATTGGTGAATAATTCTGAAATAATAATTGATAGACCAAAAGGAACTGCACATCCCAAGTATCCTGATTTCATTTATCGAGTTGATTATGGATATTTAAAGGATACATCATCTATGGATGGTGCAGGAATAGATGTGTGGGTAGGAAGCAGCGAAAAAAAGGTTGATGCAATAATGTGTATTGTTGATTTAATGAAGAAGGATTCAGAAATTAAAATACTGATTGGATGCACAGAAGAAGAAAAGAAAATAGTATACGAAACACATAATGAAACACAGTTTATGAAAGGCGTTTTAATACATCGATAAACTCCAATTTATCTAAATAAACACTCAAGGGAACAAACCGTATTTTTACAGTTTGTTCCCTCTTTTTTTATGCCTCTATAAACTTTTTCTTCAGCTTTGCAAGTCTTTTGCCAACTGCACTATGAGTTTTAAATCCCATCTTCTCCGCTATTTCGGCTTGTGTCATATCGTTCATCGCATACATAAGAATGGTTTTGTCATCCTCACTCAGACTTCCCCAGAAATTCGCAAATCTTTCATTAGCAAAAACTATCTCGCTCACATCTTCCGCATAGGAAGTCTGCTCGTCAATTTCATCTACCGATTCAACCGTAACCTTTGCTCTGCTGTGATTCCATTTGCGGTCAAAATCTGCCGCAGGAAAGTTCTGTTGTTTATGGCTGAAATCCTCGTGCGCTGGCACACTCTGAACAATGCCCGCAAGCTCACTGAACTGCATCGCATCCAAAGCGGTGTCTATGCTTTTTGTTAAAAGTTCATCAGCCTTTTCCGTGTTACCGAAAGCCGATGAAAACTGCTCAATGATTTGTGCTACACCGTCGGGATTTTCACAAATCAGCTTGTAAACCGCTTCACTGACAACCTGAGATGTGCCATTTCTCAGAAGCATAAGCGGATTTTCGTTTTTATCATAGCAGGATATGTGACCTCTCAGCCCCTTCTCCCTTGCAAGCTCATCCCATTTCTCATTAAAAACCGAAGCTACATATGCTATCTCGGCATTGTCCTCGTGGTCAAGCTCACCCTCACCGTAAACCTGCAAAGTCGTAAAATCGTGAGTTTTGAAAGACTCCCTCAGCTCTTCCATATTCGGAATTCTGTCCATATCAATCAATGTGTTATCGTCCTTATACATTCAACATCCCGTCCTTTTCATAAATTACACAATCATTATATAGAACATTTGTTCTATTGTCAAGATAGATTTTGTTGGTGTTTATGCATAAGTAAAATGTCGTTTATTTGTGCAAAAGATATAAGTTTGTAAAATCTGAAAATTTTTGCGTAACATTTTGCAATTTTCGTCATATATATTTAGATACATTTTTAATGCAAAAAACTCATCGTTCAATAAAAATCATAATTTTTCCCTATAAATCGGCAAAAATCATTGATAACTTCTCGCCTATATGTTATATTTATCTTGTATTTTTATACCTTATGAAAGCGAGGACACAAAAATGAATTCTAATGTTGAACGTTGGTATTCGATGAAAGAGATTTGTGAACATCTCGGTGTAAGCCGTGATACTGTTCTTATCTGGATTGAAAAGCGTAATATGCCCGCCGTCAAGATGGGCCGCCTTTGGAAATTCAAAGTCAGCGAAGTCGATGAATGGACAAGGTCAGGCAAAGCGGCGGAGTAAAAGATTTTTATAAGTATTTAAACAAGGAGATAAATATGGATACAAATAATACAGCTGAAATTGGTTTTGAAAAACAAATATGGGATGCTGCTTGCGTATTGCGTGGTAATATGGATGCATCAGAATATAAATCTGTTGTCCTTGGACTGATTTTCCTTAAATATATTTCTGATAGATTTGACGAAAAATATCAGGCTCTTCTTGCTGAGGGCGATGGTTTCGAGGAAGATGTAGATGAGTATACTTCTGAAGGTATTTTCTTTGTTCCTGAGAATGCACGTTGGAATGTTATTGCTTCAAATGCCCACATACCCGAAATCGGTACAATTATCGATGAAGCTATGCGTGCAATTGAAAAGGAAAACAAACGTCTTAAAGATATTCTTCCGAAAAACTTTGCTCGTCCTGAATTAGACAAGCGCCGTCTTGGCGATGTTGTTGACCTTTTCACAAACATAAAAATGGTTGATGCGGGTTCAAGCAAAGATATTCTTGGCAGAACTTATGAATACTGTCTTTCTAAATTTGCTGAGCAGGAAGGCAAACTTGCAGGTGAATTCTATACTCCGTCTTGTGTTGTTCGTACACTTGTTGAAGTTTTACAGCCGTACAATGGTCGTGTTTATGACCCTTGCTGTGGTTCAGGCGGTATGTTTGTACAGTCAGCAAAATTTGTTGAAAATCACCGTGGTAATATTAACGATATTTCCGTATACGGTCAGGACTCTAACCCTACCACTTGGAAAATGGCACAGATGAACCTTGCAATTCGTGGCATTGATGCTGATCTTGGCAAATTCAATGCTGACACTTTCTTTAATGATTGTCATCCGACACTTCGTGCAGATTACATTATGGCAAATCCGCCCTTTAATCTTTCTGATTGGGGCGCAGACAAGCTTACAGATGATGTGCGTTGGCAGTATGGTATGCCTCCTGCAGGTAATGCCAACTTTGCATGGCTTCAGCATATGATTCATCATCTTGCACCAAACGGTAAAATTGGTATGGTTCTTGCTAATGGTTCACTTTCTTCCCAGTCCGGCGGCGAAGGTGAAATACGTAAAAACATTATTAATGCAGATTTGGTAGAATGTATTATCGCAATGCCTACTCAGCTTTTCTACACAACACAGATTCCAGTTTCTCTTTGGTTCCTTGCAAAGAATAAAAAACAGAAAGGCAAAACTCTTTTTATTGATGCTCGCAAAATGGGTACAATGGTTTCTCGTAAACTACGTGAGCTGACAGATAGTGATATTGCTAAAATTGCAGAAACTTATAATACATACACAGAGGGTTCTCTTGAAAATGTAAAAGGTTTTTGTGCAGTTGTTAATGCCGAAGAAATTGCAAGGCAGGATTATATCCTTACTCCCGGTCGTTATGTAGGCATAGAAGAACAGGAAGATAACAGTGAACCTTTTGAAGATAAGATGAATCGTCTCACCTCTGAGTTATCACAACTCTTTGCAAAATCTCACGAGCTCGAAGCAGAAATCAAGGGAAAATTGGGGGCAATTGGTTATGAGCTCTAAGCAAAGTAAATCTGAGCGAAAAGACGATAAAATTCAAATGTTAGAGCGAGAACTGTCAGAAACAAAAAAGAAATTAAAAACACAGTCAAAGACTATTATATTAGATCAAGAACAACTTGATGATTTCCTTGAACAATTAACAGAAAGAATAGTATGGTCAACTAATCGTATTGTTGACGAATCTACACCTTGTTCTATGCCGGCAGAGACTAGCAAACAATCAGACGGAATCTCTTTGTTCTTTAAACTGGCAATTGGAATACCAATAATTTTTTTCGGTTTATTAGTATTCTATCTCATATTTAAGAATGGCAATTTATATTGGGTACAAGGGAATATACATAAGATTGCTATTGTAATTATGTGGATTTTGGGATTAGATTGTGTTGGGTTGGGTATAGAAGTTTTGCGTGAAAAAGATCGCAACTATATTGTAGCTCTTTTTTCTGCACTTGTTTCTCTTGTTGCTCTGATTGTAGCTTTTGTAAAATGACAGATTATTGAAAAATCAGATAGGATGATAAAAATATGGAAACACGCGCTATAGAGTTAGGTTCCGTAATAAAAGATATTGCTGCCGGTCCTTTTGGCTCTAATCTCAAAGTTTCTTGCTTTGTAGATGAAGGCTTTCCGATAATTGACGGTGCAAATTTAAAAGGATATAAGGTAACTGACAATCTAACTAAGTTTGTTACAGAAGAAAAAGCAAGATCGTTATCAAGATCAATAGCACACCGTGGAGATGTTGTTGTTACAATTAGTGGTACATTAGGACAAATTGCTTATATTCCTGACGATTCGCAATATGAAGAATATCTTTGTTCCCAACGCCAATTTAGAGTTACATTTGATACAACCAAGGTATATGTACCTTTTTTGGTCTTTTACTTCCACACATACGAAGGGCAAAACAAAATACTATCTTTTGCTAACCAAACAGGGGTTCCTGCCCTTTCTCAACCTTTAAAAAACTTTAAAAAAATTACTGTATCTTTACCAGAGTTAAAGGAACAAAAACGAGTTGCTGGTATTATTGAAAGTTTAAATGAGAAAATAGAAAACAATAAAAAGATAAACGATAATTTACTGCAGCAAGCTAAAACTATCTTCCGTGAATGGTTTATTGGAAATCCGGAAAAGGACATCTGGCCGTTAGTAACACTCGACAGCCTTACTTCGCTAATTTCCCGAGGCATAACCCCCAAATATGCTGACGATTCTACACAAGTTGTGCTCAACCAGAAATGCATCCGAGATCATTACATTGACACAGCGCTTGCACGAAAGCATAATCCAAAGGTTATTAACGAAAAATGGTTGCAGTACGGAGATTTGCTGATCAATTCAACTGGCGAAGGTACTCTCGGACGTGCTGCGCAGGTATGGTTTGTTCCGGAAAATATGACCGTGGATTCCCATGTCACTGTTGTTCGCCCCCAAAATCAGCAGTTGATCTTCTATATTGGCCTTTGGGGATTGTCCCACGAGAGAGAATTTGAGGCACTTCATACTGGTAGCACCGGTCAGACTGAACTCCCGCGTGATCGCGTAAGGGATCTGGAATTACGGATGCCTGATAATGATATACTTACCCGATTTAACTCTGTGATTGAGCCAATGGTTTCTGCGATTATCGTTAATCAGCAAGAAAACAGCCGTCTTGCGAACATCCGAGACACTCTTCTTCCAAGGCTCACGTCCGGCGAGATTGATGTTTCTGACATTCAGCTCTAAGCCGCTAAATTATCGTTTAGTTTATATTCTTTTAGGAGTCAAAAATCATGTCGAAAATCAATTCATTAAAAGCTTTTGTCGAGTACATAATGAAATTACGTGAAGAGTCTTTGTCTCAAGGATTGTCTTCACATCAATGGTTTTTTCGAGGACAAGAAAATTCAGAATGGTCTATATATCCTAATGTTTTCAGAAATGACGGTGTAGCAAAGGAGAATCATATAATCCAAGGTGCACTGCGACAAAACCCCTTTGAATTTCAGAATAAAAACGATTTCGAGATATTGACAAAATTACAACACTATGGGTTGGGAACTCGTCTGTTGGATGTAACACTGAATCCACTAGTTGCTCTATACTTTGCTACTGAACCCTCAGTAGAATATAAAGAAAATAAAAATGGACAGTTTTCACAAGAAGAAAAAGATGGTGTTGTGTTTTTTCAATTTTCGCCATGGCATACAACCAATGAGCTTTGTATTCGCATAGCATCTACCATTCCATTTTTAGAAATCAACTCATCTTGGACAACCGATGTTTTACTAAATAAATTAAAAACAGATCATGTCATCACTGATGACGAAGAATCATTACTTATCCAAGATAACTGTAAATTGCTCGTGGAATATTTACAAGATTCATTCTTCGTTATTTCATCACACAGCAATGAGAGGCTGATTAGACAAAGCGGTGCGTTTATAATTCCTACATTTATCAATTTCGAAAATGGGCATAATGTTCGTCAAAGTCAAATTGCAAAATCTCATAAATCGCTCAATGAAAAATTTTCAGCAGATACAATTATTATACCTGCCAAAAGCAAACAAGCCATTCGGGAAGAGTTGGATTTTTTTAATATCAATGAGGCTACTCTATTTCCTGAACTAGAGCATCAAATGACATATATAAAGCAACGAAGTATTCCCATTTCCGGGATAGTCCCTTCTTTTATTCAATTCGATAGCTCTGGAGACCTTGATACCCCTATGCTAGACTATAATGATAAACAGCCGAATGCAAGAGTAATCATAACGAAATTGGCAAACGAGACTTCTCTTGCTACACAAGAATCACTTATTATAGCTATTGAAGAAATGATACAGCTTATTGACTGGAAACAAAAGCAAAGCATTAGAAGTAAAATCAAACGAATTTGTAAACGTATTTTACAAGAAGAAATGTCTGTGGTTGATAGTACTCAATTATCAGAATCAATATTAAATGCTTTGCTATCTCCGTCGGTGGAAATGGTTATTCATGATTAAATTGTTAAAATTAGCAACAAACATTGTTAATATGCAGTGCAGTGCCTAAACAGATGCGTAATAGATATTTTCGGTAACAATCTACTTGATTATTGTTAACGAAGGGAGTTCATACTATGTCAATAATAGAATGGTGTAACATAAACAATGGATTTATCACAGGAATTCTATCATTACTAACATTAATTGTAAGTATAATTGCAATTATCGTTTCAATTCGCACAGCAAAGCTTCCGTATAAGAAAAAGCTTAAATTATCATCGTCCCTTGATATTGCATTTTCAAAAAATCCTGCTACAGGAGAGTCTCTTTCACAAATTATGGGTATCTCTGTAAATGTTTCAAATGTTGGGTCGCGGAATGTAAACATTTCATATTTAGGGATTTCAGTAAAAGACAAATCTTTATATAACGGAAAAGAAAAGTTAACCAAAATAAAAGATGAGGTAACCGGTACTGGTATTATAGCACCTACGGAGGTAAAGACAGAGTTTTTCAAAAAGAATGATCTGATTTATGTATTATCTAAACTTGGGAAAAAGGCCAAAATATATTTATATGCACGTGACACCGAAGGAAAAGAATACTATCAAAAAGCAGGTTATGCCTATAAAATGGTGGATCAGCTTTCTCGCAACTAAAAGTATGTTTTAACAGGAGGCTGTACTATGCACTTCACAGAAGAATTATTTGAACAAGCAGTCATAGAGTTGTTAGAAAAGATGGGTTACACACATATCTACGCACCAGATATGAACAGAGAAGATTTTTCAAGTCCTTTTCTGGAATCTACACTTCTTGATAGTCTTGTTCGCATCAATAAAAAACTTCCCATTGAAGCAATTAACGAGGCAATATATAAGCTCAAAAATTTCGAAAATGGAAGTCTTGTTCAGAAAAACAAGGCTTTTATGAACTATTTGCAAAATGGTGTTGAAGTAAAATATTTCTCCAAGGGTGAAGAATGTTCTTCTATAGTCTACCTAATTGATTATACAAAAAGCGATAACAACACCTTCTATGCGGTTAATCAATATACATATATCGAAAATGGCAATAATCGCCGCCCTGACATCATCTTATTTATTAACGGTTTGCCTCTTGTTCTGATGGAATTAAAAAGCCCTTCAAAAGATGAAATTGGTGCAGAAAACGCATATAATCAAATTCGCAATTATATTCAAGATATACCTTCAATATTTATCTACAACGCAATTTGTGTAATTAGCGATTTAACAACAAATAAAGCAGGTACAATCACTTCAGGTTTTGACCGTTTTATGGAATGGAAATCAAAAGACGGCCGAGAAACCTTGTCATTGGCTGATTTCGAAACGTTTTATGAGGGTATATTCCAAAGAGAACGACTTCTCGATATAATCAAAAACTTTATTCTTTTTTCAGGTGATGCTCAGAATCCTATCAAGATTCTTGCGGGGTATCATCAGTATTTCGCTGTCAAAAAAGCTGTTGAAAGAGCAAAAGTTGCTACTACCACAGATGGTAAAGGCGGTGTTTTTTGGCATACTCAGGGAAGCGGTAAATCGCTCTCAATGGTATTTTATGCCCATCTTTTACAAGAAGCTCTGGACAGTCCGACTATTGTTGTTATGACCGATAGAATTGACCTTGATGACCAGTTATATTCTCAATTCTCAAAATGTGCAGAATTCCTTAGGCAGACTCCTGTTCAAGCTGAAAGCAAGGCTCATTTAAAAGAATTGCTTGAAGGAAGAAAAGCAAACGGTATTATATTCACAACAATGTTTAAATTTGAAGAGAGCGAAGAGCCTCTTTCTACCCGTCGAAACATTGTTGTTATGGCTGATGAAGCTCACCGTGGACAGTATGGCATGGACGAGCGTGTTGTAATGACTGAAAACGACCAAGGTGAAGCTGAGGCAAGAATTGTTATAGGTAACGCCCGTATTATCCGTGCTGCTCTTCCGAATGCAACCTTTATCGGATTTACTGGAACTCCGGTATCCTCAAAAGATCGAAATACTCGTGAAGTTTTTGGCGATTACATTGATATTTACGATATGACACAGGCTGTAGAAGACGGCGCAACACGTCCTGTTTATTATGAAAGCCGTGTAATACATTTGAAACTCGACCAAAACACACTGGCTTTAATTGACTCTACATACGACATCCTTGAACAGCAAGCCGATGCCGTAACCATAGAAAAGAGTAAAAAAATGTTGGGTCAAATGGAAAGTGTGCTTGGTGCAGATTCTACCATTGACTCTCTTGTGAATGACATTGTTACACATTATGAAAAAGGTAGAGCCAATCTTTTGACAGGTAAGGCGATGATTGTTGCATATTCAAGACCTATTGCAATGAAGATATATCGTCGTATTATGGAGATTAGACCTGATTGGAAAGAAAAAGTTGGAGTTGTTATGACAAGCGGTAACAACGACCCGGAAGATTGGAAAGAAATCATAGGAACAAAACATCACAAAGAAGAACTTGCACGAAAATTCAAGGATAACAACGATCCTATGAAGATAGCAATTGTTGTCGATATGTGGCTTACAGGATTTGATGTTCCATCTATGGCAACAATGTATATCTATAAGCCAATGCATGGTTACAATCTTATGCAGGCAATCGCACGAGTCAACCGAGTATTCAAAGATAAAGAAGGTGGCTTGGTAGTAGACTATGTAGGAATAGCTTCTGCTCTTAAAGCTGCAATGAACGAATACACGGCACGTGACCGTTCCAGATACGGTGATATGGATATTGCAAAAACAGCATATCCTAAATTTCAAGAAAAATTGCAAGTTTGCCGTGATTTGTTCCACGGCTTTGATTATAGCGGGTTCATCAATGGCTCGCCCCTTACTATGGCGAAACTGATTTCAGAAGGCGCAAACTTTGTACTTGATGTTAAATCTCCCGAAAGAAAAGACTTATACCTTAAAGAAGCTTTGCTACTGAAACAGTCGATGTCACTTTGTTCAAGTATGACAACAGACAAAGAACGTCGTGAACAGGCATATTTTGAAGCTGTGCGTTCAACCGTTGTCAAGCTCACTTATGGTGGCACAAATGGTAGACCGCTATCACTTAAAGAAATCAATGCACAAATCAACGAACTACTCAAAGCTAGTATTCAAAGTGAAGGTGTTATAAATCTTTTCGATAGTAAGACTGTAGGAGAGAATTTTTCACTGTTTGATCCTAATATTTTAGAAGAAATTTCTAAAATGAAAGAAAAAAATATAGTGGTTGAAATTTTGAGAAAGTTGATGGCTGAGCAAGTATCAATATACAAAAGAACCAATGTTGTTAAGTCTGAAAAATTCTCCGAGAAAATCGCAAAACTGATGAACGCATACTATAATGGGCTCATTACCAATGAAGAAGTAATAAAAGAGCTTTTGGAAGCAGCTCAAGAAATCGCTAATCTTCACAAAGAAGGAGAGCAACTCGGATTAACAACTGAAGAATTAGCATTCTATGATGCACTCACCAAACCGCAAGCTATTAAAGACTTCTACGAAAACGATGTTCTTATTGAAATGACACGTGAATTGACCGAGTTGCTTCGTAAGAACCGTACAATCGACTGGCAAAAAAAAGAAACAGCACGTGCAGGAATGCGCAAGATGGTTAAGCGACTGCTTAAAAAATATAAATATCCGCCTGAAGGCGTAGAAGATGCTGTTCAGACCGTTATGTCTCAGTGTGAACTTTGGACAGATAATATGGAGGTATAATTTATGGACGACAGAATTATTTGGGGCATTCATACAATGGATGATCATATGTTCCTATCTAAAAATGTAATTGCTATTGGTTGGAAAGCGATGGGCGATTTATCCGAACTTTCCCCCAACAGAGACGCGTTTAAAAATAAATATCAATCAGTATATCCTGATTCAAAACTCCAAGCAGTAGCAAACAGTGCAGGTATGCTGTATAGGTTTGTTTATGAAATGAAAATTGGCGATTATGTTGTTTTCCCCTCAAAATTCAATCGTGAAATTAATATAGGTATTGTAGAAAGCGATTACATATATTCTCCTGCAGAAACAGAATATGTTCAAACTCGCAGAGTTAAATGGTTAAAGCATTTTCCAAGAACAGCCTTCTCTCAAGGTGCACTATATGAAGTAGGTTCTGCAATGTCATTCTTCTCGATCAAAAATTATGCAGAAGAATATCTTAATGCATTGGAGAATCCTGCAAAAAAAGCACTAATAGCCTCTGATGATGAAGAAACTGTAGCAAAGACAGCAGAAGATATTATTGAAGCCACCAAAGATTTCATCTTAAAGGAATTAAGTAAAAATCTTAAGGGATACGATTTAGAAGCTTTCATTTCAGATTTACTTCGTGCAATGGGATACCATACTACTTTATCACCTCATGGCGGAGATAGAGGCATTGACATAACTGCATATAAAGATGAATTGCCCCCTCGTATTTTAGTTCAGGTTAAAAGCGGTGATAGCGACATTAAAGAATCAACTATACAGTCGCTCAAAGGTGCAATGAGAGAAGGCGACTATGGATTGTTTGTTACACTTGCTAACTACACCAAAAATGCACAGAAATATTTAAAAAACACACCTATCATTCGTGGAATCAACGGCTCTGAACTTGTAGATTTAATATTAAAATATTACGATTTACTTAGCGAGGAATATAAAAGTATAATTTCATTACAGAAAGTATATATTCCGGTTGTTAAAGGTATGTGATTAAATGATAAAAGAGCTCATTCACGACCCGATTTTGCTTGCGATGAAATCGGAAGTAGCAACAAAAGAAGATTTGCAGGTAGCACAGGATTTGCTGGACACCCTCATCGCTCACAAAGACGGCTGTGTCGGTATGGCGGCGAATATGATTGGTGTGCAAAAACGCATAATCGCTTTTGATAACAACGGCACATATATGGTTATGTTTAACCCTGAAATCATAAAAAAATCGGGTCCCTACGATGCAGAAGAAGGCTGTCTTTCTCTGCTGGGCGGACTCCGAAAGTGCAAACGTTATCAGACTATAAAAGTGCAATGGCAGACGGCTGAATTCCAGACTCGCATAAAGACATTTACAGGTTTTTCTGCACAGATTATTCAGCACGAAGTTGACCATTGTGATGGAGTGTTGATATGATAGCTTATACATACAAAGAACACGGAAAGTTTGAACTTACGGACAAGCCGAAGCCTGAGACAATTGACAGCCGTGATGCGGTTGTGAGGGTAACTCTTTCGAGTATTTGCTCAAGTGATTTGCACATCAAACACAGCTCTGTACCCCGTGCGGTGCCGGGTATTACAGTCGGTCACGAGATGGTCGGTATTGTTGAAAGTGTCGGCTCTGACGTTATGAATGTGAAGGTCGGCGACAGGGTTACGGTTAATGTTGAAACTTTCTGCGGAGAGTGTTTTTTCTGCAAGAAGGGTTTTGTAAACAACTGTACCGACAAAAACGGCGGTTGGGCTCTCGGATGCCGAATTGACGGCGGACAGACCGAGTTTGTCCGTGTGCCTTATGCCGATATGGGACTCAACAAAATCCCCGATACCGTTACCGATGAGCAGGCTTTGTTTGTCGGCGACGTGCTTGCAACGGGATTCTGGGCAACTCGCATTTCGGAGATTACTCCCGATGATACCGTGCTGATTATCGGCGCAGGCCCGACGGGCATCTGCACTCTGCTTTGTGTTATGCTCAAAAATCCGAAGAGAATTATCGTCTGCGAAAAGGACAAAAACCGCATTGATTTTGTTAAGTCGCATTATCCCGATGTGCTTGTCTGCGAACCTGAAAACTGCAAGGGTTTTGTGCTTGATAATTCAGAGCACGGCGGTGCGGACGTTGTGCTTGAAGTTGCAAGTGCAGAAGACACCTTCCGCCTCGCTTGGGAATGTGCAAGACCGAATGCTATTGTCACGGTTGTTGCGCTTTACGATAAACCGCAGAGCCTTCCTCTGCCCGATATGTACGGCAAGAATCTGATTTTCAAAACGGGCGGTGTTGACGGCTGCGACTGTGACGAAATCCTCTCACTCATTGAGCAAGGCAAGATTGACACAACCCCGCTGATTACTCACCGCTTTGCCCTCAAAGACATCGAAAAAGCATACGAAATCTTTGAGAATAAACTCGATGGTGTTATTAAAATAGCGGTGACGACAGAATAAACAATAATCGCCTCAGTAGTTTTTACTGGGGCGAATTTGTTTCTATAATTATTTTATTCATCTTCCCTGCCGTTTGTTTAAACTCCCATGCACCGCCGAACGGTCGAGTGACATAGGTTACGACGATGTCAGATTTATTGAGCATCCATTTATTGCGGTAGTTGATAGCGAAGCGGCGTGGAACGTTTTCTATTCCTTCGGGGAGGATTGAGTGCTCGTCGTATTCGGCATTCTTGCCCGGCATATAGGCAAGGACAACGTGATATTTTATCGGGTAAGTCTTTGACAAAACCTCAAGCTGACGGCGCACCATAGCATCGAAATTGCCGTGGTTGCCGACGTGAAACACAGTTGCATTTTTATTTTCAATCAAGTCTATCAGAGTCAGTCGCAAGGCTGGCTCTGTTTCTTTTGGGGTATCTCTGTGACCGAAGAAGGTTACTGTTTGCTCTTTCATAATCTCACCCTAATAAAAAATGCCCGACGGACTTTAATGTTCGTCGGGCTATCTTAATGACCTCGCTATCTGCAGCATCTCCACTTAAGGAGCATCCGAGCGGGGCGTTAATTCAAACGCGCAGCCCATATAAACATATTGTATGTGTATAGCGGTCATCTAAGATTTATGTAATCTGTTTTTGCCAATACTAAACAAAGTAGAGGTTCATGTTAATTATATCTAATTTAAATAGATATGTCAATGCACATTGATAAATAGATTAGATATTTATGCGATGTGTGTTTAGTATAATTATATGCAAAGGTGGGTGAGTTCTATGGAGAAAGAACAATTCAGCAAAAGATTGGTTGAATTAAGAATGAATAAAGGCGTGTCCGCTCGTGATATGAGTTTATCAATCGGACAGAGTGCAGGCTACATCAACAACATTGAAAACGGTGTGAACTTTCCTTCAATGACCGTGTTCTTTTACATCTGTGAGTATCTCGGTGTAACTCCGATGGAATTCTTTGACACCGAAACAAACAACCCGACAAAAGCAAAAGAGTTGCTTGATGCAACCAAGAGCCTAAGCAACGAGCAGTTGGAACATCTGATTGCGATTGCAAAGGGATTGAAATAACAGACAAAGGTAAAGCCGTCCGAGAGTAAAACTCGGGCGGCTGTTTTCATGGTTTCGTCGATTGGCAATACGAATTGATACAAACTGATACTAATTTGTATCAGTTTGTATAAGTTACATATTAAGATAATTTTTAACACCTCGAAAAATGCATACTTGTTCTGTCGTACTTAAGTCGCAGAATAAAAAGTAGTAACCGCCCGAGCAATCAGGTGGCTACTATCTTACTTAGAACAATTTACTGTTTACAACATTCTGTAATGCTTTTACAGCGGTTGAATACTCTACTTTGTCAAGCAAGATTTTTTCGGTTATATCCTGATAATCCTTTTTGTAAACTTCCTTATCAGTTATCTCTTGAAGAAGAGCATTCATATCAATTTCATCTTTTGCTGAATGACAGTTTTGGTGACCTTTTCGTTCTTCAAAAACATCTTTTGCAAGCTTTCTTAATTCTTCGTTTATCTCGACAATCTCTAAAAGTTTGTAAATATCGTAAATGTGTCGGGAATGTTCTTGTACTGCATCAGAAAGATAATAATCTCCTAAGGCATACAGCTTATCTATCAAGGTTCTCTCTGCAGATTGAACATTGATGCTGAAAGGCTCAAGACCGTATTCAGCAATGAGATCATCATAACCGTTTTCTTTCAAATAATCATAAATGATGCTTGTTGCTTGCATTTCTTCACACGGATAAGCCTTAATATAAACTGCTGTTTCAACTAAAAGATATTCTTTCAGGTAGTTGGCAATAAAAACAGAAGGGAAATCAATTACATATTTATTATAATCTCTTCGGCTTCGTACATTGTCAGGATTGGCTAGAGTAAATCCGAATTCATTAATAACAGAAACAATGTTTGCCTTCAGATTCTTTCTTTGTCCTTCTGTTGGTTTGCTTTCCGTTTCAATGTTTAAATCAATATCTTCTGAAAAACGGTTTATAATTTTATAGCATTTTGAAAGAGACGTACCGCCTTTAAAAATTATATTAGGCTGCAGATCCTTTATTCTTTTAAGAAACAGAGTAACATAGTAGTCTTTTTCTATAATTTCAGGCGCAATTCCCTTGTCGTTTGCTACCCTTAACACTACCTGTTCAAAAATTTCTTTGTTATGGTGTAACACTGTAAATAACCTCGCTTTCAATAAGATTACGCATTACTTTATCAGGAAAAACAGGAGCATATTCTGTGATTTTCTTGCGAGTTATAGAGTTGTTTTTGATATAGTTTTTTATAATCATTTTTCGTTCATCATCAAGAAAAGAAGGAGTGATGTCATTCATTAACTCAAGAAAAGTCAACACTGCAACATTTGAATCGGTAATTGTAGTTCTTGCTTTGCGAAGCAACACTTTTTGATTACCTACATACACATCACGAACATTTGACGGCTCATTATTTGTATAAATCTCAATTACATTTGACATCTGTGTAGTAAGTCTTAACTGATTCTGAAAAGTAACACCGGAATAATATCCGATTGTGTTATTACCATCAGAAATATATTTCTTTTCAATAACTTTGCGAGGATTTAGCAAACTTTTTCCAAAAACAGTATCTGTAGGAATGTAATAAACACCTTTTTCAAATCTAATTAGTTTACCTTCTGTAACTAAAGCATTTAACTGTTTATATATCCAAGGTTTAGAATAATTTTCAAATGTAATTTCATTAGACATAATTGGTTCGTTCACTCCAAATTGTTCAAACAAATAATCAAAAAATATCATCAGACACAACTCCTTTCTTCTATAGTATGTTCTATTTTCAATGTGATTATAACATAATTGATATAGTAAGTCAATATTGTTATAATATGAAATATCAATGCAAATTATGCATTATCCTTTGGAAAAGTGTATTTCGTTATTTCTCCAAATGGATGAAACTAATTATAGAATGTTTTTTAGTCGATATTAATCTAAAATAGAGTATCCAAAAAGCAAGGCTCCCATAATTGGGAGTCCTTGCTCTACTGATTATACATATATTAATTCTGCGTTTGCGATTTCGGTGGCACGGTGGAGGATGTTATTCATTCGCTGTAACCATTCGAGTTGGTTTTGTTCTTTGAGCTGTTCGGTGATGCCTTCGGCATTTGCCATTTGTTCAACCAGCCGGGAGAACATTTCCTCTGCCTGACTATCGATTTCGGCAAGGTGAGAAGTCAGAGTGCCGGTCATAAGCATTATATTGAACTGCACGCTTTTGTTATGCTGGAGATAATCACGGCGAACAAAACCCCATCTGCCGATGGGCTTGCTGTCCCCAGGTGAAAGTGTGATATTCGGGATTTTATAATCGCCGACGGTGCGGTAACTGATATTCATTTTGTTCATCCTTTCCTGTTGTTGATAAAAGTGTCGTATGTAAATCTTGCACCGAGTCTGAAGCCGACGGTAAAGCTGTCTGTGTTGCAAAGGCTCAAAAACTTAGTGTAGGAATTTGCATAGCTGATAAACAGCTCTTTCTCTTTGTCGGCGAGTATTGATGTCAACTGTTCTTCCTTGCCTGCAAGGTCACTAAGACTCTTTTTCACTTTTGCCGTCAGTTGGTGGTGCATTCCTGCGGCTCGATGTTTCCGTATTAGAAATCCTCAATAAAGTCTGACACGGTATCACCTCTTATCGCGCGGAATTGCTGATGATTTTAATGAGCAGGTCGTCAACATCTTCTGTGGTTATACCCTCTGCGAGAAGCATATTGCGAAACTCGTTCATTCCGTTTATTAAAAGGTTACATTCAAAATCCGTGAGCTTCAGTTCGGTTTTCCGACTGTTCATAAAAATGACCTCCTTGTATTTGGTAACACCATTTTACAAGGAGGTTTATGTTTTGTCGAATGTGCGGATTCCTTTTCTAACAAAATACCATATGTTTATTGTTTTAAGTTAAAATAAATTACATATTATTTCAGCAAATTCATCCCAACCTATGATAATTGTTGTTAATGAACTGATAAATCCTGTTAAAATCACAATAAAATTTAATATCTTAACCAATAAATTCCTTTTAATTTTTAATGTTGTAAAATCACTAATTATTCCAAACCATTTCAACAAAAAAACAGGTAACAAGACAATGCTTTTAATGCCTTCTGCAAAACACGAAAAGGGATTTTTGACTTGTTTTTTCGTTGCTTTAATTTGTGTAGATAATGACCCCATATGTCTAACAAACATATCGTCACAATCTGATATAGATTGATTCAATCGCATAGCCATAATACTATTTTCTTTTTCTCTAATGGCAGTTCTAAGTTCTGGCAAAAAATTCACGAGCAATTGATAATCTTTCATTGCAACACCCTTTAGGTTGTCTTGGGCATAAGCAAATATTCCATCATCACCCAGTTCTTCTTGCATGTTTATTACATCTTCGGTCAATTCATAATAAAGATTTGGATTGAAGTAATTATTTGTCATTATATCATTACATAAATTAATAAACTTATTTCTATATTCTTTAGTGAAAGTAATTCTTTTATTAAGATTACCTATTTCAATAATCTTAACTATATATCCTAAAACAATTACCCCAACAACAACTAAAAAGGGGATAATCCTATCCATTTTCCATACTCCTAAAATATAATATTTAGTTTGCTATAAGATAAATGTTATTACTATCAAAGCAAATATCTGTTGTTTGATTATATATCATAATCATATCATCCATTTTCTCTGTAAACAAACTTGTTCCGGGATTGCTCATTTCTGCAAATGCGGCAATGCTATCTGTTTCAATTGCTTTTGCCTTATCACTTACATGCTCTCCGGCTTCCTGTAAGCGTTCATCAATCTGACCATCTTTGATTTTTGGAATACTGCCGATAAATTTACCGACAGCCTTACTTGTGGCACTTACACCTTTTAATAAATTAGATTCAACAGATGATTTTTCCATACCCTCTAAATATACAGAACATTCACCATAAATATCTCTGTATGCGAATGAGAGCTTTTGGATTTCTTCTTTGATTGAAAGAATATTCTCTTCCTTGAAATTGCCGCTTAACATAATTTCAATCAATGATGACATTGAGAATGTAAACAGAGATAATCTGTAATACTTGAAGTCTTTCATTAATTCATCAAGAGTGTTTTTGATTTTATTCTGTAAAACTATCAGCTTCTTTTCCTTGATTACATCTCTGACCTTCTTCTGATATGAGAGCATATTTTTTCTTGCAGTACGTTGGATGTCAATAACCATTTTGTGGTTGCTTGAAATAAATTGCTCATTGTCCCAATTATGCTTATATTTTTCAATGATATTTGAAAGTGTTTCAATATCTGCTTCAATCTCTGATTCTTTTTCAATTTCAAGAAATGAAAGAATTTTCTTTTGCATTTCTTCTATCTTACCGAGTTGTTGCTCAATAGAAAATAATGCAACTGCCATCATCATTGTTGCAGGGTCAATCGGCATTACCATTGAATTAGTAGCTTGTAAAGGTCCTGCTGCTTGTAACTGAGCAAACTTTGATGCCCCGTCAGCTGTTTTGAAAGCTCCCCAAAAGTTGCCGTTCTTTGCAACTTTCAATGTGTCACCAACAGTGGCATTAGCTAATCTGAACAATCCTTCTCCTGCAACTGTAGATGTTTGTGTAACTGTTCTGAAAGCAGGCAATAATGATGCAACACCTGCTCCAAGTGTGGAAAGCTGTGCTATGGGCAAGCTTAAGCTTTTGCTTTGGGATATATCTGTTCTTACATCTAAAAGTACATTGTCTGTTATGCTGATTAATTCATTTGCCTCCGCACAAGGCGTTAGGGATAATTCTTGTGAATCGTTACTTTTAAACTCAATTATATTATCCATATTGAATCTCCTTATTATTTTTTCATAACAGACTTTGTAATTTTCGCGAAGTCTTTTTATCATTATATCACAAACACAATAATTATCTCAATACCCCTACATGCAAAAACTCCGCTTACCGATTGCTCGGTAAACGGAGTTTGTTTTAAATATAGAGTTTTACTTCAATATCGTGCCGGCCTCTTACACGCTTTGTCGGGGATATGGAATAGACATATTCCTGTGCATCCTCAAGCGTGAGAGTGAACTGAGCAAACTTGAAGAAGTTCTCCCTTAGTCCTTGATAGCTGCCTGAGCTGCTGTTGCACAAGCATGCAAAAATCCCCACCGATTGCTCGATGGGGACATTTTGTTTATTTACGGGTCGTCGAGAACGCCGACCCCTACATTTTAATGCTTATTCCGTATGAATAAATTTAACTTACTTCATCTCAGCGATTGCTGCCTGAGCTGCTGCGAGGCGGGCAATCGGAACACGGAAGGGTGAGCAGGATACATAGTCGAGGCCGATCTTGTGGCAGAACTCAACAGATGTCGGGTCGCCGCCGTGCTCGCCGCAGATACCGTAGTGGAGGTTCTTGCCGCTTGCCTTGCCCTTTGCAACTGCCATTTCCATAAGAGCGCCAACGCCTGTCTGGTCAAGCTTTGCGAAGGGATCGAACTCGAAGATCTTTGTATCGTAGTAAGCGTTGAGGAACTTACCTGCGTCATCACGGCTGAAGCCGAATGTCATCTGGGTAAGGTCGTTTGTACCGAAGCAGAAGAACTCAGCTTCCTTAGCGATTTCGTCTGCTGTGATGCAAGCTCTGGGAATTTCGATCATTGTACCGACTTCGTACTTGAGCTCTACGCCTGCTGCTGCAATTTCAGCGTCAGCTGTCTTGACAACAACATCCTTAACGAACTTAAGCTCCTTAACTTCGCCAACAAGGGGAATCATGATTTCGGGAACAAGGTTCCAGTCTGCATGAGCCTTCTTGACGTTGATAGCTGCACGGATAACAGCCTTTGTCTGCATTGCTGCGATTTCGGGGTAAGTTACTGCAAGACGGCAGCCACGGTGACCCATCATGGGGTTGAACTCGTGGAGAGAAGCGATGATAGCCTTGATGTCTTCAACAGACTTGCCCTGGCTTGCTGCAAGAGCTGCGATGTCAGCCTCTTCTGTGGGAACGAACTCGTGGAGAGGCGGATCAAGGAAACGGATTGTTACGGGGTTACCCTCGAGTGCCTCGTAGAGAGCCTCGAAGTCACCCTGCTGGTAGGGAAGAATCTTGTCGAGAGCTGCTTCACGCTCTGCAACTGTATCTGCGCAGATCATTTCACGGAATGCTGCGATTCTGTCTGCCTCAAAGAACATGTGCTCTGTACGGCAGAGGCCGATGCCTTCTGCGCCAAGCTCACGAGCCTTCTTTGCATCTGCGGGTGTATCAGCGTTTGTACGAACCTTGAGAGTTCTGTACTTGTCAGCCCATGCCATGATGCGGCCGAACTCACCTGCGATTTCAGCATCAACTGTGGGGATGATGCCGTCGTAAATGTTACCTGTTGAACCGTCGATGGAGATGAAGTCGCCCTCGTTGTAGGTCTTGCCTGCAAGTGTGAACTTCTTGTTCTCTTCATCCATATTGATGTCGCCGCAACCGGATACACAGCAAGTACCCATACCACGGGCAACAACAGCTGCGTGAGAAGTCATACCGCCACGGACTGTGAGGATACCCTGTGCAGCCTTCATACCTGTGATGTCTTCGGGAGATGTTTCAAGACGGACAAGAACAACCTTCTCGCCTCTCTCGTTCCACTCAACAGCATCTTCTGCTGTGAAGACAACCTTACCGCAAGCAGCACCGGGAGATGCACCGAGACCCTTACCTGCGGGTGTGGAAGCCTTGAGAACCTTTGCATCGAACTGGGGATGAAGAAGTGTGTCAAGGTTTCTGGGGTCGATCATTGCAACAGCCTTCTTCTCGTCGATCATGCCCTCGTCAACAAGGTCACAAGCGATCTTGAGAGCAGCCTTTGCAGTTCTCTTACCGTTTCTTGTCTGGAGCATATAGAGCTTACCGTCTTCAACTGTGAACTCCATATCCTGCATATCTCTGTAGTGGTCTTCAAGGATAGCGCAAACTTCGTTGAACTGCTTGAATGCCTCGGGGAACTTCTCAGCCATCTCTGCGATGGGCATGGGAGTACGGACACCGGCAACAACGTCCTCACCCTGTGCGTTTGTGAGGAACTCGCCCATAAGACCCTTTTCGCCTGTAGCGGGGTCACGGGTGAAAGCAACACCTGTACCGCAGTTGTCGCCCATGTTACCGAAAGCCATCATCTGAACGTTAACTGCTGTACCCCATGAGTAGGGAATATCGTTGTCACGGCGGTAAACGTTTGCACGGGGGTTATCCCATGAACGGAAAACAGCCTCAACAGCGCCCATAAGCTGCTCTTTGGGATCGGAGGGGAAGTCCTTACCGATCTTGTTCTTGTACTCAGCCTTGAACTGGCCAGCGAGTGTCTTGAGGTCGTCAGCTGTAAGGTCAACGTCCTGTGTAACACCCTTTGCTTCCTTCATCTCGTCGATGAGCTGCTCGAAGTACTTCTTACCGACTTCCATAACAACGTCGGAGTACATCTGGATAAATCTTCTGTAGCAGTCCCAAGCCCAACGGGGATTGCCTGACTTTGCGGAGATTGCCTCAACAACCTCTTCGTTAAGACCGAGGTTGAGGATAGTGTCCATCATACCGGGCATGGATGCACGAGCACCGGAACGGACGGAAACGAGAAGGGGATTTTCCTTATCGCCGAACTTCTTGCCTGTTACGCCTTCCATCTTTACGATGTACTCCATGATCTGAGCCTGGATTTCATCGTTGATCTTCTTGCCATCTTCGTAGTACTTTGTGCAAGCCTCTGTAGAAATTGTGAAGCCCTGAGGAACAGGAAGACCGATCTTGGTCATTTCTGCAAGGTTTGCGCCCTTACCGCCGAGGGTATTACGCATAGAAGCGTCGCCTTCGGAGAACAGGTAAACATACTTGTAAGCCATTGGTTTATACCTCCATAAATAAATAATAAACAATCTTAAACAGCCAAAGCGCATAACGTGCGCTATGTACCATCGCATATTATAGCACACACCAAAATCAAAAGTCCATACATTTTTACCATAAATTCCAATCACACTGCAATTTATATTTTGGTGATAATCATTAAATTCACGCAGTTCGTACAATTTTACAGACAGATAAATTACAGTTTAGCAGTGAAACCGCTAAACTGTAATTTGAAATAAGAAATAATAAAGAATAAAGGTGGGTGGGCTACGCCCACACCCAATATATATTCGGGTGCGGGTGTCCCGCCATCAATTATTTCTTATTTATTATTTATTCTCTATTCTTTTAGCAACAATTTATTGTTGCGCTAAACTGTAAAACGGACAGCGGCCTTTCAGAGCTGCTGTCCGTTTATTATTTTATTAAAATATTATTACCATTTAACAAGCACTGTGGTTTCTGTTACCGTGCAGGTCACGCCGAGCTGTTTTTCGGCGGAAGCGACGAATGCGTCACGCATTTCGGTATCGGGGAACTCGATAGAGGTTTCCATTGTGAGCTTTCTTTCGTTAACGGGGTCAGAGAAAGCAAAGCCCGTTGCCCACCAGGTGAGGTAAGCCTCACGGTCAACAAAGGTTCGCTCGTCGTTGTAAACCTTTATTGATATAGGCATCATATCCTCGTCTTCTGCGCAGTTGTAGAAGAAGCCCAAACTGCCTTCGGGGCGGTTGTAGACACCGACCTCACCGCCGACAAGGAGATTAAAACCGTAGTTGCCCTTCCAGAGCTGGATACACCACTCTTCGCCGCCGTAATCGAAATAAACACGGCGTGTTACATAATCAAAGGCTGTTAAATTTGCGATAATGTCGTAAACGGGTGTAAAGCCGAGTGCCCTCTGCCAGCAGTCGTTCATTGCGTAAAAAATTTCGGTGTGAGCGTTGTAATTGAAGCCCGACTCGAATATGCCCTGTGAATAATGTGCGCCAGAAACTTCACCAGTTGTTTCGTTGTAGTATGCGCCAAGGCCTTTATCCTTTTGAGTGCCGTCGCTCTCGACATAGCTCAGGTGAAATTCCTGCTTCTGTCCGTCCTCACACGGTGCGAGATAAACACGGGTGTCATTGATGCCGTACTTAAAAAAGCTGAGCGCCTTTACTATGTTGCCGACAAAACCGTTATTCGGCTTTTGCTCCTGCACGGGTTCATCAGCGTGTGCCGCAATGCCTGCGAACGAAAAAATCATAGTGAACGCAAGCAGTACAGATATGATTTTCTTCATACTCTTTCCTCCCAGAATTTGTAAACAATATGTTAATAATATCACACTTTTTTAACAAAATAATTCTTTTAAAGAAATTAGAGGAAAATAATGTATATTGGGAAAATACAGTTTAGCGCAACAATAAATTGTTGCTAAAAGAATAGAGAATAAAGAATAAATAAGAAATAATAATTGATGGCGGGACACCCGCACCCGAATATAATGGGTGTGGGCGTAGCCCACCCACCTTTATTCTTTATTATTTATTCTTTCTTATTTCAAATTAGAGTTTATCTGTCAACAGACAGATAAACTCTAATTTGTTAAACGCCCAACATTGCTACGCTTCTTTCAAGTATGCCGTTCATTTTGGCTATTGCTATGCCGTAGTTTGTAATTGGTATATGGTGGTCGGAGGCGGAATTGATGCGGTATTTCATTTCACGCTCGTTGAGCATACAGCCGCCGCAATGCACGACGAGGGCGTACTTTGACAAATCCTCGGGGAATTCGCCGCCGCTTGTAAACTCGAAACGGATATCTTTTTTGGTATATTCCTTTATCCATTTCGGCATTTTGACCGTGCCTATATCCTCGCACTGACGGTGGTGTGTACAGCCCTCGCTGATGAGCACGGTATCGCCGTCGTTGAGGCTGTCGAGCTTTCTTGCGCCTTCAACAGCCGCTTGCAGACTGCCTTTGTAGCGCATAAACAGAATTGAAAAAGAAGTCAGCGGAATTGACTCGGGAACGATTTTTGAAACAACGCCGAAGGCTTGCGAATCGGTTACAACCATTTTCGGCGGTGATTTGAGCATATCAAGCACGCCCGAAAGCTCGGTTTCCTTTGTAACAAAAGCTGTTGCGCCCGAATCGAGAATATCACGGATAGTCTGCTGCTGCGGCAGAATCAACCTGCCCTTTGGTGCGGAAGCATCAATCGGTGTTACAAGCACAACCGTGTCGCCTTTTTCGATAAGGTCGCCTATTATTTTTCTGCCGCTGTCCTTGGTCTTTACAAGTGCGGCGATTTTTTCTTTCAGTTCGTTTGTGTTCAGTCCGCTTACGGCGCTGACATATATTGTGTTTTCGGTTTCGGCGGGTATGCGGTCAAGCAAATCCGCCTTATTGAAGGCTTTGATATACGGAATTTTCTTCTGCTCAAATAGGCTTACAAGCTCTTTGTCCGCCTGTGCTTCGCCTTTTGCTGCGTCAATTACGAGCACGGCGATATCGGCGTAGTTAAGCACCTGCTTTGTGCGCTTTACACGCAATTCGCCGAGCTCACCCTCATCGTCAATACCCGGTGTGTCGATAATTACAACGGGGCCGAGCGGCAGTAGTTCCATAGCCTTTTTTACGGGGTCTGTTGTAGTGCCCTTGATATCGGAAACAAGGGACAGCTCCTGACCCGTAACAGCGTTTACTACGCTGGATTTACCTGCGTTTCTTAGGCCGAAAAAGCCGATGTGCACTCTTTCGGCGGAAGCGGTTGAATTAAGACTCATAAAATCACCTTAAAATCTGAAATCACGGCGGTTGGAAGCCTTGATATCGGCAACATTATCTCTTGCAATTGCCTCAACCTTCGGGTTTGTGACCTTGCCGAGCTCTGTGTCGATAAGCTCAAAGCCCTTCATTTTCGTGGCATCGCTTGCGTAGTCAACAAGGTACTCGGTAAGCGTCATAAGTGCGTTGGGGTGGCAGCAGTTGATAATCTGACCGTTTTTGCAAAGGCTCATAAAGCGGTCGCCCGTTCTGCCCTCACGGTAGCAAGCTGTACAGAAGGACGGAATGTGGCCGTTGTCGATAAGCCAGCCGACAACCTCGTCGAGTGTGCGCTGGTCGGAAACGTCGAACTGCTCGGAATCGTGTGGTCTTTCCTCTTCCGTATATCCGCCGACAGAGGTACGGGAAGCACCGCTTATCTGCGAAATACCGAGGTTGAGCACACGCTCACGCACTGCCTGAGATTCACGGGTGGAAATAATCATACCCGTGTAAGGTACTGCCATACGGATGATGGCAATGATTTTTTCAAACATCTCATCGGGAATTGAATTATCGAAAACATCGGGGTCGATATCGTCTGCACGCTTGATTCTCGGCACGCTTATTGTGTGAGGGCCTACTCCGTGCACAGCTTCAAGGTGCTCTGCGTGCATAAGCAGACCTGCAAGCTCATACTTATAAAGCTCAAGTCCGAAAAGCACGCCGAGGCCGACATCGTCAATACCACCTTGCATAGCTCTGTCCATAGCTTCGGTGTGGTAATCGTAATCGTGCTTCGGGCCTGTGGGATGAAGCTTGAGGTAGCTTTCCTTGTGGTAGGTCTCCTGAAAGAGGATATATGTGCCTATGCCTGCATCCTTGAGCTTTCTGTAATTCTCAACCGTTGTTGCGGCGATGTTGACATTGACTCTGCGGATTGCACCGTTTTTGTGGTTAATAGAATAAATCGTCTTGATTGATTCGAGGATATACTCAATGGGGTTATGCACGGGGTCCTCGCCTGCTTCAATTGCAAGGCGCTTGTGACCCATATCCTGCAAGGCGATTACCTCTGCCTTGATTTCCTCCTGCGTGAGCTTTTTACGTGCAATGTGCTTATTTTTGAGGTGGTACGGGCAGTAAACACAGCCGTTTACGCAGTAATTGGAAAGGTAGAGAGGTGCAAACATAACAATACGGTTACCGTAGAAGGCGAGCTTGATTTCCTTTGCAATCTCGTACATTTTTTCAATCTTTTCGGGGATTTCGCAGGCAAGAAGCACGCTTGCCTCACGGTGGGTAAGACCCTTGCAGGTTGTGCCGTTGCCGCTTTTAACGGGACGTGCCTTTTCAAGAATTTCGTCTATAAGCTCAACATTATTCTTGTTGACTTCAGCATATTCCAGAGTAGCAAGAATTTCCTCGTGGTTTATAAATTCTTCTGCTTTGAGTGATTTGGGATTGAAAACTGCCATTTTATTTCTTCCTTTCAATGCGGCAGGAGCCGAGCCCCTGCCCTGCAATTAACAGATTTATTTTTTTACATCGCCTTTGGCGGTGACAATTTTATAGCCGATTTTTTCCATTTTTCCTGCAAGGCCGTTTTTCTGCTGTGCAGATTCGGCACCCGTGGAAATTTTATTGTTGTAAAGTGTGTATTTGTTTCTGACCGCCTCGGGCGAGAGGTTGGGCATTACTACGTTTGCCCCCGAGAGTATGCCTTTTTCTCTGCCGTCGGGGAGTATTGTGCCCAGTGCGGTTGTGGAGGGCAGGAGTATATTCGGGCGGATAAGCCTGACTATACTCAGAAGGTAGCAGGTAAGCTCTGCCGAGCCCTGTGGGAAAGCGGCAAAGGGAGTTGCGCTGTGCGGCACAAACGGGCCTATTCCGCACATATCGGGCTGAAATTCCTCAACGAATTTCAAGTCCTTTGCAAGGCAGGCGTTGGTCTGGTAGGGTGAGCCGACCATAAAGCCGCAGCCGACCTGAAAGCCGATTTCCTTCAAATCCTTAAGACATCTCATACGGTTTTCAAAGGACAGCTCCTTCGGGTGGAGCTTTTCGTAGTGTGCTTTATCTGCCGTTTCGTGGCGGAGAAGATATCTGTCCGCACCCGCATCAAATAACTTCCGGTAGCTCTCCCTGCTTTTTTCGCCGAGGGAAAGCGTAACCGCACAATCGGGATAGCGGCGCTTGATTTCACTTATTATACGGCACATTCGCTCATCGTTGAAATAAGCGTCCTCACCGCCCTGCATAACAAAGGTGCGAAAGCCCAGCTCATACCCCTGCTCACAGCAGGAGAGAATTTCCTCTTCTGTCAGCCTGTACCGCTCACAGGTTTTATTGCCCTTGCGTATACCGCAGTAAAGGCAGTCGTTTTTGCAGAAGTTGCTTATTTCAATAAGCCCTCTGATATAGACATCCGTGCCGTAAATCTCACGGCGCACTCTGTCTGCCTTTTCACGCAGCAAGGCGGCTGATTCTTCGCTCCTGTTTTCAATAATAAACTCATATTCCTCAACAGAAAGCGAATGTTCTTTTTCTAATTTTTCTATTAAATATATAATCTTTTCATTCATGACTTATCACGTTTGAATAAGCGGTTTTCACGCTTATTCCGGCGAGCTTGCCTATTCTGCCCGAAAGAGCCGAAATAGTGTCCTGCGGTGCATCCACGGCAATGCTCACAACGCTTATCCCCCTTTCCTTATACGGGATACCCATACGGCCTATGATTATATCGCCGTATTCGTGAAGCAGCTCGTTGAGCTGTGAAACGCTTTCCTTGTTTTCAACTATAATGCCCATAACAGCAACTCTTGTATCCATTTCATTTACCTCTGTACTTTTTGTGAAAATAAAAAAATCCGTACCCTGACAAGGCACGGATAAATACGCAGAATTTCTGTTTAATTCAAGATTATTACAGTATTTTTCTCGCACCTTTCACTCAGTAATACTTTGTGTCAGGAAACAACTATATTATATATGGATTTTATACATAAGTCAACTCAAGAAGAACATAATTTTTTGGGAAATTAATGCTTGAAAAAACGCATATAAAGGAATATAATACAAAACCGTGCGATAAAAACTAAAACTAAAGAAAAGAAGCGAAATTAAAATGAACACTCTTTTATCCGTATCCGTAGCCCTGCTTGCAGGACTAATGATGACAAGGCTTTTCAAGCCTCTCAAGCTGCCGAGCGTTACAGCCTACCTTATAGCAGGCGTGCTTATCGGCCCGTACTGCCTGGGTGCACTCGGTCTTAACGGTCTGGGCTTTGCATCCCACGAAAATGTTGAATCACTCGGCGTTATTTCGGACGTTGCGCTGGGCTTCATCGCCTTCTCAATCGGCAACGAATTCAGGCTTGAAGACCTCAAAAAGACAGGTAAGCAGGCCTTTGTAATCGGTATTCTTCAAGCGCTTGCCGCAGCGGCACTTGTTGACGTTGCACTTATTGCAATACACCTCATAATGCCAGATAAGCTTTCCGTTTCGCAGGCAATCACACTCGGCGCAATCGCAACGGCAACGGCACCTGCCGCAACGCTTATGGTTGTACGCCAGTACAAGGCACACGGCCCTCTTACAAAGCTGCTGCTTCCCATTGTTGCGCTTGACGACGCCGTAGGTCTTATCGTTTTCGCCGTTTCCTTCGGCGTGGCAAAGGCACTTATCAGCGGCTCGGCAGATATGGTTTCAATCATAGTAAATCCGCTTATCGAAATTGTCGGCTCGCTTATACTCGGTGCGATTATGGGCTGCCTGCTTACATACCTTGAAAAGCTGTTCAATTCCAACACAAACCGTCTTAACCTAACAATCGCCTTTGTCTTCCTCACGGCGGCTCTTTCCAACCTCAAGTTTGAAATCGGCCACGTACATATCAGCTTTTCCTCACTCCTCGTTTGTATGATGCTCGGCACGGTGTTCTGCAACATCTGTCCGCTTTCACACGACCTTATGGAGAGCTCGGATAAATGGACTTCGCCGCTGTTCGCACTTTTCTTTGTCATAAGCGGCTCGGAGCTTGAGCTCAACGTATTCACGGACGGTGCAATCGTGCTCATCGGCGCAATTTACATCATCACACGTTCACTCGGCAAATACTTCGGCACACTGGGCAGCTCAAAGCTCGTTAAGTGCGAGCCGCAGATTTGCAAGTACCTCGGCATAACACTTCTGCCGCAGGCAGGTGTTGCCCTGGGTATGTGCACAACTGCTATGCAATTAGGCGAGGAAGGCAACCTCATCCGCAATATCGTGCTTTTTGCAGTTCTTATTTATGAGCTCGTCGGTCCGCTTCTCACACGCTGGGCACTCCAGCAGGCAGGCGAAATCAAGCCCATGCCCGACCACGTCAAAAACCGCAGACAGCAAAAGCTCGAAGAAGCAAAGAACAGATAACAAAAAACGGAGCAGCAGATTGGTTTCTGCTGCTCCTTGATTTTTTATTTATCCTGATTTTCCTGGATATAATCAAGTGTTTCCGATTTTTCGGTAAGGACGTGTGAGAAGAAGAATTCCTCTCTCGGCTTTGAGTTAATAACCGTAACGGGCTTAATCTGGTTAAGGACTACGCCCTTGCTGCGAAGGTGCTCATTGTAATCCGAATAGGTGTTCGGCTTAAGAATGAGGATTTCGGGACGGTTGAGCATACCCCAGCGTCTGTACTTGTAGTACTTTTCGTTAACGCCCTTGAGCTCTTCGTCAAGAATGTCAATCATTTCCTGACGCTTCTCTTCGGTAATCTCTCCCCTTGCCTCCGTAAGCATACAGTAACGGGGCGGATTGGTTGAGAAATCAGCATAGAAGCTGTGGCCGACGTGCTCAAGACCTGTCTTTTCAAACATAGTCTTTGCGCTGTAGTCAACCATTTCTGTGGTTGTCTTTTCGTTGGCAACGTTCATGCTCAGGTTTCTTCTGTACAGGAACTCAATCATGGGAGTATTGTTGTGCATTCTTGTAACCTGAACAATATCCTCCATACGGTAGCGGTAAAGACCCGAGGAGTTGGTAACAACCATTTCGTACTTCTTGCCGACCTCAAGCTCGTTGATAAGAAGGGTCTTGGAGCCGTCGGGCTCTTCATCGCCCAAATCATCGTCAACGGGAATGAACTCAAAGAAAATACCGTAGGGAATGAGCACGCCGTCGTGACAGTTGAGCTCTGTAGGCATTGCAAAGAAGCCTTCTGCTGCTGCGTAGCCCATATTGTGAATCGGAATATCGTTACCGATATAATGGCGAAGCTGCTCAAGATAAATCTTAAGAGTTGAGCCGACCATACCGTAAGCCCATGTGAGCTTCGGCCAGATACGGGGTGCAATGGGAGTATCAAAGCCCTTTTCAAATTCCTTGCGGAGTGCTGCAGCACGCTTGGGGTTGGGCTTAAACTTCTTCTGATACTCTGCACGCAGCTCGGGTGTAATTCTTACATTCTCGCCTATTGTACCCTTTTCAATATCGTCACAAAGCTGCTGCCAGTTTTTCTCAAGGTAGTCAAACATTGTGGTAACAAGGGTGATGATAAGGGAGCCTATGTAGGACACCTTTTCATTTTCGAGAGCAAAGCGAAGCTGGAGATATGGCATATCAAGCAGCTCTTCGTGCTCGGGGTAAAGCAGAGATGTGGGAGATGTGCAGAAGAAGCGCATAATGGGGTTAAGGTAGGTAAGCGGTACCTGACCTGCACCGTTGCACTGCTTGTTATCCTCAAGCCTGTGGCCTGTGAGAACAAGCACAAGCGGACCCATCTGCGGAGGCATTTTCTTACCCATTACGTTTTTGAGGTAGTGTGCGGAGGTGGAAACAGTACATGAAAAACCGATGCACTGCATATTCCACAGGTCAAACGCACATCTGGGAAGGGTCTTGGGCTTGCCGACACTGCCCGAGGATGAGCAGTAACGGACATTGTAGCCCGTGTACATAAGATTATTTTCCTTATTGTGAATCATACGGTCAACAAGCGGATCGTAATCCGCATAGGTTGAAAGCGGTACCTTTTTGCGAAATTCCTCAACGCTGTGAATATCGGCAAAGTTGTACTTTCTGCCGAGCTCACAGTTCTTGCTCTTGCTGAGTATTCTCTTAAGGAGCTTTTCCTGCGCCTTCATGGGGTCTTTTGTGGTACGCTCAATCTTGGCGAGCGTAACGTCGCCGATAAGAATACCTAAATCCGAAAAAGCCATAGTTTTGTTTCCTTTTCAATTATTTATTACTTGTCCAGGCTCTTCATTGTGGGGAAGAGGAGGACGTCACGGATTGCGGCGGAATCGGTAAGAAGCATACACATTCTGTCTATACCGAAGCCGATACCGCCCGTGGGAGGCATACCGTACTCAAGGGCTGTGAGGAAGTCCTCATCGGTTGTGTTTGCCTCTTCGTCACCCTGGGAAAGAAGCTCTTCCTGAGCCTTGAAACGCTCTCTCTGGTCGATGGGGTCGTTGAGCTCGGAGTAGGCGTTTGCCATTTCCCAGCCGTTCATAAAGAACTCGAAACGCTCAACATAGTCCGGATTGCCGGGCTTTTTCTTTGTGAGCGGAGAAATTTCAATCGGGTGGTCGATAACGAAGGTGGGCTGAATGAGGTGGTCTTCTGCAAACTCTTCAAAGAAGAGGGCAAGGATATCACCCTTCTTGTGGTGCTTTTCGTACTCAACATGATGCTTGTCGGCAAGGGCACGGGCTTCCTCAAGAGTGTTGACCTCGTTCCAATCAACGCCCGAATACTTCTTGACAGCATCAATCATTGTGATGCGCTCAAAGGGCTTGCCCAAATCCATTTCAACACCGTTGTAGGTGATTTTTGTTGTGCCGAGAACCTCCTGTGCAACGAAGCGATAGAGGTTTTCTGTCAGATCCATCATACCGTTGTAGTCGGTGTATGCCTGATAGAGCTCCATAAGAGTGAATTCAGGGTTGTGACGTGTGTCACAACCTTCGTTACGGAAAACTCTGCCGATTTCGTAAACTCTTTCCATACCGCCGACAATAAGGCGCTTGAGGTAAAGCTCAAGGGAAATACGGAGCTTAAAGTCCTCATCAAGGGCGTTATGGTGAGTCATGAACGGTCTTGCTGCTGCACCGCCTGCATTGCTGACGAGAATTGGTGTTTCAACCTCAATGAAGTTCTCGCCGTCAAGATACTTGCGGATTGCACGAAGGATAGCCGAACGCTTAAAGAAGGTGTCCTTAACCTCGGGATTCATAATAAGGTCAAGGTAACGCTGACGGTAGCGTGTGTCGGTATCGGTAAGGCCGTGGTACTTTTCTGCAAGGGGAAGAAGGGATTTGGAGATGAGTCTGATTTCCTTTGCGTGGACGGAGATTTCACCTCTGCGTGTGCGGAAAACAAAGCCCTTGACCTCGACGATGTCGCCGATATCCCACTTCTTGAACTCGGCAAAGCTGTCTTCGCCGATGTCGTTTATTCTGACATAGACCTGCATTCTGCCCGAGCGGTCACGGATATCGATAAAGTTTGCCTTACCCATATCACGCCAGGTCATAATACGGCCGCAGATTGAAACATCGCTGTTTTCAAGCTCTTCAAAGCGGTCGTTGATTTCGGCTGCCGTTATTGTCTGCTCAGCAAGTGTGATTTCAAACGGATCCTTGCCTGCAGCCTGAAGTGCCTCTAACTTTTCAAGGCGGATTGCACGCTGTTCGTTGGTGCTTATTTCTTCAACTTCCTCAACAGGAGTTACGTTTACGTTTTCTTCTGACATTTTATTAGTCCTCCCTGTGGGAAATTACTTGATAATCTTTGCAATCTGGTAGCTGATCTGACCGCCGGGTGCATCGACAACAACCGTGTCGCCTGCCTGCTTGCCCATAATAGCCTTGCCTGCGGGAGATTCTGCGGAGATATAGTTTTCGTCGCCGCCGGACTCGTTTTCGCCAAGGATAACATAATCGTCCTCCTCATCGTCATCAAGGTCCTTGAGAGTGATAACAGAGCCGACGTGAACAAGGCCTGCAGCAGCATCGCTGATGATGATAGCATCCTTAAGGATACCCTCAAGCTCGGTGATTCTTGCTTCAAGACGACCCTGGTCGTTCATAGCCTCGTCGTATTCTGCGTTTTCGGAAAGGTCGCCGTGTGAACGGGCTTCCTTGATGTTTTCGGCAGCTTCCTTTCTGCCGACGGTTTTAAGGTGCTCAAGCTCCTGGGCAAGCTTGTCATAACCTTCTCTGGTAAGTTCCTGTGCCATTTACAAGTCATCCTTTCGATATATTTATTAATTTAGTACACAATTAAAATATATTATATGCTAAATGTCAGCTAATGTCAAGCACAACAAAAGCAAAATACATATAATAAACAATCACGGAGCTGCCTGATTACTAAGGCAGCTCCATGATTTATGATTGCACTTAATCTGTTTTCTTTTCCTGTATATATTCGGCGTTAATCTGTGCACGGGCTATATTCTTGACCTCTTCGCTTGTTTTTGCGTTAGCGACAGCGTTCTGCGTAGCCTCACGCCTTGCAAACAGCTCACGGTACATACGGTCACGCTTTTCACCGTTGAGGTCGTGGAAGAATTTGGGAATAACGCCCAGAGCACCCGTAATAACCGGTATGCCCGTACCCATAGCGAAAATCCACCACTTTGTGGAATCCGCCTGGGTGCCTATCGTAAGACCCTGGACATAGCCGATACGCTTCATAATAAAGTTCTGGATTGAGCCCATAACTATGCCCTGAAGCTTTGTGACAAGGCCTCTTGCAACGCCCGTCATAGCCTCGGCACGGTAGCCGTTTTTCCATTCGCAGTAATCCATCGCCTCGTTGAGAATTTCCTGCGGAATAACGTGTCTGAGGCCGTAAACGCACATTTCGAAAACTTCTTCTATAGCCATAACGGGAAGCATAACCCACTTGTTTTTGTACAAGCCGTTCTTCATGCCGCCGATTGAGCCGATTGCAAAAACGGCAAGCCAGCAGGTATCCGTCCAGATATCCTCAAGGATCCAGATAGTCTTTGTGGCAAACCTTTGGCGAAGCGGCGCAATAAAGGCGTAACTGAGTGTGGAAACGGGCGAAGCGGGAATACCGACGATGGTCTGATACGTTGCAGAGCCGAGAACGTCGATATAGTAGTTTGTTCTGCTCTTGCTTACTGCAAAGCCTGCAAGGAACTCGGAGAGAGTATAAAGCAGAATCGGGCGGTTATTGATAATCGCCTTAAGGCCTTGAATAATGCTCGGCTTTTCTATACTCTGAAGCACACGCTCCTTGGTAACGCAGATAAAGTAGAAGGACATAATACAGCTTACAACCGCCGTGCCTATGCCGAAGGTCATAAAGAGCTTTGTTCTGTCCCACGAAACAATGTTGTTGTTTACAAGGTCGAGCAGAACGCCGAAGGTAAGCTCCGGCAGCTTTTCGCCGACAAAGCCCGAAAGAACGTTTGCCATTGTTATAAGCCCCGTTCTTTCAAGCGGGTTGGGCGTTATGGTTGCCATAAAGCCGGTGTTCGCAACGGCTGTAAAGGTGCCTGCCGTTTCACAGATAACGCTGAAAACGGCGTAAAAAACGAGTTTTGGCAGATATGTTCCCGCAGTTCCGGCAAAGAGCATCGGCATAAACCAATACCAAAGGCCGAGAATTGCAAGCGGAATTTTACCCAGAAGAATGTAGGGCTTGAACTTACCCCAACGGGTACGGGTACGGTCAACAATAACGCCGATAAAGGTATCGTTAATTGTATCCCACAAGCCGGAAAACAAGCCGAAAACCGCAAGGAAATCGAAATCAAGATTGACTATATCGTAAATAAATCTGTCGTTGTATTTGCTGATGTTGAAGCTGGCTGCAGCATCGTTGAGCAGGTAACCTACCTTTTCACGGGTGCCGACAAACCTGCGGTTAATCAGTTTAGGATTTTTTACACCCTGCTCATAGTCCAGGTATATACCCGTCTGCTCTTGCTCGGCTGCCGTACTTGTTTTGTTGCTTTCGGACATCGTTCCGCCTCCGTTTCGGTAAATATGGCTGCTGTAAATGCGGCTGTAAAAAGCCTACAGCAACAGTCTTTTCTCAATATTATCATATTCTCTTCCACATTTCAACGCTGTTTTTATAAAATTTACACAACACCAAAGACAAATAAACTGTAATTCCCCTCTTTACTTTTGGAATTTAATGTGCTAAAATGTTCACAATAACAATCGGGAGGTATTGTAATGCCCCATAACATCAGAGAAGATGAAAACATAAAGTTTATGCTTTCCGCAGTGCTTGAGCTCAAAAGTCTTGACGAGTGCTACGATTTTTTTGAGGATTTGTGCACGATGACCGAGCTCAAATCAATGTCACAGCGCATTGTTGTTGCAAAAATGCTGCGTGAAAAGCAGGTTTACAGCGAAATCGTTAAGCAGACGGGTGCAAGCACCGCTACAATAAGCCGTGTAAACCGTTCACTTGTTTACGGCAGAAACGGTTACGACGAAATCTTCAACCGCCTTGCAGAAAAGGAAGCCAAAGAATGAGCGGCTACGCAGAGTTTTCAGGTGTTTACGACGTACTTACACAAAACGTTGATTATCCGCAGAGAGCCGATTATATTGCCGACCTGTTGAGCCGAAACGGCGTGACGGGCGGCATTTTGCTTGACCTTGCCTGCGGCACGGGCAGCTTAAGCGTTGAAATGGCTAAAAAGGGCTTTGAGGTTATAGGCGTTGACGCAAGCGGAGAAATGCTCAGCATTGCAATGAACAACGCTTATGAAGCAGAGCAGAATATTCTGTTTTTGTGCCAGCAGATGCAGAATCTTGACCTTTACGGCACAATCAACTCAGCCATTTGCACGCTCGACAGCATTAACCACCTGACCGAAAAGGCGGACGTACAGGCGGCGTTTGACAAGGTTTCGCTTTTTATGGAAAAGGACGGAATTTTTGTTTTCGACGTGAACACACCGTACAAGCACCGTGAGATTTTAGCGGACAACAGCTTCGTTTACGAGGCAGACGGCGTTTACTGCGTATGGCAGAACACTCTTGAGCGTGAAACCGACACGGTACGAATTGACCTTGATATATTCACCGAAATTGAGCCCGATATATATGAACGCACGCAGGAAAGCTTCTGCGAGAGGGCTTATGAAATAAACGAGCTTGAAGCAATGCTCACCACAGCAGGCTTTGAGACGGTTGCGGTTTATGACGAGCTGACATACACAGCGCCGCAGGAAAATTCACAAAGGGTATTTATCACAGCGAGGAAAAAATAAAAATGGGAAAAATTATCAGAACAATTACAAACAACGGCGAGGCTATGTGCATAGCCGTTGACGCAACGGATATAGTTGAGCGTGCACAGCAGATTCACAAAACCTCTGCCGTCACTTCTGCCGCACTGGGCAGACTTCTTGCCGCCGCTTCAATGATGGGCGATATGCTCAAGGGCAAGGACGACAGCGTGACACTTCGTATCAGCGGTGACGGCCCTGCAGGCTCGGTTATCGCCGTAGCAGACAGTCAGGGCAACTGCCGTGGCTATGTTGCAAACCCCGTTGTTGAAATCGACCTGAACAGCAAGGGCAAGCTCGACGTTTCGGGCGCAATCGGAAACGGTACGCTTACGGTTATGAAAGACCTCAACCTGAAAGAGCCCTACGTTGCACAGATTCCGCTGGTTTCCGGCGAAATTGCCGAGGATATCACGGGCTACTACGCAACAAGTGAGCAGACGCCTACGGTTTGCGCACTCGGCGTACTTGTAAACCCCGACCTTTCAATCAGAGCGGCAGGCGGCTTTATGATTCAGCTTCTGCCCTTTGCAAGCGAAGAAACAATATCGGGCATTGAAAAAAGCCTTGAGGGTCTCCCCTCTTTCACACAGATGCTCTCTTCCGGTATGACGCTTGAGGCAATATGCCAAAGAGCTTTGCAGGAATTTGAAATTGAAATTCTTGACGAAAGCGAGCCTACCTACAAGTGCTACTGCTCGAGAAAAAGAGTTGAAGCCGCACTTATCAGCACGGGGAAACCTGAGCTTGAGGATATGGCAAAGGAAGAAAAAACCGAAGTCAGCTGCCACTTCTGCGATGCGGTTTATACCTTTACGAGTAAGGAAATTATTGATTTAAGTAAAAGATGCTGATAAAAAAACCTCTTGGGTCTGTGTGACTCAAGAGGCTTTTTTAGTGCAAAATCAGCACATCTCCTTTGCAAGTGCCTTTATGCTTTCAACTGTGCTGTCGTTTACTGCGGAGTGGATTGTTACGGTTGTGTCGGTGAATTCGATATTCTTACTGCCTTCGAGCATTTTCTTCATAACCTTTGCGGCTGTGGGTGACCACGTACCGTTTTCAATTATGCCGATTTTGCGGTTTTTGTAGCCACGCTCTGTAAGCTCGTGGATGAAGTTGCGCATAAAGGGAAATACATCGCTGTTGTAGGTTGTTGTAGCAAGGACGAGCTTGCCATAGCGGAAGGCATCCTCAACAGCCTCTGCCATATCGCAGCGTGCAAGGTCGTTGACGGCAACCTTCGGGCAGCCGTTTGCCTTGAGTTCCGCTTCAAGCAGCTCAACAGCCTTTTTCGTATTGCCGTAAACGGAGGTGTAGGCAATAACAACGCCTTCACTTTCAACGCCGTAGCTTGACCAGGTGTTATACAAATCAAGATAGTAGCCGAGGTTTTCACTGAGCACGGGGCCGTGAAGAGGACAGATTGTGTTGATTTCGAGTGCTGATGCTTTTTTCAAAACAGCTTGAGTCTGCACGCCGTATTTGCCGACGATGCCGAAATAATATCTTCTTGCTTCGCAGGCCCAGTCTTCATCCGCATCGGTTGCACCGAATTTGCCAAAGCCGTCTGCCGAGAAAAGCACCTTATCCTTTGAATCGTAGGTCATAATAACCTCTGGCCAGTGCACCATGGGGGCGGTGACGAAATGCAGGGTACGCTCACCGAGAGAGAGGGAATCACCGTCCTTAACAGAAATTCTGCGTTCGGCATAGTCCGTGCCGAAAAACTTTTTCATCATACCGAAGGCAAGGTCGCTCGAAACGATAACCGCCTCGGGGTAACGCTTTGCAAAAACATCAATATTTGCCGAATGGTCAGGCTCCATGTGCTGGACAACAAGGTAGTCGGGCTTTCTGCCGTCAAGCACAGCCTCCAGATTATTAAGCCATTCTTCGCCGAAAGCGGCATCAACGGTATCCATAACGGCAATTTTTTCGTCAAAAACAACATAAGAATTATAAGCCATACCGTTGGGGACAATGTACTGACCCTCAAACAAATCTATATCACGGTCGTTTACGCCAATATATTTAATAGTATCCGAAACTTTCATTATTTTCACCTCTTGTATTATTGCCGAAACATTATAGCATAAATTTCAGAGTATTGCTATACCAAAATATGCATAAATTACAGTTTGTCGGGGACAAACAATGCAAAATGCAAAGTTCAAAATGCAAAATTGTGGGAGGGCTATGCCCTCACCCAAATTATAAAAAACTATTATCTCATATTTATTATCTTTTATCTCTTATCTCACGTTGATTTTAAATGTCGTTTAGATAATAGATAAGAGATAATATTGAATAAATCGGAGCGAAGCGACCCTTAACTTTGCACTTTGCGTTTTGCACTTTGCATTAAAAACAGCCCTGTGCTTTTGTGAGCACAGGGCCGTTTTATCAGAGTATTTCGTAAATTTTGTTAACGCCTCGGTTGAGTGTGCGGAGAATTGCGGTGAGTGCGTTACCGATGAAGCCCTGGGCTTCATTCTCGATAACCTTTGCGTCAACAAGTGCCTTTTCAAGCTCGGCATCCGCCTCATTCCAAGCCTTCTGGTCAACGATTGTTTCGCCGAGAAGTGCGTTGATTTTTGCAATTGCTGCTTCAACAGCGGCTGTCTTTTCTGCGCTGATACCGCTCTTGTCTGCTGCCTCCCAGGCTTCAATATTGCCTATGGCGTTGTGGGTAAGTCTGCCTTCATTGAACTGGGGATAAGCAGGGTTGGAATAAACATCCTTCATATTGTCGTCGGTCATAACTCTGATAGCAAGCTTGAGCGCAACGTCATTCTGCGGAAGCTGCTCGTGAGCCTGAGCCTTGAAATACCAGGTTGTGCAAGGCAACAGACCAGTTGTTGCATCAACTACGCCGTCGGGTGAAAGGTGGTTGTGGTCGGGATTGCTGCAGTATGTACCCTTGGCGACATAGCCGTCGCCGAGAGTTTTACCCAGATCAGCAAAGGTTGCGCCCATTGCAGGAGATGCGGCGTGGATAACACGGTCTGCATTGGTAGTCTTGTAATCCTTGCAAAGCGGGAAAAGGTTGACATCGTAGCAGGCAAGGTTGAAAATCTCACAGCCCGTATCACGCAGGGCAAAGAGGTTTTCTTCAAAGTTAGCTCTTGCATTCATAAAGTATTCGACATCCTCAAGAATGCCTGCAAGCTCCGGCTTACCCTCAAGCCACATTTTCTTTGCTTCGGCATAATATGCATCGGGGCAGAGAGCCCAAATCATTGTTGTGCGCAGTGCCGCAACATCGACAAGGCCGTTTGCAAGACCCGAAAGGGCGGATTTGAGCACATCCGTCGGAAGAATACGGAGCACCATATTCAGCAGATATGCGAGCGGTGTTTCGCCCATAAGCGTGACTAAAAGCTCCTCGTAGAGAGTGTTGTCGTCGTAGAAAACACTCAGGTTACCTGTGAGCAGGTCGCCGATGATATTCGAGCCGTCAATGGCAGGAATTACAAAAACCATCTTGCGGATAAGCTCGTAATCCTCTGGGTACATTTCAAGATAGTTTACTGCAATTGTACCGCCGAGGCTGATGTGGCAGAGCTTAACCTGACCGTTGGGTGACTTGGGCAGCACCACATCGTGGATATAGTGGTGAAGCTTTTCGGTTTCGTACATAACGTCGCCGAGTGAGTCGTAGCCGAAGTAGTAAACATCGTCCTCACCTACGATTTCGCTGAGCTCCTGAATGGGAAGGAAGGTGTAGTATTCCTCTCTTACAGCCTCGGGAAGCTCACTCATAGGCATCTCGTAGCAGGGTACGACGATATCCTGAATATACTTGCCTTCGTTATCCTTTTCAACAAGGCTGAGTGCGTTGTATGTGCCCTCGTACATAGCCTTGGTAAGACCGACATTCTGCCTTGTTACAATAGAAGCGAGCATATTCGGCAGCGCTCTTTTGACAAGCGGCATAACGTCGATTTCAAGCGGCCAGCCTGTAACATAGCCTGTTTCGTCGGGCACCCAGTTGCCGTTTTCGTCAACAAGGTAGGTGTTGTTCTGGCTCATACCGTGCACAATGATAACGGGAGTTTCGGCATCATAATCGGGTGTATAACCCGTGCCGCTTGCAGAGGCGCAAACAGTAAGCGCCATTGCAAGAGCAAGAACAATACTGATTACTCTTTTGAATTTCATCTTAAAATTCCCCTTTTTCGCTCTTTACTTTACAAAAACCTTGTAGCACTTGATTTCAAAGGGCTTGATTTCAAAGCTCATGGTCTTGCCTGTTGCGATATCGGCTGCCTCGTCCTCACGCTCGAGAAGGTTACACTCGTTAACCTTTGCGATTTCGGCAAAGAACTCGACATTGACCTTTGTCCTTCTGCCGCTCTTTTCTACAAAGCGGACAATGTAAGCGTCCTCATCCTCGCACTTTTTGACGGCTTCAAGAGTGACGTTCTTACCGTCAACCTTGATGAAGGAAGCGGCTGTTTCGCCCTTTGCATCTGCTGCGATTTCAACGGGAAGCATCGGGTTATTGAATTCAAGTCCACGTACAAGTGTTTCGGCATCCTTCCAGCTGCCTGCGTGCGGATAGAGTGAGTATGTAAAGTAGTGCTCGCCTCTGTCTGATGCAGGGTCGGGATTCATCGGAGCCTTGAGGAGAGTGATAATCATTCTCTGCTCGTTGACCTCGTAGCCGTACTTACAGTCGTTGAGGATTGAAAGGCCGTAACCGTCCTCGGACATATCGATAAAGTTGTGTGCGGAAACCTCAAACTTTGCCTTATCGTAGGGGTTGTGGCGGTAGTTGGAGGATTCGATTGTTGCGTATGCGATATCTCTTGTGAACTTCTGTGCCTTGATATCAACATCGAAGCCGACCTTGAGGAGCTTCTCCTGCTCGTGCCAGCTGATGTAGGTATCGAAATCAATTCTGTCAAGCTCATTATAAATCATAATGTTCTGCTTGAGAGTTGATTTGAGAATGTTCTTTGTGATTGTAACGCAGGTGAATACATCGCCGCTGACAACGCTTTCAACCTTGCCGGGTTCGGTATCAAACTGGCGGTCTGTATAGGTTGCAACGATATCCCATGCGTCGTACTTACCGGGAAGGTCTTCATAAATGCGGAAAACATTACCCTTGCCTTCAAGAACTTCTCTGTTATTCTTCTTGTCGAAGATAGAAACAAGCTCTGCGGAAGCATCGAACTTAAGGCTGAAGGAAGCGTTTTCAACGTCTGCACTTTCAACCGGCTTGGCTTGAGCCACTGCGGCATCCTTTGTATAATATACTTTATAACCTACTGCAGGAACATCCTTTGCGACGAATACGAGCACCTTTGTGCCGTCAAGCTTTGTATAGCCTTGTACGGGAACCTTGTTGCCTTCTGCGTCATAAATTTCAACATCCTTGTAGGGAAGCTCAACCTTGGAGGTTGCGGCTGTGCCGAGGGAGTTGAACAGAGCAAAGGGCTTGCCGTACTTGGCTTCACCGCTGATATTGCCTGCAATAATGTTGAGGGCTTCGTCACGAACGCTTTCGCCGATTGCAATAATATCCTTATAGATGTTGCAAAGGTCGCCGAAAACCTCTGTAATGTGTGAGCCGGGAAGAGAATCGTGGAACTGGTTTGTAAGTATCATCTGCCAGCCCTCGTTGAGCTTTTCAAGCGGATACTTATAGCCCTTGTTCATTGCGATAGAAGCAAAAATTTCTGCCTGACGGTAGAGGTTTTCGCTGTATCTGTTGAGCTTCTTGAGCAGAGCCTTTGTGGTGTGAACACCTCTGTGCTCTTCGAGGTAAAGCTCGTCTTTCCAGGTGGGGATGTTTGTATCTGTAGCGTTTGCCTTCATACGGGCAAGGGAATCCTCAATCTTGCTGACCTTTGTTTCGGGCAGACCGGGGAAATTCTTGTAACGCTTGACGTATTCGAGCATTTCGGTGTCAACACCGCCGCCGCCGTCACCCCAGCCGTAGCAGTACATAGATTCGCCGATGGTTGCCTTGTCTGTGTACTTCTTCCAGTTCATCTTGAGTGAGTCAGCCTCAACAGTACCGATGAAGTGGGTCGGGGGAACAATTGAGAATACCTTTGAGCCGTCGGGGCCTTCCCACCAGAAGGTGTTGTACTGCCAGGGGTTGGTATCGTTCCAGATGCCCATTTTATGTGTTACGAAATACTCAACGCCTGCCTTCTTGAGAATCTGGGGCATTGCGTAGCCGTTGCCGAATACGTCGGGTACCCAGCAGGTCTTGGGGGTGATGCCGAACTTCTTTTCCGCAAAGCGGACACCGTGGAGAAGCTGACGGGTGAAGGATTCACCGGAAACAAGGTTACAGTCGGGCTCAACCCACATTGCGCCGATGTATTCCCAGCGGCCTTCCTTGATTCTGTCGAGCACCTGTCTGTAAAGCTCGGGGTAGCGCTGCTCCATTTCGATATATGTGGGAGCTGTGCTCTGTGAGAAAATAAAGTCGGGGTACTGCTCCATAAGGCGGAGCATTGTTGCGTGTGTTCTGCCGAGCTTACGGACATACTCCTTGTAAGCCCACATAAACACGATATCAAGGTGGGAGTTACCGACGAGAGCGAGTGTGCCCTCTGTCTTGTAGTTGGGGTTATTGTAAACTCTGTCCTTGAGTACCTTCTGTGCGGCAAGAAGACCTGCCTTGAATTCGTCGCCTTCCTTGTCGAAGTCAACGTGTGTGAAGGCTTCCTTGAGGGCTGAACGGATAAGCTCTGCAAGGCCTGTATCGAGCACGGGCATAAACAATGCATTGAAAACAGCCTTGAAGTCCCAGTAAACCTCTTCAACTATCGGGTCAACAACACCGATGAAGGAGCAGGAAAGAGTCTTTACGGTAGACTCGTTTGAGTGCCATACATAGTAGGACTCGATGTCAACATCGTAGTGCTTGCCTGCTTCTGCGCTGTCGGAAAGAAGCACGCTGTTACGGAAGGGGTCAAGACCCTGATAGGGCTCGCCGTTAAGGGAAAGAAGGGAGTCGCCGCCGAAATATACGTTGAGTGTAACCTTCTTGCCTGCAAAGCGCTCGGGGATATCGAAGGAGTTTTTGAAGAAGGCACTCCAGCCGTTGTTACCCCAGCGGTCGCCTACGTTGAGCTCCTTCCACTCGTCGTAAAGATATTCGTAATCGCCTACACCCTTGTAGATGCATTCCTTCATCTTCCATGCGGGGAGGGATTCGATATCGGTGTAAATTCTCTTTTTGAGGGTCTTGAGCTTGACGTTTACAACGTCGTCAAACGAGAAGATACCTCTCTGCTTGCCTTTTGTGGCGTCACGCCAGTCGTCAACATGGGCATCCATTGCGTCAAGAGCAGCAACAGCGTCCATATTCTTGATTTCTGCCAAACCAAATCGTCCTTTCTTTATGTAAAATGTGATAACCGTTGTTTTTGACAAAACTTTATCTTTTACAGTATATCACCAACATTTGGATATTTCAATACAAAACATTATTTATTCTTTCTTATTTATTATTTCTTCTTTATTCTTTAAAATTGCAGTTTACATCTTTAACCAAATATGCTAAAATAATATGAATTTTATTTTGCGAAAGGAAAACACCTATGCTTCTTGACAAAAATGTTCTTATTCCCGATCTCGGTGTTGTCGGCCCCGAGAGCGGTTTTCATCTTCTGGAAACAACGGAAGACGGCAAGTTTATCTCCGGCAAAAACGGCGTAGAAAGCATTGTTGCAACAGGCGACAAGAAGGTTGAGTTTGTGTCCTTCGGCTCACACTCCCTTGCTTGCGTAAAGTCCGCAATCGCCTACCCTGTTTACTACCCCGTATATCCCGTAAAGACGGAATATCCGCTCAACGCAGTGCTTATGGATTTGGACGGCACAACGGTACGCAGCGAGGATTTTTGGGTATGGATTATTCAGATGAGCACCGCAAGCATGCTCGGCAACCCGAAGTTTGAGCTTGAGGAGGCCGACCTTCCCTTCGTTTCCGGTCACAGCGTTTCCGAGCACCTTCAGTACTGTATTGACAAGTACTGCCCCGGCGAGTCGCTTGAAAAGGCACGCAATTTCTACTTCGAGCACACGCACCGTGAGATGGAAGAAATTATGGCAGGCAGAGGCAAGGACGGCGCTTTCACACCAACAGAAGGTGTCAAGGATTTCCTGCTTGAGCTCAAGAGTATGGGCATCAAAATCGGCCTTGTCACATCCGGCCTTTACGAAAAGGCATGGCCCGAAATTCTTTCCGCATTCAAGACCCTCGGTATGGGCGACCCCAAGGATTTCTACGATGCAATTATTTCCGCAGGCTTTCCGCTTCGCAAGGGCAGCGTAGGCACACTCGGCGAGCTTTCGCCCAAGCCCCATCCGTGGCTGTACTCCGAAACCTCAATTGTCGGTCTCGGCGAAGCCTTTGCTGACAGAAATAAGGTTATCGGCATTGAGGACAGCGGCGCAGGCGCATGCTCGGTACGTCTTGCAGGCTACACCACAATCGGTATTGCAGGCGGCAACATTGAGTCCAGCGGCACAAAGGCTGTCTGCTCACACTTCTGCAACAATTTTGAAGAAATAATGAAAATTATCAAAGGCTAAGGAGGCTGAATTATGGATAAGAAAGATAAGCTCCAATGTCACTTTATATCCAACACACACTGGGACAGAGAATGGCGTTTTTCCGCTCGCCGTACTCAGCACATGCTCGGTTATATGCTGGATATGCTGCTTGACATTCTTGACAAGTACCCCGATTACAAGCACTTCCACCTCGACTCACAGACCATGCCCGTGCAGGACTATCTTGAGGTTTACCCCGAAAAGAAGGAAAAGCTTCAGAAGTACATCAAAGAGGGCAGAATTGCCGTCGGCCCCTGGTTCTGCCTTCCCGATGAATTCACGGTAGGCAGCGAGGCACTTGTCCGCAACCTTCTCCTCGGCCACAAAATCGGTAAGGAGATGGGCGGCATCAGCAAGACGGGCTACTCCCCCTTCGGCTGGGGTCAGATTTCACAGCTTCCCCAGATTTATTCCGGCTTCGGCATCAACTTTGCCTCCTTCTACAGAGGTATCAACACATATAAGGCACCCAAATCCGAATTTTACTGGGAAAGCCCCGACGGCACAAGAATTTACGCTTCCCGTCTTGGCAAGAGACCCCGTTACAACATCTGGTACGTTGTTCAGCGCCCCGTTTACTTCAACCAGGAAAACGAAAACAACCGTGACATGGTATGGAACCAGAACAACGGCGTTTTCAAGCTCATTGACCGTGACTGGAAGCTCGACTACCAGTACACACACCCCTTCTATGAGTACCACAAGGAAAACATTCAGGCAAGAGCCGAGCAGGCTGTAAAGGAGCAGGACAACGACTGGACAACACAGCACCGCTTCTGGTCGGCAGGTCACGACTCCTCCTGCCCCGACGCACGTGAGGTTGAGCTTATTAAAGACCTTGATGCAGCACTTGACAACGCAGACGTTTTCCACAGCACGCTTCGTGATATGGAGCAGAGCATTATCGACAATTTTGACCCCAATTCGCCCATACTCAAGGGCGAAATGCGTGACCCCTACACCAAGGGCAGCGTAAGCATTCTCTGCGGCTGGATTCTTTCCGCCCGTACATATATCAAGCAGGAGAACTTTGACACAGAAAGAAGACTCATCAACTACGCCGAGCCCTTTGCTGTTTTCGCTTCTCTTTCGGGCGCACCCTATCCGCAGAACTTCATTGACCTTTCCTACAACTACCTTCTGCAGAACCACGGCCACGACAGCATCGGCTCCTGCGGACGTGACGTTGTTTACGAGGACGTTATGTCCCGTTACAGACAGTCCCGTGAGCTTTCAAGCTGTGTATTTGAGCGTGCATTTATGGACATTGCAGGCGATATTGACCTGAAATCCTTCAGCCGTGACGATGCCGCTATTGTAGTATTCAACCCTGCACCGTTCAAGAGAACGGAAACAGTCAACATCCGTGTTGAAGTTCCTGCCGAGTGGAAGGCAGACAGCTTTGAAATCCTTGACGAGGAGGGCAAGGCACTCAAGTACCAGATTATCTCCTCCAACAAGGCTAACGCACAGATTATTCAGAACCCCAACGACACGGCAAACGTTCTGCACACAGAGCAGTACTATATCGCACTTGAGGTTTCCGATATTCCCGGCATGGGCTACAAGACCTACAAGATGCGTCCGCTTTATAATGTCCGAGCAACAACACCCGTTACCATGATGAAGGCAAACCAGGTTATGGAAAACGAGTTCCTTCGTGTAACCTTCAACATGAACGGTACGTATAACGTTGTTGACAAGGAAACAGGCAAGGTTTACGAAAACCTCGGCTATTTCAAGGACGGCGGCGAAATCGGCAACCCGTGGGAGCACTTTGTGCCCGAGTTTAACGAGATTTTCACCACACTCGGCGAAAAGGCAACAATCACACTCCTTCGTGAGGGCGAATTTGAAACAGCATACAAGATTTCAATGCGCTGGATGCTGCCCGAAAAGCGCTCCGCAGACGAGAAGTCCAGAAGCGAGCACAAGCTTCCTGTTGATATTGACACGGTTGTTACACTCCGCAAGGGTGCAAGGTACGTTGAGATTGAATCGACAATCAACAACCGCTGTGAGGACCACTACCTGCAGGTTGCTTTCCCGACAAACATCAAGTCAGAATTCTCATACGCACAGGGTCAGTTCGACGTTGTCAAGCGCCCCGTTGCTCTGCCCGACTACTCACTTTACGATGAAATCCCGATGACAGAGCACCCGATGAACTCCTTCGTTGACCTCACAGACGGCACAAACGGCGTTGCCCTTCTCAACACGGGTCTTAAGGCATACGAGGCTGCAGACGATGAGTGCAACACACTCTATCTCTCACTCATCCGTGCTTATCCGCTTCGCATCTGTGTTACTGCCGATATGCAGAACTACAGCGATTGGGACAAGGGCTCACAGTGCATAGGCGTTAACACCTTCCGCTATGCATTTATGCCCCATAAGGGCGACTGGGAAGAGGGCAAGGTATGGCAGGAAAGCGAGCGCTTCAACCTCTACTGCACAGCTGCCCAGCTTGCTCCCACAGCACACGGCAAGAATCCGCTTACACACTCCTTCCTTGAAATCAAGGACGAAACACTCAACGTCAGCGCTATCAAGAGAAGCGAGGACGGCGAAGGCTACGTTGTCAGACTGTTCAACCCGTCCGACAAGGCTGTCAAGTCCTCCATCCGTCTTAACGGCGGCATAGCTCCGATTGAAAAGGTACAGTCTCCTGTTGAAAGACAGATTGCAGAATTCGAGCTTCCCGCATACTCCGGCAAGAAGTGGAAGGAAATCAAGCTTGTCACTCTCGAAGAGCTTGACGAAGCACCGCTCACCGTTGATGCAGACGGCTTTGCAGAGTTTGAAATTACAGGCAAGAAGATTCTTACAATCAAGTTTGTTGGCTGATTGCACAACTAAAAAAGCACCGCTCAGGTTTATTTACCCGAGCGGTGCTGATTTTTTATTCAGATTATCCCTGCTCCACATTCATATGAAGATTTCCGAAGAAGGAAATGAATTTATAAAGCGGCTGAAGAAGCCAATATTTTATTTCGCTTTTTTCAAGCTCGTCAAAGCTGATATTTGCAAGCACGGGCTGTTCACGGTAGAGCATATCGACAGCCTGGCTGTTGTAGGAGCGGAATTTACAGCCGTTATCCGCCGTATAGAAGCGGTAGCCGAGCTTTCCGTCCTCGGTTGAGCGCATTGAATTGATAAGATTCACCTCACCGCCCGACATAATAAAAGCGTGTTCAGTTTTCGACGAGCCGTCGTGACCGACGTTGATTAAATTAACCGTGCTGTCGGTTGAATTGAGGAAGGTTTTGCCGCCATAGATAAAGGTGTTAAATATTGTGACATCCGTGCAGGAATTGAGCTTGATATAATCTGTTCTTATTCTCGTAATCGGGATAAAAACAAATTTAAAAAGATTTGCTTCCTCAATTCTGTTCTGCATTTCGGGTATGTCGTAATTTGCATAGCCGTTTCTCGGCAGGGTGTTGGCGTTCTGCAGACAGCCTTCGATGAATGTATTTGTACAGCCAACAAAATCAAACATTGAGTCGTAACAGCAGCCGACAACCTTCTTAACAAACGCATTGTCTGCGTTTTCAAGTTTCACACCGCAGGAGGCAAGCGTGAAATAGCAGTTTGTGATATAGATATTATCGGCTTTGCTGTAAACCGCAGGTGAGGTTTCACGGTAATTGCCGCTTTCGTCAACGGGGTTGTTGAGAAGATAGTCCACCCTTATTCCGTTGAGACCCGAGCCCTCATTCAGCGTGATAAGCGGTGAAGCAGACTTATCGTAGCCGTAGTAGGAAATAATCAGCGTACCGCTGCTGTTACCGCCGATACAACGTGTGGGAACGCTTGACGAGCCCCTGAATTCAACGCCTGCGGGCACTGTTACGGGGTTGTCAAAGCGGTAAAGACCGCCGGGAAGATAGACCACGCCGCCCGTAGCTGATGCTTCGTTGAGCTTTGCCTGTACGGCGGCGGAAGCATCGGTTTTGCCCGTTTTATCAGCCGAAACGACATATAAATTCGCTTCGGGCTTGGTGTAGCTCATTTTGTAATCGGGTGAATAAGCGCTTGTATCTGCGGTATAGCTGCGCAGATTTCTGTCCTTGATTTTTCCGTCAACCTCAACGTTGGTGAGAATAATCACATCGTTGCTTTCGGTGTATACGGCATACTCGCTGCCCTGAATAACACCGTTTGTAATACCTATACCCCACGATTCACCTCTGCGTTGAATGACGTCCTCGAGAATGTACATTCCGTAGTCGGCATCGGTTATGTAAAGGTCGTTGAAAGCACCGCTGAAGCAGTAGCGTATACCCTTTTTGAAAAGCATTCCGCCTCTGACCTGCGAAATCTTAACGTCCGCAAACTGCGGCCATTCAAGGTCGCCGAAAACAAGGGCGATTGTGTTTGCACGGGTGTATGCATTAAGTTCAGCCTCATCGGGTGCGTTGTACTCCTCGCCTGCCTCAACCCAGTATTTATTGAGAAAATAAAGGGTTTTCACGGTATCGACATCGGCGGAGTTATGGGAATTGAGTCCCTCGTAAAGGCAGGTGCCCTTTACGTTTTCAATCGTAAACATCTCGTGGCACTGATAAATATTGTTTTCACATTCCGAGCTTGCACCTATACCTCTGTAGGAATTTATCAAAGTACAGTTCTTGAGAGTATGGAGCATATAGTCGCCGTTACCCTCGACAAAAAATGTATAAGGATAGGGTTTTACGTTTTCTATTGTCTGGTCGGGATACCATACGGTAAGGCCAACCGCACCTGCACTCGCACCTATTCTTATAAGACCGGGTGTCATCGTGTCGCGGCTTTCAACATCGGCTATAATAACCGTGCCGTAGCCCGTGCCCTCATCGGGGTCTTTGTATTCACCTCGGAGAGTAACAAACTGGCGGATATAAAGGCTGTTTGTAAGCCTGTACTTACCTTCGGGCAGCCACACCGTACCGCCGCCGTTATTTGCGCAATCGTCAATAGCCTTCTGAATTGCGGCGGTAGAATCGCTTTCACCGCTCGGGTCAGCGTTGTAAGGTGCTTTAGTTGCGATAATATCGGCAATAACAATATCATCCGTCGGGTAGACAGTATCAATAATTACGGGCTGCTGTGTTTCCTCAAGAGCAAAGCACGGCAAAGCCGTACAGGATAATATAACTATACAAAGTAAAAGAGAAAATATTTTTTTCAACTGAAAACATCTCCTTTAAAATAATGGGCATCTCTGAAAATATCCGAGATACCCTGCTTAGATTATAAATTATTGAGAATGTTCATTACGCAGCGAAGCTCCTCGGGCTGTACCTTTTCAACGGGAGTATCGTTGATAACACAGTCCGCAAAGTATCTGATTTCGTTTGCGTAAGCATCGCTCTTGGGCAGGTTGATTGAGCCTGTGTCGCCCTTGGTTTCTTTTGTGAGGTCGATTTCCTCTTCCCTTTCGTAGATAACCATTCTGCCCTTTTCGTTTACAACAAGTGCACCTTCAAACTGGAAACGGAACTGTGCCGTAAACGGATAGCAGTTGTCGTACCACGAAGCCTCGCTGTTAATTGTAAAATCGCCGAAATCGTAGGTTACGCTGATATAGTCCTGCTCAGGGCGCTTTGAGCGGTACTGATGTGCAACCCTTGGCATACCGAAGGCGTATACCATAAAGTCGAGGTCGTGGATGTGCAGGTCAAACGGCACAAGACCGCTGCGCTGCTCATCCATCATCCAGTTGTCCCAGCTCCAACGGGGCTTGTGGCCAAGGCGTGTCATTGTGCCCGAAAGGAGCTTGCCGTACTTCTTTGTGTCATAGATACCTTTAAGCACCTCGTACTCGGGCCAGAAGCGGAGCACCTGGGCAACCATAAACTTGACATTGTTTTTCTTTGCGGTGGAATAAACCCTGTCGATATCCTCTTCCTTGAGGGAAATCGGCTTTTCGGTGAGGACGTTGATGCCCTTTTCCATAGCCTTTACCGCAAAATCGGCGTGAAGATATGTAGGCAGGCAGATATCTAAAATATCAAGTGTTTCATTGGCAAGCATTTCGTCAAAATCCGTGTAGCAGCGCTTGCCCTCGTATTTTTCCATTCTTTCGGGGCGGATATCGCAAAGCGCAACAAGCTCGACATCCTCCATTTTATCCCACGCAGGGATGTGTGCGCCGCTTATACCACCGACGCCGACAAGACCAACCTTAAGCATTTTAATTTCTCCTTTTATATAAGTTTGTATTCAAGCCTGGTGTATTCGCCGTGCATATTCTTGCCCGTAAGGAAACGGCGTGCACGGAAAACGACTCTGTCGTCGTAAACCTCCATAAGGTAGCCCACACCGCAGTCCGTAATGCCGAAATTGTTGGGCTTTCTGTAGCCGGGTATGCTGATTGAATGAACGCCGTTAGCCTCATTTACCGTATCGACAACGTTTTTATAAATACCGCCGTGAAGGTGACCGTTGATAAAGAAAACGTTTCTGTATTTTTCCATAACGGCACGTACTTCGTCGTTCTGCTCGCCCATATCGCCTGTTTCCCACACCTCGGGAAGACCGTGCATATTTGCAAAGGGCTGGTGACACATTACGAAAACGGGCTTGCCGTCCTTTGTGCCTCTTGCCAGCTCTCTGTCGAGGAAAGCCTGCTGCTCCTTTGATATGTATGCCTTTTCGAGCACCCTCTGCTCGGTACAGATAATTATGAAGGTATAGCCGTTTATGTCGTAGGAATAGTAGGTTCTGCCGTTTGTTTTTATGTTGAGGTACTGCTCAACCTTTTTCATAACAATGGCGGAATTCTTCTTAAAGAAAAATCTTGCATCGTGGTTACCCATTGTGACGAGAAGGTTTTTTATAACTTTCTGTTCATCAAGAGGTCTGAAAAACCTCTCGTACTCGCTTTTAAGGCCGTAATCGGCAATATCGCCCGCAAGCATAAAGGCGTCAACCGTTTCCGTTGAATTTGCAATATCCTCAAAAGTGTTGGCAAGGTTTTTTTCTGCCGCCTCACGGTTGGGCAGATGGGTGTCCGCAATAATTGCGGCTGACAGTCTTACATTGGCACTGTCCTCAAAAACAATGGGCTCGTCCTTTGAAACCTCAAACACAACGTCGTATTTCGGTGAAATTGCCTGAAGCTGTGCACCGTGCTTTGAGTACCAATCCTGATATTTTTCCTTAAGTGTCATTTGTTTTTCTCCGTTCACAGGCAGGACACCCGCAAAAAACGGTATGTCCCACGATTATAATGATATAATGTTAGCATAATAACTAAATTTTTTCAATATTATATTTCTTAATAATATATTTTGCGGTTTGACTTATTTTCGCAAATAATATAAAATAAATGTAACTTTATGCATTTTAACTATTGACTAAAGCGAAATTATGTCGTAAAATGATACCATAGTTGCGCTGACGCTTTAAAGCATTGAAGTGCAAGCTTAATTTTTTGACCCATTGTTTTAGCGCTTGAAAGCGTTAAAACAAGAGCCTTACGACAGGAGATTTCGCAATGGAAAAAACAACACTCTGGTTAACACTCGGTATTTACCTTGCCGCAATGTTCGGCATAGGCCTTGTTGAGGGCAGAAAGTCCAAAAGCGTTGCCGACTTCACGGTAGGCGGCAGAAACGCAGGTGCATGGCTTTCCGCTTTGTCCTACGGCACGGCTTATTTCAGCGCAGTTATGTTTGTCGGCTACGCAGGCGGCACGGGTCTCAAATACGGTCTGTGGGGTATTCTTGCCGGTATAGGCAACTGCGTTTTCGGCTCGTGGCTTGCGTGGAAGGTGCTTGCACGCCGCACGAGGGATACGGCTTCCCGTCTTAAGCTCAAGACTATGCCCGACTTTCTTGAAAAGCGTTACGGCTCAAAGGCAATGAAAACCTTTGCTTCCGTTGTAATTTTCGTTTTCCTTGTCCCCTATTCAGCCTCCGTTTACAAGGGCCTTGCAAGTGTTGCAGAGGTGCTGCTGGATGTTGACGTAAATATATGTATGATAGTTATTGCCGTTGTTGCCTTGCTTCTGCTTATTCTCGGCGGCTACCTTGTTCAGGCAAGAGCAGACTTTGTTCAGGGCATTGTTATGATGGTCGGCGTTACCCTGCTTATCGTATTTGTTATCCGCTGCGACAAGGTAGGCGGCTTTGCAGGTATTGCGGAATATGCAAAGAGCGATTTCGGCTTTGCACCCATGAAAGCGGACGACTGGGTTTCACTCTGGGCAACGGTGCTTATGACGAGCTTCGGCACCTGGGGTCTGCCGCAGATGGTACAGAAATATTTTGGCATCAAGGACGATGCACAGGCAAAAAGAGGTATTACCATTTCCACCTTCTTTGCCCTGCTTGTTGCAGGCGGCGGCTACTTCATCGGCTCACTGTGCCACCGCTTCTTTACAGTCGGTGCCGATATGCCTGCACAGGACTACATAGTTCCCGAAATGCTCAAGGCGGCAAACCTGCCCGTAATCCTGCTGGGCGTAGTTATGGTGCTTCTCATTTCCGCTTCCGTTTCAACGCTCTGCTCGGTCACACTTACGGCCTGCTCAACGGTTTCAATCGACCTTATCAAGGCACACGTTTCCTCAATGACAGATAAAAAAACAGCAAAGCTGACAAAGATTTTCTGTGCCGTTTTCATTGTTCTTTCTTACATAGTCGCAAACACGGACACACCCATTCTCGATATGATGAGCTACTCGTGGGGCATTATTTCAGGCTCCTTCCTCGCACCCTACGTGCTTGCTCTCTATTATAAAAAGCTCAACCGTATGGGCGCATGGTACGGCATTCTTACCGGTTTCTTTATTGCGCTTATTCCTGCGGTTTCCAAGGTTATCACCATGTTCGGCGTTACAAATGAAACAGTTGTTTCTCTGGCGGCAAAGGGTCCGACCTATGCCTGCGCCGCAATGATAGCATCCCTTATCGTCTGCGTGGTAATTTCAAACACCACACAGAAGGTATGCCCTGCAAACAGCGAATTTTTCTACACAGGCACAATTGAAAAGGAGTAATATAAATGTTTTTCCAAAAAGACATCGAAACAATGCCCCGAAAGCAGCTTGAAGAGTTGCAGCTTGAAAGGCTGAAATGGACGGTTGACTACTGCTACAAAAACGTACCGTTCTACACAAAGAAGCTTGACGAGGCAGGCGTTACACCCGACAGCATAAAATCGCTTGAAGATATCAAGCGCATACCGCCCACAACGAAGGCTGACCTTCGTGACAACTATCCCTTCGGTCTTTTCGCAAAGCCGATGAAGGAAATCGTGCGTATTCACGCTTCCTCGGGTACAACGGGCAAGCCCACCGTTGTAGGCTACACCAAGCACGACCTTGATATATGGTCGGACTGTATGGCAAGAATCTGCATGGCCGCCGGTGCAACGAGCGAGGACATTGTTCAGATTTCTTTCGGCTACGGTATGTTCACGGGCGCACTTGGCCTGCACTACGGCCTTGAAAAAATCGGCGCAACGGTTATCCCCAACTCCAGCGGCAACACCGAAAAGGCACTTATGTATATGCGTGACTTCGGCACAACCGCCCTTGTTGCAACACCGTCCTACGCTCTTTATATGTGCGAAACCGCAAAAAGCCTTGAATACCCGATGAGCGACTACAGCAGGCTCAGGCTCGGTCTGTTCGGCTCCGAGGGCTGCACCCCCGAAATGAGAACACAGATTGAAAGCGGCTGGGGTCTTTTCGCAACCGACAACTACGGTATGAGCGAGCTTATGGGTCCCGGTGTATCGGGCGAATGCCGCGAAAGAAACGGACTTCACTTCAACGAGGACTTCTTCCTGCCCGAGATTGTTGACCCCGACACCCTTGAAGCAAGGGACGAGGGCGAATACGGCGAGCTGCTTGTTACAACGCTCACAAAAGAGGGCATTCCCCTGCTGCGTTACAGAACGCGTGACATCACCAAGATTACATACGAGCCCTGCAAATGCGGCAGAACGCACGCAAGAATGGAAAAGGTTCAGGGCAGAAGCGACGATATGCTCAAAATCCGCGGCGTAAACATCTTCCCGTCACAGATTGAAAGCGTGCTCATCGCAATTGACCAGGTAAGCCCCCACTACCAGCTTGTTGTTCGCAGAGAGGGCTTTGCGGACACACTTGAGGTTCAGGTTGAGCTTGTTGACAGCAGCCTGCTTGACAGCTACGGCAAGATTCAGCAGCTTCAGAAGGATATAGCAAAGAAAATCCAGACCGTTCTCGGTATTCAGTGCAAAATCAGCATTGTTGAGCACGGCACGATAGAGCGTTTCGTCGGCAAGGCAAAGAGAGTTATAGACCTGAGAAACGTAAAGTAAAACACATAGAAAGAGGAAAGATAATGGCTAAAGAACTTATGATAGGCAACGAGGCCGTTGCCAGAGGTCTTTACGAAGGCGGCCTGCGTGTGGCCTCCAGCTACCCCGGTACACCCAGCACGGAAATCACCGAATGTATTTCCACATATGACGATATCTACTCCGAGTGGGCACCTAACGAGAAGGTTGCCGCCGAGGTTGCACTCGGTGCCGCAATTGCAGGCGCTCGTTCCTTCTGCGGTATGAAGCACGTTGGTTTGAATGTTGCTTCCGAGGCAATTTTCACAGGCTCCTATACAGGTGTTAACGCAGGCTGGGTTCTCGCAGTTGCAGACGACCCCGGCATGCACTCCTCACAGAATGAGCAGGATTCACGCCACTACGCAAAGGCAAGCAAGGTTATGATGCTTGAGCCCTCCGACTCCGCAGAGTGCCTTGAATTTGCAAAGAAGGCTTTTGAGCTTTCCGAAAAGTTCGACTGCCCCGTTATTCTCCGCCTTACAACGAGAGTTGCCCACTCACGCAGCCTTGTTGAAAAGGGTGAGAGAAACGACATCGGCGTTAAGGAATACATAAAGAATCCGCAGAAGTACGTTATGATGCCAGCTATGGCAAAGGGCAGACACGTTGCCGTTGAGCAGCGCATTATCGACCAGACAAACTGGGCAGAAAACTGCGAATTCAACAGAGTCGAAATGAACGACACAAAAATCGGTGTCATCACCTCGGGTGTCTGCTACCAGTACGCAAAGGAAGCACTCGGCAAGAACGCCTCCTACCTCAAGCTCGGCTGTGTTTACCCGATGCCCGTTGAGCTGATTAAGGATTTCGCTTCCAAGTGCGACAAGGTTTATGTTCTTGAAGAGCTTGACCCGTTCATTGAAGAGCACTGCAAGACTAACGGCATTGAAGTAATCGGCAAGGAGGCATTCTCGCTTCTCGGCGAATATTCACAGAGCCTTATTGCAAAGACTATACTCGGTATCGAAACCGAAAGCGTTTCCACAGACCTTGATATTCCCGGCAGACCTCCCGTGCTTTGCGCAGGCTGTCCGCACAGAGGTCTTTTCTACGCACTCAAGAAGCAGAAGGTAGCCGTCAGCGGTGATATCGGCTGTTACACACTCGGCGCACTCGCACCGCTCGGTATGATTGACACCTGCATTTGTATGGGTGCTTCCGTTTCCGCACTTCACGGCAGAAACAAGGCAGATGCCGCAAACGAAAAGAAGAGTGTTGCCGTTATCGGTGATTCAACATTCATTCACTCAGGCGTAACAGGTCTTATTGATATTGCATACAACGCAAGCAACTCAACCGTAATTATCCTTGACAACTCAATCACGGGTATGACAGGCCACCAGCAGAACCCCACAACGGGTAAGACAATCAAGGGTGACCCTGCAACAGCGGTTAACCTTGAAGCACTTGCAAAGGCAGTAGGCATTAACAGAGTAAGAGTTGTTGATCCCTACAACCTCAAGGAAACAGAAACAGCAGTCAAGGAAGAGCTTGCGGCTGACGAGCCCTCCGTTATCATTTCACGCAGACCCTGTGCTCTGCTCAAGTATGTCAAGCACGAGCCTTCACTCAAGGTCAATGCCGACAAGTGCAGAGGCTGTACCGCTTGTATGAAGATAGGCTGTCCTGCAATCAGCTTCCGTGACAAGAAGGCAGTTATCGACTTTACACAGTGCATCGGCTGCGGAGTATGCCAGCAGCTCTGCGCATTTGATGCCATTGAGAAGGGAGAATAAAAGATGAACACAAAAAGCATTATGATCGTCGGTGTCGGCGGTCAGGGTACACTCCTTTCAAGCCGTCTTCTCGGCTCGGTTCTCACCGCAGAGGGTCACGACGTTAAGGTAAGCGAGGTTCACGGTATGAGCCAGCGTGGCGGCAGCGTTGTAACCTATGTCAAGTACGGTGAGGAGGTCTGCTCCCCCATTATCGAAAAGGGTGAGGCAGATTACATTCTCTCCTTTGAACAGCTTGAAGCTGCAAGATGGCTCCCCTTCCTTAAAAAGGGCGGCAAGCTTATTGTAAACACACAGAAAATTGACCCGATGCCCGTTGTTATCGGTACGGCTGAATATCCGCAGGGCGTAATTGAAGCAATTGCCGCAACAGGCACGGACGTAACAAGCATTGATGCACTTCCCCTTGCTGTTGAGGCAGGCTCCTCAAAGGCAGTAAACGTTGTACTTATGGGCGTTCTTGCCGCAAAGACAGACATTGCCTATGACGTATGGGTAGAGGCTGTTAAAGCAACCGTACCGCCCAAATTCCTCGAGCTCAACCTCAAGGCCTTCGAGCTCGGCTACAATTTTAAATAAGAAAGCAGGGAAGAATATGACACCCGTAAAGCAGATTTCGGTTTTTGTTCAGAACAAGCACGGTAAGCTTTCGTCAATTGCACGCTGCCTTGCTGACGGCGGCGTAAGCATAAGAGCAATGTGTATGGCAGACACCACGGATTTCGGTATTTTCAGGCTCCTTGTTTCCGACTACGAGAAGGCAGAAAAACTGCTTAAAGCAGCAGGTATCACCTGCTCGGTTACGGAAGTACTCGTTGTTGAAATTGAGGACACACCCGGCGCATTTGCAGATGCTATGGCTGTGCTGGCAGATAACCACATCAGCCTTGAATATGCCTACGCCTTCCTCACCCCCACAATCGGCAAGGCATATATCATAATCCGTGTTGAAGACAATATCGGCGCAGCAAAGATTCTTACCGATAACGGAATTAAGATAGTTTCGCAGGAAGAAATAGTATAAACACACAAAAACTTAACGGCTTGTGAGCGAAAACTCACAAGCCGTTGTTTATTGCTTATATTTTACTGTTCAACACAAATTCTGATACTGTCGTCGGGACTGCCGGGGCCATAGAGGTAGGTGAAGGTATATGTGCCGTCCTCCTCATACTGTACATAATAGCCGTCATAGCCGAGTTGAGTGGCAGGATTTACAAGCTCTTTGCTCTCGCCGTTGACGACATAGACCTTCGGGCTCTGTAAGCTTGTAAAGCCCATAATCTTTACAGCAATATTGTTTCTGCCGCCCGAGAGCACAAAATCGGCTTTGCCCGATTCTGCACGGATTGTGGGGATAAATGTATCCTCAACGACCTCACCTGTAAAGGCTTCTACCTTTATAGGCTTGAGAGCAGAATCCTCACGGACATAGCGTACGTTGTTGTCGTGCTCCTCATTGCCGACACCCCAGGGAAGTAGTATCATATCGATTTTAATGCTGTCACCGGGCATAAAGGTGATTTCCTTTGTATCAAGAGTCAAGCTGCCGCTTGTCATATCGTCGTGTGCATTGAGTCTGACTGCAAAGGGGATATCCTGCTTTTCGCCGCCCATAACAATTTCGCTGTCCTTGATAATCATTGCAAAATTGCAGGTGAAGCGGTTATCAATCTGGTATGCGGTATCATCCGTAACGTCGTAGAAGCCCCAGTACGGGCAGTTGTCGCCGAGGATGTAATACTTATCCGCTATAACGTTTGCATCGGCAGCTGCTTCATTGTTTTGGGCATCAAGATAACCGAGCGTATTGAAGTTTGAGAAGCGGCCGTTAAAATAGAACAAATTGAAATCTCGCTTGAAATTGTCAAAGGTGATTTCACGGTTGAACTGAACGTCGAGTGTATAATAGGTTCTGTTTTCGTCAACCTGCGGGAATTCTACGTGACGGAGCGAATATGTGTAAGAGCCGCAATCGGACTCAAAGTCGTTTGTTATATCGCTGTAGAGCAGACCCGTGCTGTCAATTGTGCCGCCCGTGTACTCGCTGAGCATTTCTTTGGATTTAATGCCGAGAACTCTCTTTTGATAGGTCATGAACTTGAGTATGCCTACGGAGTTGAACTGCGGCTGCTCGGGCCACATATTACCGCTTCTTGTGCGGAAATCGGGCAGGAAAAAGCCGTCCTTATTGCCTACAAAATAGGGTGCTATACAGTTGGATTCTGTTGTGCCCGTTGAAAGGTGATAGTAGGAAACATGGAATTCGATTGAAGACAGCTGCTTGAGCGGATTGTGACCCCAGTTCTGGTAGAGGTTGAGGAGTGTGAAGCTGATTTCCTCGTTTGCCTTTACGCTGACGGGGAAGAAGCTGTCGCCGTACTGGTAGTCCTTTACGCTGTAGAAGGGCTCGCCGCCGTCACCCTGGAAGTTCTTACAAACCTGAACGTTAAGCGGAACAAGCGTGTTCGTATCGTCAAGGATTGCACCTGCTTCAAGGCAGCCGTTGTTACCCTTTGAACGAATATAAATCTCTCTGTCGTTTGAGTCACCCGTTACGGTAATGGGCGCACGGTACTGAAGCTGGGGATTGGCATAAGCCGTGTTGAAATCCGTACCGTCCATACGAAGTGTATAAGCGCCCGTAAGTGCATCGTAGCCAAGGAACTGAGCGTTTGAATTGGCTGCATCAACGGTTACGGTAAGCGGATTTTTTTCTTCATAGTTTTTCTTTGCCACGCCTTCAAAGCTGTGGGTATCATCGGTATAAATTCTGAAGCCGAAGGTGACATTGTTGAGGCTGTAGCCGCCTGTTTCGTCAAACTTATTGATACCCGTACCTGCGGTATAGTTTGCATACTGTCTGACATAGTATGTATCGCCAAACTGCTCAACCACGGTTTCCTTTGTTGAGCCGTCATTCGGTACGATAAAGCCGACAACGCCTACACCGTCGATATCAAACGCAGCATATTCAACGCTTGCGTAATCTATATTGATTAAGTCAGTGTGCACACCGTTTTTATCCTTAACCTCAACAGCCTTTACAGTGTTTGCGTCAAGCCTGATTTCGCTGCCGAAGGCTTCAAGGTCGGTTGTGGCTTCACTTGCCAGAAGAGAATACTGCGCATAAAGTCTGTCGCCGTAAACGTGGTAGGTTTTGTCAACTTTGAAGAAGTTTTCAGCCGCACCGTAATCACGCACATGACACTCAAAATAGTATTCGCCCAGGCGAATTGTGTTTACTCTGCCCTCGTCCTTTGAGGTCGAAAAATAACTTCTCAGACCGTCCTGCTCATAGAAGCTGTCAAAGCTGTCTGCAATATAAACCTTGCCGTCGGTATCGGCAAGTGTTGCGCTGTTGACCTTGCCGAGGGTATGTGTAAGCAACGCATTTGCGTTTTCCATTGCGTAGGCTGAACGCTCGGCATCGGTGTAATAGCCGTCCGCCTTGCTTGCTATAGCGGAAGCAAACTTGATTGACTCGGCAAGTGAAGTATCACCGCTGATATCGTTTACAAGCTGTGTTTCCTCTTTTTCGGGTTTTTCGGGCTCAACATAGTCGCCGTAGCTGACATTCATAACCAGCATCTGCAGAAAAGAAAGAATAACAGCAAAGATTCTTTTGATAAATTCTACCATAATTTTTCTCCCTTTAGTTTAAATTTTATTTATATCTGCTAACAAAGCACCATAATTATATCACTTCAAGCTGTGAAAATAAAGGACACTTTTTGTTTGAAAAAATGTCCTTATTTGCTCCGGTTATCAGGCAATACCGAGCTTGCGTGCCATTTCTGCCGTTTTGAGTTCAAGGAGCTTTGACACACCCTTTTCCTGCATTGTTACGCCGTAGAGAACGTCTGCCTCCTCCATTGTACCTCTGCGGTGGGTGATGAGGATAAACTGTGTGTTGCCCGTCATACGGCGTGCATACTGTGCGTAGCGTGCAACGTTAACCTCGTCAAGTGCAGCCTCAACCTCGTCAAAGAAGCAGAAGGGTGCAGGCGAAACCTTGAGAATTGCGAAGAGAAGCGCAATTGCGGAAAGACCCTTTTCACCGCCCGAAAGAAGGTCAATGTTCTGAACGTTCTTTCCGGGGGGCTGTACCTTGATTTCAATGGGACACTCGAGTACATTGTGTTCATCCTCAAGAATAAGCTCTGCCTTGCCGCCGTCAAACAGCTCGGAGAAGGTTTCGCCGAAGTAGCGGTTGATTTTTGCAAACTGCTCACGGAACTGAACAGCCATTTTTGAGGTGAGCTCTGCAATGAGCTTTTCGAGCTCTGTTTTGGATTTTTCTATATCGGCTATCTGTGTGCTCATAAATTCGTATCTTTCCGATACTTCCTTATATTCGTCAATAGCCGCAACATTTACGTTGCCGAGTGCACGGATTTTGTTTTTAAGCTCCTGCAAATGTCGCTTTGCCTCGGCAGGGTCGCCAAGGTCAATTTCAAGTGCAAGCGCCTCGCTCTGCGTGAGCTGATATTCATCATAGAGCTTGGAAACGGTGTCATCATGCTCCTTTTCCATAACGCCCTTGCGTTCTTCAAGCCTTGCAACCTCGCCGCCGAGCTTTTCACGGTCAGCCGATTTTGCACGCTCCTCAACACGAAGCTGTGCAGCCCTTGCATCAAGCTCGTTTTTCTTTTCAATCAGCTTGGCAACGTCCTCCTTGGACTCCTTGCCCTTACTGCGGAGAGCCTGTGCCTGCTGCTCAAGAACTGTGATATTATCCTTTATATCGCAGTTTTTCTGCGCAATTTCGCCGATTTCACGGTTGAGGTCCTCCATACGGATGCCCTGATTCACCATACGGTGGCGAAGGAGAGCCACAGCCTCCATCTTCGCCTGGACATCCTTCTGTGCGGCAAGAATGTCGAGCTTCGCTTTGTTCTCCGCCTTCTGAAGTTCTGTTTCATCCTCGCCGAGCTTTGCACGGGAGGAATTGCTCTTTTCAATTTCAAGGCGGAGAGCCTCGTTATGCTCTTCAAGTTCTTTTGCCCTTGCTCTTGCGTCCTCAACAGTTTTTGCAAGAACGCTCAGTCTTTCGTCTGCCGTTACCTTTTCTTCGGCAAGCTCATCAATTGAGCGCTGTGTATCCTCAAGCTTTTCAACAACGAGTGTCAATTCACTTTCACAACGGATAACATCCTCCTGCGCACGGGTGAAATCTGCCTGTGTGCCTGCAAGGTCTGCCCTGCAAGCGGAAAGGTCAGCAAGAAGCTCTTTATTGGAAAGCTGTTTTTGTTCAAGCTCGCCGTTCAGCTTAACACACTCTGCGTTGAGGCGTTCAATTTCGTTTGCACGGCTTAAGATACCCGAATTCTGCGTTCTTGAGCCACCAGTCATTGAGCCGCCCGGATTGACAACCTGACCGTCGAGAGTGACGATTTTAAGACGGTGTGAATACTTCTTGGCTATCATAATGGCACAGTCCATATCCTCAACAACAACCGTTCTGCCAAGAAGCGAGCTGATAATTTCGTTATACTTTCTGTCACAGCCGACAAGCTCACTTGCAACCGCAACATAGCCGTAGCAATCGTCAAGACCCTTTTCTTCAAGTGCCCTGCCCTTTACTGCGGTAAGCGGAAGGAAGGTTGCACGGCCTGATTTGTTATCTTTAAGGAAGTTGATTGCCTTTTTCGCATCGGTTTCGGTCTGTGTGACTATGTTCTGGAGTGCCGCACCAAGAGCGGTTTCAATTGCAACGGAATACTCCTCGTCAACGCTGATAAGCTGTGAAAGAACACCGTCAATGCCACGCAGTGTGCCACGCTTGACCTCACGCATAACAGCCTTAACGGAGCCCGAGTAACCCTCCATATTCTTTTCGAGGTCGTCGAGCATTCTTGCCCTTGAACGTCTGCGGTCGATTTCAAGGCCGAGTGCATCGATCTCCTTTTTCATATCCTCTGCCTTTTGTGTACGGGACTCGACTTTAAGCTCATAGCCCCTTACGGCGTTGCCCGTTGAAACAACAAGAGCCTTTGCTTCGGTGAGTTTTTCCTCACAGAGCTTTTTCTTTTCGTCGAGCTGTTTTTTCGCATCGTTACGGGAGGCAACTATATCGTCAATTGTTTCAAGGCGAGAGGTAATTTCCTCAATTGAAGAATTTGCCGTTGAAATTTCAACACGGCAGTCGCCGATTTTAACGGCGTACCGGGAAATTTCTTCGGAAAGAGCGGCAATTTTTTCAACAAATACTCTGCTCTGCTCACGCAGACCCTCAATTTTCTCTGCCGCCTCGGCAAGCTGAGCCCTCTTCTGCTTTTCGGCATTTTTAAGAAGCTCAACGGTTTTCATTGTTTCGGTAATTTCGTCGTCAAGATTTTGTTTGGATTCGACGGCGATTTCCATATCACGGGTGATACGGGCAATTGCCTCGTTGTTGTGCTCAATTGAGTTTAATTCAACGGCTATTTGTGCATCTATCTGTGCCGCCTGTTCCTCAATGCTGGAGGCACCCTGACGTATATCGTCAATCTGCACGGTGATTTCACGGCTGTTTTCCATAGCCGTTTCCATTTCTTCAACAATTGTTTCAAGCTCTGCCTCAACAGCCTCATACTGTGCAACGGCTGTATCGAGCTTGTCCGTATGAGCCTTTAACTGCTCACGGACTTTATCTATTGTATAGAGCCACAGACCTATTTCAAGTCCCTTGCGTTCTTCGGCAAAGACAAGGAATTTCTGTGCCTTTTCACTCTGTATTTTAAGCGGACCTACCCTGTCCTCAAGCTCGGTGAGAATATCACGCAGACGAATCATATTTTCCTCTGCCTGGTCGAGCTTACGGTTTGCATCGTTTCTGCGGTAACGGTAGGCAGAAATGCCTGCCGCCTCCTCGAGCATATCACGGCGCTGGCTGGACTTGGAGGAAACCATATCCGCAACCCTGCCCTGGCTGACCATAGAATAGCCGTCACGGCCAAGACCCGTATCCATAAACATTTCGTTTACGTCCTTGAGTCGGCAGGTTTCACCGTTGAGCATATATTCACTTTCGCCCGAGCGGTAGTAGCGGCGTGTAACGGAAACCTCGTCCTTGTCGCTTTTGAGAGCACGGTCTGTATTATCAAGCCTTAACGTAACCTCGGCAAAGCCCTGCGCACGGCGCACACCCGTACCGCTGAAGATGACGTCCTCCATCTTCGAGCCACGCAGATTTTTTGTTGACTGCTCACCGAGAACCCAACGCACGGCATCGGAAATATTGCTTTTACCCGAGCCGTTAGGGCCGACAACAGAGGTTATGCCCTGCCCGAATTCGAGCACGGTTTTGTCGGGGAACGACTTAAAGCCCTGCATTTCAAGTGATTTCAAAAACATTTCGTCACAATCCTTATTTCATATGGTTGTATATCGTTGATTCCTCTGACCTTGCAGGAGTAGCCCTGCTCAGCCAAACGAAGTATATTCTTCTTTTTCTGTCCCGTCGCCTTGGAAATATCACTGGGCGAAACGGTTATTTCATAGTTACCTTTTGGCTTACCTTCAAGAGCCGAAAGAATTTTTTTATAGTAAATTTCACCCTCGCAAAGTTCTCGCAAGGCAGGGTGATAAGCACCTGCAAGATAGTCACGCTCAACATCGCTCTGTGCGTGAAGGCCGACACGGATAACGCTTATACCTTTTTCCTCGAACATCGGCAACAGCTCGGCAACAAGCTCAATGCTGTGCTGCAAATCGGGCGGAGTATATTCGCCGCTCTCATACTTTTCGCCGAGCAGGGTGTTTTTGAGCACTACGGTCGGATAAATCCTGACCGTATCGGGCTTAAGGGCAATAAACTCCTTGGCAGTGTTTATGCTGTCCTCATCACCCGAGCCCCACAGACCCGTCATCATCTGCAAGCCCAGCTCAAAGCCGTATTCTTTAATTAATACTGCGGCTTTGCGGACATCCTGAGCGGTGTGGCCTCTTTTGTTAAGAGTAAGCACACCGTCATCCATACTCTGTGCGCCGAGTTCAATTGCACGCACGCCGTATTTTTTCAGCAGGGTGAGAATTTCGCCGTCGATAAAATCGGGTCGGGTGGAAATTCTTATTCCGCCGTTGAGGAAGCCGTTATTTATGTATTTCTGAGCCGCTTCAAGCAGGGATATCATATACCCACGCTCAATTGCGGTAAAGCTGCCGCCGAAGAAGGCAAGCTGAACTTCAGCTTCCTCACAGCCGCCTTTTAAAGCTACCTCGCAGGCATCAATAACATCCTGCGCTGTGGGCTGCTTTGTGTGACCCGAAATGGCACGCTGGTTGCAGAAGCTGCACTGATTCGGACAGCCACTGTGCGGAACAAAAACCGCTATGTTAACGTGCCTCATTATTCTATTCCCATCAGTTTAAGAGCTTCGCCTGCCGCCGCCTGCTCTGCAAGCTTTTTGCTGTGGCCGCTGCCCTTACCTATACAGTTAGAGTTGAGGTGAATTTCGACCTCAAATATTTTGTCGTGTGCAGGGCCGCTCTCACCGACAAGCACGTATTCGAGCCTTTCCTCGGGGTTGCGCTGAATAATCTCCTGCAAAACGGTTTTGTAGTCCTTAAAAGCGGAGTCGTTTTTGTGGCTCTGCGCTTCCTTTAAAAAACGCAGCACGAATTTCTTTGCTTCCTCCATACCGCCGTCAAGATAAATTGCGGCAATTATCGCTTCAAAAGCGTCCGAAAGAATTGACGGTCTTTCCCTGCCGCCCGTGTTCATCTCGCCCTTGCCGAGGCGGATGTATGAGCCGAGGTCAATCTCCTTTGCAAAGCCGAAAAGCGATTTTTCACAAACTGTCGCCGCACGTAGCTTTGTCAGTTCACCCTCGGGCACACTTTTGCGGTTGGAGAAAAAGAATTCCGCCGAAATAAAGCCAAGCACACTGTCGCCGAGAAACTCAAGGCGCTCGTTGAATGCACCGCCGCACTCGTTTGCGTAAGACGAATGTGTAAGCGCCGTGAGCAGAAGCTCCTCATTATTGAATTTATAATCTATTTTCTGCTGAAAGCTCTTCAAATCAGTCTTCATCTTTTTCTTCTCCGACACTTCTTTTAATCTCGCCGATTACATCCTTTTTGACACAGTTTACCGCCTGACGTATGGCGTTTTTGAACGCCCTTGCATCAGACGAGCCGTGTGCCTTGATTACGGGCTTTGCGATACCAAGAAGCACGGCACCGCCGTATTCCTTGTAATCCATCTTTGCTTTAAAGGCATCGACACCAGATTTTACACCGAGATAGGAAAGCTTGCTCATAATATTTTTAAGGAAAATACCCTTGATATTTTTCATAAGGGTAGAGGCAACGCCCTCGTACATTTTGAGGATAACGTTACCCGTAAAGCCGTCGGCAACAATGACATCCGCAACGCCTGCGGCAATATCCCTTACCTCTGCGTTGCCCATAAAGCTGATATCCTTCTTTTCTTTGAGAAGCGCATAGGTTTCAAGCTGAAGCGGTGTGCCCTTGTTTTCCTCAACGCCGATATTGGCAAGGCCTACACTCGGGTTTTCAAAGCCCATAATCCTGTTCATATAAACGCTGCCCATCTTTGCAAACTGAACAAGGTGTTCGGGCTTGCACTCAACATTTGCGCCGCAGTCAAGAAGCATAAACGGCTGTTTATTTGAGGGCATAATACTTGCAATTGCGGCACGCTTAATGCCCTTTATACGCTTTACAACAAAGGTTGCACCCATAACGATTGCGCCCGTACTGCCTGCGGAAACAAAGGCATCACCCTTACCCTCACTTAATGCCTTCATACCTACGGCAAGAGAGGTATCGGAATGCTCCTTCATAACCGTTCTCGGGTCATATTCCATTTCAAAGACCTTGTCAGCGTGAAGAATTTCCGTATTCTTCATTGAAACCCCGTTTTCCTTGGCACAGGCAAGGATTTTTTCCTTGTCGCCGACAAGCAGAATTTCAACGCCGAGCTCTTCTACGGCAAGTGCACTGCCCTTGAGTATTTCCAGCGGTGCGTTATCGCCGCCGAAAGCATCAACAATAATTTTCATTTCCTTTTCCTCATTTACCGTTTTACTCTGTTTCAAGGTCGTTGAGACCTCTTGCCGAAAGTGCCGCATAGCGTTCACGCTTGTCCCTGATTTTTTCATTCAGAGGCGGTAAAACGCCGAAATTGGCACCCATAGGCTGAAAATCCTTTGAGGGTGACGAGCTTATATATTCGGCAAGTGCACCCATCATGGTTGTGTTTTTAAGTATTAACGGTGCTTCGCCCTTTATGTGCCTTGCGGCATTGAGGCCTGCAAGAATACCCGACGAAGCCGATTCCATATAGCCTTCGACACCCGTTATCTGACCCGCAAAATACAGCCCCTCCCTGTTTCTGAAGGAGTAGTCCGCATTAAGCAGACGGGGTGAATCGATAAAGGTATTGCGGTGCATAACACCGTATCTTACAAACTCGGCATTTTTAAGGGCAGGTATCATTGAGAAAACACGCTTCTGCTCGCCGAATTTAAGGTTGGTCTGAAAGCCGACAAGGTTTAAAAGAGTGCCGTCTGCGTTTTCTTTGCGAAGCTGTAAGACAGCCCACGGTCTGTGCCCTGTTTTCGGGTCACGCAGACCTACGGGGCGAAGCGGACCGTAGCGCATTGTATCCGCACCACGGGAAGCCATAGCCTCAATGGGCATACAGCCCTCGTAAACGTCGTGGCGCTCGTCAAAGGCATGCACGCCTGCTCTTTCGGCAGTAGTTATAGCCTCGTAAAACGCCTCGTACTCTTCCTTATTCATCGGGCAGTTTATATAGTCGTCCTCACCGCCCCTGTCGTAACGGGACTGGGTAAAGAGACAGTCGTAATCAAGGCTTTCCGCCGTGATTATGGGGGCAGCGGCATCAAAGAAGCTTAATCTGCCGCCGCAGAGAGTATCTATATCTGCTGCAAGGCTGTCCGACACAAGCGGGCCTGCCGCAACAACAACGACACCCTCGGGTATTTTCTCCACCTCGCCGTGTTTGACGGTGATAAGCGGATTTTCGTCAATGAGCTTTGTGATGATTTCGGAAAACTCGTCTCTGTCAACGGCAAGGGCACCGCCTGCCGCAACGGCACATTTTTCAGCCGCCGTCATACACACCGAGCCGAAACGGCGCATTTCTTCCTTGAGCATACCTGCCGCAGAATCAAGGCGCATAGCCTTGAGCGAGTTTGAGCAGACAAGCTCGGCATAGCCCTGCATTTTGTGGGCAGGAGAGAATTTCAACGGCTTCATTTCCCAAAGCTCGGTTTCAATTCCTGCTTTGGCAAGCTGCCACGCAGCCTCAACACCTGCAAGACCTGCGCCGATTACCGTTGCCTTATTCATCCTCTTTGCCTTTCTTTCTGCTTGCCTTCTTTTCAAAACCGCAGCCCTCGCCCAGGCAGACTATTTTTCCGCCTCTCTGCTTGAAAAGGCTCTTACCGCAGTTGGGGCAGCTTTCCTTTGTGGGCTTATCCCAGGTTGCGAAATCGCACTTGGGCCAGCCCTCACAGCCGTAGAAAACATAGCCACGCTTACTGCGCTTTTCAACGAGCTTTTCGCCGCATTTGGGGCAGTTGGCGCCCGTTTCCTGAATAAGCGGCTTTGCGTTTTTACAGGAGGGATAATTCGGGCAGGCAAGGAATTTGCCGTAGCGGCCCGTTTTAATTACCATCATTGCACCGCACTTGTCGCAGGGAATGTCGGTCTTATCCTCTTCAAGCTCAATCTTGACACCCTGCATATCTGCCTTTGCCTTGTCGAGAGTTTTCTCGAAATCGCCGTAGAAATCACGCAGGACGGCAATATAATTTTCCTTACCCTCTTCAACCTCGTCAAGTGAGGTTTCCATCTGGGCAGTGAATTTGACATTTACAATCTTGGGGAAGCGCTCGCCGAGCAGATTTGTTGTTGCGAAGCCGAGCTCCGTGGGAACAAGCTGCTTTGCGCTGCGCTTTACGTATTCACGCTTGATAATTGTTGTAATGATTGTTGCATAGGTACTCGGACGGCCTACGCCGTTTTCCTCGAGCGCCTTGATAAGTGAAGCCTCCGTATATCTTGCAGGCGGCTGAGTGAAGTGCTTTGCAGGTACAAGCTCCTTGAGCTTGAGCACCTCACCGCTCTTGAGCTCGGGAAGCTTGCCGTCCTTCTCGCCGTCCTCGTCCTCGGTGCTTTCTTCGTAGAGTGCGGTAAAGCCCTCAAATTTGACCTCATAGCCCGTTGCGTTGAAGATGCAGTACTGCTGCTCTTCACCTTCTTTTTGCGCCTTGATTTCGGCCTTTACGGTGTTCTGTACACAGTCTGCCATAAGGCTTGCCATAAAACGAAGCCAGATGAGATTATAAAGCTTATACTGCTCGATTGTAAGGCTGTCCTTAACCATTGCAGGTGTGAGCGCAGGGTTTGTAGGACGGACAGCCTCGTGACCGTCCTGTGCGTTTGCACGCTGCTTGAAATAACGGGGCTTTTCGGGCAGGAACTTGTCGCCGTATGCGGCTCTGATATACTCGTTGCCCTGCTCTCTTGCCTGGTCGGAAATACGCAGTGAGTCCGTTCTCATATAGGTTATAAGACCCATTGAGCCGTGACCCTTGACGTTGATACCCTCGTAAAGCTCCTGCGCAATTTTCATTGTGCGCTGGGACTGGAAGTTGAGGCGGCGTGAAGCCTCCTGCTGCATTGTGGAGGTTGTGAAGGGCGGTGCAGGGCTCTTTTTGCGTGTGCCCTTCTTTACCGTGCCGACGGTGTAGGTTGCACCGTCAAGCCTTGAAATATAAGAATTCGTCTGTTCCTCGTTGGTGAGCTTGACCTTGCCTGTTTCATCGCCTGCAAATGCGGCAGAGAAAACCCTGCGTGCGGAGGAGGTGAAGCGAGCATCAAGTGACCAGTATTCCTCGGGAACAAAGGCGTTGATTTCGTTTTCTTTATCAACAATAAGTCTTACCGCAACGGACTGAACACGGCCTGCGGAAAGACCTCTGCGGATTTTCTGGCTGACAAACGGGCTGAGCTTATAACCGACAAGTCTGTCGAGAATACGCCTTGCCTGCTGTGCATTTACCATATCTATATCAACCGCACGGGGGGCAGACATACCCTTTTCAATACCTGCACGGGTGATTTCGTTGAAAGTAACTCTGTTCTTCTTTTTCAGGTCAAGATTGAGCAAGGTTGCAAGGTGCCACGAAATGGCCTCACCCTCACGGTCAGGGTCGGTTGCAAGAAGAACGCCGTCACTCTTTTTTACTGCGCTCTTAAGCTCGGTGACAAGCTTTTCCTTGCCCTTGACTATTTCGTACTTGGGTGCAAAGTCGTTGTTAACATCAACGCTCAGCTTTGAGGCAGGCAGGTCACGCACATGGCCTACGGAAGCCATAACCTCGTAACCGTCGCCGAGAAAGCCCTTGATTACCTTTGCCTTTGAAATTGACTCAACAATAACAAGCTTTGACATTTAAGTATGTCCTTCCTTTTCAAACTATTTTATATCTGTTGCCTGCACATTCCGTAATTAGCCCTTCGAGTTCAAGCTCGGTAAGGGTCAGGGAAAGCGCAGGTGCATCAAGTCCGCTTTTTGTGACAAGCAGGTCAAAGCTCATCGGCTCGTTACCGAAAAGCTCATAGACCGCTGCCTGTCTTTGTGATAAATTTTCGGGTGCACGCTTTTTGGCAGGCTTTTCCTCCGCCTTGCGTTCAAGCGTGCGTTCAACCTTGCTCAGATTAATGAGCTCGGGATAAGTATATACATAATCTTCAAGAACATCCGCCGCCGAGGCAATATGTTTTGCACCCTGCGAAAGCAGAAAATTCGACCCGACAAAAGCCGAGCTTATTACATCACCCGGTACGGCTCCGACATCACGCCCCTGCGAGATTGCGTGCCTTGCCGTGCCGAGAGAACCGCTTTTCTCACTTGCCTCGACAACAACCGTCATAAGCGACATACCGCTGATTATACGGTTTCTCATCGGGAAGCTTGCCCTGCTGGGCTTTGAAAGCGGAAGATACTCGCTGATTACCGCACCGTTTTTCGATACCGAATTGCGAAGCGCCTCGTTTTCGGGCAGATATGCGGCACCCAGACCGCAGCCCATAACGGCAACTGTTTTGCCGCCGGCACTTATTGCACCCTCGTGCGAAGCGGAATCAATACCCAAGGCACCGCCGCTGATAACGGTAACGCCTGCACGCACAAGCGACGCCGCCAGACGGAAGGCAACCTCCTTGCCGTAGAGAGAAGCCTCTCTTGCGCCGACAATGGAGATGCAAAGTTTTTCTTTCAGGCAGTCCTTATCGCCATTTGCGTAAAGCAAGGCGGGAGCGTCCTTTATCATACCGAGGTGCACGGGATAATCTGCACTGTCCTGTGGTATTATATGCCAGGAATTTGCCGCACATATCTGCGCCGCTCTGTTTGCGCCCGACAAATCACGCTTTGAAAGCCGTGACAGCTGTGCAGGTCTGAATATGCCGAGCATACGCCACTCTATTTCGCTTGCCTCGTAAAAAGCACGGGCACCGCCGAATTCGCCGACGGCAGTAAGGTAGTCCGAGCCTGCGCCCAGACACTCTGCAAGCCATATACGGTAAACGTCCTCACTGTAAGCGGAACTCATCTCATCAGCTCCCACATAATTATCGCCGCCGCCATTGAAGCATTGAGCGATTCTGCCCTTCCTCGCATAGGCACACGCACACGGTGCATACAGCTTTGTGCCGTTGCTTCTTCAACGCCGTTGCCCTCGTTGCCGATAACGCAGACCGTTTTTTCACCGAGGCCTGTTTTTGTGATATCCTCTGCGCCTTCACCCGGAGTTGAGGAAAGGGTTACGTAGCCCTTATTTTCCAAATCCTTCATTGCTTCGGGCATATCGGAAACAAACAAAAACGGCATACGCAGCATTGAGCCCATGGCCGCACGCTGTGCCTTCGTGTTATAAACATCACAGCAGCCGCAAAGCACGGCACCGCCTATCCCCAACGCCTCCGCAGTACGGATAATTGCACCGAGATTGGCAGGGTCCTGAATGTTTTCGAGCGCAACCAATTTTGCGCTACTATATATTTTATCTATATAATGTTTTTTGTCAATAGTTTTGCACACACAAAATATGCCCTGCGGCGAAAAGGTATCAGTGAGCTTGAGCGCAATTTCTTCCGAAATCTCGCAGCATTCTTCTACTCTTGCCGCTATTGAGTCCACCTCTTCGGCGTACTTTTCCTTTGCCTTTGCGGTATAGAAAAGGCGTACCGTTTCCACACTTAAAGCGGCATCGGCGCAAAGCCTTGCACCCTCGAGGAAGAACAAGCCCTCCTCACGCCTTGCCTTTGCGCTGTCACGCAGGCGTACAGCCTGCTTTATTTTATCGTTGTTTTTTGCAGTTAATACAGTCTGCATATTTATCACCAAACAAAAACTCAAGCCCACGGTTATATCCGAGGGCTTGACATAGTTATTGATTATTAAAGTGCTGCCTTTGCCTTCTCGCAGATTGCTGTGAAAGCTGCGGGGTCAGAGATAGCGATTTCGGAAAGCATCTTTCTGTTGAGGTTGATGCCTGCCTTCTTGAGGCCGTTGATAAGTGTTGAGTAGTTCATGCCGTTTGCCTTTGCAGCAGCGGAAATACGGGAAATCCAGAGACGGCGGAAATCTCTCTTCTTGAGCTTACGGCCGATGTAAGCATACTGGCCTGACTTCATAACAGCCTGCTTGGCAGTCTTGAAAAGCTTTGCCTTTGAGCCGTAGTAGCCCTTTGCCATCTTGAGAACTTTATTTCTTCTCTTGCGAGTCATAGTTGCGCCCTTAATACGAGCCATGATTAGTTACCTCCAAATATTATTCTTGAGTTTGAGCCGACCCTATTTCTTATTTATAGGGGATAAGGCGCTTGATCTGCTTGCAGTTTGTTACGTCAGCAACAGCTGTCTTGCGAAGGTTTCTCTTACGCTTTGTGCTCTTCTTTGTAAGGATGTGTGACTTGTAGGCGTGACCTCTCATAGGCTTGCCGTTCTTGGACAGCTTAAAACGCTTCTTTGCACCGGAGTGAGTCTTAATCTTGGGCATTTGTTTTATCCTCCTTAATTATTTTGCAATTACTTTGCTGATTTTGGTGCGAGGAACATCAGCATCTGGCGTCCCTCTAACTTTGCGGGCTTTTCAACGTTGGCAAATTCTGCACAGGCTTGTGCAAAACGCTCCATAATTTCGATACCGAGGTTTGTGTGAGCCATCTCACGGCCTCTGAAACGGATTGAAACCTTGACCTTGTCGCCACCGGCAACGAATCGCCTTGCGTGGCCGACCTTAGTGTCAAAATCGTGCGTATCAATGTTTACGGAAAGGCGAATTTCCTTGACTTCAACGATGCGCTGATTCTTCCTGGCTTCCTTTTCTCTCTTTGCCATATCGAAGCGATACTTGCCGTAGTCCATAATTTTGCACACAGGCGGTTTAGCCTGCGGAGAAATCTTGACCAGGTCGAGATTTTGCTCATCCGCAATCTTCTGAGCCTCGCTAGCCGACATGATGCCAAGCTGTTCACCGTTGCTGCTTATGATTCGCAGCTCCTTGTCTCTTATTTCTTCATTGATCTGCAGTTCTTTAGCACTAATGTTCAAGCACCCCCAAAAAATAATAAAAAAACACGCAGGCAGAAACTACCCACGCACACAATAATACACCGCCAAAACACGCCCAAAGGCACACGGTGAGGTTATTGACCGCCGTAGAGCTTTGCCCCGACGGTGAGGACACGGGAAGAATCCTGCTTTGTTTTGCCCATAGATAATAACAGACTTTCGCCCTGCTGTCAACTGTTTTTTCAACTTTTTTACAGCCTTTAAATTTTCACAACAAATTTAACGAATAATATTGCATTCATTCTGCATTTATTGTACAATAAGCACACTAATACCACAGGAGGTATACACAATGCCTACAAATAATATGATTAAAATCAAAACCAAGCAGAATAACCTTTTCCTTCGTGTTTCACAGGGTCACTTTGCAACCAACCACTCACACAGTAATTATTATATTGATGTTGTTGCCCAGAAATCCCGTCTTTCCGAAGCCAAGGCTGTTGCCAAGGCTCTGTGCGGCAGCTACAACTATTCAACAACAATTATAGATACCATTCTCTGCCTTGACGGCACAGAGGTTATAGGCACCTGCCTTGCAGACCAGCTTACAAAGAACGACTTTATGAACATAAATGCCCACCAGACCATTTATGTTATGACACCCGAAATGACAGGCAGCTCACAGATGATATTCCGTGACAACCTCGTTCCCATGATTCAGGGTAAGCACGTGCTTGTGCTTGCGGTTTCCGTTGCAACGGGCGGCACGGCAAAGGCAGCCATCGAGGCTGTACGCTACTACGGCGGCGAGGTTTCGGGTGTTGCCTCAATCTTCTCTACAACAGAAGAATGTGCAGGCTACACAGTTAATTCCGTTTTTAACCCCAACGACCTCGACGGCTACTTCACCGTACCCTCACACGAGTGTCCGCTTTGCAAGCAGGGCAAAAAGCTCGATGCACTCATCAACAGCTACGGCTATTCAAAGCTGGGCTGACAAACCGAAACTTGATACTTGTTGATATAAAAAGTTGCTGTCTGCTTTGCATCAGCAACTTTTTTATTTCAGTTTTCAGAAATGTATTGCTTTTCGTTATACATTTGTGTATAATAATTTTGAAAGGTGGAATAAATATGGCAACCAAAACCGCAAACGTACTTGCACGTGTTGAACCCGAAGTAAAAGAACAGGCAGAGGAAATTATGTCACAACTCGGCGTACCCGTATCCGTAGTAATCAATATGCTTTACAAGCAGATTATTATGAAGAAGGCAATTCCTTTTTCGCTGTCGCTGTCCACTGCACCTATAACACTTGACGCTATGGATCAATCTACATTTAATCTCAAAATGCAAACCGGTCTCAATCAAGCAAAAAACGGCGAATCAAAAGATTCCGCAGAAGTTTTCTCCTCACTACGCAAGGAGCTTGCAGATGGATAAATACATTGTAAAAATAACTCCGCAGGCACATTCCGATATGCTTGAGATTTTCCGCTACGTTTCCAATGTTCTAAAAGAAAGATCAACCGCAGCAAAGCTTCTTGACAAAATAGAAACAAGCATAAATTCTCTGGATATTATGCCACACAGAATACCGCTTGTCAAAGAAGAGCCTTGGCGCAGCCAAGGTATACATATTATGCCCATACAAAATTTTCTGATTTATTTCTGGATTAACGAAAATTTAAAAGAGGTACACATAATCGCCGTAATTTACGGCAAGCGAGACCAATTTGAACTGCTTAAACAAATCGATATTTAACACGCAACAGCTGTCATCGTTTTATATGACGGCTGTTTTTATAAACCTCACAGCTAATTTTCCGCTTGTACAAATATGAATTTCTGTGCAAGTAAACAATTGCACCGACGCCAAAATTATGGTAATATATATATTTGTATGGGTATAAATATTTATTGATAGTATATTCTGTTTCATTAACATAATTTCAAGGAGAATTTTTCACATTATGGATAAGCTTACCGTTCTGGTGCTTTTCGGCGGCAAGTCAAGCGAGCACGATGTTTCCTGTGTTTCCGCTTCCTCCGTCATTGCAAACATTCCGCAGGACAAATATGACATAATAAAAATGGGTATCACCAAGGACGGCGCCTGGTACCGCTTCAACGGCGACACAGCGCTTCTGCCCGAGGACAAGTGGCGTGAGGATACGGAAAATCTTACCCCTGCCTTTGTTTCCCCCGACCCGACCGTCGGCGGAATTGTTGAAATAATCAACGGCCAGGCAAAGCAGACAAAGGTTGACGTTGTTTTCCCCGTGCTTCACGGCAAAAACGGTGAGGACGGCACGGTACAGGGTCTGCTTCAGCTTGCCGAGATTCCCTATGTCGGCTGTGATATGACATCCAGTGCCGCCTGCATGGACAAGGCGCTTACAAACGCACTTGCTGACCAAGCAGGTATTCCGCAGGCAAAATGGCTCAGCTACACCGAGCACGAATACCGCAGCAATCCGCACAAGGCACTTGATGAGTGTGTCGAAAAGCTTGGTTACCCGATATTCGTAAAGCCTGCAAAGGCAGGCTCTTCCGTAGGTATCAGCAAGGCAAGCGATCTCAACGAGCTTGCAGATGCTTTTGAAACCGCTTTTGCAAACGACAGCAAGGTCGTGCTTGAAGAAACTGTTATCGGCAGCGAGGTTGAATGTGCCGTGCTTGGCAACGACGAACCCGTAGCCGCAACACCGGGTGAAATTGCACCCTGCAACGATTTCTACGATTACGAGGCAAAATACATTTCGGGTGACAGCGGTCTGTTCATCCCTGCAAGAATAAGCGAGGATATGCTCAAAAAGGTACAGAAGGAAGCAATCAGAGCTTACAAAGCTCTTGGCTGCTCAGGATTTTCGAGAGTGGATTTCTTTGTAAACGGCGAAGAAATCAAGCTCAACGAAATCAACACCATTCCCGGCTTCACTTCAATCAGTATGTACCCGAAGCTCTGGGCACACAGCGGACTTTCGTATCCCGAGCTTATAGATAAGCTGCTCCGCCTTGCAATAGAAAAGAGGGCACACGAGATATGAGCAGAAAGGTAGTTATCACAATTGCCGACAGGCACGAGATAGACGGTGAGCCGGAAGAAGCAAAGCTCACCACCGTCGGCGAATACGACAGAACGCTTACGGGCTTTGTTCTGCGTTACGACGAAACAGAGGATTTCAGCGGCAGCGTTACCACGCTTACCGTTGACGGAAGCAAGGTTACCATGCACCGCCTCGGGGGAAAACACAACGCTCAGCTTATTGTCGAGCCCGGCAAACGCTACAGCTGTATGTACGCAACCGAATATGCCGACCTTATGCTCGGCGTAAGAGGCAAGGACGTAAGAAGCCGACTTGACGAAAACGGCGGCGAGCTGAATTTCAGTTACACGCTGGATTTCAACACAGGCTTCTGCTCACACAACGAACTGAAAGTTACATTCCGCTTTGAATGAGAGGTAAAATATATGTCTAAAATAGTCAAGCAGGTACAGGACAAGCTCACCTGTGCCATTAATCAGGCTTTTGAAAAAGCAATAGCAGACGGCACTCTGCCCGAGGCAGAAATTCCGTCCTTCAATATCGAAGTTCCTGCCGACCGTGCCAACGGCGATTTTTCCACAAACGCCGCCATGGCAGGCGCAAGAGCCTTCCGCAGAGCACCCCGTCAGATTGCCGAAGCAGTTTGTGCAAACCTCGACCTTGAAGGCACTTTCGTTGAAAAGTGCGAGGTTGCAGGTGCAGGCTTCATCAACTTCTACCTCGGCAACGACTATTATTCAGCAATTCTCCGTGATGTCCGTGCCTGCGGCGACAGCTACGGCTCCTCCGATTTCGGCGAGGGCAAAACGGTAAACATCGAGTTTGTTTCCGCCAACCCGACAGGACCTATGCACATGGGTAATGCCCGTGGCGGTGCACTCGGCGACTGCCTTGCCGCCGTAATGGACAGAGCAGGCTACAAGGTAACACGTGAATTCTATGTCAACGATGCAGGCAACCAGATTGCAAAATTCGGCCTTTCGCTCGACATAAGATATCAGCAGATTTTCAAGGGCGAGGCTGCCGTTGAGCTTCCCGAGGACAGCTACCACGGCGAAGATATCAAGGAAAGAGCGCAGCAGTTTGCCGACATTCACGGCGACAAATATATGAGCGCATCCGAAGAAGAGCGCAGAGCAGCTCTTGTTGAGTTTGCGCTTCCCCTCAACATTGACAAGATGCACGAAAACCTTGACAAGTACAGAATTTTCTACGATGTATGGTTCCGTGAAAGCTCACTTTACAGCAGCGGCGAGCTTGAAGAAACCCTCAGCATGCTCAAAGAAAAAGACCTCACCTACGAAAAGGACGGTGCAGTCTGGTACAAGGCAACAGAGCACGGCGGCGAAAAGGACGAGGTTCTTGTCCGCGCCAACGGCAACCCGACCTACTTTGCCGCAGATATTGCCTACCACCGCAACAAGCTTGAAAACAGAAAGTTTGATAAGGCAATCAACATCTGGGGTGCTGACCACCACGGCCACGTTGCAAGAATGAAGGGTGTGCTTGAAGCGCTCGGCACAGACTCCTCAAAGCTCGACATTATTCTTATGCAGCTTGTCCGCCTCACCCGTGGCGGCGAGGTTGTAAGAATGAGCAAGCGTACGGGTAAATCCATCACGCTTGTTGACCTGCTTGAAGAAATCCCGATTGATGCGGTACGCTTCCTGTTCAATATGCGTGAGCCCGGCTCACAGATGGACTTTGACCTTGACCTTGCCGTTGAGCAGAGTTCACAGAACCCCGTTTACTACTGCCAGTATGCACACGCAAGAATCTGCAGTATCTTCAAAAAGCTCGGCATCGAGAATATCGAAGCAATTGATGCAACGAACGAAGAGCTTGCACTTCTCACAGCACCCGAGGAAAGAGAGCTTATCAGCCACCTTGCTTCACTCACGGGCGAAATCGTAAACGCCGCAAAGAACTATGACCCTGCAAGAATTACACGCTACTGTGTTGAGCTTGCAACCCTCTTCCACAAGTTCTACAATGCCTGCCGTGTCAGCACGGATGACGAGGCACTCACAAAGGCAAGGCTTTACCTTTGCTCCTGTGTCAAAACAACACTTCACAGCGTGCTGACAATGCTCAAAATAGAAGTTCCCGAATCCATGTAAATGGGTAATCTACAATTACCGGGAGGATAAAAAATGTATAATGTTAATATTATTGCCCACAGAGGCGCAAACAAGCGTGCACCGCAGAACACACTCCCCGCATTTCAGAAGGCAATTGATATGGGCACACACGGCTTTGAAACCGACGTTCACCTTTCAAAGGACGGCGTACCCGTAATCTGCCACAACTATACAATCGACGAAACCTCAAACGGCTCAGGCAAGATTGAAGAAATGACACTTGAAGAGCTTAAAAAGTACGATTTCGGCGCATATTTCAGCAACGAATTCAAGGGTACTCCCCTGCCGACACTTGAAGAGTTTTTACAGCTTGCGCAGGGCAAGGGGCTTAAAATCCTCAATATTGAACTCAAGCCCGAAAGCGATACCGCAAGGCGTGAAACGCTGGTCAGAAAAACGCTTGAGCTTGTTGAGCAGTATAATCTCAGGGATATTCTTCTCATCTCCAGCTTCAGCAAGGAGATACTTGAATATATCAAGCAGGTTGACCCCAAGTGCAAAACAGCCTTCCTCTATCCTGCCGGCTATAAAAAGGCAACTCTCGCCTTTTTCCCGCCCTTCAAGGCTATGAAAAAAATGGACTGCCACGCAGCACATCCGCACAAGCTGTGCATCAGAGGAAAGTTCGTTGAAAACGCCCACAAAAACGGTCTTGAGGTTAACGTGTGGACAGTTGACGAGGCAGAGGAAATCCGCACAATGATTAAAGCAGGTGTCGACGGCATCATAACCGACTGCCCTGACAGAGTGCACCAGATTCTCAACGAAATGAATGGCTATCCCGAAAGCTGATTCGCAATCGAATAAACTTACAGCCCTGTTCAATCAAGAACAGGGCTGTTGCTATAATTTTTATTAATGCAAAGTGCAAAACGCAAAATGCAAAATTGTGGGAGGGCTACGCCCTCACCCAATTTAAAAAAATTATTATCTCATATTTATTATCTTTTATCTCTTATCTCACGATGATTTTAGATACCGCTTAGATAACAGATAAGAGATAAGAGATGACTAACAGATAATAATTACAATCGGAGCGAAGCGACCCTTAATTTTGCACTTTGCACTTTGCATTTTGCATTCTGCATTGTTTGTCCTCGACAAACTGTAATCAATGCCACGACACACCGCTTTCGTCTACCCCATCAATTGTCGCTATTTTCACGGGCACTTTTTTGTAGCCTGTATCGGTTATGAACTCGACCTCAATTGCGCCGCTGATTTTCGGCAGTTCAACCTCTGCTATCCACATACCGCCTTCAAACTCTGCTTCTTCGGTTACAGTCTGCATACCGTCACCCGAAAAGGCAAAGCTGCAATCATAGGCACTTGAATAAACATCGGGGACATATTCCGTGCGAACTATTGTTTTCTTGCCGTTTGTGCCCTGTGTTGAAAACTTAACTACACCGCCCGTGGAAATATTTTCTTCTCCTGCTTCAACCGATACGACTTCACCTAACTGCACACGGTCATTCACATCTGCTCGCATCATAAATACACCTGCAAAGCCGAGGGCAATCAATAGTTTTATAAGGTTTATCGCAAGCAACGCACCAAGGACAGCGACAAACACTTTGAAGGGCGTTGTCTTGTACCACTTTTTCTTTTCCTTTATTTCTTCATTATCATACGGCATTTGCTCAACGGGCTTTGCTTTTTGTTCTTCATAACCCAACAGTTCATTGGGCGTGACTTCGAGTATTTCGCAAAGCTTCATTATGTTTGCCGTTTCGGGCAGCGCCTGGCCGTTCTCCCATTTCGATATAGCCTGTCGTGAAACGCCCAGTCTGTCGGCAATTTCCTCCTGCGAAAGATTTTTAGATTTTCTTAATGCTGATAAATTCTGATAAAACTCCATTTGTGCAGCCTCCTTTTTCTGCCTTGATTTTAACATATTTGTGATTTGCACGCCACCACTTTGAGTTTAAATTGCGCAACCTCAGGTTGCAACGGCTGATTTCACGGCAAAACTGCCGCAAAAGCACAAATATGATATAAAAAAACCGAGGTCGTAAAACCTCGGTTTTTTTATGGTGGACGTTAACGGACTTGAACCGCTGACCACTCGCACGTCAAGCGAGTGCTCTACCAACTGAGCTAAACGTCCATAGCTATTCGCAACAGTCGATATTATAAACAAAAAAAACTGATATGTCAATAGGAACAGTAAAAGTTTTTGAAAATATTTTTAACAGACATAAAAATTCCCGATGTTGATTGAAAGTGCAAAATTTTTTATGTATAATATAACTATAAATAATTTATCAGAAAATTTCTTTCTGACTGTATCTGTATAAAATGTTTTAAGCTCTAAAAGGTGATAATATGGCTGACATTATTAGTTATGATAACGATTTTGAGAGTATTATTGCAATTATCGAACAATCAAAAATGCGTGCCATTAAAGCAGTTAATGCCGAGCTAATAGATATGTATTGGCAAATAGGCAAATATATCAGCGAAAAAGCAGCAAATGATGGATGGGGAAAAGGCATTGTTCAGGAGTTTGCAAATTACCTTAAACAAACGCACCCTACTGCCAACGGGTTTTCTGCTCAAAACATTTGGCGAATGAAGCAGTTTTACGAAACATATAACCAAAACGAAAAACTCTCACCACTGGTGAGAGAAATTACATGGTCAAATAATCTTCTGATTATGTCCGGCTGTAAAACTGATGAAGCTAAAGAATTCTATATTCGCCTGTGCATTGCTAACAGTTACGGCAAAAGGGAGCTTGAAAGGCAAATAGACAGTATGCTTTTTGAAAGAACTATGATTTCAACGACAAAGCATAAGGAGCTTATTGTTCAGCATCCTGCTGTCGGCGCTCTGAAAGATTCGTATGTTCTGGAATTTTTGGAAGTTCCCGAAGATTATAAAGAAAAAGATTTAAGAAAATCTATTATCTCTAATCTTAAACAGTTTATTTTGGAATTCGGTAAAGATTTCACCTTTGTGGGCGAAGAGTACCGTGTTCAAGTAGGCTATACAGATTTCTTTATTGATTTGCTTTTCTATAACCGAGCATTGTCCTGCCTTGTAGCCATTGAGCTTAAGGTTGGAAAATTCAAGCCGGAACATCTTGGTCAATTGAATTTTTATCTTGAAGCACTTAACAGAGATGTCAGAAAGCCTAATGAAAACCCAAGTGTCGGATTGATTCTTTGCGCCACTAAAGATGATACTGTTGTTGAGTACGCTTTAAGCAGCAATCTTTCACCTGCAATGGTTGCAGATTACACATTGCAATTACCCGATAAAAAATTACTTGAAGAAAAACTTCGTGAGATTACGATGCTTACACAAGCAGATAACCAAAACTGAATTATTCAATGTAATCAAATAAGGAGCTGACGTATAATGAAAAAATCAAAGGCTTTACTTAAAGGTCTCGGTGCTGTTGCCGCAACGGCAGGTCTGGGCGTGCTTGCCGCAGGCGAGATTATGTGGTTTACCACGCTCACAAACAAGGGCAACAAGCTGGGACAGAAGTTTATGGCAAAGAATGAGGAGTTCCAGAATCAGTTTGTCTGCGATGCCATTGTTCAGGCAGAGCCTGAGCCCACGCTCTATGAAACGACTGATTTTAAAGGTATATCGACCCTCAACAGCCTTGGCGAAATTGCCAACGCAACCTTTTTCCCGAACGTTACGAAGGACAAGTGGGTTATCCTCTGCCACGGCTATACTGCCGACCCTGCAAGTATGGAGCGTTACGCAAGGCAGTACCACAAAAAGGGCTTCAACGTCATTATGCCCTATATGCGTGGCCACGAAAAGGGTGTACGCACCAACGGTCACACCGCCTACACAATGGGCTGGATGGACAGAATTGACCTGCTCGGCTGGATTGACTTTTGCATAAGCGAAAACGCCGATTGTAAAATTATGCTCCACGGCGAATCAATGGGTGCCGCAACGGTTATGATGACGCTCGGCGAAAATCCGCCCGCAAACGTTGTCTGCGCTGTTGAGGACTGCGGCTACACAAGCGTGTGGGATGAATTTTCCGTGCAGATAAAAGAGATGTTCGGTCTGCCCCAGATGCCGTTTATGTACACCTCCAATTTTGCTGCAAAGCGCCACATCGGCCTTGATTTCAAGCAGGCTTCCCCGATTGAAAAGCTCAGAAGCGCCAATACTCCCCTGCTCTTTATCCACGGCGAGGCTGACGATTTCGTACCCTTCAGAATGGTGCACGAGCTTTACAACAGCTACAACGGTGAAAAAGACCTGCTCACAATCCCCAATGCCACCCACGCAGTTTCCGTTGATACTGACCCCGATACATACTGGGCAAAGGTATGGGAATTTGCAAAGAAATATATTGATATAGAGAAATCATGAAGAAACTTACGATAGTGCTTGCGGTTGTGCTTGTGCTTTGCGTTGCGGCTGCCGTACTTGTTACCGTCTGGATAAACAGAAACGGCAAGCCCGTAGAAGAAGTGACAACAACCCAAGCCCCCACAACAACCGAAATCCCCACAGAAGAGAATACAAGCGAAGCTTCATCCGAAGTTACAACGGTGCAGGAAGAAGCATCAAAGCTTGATATTACCTATGAGTCGACCACAGTTTTTGAGGCAAGGGCAGTAAAGCGTGAATTCAAAAAACAGTCTGACCGTTTCAAGCTCTACAAGCAGGTGCTTAAAACGACCGTCAACCCAGAGGTTGCAGATGTGTTCTTTTACGATATAACACACGACACCCTTGCCGATATGATAGTCATAACTCCCCTTTATGATGAGGAGACAAACAAGGCTGTCGGCAGGATAATTCAGCTTTTCACCGTAACAAAGGAAAACACCGTTACGGAAATATTCCGTGATTTCGGCGGAATACGTTCTTCGGGCAACGGCATAAGCTGTTACGTCACCGAGCGTGACGGCGAGGACTGCCTGCTGATAGTGAAGGAAGAGCTTGACGGAAGCGTAGGAAAGCTTTCCTACAGCGTTTTCTATGTCAGGGAGGACGGCTCGGTTATAACCCGTGCCTCGGGTCAGTATTCGCAGAGCGAGGATATGGATTACGACAGCGAGGCCGCTTTCAACAGCTATTCCGAGCAAGCGGAATCCCAGGTCAACGCCGCACACACCGTGCTGTTTGACTACCGTCACCCCAAAGCGGTGTCGTCAAAAATTGATGTTGCGTTCAAGGGATATCTTAAATAATGCAAAATGCAAAGTGCAAAACGCAAAATTAAGGGTCGCTTCGCTCCGATTTTAATATAAAACTTTATGGCGTGTCATCCTGAGGCGAAGCCGAAGGATCTTTTGCTTAGGCTTTAAGATTCTTCGCATTCGCTCAGAATGACATCGCTTTTTTGTTTGCATTTAATTGCGAATTGCCTATAGCAAAATACACATAATTTTTCTGTTTGATTTGTAATATCTTTACAAAACGCAGAAATCGTTTTTATTCGCTTTTTTGCCTTGAAAACAGCGATAATACAGGAATATAATAGGTGCTGTAATTTTTTGAGAACGGGTGAAAAACGGATGAATACACTCAAACCGAAACTTTTTTCGTGTATGAAAAACTACTCAAAGCAGCAGCTTGTCAAGGATTTGACAGCAGGCGTAATTGTTGCGATTATTGCCCTGCCGCTGTCAATTGCGCTTGCACTGGCTTCCGGCGTTGACCCCGAGCAGGGTCTTTACACCGCAATTGTTGCCGGCTTTGTTATTTCCTTCCTCGGCGGCAGCCGTGTGCAGATTGCAGGCCCGACGGCAGCGTTTGCAACAATTGTTGCCGGTGTTGTAGCCAAAAACGGCTTTTCGGGGCTTGTGCTTGCAACCGTAATTGCAGGTATCCTGCTCATAATTATGGGTCTTTTCAAGCTCGGCAGTCTTATCAAGTTTATTCCCTACACCATCACAACGGGCTTTACAACAGGTATTGCCATTACCCTTGTAATCGGCCAGCTCAAAGACTTCCTCGGTCTTACCTTCACGCACTCCCCTATCGAAACAATCGAAAAGGTTGAAGAGGTTATAAAGTGCATAGGCACATTCAACTTTGAAGCACTCATAATCGGTGCGGTTTCACTTGCCGTACTCATCATTGCGCCGAAGTTCATCAAGAAAATTCCGCCCTCACTTTTTGCAATTGTAATCAGCGCCGCACTTGTAAAGATTTTCGATATGAATGTCAACACAATCGGTGACCTTTACACAATTTCTTCCGCCCTTCCGAAATTTGCTCTGCCAGAGTTTTCATTTGAAACTGTTTCGGCAATTCTGCCCGATGCGTTTACAATCGCCGTGCTTGCGGCTGTTGAAAGCCTGCTCAGCTGTGTTGTTGCAGACGGTATGACGGGCAGCCGCCACAACTCCAATATGGAGCTTGTCGCACAGGGCGCAGGTAACATTGCTTCCGCACTTTTCGGCGGCATTCCTGCAACGGGTGCAATTGCAAGAACAGCCGCCAACATCAAAAACGGCGGCAGAACACCGATTGCAGGTATGGTACACGCCGTTGTGCTGCTTGCTGTGCTTGTTGTGCTGATGCCCTATGCCTCGCTTATTCCGATGCCCACAATTGCAGCCATACTCTTCATTGTTGCCTACAACATGAGTGAGTGGCGTGAGTTCGTTTCAATCGTAAAGCACGCCCCCAAGAGTGACACACTCGTGCTTGTTGTCACCTTCGTGCTGACGGTAGTGTTCGACCTTGTTGTGGCAATTATCGTCGGTATAATCCTTGCAACGGTAATGTTTATGAAGCGTATGTCCGATGTTACGGATGCCTACGGCTGGAAGGAATTTGACGAAAGCACCGACGACCAGCACATCCGCTTGAAGGTTATTCCCGAGGGCGCTATGGTTTACGAAATTACGGGGCCGATTTTCTTCGGCGTATCGCAGAAGATTGCAGACGTAATCAAGCGTGCCGACAAAAAGGTGCTTGTTTTGAGAATGAGAAGCGTGCCAGCAATTGATGCAACGGGCATACACAGCCTTGAAACAATAGTAAAAACCTGCCAAAAGAACGGCTCAACGCTCGTGCTTTCCCACGTAAACGAACAGCCTATGGAAGTGTTCAGAAAGTCGGGCATGTACGGCGAAATCGGAGAAGAAAACTTCTGCGAAAACATCGACGCCGCACTTGAGAGAGCAACGCAGATACTTGTAAAATAAAATTACAGCTCCAATCTTCAACCGAAGATTGGAGCTGTTTTTGCTTTTCCTTGTGTTATTTACTTACGCTAAGCGGTGCCGACTGCACGCCGTAGGCAGTTTCCGCAACAACCTCTACGGTGAATTTTTCCGCATCTACTTTACCGAGGTCAAGCACAATTTCGTTCTCGCCGTCAATAATATAATACTCGGGCATGGTCCAGGTCTTTGCAAGCAGTGTACCGTCCTCGGCATAGGCAAAGGCTCTGTAAAGGACTATCGGCATACCGTCTGTTGATTTCGCTTCGTCGACCTTAACGGTGTAATTGCCTCTTTTGTTTTTAAGCTCGATATCGGTATCGTTTTCAAATACGGGAGCGATGGATTTTGCAGCCTGCTTCTCAGGTGTATATTCACGGTTTGCAGGGTCGGCAGGATTGTTGAGAATGTACTCGATAATCACCTCGCCTGCCTTCATATCAATGCCTCTCATACGAATGCGGTTGTTTGCGTCAACCTCAACAACCCAGAAGGTTACAACATTACGATTGCCCTCAGGATGATAGGTACGGACATCGTCAACAGTGAACTCTGCGTAGTAGAGTGCACCCGTACCGACTGCGGTAAACTCACCCTGCCAGATTGAACGGGGGTCATTGAGCGGATAGTGGGAATGGCCCGAGAAATTGACAACCTGCGGATACTTGTTGAGCACCGCTCTGAAATAGTCCATACCCCAGCCCTCAAAATCGGAGCTGCCGTAAACGGTGTTTGCAATATGCTCGTGCTGGAAAACGAAAACGGGCTTTGTCGGGTCTTCGGCTGTTGCAGCTGCAAGCTGTTCATCAAGCCATTCACGCTGATACTCGCTGTAGTGCTCACCCTCGGTTTTGGAAACGGAAAGGCCGATGAAGTGGTAGCCGTTGATTACCTTGTGTATGTCGGTGTCCTCGCCCACAACACCCGAAAAATAGGGGTGTACGCCCTTGTCGAGAGTGGAGCTGTCATGGCTCTTGGCGATTACGGCAAGAAGCTCGGTTTCCTCACGAAGAACGGATTTTGCCGCAACTGTAAAGCCGAGGAACTGATCCTTTCTGCCGTTGTCGGTAAGGTCGCCTGCAAAAAGTGCGGCATCGAGCTTGTTGTATTCCTTATCGCTGTCAGCTATTGCATAAGCCATTTTAAGAGCCTTCTGCATTCTGAGCGCCTGCGTATCGCCCATTGACTCAACGTGTGAGTCACTTGCGGCAAAGAAACGTAGCACGGGAGTAAACTCCGTCTTGTCCTCGGGTGCTTCAACAGCAATAAATGAGCCGAAAAGGCTTGTAACAAAAATTGCGAAAGTGATAAATGCGGAAATAAATGCGTTCATATTCAGTCCTCCTGATTATTAATCAACAAACAATATACTCAGCGCAAACAACGCCTGTGCAGGAAAATAGGTGGGGTTAATCAACGCACCCGTCATACGGTGGAAAAATTCAAGCGGTGCTTTGCCGAGCACGTGAATTGCAATGCAGGTGTCAGACACCATAAACAGCGAGCTTGCAACAACAAGGCAGATGCCGTACGCCGTGTTGCCTTGTGTGAGTGCAACCATACCCCTTGTAAAAGCCGCAAGGAAAGAAACGATAAGCACGAGGGAATAAACCGCAACGGGCTTGTTTTTGCCACGGAAGCTGATTTTGTTGAGCAGCAATACAATAACGCTCATAACCGCTATGCCTGCCAGAATCAGAGCCGCCTGCCCGAGGTAGGGCTGAACCAAAATGTCGGCACCGCTGTGCGATATGATACCGATTATGTAGAGAATGTGACCCATTCCGAAAAACAGCGTGCCCGTTATAAAGTACTGTCTTTCCTTATAATCGAGGAAAAAATCGCCGACTGCGCCAAGCATAAGACCGCCGACCATAAATGCACCGTATGGCGTAAAGCCCGTTGCCAAGGCAGCACAAACGCCCGTAAGCACAAAGCTGCCCGAGCACATCATTTTACAGGTCATCACCTTGCCCCGAAGCCCCGGAAGCCTTTTGAAAACAAAATCGCCCAGAAACGCCAGAGCCGCAAAAACAAAGGCCGCAATTCTGAAAACCATTTAACCACCCCGTATGAATTTTTTTCATTATAACATTTTTACATTACTTGTTCAATCCACTTAAAGGAATTTTACGGTTATTTTATTTTAAATAAAACAGAAATTATTGTCGAAAGATTTTTTAACTTTTTTTGAAAAAGGTCTTGATTTTTTCAGAACAATGTTATATACTAATAAAGCTGTCGGTCAGCACACAAGTTATATATCGCGGAGTAGAGCAGTTGGTAGCTCGTCGGGCTCATAACCCGGAGGTCAGGAGGTTCAAGTCCCCTCTCCGCAACCAAACGAAAATCCGTTCTCGAAAGAGAGCGGATTTTCATTTGTATCAGACCACGTAGAAGTAAGAGCAGCTATTCTGCTATCTTTTTCAGCTCTGCAAGCAGCTGGGGAATGTCATTTTTAACCGTGTTATACACAACTGACATATCGACATTACCGTACTCGTGAACTATTCTGTTTCGCATACCTTTTACTGCTCTCCACGGAATAACTTTGTTGTATTGCTTAAAAGTTTCAGTCAGCTTGTCAGCGTTTTCAGATACCTGAATAAGTCTGAACATTACCGAATCCACAAGTATTTCGTTTGATTGAAGCTGCGCCACAGATAAATTTTTGGTGTTCTCAACAATAAAAGCCAAATCCGTTATAATCTTATTTACGTAGTAGCTGTTATCTTTTTTATTATCCATAAATTTTCACACCGTCCTTCAATATCTCATTAACCAAATCAGAGTTGCCGTTAAGCTGCTCGAGGTTGAGTACGTCAACCTTTTTCTTCAACCCTTCACGTAAAGCCTCAACCAAATCGTAAAATTTTATTCCTGTAACGGAGGTTGCGATAAGAAGATCAACGTCACTGAGCTCAGTGGCCTTTCCCTTTGCATACGAACCGAAAAGATAGCAGTATTCAATATCTTTGTCCCGAAAAATGTCAGTACAAACATTCTTAATCTGCTCAACAGTCAGAATACCGTGAGTTTCATCAATAAAGCCATACTTCTCCAGCTTTTGCAGCATAAATACATATTTCATAGAGCCGAATTTCGATTCATCGGTTTCATAATTCTGATATGTTCGCAACGGCATGCCGAGATATTCCGCACATTCCGCCTGTGTTAATTTTTTATCCTTACGCAGTTCTCTGAGTGTCAAATCCAATCACCTCTTTTAGTATTATACCACAAGAAACAGATTATTCAAGATAAATACGCAATTTTTGCGTGTATAATTTTTATCATTTACGCAATATTTGCATATTGCAATCTAATCATTTGCGCAAAGCAAAAGCATTATTTTACTCTCAATCCGATAAATCATTGAAAAATCAATTATTCTGCAAACCACAAACCCCACCGTTTTCCGTTTTGGAACTCGGTGGGGTTTTAATTGACAAATTATTCTTTTTCAAATTTAATGATATCGTTTACGTCACAGTCAAGCGCATAGCAAAGCGCATCCAGGGTTTTGGTGCTGATAGCTTCACCTTTTTTAATACGGTGAAGTGTGTTTGCAGAAAAGCCCTGTTTGAATATCAGGTGGTATTCGGTTATCCCTTTTTTGAAAAGGGTATCGTAAAACGGTTTGTAACTAATCAACAATATCACCGTTAAAATTTTATCATACTTAAGATATTGACTATACTTAAAATATTGAGTATAATGAAAGAAAATATATAAGGAGGTTTATAATTATGGTATGTCAAAAATGCGGTAAAGAAATTGCAGAGAACGCAACGGTCTGTAGCGGTTGCGGAACAGCAGATGAAAACAATGCTCTTGCGGACAATTCTCCGCAGTCATCAGAATCATCAATCATTGATGACACTATTATTGAGCACGAAACAGTACAGAAAAAGAAATGGGGCATTCCTGAATTAATCTTACTATGTGTTGCAGGGTTTGAATTATTTCACGCCTTAGGAATGTTATTGAACAGAGAAGCAATGGTTTTGGGCACATATTCATTTAATTCATCAGCCGCTTCAGACAGCCTTGTTATTGCTGCAATCTGCTTTGCAATAGCTATGATAGTTCACAAAAAACGCCGCTTAACTGACCATTACAAATTCAAATGTCCAAGATGTAGTGAAGAAAAAACGGTCTCAGCAGACAAAACCAGCACTTTCAATTGTTCAAAATGTAAAAAGACTATGGCAATTGTTGACGAAAAAATAAAAACCATAGAATAAAGAAGCATGTAGCACGGCTTCTATTCATACTAAATATATTACGTATCACAAATCAATTTTCCGACATAAAACTTGAAATATCTCCCAAATGATTATATAATTAAAGCATAATCATTTTGGGGGTATTTTTTATGCTCAGAAAAAGACAGGTACACCTTGATTTTCACACAAACGGCACTTTGCCCGTAGGCAAGGATTTTTCAAAGGAGCAGTTTCAGGCGGCGCTCAAAGCAGGCCACGTTGATTCGATAACCGTTTTTTCGAAATGCCACCACGGCTGGTCCTACCACCCTACCGAGGCTAACGAAATGCACCCGTGCCTGGATTTTGATTTGCTCGGCGCACAGCTTGAGGCGTGCAAGGAAATCAACGTAAAGGCACCCGTATATATTTCCGCAGGCTTTGACGAAAAGGAATACTTAAAACGCCCCGAATGGCATTGCATTGTTGACCCGGACAAAGAAGGACAGAAAGAGTACGAAAACGAAGTGCACTTTCACCTACTTTGCTTCAACACGGGCTATCTTGATTTCCTGTGTGCGCAAATTGAAGAGGTTATGGTCAAGTATAACCCCTGCGGAATTTTCCTTGATATTATCTCGCCGAAGGTCTGCTACTGCGAAAAGTGTCTTGCCGATATGAAGGCACTCGGTCTTGACACGGAAAGTGAAAAAGACAGAGAGAAGTTTTCTCACATTGTTTTTGATAAATATGTCAAAGCGACCAATGCCGCAGTCAGAAAGCACAGCGACACGGCGACGATTTTCCACAACAGCGGCCACATTTTCAAGGGCAATTATAATTTTATAAACGCCAACACCCACCTTGAGCTTGAAAGCCTGCCCACCGGCGGCTGGGGCTACGACCATTTTCCGCTTTCCGCCGCCTATGTACGCACGCTCAAAAACACCGAGTTTTTAGGTATGACGGGTAAATTCCACCGCAGCTGGGGTGAATTCGGCGGCTTCAAGCACCCGAACGCACTTATTTACGAAACTTCACTCAGCATTGCTAACGGCGCAGGCTGTTCAATCGGCGACCAGATGCATCCGCTCGGCGAAATGAATATGTCCACCTACTCGCTCATAGGCAAGGCCTACGCCCTTGTTGAAGAAAAAGAGCCGTGGATAAACGGTGCAGTAAATGTTGCGGACATAGCTGTTTTGAGTGCCGAAGCAACCACGGGCGACCGTGACGTTAAGGCAGATGTCGGCGCAAACAGAATGCTGCTTGAAGAAAAATACCTTTATAATTTTGTTGACAGCACAGCCGATTTTTCTCAGTACAAAATGCTCATTGTCCCCGATATTGCAATCACAGATGATGAAACAATCAGGAAAATTCAAGCCTTTGCTGACAACGGCGGCAAGGTAATTGCAACCGGCGAATCGATTATAAAGGACGGCAGATTCTTTCTCGACACAGGCGCAGAATTCCTCGGCAAAAATGAATTTGACCCAACCTATTTTGTCCCCTGCTTCGACACGGTAAACGGCACGACACAGTATGTTATGCGCTGCAATTCATACAAAATTGAAGCAACCGACTGTGAAACCGTGGCGCTCAGGCAGAACCCGTATTTCAACAGAACGCTTGAGCACTTCTGCTCACACGCCCACGCACCCAATAACCCCGACGAGAGCTTTGCAGGTGCTGTAATCAAGGGCAACATCGCCTATATTTCGTGGGATATTTTCACAGCTTACGCCGAGCACGGTCATCTTTGCTTCAAGGAGCTTTTCAGCTTTATTGCAGACAAAATGATGGCTGACGAAAAGACTGTTTCGGTTACCATGCCCGACAGAGGTGTTGTGACACTCACAATGCAGGAAAAGGAAAGCCGCAGTATTCTCCACCTGCTTTTCGCCCACACAACGGTCAGAGGCGAAGATACGGAGGTTATTGAGGACACCGTACCGCTTTACAACGTTGAATGTGCAGTCAAGTGCACAGAGAAGCCCGTTAAAGTTTACCTTGCTCCTTCCGGTGAAGAAATCCCCTTCACATTTGACAATGGCGAAGTTAAATTCACCGTACCAAAGGTGGATATACATCAGATGGTTGTTATAGAATAATTGTAATAAGATATATATTAAAATATTTAAGGCAGTACAGTTCAAAGTAAACTGTACTGCCTTTTAATGTTGGTTTGTCGGGCTTTATGCTGCTGCGCTGTCCGATTCGGCAACCGCTCTGGTGTAGTTTGTTGTAACGCCTGTACCGTCATCGGTAAGGCTGAGTGTGTTTTCAGTCAGCACAAAGGTTTTTGTATCTGTGTAAGAAATGCTGTAAAGCGTATAAGTAATGGTCAGCTTGGATGTTTCCTCGTCAACAGTATATTTGCCGTTGAAGGAAACCGTACCGAGAAGAGGCACGTCGAGGTTACCGCTTGCAACACCTTCTTCGGTGAAAACAAGGGAATAGACACCGTTGGAGGTTTTCCATTCGCCTACAATAAGGTTTTCGGGAGCCATAATAACTTCCTTTTCATAAACATTCCAGCCGATAAGACCTGCGCCTGCAAGAACCGCAATAACAAGAACTGCAACAATAATTTTCTTCATAATTCAAAACCGCCTTTCTTTACTGCTCGTTTTCTTCTTTTTCCTTGTCGTTATTCGAATGGCTGTGGCCGTAACCGTAGCCGTAGCCATATCCGTAACCGTAACCGCCGTAGCCGTAACCGTAGCCGTACTTATATTTACCGTAGGCACCTCTTACGCCGCTTGTGGAAGCGTAGTTGTAAACACAACCGATAAGCTCTGCCTTGTTCTGGCTGATATCGTCGATAACACCTCTGATTCGGGCACAGGCCGCAAAGTCCTCACGGACAACGAGTATTGCCGCATCTGCAAAGTTGGAAAGAATATTGGCATCGGCAACAACGGAAGCGGGAGCAGTATCGACAATAACGAAGTCGAACTCGTTTCGTGCCGCCTTGATGAGCTTGTTCATCTGCTGTGAGGAGAGGATTTCTGTGGGCTCATCGTTAGCCTGTACGGTTGCAAGGATAAAGAGCTTGTGCTTTTCAACGTACTTGATAGCGTCGCTGAGCTCTGTTTTGCCACTGATTACGTTAGCAAGGTCGCACTCGGGGCTTACCGTGAGATTGAGGAACTTACATACAGCAGGCTTACGCATATCCGCATCTATTACGAGAACGGACTTACCGTTCTGTGCAAGGCTGAGTGCAAGGTTCATTGCAAAGGTTGTCTTACCTTCGTTTTCGTTGGCACTGGTAACCATAATAACCTTGTGCTCGTTACGGCGGCAGTAGGTTTCAACCTTCGTTCTGATTGCCTTATACGACTCTATAAAGGAGAAGCCGAGAGTTCTGTCCGTAATAAGCAGACGCTTGATTTTATTCTTACCCTTGCCGGTCTTGATTGAATCGACAGAGCCGAGAAGGTTTGCATCGAGCTTGAGCTGGATATCGTCTGCCTTCTGCACTGTATCGTGTACCGCATTGGTGATTACGATTACAACAAAGGCAAGTGCAAGACCGATAACAACACCAACAAGAGAGAAGGTCATAAGAGAGGTCTGTGAGTCCGCCTGGGCAGGCATAAAGGGCTTTTCATACATCTGGAGAGTGGCATTGGGGTAGGCGTAGTTGATGATTTCGCCGTAATTTGCCGCAAGACCCTTTGCTATTTCATAGGTCATCTCTGCAGACTCGGTTGTAACATCAACGATAATGATGTTTGTGCCCTCCATAACCGTTGCGGTAAGCGCATCGTTTACATCGTCGGAGGATATATCGGCACGGCAGTCCTTTGCAACCTCGTCGCACAGTGTACGGCCCTCAAGAATATAGCGGAAGGTTTCCGCTACCTTGATGGAACTGTTGATATCTGCACTGTCGTCAACATCGTTGGCATTTTTATTGTAAATAACAAAGCTGAGGTTTGTGGAATAGGTCGGGGTGGTTGTTATAAACGCACAGCCAAGGCCGAGCACACCCGACAAAAGGGCTGAAAGCAAAAGCACCCACCATTTTTTAAGCACGGATTCAAGAAGATAGATAACATTAATCTCTATTCCCTTGGGTGCCGATGTTGTGTTGACATTCATATCCATTTTATATCGTCCTCTCTCTTACTTTGTATCTGTTATTTCTGTTTAATGTCGGCGGTGGCTGCTGCCTTAAGCTGTTGTCGTAGGTACATATAAACAGGAACGCCGCACTCAGGAATACCATTGCATAAACCGAATAATAAAGCACCATTCCGTATTCGCATATATACGTTACCACCATAATTGTAAGGAACAGCTTTGCTATACTGTTTTCGGAAACAAATACCGCTTTTATAAGCTTGGCGGTAATATAGACATACATACCGTAATACAGCGCAAAGCCGACCAGACCGAAGCTGACAAGCACCTCGTAATAATTGTTGTGTGCGTAGTCTCTTTCACCGGTTATCTCAATAATTCTTAGCGAAAAGCTGCTCGGGCCGTTTCCGAGTAACGGATGCTCAAGAAAGAATTCTTTAGCGTACCTTATAAACAGCCGTCGCATATACATACTGTTATCGACATCGGTTTCGGTAAGGTAATTAAACATAGACTCAAAGCGCTGACCGATTGCGAGATAAAGCTGAGGTATATTCATTATTGCGTAGAACAGAATTGCAACCGCAGCCAGGCAGAACAGCATTCTGAACAGCAGCTTGACGCTTTTATCTTTCAGAAAGATAAGCAGCATAAAACCGATACAGATTGAAATAACGGTTTTCCTTGAGCTTGTGAGAACTGCCGCCGCCAGCTGAAGCACAAGGAACAGGTAATATTTGCGTTGCTTACAGTAATAAGCGAAATATGCGGTTATCATTGTTGTAACCGTCATAATCATACCGATGGCACTTGCGTTCTGTCCTGTCAGAGCCATACCGAAAAAGCCCGAAAACCAATCATCGAAGGGTGTGTTCACAAACATATACACAACATCAAAGGTAGCTGCCCAGACTATAATCTTAAGCAGGCGATTCATTCCGTCCCGTGTGCCGTAGGTCTGCGAAATGCTGAAAAGCAGCATAATAATCTGCAGCATTCTTACTATGGTTTCATACAGAACGTGAGGATAGTCCGACCACAGCGCCGTGGAAACCGACAGCAGCGAAAACGCCACATACCATAGGGTTATGCCCGACACTTTAACAGTTCCGTCAACCCGTATTCGCACAAGCACCTTTACAAGAGTAAAGCCGACAAACAGAAAGTAAGAAACATAGTACAGTGCGCTTAAACCCACTTCTGCGTGGTCAAAGGTAAAGAGCAAAAAAAGGAAGAGCAACAAGGCCGCATCAATAAATTGATCCAGCCCGAGCTTCGGCAGTCTTAAATTCAGCATTCTTTCTCTGACAGCAAGCATCTGAACTCATTACCTCGTAAAAGGGTGTCTATATAGTTGCAAACAACCGCACAACCCCAATATAGCGGTATTATAACACAAAGATAAATTTTTGTACATATATTTTCAGAAAAATAAAAATATGTAAATAAAGGGCGAATCCGCCCGACTCACCGCCGGACGGATTCCTGAAGGGTATGTGCGCTAATTTGTCAACACTCAGCAGCAGCCGCAGCCGTTGGAGTTGTTGTTGCAGCCGCAGCCACAACCGCAATCATTGCTGTTGCTGTAGCCGGCGCCGCAGCCGTTGCCGCCGCAGCAGCAAAGGAGAAGGATAAGAATGATAATCCATGAGCAGTTATTGCCGCCATTGCAGAAATTGCATCCCATTGTCGTTTCCTCCTTTCGTTGTTTACAACACATACTATGCAAATGCACAAAAAGCGGTTACAGATATTTCAAAATTTTTTATCCTTGCTTAATCGGGCTTTATTTGATATACTTTAAAAAAGGAATAATGAAAAAGAGGAAAAGAAATGAAAAAGAAACTGCTTGCAGCTTTATCAATTGAAAAGCTCATCCAACGCTTTATAGCCGTCTGGTGCTGCATAAACCTTTACACGGTGCTCACAAGTGCAATTCCCTTTACAGACAAGGCCTTTGCCTTCAACGTAAATCCTTTTGTGTACGTACCCATACTCGCAGCGCTCTTTGTGTCCCTAAGCATTATCAGCGCAACCTTCAGTGAGCACAACGTGGATTCGTGGGCATTTGCGCTCGGCTTTGCCGCCTTCACGTCGTACACTCTCACACTCAACCGTGAATTCTGGTACTGTATGAGCCTTATCGTGCTTGCCGCAATTGCGCTGAACTTCCTTGTCAAGGACGATAAGCTTCAGATAGGCAGAATTAAACTCGGCAAAAAGGTTACCGTACTGATTGTTTCACTTTGTGCGCTGTTTATTTTCGGCGTAGTTTCGGCAATTTCCTGCCTGCGCTATGCAACATACAGCTCACCCAATTTCGACTTCGGTATATGGTGCAATATGTTCCACCACATGAAGGAAGGCTTCCTGCCGATTGTTTCGAGCGAAAGAGACAAGCTTCTGTCACACTTTGCCGTTCACATTTCACCTATATACTATCTGCTTCTGCCGCTTTACTGCATATTCCCCTCACCCTACACATTGCAGATAAGCCAGGGTATAATTCTTGCAGGCGGCATTATCCCCTTCTACCTGCTGGCAAGGCACAAAGGGCTTTCAAACAAGGTTATCGTAATGCTCAGCATTGCCTATGCCTTCAGCCCTGCCCTTATATGCGGCACTACCTACGACCTGCACGAAAACTGCTTCCTTGTTCCGCTTCTGCTGTGGATGTTTTATTTCTTTGAAAAGGGCAAATATCCGCTTATGTACCTTGCCGCCTTCGGTGTTTGTATGATCAAGGAGGACGCCTGCCTTTTCGTGCTTTTCTTCGGTATTTTCCTCTTCCTTTCAAAGAAAAAATATCTGCACGGAATTATTCTCGCCGTGCTTTCTGCCGCTTATTTCGGCCTTGCAATGTTCCTGCTGACAAAATTCGGCGACGGTGTACTTTCCGACCGCTTCAACAACTATATGTACGAGGACAACGGTCTTGTCGGTATGGTCAGAATAATACTCGCCGACCCTGCCTATGTATTCACGCAGACTCTCAAGCCCGAAAAGCTTGTGTATCTGTTAAAGCTTCTGCTGCCTCTCGGCTTCCTTCCTCTTGCAACAAAGAAGGTATCGCATTTTGTAATTCTTCTGCCCTTTATGCTTATAAACCTGATGACGGATTACGAATACCAGTTTTCAATTGACTTCCAGTATTCCTTCGGTGCCGCTGCCTGCCTTATGTACCTTGCCGTTATCAATGCAAAAGAGCTTGGCGACAGGCCGAAAAAGTATATGAGTTCACTCGCCGCAGTTGCCGCAGTTATGATATTCCTTATTACCGCAGGCGGCAGACTCAACGCTCTTGAAGAGAGATACAAGACGGGTGCAGAGGAATTTGCAACGCTCAACAGCGCACTCGAAACCCTGCCCGAGGACGCTTCCGTAAAGGCAAGCACCTTCTTTATCCCCCACATTGCCGCCAGGGACGAGGTTTACGAAATACGCTCAAACAACGAAACGGACTATGTCGTTTTCGATATGCGTCCGTCACTCATACACGAAACGGACGACCTGCGTGTGCTCTATGCCGCTATGGGCTACAGCACCGAGCTTGATATACCCGACAGAATAATGATAATGAAAAATCCCCGTGCGGATTATTGAGGTAAAGAATATGTCACACAGCTTTTTTGCAATGTTTTCACGAATGAAATATATCGACCGCTGGGCACTTATGCGCAACACACGCAAGGAAAACCTCTGCGAACACAGCCTTGAGGTTGCCGCAATTGCCCACGCTCTTGCCGTAATAGCCAACGAGCGCTGCGGCGCTTCGCTCAACACGGAGCGTTCAGCCCTGCTCGGCATTTACCACGATATGCCCGAAATCATCACGGGTGATATGCCCACCCCGATTAAATACGGCAATCCCGAACTCAAAGCGGCATACAAGGCGGTAGAAAAAGAAACCGCAAGCAGGCTCGTTTCCCTGCTGCCCGATTATATGCAGAACAGCTACAAGGGATTTTTCGTTAAGCAGGACAGCGACAAAGAACTGTGGAAGGCAGTTAAAGCGGCCGACAAAATTTCCGCACTTATAAAGTGCACGGAAGAGGAAAAAGCAGGAAGCCGTGAATTTGCCGGCGCAAAAAAGGCAGTTTCCGCACTGATTGATGAGCTCGATTACGCACCCGCAAAGATTTTTCTTGAAGAATTCATCGATGCATACAGCCTAAATTTAGACGAATTGCAACAAATGAACTAATATTTTTCACCCTAAAAAGCCCCATTTGTAACATTTAGATAAATTTTTAGCCAAAAAAGAAAAAAATATATTGACAAAAGAAAATTAATCAAGTATGATGAATATACTTGTCCGAGTGAGAGGGGTGTTTTGAAACGGACTTTTCTGTTTTCGGTAACACTTCCTACGGCTCGCTTTCCGAAGCCGAGCTTATTTCACAGGCAAGGCAGGACGCTTCAAGCGGTGCTATGCTTGAGCTTTTAAGGCGTGTTTCACCGTTCATCCTCTCAAAGTCAAAGCAGTTCAGCTCTACCGAGCAGGACAGGCAGGACTATTATCAGGAGGGTGTGGTCGGCTTCCTTTCGGCGGTTTACGGCTACAAGCCCGACTGCGGTGCAACCTTCAAAACCTACGCCTGCACCTGCTCACTCAATAAAATGAAAGACCTGCTCAGCCGCAGGAACAAAGAAATTTCCCTTCAGCTTTTCGATTCTGTTGTATCCGAAACCGAATACGTCGAAGACCCTGAAGAGGCACTTAACGCCGCTGTTAAGGCGGAAAACATAATCAAGGCAATATCCGAACGCCTTTCGGCCTTTGAAAAGAAGGTACTGTTCCTTCACCTTCGTGGAGAATCGTATTCTTCAATTGCCGAAAAAACAGGCAAATCCGTCAAATCGGTTGACAACTGCTTACAGCGCATACGCCGTAAGCTGCGCCCCGAGAAAGACGATTAGCAAATATATGCCCGATAAAGAAAAAGAACGGTGCAAATCCGTTCCGGGTGAAAAAATACTTATTGTTTTAGCGAGGTAACCAAAATGTACGAAGACAAGACTCTCATCTGTAAGGAATGCGGCAACGAATTCGTTTTCACAGCCGGCGAGCAGGAGTTCTATGCTGCAAAGGGCTTTGAGAATGAGCCTCAGCGCTGCAAGACCTGCCGTGATGCACGCAAGAACGCAAACAAGCCCGAGCGTGAAATGTTCGACGCTACCTGCGCACAGTGCGGTGCAGAATGCAAGGTACCCTTCAGACCCCGTGAGGATCGCCCCGTTTACTGCAGCGAGTGCTTTGCAAAGATGAGGGAAGAAGCATAAATTTATAAATAACCTTTCTATTTTTATGCACAACCAAACAGCCGTCCCCTTCCGGGAACGGCTGTTTTTCTTTTTAATATCTGTAGCAAAGTCTGCCGTAGGGTGCGCTGTCGCCTTTTGTGTAGAACGAATAAACATCGTTATCAACATAGTTATCCGCCCATTTGAAATCAAGACTTTCTCCGAAATCAACATCTGCTTTACTGATTTTTATCATCATTTTGTTATCCTCAAAGCGGATGTCAGCCTCAGCTATCCTTTCATAGCCACTGTCGGTAACAACCTCAACTGCAGTTTTACCGTTTTCGGGCGAAGTTCTGTTGACAACATAAAGTTCATTCACAAACAGTGTCATCCAATTTCTGTCCGTTGGTGCGGTCAGGTTTTCAGCAGTATCAACATAGAAATAATAGTTATTGCTGTCCTTGGTAACCTTCATATTGACAATGTCGTTTCTGCCTGAAGTATCTGTTATCACATTCTTCGCAAAGTCAACCGAATTCCTGTCGGCAGTATCGTTAATGTAGTCTTTATAAACTGCTGTAATTTTTTCGTTATCCCACTGGTCAAAGCTGCTGTCAATGTTGATTGCGACATCTTCGCCCTTTTCAACTTTCGCAGTGCTCTTTTTGAATTCTGCGATATAGTTAACCATCTGCAGATAATAATTGTCGCCCAAAACACCTGCTGACGGCTCAACATCACGGGAAGTGTTCTCGTCAGCACAGTCAACAAATATAATCGGATAATTCTCCTCCGGTAACTGTCTTTGGGCAACCCACTCATTGAAGCCGGTTACAAATATTATATCGGGATTCATTTTAATTGCAAATTCCCACTGTTCGGCAAAGTTGTAACCGTACAGCATTGCATTTTCTGATGTATCGTTTGCTCCGTCATGCCACGAACGGGTACGGTCATTAGCGCCATACCACGCCGTTTTGCCGAAAGCACAGGTATCGGAATGCTGAGCAACGGAAACGTTCATAATACTCACACCGTCTTTTTTGAAAACAGCCTTGTAAGTAAGTGAACGGTCAAACTCCATCCACGGAAAGCCGTCGCTTTTCTTGCTCTCATTCGGCCACTGGTTTGCCTTAATTCTGAAATATGATTTAACGTCCTCACGCAATGCCGCATCGCTGACGTCGCCGATTATCATCGGTTTACCGTCAAGCTCAAACCACAGCTCATCAATACGGGGATATTTCGCCTTCAGCTCGGCATTATTATATATCTCATCGTAGATTCTGTTCATCGTATCACCCGATGCAGAATTGGTATAATACGCAATACGGGGCACACGCCAGCCCTGAAGCATATATTCATACCACACGCCAATCAGCTTCTTGGCTTGCTCGGAATATGTAAAGGCGTTTGTTGTATCGATAACTATAAAATCAACTGCCGCATCGGTGAGCATCTGTACATGCTTTCTGAAAACCCAGTCATCGTTTGCGGAATAGTAGCCAAGCAGAGGCTCACCCCAAAAATGAAACTCCTGCTGCTGTCCGCCGCCTGCCGCAAGCCATTCCTCTTCGGAATTAATTGCATCGGGATTTTCTTTGACAAGCTTTGTGTTATCAATAATTCTGTTGCTGCCGTGCTGAGAGTGCCAGAGAAAATAGAAAACACCGACCAGCTTTTCGCTCTCACCTGCAGAAACAACACTTCTGCCCAGCGCATCGGTACACACAAGTGAACCGTTGACCTGCGCAACTGTCTCTACGGTTTTTCCGCCTCCGCTGATAAGATTAAAAAGCGAAACAAGCGCCAGAATGATTGCCGTAATCTTTTCAACAAAAAACATTTCAAAACCGCTCATACATATCATTCCTTTTATTTATATTCTTTTGCAAGAGCTTCAAAAGCAGGAAGTGAGCGTTCAATCATTTCGGTAGAAACGCAGTAAGAAATGCGGACATAGCCGGGGAAGCCGAAGCTGTCGCTGGCTACGATAAGCAGGTCGTGTGCCTTTGCCCTTTCACAGAAGGCACGGGCATCGTCCTCAAGCGCTTTTACAAAGAGGTAAAAAGCACCGTCGGGCTTTACAACCCTGTAGCCGTATTCGGTAAGAGCGTTGCAGAGGATATCTCTGTTCTTCTTGTAAACGGAAAGGTCTGCCGTTTTGCCTATGCACATGGGAACGATTTTCTGGAAAAGCGCAGGTGCACAGACAAAGCCGAGTGCACGGCCTGCACCGCAGACAGCAAAATAGACCTCGTTATGTGCCTTAACCGCAGGGGGAACAAGGATATAGCCTATACGCTCACCGGGAAGGGAAAGCGACTTACTGAACGAATAGCAGACAAGTGTATTGTCGTAGAATTTCGGGATAAAGGGTACTACTGTTTCGTTGTCATAAACAAGCTCACGGTAGGGCTCATCGGCAATAATAAATATATCCTTGCCGTACTTTTCCTGTGCGGCATTGAGAATAACAGTCAGCTTTTCAATTGTGCTCTGTGAGAAAACAGCACCCGAGGGATTGTTGGGAGAATTGATGATTACTGCCTTGGTGTTTTCGTTGAGTGCTGCTTCAAAGGCGGCAAAGTCAATCTGAAAATCCTCTTCGCTGCACATGACTTCAACGCACTTCATACCTGCCTGAGTGATGAAAACCTTATATTCGGGGAAGTAGGGTGCAAGCACTATAACCTCGCCGTTTCCGGTTGAAAGAGCATTAAGTGAAACCGTAAGCGAAGCCGCAGCACCGCAGGTCATATAAAAATCGTCCGCTGAGCAGGACATACCGTGGGTTTCGTTTATGTAATCGGCACAGGCCTTGCGTACGGCGGCATCACCCTGGGCAGAGGTGTAGCCGTGAAGCGCAACGGGGTCACCCTCAAGTACAAGCTTTGCAAGTGCATCCTTTACACAGTCGGGTGCAGCTACGCTGGGGTTGCCTATGCTGAAATCAAAAACATTTTCCGCACCAACCTCGGCAATTCTCTTCTTGCCGTATTCAAACAGCTCTCTTATTTCGGAACGCTTGCTGCCAAGCGCATACATTCTTTCGTTAACCGTCATTTTTCTTTCTCCTCCAAAGGGTGAATAATAATGTAATTATTATAATACCATCATAATTTAATGTCAATAAAAACACCTTTGCCCGTGTTGACAGATATCCTTCACGCAATTATAATTAAAGCATAAAATTCCAAGGAGAGATAATTATGCTTACAATAGAAAGAGCCAAAGAGCTGCTGTCAACAACCACTACAGAGCCACACCTTTTACTGCACGCAAAGAATGTTTCCGTTGCTATGGGCGGCCTTGCCGCACATTTCGGCGAAGATAAAGAGCACTGGATGGCTGTCGGCTTTCTTCACGATTACGATTATGAGCAGCACCCCGACGACCACCTTGATTACACAGAAGAGCCTTTGAGAGAAGCAGGCGTTTCCGAGGAAGAAATCCGTGCAATACTGTCCCACGGCTATACGTTACGAAACGATGTTGAGCCCGTTACTAATATGGAAAAATCGCTTTTCACCGTTGATGAGCTGACGGGTATTATTCAGGCGGCGGCAAGAATGAGGCCTGCAGGAATAACCGATATGGAAATTTCCAGCTTTATGAAGAAGTTCAAGGACAAGAAATTTGCCGCAAAGTGCAACCGTGAGCTTATCAAGCAGGGCTGTGATATGCTCGGTATGGAGGTTAAAGAGGTTGCCGCAATCTGCATTGAGGCGATGAAGGAATATGCTGACGAGCTTCAGTTAGGCGCAAAATAAAAAGAGGATTTATGTATGAAGACTATACTTATACTTGTTGACGGTATGCGCCCCGATTCTATCGGCGATATTGAAAATGCGCAAAGAATTATAAGCGAGTCCGCTTCCACAATGACCGCTAGCACGGTTTATCCCTCGGTTACACTGCCCTGCCATATTTCGCTTTTCCACTCCGTTACACCCGAAAGGCACGGCACAACCACAAACACTTATATGCCGCAGGTGCGTCCGATAAACGGACTTTGCGAGGTGCTCCGCCTTTACGACAAGCACAGCGCAATTTTCTACAACTGGGAAGAAATCCGTGACGTTTCACGCCCCAACTCTCTCACACATTCCTGCTTCTACGCCGGCAGACGCCTCGGCTACAAGGAAGCTGGCGAAATTCTGACAGACGAGCTCATCCGCTATCTCAAGGAGTACGACACGGATTTTTCATTCCTGTATTTCGGTCACACCGATATGGAAGGACACCGCTACGGCTGGATGGGCAAAGAATATATGCAGGCAATCCGGGACTGTTGGGACAATATTGAAAAAATCATTTCAGAGCTCGGTGACGAATATACCTACATAATAACCGCTGACCACGGCGGACACGACCGCACACACGGCAGCGATATGCCAGAGGATATGCTTATTCCCGTTATAATCAGGGGTAAGGATTTTCAAGCTGGCAAGAACCTCGGCGAAATCAGCATTCTGGACATAGCCCCCACGGTAGCAAAGCTTGCCGGTGTAAACCCCGACAGCGAGTGGGAAGGCACAGCTTTAATTTAAGAGTACGGAGGAAAATACTATGCGAAAGAATTTCGGTGTTAAACCGTGGGTATACCCTATGCCCGTGTTTATTGTTGCGGCTTACGACAGCAACGAAAAACCCTGCTGTATGAACGCTGCCTGGGGCGGAATATACGAAGAAAACCAGATTATGCTCTGCCTTGCCGAAAGCCACAAAACCACAAAGAATATTAAAGAAAGCAAGGCTTTCACCGTGAGCATTGCCACTGCAGAATATATGCTTGAAGCGGATTATGTGGGCATTGTTTCGGGCAACAAAACGCCCGACAAAATGGAAAAGGCAGGCTTCACGAGCTTTAAATCGGAGTTTGTAAACGCTCCGATAATCGAACAGCTTCCGATGACGGTTGAGTGTAAGCTGATAAAATTCAACGAGGACGGAATTTGCATAGGCGAAATAGTAAACGTTTCGGCTGACGAAAAAATCCTCGGTGAGGACGGTAAAATTGACCCCGTAAAACTCAACCCGATAGCCTTCGACCCCGTGCATCACGCATATTCAAAACTCGGCGAAAGAATAGGCACAGCCTTTTCCGACGGAAAGAAAATACAGTAAAAGCACAATCACCCCGACATCATTGATGCCGAGGTGATTTTCTCTTTTACAGTAGGGTTTCCCACTCTTTTTCTTTAAATCCGACAAGCACGGTATCATCGCCAATAAGCAAAGGGCGTTTGACAAGCATTCCGTCCGTAGCAAGAAGCGAGAGCATTTCTTCCTCACTCATTAAAGGAAGCCTGTTTTTAAGCTCCATAGATTTGTAAAGCAGACCGCTCGTATTGAAAAACCTTCTGAGCGGCAGTCCGCTTTTTTTGTACCATTCGGAAAGCTCTTCCTCACAAGGATTGTCGTTTTTTATATCACGCAGTACGTAATCGACATTGTTGTCATCAAGCCATTTTTTCGCCTTCTGACAAGTTGTACATTTGGGGTAGCAGATAAAAGTAATCATAAATTAACTCCTGTTAAAATTTCTATCAAACAGCCGCCATAATATGCATATTGCGGATTGTGTTATCTTTTATCAAATCGTTAACAGCATAAGCCAGCCATTCCGTATCCGCACCGACGGCATCAACTATGCCCTGCTCTTTCAGCTTTTGCGAAATCGCGGTGCAGATGTTTTCAATTATTTCACATTTTTCCTTTGACTGTGCTTCATCGTTGCCGCTTGAAAGCAGATACTCAAGTTCCGAAGCGAGTGCTTTGTAATCGGGCGAAAGCTCCCGCAGCGCACGGAAGCTCCACTTATAATAGGGCATATATTTTTTGCTGAGCAGGAAAGCGGTATTCAGCGTGGCTTTGGCAAACTCGAAAAGGCTCAGCTGTGCCGCCGCAGTTTCGCCCCTTGAAACACAGCGTTTGTAGTTATACTGCCCGGACTGCCCCATCAGCAGCAGATTTCCCGCAAGCTTTTTGAGCCGTATATCCTCGGGATAATGAGCTATACTTTCTCTGATTCGGGTAATTTCGCCGCAGTTGTCAAAGAAAATTTCGCCGTTCGTTGCCTCCGCAAGCGCATAATCGGGAAGCGAGAGCCACTCTTCGGCGGAAAGCTCACCGTCAGCCCTGCCGATTTTCGCTTCAAAGAAATCCGCTGTTCGGATTACGCCGTGTCTGCTGCCGCCAACGGGGCTGATAACGCTCCTTTTATAGCCCATAAATTCTTTAGGAAGCTTTGAATATGCTCTCTCAAGCTCAAAGGCGGTTTTGCGGTCAACCTTCGTTTCATCGGGCAGAAAAATGCAGAAGCCCGGCTCAAAATCGTGGTCCTGCGAAACCTCATCGTCGTAGCCGCAGCATTCCGAGCCGCTTCCGACAAGCCCCACCGAAATAAAGGGCAGAATATGGCTGAACTGCCCGCCAAGCATAGGCTCGCCGTGCTGCTCGTAAAATTTTCTTGCCAGCTCAAGACCCTTCATATATCCTCCTGCTTCGCTCATTCAGCTCTTTTTTATAAAGAAAATATCCGTAGTATTCAAACACGGTTGCGCACTTTTCGCAGGCAAACGCGTAGTCACCGTCCGTTCGGTGCCTGCAGCTGTCCAGAAGCTCCATAGCCTTTTCGGCACAGCCCGAAATAATTTCCTGTGCGCCTTCAAGCCCGTACCGAGCCTCTGCGGCGGAAGCCATATTGAGGTAGGTTATCGCCTGCTCAGGCTCGGCGTTTTCGTTCAGCCTCATAACCGCAATTGCCTTTTCATAAAGCCCGTGTGCTTCTTCAAACCGACCCAAATCGGCAAACGCAAGCGCCGTATTATTGTAAAGTCCGCCAAGGCGTTCATCATCGGGCGCAAGATTATTCTCATAAACCGCTCTCGCCCTTTCAAACAGCGGCACGGCATCCGAAGCACGGCCGAACGCCTTGTAAACGGTTGCGCTGTTAAGGTAAGTCGTAGCGGCGCCGACGTTGTTTTCGATACCCATTTTCTCAATCTGCCGCAGTGCGCTTTCGGCATAGCCTACAGCCTGCTCACCCTCACCAAGCTTGCGGCAAAGACCCATAAGCTCGTTGCTCAACAGCAATATTCCCTTGCCGTCGCCGACAGCCTCAGCCTCGGCAAGCCAGTAAAGCAGGTGCCTTTTTGCGCCCGCGTAATCGTTTTTGCCTAAATATTCATCAAGCTTTTCAAGCACTCTGTTAGTCGGAATACCGCTCATACTTACCCCTCCGTGCCCGTGGCGGTTTCGCCCGTCCAGTCAATTATACCGCCGAATTCCACAACGTTTGTGTAGCCGAGCTCAACAAGCTTTTCGGAAGCCTGCTTGCTTCTGTTTCCGCTTCGGCAATAAACAAGAATAAGCTGACCCTTGTCGGGCAAAGCGGAAATTTCATCCGTACCGATTGTTTCATTCGGTATATTCACAGCCCCCGGTATGTGCTTTTGGGCAAATTCCTCGGGCGTGCGCACGTCAAGAATAATATATCCGTCTTCTTCCTGCATAACGGACACGGCTTCAGCCATATCAACCTGACGGTAACCGTCAGCCTTTTCACCGCCTGCAGCACAGCCCGACAGCAAAATTAAAACCAATAAAAAAGGAATAAATTTTTTCATTGTATAATCCCCGTAATTATTTTCAGTATAATTTTATTATACCATTCCGACAGCGTGTTTTCAAGTAGGGAAGGTTGGTGAATCAATCCTACACATACAAAATGAGCCGCACCAAACAAGGCTGCGGCTCATTTTAACTCCTGTTCAAGGTTATTAAAATATTCTGTATTGAAAAACTCAGATATCGTAATTCCAAGCCCGTCACACAGTTTTTTTATTGTGGCAACGGTTGCGCTGTTATTGCGCTTGCTGACAATATTATTGACCGTTGACTGTGTAACTCCGCTTATGGTAGCGAGCTTGTTAATTGTTATGTTGTTGCTTTGGCACAGCTCCAAAATGCGCTTTCGGACAGCATCTCCCGTGGTTATAGCTATTCCTCCTAACTCAATTGAGATACCATTAGTGTAGTCAATTTCACAGCGAAAAGTTACCCCTTTTGAGTTGACTTTTACAAAAGCCTGTGATATTCTTAACTCAAATGAGTTGAGAAACTTGTTAAATTGCTGTTGTGGAGGTATATTAAGATGAAAGAAATATCAAAAAAAGTTTTTTCAGTATTGCTTGTTATAGCAATATTGATGTCGCCATATGCTGCATTTAATGCATTGGCCGATGAAAGTACAGATATACAGTTGGAAATACAAGTATCAAGCAACAAATCCACTTATTCGCTTTTTGATAATCCGCACATAACAATTACTATAGAAAACAAAGGTACAAAGGCAGTTTCAAATATAGTTGCGTTTGCTGTTTCAGATGATTTAAAGTTAATTAACAATGGTTCGTTATCTTCAAAATATATTTTCAACATTGCTCCTGGTGCAACCGAAGAGTTTTCTTTCGATGTTGTTTTGTCGAGAAACTCTGCAAAAGTAAATATTTTTTATAAAATTTTACTTTTCTTCAAAACACTTTTTATGAGCCTCAGTAATCTGGAGTATTATACAGTTAATGAACCAATTGCATCTTCTCAAGCGACTGTATCCTTTGGTGCAATTCAAGCTCGGTTATCAGTTCAAATAGAGCAAAATGATCCTGATACTATTTCAGATGCAGAATTGGCAGAAATGAAAAAGGTTGACAAGGAAATCAACAAGCTGCTCAATAACAACGAATTTGAATCATATACTGAAACAGAAAAGCAAAATGCAGTGACTGATTTGTTGGAGAATTTTGAAAACACGCAAGTAGCAAATGATTCTATTTCATATGATGAAAACTCTAAAATGTGTTCGTTCAGTTATGCGAACGGGGTATTGGGTGGAGTGTATCTTGGGGATTTCCCGGAAAACAGCAATGGATTAAACGATTCGGAGCAGAATATTACAGCCCCGATTGCTGAAAATGCGGTGAATCTATCGGATAAGGATGCACTTATTCTTTTCTCTTTTAACTTCAGTACGGATAATCCAAGTTTTAGAGATCCTTTTTATACACAAACTGAAAAGAGTTGGGAAGCGACCGGATTAAATACTGATGTAGATAAATCTGTTACTGTAAGGGATATTAAAAATATTGATTCTGATTACGAAATCATATGCTTTAGTGGTCATGGTGTTGTTTACAGAAATGTTCCGTCTCTATGTTTAACCGAGGTGCGTACAGATTCAAAAGACAAAGAATATGCATATGATTTAAAAAACAATAATTTGGCAATAGTATCGTATGGTAGCGATCCTGATAATTTCTATTATTTGGTATTTCCTACTCTGTTTGAAAGCACATATGGTTCAAACGGGCTCAATGGTAAATTCATATTTTCTGAAACATGTTGTTTTTTAGGTGAGTTTGGCAGATATAATTATTCATTAGCAGACACTTTGGTGGAGTGCGGTGCTGAAGCTGTTGTTGGATTTCACAATTCGGTTATGGCGGTTTATTCTCGAGATTTTATGAAATATTGGGTCGATAATTTATGTGCCGGAAAAACCGCAGAACAAGCATATAATCTATCGGTTAACAAATACGGATCAGATGACGGGCAAAGTTTAAATGCAGCTGTACCGAAACTTACAGGCAAAAAAAGTTCAACTTTAGTAAAAACTACATACACTGTTAGCTATAATGCCAACGGCGGCACAGGAGCTCCTGCAAGTCAAACAAAAACGCAGGGCGTTAATTTAACATTGAGTTCAACTAAGCCTACACTCAGCGGCTATACTTTCCTTGGTTGGGCAGAATCAAGTTCAGCGACATCAGCCGCGTACAGTGCCGGTGGTCAATATACTAAAAATGCGTCTGCTACATTGTATGCGGTGTGGAAGAAGGATACCGTAGCAACCTATACAATTACTTATAATGCCAACGGTGGTGTTGGTGCTCCGCCCAAACAAACAAAAACGCACGGTGTTTCTTTAACTTTGAGTTCTACAGCGCCGACAAGAGATGGTTATAGGTTTCTTGGTTGGTCGCATTATGGCGGCGCAACATCCCCGACATACAATCCCGGTGACACATATACGGCGAACAGTTCCGCAACACTTTATGCGGTGTGGAAAAAGATAGAAATTACATTGAGCAGTTACAGCGGAAGTGGTACGCAAAAAGCATCATCCGCAAACATATACACATTATCTAATTGGGTTCAGGGTGATAAACCGGCAGATTTTACTTTTGGAACATATAAAGGTTTTCGTGTAAAACTGCCGGAAGTAACGTCAAATAATACGCCGGGTTACGGTGTTGCAGGGTGGACGGTTTATAGCGGTAATTGTGTTATAGCTGATGATTATATGTATATTTCTCAACCTGGAACAGTTAAAGTACGCTATTATTCGAAAGGGTACTACAGTGATGTTTATACCTATACTTTATCGCTCGAAAAAGATACTACAGCAATCAATTATATTAGAAGTAGTGCAAGTAGTTCGGCAACAAAATTGGGCTCTGTACCGGCTAACAAAACAGTGTCGATATCTTCGATAAATTGGAACGGTACTTATACCAAAGACGGAACGACGTATCCTGCTGCGTGGGGTAAAGTAACTTACGGCGGGAAGACGGGCTATATTATTCTTTGGTACACACACGCCGCATAAAAGCACAACTTGGTCATACAAAACACCGCCGTACGGACAGACTCCGCACGGCGGTGTTTTGATGTTGTTTATTGATACGCCAAATTGCACCTGCAAATTAGAGTTTGTCGAGGACAAACAATGCGTAATTCGTAATTAATGGTGGGTTTCACCCACACCCAATTGTAATTAAAACCTTAAAAGCGTGTCATTCTGAGGCGAAGCCGAAGAATCTTAAAGTCTAAAAGATTCTTCACTTTCGTTCAGAATGACATAACATAAAGGTTTATTTAAAATTTGGAGCGTAGCGACCCACAATTACGCATTACGCATTGCGAATTGCGAATTACGAATTATCTCGACAAACCGTAATTCAAAAGCAAGCTATTCCCTGCAAAAAACGCACACCGCATTTACGGTGTGCGTTGGGGTTTACCGGCTTACAGCTTGCAGATATCTGCGTTTGTGATAAGGTGGTAGCCTGCGCCTTCAAGTGCGGCTTCAGCGGCGCCGTTATCCTCAACACGAAGAACAACGTAGGCGTGCTTTTCCGTTCTTGCCATAAACGCATAGAGGTATTCAACGTCTATACCTGCCTTGTCTAGCACGTCAAGTGCGCCTGTGAGTGCGCCGGGCTTATCGCCGATTTTAACGCCGACAACGTCAATCGCCTTGATAAGGTAGCTGTTTTCTTCAAGGATTTTTGTTGCGGCTGTTTCATTATCTACAATAATACGAAGCAGTCCGAAATCCTCGGTTTCTGCAATGGAAAGGGCACGGATATTCACGTCGTTCTTTGCAAGAACATCCGTAAGAGATGCCATAGCACCTTTTTTGTTCTGTACGTAAACCGTTAACTGCTTGATTGCCATTGTTATTTCTCCTCTCAGATTAATTTACGCTTGTCGATAACACGCACTGCCTTGCCTTCGCTTCTTGCGATGCTCTTGGGAGCAACAAGGTGAACGCTGGGATTGATGCCGAGCATCGTCTTCATTGCGTTTGCAAGCGATTTTTCCATAGCGATAATGTCGCTGAGCTTATCGGTGAACTTTTCGGCAGTCATTTCAACGTTGACTTCAAAAGTATCGTTATTGTTCACACGGTCAACAATAATCTGGTAGTTGGGCTCATAGCCTTCGTTAAGAAGAACTGTTTCAATCTGGCTCGGGAATACGTTGACACCGCGGATAATGAGCATATCGTCCGTTCTTCCCATGGGCTTTGCCATTTTGACAAGCGTTCTGCCGCAGGAACACTTCTTGCGTGAAAGAACACAGATATCGCGTGTGCGGTAACGAAGAAGCGGGAAGGCTTCCTTGTCAAGAGAGGTGAAAACAAGCTCGCCCTTGCTGCCCTCGGGAAGAACCTCACCCGTATCGGGGTCTATGATTTCCGCATAGAAATGGTCCTCATTAATGTGCATACCCGTCTGCTCACTGCACTCAAACGCAACGCCGGGGCCCGTTGTTTCGGTAAGGCCGTAAATATCGTAAGCCTTGATGCCGAGGGTGTTTTCAATACCTCTGCGCATTTCCTCTGTCCAGGGCTCTGCGCCGAATATACCCGCCTTAAGCGGAATATCCTCGGGCTTGTAGCCCTGCTCCTTGAGCGTTTCGCCTATGTATGCCGCATAGGACGGAGTACAGCAGAGAATAGTTGCGCTCAGATCCGTCATAAACTGAATCTGACGCTCCGTGTTACCGGATGACATCGGAAGTGTAAGACAGCCGACCTTGTGTGAGCCGCCGTTGAGGCCGGGGCCGCCCGTGAAAAGGCCGTAGCCGTATGCAACCTGACAGACATCCTTATTTGAGCCGCCTGCAGCTACAATTGCACGTGCACAGCAGTCCTCCCACAAATCAATATCGTTTTGTGTATAGAAAGCAACTACACGGCGGCCTGTTGTGCCCGAGGTTGACTGAATACGGACACAGTCTTCAAGCGGCTTTGCAAGAAGGCCGTAGGGATAGGCGTCACGCAGGTCTGCCTTTGAGATAAAAGGCAGCTTGTGCAAATCCTCAATCCCCCTGATATCCTCGGGCTTTACGCCCTTTTCATCCATAAGGTTGCGGTAATACTCTACGTTCTCATAAACGTGCTTTACCTGCTTGACGAGTTTTTCGGACTGAAGCTTTCTCATTTCTTCAGCAGACATTGTTTCGATTTCTTTCTGATAGTAGTTCTGTGCCATTCTGACCACCCTTTCTTAATTTGAGGCTTCGGAAATGTGAAAGGAAAACAAAAAAGCCCTCCGCATTCCGATTAAGAATACAGAGGACGAGAATTTTAAATCCCGTGGTACCACCTCAGTTTACCGCCATCTCACGGTAGCGGCCTTATCAGGTACTGACATACCTTAGTTCTGTAACGGGAACTCCCGTTGCATCCTACTAAAGATTACTCTTATTCAGTGCACTGCTAACAGAATGAATTCGTGAAGGACGCCCTCTTTGCCTCGCACCAACCGGCAACTCTCTCCAGATTCTTTCCGACCTACTGGTTTCTGCTCATCGCATTTATTGGATTGAATATAGCACTATGAAATTCATTTGTCAACACTTTTTCTGAAATTTTCCGAAAATTATCCGTTACAGTTTTGACTTTGAAGCTGATTTGTGTTACTTTTAAATACAGATAAAAATCAAACCCGATGTGAGGTATGAATATGACCACACAGAAGTGAATTTCCCCGACTACATAAAACAATAAAATTCAACAAGGAGATTTAACAAATGCAAGCATTCATAAAATTCCTGTTCACTGTTTTTACAACCGTCTGCGTATTTTTCTCAAATCTGCTCTTCCCGGCTACCGTTTATCCCGAAAGCGAAGGCTTTGATTTTTCGTTTCTTGAATACCCCGAAGAAGCGATAATCACCCTTGAGGAAGCGGGGCTCACCGAGCAGGAGCTTGTAGGCCGAGCTTCGGCGCAGCTTCCCGAATATGTGCAATCGGGCGGATATGACGACATAAACGGCATAACAATATCACCCTATTACACAGCAAAGGTAAGCGGCACTGAAATACCCGTTTACGCTTCGGTAGTTTTCATCCGTGCCGACGATACGGGCACGCTTCATTCTTTTTCCGAAATTTATGTTGATACAAACGAAGATTTTTCCTTCAACATTGAAATAACGGGTGCCGATGTGACACTTAAAAACGCTGTTGTTTTGCCCGAATCCCACGGCGTAAAGGCGCTTTGCGAGGATAACACGGTAACAGCATCAATCAATAAAACAGGCATCTACACCTTCCTTTTCAACGGTGCAAATCAGTACTACGGCTACACGCTTATGGTGCGTGAAAAGGTTGATGAAGACAAAGAGATTGCCGCATACATAGAAGAATATGGTGAGGATAGCGTATGGGTACTTGATAAAGGTGTTTATCAGTATGATTATGTTAACCTCGTCGGAAATGAAAATCTTGTTATTTACCTGCGTGAAGGTGCTTATGTTATAGCAAACCACCTTTACGATATTGACTGCGCAGAGGATGAAAACAAATATCTTGAGCCGTCTGCACCCGGAGACAATAGCATAGGTCTTACAAGATATCCTTTTATCAATTTTTATAACTGCAACAACATAACTCTTACAGGCAGAGGCGTAATTGATATGACACGTCTTGACAGGCGGGAAAGAAGAGGCGTTGTTTTCACCAGCTGCAACAATGTAAAAGTCAGAGATGTAAAAATTATCAATTCACCCGAGTGGTCATTTATTTCCTACTGCTGTGACGGTGTGCAAATTGATAATGTTGATATCATCGGCAACCGTGGCAACTGCGATGGCTTTGCAATCTGCAACAGCCACAATGTAACCGTCGACAACTGCTTTGCAAGAGTGGCAGATGATACCTTTGAGGTTAAGGCGTTAGGCGGTATAATGGACAGTCGGAATATCACATTCACAAACTGTATTGCGTGGGGCGGCTATGCAAGGTGCTTCGGTATTACAGGCGAAGTGAACAAGCAGATTTCCGATGTCACCTTCCGTGACTGTGCTGTTGTTTACCGTGACGGAATATGGGATAATGACAGAATAGGCTCGCTTGTCGTCGTAGCAGAGCAAACCGAAGGCAGTATTGACGGCGTACTTTTTGAAAACATTGAAATATTCCGTGACGAAGGCAGACCCATTCTCGTGAAGATTTACGACGAAGAGGCGGAAAATTTTGAGATTAAAAATGTTGTTTTCCGTAATATTTCCTATACCTCGTATATGAAGCCGAAAATTGCAGGCACAGACAGCGACACAAACACGGTTCAGGTTGAACTTGACGGTATCACCGTTTGCGGAAAGCAGCAGCAATTTCCGAAAACAATGTTCAGCATCGGCAAGCATTGTGAAGTAACATCTAAATAAAATACAGCCAAATAAAAATTGGCAACTCATATTGCTATACAACAAAAAACCTCGAAAGCCGAAGCCTTCGAGGTTGATTTTTTGAGCAATATGAAGTTATCTCTTTGAGAACTGGGGTGCACGACGTGCGCCTTTGAGACCGTACTTCTTTCTTTCCTTCATTCTCGGGTCACGAGTGAGGAAGCCTGCCTTCTTGAGTACGGGACGAACAGCATCGTCGTACTGAAGGAGAGCACGGGAAAGACCGTGACGGATTGCGCCGGCCTGGCCGGAAACACCGCCGCCGCTTACACGGCAGATGATGTCGAACTTCTCGGTTGTGCCGGTGAGCTCGAGGGGCTGGCGAACAATGAGCTTGAGTGTATCAAGACCGAAGTAATCGTCGATTGAACGGTCGTTGATGATGATTTTACCTGTACCTGCGTAAACACGTACACGTGCTACAGACTGCTTTCTGCGGCCTGTACCATAGAAATAAGGATTAGTTTCGTACATTATTCATTTGCCTCCCTTCGATTAAAGAGCCCACTCTTCGGGCTTCTGTGCTGCGTGCTTGTGCTCTGCGCCCTTGTAGATACGAAGGCGGCCAAGTGCGTTGCGGCCGAGAGTGTTGTCCGGAATCATACCCTTGACAGCGAGCTGCATAGCAAACTCGGGCTTTGTCTTCATAAGGGTGCTGTACTTAACTTCCTTCATGTTACCGATGTAACCAGTGTGGTGGTAGTACATTTTCTGGTTGATTTTGTTGCCTGTGAGAACTGCCTTCTCAGCGTTAATGATGATTACATGATCGCCGCAATCAACATTGGGTGTGAAGATAGCCTTGTGCTTGCCACGAAGAAGAACAGCGGCCTGAGCAGCTACCTTACCCAGAGGCTTGCCTGCAGCGTCAAGAACATACCAGCTGCGTGTGATTTCGCCTGCTTTGGGCATATAAGTTGACATTAGCTTTTCCTCCGAATTAAGATTTTTTATTTCATTGCTCGAATATACTACCACAAGCCAAAACCGTTGTCAACACTTATTTTTAAAAAAATTAATTTAGCAAACGCAAGCTCCGTTTTTCTCCCGTTTTCTCGTGTTTTCATACGATTTGCTCACTTTTAATTTTTCAAAAAGTTTGTGCAGACTTACAAATTTTTGCTTGAATTTTCGTCTTTATGACAAATTAGAGTTTGTCGGGTTCTTTTATGCACCTCATCCACCGCCGTTCGGCGGTCCCCCTTCCCCTCAAGGGGAAGGCCACCAACGTTTCTACTTCATCTAAAGGCTTCCCCTACGAGGGGAAGCTGTCACCGCAGGTGACTGATGAGGTGTATGCGGAGCATTTTTAAATCGGAGCCTAACGGCACTTCGTTCTGCATTCTGCACTTAAATAAACTGGTATTTATCCTTCTGCAACACAACACCCGACGGGGTATTCCGTCGGGTGTTGCGGTTTAATCAGAATAATATTGAAAACAGATAAGAGTAAATCTTTTGGATGAATGCGATTATATTCATAAAGATTGCTTCAAAATCTGTGTTGCCTGTTTCGGCAGGAGCAAGTCCCTGCCCTACGTTATCATCAATGTTTGTGTTGTCATTTATATCAACATCAACGCTCTGGTCGATGAGACCCATATATTCAATATAGAATGTGTTTGCTTCGAGTTCAGCCTGTGTTGCGGACTGGTCAACGTTGTTGAGCAACAGACCTGCACCTGTGAGCAAATCAACGTCCTTTTTGTCGATTATGCCGTCGTGGTTGCAGTCTGCCGCAGTCCATACCGCCTCGCCGACATCGTCCTTATCAAGCATACCATTGACAATGAGATTTACAAGGAAAGCGTCATTGCCGTCATACCATCCGTCGCCGTTGACATCACCGAAAATAACAACTGTTAGGGTGTCGTAAACAAGGTTATCGACATCAACAAGCTCAAGCATAGTTCCCGTTGTCACACGGTTTTTGTCTTTCATTGTTACTTTCAGATTTCCGTTGCCGAATTGGGCTTCAAGCTGTGCTTGTGAAATGCCGAACAAATCCCTGCCGGAAATTAAAGCGTTGGTTTTGTCAATGTTCAGCGTATCATTTCCCAAAGAAAATGTATCGTGTTCCCATATTGCGTAGAGAGTTAGATCCGTATTGTCGCTATAAATATCACCAGGGTTATAGCTTACACCACTACCATCGGCAACGGTATTCCATTCTCTAAATACGTAATTTTTTCTAATTGGGATATCTTGTTTCAAATTAATTGAATTGTTTTCAAACTTTATCTGACTGTATTCTTCAATTAAATTATCTAAACTATAATAATTTACATTGAATTTTTCACATATTTGTATATTGAAGTTTTGAGGAGCAGCTCCACTTTTTTCCTCTAATTTTACATTATAATTATCATAATTCAAATCAAACCATAAATCTGTATATGAACTTTTAAATAGATAGTATCCATTTATTTCGTAGATA
>JAFXBF010000016.1 GCA_017516745.1 Clostridia bacterium
ACACAGACCCGTTTACGGGTAAGTAAGTAACAAACCTTTGCGGTTGGTAGTCGTAGGGTGCGCCTCCAGGCGTTGCCAGTATAGGAAGGGCTTTGCCCGCATATGAAGAACCCCCGGCTAAGCCGGGGGGTTCCTATTTATTTCTCGTTTTTATAATCTTCTACAATCTTTCCGTCCTGGATGCGGATTACACGCTCGGCTTCTTCTGCTATGCCGTTGTCGTGGGTGATGAGGATTACCGTTCTGCCCTCTTTATGTAATTCGTGCAGGATTTGCATAACCTCCTTTCCCGAGCGGCTGTCGAGGTTGCCTGTAGGCTCGTCGGCGAGAATAACGGGGGGCTTTGCCGCAACTGCTCTTGCAATCGCAACACGTTGCTGCTGGCCGCCCGACATCTGGTTGGGCAGGTGGTGCATACGCTTTTCAAGGCCTACTCTTTTGAGTGCGCTCTCGCTGAGCTCGTGCCTCTGCTCTGCTTTTACTCCTCTGTAAACAAGCGGCAGCTCGACATTTGCCTGTGCGGTAAGGCTGGGGATAAGGTTGAAGCCTTGGAAAATAAAGCCGATTTCCTTGTTGCGGATTTCGGAAAGCTGGTCGTCTGTCATTGTGGAAACGTCAACGCCGTCAAGCTCGTAGCTGCCCGATGTGCACACATCAAGCAGACCGAGCATATTCATAAGCGTGCTTTTACCCGAGCCCGACTGACCTATAATCGCAACAAACTCACCCCTGTCGATAGTGAGGCTCACGCCGTCAAGTGCGTGCACCTCGTTTTCGCCGGGGTTGTAAATTTTATATACATCTTTAACATCAATAAGGTGTGACATAGCTTGCTCCTTAAAATTAGTAACTCTATTTTATACCTGTTGTCGTTTTCCGTCAAGCGAATTTAGACGATTGAAAAAACAAACATAGTATGCTATAATTAATTAAATTACAAAACTGTTGTGAAAAGGTGACAAAAGATGAAAAAAAGTATTATTTTTAAAATTCTCTGCATTGCGCTTTCCGCAATTACCGTTTGCTTGTGCCTATCCGCTTGCGGCGACAAGGATATCGCAATCATCGGCGGTGCAGACGGTCCGACAAAAATTATCGTCGGCGAAATCACGGATACCGTCAAGGTACGTTTTGATATGGAGTGCGGCGGCAAGGATATCGGCAGCTTCACAATGATGCTTTACCCCGAATACGCACCGATTACGGTTGCAAATTTCGTCGGTCTTGTTCAGGAGGGCTTTTATGACGGTGTAACCTTCCACCGTATTGCAGAGGGTAAGCTTGGCCCGTTTGTTGCACAGGGCGGCGACCCCGACGGCGACGGAAGAACAAACCCCGGCCAGAAGCAGATTAAGGGCGAATTTGCCGCAAACGGCGTTGACAATCCGCTTGCCGACAGTCACGTTCGTGGCGTTGTTTCAATGGCAAGAACAAACGATTACAACTCCGCAAGCAGTCAGTTCTTTATCTGCTATAACGATAACTACGGTGCCTCTCTCGACGGCCGGTATGCCGCCTTCGGCAAGGTTATCGAGGGTATGAAGGTTGTCGATTCCTTCCTTGAGGTTGAACGTGACGCAAACGACAAACCGCTGACGGATATTATTATCACAAAGGCGGAAATTATTGAAAACTAAGTGAAGTTAAAACCACTCGTCCTGTAAAATGAGACGAGTGGTTTTAGTTATTATTCAGGTTGTGTTATTTCTTCTTGTACCTGCTGCACTGCCGAGGTCGTTTCGGGTATGGGCTCTTTTGAAATCTGAATGCAGGTGTCCGTAATTACAAATGTTACTATAAACACCAGTATCAGCAAAAGTACGTATGATGCTGCTGAATATGCCTTGCGGCGTGCCTCCTCCTGCGCAAAGCTGAGCGTGTGGGTGGAGGTGGGGGACTCCTCAACGGGGTAGTTTTTGCTGAATTGCAGTATTGCTCTGCGGTGCTTTTCCGGCTCGGGGATTACGGGACGGAAATCCTCCGGAAGCTGTTCCTTTGAAGTTTTATTATCATCCATAGGGTGGTACCTCGAAATGAATTTAAAGAAGAAAGAATAAATAATAAATAATAAATTTATTCTTTAAATGAATAAAGATGTTCCCGAGAGGCCTGCAAAGCCGAGGGAAATAAGGGCGATGTAGATAAAGGTTACGGGCTTGCCCTTGAAAAACGGGCTGATGCTTTCGTTATTTCTCAGGCGGCTTTCGCCTTCGCCTATGAGCACAACCGCAATGATGAACGCTACGCCTGCGCCGATACCCAGACCTATTGACTCAATAACGTCAAAGGCGGCACGGCGGTTAATCATAGGAACGGCAAGCACAAGCGTGTTGACAGCCGCCATACCGATACGGTGAATGTCGTTTGTGTTGCGTTTGAGCACGAGCTTGATGATGGCTGTAAAGCCGAGGTATATCACCGCAAGCACACCGCAGTAAACCGCAAGGTGAAGTGAGGTGCTCAAAGCGTTGATTGCGGGAATGGCATCAAGTGCGGAGCAGGCTGCCGCAGTTGCACTTGTGAAAAAGGCAACAAGCAGGGCAATGGGGAAGAAATCTCTCGGCTTTGTGGCAATTCTTATTGCCTCACTCATACCGAAGCCGCCGTTGAAAACAAGGTTCTGCAGTAGCAGGGCAAACATGGAGGCGTTCAAAAATGCGTAAATCATTCCTTGCCCTCCTTATGTCCGAAAACATCGTCCATTGAACGGCTCATCAGCTTTTCAAGCTCGTCGTCTGCAACATCGTCAAAGCTGTAATGCTTTTCGTTTGTTGCTTCGGGCTTCGTCTCAACGGCAACGTCTTCAATTTTCAGTTCTTCATATTGTGTATGCTTTTCGGGCTCGGGATTTTCCTCGGGCTCGTTTTCTGTTTCGGTTTTTTCTTCAACCTCAACAGCTTCTGTTGCTTCTTCCTCGGCTGCAACGGGAGCTTCTTCGGTAACAGCTTCTTCTGCTTCCGGTTCAGCTTCGGGCTGAATTTCGGCAGGGATATCATCAAAGGATATGTCTGTTTCCTCGGGTGTCAGGTCGGGCAGTATTGCAGCAATGCTGACTTTAGGCTCGGGCTTGGGGGCGTGAAGCTTTTTGCCGTGCCTGGGCTTGGGCTGCTTTTTGTCAAGATATTTCGGCCAGTAGGCGGAAATAAGGCTTCTGAGTGCGGCACCTGCAAAGCCTATCATAAGGAAGCCGCCGAAGGGGAGAAGAAGACCCGTAAGAGTCCTGCCTTCCCAGAATTTAAAGCCAGCAATTGCACCGCTGCCGATAATTTCACGCATTGCGCCTACCAGCAGAAGTACGGCGGCGTAGCCAGCGGAGGCTGTTGCACCGTCTGCAAGTGCGGCAAGCGGCTTGATTCTTACTGCAAAACGCTCGCAACGCAGTACAAGCAGAGAGTTGACCGCCATTACGGGCAGATAAATACCGAGCGTGCCGAAAAGCTCGGGGTTGACTTTTTCGATAAGGTACATAATCGGAACAACGAGTGCACAGCCGATTATGATGTATATGCCCGTTCTTATCCAACGGGGGATTACTTTAAGGAAGGCGGAGGCGATAACCTCGCTGAGTGTTATCGCAATTGCGGCAACAATGCTCAGCAGGGCGGCACCTTTGATTGTCGTTGCCATGGCAACAACAGGACAAAGGCCGACGGCCTGAACAAGCACGGGGTTGAATATACCTGCGTTACGAAGCAGTAAGCCGGGGTTTTTGCTGTTTTCAGCCATCGTTAAGCCTCCTTAATAAGTTAATTGGAATTTTAAAAATCAATATCCGAACAGCAGTACCCAGTAATAGGTTTCGCCGTCGTTATAACAGCCTATAGCGGCTGATTTGTAGGTTTCGTTGAGAACGTTGTCCTTGTGCCCTTGACTGTTCATCCAGGAATTGACAACGGATGTCGGGTTTGTCTGACCTGAAGCAATGTTTTCGCCGTAAACAAATTCGCTTACCGTAAAGCAGGTCGTGCCGTCGGGTCTTGTGTGGGAAAAGGTTACCGTAAGCTCACGGGCACGTATGTCTGCGGCCTTTGCAAGGTCTTTGGAATATTTAAGGGTGGGCAGGTTTTTCTTGTCACGTTCTGCGTTAACAAGGCGGAGAAGCTCGGCTTCAAATGCTTTGTCTTCCTCGTCCTCGACCGTCAGTATGGTTGTCGTAACCGTCGGGTATTCTATTTCGGGCGGTTCGGTAACTATGGGCTTGCGTGTGGTGGGCACCGTTGTTGCCTGCGTTGTGGGTGCGGAGGTGGTGGAGGCAGGCTTCGTTGTGGTTGTACGGCGTGGCTTTGTGGTCTTCGGTGCCGTTGTGCTTGCGGAAGGCTCGTTGCTCCTGCTTTCTTCATTGTCGGCAGAGCTGCTTTCTTCCGTGAATTCCCAGAAAAATTCTTCGGTATAGAATTCGGTTGTGGTGGTTTCCTCTCTGATTACATCATTGTGCTCAAAGCCGAAGATTTCGTCCTTGGTTTTAACCTCGTCTGCCGAACAGCAGGCAAGCCCGAGACATAATATGAAAGTACCGGCAATGGCGGCAAATGAACGGGATTTACGCATTTTTCGTGCCTCCCTCTGCCTTCTTGTTGAGTGCTTTTACAAGCTGTCTGTCAACGGCATTCCATACGGCGTTGATTATAAGTATGCCAAAGCACGCACATTCTTCGAATGCACCGAAACGGCGCATAAGCATACACACTGCACCTGCGCTGATACCGTAAAGCAGACGGCTCAGGGGGAGCTTGGGCTGCGTGCCCTGCTCTGTGAGAAGGAAGAGGGCTGCAAATATCATATATCCTGCAACAAGCTCAAGCACAACCGATGACAGGCGGCTTGTAACTCTCGGGAAGCAAAGCGCCGTAAATGCGGCACCTGCCATAAAGCCTGCAACGCTTATAAAAAGCTTTGTGCGGCGGATAAGCATATAAAGCGCACTGCCGAAAAGAACGATAATACAGCCTGCGCCCATAGGGCCGGGGTAATTGCCCGTGAAAATGTCAATAGCCTTGACCGAGCTTAAGCTGATAGATGTATTCTGCGAAAGCAGATATGCAAGCGAAGAGCCGCTTGAGCCTGTGAGGGCTGTGTTTGCGACAATTCGTGGATAGTCAAAAATCAGGTCGGAGAAGCATATAGTTAAAAAGGCCATACCTGCTGCGGCAGGTGAGAAGGGCAGTGTTTCGTTTCTGCCGAAGGGGAGCTTTGCGGCAATTACGGCAAAGCTGCTGCCGATTGCAGGCATCCACACTGGGGCGTTTGCAGGCAGCATAAGCGCTAAAATAATGCCTGTTGTAACTGCGCTCAGGTCGCTTACTGTTGCGGGCTGGCGCAGAAGCTTTCTGCCGAAGAATTCACAAAGCACGGCAACGATAACACTCACGGCAATAAGTCTGAGCGCCTTTGTGCCGTAGAAATACCACGCACTTACGCACGGAAGCAGGAGAATTGCGAGCATATCAAGCTGTAAGGAACGGGTAGCCTTGGTTGAAAAATTTTCCGACATAGTGCAAATCTCCTTTCTTTAATACCATTATTTGTGCCTTGATTTTTGACCGAATAAAGGGTTACGATTTATATGTAGCTATCATGATGCAGGGGGTAAGAATATGAAAATAGAATCGCTTACAGACGAAACAATTATAGTCGAACTCTCCGAAGAGGATATGAAAAATCTCAATATCACCTATGAGGAGATGGATTATTCAAGAGTAGAAACAAAGCGTGTGATCTGGACTATACTCTCCCGTGCACGCAGAACTCTCGGCAGGGAGCTGGATACCTCGGGCAGACTTTTTGTTGAAGCAATGCGCCACGAGGCAGGCGGCTGTGTGCTGTTCTTTTCGGTTGAACAGGACGAGAAAAATTCACGCCGCACAAAACGTTATCTGATAAAAAGAGGGGAATACATAACCTGTGAATTTGAAAATGCACAGACGCTGTGTGACTGTGCAAGGAGAATAAGCTTTGCGGGTTATCCCTGTGACAGCAGGCTTTACCGCCTTGAAAATAAGTACCGTTTGTTGCTCCGACCTCATTCGGGGGCAGGGCGCATAAGGCTCTGCCTGCCCGAATTCTGTAATGTCATTGGTGAAAATTCCCTGCTCACCGAAATTACCGATGAGCACTGGGAGTGCTTAACCGAAGAAAATGCGGTTGAATTACTTAGCCTGGAAAAGTAGCATCATAAAGCCTGCTGCAACTGCGGAGCCGATAACGCCTGCAACATTGGGACCCATAGCGTGCATAAGCAGGAAGTTTGTCGGGTTTGCCTTCTTGCCCTCAACCTGGGCAACACGGGCAGCCATGGGAACGGCGGAAACGCCTGCCGCACCGATAAGGGGGTTGACCTTGCCCTTGGTGATAATATACATCAGCTTGCCAAGGAGAACGCCGCCTGCGGTTGAGAAGGAGAAAGCGAGCAGACCGATGCCGATAATCATAAGAGTATCGAGTTTTAAGAACTGCTCACCGTTTGCAGTTGCACCGACTGTAACACCGAGAAGGATGGTAACGATATTGCAAAGTGCGTTCTGTGCAACGTCGCTGAGTCTTTCAACAACACCGCTTACTCTGAAGAGGTTGCCGAGCATAAGCATACCGATGAGGGGAGCAACGCTCGGAAGAATGAGAACGCAGAGAACGGTAACAATAATCGGGAAAACAACAAGCTCTGTCTTGCTTACCTTGCGGAGCTGACCCATCTTGACCTCACGCTCTTTCTTTGTTGTGAGCGCACGCATAATGGGGGGCTGGATAAGCGGAATGAGAGCCATATATGAATATGCCGCAACCGAAATGGGAGCAAGCAGGTGGTCTGCCAGCTTGGAAGCGGTAAGAATTGCCGTGGGACCGTCTGCACCGCCGATAATGGCGATTGCTGCGGCTTCTGCAGGCTCAAAGCCGAGCAGAATGGCAAGAATGAATGCAACGTAAATACCGAGCTGTGCTGCTGCACCGAGCAGAAGGCTCGAGGGGTTGGCAAGCAGGGGAGCGAAGTCCGTCATTGCGCCGACACCCATAAAGATAAGGCAAGGGAAAATACTGCTCTTGACACCTGCGTAAATAAGTCTTAACACACCCGTGTCGTACCAATGGGCGCCTGCTATGATGTTAGAGTCATCCATAAGTCCCGTCGGGTCTGCCATAAGACCTGCCGCAGGAAGGTTGGCAAGCAGCATACCGAAGGCGATGGGAAGAAGCAGCATGGGCTCGTACTTCTTGACAATTGCCATAAACAAAAGTAAGAACGAAACAAGGAGCATAACACCCTGCTGCCACGTCATAACCGCAAGACCGGAGCTTTCCCAGATGCCTGTTAAAACACCTAAAAAGTCCATAAAATCTTATGCCTCCGATTAATATACTGCAAGAACGTCGTCTGTGTTGACAACTGTGCCGTTTGTAACGAGAATCTGCTTGACTGTGCCGTCAAACTCTGCTGTGATTTCGTTTTCCATCTTCATAGCCTCGAGGATGAAGAGAACGTCGCCTGCCTTGACAGCCTGACCCTGGCTTACGAGTACCTTGAGGATAGTGCCGGGCATGGGGCTTACGCACTTCTGACCGTCTGCGCTGGGAGCGGCAACGGGAGCGGGAGCAGCTTCCTCGGCAGGTGCTGCTGCGGGAGCAGGAGCTGCAACGGGTGCTGCAACAGGTGCGGGAGCGGCAACAGCAACGGGAGCAGGAGCAGCGCCCTGAGCTGTTGTTACGTTTGTGATAACTGCATCGGTCTCGTTGACCTCTACCTCATAGTTCTTGCCGTTAAGTGTTACGATGTATTTCATTGTTTTTTACCTTTACCTTTCTCTATTATTCTTCAATAAGTCTGATTGATTTGAAGTCGAGCCTTTCAAGCGGAATACCCGTCTGATGGCTGACAAGTGCCATAATAACTGCGGCTGTGGGTTCATCTATACCGTTCCATTCGAGTGCTCTGATTGATTTGAAATCGAGCTTTTCGAGCGGAATACCTGTCTGATAACTGAGCGTTGCCATTACAACTGCGGCTGTCGGCTCATCAACACCGATGAGCTGGAGCGGCTGATCGAGCAGCTTTATTGATTTGAAATCAAGGTGCTCAAGCGGCTTGCCTATGCCGTGGCTGAGTGAAGCCATAACTGCGGCGGCAGTAGCCTCGTCAACTCCGTAAAGCTCAACACGGCTCTGTGCGGAGCTGCCCGAAGAAGCGGAAGCCGTTTTAGCAACACCGTTTTCGCCGATTGCTGCAACGGACTGCGCACCGTCTTTTTCACCCTTGTCTGCAAGTGTGCGGATTATGCGTGAAAGCAGATAAACGAGCACCGCAAGCAGTGCAAGCTCTGCCATAACGACAAGAATGCCGACAACGGAAACGAGTAACGCATCAGTCAGACCAAGTGCTTTTCCTGCTAACATTGACTGATCACTCCTTGATTTCCTTTATTGCGTATCTGAATGTGTTCTTTTCTCTCTCTTTTCTTGCCTCGAAGAAGGCCTGTGCCTGCTGGGGGAAGGCAATGTAGGAAAGAACGTCCTCGTCACAGCGTGCGTCCTTGCCGAGCTCCTCCTTTGCGGCCTCAAAGCCGGGCTCAAGAGTGTCTGCAAAGCGGCCTGTGAAGGGCTTCTCGTCGCCGAGAACGAGCTTCTGAAGCTCCTTGCTTACCTTGCCGGGTGCCTTGCCGTATTCGCCCTTGATATAAGCCTTTACTTCCTTGGAGATGTTCTTGTATCTCTCGCCCAGAAGAACGTTGAAGGTTGCCTGAACACCGACCATCTGGCTCATGGGAGTTACAAGGGGAGGATAACCGAGGTCCTCACGTACTCTGGGTGTTTCGGCAAGAACTTCGTCAAGCTTGTCGAGCTTACCCTGTGCGGTGAGCTGAGCAACAAGGTTGGAAAGCATACCGCCGGGAATCTGATAGTCCAGAGCGTCTGTTTCCGTTGCCATAACAACGGGGTTGAGAACGCCTTCTTCAAGGTACTTTGCACGAAGCGGCTTGAAGTAGCCGTTGATTTTGGAAAGAACCTTCGGGTCAAGGTCAACCTTGTAGCCCTGATTCTTGAGAGCGTAGACGAGTGTTTCCGTCGGGGGCTGGCTTGTACCGCCTGAAAGACTGGAAATAGCTGTGTCGATGATGTCTGCGCCTGCCTCAACAGCCTTCTGGAGTGTGAGCATACCGAGACCTGTTGTGGAGTGTGTGTGGACAACAACGGGAAGTTTGACAGCACTCTTGAGTGCCTTGACAAGGTCGTATGCCTCCTGCGGAGCAAGAATACCTGCCATGTCCTTGATACACAGTGTCTGCACACCCATTTTCTCGAAGCCCTCTGCAACCTTTACATAGCTTTCAATATTGTGGATGGGGCTTGTGGTGTAGCAGATTGTACCGGAAGCGATAGCGCCGCTTTTAAGCGTCTGGTCAACCGCCACCTCAACATTGCGAAGGTCGTTGAGTGCGTCGAAAATACGGATTACGTCAATACCGTTTTCAACGCTCTTGGAAACGAACTTGCGTACAACATCATCGGGGTAGTGCTTGTAGCCCAGAAGGTTCTGACCTCTGAGAAGCATCTGAAGCTTGGTGTTGGGACAAGCCTCTTTGATCGTGCGGAGTCTGACCCACGGGTCCTCGTTGAGGTAACGAAGGCAGGAGTCAAAGGTTGCGCCGCCCCAGCACTCGAGCGAGTAGTAACCCGCTTTGTCGAGTTCACCGAGAATACCCTTGAAATCCTCAATAGGCATTCTTGTGGCGATAAGAGACTGGTTGGCATCACGCAGAACGGTTTCTGTGAATTGTACTGTCTTCTTTGCCATATCTTTTCCTTTCGGAAGATTAAAACTTAACGCAAAAATCTTCCCATTTTAAAAAATTTTATACATTGTTATTATACCCTTTTTTTGAGTTTAATGCAATGCCGAATAGTTAGATTTTAACATTTTTCCGAAGCTAAAATTTATTCAACTTAACAGTTTTATGCACAAAGGGCAGAAAATATGATATATAATTGTAAACTTTTTATTAAATATTTAAAATAACATTGATTAATAATAATTATAATTATATAATACAACCGTATACGCTTAACGAAGCGACTATTAGTTTAAAGGAGAAATACCAATGCCTGAATTCACCTATGAAATCGTTGAAACTCTCGGCACACTTTCCGAAACAGCAAAGGGCTGGACAAAGGAACTCAATCTCATCAGCTGGAACGGCAGAGAGCCCAAGCTCGACATCCGTGAGTGGGCACCCGAGCACGAGAAGATGGGCAAGGGCGTAACTCTCACAGAGGAAGAGGCTCAGGAAATCCTCAAGATTCTCGGCCAGCGCTACGCATAAGTTTTCCGCATTTCTGCGTATTTTCTACATAATATAATAAAAACGGCTGCGTAAAGTGTACCGCAACGGTATGCTTAGCGTAGCTTTGTTTTTTATACTTATTTGCTTGCAAATAAGTATAGTGACAAAAATTCTATGGAATTTTTGTCATATCGCACCCGAAATGAGGGTATATCGCAATTTCAGGAACTGAAATTATATCGCATTTGCGTGAAACGCAAATATATCGTCAAAAAGAAGGCAAAAAATGAAAAACAACAAATTCAAAATAACGGCAGTCATTGTCCTTTGGCTGATAACCCTTGCCGTGCCGTTTGTAATGTACAATATTCCGCACGAAAACCAAAACGGCGGTTTGGTAAGCGAATACGAGGTTGAATATAAAGGTGATACATACAGGTGCATAGATATGTATCCCGATTTTTCAGAATTTGAAAGCAAGGAAAAAATTTGGTCGTGTGTGATGAAAAATTTTTGGCTTGTAAAAAACGAAAACGGCGAAGAGTTTATCTGTGTTTCGCAATACGGTGAGGATTTTCTGTGCGCAAAAACGAGCGATAAACCTGCAAGGACAAATTTCAAAATCGTAACCGCAACAACCGCTTTGGCAATAATTTCGCTTGCGGTAACGGTGATTATACTCCGAAAAAACGGTTTTTCCCTGAAAAAATAAAAATCGTTATTGACTTTTACCCAAGGCAGAATATTAGAATAGTGCCGAAAGGGGGTTATCTTCTTGAAAATAAAAGAGGTAACACAGCTTACAGGTTTAACCGACAAGGCAATCAGGCTGTATATTGAAAACGGCTTGGTTTCACCAAGCATATCGGAAGATTACAGCGGAAGAAGAAAAATAGACTTTTCGCAGGCTGATGCCGACAGACTGAAAAACGTAGCCGTGCTGCGAAAAGCAGGCTTTTCAATGAACGGCATAAAGCAGATAATCAGCGGCGGCGAGGCGGCTGAAAGCACGGTTAAAGCTTTTATAGAAGAAACCAAAGAGCAAATCAGTCAGCAGAGTGACACGGTGGCAATACTTGAAAACGCAGATTTTGAGCAGGGTATAACGCTTGAAAGTTTATGCGCCGTGCTTGTGAATTCCGCAGTGGAAAAACCTGTGCCGAAAGAGGATATGGAGCCCTCACTCGGCGAAAGAATTGTACGGCAGGTTTTCAGCATTATCGGTGGTATCGGTGCGATTTTAAGTCTGATTCCCGTGGGCTGGTTTATGTGGCAATGGTTCAGCTATAAGCATTTGAAGTTTGACGGCGGAATGGTTTGGTGGGCAGCTCTTACCAATTTATGGTTTGTTGTTCTTTCCGTTTTGTGGCTCGTACTGTATCGTGGCAATACGGAAAACCGCTTCTTCCGCAGAAAAAATAAGATGAAAATTAAATCAAACGTTGCTCTGTCTGCTTTGTTTGCGGGTGCTACGCCGCTGGCGGCTGTATGGTTTATGTTTTCCGCTTGGCTTTTCGGTGGAGATATTCATTGTGAAACAGACAAGCCTGAACACTATCTGGACTTTTATAAAGAAGCTAATTGGATATACAGAGAGGCAATCGAAATATTCCCGTCCGAGGTACCTGAGTACGCCGAAAACGTAAAATACTATTACCGTCTGGACGGCGATTACTACGAGGTTTTTGCCGAATGGAGCATACCCGGCTATACAACTTCTGAAGAAGATATGAAAGAGCTTCTGGAAGAAATACACGGCGAAGAGTATTACGGGCTGTTTGACGAAATCAAAGAACAGAATTTTTATGAAGTTAAAAATATGGAGTACGAAAAAGCAAAGGCAAGGGTAATTGAAAAAACCCTGAGCCTGCGCACAGATACCGATTTTGACATTGATTATGAAAACGGTGATTTTTCAGGTACGGAGCTCAAATATGAGGTCAATAAGATTAATCCCGTAAACAAAGGAGACTGGGTGTGCTATTTCTTCAAAGGTGCCAGTATGCTCAGCGATTGGGATGACCATTATCTGGTTTTTGCCTACAACGACAAAACGCAGACACTACGCTATATCTTATCAAAAAGTGATGACCCTTATCCGGCACAGTTGGAGTGGTGAATTACAGTTTAGCAGTGAAACCGCTAAACTGTAATTTGAAGTAAGAAAGAATAAATAATAAATCGGAGCGAAGCGACCCTTAATTTTGCACTTTGCGTTTTGCATTTAGCAATATTAAAAAAGCACCCGTTTGGGTGCTTTTTAATCGAGCAATTCAGCTATAATTGAATTTGAAACGAGGAAGCCTTCAGGGGTCAGGCGGATACCTTTTCTGTCAGAAATAAGCAGGCCGTTTTTCTCGAAAACCGTTGATTTATCAACCATTTTCGTCGGAATTTCAAAGCCGAAGCGGCTTTTACAGCCCTCGTTTGTCAAGCCCTCGGTGAGCCTTAAACGAAGCATAACGTATTCCTCAAAGCTGCCGCCTTCGCCATCATCAACGGGCTTTGCGCCGTTGATAAAAGCTGCGGCATCGCTCGGGAAATAAAAGCGTTTTCCGCCGAAAAAGGAGTGTGCCGCCGCACCTATTCCGAGGTATTCTCGGCAGTCCCAGTAAATGAGATTGTGTCGGCTTTCATAGCCATCCTTGGCGAAATTTGAAATTTCATACTGCCTGTAGCCGTGCTTTTCAAGCTCTTCGCAGGCAGCAAGATACATATCGCAGCACTCGTCCTCGTCGGGTAAATCAAGCAGCTTTTCCACCTTTTCAAAGGGTGTGCCCTGCTCGATTTTGAGCAGGTAGCTGCTAACGTGCTTTGCACCGCTTTCGGCGCAGAAAGCAATGCTTTCTTTTATGCTGTCTGTAGTCTGGAAAGGTATTCCGAGCATTAAATCAAGCGAAAAATTGTCAATTCCGCCGTCCTTAATCATACGGACGGCCTTTTCAATTTCTGCCCTGCCTGCACGCCTGCCTAAGGTTTTTCGCTCCTTATCTATGGCAGACTGCATACCCATTGAAATGCGGTTTACGCCTGCGCTTTTCAGCAAGGCAATGTCGCTGTAACTCCAGCCCTCGCTCAGGTCAAACGGGTTACATTCAACCGTTACCTCGCAAAGGGGCTGTTTTTTTATTGTTTTTACGATTTCGGCAAGGCGGCTGCTGCCAAGCTGTGAGGGTGTGCCACCGCCGAAATAAATGGAAGAAAAGCCGTTTTTCGTCTTTTCCTGCCATATTATAATGTTTTTAATAATAGCGGCCGTGTATTCGTCCTTCGTTTTTTCGTCCGCCGTAAAGGAATAAAAATCGCAGTACGGGCATTTTGAACGGCAGAAAGGAATGTGAATATACAGCCCCGGTGCGTCAGCTTTCATCATCGAGCTTGAGCACAGCCATAAACGCCTCCTGCGGTACTTCAACAGTACCGAACTGGCGCATACGCTTCTTGCCTTCCTTCTGCTTTTCAAGCAGCTTTTTCTTTCTCGTGATGTCGCCGCCGTAGCACTTGGCAAGAACATCCTTTCTCATAGCCTTGACGGTTTCACGGGCGATAACCTTGCCGCCTATAGCAATCTGAATCGGGATTTCAAACATCTGACGGGGAATATTGTCCTTGAGCTTTTCGGCAATCTTGCGTGCTCTGCCGTAAGCCTTGTCGGAGTGGATGATGAAGGAAAGGGCATCGATTATATCGCCGTTGAGAAGCACGTCGAGCTTGACAAGCTTTGACGGCTGGTAATCGGAAATCTCGTAATCGAAGGAGGCGTAGCCCCTTGTACGGGATTTGAGGGTGTCGAAGAAATCGTAAATAATTTCGTTGAGCGGCAGCTCGTAGTGAATGTCAACTCTGCCGTTTGTGATGTAGGACATATCCTTGAATACGCCTCGTCTGTCCTGGCACAAATCCATAACTGCGCCCACATAGTCGCTGGGTGCATAAATATGGGCGTTTGTCATGGGCTCCTCGCAGGCGGTAATCAGACCGGGGTCGGGATAATTTGTCGGGTTGTCGATTTCAACAACAGAGCCGTCGGAAAGGTGGATTTTGTAGATAACGCTCGGCACGGTTGTAACAAGGTCGAGGTTATATTCTCTTTCAAGCCTTTCCTGTATGATTTCAAGGTGAAGAAGGCCGAGAAAGCCGCAACGGAAGCCGAAGCCGAGAGCGCCCGAGGTTTCGGGCTCATAGGAAAGAGCTGCGTCGTTGAGCTGTAATTTTTCCAGCGCATCACGAAGCGATTCGTAATCCGCACCGTCTGCAGGGTAGATACCGCAGAAAACCATCGGGTTAACCTTGCGGTAGCCGGGCAGAGGCTCGGAGGCAGGATTTTCGGCAGTTGTTACCGTGTCACCCACACGGGCATCACCTACGGTTTTGATGGAAGCGGTGATGTAGCCAACCTCACCTGCGGTAAGCTCATCCGTCGGCTCAAGAGAGGTTGCCCTCATATAGCCGACCTCGACAACGGTAAACTGTGCACCCGTTGCCATCATTCTCATTGTGTCGCCTGCCTTGATTTTGCCGTCCATAACTCTTACATAGACTATAACGCCTCTGTAGCTGTCATAAATGGAGTCGAAAATAAGCGCACGAAGCGGCAGGTTTTCGTTTGCAGTCGGTGCAGGAATGTCCTGAACAATGCGTTCAAGCACCTGCTCTATGTTTTCACCCGTCTTTGCGGAAACACGGGGCGCAACCGAGCAGTCAAGGCCGATTATGTCCTCAACCTCTGCCGCAACTCTGTCGGGGTCTGCGGCAGGCAGGTCAATTTTGTTTATAACGGGCACAAGCTCAAGGTCGTGGTCAAGCGCAAGGTAGGTGTTGGCAAGCGTCTGCGCCTCAACACCCTGCGATGCGTCGATAATAAGCACCGCACCGTCACAGGCGGCAAGTGAACGTGAAACCTCGTAGTTGAAGTCAACGTGGCCGGGTGTGTCGATAAGGTTGAGCTCATACTCCTGACCGTCCTTGGCCTTGTAGTTTAGCTTAACGGCGTGTGCCTTGATTGTAATTCCACGCTCACGCTCAAGGTCCATATTGTCAAGCAGCTGCGACTGCATATCACGCTTTGCAACGGAATCCGTCAGCTCCAGCAGTCTGTCCGCAAGGGTGGACTTGCCGTGGTCAATGTGAGCGATAATTGAAAAGTTTCTTATATTTTCCTTGGGTACTGACAAGTTTTCACCTCATTAATTGTGCTTCTTGGTTTTCTTTGCGGCTTTAGAGGTCTTTACCTCATCCATATTGATGAGAATAAAGGAAAGTGTCCAGATAATCTCGAAAACGAAGATGAGCAGGACTGTTACAACGGCGGAGGAAAGCTGAAGTATTTTCAGCTCGCCGACAAATTCGAACAGAGAGCCTGCGCCGAGCATACCTGCGATGCTTGCAATCGCACTGCCTGAGCCTGTAAGGATTGTGTCGATAATCTTGTTGAGCGGAAGCTCGCCCGAAATGACGATATCCGTCATACTGTTGAACGAAGCAATTGCGCCTATAGCCGCAACAACACCGAGCACGCTGAAAACAAGGTTTACCTTTCTGGCGTTGCTGAATGCCGAGCAGAAGAAAACTGCGAGCACCATAACAACCGTCAGGCAAAGGAAAACAAGCGTGGTTATGGCAGGAGCCTTGAGCGGTGCAAGCGTTTTCATAACGTTTTCGGAAAGACCGAGGCTTCCGGAATTGAGCTCAATGTTGTAATCTCTTATGAAACTCACAACATCATCAACGGAAAATGCATCGTCAAAAAATCCGTCTGCAAAGCCAAGCTCCATAACAATTCTTATTAATTTGAGAAAGTACAGGGCAGGGAAGGCAAGCAACGCCGCCGCTGCCGCAACTATTCTGTAAAGAGCTTTCATTTTTATTTACCTCATTTCCAGGAGGAGTTGAGCGCAACCGTTCTGTTGATAACGAGTGCATCCGGCGTCGAATCCTTGTCAACGCAGTAGTAGCCCTGGCGCATGAACTGGAAGGTGTCGCCCGGCTTGATATCCTTAAGACCGCCCTCAATCTTACAGCCCTCAAGAACTGTGAGTGAATCGGGGTTGAGGTCATCAAGGCTTTCGGGTGTTTCAACGTTGTAAAGTCTGTCGTACATCTTGACTGTTGCATCAACGCAGTCATCGGCGCTTACCCAGTGAAGCGTGCCCTTGACCTTTCTGCCGTCGGGAGAATCGCCGCCCTTGGTTTCGGGGTCGTAGGTGCAGTGCAGGCAGGTAACCTCGCCGTTTTCGTCGGTTTCGTAGCCTGTGCAGGTTACAAAGTATGCGCTCTTGAGTCTTACCTCATTGCCGGGGTAAAGGCGGAAATACTTCTTTACGGGCTCAGCCATAAAGTCATCCTGCTCAACATAGAGGTTGCGTGAGAAGGTGACTGCTCTCTTGCCAAGCTCGGGCTTGTCGGGGTGAACGTCAACCTCGATTGTTTCTGTCTGACCCTCGGGGTAGTTGTCGATAACAACCTTAAGGGGACGAAGAACAGCCATTGCACGGGGTGCATTTGCGTTGAGGTTGTCACGTACACAAGCCTCAAGCAGGCCGTAGTCAACAACGCTGTGAGCCTTGGAAACGCCGACTCTGTCTATGAAATCACGAACGGCTGCTGCAGGATAGCCTCTGCGGCGCATACCGCAAAGGGTAACCATTCTCGGGTCGTCCCAGCCGCTGACTATGCCCTTTTCAACAAGCTCCAGACACTTTCTCTTGCTTGTCTGGCAGTAGTTGACGTTAAGACGGGCAAACTCAATCTGTCTGGGCGGCTCGTCAAAGCCAATTTGCTCAATGAACCAGTTGTAGAGCGGTCTGTGGTTTTCAAATTCAAGTGAGCAAAGTGAGTAGGTTACGTTTTCCTTTGCATCGGAAAGGGGATGCGCAAAGTCATACATCGGATATACACACCACTTGTCACCTGTCTGGTGGTGGGTGACGTGAGCAATTCTGTAGATAACGGGGTCACGCATATTGATATTGGGGGAAGCCATATCAATCTTTGCACGAAGCACACGCTCGCCGTTTGCAAATTCGCCCTTTGTCATTCTCTCAAACAGGTCGAGGTTTTCCTCTATGCTTCTGTCACGGTAGGGGCTGTTTTTGCCGGGCTCGGTGAGTGTGCCACGGTATTCTCTGATTTCGTCCGCATTAAGGTCGCAGACGTAAGCCTTACCGTCCTTGATGAGCTTTATTGCACATTCATAAATAAAATCAAAATAGCTGGAGGCATAGTAGCACTCATTCCACTTGAAGCCGAGCCATTCGATGTCTTCCTTGATGGCATCGACATACTCGACATCCTCCTTGGAGGGGTTGGTGTCGTCAAGACGGAGGTTGCAGATACCGCCGTATTTTTCTGCCGTTGTAAAGTCAATGCAGATAGCCTTGGCGTGGCCTATGTGGAGATAGCCGTTGGGCTCGGGTGGGAAACGGGTCTGCACTCTCGTGTTGACACCTGCGGCTAAATCTTCATCGATAAAATCGTGAATAAAATTTGATACTACTTTTTCTTCTTCCATTGTTAATAAACCTCCGTGTATATTAAAGGGTTGAGATTGCGTTGTTGAGTCTTGCCGTTACCTCGTCCTTGCCGAGCAGCTGCATAATTGCGCAAAGGTCGGGTGTGTTGGAGCGTGAGGTGACAGCCATACGGATTACGCCTGAAACGTCGCCGACGTGACCCTTGAAGGCTTCGGGAGTCTTCTTGTATTCCTTGACATTGGGTGTGAAGCCCAGAGGCTCACACATTTCCTTGATTTTTGCAAACCATTCGTCCTTGCCATCGGCAGGGTCGTAAACCTCAAGGTATTTTGTGAGTATTGCCTTTATGTCTGCCTTGTCAAGCTTTTCGTCAAACCTGAAGTCGGCAGTATAGAGCTCGTTGTAAAGATAGCTTACATAGTCCTTGACCTCGCTCCATTTAGCTATATCCTTACGGGGCTTAGGGCATTCACGGTCTATGTTGAGCACGGCTGTTGAATAAACGGGGTCTGCGGTGAATACTGCGCAGAAATCCTTGTCTGCAGCCTCTGTCCACTTTGCAACATTTTCGTAAACCTGTGCGGCACTCATAACGGAAATAACGTTTTTGCTTACGTCATTGAGCTTCACAAGGTCGAAAAGGCAGCCGCTGGAGCTCATTTTCTTGAGGTTGAAGGGGAATTTGGAAATATCCTCTCTCGGGTTTGCCCTGCGCCAGTCCTCAAAATTGGAGTTGATGAGGGTGAGCAGATATTCGAGCACGCTTTCCTTCGGGAAGCCCTCGTCAACAAAGTAGCTTACTGCTGCCTCGGGGTCCTTACGCTTGGAAAGCTTGCGCTTGTCGCCTGTTTCCTCGTCAATTTTAAGCACCTGCGGTGTGTGCGCAAACTTGGGGAGCTTGTAGCCGCAGGCACGGAAAAGCTCTATGTGCTTGGGTACGGAGGATATCCATTCCTCGCCACGGATAACGTGGGTTGTTCTCATAAGGTGGTCATCGCATACGTGAGCAAAGTGGTAGGTGGGTATGCCGTCGGACTTGAGAAGCACCTCGTCAATCGTGTTTTCGGGCATTTCAATTTTGCCCCTGATAACGTCCTCAAATGCAATTCTCTTGTTTTCGTCACCCTGTGAGCGAAGGCGGATGACGTAGCTTTCGCCTGCCTTGATTCTTGCTTCCTGTTCTTCAAAGGAGAGGTCACGGCACTTGGCATATTTGCCGAAGTAACCCTTGATAAGCGCACCCTCGCTTTCCTGCTTTTCACGAAGTGCCGTAAGCTCGTCTGCCGTGCAGAAGCAGGGATATGCAAGACCCTTTTCAACAAGACTCTTGGCAATAGTCTGATAAATTTCAACACGCTTACTCTGCGTGTAGGGGCCGTATTCACCCTTTTCTGTGCCGAAGCCCGTAACGCCCTCGTCAAAGGCAACGCTGAAATAGTCAAAGCCCTTTACGATAGCGGAAACGCCGTCGTCAATTTCACGCTTCTGGTCGGTATCCTCAATTCGCAGGAAGGCTGCGCCGCCTGTTGACTGAGCGGTGAGAATATCGACAAGTGCGCCGAAGAGACCGCCGATGTGCAGATAACCCGTCGGGCTGGGAGCAAAACGGGTTACCCTTGCGCCCTCGGGAAGGTTGCGCAGCGGATAAATCTTCTCATAATCCTCGGGAGTTTTCGTGATGTCGGGAAAGAGAAGCTGTGCAAGTTTTTCGTTGTTAGTCATTTGCTTTTTACCTCATTTATTTTAGCCATTTATTTTCAGCCGATTTTTATATCGTCCTTATTTACAATTTCGTGCTTTTCTTCCGCCTTGCGGAAATAGGGGTCGGGCTTGGGCGGAGCAAAAACGGCGTTGAGAACAATATATGTCACGCCGCAGCCTGCCGCCGCACCGAGAATTATTGCAGGGATAAATATAACGGATTGCTTTTTGTTCGGGGTTATGCTGTCAACAACCTCGGAATCAATATAGTCCTGCTCCATTTCGTAGTAGTCGTCATATTCGTCATAGTAGTGCTCGTCGTTTTCTTTATCAACTTCGGTTTGTGCACCGGCACAGAATACAAACGGCAGAGTGAAAAGAACGCAGAAAACGGAAATAAAAATCTTTTTTACCATATTGTTTTCACCGCCATCCATATAAGCTGGCCGATTACGGCACCGATTGCAGCACCTGCACCGAGCAGGGCAAGAGTTCTGTTTGTGCTCCTTGGCGGTACGCCTGCAATTTTACCTGTCTGTCCGTTCATAAACAGGCGGCAGGGCTGACCCTTGTATTCGCAGTCGAGTACCCACATCGGGAGCAGTATGTTTTTGGCATTTACGCTGTTGAAGCTATGCGAAAGCTCCTGCGTTTTTTCGCTTGTGAAATCACGCAGCGTCTTTTTTATTTCGTTTACTGACGACTGTTCAACCTCGGGTCGGATTTTTTCAAAAACCTCTTCTGCGGAAAGCACGGCTTTCTGAACCTCCGCTCTTACCGTAAGGGCAGAATCATAGTCTTGAAGTTCCTGCAAATCGTAAGGTTCAAGAAGGCTGAGCAGAGTTTCATCAACCTTGTCACCCGAAAGGGCTAAAAGGTCGGCGAATTCCGATTTGAGTTCACGCTGTGCAAGAACAGTGCTTATTTCCTCTGCCTCACGCTTTGTGCATTCGGATTTAAGAACTGTTGTCATTTCACAGTCAAACACAAAGGCGGGGAAATAAACGGGCTTTACCCGTCCCTGCCTTGCCGCCTCAAAAACCTCGGTCGGGTTGAGCTTGTTGCGTGAAACATAGCGTGCAAAGGCGTGTGAAGCCTGCTGTGCCGTGAATTCAAAGGGTATTATTTTTGTGTTTAAATCTGACATAGGTCAATCTTCCTCTGCAGTACTTTTGAAAACAGTAATTAATATGGTTTTGAAAGGAAAATTTCCGCCACATCTGCGTTAAAAAGTTTTGAAATAGCCTCGTATTCCTGCAACTTTTTGCCTTGCTGTGACAAAAATTTTCTCTTTCAAAACTGCTTCGCATCTGAAATATTGCATTTCAGACAAATTCAATTACTGTTTCCAAAAGTATATACGATGCGGTTAGTTGTAAAGGTTGTAATTCCTCTTTCGTAAAGCTTTTTGAGCTTTGAGGGGGAATCTATTGTCCAGCAGGCAAGCTTTAAGCCTTTTTCGGTAAAGGCATCTATCTCTTTTTGCGTGCCTGCCTTGTTACCGTTGAAGGATACGCCGATTTCGGGTGTCTTTGCGGCGGTTTCGAGCGTTTCGTCGCTCAGGTCACTTGTCAGCCAGTAAAGCTCAATGCCTTCCCTCATAAAGGTTGTTCTGCCCGAGTTGATAAATGAGCTGATATATTCAATCTGCTCACGGTCAAAGCTGATTATCATCATATCGGTGTTTCTGCGTGCGGCAATGAAGCTGAGGAGCTCGGGTATATATTCCGTGCCGCCGTCCTTGATTTCGATAACGGGCTTTAAATTATTTTCCGCACAGAGGCTGAGCATCTGCTCAAGCGTGGGCACGGTTATTACATAAGATAGAGCATCTTTCAGGTTTTTGCCCTCGTCAATGCGGCAGGAAATAATCTGCTTGTATGTCAGGTCGCCGACCCTGCCCTCGCCGTCTGTCATGCGTTCGATATCCTCATCGTGCATAAGCACCCACACGCCGTCCTTTGTGCGGCGGATATCAAACTCAACATAGCCGTAGCCGTATTCGGCGCTCTTGACTGCGGCTTCAAGCGTGTTTTCGGGGGCAAGAACGTTAAGCCCTCTGTGTGATATGAGCGTAACTGCGCTGTTGTCGTCAATGTCTGCACGGGAAAGCTCACGCACACTGTTATTGCCGATTACGCAGGCAATTATAACGGCTATGATTATAACCGGAATAACAACGGCGGCAGCAACAAGCCCTTTTTTGAATTTTTTGTTCAGCACAAGATACAAGGCTATCAGTCCTTACATTCAAAATAGATTGTTCTCACAAACGGGTTAGAAAGGATATCGTTTTTACGCTCGTAACGGATTTCGACCTTCAGGCGGTCTGCGCCTTCGGGGATTTTGCAGGGTACGGTGATTTCACCGTTTCTTCTTATGACAAGTTTTTCGTCTGTATCCTGCTCAACACCGTTGATTTTAACGGAGAGAATATTGAGCGAATAGTTATCGGTAAGGCTTTTTATAAGCATTTCGTCGCTGAGTGCGCCGTATTCACCCGTTTTGCTGTCGGTAAAGCGTGCGTAAACGCCGTCAAGCGGATTCTGTGAAAGCTCAAACTGCGGATACCTGCTGTCGGAATGAACATCGGCGATATTGTCCGTGAGAAGAAGCTCGAGGATAAGACATCTCGTGTAGGGGTCGTACCAGGTCTGCGTGTGGTACTGCTCGTAAACAAACCAGGTGTTTTCGGGCAGGTAACAGGATGATGCATCAACCGTGCCTGTCGGGGCAACGTGGTCGTGTGAGCTGTCTTTACATACTGTGTTTTTCTGCACATAGTCCTTGCCGAGTGTTTCGCCGTAAACGCTTGCATTTGCACCGCAGGTGTGGGTGGTGTTGATAATAAAATCAGAGTCAATCTTTTTACCCGTGCCGAGCTGTGTGCCGTAGTTGGAAATAATGTGGATGTTTACGCCTGCAGCCTGTGCACGCCTTAAGCCTTCGCCGATATTTGCCATACAGTCGTAGTGCAGCTTGTCTGCTTTTTCGATTATGTCGGCATTTTCTACGGGGTCAAGGTAAACGTCACGCAGTCTTGTGTAGGTTTCAATGTCCATAAAATCCCAGACCGAGCCGAAATATATGGCATGGGGCAGAAGCACCTCGTTGAAGGCCGTCTTTACAAGGCTGTTGAGGAATTCACCCGGAAGCAGTCTGCCGAGCCAGCGCAGGTCAAGCTCAATGTTGAGCATTACACAGGCGAAGCGGAGCAATTCTTCCATATTGAAGTTTATCGGCTCTGCGCCGAGCAGCTCCGTTACAAGCGTTGTGCCGCCCGTAGCAGGGGAGTTGAGCACGGCGTTGTCAACCTTTGCTTGGGTGCCGTAGTAATAGAGATAGGTTGCCGTAAGCTGTCCGCCGTGGCTCATTGAGAAAATGTCAACCTTGTCCGCACCTGTTTCTTCAAGCACGCTGTCAATAAATTCGGCAAGATGTGCGCTGTTGTCAATCTGGCTTCTGCGCCAGTCCGTGTTGAAAACATAAATATATTCTTCGGGTACGGTCTGTGCCATGGCGTCAATGAAATCATCCTGGAAGAAAGGCGTACCCTTGCCTTTAAGCTCCTCTCTGATATAGGCTATGGAAGCCTCTTCAACTACGCAGGGGAAGGAAACGATATTGTATTTTGATGAGCCGTCAGGCATCATTGAAATATCATCAATAAGCTCGGCAGATATTTCTCTGAATTGCTCAATAAACGGCTGAGGGTCACCATCAGCATATTTTGCAAGGCTGGAAACGATACCGTAAAGGTTGGGTATGAGCTTTTTGATAAGGTCGCCGGCGTTTATGCCCCAGACCTCCTCTTCGGTCTCAAGCCCTCTGTCTCTTATAAGTATCGGCCCTGAATAGCCCTGAATGAATATTACGGGGTTGCCGTCCCATTCAAAGGCAGGAATGTTGTCCTTTTTTGCGGCTGTTGCTGTGCTTGCCGTACAGCCGAATATCATTACAGCACATAAAATTGCGCTGATTACTCTTTTCATTTTCATTTTCAGATTCATTTTCCTTTTAATCGGTTTAATCGGTGCTTAAGATTTATTTTGCACAGAAATAAACTGTGCGTGTGAACGGTGAAGTAAGGAATTCACCCTTGCGTGCGTAGGTGATTTCAACCTTGATGTTGCTGCCCGAAAGCTTTGTGCAGGGGATTTCAATTTCTTCGCCGGGGGCGATTACAGCCTTTTTGTCAACCGTGAACTCACAGCCCTCAGCCACTACGCTCTTGAGTGTAATGCTGTATTCGTTTGAAAGATTGCGTACAACCAGAGCCTTGCTGTCTGCGTTGTAGAAGCCGGAGGTTTCGTTTGCAAATTTTGCATAAATTGCATCTATGGGGTTCTGGCTCAACTCAAACTGGGGGTAAGCGGGGTTGGAGTGTACGTCTTTAATTGTGTCCGTGAGAAGCATTCTGGTAATCATCGGGCGTGTGTAATTATCACGCACTATCATACCGTGGTACTGTCCTCTGATGAACCAGGTCTTTTCGGGCAGGTAGGCACAGGAGGCATCAACCGTGCGGTCGGGGGAAATGTGGTTGTGTGTTGGGTCTGTGCAGGTGGTGTTCTTCTGCTTATAGTCAGCAGGGAGCTGCTTGCCGAATTCGGCCGTATATGCGCCCGAGGAGCAGGTGGTGTCGATAACAAAGTCTGCGTCAATTGCTTCGCCCGAGCCAAGCTGTGTGCCGTAGTTGGCGAGAATGTATATGTTTGCACCGGCATCTTCTGCAGCCTTGAGACCCTTGCTCATATTAGCCATACAGTCGTAGTGCATTTTGTCGTGCTTTACAATCATTTCATAGTTGGTCAGCGGATTGAGGTAAATCTCTTTGAATTCCGTGTAGGAAGCAACATCCATAAAGTCCCAAATACTGCCGAAGTTCATTGCGTACGGCTGGAAGCATTCAACAAAAACAATCTTGAGCAGCTCGTTGAGAAATTCACCGGGCAGAATTTTGCCGAGCCAGCGAAGGTCAGCTTCTGTGTTAAGCAGTACGCCTGCAAAGCGGCTGATTTCGTCCATATCAAAATTAGCCGCACCGAGACCGAGCAGACCCTTTACGATTGAGGTGCCGCCGATTGCAGGCACGTCGAGCAGGGCATTGTCAACCTTGCCTTCTTCACCGTGGTAGTAAAGATAGGCTGCGGCAGTCTGACCGCCGTGGCTGAGTGCGTAGATATCAACCTTGCTCTTACCTGTGATTTCAAGAACATCGTCAATAAACTCTGCAAGGCGTTCGGAATTGTCAATCTGACCCAGACGCCAGTCTGTGTTGAAAATGTATATATATTCTTCGGGAACATAAGCGGCAATATCGCCGTTGATTTCCTGCTCGGGCACGAAGTCAGCCTTGTCGTTTGCCTTGAGTGTGGCAATGGAGGCTTCTTCTGCGTAATAGGGGTAGGGGGTGACGTTGTATTTCGATGTGCCGTCGGGGTTGCAGGCCATTTTGCCCAGCTTGTCGCTGACAAGGTAATCTATACCGCTGACAAGCAGACCGCTGTCACCGCCGAGAATGTACGAAACAAGGCCGATAAGAATGGGAGGTACGGCGGCTACGATGCGTGCAGCATCAAATTCAGCGCCTGCGCCCCAGATGCCGGTTTCGGTTTCAAGCCCTCTGTCCATAACGAAGGGTGAGCCCGTGAAGCCCTGAAGGAAAACTACGGGGTCGCCGTCCCACTTGATTTCATCTTCACTTGCGTGTGTGCCGATTGCAACCGTTCCGAAAAGCAGGGCGGCGCAAAGGAGAATGCTTACGAGTTTTTTCATAATCAGTTACATCCTTTCCGGTTAAATTCAGACAGCTCAGTTTCTGCTCTTTTTAAGGTTTTTTGCCAGGAATACAAGCGGCACAAAAATTGTAATACCGATTGCCGCTGCGGCAAGATAGATATGCGGTGCGGGAATGTTGACTGCTGCACCGTATTCGTTGGTGTACTGTGCCGTTGCAAAAGCGTCCGTAACCTTAACCGCAATAGCAGGGCCTATGGTCATGGGCAGAAGAACGGAGAATATCATTCTGATGCCCTGAAGCTGACCTGCCTTGTCCTCGGGTGTGAAGTCACGGATTGCGGCGTTGAGCATAATCATAAGCAGACCGTAGCCGACCATTGCAACAAGTGCGGAAAGTGCAAAGTAGATGATGTTCCTGTCTGCAAAATATACGAGCACAAGACCGACTGCAAAGAAAGCCGCAGAGGGGAAGAGGAAGGGTGCCTTGCCCTTCTTGTCGCTGAGGATGATGAACGAAACAAGCGTTGTAACACAGGCGGCAAGAACTACAACGGCAAGAATAATAACGGGAACGGTAAGCTGAAGCGTGTTCATATCAATGTAGTGGTCAACATAAATAAACAGGTACGGGAAGAACACCTGACTTGCAACAGAGAAAATGCCCATACATACGAGCGAAAGGTAGAGGCTCTTGTTGCCCTTGATAACGGAGGGTCTGAAGCCGTAGGTCATTGTTTCGATAAAGCCTGCGGTTGTCTTGACACCGGTTCTGGATTCCTTGATTGAGAAAAGGCCGATTACACCGCAGATTGTAACGATAAGACCAAGGCCGATGAAGCAGGCAGGGTAACCGAACTTTGTTGAAAGGCCGCCGAAAGCGCCTGTAACGCCGACAAGTGCGACAACGGGAAGAATGGCAAGAACGGATTCTGTTTTTGCTCTGTTGGAGGTGGAGGTGATGTCGGTAATCCATGCGTTGAAGGCTGCATCGTTACTTGTTGAACCCATAAAGGTCATAATGCAGTCCATAATGATAACGAGCATAACTGTTGCCGAAACAGCCGCAACCGGTGTTATGCCCATAACCTTGGCAACGTTTTCGGGCGAGATAAGGGCAAACGCCATAACCGTGAAGCCCCAGACAATATAACCGCCGCAGATGAAAATCTTGCGCTTGTTGATTTTGTCGCTAAGGCTGCCCATAAACAGCGTTGTGAGTACCGCTACAACGGAGCTTGCGGTAACCATACGGGAAATATCCTCGGGTGTGCCGCCGATTTCGTTGAAGAGGAAGAGGTTGAAGAAGTTGTTTTCTACTGCCCAGGCTACCTGACCCATAAAGCCGAAAAGGACTATGTTCAGCCAGAGGTTGCCCGTGAGCTTGCTGCTTTTGCTCATTGCTTTGTCCGCCTTTCGTGTTGCAGTACAGACATACTGCGACTAATAAATAATTATTTATTATAATAACAAAAAATTTACTGCCAGTCAATGGAAACTTTTTTATTCGCAAAAATTTTTTATTTGTCGAAAAAAGCAGAAAATAATGTTTGATTTTTTCACAATTTATGATATAATGCAGTTAATTGTGAGCTTTCACGATTACAGGGAGGAATAAAAATGGCTTTGGAAAAGATTTTAATTGTAGATGACGATACCAACATCTGCGAACTGTTAAGGCTTTATATCGAAAAAGAGGGCTTTACGGTTATGATAGCAAACGACGGTGCAACTGCCGTTCGTATGTTCCGTGAGCAGCAGCCCGACCTTATGCTGCTTGACGTTATGCTGCCCAAGCTTGACGGCTGGCAGGTCTGCCGTGAGGTGCGCAAGTTCTCCGAAAAGCCCATTATAATGCTCACCGCAAAGGGCGAAACCTTCGACAAGGTTCTCGGTCTTGAGCTGGGCGCTGACGACTATGTGGTAAAGCCCTTCGATACTAAAGAGGTTGTTGCAAGAATCAAGGCTGTTCTTCGCCGTTCGGGCGGTGCTTCTGCGGCCGTTGCCGTTCAGGAGGTACACTACGACAAGCTTGCCATAAACCTCACGAATTACGAGCTTAAGGTAAACGGTGTTGCCGTTGATACTCCGCCCAAAGAAATGGAGCTTATTTTCCACCTTGCAAGCAACCCCAACAGGGTTTATACCCGTGACCAGCTTCTCGACGAGGTATGGGGCTTTGATTATTACGGCGACTCCAGAACGGTTGACGTTCACGTCAAGCGTCTGAGAGAAAAGCTCGAAGGCGTTTCGGACAAGTGGGAGCTTCGCACCGTTTGGGGTGTAGGCTACAAGTTCGAAACCAAGGAATAATTTTGCAGACCTATGTCAAAGAAAAAGAACACAAGAAAAAGGAAGCACGGCGGCGTATCAATACGTGCAAGATATACGGCAATGCTTTCGCTGATAATTCTTGCCTGCTTCAGCCTGCTCGGCTTTTCGCTTGCAGCGTTTGCAGGCAGCTACTGGTATTCGCAGAATGAAACTCTGCTCAGCGAAAACGCAAAGAGCATAGCCGAAACCTCTTCAAGTCTGCTTTCGGGCGGCTATATTTCAATGTTCGGCGACGGCGATACCTCACTTGCAATGCTCTGTTCGTCACTCGGCGTTATTTCAGATGCAATTGATGCAGACGTTTTTATCTGCGATACAACGGGTCACATCATCGTCTGCCGTGACTACTTTGTAAACGGCGTTCTTGTCGGCAACTACTGCGAAATTCACGACAACCTTGTTATGACGAGGGAGGCTGTTGACGGCGCTGCCGCAGGCGCTTATTCAACGGTAAGCACACTCGGCGGTCAATTCAGCGGCCTGCAATATATCGTCGGTGAGCCCGTAAGGGTTGCAGGTGTTACCGTTGCAACCGTTTTTGCCGTTGCGCCCGTAACGAATTCGGTCATATCGTTTGTTTTACCGATTATTGAGCTTTTCTTCTTCGCTGTTGCGGTTGCACTCGTTTTCGGCATCATAGCCGTTTACAGAACGTCACGCAGCTTTACAAAGCCGCTTGAGCTTATGGCGGATGCAACAAGAAGCTACGCTTCGGGTGATTTTACCCCGAGAATAGATATCGAGCGAAACGATGAAATCGGTGAGCTTGCCAATGCCTTCAACACAATGGCCGGCAGTCTTGCACAGCTTGAAAGCTCAAGGCGCAGCTTTGTTGCCAATGTTTCCCACGAACTCAAAACCCCGATGACGACTATCGGCGGTTTTATCGACGGTATGCTCGACGGCACAATTCCCCCTTCGGAGCAGGAATATTACCTGCATATAGTTTCAAAGGAAGTAAAACGCCTTTCAAGAATTGTCGTTTCAATGCTTAACCTTTCAAAGATTGAAGCAGGCCAGCTTGATCTGAATTTCACCGGAGTTAACCTTTCCGATATGGTGCTGGGTACCTTGCTCAACTTTGAAAAGAAGATAAACGACGGCAAAATCGATATCAGAGGGCTTGAATCTCTCGGTGCGCATTATGTCCGTGCAGACAGCGATATGCTCAGTCAGGTTGTCTATAACCTTGTTGACAATGCCGTAAAATTCACTCCCGAGTACGGTTATATCAGCGTGAGCATTACGGAAAAGGACGGCTTTATCGAAACGGCCGTCACCAACAGCGGCACGGGTGTTGCGCCCGAAGAGCTTGACAGAATTTTCGAGCGCTTTTACAAGGTGGATAAATCCAGAAGCTACGATGCAAAGAGCACGGGTCTTGGCTTGTATATTGTAAAAAGCATACTCGACCTTCACGGCGGCTCTGTTTCCGCCACAAGTGAGGAGGGCAGATTTACCCGTTTTGTGTTCCGTCTGCCAAAATAAAAACACAAGAAATTTAAAATTTGTTCACATAAGCGAAAAGTGAGCATAATACACAGTGTATAGACTGTAATCGCAATCTTTTACACAAGGAGTTATTGATTAATGAACGACAGAGAAGATATTTTCGGCACAGACGTGCCCGAGGAAAACAATCACCCTGCCGAGCCCGAAGTGCTCGAGCCCGAGGCAGAAAGTGCAGAAAGCATAGCGGAAAGGTATATTGACGAGCCCGTGGTTGAGGCTCAGCCCGTTGAGGAAAAGCCGCAGACACCGCCTGCTTACGGCGCTTATGTACCGCCGCAGCAGCCCTATCAGCAGTGGCAGCCTCAGTATTCATACCAGCCTCAGAGCGGCGATAACGAGCCGCAGAAGAAAAAGAAGAAGGGCAGAAAGGCGTTCTGCGTAATTCTTGCCCTTGCGCTTATAATTTCGGCAGTTGCCATTCCCGTTTCACTTCTCAGGGATGATGAGCCCAACGGCGGCTTCGGCAGCTATCAGGACAATCACCCCGGGCAGTCAAACGTTATTGACGAAAATGCACCGCAGCTTGAAATTGAAAACACACCTGCCGACAGCGGCAAAAACAACGGCGGAATACTTTCTCCCGAGGAGATTTACGAAAAAATTGCCGATATAAACGTTGCCGTTATGATTTACAAGAGCGACAGCCTTTACACAGAGGGTACGGGCATCGTTATGGGTCAGGACAAGACGGGTAAATATACCTACATCATCACCTGTGCCCACGTTATTTCCGACCCCGGTATCGAGGCGGTTATTCAGCTTGAGGACGGCACACGCTACGATGCCGTAATCGCAGGCTACGACGCAAGAACGGATATCGGCGTGCTCAAAATCGAGGCAAAGGGTCTCCAAGCGGCTGAATTCGGCAATTCCGATTCGCTCAAGGTCGGCAGCACCGTTTATGCAATCGGCAACCCCGGCGGCTCGGCGCTTTTCGGCACGTTTACGGACGGTAAGGTTTCCGCAATCGGCAGAAATATTACAAGCAGTATAGGCTACGATATGGTCTGTATCCAGCACAATGCCGCTATCAGCCCCGGTAATTCGGGCGGTGCACTTGTCAACGAATACGGCCAGGTAATCGGTATCAACTCGGCAAAAATTGCCGCAACCGAATACGAGGGTATCTCCTTTGCAATTCCGATAACACAGGCTAAAGAAATAATTGACAAGGTTATCGCTTACGGCTACGTTCCCGGCAGACCGAAGCTCGGCATTTCTTATGTAGCAAACGATTCCTCCGCAATCAGCGGCATTTACAGCATGGCTGTCCAGATGATGGATCTTCCCAGCGGCTCACTTGTTATTTATTCAATTGACACTAACAGTGCCCTTGCAGGCACCGAGGCGCAGCCCGGCGATATGATTGTTTCCGTCAACGGCAAGGACCTTGACAAGGCGGACGTTCTTCTTGAAATGATAGAGGACTCTTCTGTCGGCGATGTGCTGACTCTTGGGCTTTTCCGTATCACCACCTCGGGCGGCAGATACCATACCGAGGAGCTTAAGGTCAAGGCAAAGCTTATCGAAGAAAACAACACAAAGGTTGAAGAAACCACAACTGCAGGCGTTTACGGCAACGATGATTACGGCTTCGGCGGCTACGATTTCGGCTTCGACTTCGGTTTTTAATAATAGGGTATCTTTGAAAATCACCCAAAGCGAAAATTTAAGGGGTAAAAATTTTAATGTACGACAAATCGGTTTTTGAAAAGACAAAATATTTCATCATTGATATGGACGGCACCTTTTACCTGGGTAATTCAATCATTCCCGGTGCCGAAACATTCATCGAAAAATTAAGGGAAACAGGCAGGGATTTCCGCTTTTTCACAAACAACTCCTCAAACAACGTTGAGGTCTGCTGTAAAAAGCTTAAAAAAATGGGCTTTCCCGTGCCCGAGGAAAAAATCGTCATTTCCTCGCACGTTACAATTGATTACCTCAAGCGTAATCATCCGGGCGAAAAGGTTTACCTTCTCGGCAACGAAAGGCTGACGAACGACTTTATCAACGCAGGTATAATTCTTACCGATGAAAAGCCCGACGTAATCGTTCTCGGCTTTGACACCACCCTCACTTACGAAAAAATCAGCAAGGCTGCCAATTGGATGGCAGAAGGTATCACCTATATTGCAACTCATCCCGACCTCAACTGCCCGATGGCAGAGGGCTTCATGCCCGACACAGGCTCGATGATTGAAATGTTTGCCGCCTCAACGGGCAAACGCCCCATTGTTATGGGCAAGCCCATGGAAGAAACGGTCAACTACGTTACAAATCTTCTCGGCTGTGAGAGGGATGAAATAGCCTTTGTCGGCGACAGACTGGCAACGGATATCGCAATCGGCTTCAACCACGGTATTCCCAGCGCACTTGTGCTCAGCGGAGTTACAAGCGAAGAGGAATACGCCCAAAGCCCCATAAGGGCAAGCGTTGTTGCCGAAGACCTTAAACAGCTTGGCGAATATCTCTGATAACTTTAAGGTGACGATTTTACTCGCCGTCTTACCTAGAAAGGACAGAAAACTATGCTCTACGAAAATCTCAAAAGGCTCCGTAAGTCTTGCGGCTTCAGACAGGAGGAAGTAGCGAGAGTTCTGGGCGTTGACCGTTCGGCTTACTCTTACTATGAGAGCGGTAAAACCGAGCCGAGCGTAACAAACCTTATTAAAATTGCAAGAATGTTCAAGGTTGACGTTGATGTGCTTGTCGGCAACAGCGAATACGCAACCGCACTGGCGCTCAATAACGAGCCTGCCGAGGAATACGATTCACAGCTTTGCGCTGACCTTGATTCGCTCGGCAAATGCTCACCACAGGAAAGAGTTCTTGTTGCCATGCTTCGTCAGGCACAGGATAAAGAGGCCTTCATCTCTGCCGTCAAGGCACAGTATGAGGCCGAAAATAAAGAATAAAAGAGAGAGGTGTAATTATGTTCTGCCAGAATTGCGGTACTCAGATAGCTGACGGAACGGTTATCTGTCCCGCTTGCAACACCCAGCTTTCAGCCAGCATGGGCAACGGCCCGTCTCCGGCTCCTGCGCCGACTCCTGCTCCGCAGCCTGAGCCTGAGCCTCAGCCCACGAAAAAGGGTAAAACCGAAAACCCCAAGGGTAAGGGCTACGCTGCCGTCGTTTCGGCGCTGATGGCTTTCCCGACACTCATCTGCCTTGTTGCCGACTATCTCGGCCCACCCGAATGGATACAGAGCTTTTTCCCCAACAGGGAGTGGGCTGAACCCGGTATAATCACATGGTCTGCCTATCTTCTCGGCATTGTAATGTGCCTGTGGATGATGATAGTCCTGCCCGCAATCAAGCCCAAACGCCCTGCGGTAACCGTCGGCATATGTATGGCTGTGCTGTCGCTTTATCTGCTTTTCCTCGCCTACATAAACCACAGCGCAGGCTGGTATGTCGATTATGTCCTTCCTGTCTGCCTGATGCTTACGGTTTCCTCGGCGATAATGAGTATATTGATGGCGTACAAAGTCATTCCTCCCGGACACATTGCTTCCGCAATTATTGTTCAGGGTGCTCTGCTTGCCCTGGGTATCGAAATTCTCTTCGATATGCAGCAGAGAGGCCAGCTTAGCCTTCGCTGGTCAATCATCCTCGCCGTCGCCGCTATTTCCACTGTAGGCATCTACGAAGCCGTCAGCTATGCGGTGAGAATAAATAAGAAGTAAATATAATTATCACAGCCCTGTGCCGAAAAATTAACGGTGCAGGGCTGTTTTATAATGCAAAATGCAAAGTGTAAAATGCAAAGTTGTGGGAGGGCTTCGCCCTCACCCATTATAAAATTATAATCGGAGCGAAGCGACCCTTAATTTTGCATTTAGCACTTTGCACTTTGCATTTATTCAATCATCATCTCTCTTGCAACTCCTGCACTTTTCCGAAACAAAAACTCTCCCTTGATTTTCCCGTTTACAATAACCTTTTCTTCCAGCACCTCCGCACCGCCGAGGGCATCAATTTTTTTAAACAGATATTCCTCTGCCGTGCTTAATTTCAGTTTATCGTTTTCAGCTTCCTTTTCCTGCACGGTGTAGGTGTTGAAAATCTGCTTTGTACAGCCTACGGGCAGGTAAATTCCGCCTATGCAAAGGCTGCTTTTCCTTGTTGCGGAGGGTGTGGCTTCGCTGTCGATAAACAGCGGTATATCAAGCCCGAATATGTGCAGCGTTGTGTGTGTTTTCTGCTCGGTCAGCACGGCATTTTCCGTTGTTCTCTGCGGTGAAGCTTCAATTTCCGTCTGCGAGGTTATAATTGCATAAGCCTCGGCGTGTCGGAAGCGAACAGACCCGTCTGCAAGCTCAACAAAGCCGCCTGCAAGCACATCGCCTGCCCTTATCGCTTCACCGGGTTCATACATTTTTGTGCCCTCGTATACTTCAAGCACGGCTATCTGCCCGTCAATTGCGCTCACAACGTCGCACGGTGCTTCGCCCGAAATCAGCGGCGGCACGGGTGTGCGTTCCGTCACCTCAACATTCACGGCAGAGCCCATAAGATTTATTGCAATGTATGTAACGTTTTCAAGCCGTGACAGCGCAAAAAAGCGGATTTCGGCGGCGTTTAGTTTGTCGCAGAAAACACCCGGTTCAAGACCTGCCTCGGCTAAAACGGCAAGTATTTCCTCGTTGGTTGTAACAGAATTTCCTCTTATGTTTATTGTCCACACCATTGATGACATAACTGAAATAATTGCAATGAAAAGCACGAAACCAATCAATAAACCCGAACGGCGTCGGTATTTGTTGAGGAAAAAAGGCAGGCCACGCCTTTGCCGTATTTTAAGCCGCATACCTGAACGTACGGCACTCTTTTTTATGTTCAGGTAGCCGTTGATGCTTGTGCACGCCGTTATTCCGTCTTTATCGGGTTTCAGATTCCAAAGCGGAATTCCCTCAAGCGAGCAGAGGTTGATAAACCTTTCCGTAAAGCCGCCCGAAGCCGAAAAACGCACATAGCCGCAAAGCAGGTGTAAAAGTACGGAGAATATCATCTCTTACCTCCGCTCAGTTGAACTCAATGCAGGAAAACATACCGCTTACAAGTGCGTTTTCGCCGTCGAATGAAGATATTTCAAGCCCGAGACCGCAGAAAGAAACACTCATGCTGCCAAGGCTTAGCACAATTTTTTCCGTGCTGTATTCAACAATGCCTCTGCACCCCTCAATTGATGCGCAAGTGTTGCCCGAAAGCTCGATTGAGGCACAGTCACCGACCGTAAGCGGCGGCAATTCAAGGCTTGCAAGAAACTTATCTTTGATTTTTCTTTCTCTTTCCATATTTTATCTATCACTCCCTACTGGTAATATATACGTTTGAAAAACAATAAAATTACATTGAAAGAGAGTTGGTATGTGATGAAAAAATTTAAAATATCGGGATTTGCCGTGCCCGTTTTTGCCGTAGGCACGGCCTGTATGCTCGTTGCCTGCCCCGAGTGCTGTGTAAAAGGTGCGGTGTCGGGACTTGTCACCTGTGCTTCGGTTGTCATACCCTCGCTTTTTCCGTTTCTGATTGTCAGCAGCTTTGTCGCTTTATCGCCCTCGTGCAGCAGCGCAATGCGTGTTTTTTCGCCCGTAATGCGCCATATTTTCCGCCTGCCTGCCTGTGCTGCACCTGCCGTTGTTTTCGGCTTTTTCGGCGGCTATCCCGTCGGGTGCTCCGTTGCGGCACAGCTTTATCAACGGGGGACAATTGATGCGGAGCAGGCACAGCGCATAAGCTGTTTTTGCGTCAATGCAGGCCCTGCCTTCGTTTTAACCGCAGTCGGCACGGTTATGCTCGGCAACATACGGGCAGGTGTAATTCTGTTTCTTTCCGTTTTGCTGTCGGGTATAATTTTAGGCTTTGCACTCGGGCTGACTGCTCCGAAGCCCCAAAAGCGAACGGAAAAAGAAGTGCTTTCGCTTACCAATTCACAGGCGCTTGTTGAATCGGTGGAAAACGGTGCGGTGACCATGATGAAAATTTGTGCGTGGACTGTAGTGTTTTCCTGCGTTTCAGGAATGCTTTCTCATTGGAATTTCGGTGCAGATGTGCTTACGGCACTCAACTGCGTGCTCGAGGTTACGGCAGGCTGTACCGCCGCCGCAAAAAAAGCAAACCTCTGCACGCTTGCTGCTGCACTCGGCTGGGGAGGGCTTTGCGTGGGGCTTCAGGTGCTTGGCAATGTGAAAGCCGTCGGCACAAGGCCGCTTGTCTTTTTCGCCTTCCGTGCAGTCAATGCAGGGCTTGCTGCCGTTATCTGCGGTGTGCTTATACGGCTGTTTCCGCTTGAGGTAAGCGTGTTTTCAAATGTTGCCGCCGTATCGGCACGGCAGTTTTCCTATTCCCTGCCTGCAACTGCTGCTTTGATTTGTCTTTGTACGGTTTTTATAATAGACCTTGATAGAAACAGAAAAGTGTGTTAAACTCTATTCATCCGAGGTGTTGAAGATGAAAAAGAAAAATAAGCTTCTGAATATGGAAACGGTGAATAAGGTCTGCCTTAACTGCGTGCACGGTAAACACTCACCCGACGGTGAAAGTGTCCTGTGCGTAAAAAAAGGCGTAATGCTGCCCAACTCCGGCTGCCGCAAATTTGAATACGACCCTCTCAACAGAACTCCTGCACGTCCCGTTGGCTTCGGCGAATTTTCTGCGGAGGATTTTGAGCTGTGAGAGTGCTTGTTGCGCCCGATTCGTTCAAGGGTTCGCTTTCCGCAACAAGGGTGTGTGAAATAATAAGTTCAGCCCTGCCGTGGTGCGAGGTTGACTGCATCCCCGTTGCCGACGGCGGAGAAGGCACTGTTGACAGCTTTGCTTTTGCCGCTGCGGCTCAGCTTAAATCCTGCGTTGTAACCGACCCGAAAGGCGACAAAGTAACGGCGCATTTTGCCGTTATGGGTGACACGGCCGTTATAGAATCGGCAAAGGCCTGCGGTCTGCCGCTTGCAGGTGCTCACAATGACCCTGCCCGTGCCACAACCTACGGCGTGGGTGAAATTATCAAAGCAGCGCTTGATACGGGCTGCCGTAAAATCGCAATAGGTATAGGCGGAAGTGCCACCAACGACGGCGGCATAGGCTGCGCAAGTGCACTCGGCGTGAGGTTTGCCGACGAAAACGGCAATACCGTTTCTCCCGATGGTTACGGTATGGCAAAAATCAAAAAAATAGATGCTTCGGGTCTGGACAGCCGTATTAAGAATTGCGAAATCACCGTGCTTTGCGACGTTGAAAATCCGCTTTACGGCGAAAACGGTGCGGCGTTTGTCTACGCACCGCAAAAGGGTGCAGACAGCGAAAAAGTGCTGTTTCTTGATAGCGCATTGAAAAATTTAGAATCGGCGGTAAAAGCCGACCTCGGGCTCGATTTTGCAAACGAAAAAGGCTCGGGTGCCGCAGGCGGTATGGGCTACGGATTGCGTGTCTTCCTCGGCGCAAAGCTCCAAAGCGGCGCAAAAACCGTGCTTGACCTTTGCGGCTTTGATGAAAGGGCGAAAAAGGCGGATGTAATAATCACGGGCGAAGGCAGACTCGACAGCCAAAGCCTTATGGGTAAGGTTATAAGCGAGGTTACAAAAAGGGCAGGGGAAAGAGCGGTTGCCGTTGTGTGCGGCTTGAGTATACTCGAAAATGTGCCCGAAGAAATAGCCGCCGTTTTTGAAACTAACCCGAAGCACCTGCCGTTTGAAGAGGTTTTACCCACCTGCGAAAAGGATCTTTATGATACCGTTTCGGCAAGGGTAAGCGAATTTTTAAAAAAATTTTAAAAAATGCTTGACAAGCGTGAAATCATTTGATATTATGTACAAGCGTTCTGCGAGACGGAACTTGCAGACATAGTTGGTGTTTATGACATTGAGGGTCCACCCGTTCCCATTCCGAACACGGTAGTTAAGCTCAATCGTGCCGAAAATACTTGGTGGGAAGCCGCCCGGGAAAATAGGTCGACGCCAACACCCTTAGTTGGTAATTATGACATTGAGGGTCCACCCGTTCCCATTCCGAACACGGTAGTTAAGCTCAATCGTGCCGAAAATACTTGGTGGGAAGCCGCCCGGGAAAATAGGTCGTTGCCAACACTAACAAGGTAGCCACCCAATAGGGTGGTTATTTTTTTATACTACGGAAAAAGCGGCTGCCTGGGTTGCTTTTCGCCCGCTCGGCGTATCTTTATACGCCTTCGGGTCGAAGAAACACCCCATCCAACCACTTTTTCGTAGTATAAACTATCTTGCGGAAAATGGGCTTGTCTGCACCGTTTTTCGCCCACTCGACGTATCTTTAAGTAAATTTTCAATATTCCCCTTGACAAAGTTGTTGTTTTGAATTAAAATAACTTTTGCTGTTGAACAGCACAAACTTAATAACATGCGGGTATGGCGGAATTGGCAGACGCGTTAGATTCAGGTTCTAATAGTTGCAAGGCTGTGCAGGTTCAAGTCCTGTTACCCGCACCAAGATGAGACAGTCTTCGGACTGTCTTTTTTCTTTTACCGAAAACTTGTTGTCAAATTCAACGGATTGTGGTAGCATAGAATAAAACGATGTAAGGGATTTTTGCTATGCTTTTTAATGAAACATCTATATCGAGCTTTACTGTAAAAAACAGAATAATGCGCAGTGCGACACATGACGGGCTTGCGGATGAAAACGGCGCACCGAGTGACAGACTGATTGAAAAATACGCACAGCTGGCGCAGGGTGAAGTCGGTTGTATTATAACCGGTTATGCTGCCGTGAGCAGAAACGGTGTTTCGCCTTACCCGAGGATGCTGACGATTTTTGATGACGGTGTAATCGGCAGATATAAAGCTCTTACGGATGCCGTACATAAATATCCCGTACCTGTTGTTTTACAGCTTGCCCATTGCGGCAGGCAGACCTCATCAAAGGCAATCGGTGTGCAGAAGGTTGCGCCCTCAAATGTGCTTCACACCTTTTATCCCGACAAGGCAAAAGAGCTTACCGACGGTGAAATTTACGCAATTATTGACGATTTTGTTGCGGCGGCTGTCAGGGCAGAAAAGGCAGGCTTTGATGCTGTTCAGCTTCACGGCGGCCACGGATATCTGCTCCACGATTTTCTTTCGCCTTTCGGTAACAGAAGGCGAGACATCTGGGGCGGCAGCCTTGAAAACAGAGTCAGAATAGTTGAGCTGATTATAAAGGGTATAAAGGAGCAGACAAAGCTCCCTGTGTGGATTAAGATAAGCGCCGAGGACAACAGAAAAGGCGGTATGAACATAAATTCTTCCGTTGAAATATGCAAGCTGCTTGAAAAAGCAGGCTGTGACGCAATTGAGGTTTCTTGCGGTACGGTTCAGGACGGTATGAACACCATGCGCAGTAAGCTGATGCCCATGGATGCGGTGTTTAAATACCGAGAGCCTTGCGCATCGTTCCCGAGGTGGCTCAACGCAATTGCTCTGCCTGCCGCTAATCTTATAAATCCGCTGATTAAGCAGCCTGCACCGCTTGAAAATTTCAATGTCAGCAATGCGGAAATAATCAAGAACAGCGTTTCAATTCCCGTAATTGTTGTCGGCGGAATACATAAGGTCAGCGATATGGAGAATATTCTGGGAAGCGGTAAGGCGGATTTTGTTTCGATGTGCCGACCGTTTATCTGCGAGCCGAATCTGGTGAAAAAGCTTAAAAACGGACAGGCACAAGCAAAGTGCATTATGTGTAATTACTGCGGTCTTGTAATTGAAAAAGAGCCGACAAGATGTCTGTACGGCAGGGTAAAATAAATTTAAAAACGGCTGTATCGCTTGCTTGAAGTGATACAGCCGTTTTCTGATGTTATTGTTTTTTTACTGTTTACAGTCTGCAATTGCCTGAGTTGCTCTTTGCGGATAGTCGGTCATAATGCAGTCGGCGCCGTTATTGACAAGGTGCTTTATGTCTTCTTCGTTATTGATTGTCCAGTACTGCACGGCGATATTGTTTTTGTGTGCGTAGTTGAGCAGCTCCCTTGTGCCGAGGTTGATTATGTTGTCAAATGCGTTTTCGCCGTAGGGAATCTGAAGCGCAACGTAGCTTGGGGCTACGTCCTGCAAATCCCAGCCCATACGCTGGTAGAAATAGAACTGTACCGCCTCAATTGCATCTGCCGTACGGCTGATTTCGGGGTAATTCTTTTTCATATAGCCCGAAACATCGGGGGCAAAGGTTGACCAGATTACTCTGTCCTGCAGGTTTCTTTCAGTAATGATTTCGTACAGCCTGTCAACTGCTCTTTTGCCGTTTGAAAGAATGCTCTTGATTTCAATGCAGTACATATATTCCTTTTCGCCGCTGTGTGCTTCGGCGTAGTCGATAACCTCGTCACAGGTGGTAACACGCAGGTTGTCGGGGATTTCGTCTCCCCTTAAGCCTCTGTAGGGGTAGCTGCCGTCACCCTTGAAGTTTTCGCCCATATTGAGCACCTTTGCTTCCTCAAGCGTGAGAGAGGAAACGTAGTTGTTCTTCTTGCCGTAGGCTTCGACAGCGTTTGTGATATTGTCATATGTCAGGTCGTGCATGAGCACAAGCTCACCGTCTTTTGTAACCTGAACGTCAAATTCAAGCATATCCACGCCGAGTGCGTCGGCGTTTTCAATTATGTTTTCAAACGCCATCATAGTGTTCTGCGGTGCAAGACCTGCACCCGAACGGTGTGCCGCAACAACAGGGGAGAGGTATTCGGTTATGTAGGGGTTTGTCGCCTGCGCATTGATTTCAACGGGTGTGTCGGGGCTGCCCTCGTTGCCCATTGTGGCAAGTATGGGTATCAGCATAACGGCGGCGACAACGCCGTGGAAAATATTTTTTACTGTCAGAAATAGTGCAGACATATCTTTTTACTCCTTTTTATTTTCGCAGATATTATACAGCAAATGTTTTTTTCTTGCAAGATAATAATATTTGACAATAAGAAAAATATGTTGTACTCTATAAGGTAATAATATATAGGAGCAATTTTCTAAGGAGGATATAAAATGGATTTAGGCGATCTTGCAACCAAAGCCCTCAGGGCAATTGCAATTAAAAAGGGCAAGTCTCTTGCTAAAAAGAAGGATGCGCCCGTAATCGAAAAGGCGAAGCCCGTTGTTATGAAAAACAAAACGGATGACCTTTTTAACGCAGGCTTTGCCTGTGCACAGGTTATGCCCAAGGACGTAACCGCAAAGAAATATTACATAGCAGGCTATAAAATGGATCACCCCGTAACCGGTGTCAACGACCCGCTTACAGTCCGTGCAATGTGGCTTGACTGTAAGGACGGCGGCGGTATTGTGCTTGTCAGTGCAGACGTTATCGGTCTTACCGGATTTGAAGTAAACCGTGTGCGTGAGTCCCTCAGCGATTTCACAAAGAAGACGGACTGCAAGCTCATCAACATTTCCTGCACACACTCACACGCAAGTATCGACACCGTCGGCTACTGGGGCAGACTTATGCCTCCGCAGAGCGGTGTTGACAAGGAATACCTTGAGCAGCTTCTTGCCGCAATCAAAAAGGTTTGTATCGAAGCCTACGAAAACCGTAAGGAAGGTAAGATGTATGTCGGCAGCGTCCGTGTACCCGATGTTATCAGCACGGGCAGAGCCTCTGTTGACGACAGGCTGACACGCTTCCGTTTCGTTCCCGAGGACGGCAGTGCAGAAACCTGGTTCCTCAACTTCGGTGCACACCCCAACACTATGGGCGGCGACTGCACAAAGGTAAGCGCAGACTATCCCTACTATCTGCGTGAAGCCATTAACAGAGAAAAGGCTGTAAACGTTCTTTTCAGCGTAGGCCCGATTGCTTCCGTCAATATTGAAGACCTTGCCGAGGACAGAGTTGAAAGAACAAGGCTCGGCGGTGAAATGCTCGCAAAGGCAGCTCTCGCTATTGATAACGATGAGCTTATGCCTGCCGAAATCACGGTTGTTCACCAGCCGTACTATGCACCGATTGAAAACTACGTTTTAGGCTTTATGTTCATTCTCGGTCTTTGCTCTGCAAGGGCATATCCCAACAAGGACAGCTCACTCGGTCTTGCTCTGCTTACAGAAATGAACTACATAAAAATCGGCACACAGAAAATTCTCACCCTCGGCGGCGAAACCTTTGCCGAAAACGTTGACGGTAAGTATTTTGATGCCGCAAATTCGGGTACGGGTATCGGCCCCGAGGTAAATGCAAAGCCTCTGCGTGAGATTGCAAAGGACGACAGCCTTGTTATCTTCGGTGTTACCAACGATATGACGGGCTATATGGTTCCCTCAAACAATGTTGTGCTTCACCCCACTCAGGCATATCTCTCCAGCTACAGAGATAATCTTGACCGTAACCACTACCACGAAACAAACGGCCTGAGCGTTGAAATCACGCACGTTGTTGCAAAGGAATTTGAAGATATAATCAAGAGAACAGAAGGCTGAAAATAAAGAGAAAAGGGGAAAACCAATGAAGAAAAGGTTAATTAAAATTATTTCCGTTGTGCTTACCGTTGCGCTTCTTGCGGCGGCTGTACCCTCAACGGTATTTGCACAGAATACGGACAGCGGCGAGCTTGATATCGGCGTTGTGTCCGACCTGCACTACTATGCACACTCAAACGTTGACGATATGACCGTTTTCGGCGAGGTGAGCGAAAAGACAATGTCCGCAAGCCACCTTGCACACGATATTCTTCTCACTGCACTTGATTTCTACAAGGTCAAGGCGGAAAAAGGCGAGCTTGACTATCTGTTTGTTCCCGGCGACCTTACAAAGAACGGCGACCTTGCAAGCCATACAGAGCTTGCAGCTATTCTCGAAAACTGGGAAGAGGTTACGGGCGTTCCTGTGCTTGTTGCAAACGGCAACCACGACATCAATAACTCAAGCGCCCAAGCCTTCAAAAATGGCGTTTATACCTCTGAGGGTGCCGAAATCACAACACCCGAGCAGTTCCGTGAGCTTTACAAAAACCTCGGCTACGACCTTGCTGTTGCAGAATTCACACCGCCTTCAGGCGAAAAAGCAGGCATGCTTTCCTATGTTGCACAGCTTGATAACGGCTACCGAGTTGTTATAATGGACGGCGGCATTTATTCGGCCGATGCTACTCCCGAAGGCGTTGACGAGCACGAAACAAGCGGTAAGTTTTCCGATGCCGCACTCGAGTGGATACTTGAGCAGGTTACCTCTTCAACCGAAAAGGGCTACAGCGTAATCGGTATGACTCACTGGAATATCGTATCCCACCTCGGCTACAAGGAGCACGCAGCCTTTACCGCCTTCCTTATTGAAGACAGCCAGTATGTCGCAGAGCTTCTTGCCGATGCGGGTATGAAGTATGTCTTTACAGGTCACATGCATATCCACGATATTTCTCAGCTTGTTTCCGACAACGGAAATATCATCCACGATATTGCAACCTCCTCACTTATTAACTTCCCCAACCTTATCAGAACAGTAAAATTTGATAACACTCAGGACGGCGTTATCAAGGCTGATATAAAGAGCCACGATTTTGACGAGCTCAAGCCTCTCACCTGGAACGGCAAGACCTTTGAGCAGCCGTTTTCAAACTACGCTTTCGGCATCAACTTTGTCGGTGACAGCGCAAAGGATATGGTAATGGAGCTTGCAGGCTACTATGTGGAAAGCTTTATTCCGCAGATTAAGGCAGCAGGCGGTCTTTACAACTTCCTCAATGATATGCTCGGCCTCGAAGGCCTGATTGACGGTCTGTTTGACGACCTTTTAGGCGGCGGTATCGGCTTTGCAGGCATCACTATCCTCGGCACAAAGAACGCAATGGGTCTTATCAAGGACCTTTGCAGGCAGATTGACGAGGCTTATGTTGAACACCCCGAAGAGCTTATGGGTCTTGCTTCCGATTTGCTCGACGGTCTGCTTGAAATCAAGGTAAGCGACATTCCCTGCACAAAGTTCCTTGATTCTTACGGCTTCGGCGATGCCTCAAGAGGAGGCAACTTCGGCGAAATGGTTTCGAGCGTGCTTGTTTATATGTACTATCCCGGCGAGGATATGTCCGACGATGCTTTCGTTACGGACGTTATGGGCAAGCTCGAAACGGGTGAAATTTCGACCAAGGTATTTGACGCCCTTCTTGAGCACCTTGTCAACGGCTTCCTGCTTGACGGACTGCTCAGCACACTTGACCTTAACCTTGCTTCTGCTTTCCCCTTCGGCACAATAGGTCACATTCTTGTCACAGCGATTGACACTATCCTTACCGTTGTTCTCTGGGGCAACAAGTCATTTACAAACATTGCAAATACTGTTATAGGTCTTCTCGGTGCATTCGGCGTTCTTGAAGGCTCCGATATAAACAGCCTTCTTGACCACTACATAAACGAATACCTCACCACAAGCCAGTTCGAAACAATTGACGGCGAGCTCAAGACCTTCATCAATGACCTGTGCATTGACGATAATTCCGAGGACAGCAACATAGTCCTTACCGCAAACCTTAACGGCGGCTATGAGGTCGAAAAGACTGCAGACAATATGCGCCTGCCCTCAAATGTTGCCGTTACCTTCGGTGATGATACAGCTTCAACACGCAACATCAGCTGGATTACAAAGAAGAGCGTAACAGGCTCGGACGTTCAGATTTCTCTTGATGCGGCTGCTCTTTCGGATGAGCTTCCCGAGGGTGTCAAGGTTACAACAACAAGCGAAACCGTACAGCGTATGAACTACGGTATCGATATCGGTATCGCAGGTATTCTCAAGTATTTCTTCGATGTCAACCGTCATACCGCAAAGATTGAAGGACTTGAGCCCGATACAACCTACTACTACCGTATAGGCGATGCCGCAAAGGGCTATTGGAGCCCTGTCGGCACAATCACCACCGCCGACAATTCCGATTCCTTCACCTTCTTCCATATGAGTGACTCACAGTCGGGTATGGAGCGCCAGTACAAGGTATGGGCAAATGTTGTCGATACCGCCTTCACAATGTATCCCGAGAGTGCGTTTATTCTTCATACGGGCGACCACGTTGACCACGGCGACAACTTCCACCACTGGAAGTGGCTGTTCAATACTGCCGCACCAAACCTTATGAACACTGCCTATATGCCTACGGCAGGTAACCACGAGGAGCACGGTACATTTGCAATTCAGACCAACTTCCTCCTTCCCTCACATCCCGAGCAGGATGAGGAAACAGGCACATACTATTCCTTCGAGTACAACAACGCCCTCTTTATGGTGCTCAACGCAAACAGCCTCAACGAGGACGAGGGCTTCAGCGACGAGCAGATTGAGTGGATGAAGGCAACTGCTGCCGCCAGCGAAGCGGACTGGAAATTTGTCACAACGCACAAGGCGGTTTATTCCAACGGCTCACACTACGATGACGATGATGTTATTGAAATGCGTGCACAGCTTTCAACCCTTATGCCCGAGCTCGGCGTTGATATGGTATTCCAGGGTCACGACCACGTATACCTGAGAACGGATGCCATGAACAACAACGAGGTTGTCGAGGTCTACGAAATGAGCGTTGACAACTCCGGCAAAACCTACACCGCAAAGGTTAACCCCGACGGTACTGTTTATGTAATTGATGCCTGCTCGGGTGTCAAGTACTACCAGACCAAGGATGCTGCCGACACAGACGAGCTCTTCCCCAGAGCTCAGGCTATTGTTGATGCAACCTACCCCGTATTTGCTGCTGTCCGCATTGAGGGCAACTCACTCTACTTCGATTCCTACGGCGTAACCGATGAGGGCACTGAGTGCATTGACTCCTTCGCTATCGTAAAGGATGCTTCAATCGAAACACCCAAGTACGAGCAGGGCGGCAAATGCCCCCTCAATAAACTCTTTGCTGCATAAATAAATTCTCAACATAATTTTACAGTACGGAGGCGGTAATATGGCAGAAACTGCAGCCCGTGGAAACACGGCTGTTGTTAATGAAAAACAAAAGGCCTTGTCCGGTAACCGACGTTATGTCGGCACAAGAGAAACCGTGGCTTATGTTGCCTATGATGTTTCACAAAGCTTTAACATCAACAAATATCAGGATATTTTCATTACGGATATTGTTAAGATAAGCCTGAGCTTCCAGACCCTTGTTACCTTTGTTATCGGTATATGGGACGTTATAAACGATATTTTCCTTGCCGCAATTGTTGACAAAACACGAACACGCTTCGGCAAATTCAGACCGTGGCTTCTGGTTTGTTCGGGTCCCGGTTTCCTGCTGACCCTTATTTACTGGCTGCTGCCCATTCTTTTTGCGGGCACAAGCCCCGAACACGCAGGCAAGCTGGCGTTTTATATGATATTCCAGCTTGTAAACAACCTCAACGGTTCGCTTGCCAATATTTCGAGAACGGGTATGCTTTCCACTATCACGCCCAATGTCATTGAACGTACAAGGCTGATTACTCAGGCAAGCCTTTTCTCGGGCTTTGTCGAAAAGTGGCCCGAAATATTTATGGGTCTGCTTATCGATCTTATCAACCACGGTAAGCTGAGAATACCTATGAGGGGACTTTACGTTACCGCAGGTGTGTTCACTGCAACGGTTTCTGCCGCACTGGGTCTGTTCTTCGTGTTTACGGCAAAGGAAAGAGTTGTCCAGAACACCGAAAAGCCCAGCATTTTCCAGGGCATAAAATCCGTTATAAACAACAAGCCCCTGCTTATTCTCACAATCACGGAATTTATGACCGCCTTCGGTATGAATTCGGGCACGAACTATTACTACATAAACGTTCTCGGCTTTGCTTCTATGACAACCGTTGTCGGTATTCCCGGTGCCTTCGTTTCGCCCACAAGCTATGCTTTCGTTACCAAGGCACGTGAGAGGTTTTCTACCAGAACGCTGTGGATTTTCAGCTCTCACATCGGCGATTTCCTGATGATTTTCGTCTATATCGTCGGCGCAATAAACAAGAACTACAAGAAGCTTGCCGTTATGATTCCTGCGTTTATGATAAGGGAAACGCTGTGGATGACCTGCTGGGGTCTTATGAACGTTATCCCCGAGGAAATGCGCAACGAAACCATCGACTACGGCGAATGGAAAAACGGCTACAGAACAGAGGGTATGACGGGCGTTGCAAAGGACCTTGCAAGAAAGCTTGTCGGCACGGTCGGTGCTTCAATAAAGGCATTCCTGCTCAGCAAAATCGGATATGTCGAGGGCGCAGGCTACGGCAACCAGTCCGCAAGAACGGAGTATATGCTCTTTGCAATGTGTACCCTTCTTCCCACGGTTACAAGCGTTTTCGGTCTTATTCCCAAATTCTTCTACGACCTTTCGGGTGAAAAGAGAGAGCGTATGTACCGTGAGCTTATGGAACGCCGCCAGAGCATTATAGACAAGGCAAACGAGCTTAACGATGACCTCAACAACGAAGAATAAATAAAAATTACTGCTTGATTTTCGTTCGGCGAAAGTCAAGCAGTTTTTGTTTTGTATTTCTTATAAAAGTTCGTTCAGCAGGGCTTCGCAGCCCTCAACTATATCGGTATATGTCACTTCAAAATTTCCCGTGTACCACGGGTCGGCAACATCGCCGGGTCGGCTTGTGTGATTCATCAGCTTGCTGATTTTTTTCTCAGGGTCACCGCCAAGCATACGGTGCATATTGCGCAGATTGTTTTCATCCATACAGATGAGATAATCATAATTTTCATAGTCGCTTTTTGTCAGCTGTACGGCACGCTTGCCCTCGCAGGAAATACCGTGCTTGGCAAGCACCTTTTTAGCCGGCGGATAGACGGGATTACCGACACCGTTCCATATTTCCTCCGTGCTCGTGGCACAGGAAGCTATAAGAAATCTGTTTGCAATACCACGCTTTTTAACCATACTTTTAAGTATAAATTCCGCCATGGGACTGCGGCAGATATTGCCGTGGCAGACGAACATTATTTTTATCATCCTATATACCTCTTTATCTTCCACTATATTTAGTGTTTTCAGGCAAACTTAATACAATATATACATTTATCTCTATACAGCCCTCTGTTCAAGGTGCAGCAATTGGTGTAAAAATGGTGTAGTATGGTGTAAATTTGGTGTAATAATTTAAGGTACAAACAGGTTATTTATTTACAGCAAGCTTAACCACTTCACCCATATCTTTTACCGCATAATCAAGATCATCATCAACGTAATAAGCGAGTGTAGTTGCGATATCAGAATGACCCATAACATACTGCAGACTTTTTATATTCATTTTTGCGTATGCCATATTGGTACAAAATGTGTGGCGAAAAACATGCGGGGTGATTTTAGGCAGAACAACAGAATGGGTTTCAGCGAATTTTTCTCTGAGTCTTTTTATCGCGTGCTGATAATCAACAGCGGTATGCGGCTGACCGTAGTAATTAAGAAAAATAAATCCTGAGTATCCGTCTACGATTGTTTCGATTTTAGGGTTATTGCGATCGGCAATAACTCGTTTAAAAGCGTTATATGCTTCAACAGTCATCGGAATCTGACGCACAGCGTTTTCGGTTTTAGGCTGATCTACTGCATAGACCCCGCCCTTCTTCTTGTAAAGCTTGTGATCAACATTAATGACGCCGTTTTCAAAATCAATGTCTTTAAAGGTCAAACCGCAAAATTCGCTGATACGAAGGCCGGTTTCAAGAAGTATAAGACAAGCATCATAATACTTGGAGCCTATTTTATCCCCCTTCAAAAAATTCATAAACGTTTCCTGTTCATGAGCCTTCAGAGCAGGGATTTTTTCTGCATCATCTTTTATATTTATGGATTTGAGCTTGAAATCAAAGGGATTTGCGGAAATAATTCTGTCTTCAACTGCCATTTGAAAAGCAGGCTTGACTACACCACGTATAGTACATATGGTGTTGCGCTTATAGCCTCTGTCGTGAAGAGAAATAAGCCACGCTTTTGCTTCGGATATTTTCACTGTGCAGATTTTGCGGTTTGCAAAAGGTTCGGTTTTAAGCACATTAATAACAAAATTGTAATTTACCTTTGTGGAATAAGCGGCATCTCCGGTTAAAGGCAGATACTTGAGAACGAGCTCCATGACAGTCATATTACCTGTCGAATAGCTGATACCCTGAAACATACACTGCTGAATCTTTTTTTCTTCCTCTCTGAGTTCATCAAGAGTTGCGGCGTATATAGTTTTGCGGGTTCCGTTTTCGGTATAGCGATAGTAATACAGACCGTTATCACTTCTCTGACCCTCGCCTTTTCTCAGCACGGTTCTGTTGGAATCGGTGCGTTTGTTTTTGTTTTTCATTTTCAAAAAGCTCCTTTGTTTTTTTGTAAAAGAGCCTTGATATGATTGTGTATTATACCATGACGCTTCGTATTATATCAAGGCTCATTTTTAATTTCTATCAGCTGTTAAATTGAATATGTTTTTGAAATAAACTCATCGAGTTCGCGACGTTTTATAAGGCGCTTGCTCTTGTTCCAGAAAACGAAGCTGCAGTCTTCTTTATTCGAAAGAATTCTAAGGGCACATATACCTATACCTGAATACTTAGCTGCTTCTTCAAGAGTAAGCAAGGCCTTGTGCCAGATTGGAACACAATCGTTTGATGAAACTGAGATTTCTTCTGCAACATCATATATATTGTTTTTTTCCATTTTTGGAGTTCTCCTTCATTTTATTTTGGCGAGGAGCTGCATTCCTGCCCTATGTTCGGGGGCTTTGTAATCATTCTCAGAGTAAATCTCATTTATAAAATACGGACTGACCTGTTATTCCGTTTTCCTCATTTGTAAACGCAAGCGTTTATTTGTGCTTTTAGAGCGTGTAGGTTTTAAATTGAGGCACGATATCAAAGCACTGAAAAACGCGAAATTTGGCGGCATAGGCCGATTTTTTTGTTCCACAGCAAACATGAACCTGCAAAACAGATCTATGTGCATATTGATGCTTTAATTGAGTGTTAGATTAGTTTGCTTTTGACAATCACCTCCGTATAGTGCTCAGGTAACGAGCAATGAAAAATAAATAATTATCGTTGTGTTGGATTTCGGTTTCTGCACGGTTTATTAATGCGCTTTCAGTATCTGTTGAAAAACTCATAATACTGATAGAGGACGAGATAAGAAGCGTAAGTGTAATTAAAAAGATTGCGGTTAATCTAAGATTTGTTTTCTTCATTAATAAATAATCCTCTCTATGTAAACGCTCTTACTCGGCAAGGCTGACTAACAGGCGATCCTGAGGTGCCGCAACCATAGCAATTGACCAAAGAATCTCTTCGTCAGGCTCGTAATAGGCGATTACAACGCCATTTTCTTTGCCCCGACACAACGGTCGTACAACAATAATTTTACCGGCTTTTGTTTTAGTTTCGATTTGATCTCCATCAAAGTCAACGGGAGCTTCCTCTCCATTCTTTAAAAGCAGCTGGACGGAAGGCCAGAACTTAGTTACTGCTAAACCGTTTTCGCTTCGTGCTGTATAAAAGAATCTATTACCACCGTCAGCAATAAGGGCGATGCATCTACCGCCACTGCCCGGTGCTCCTTCGATAAATCGGATACCTAATCCATCAGGACATGCTTCAACATAATAATTTTTATCCTTGTTTGACTTAAATGTAATGTGCGATACATTCATTTTAAAATCTCCTTCTGTTTCAATTACGTTTTTATAATTGGTTCTTTAATATGCAAATCAATTTCTAAGGTTCCTTTAACCGATGCAACAAATATTTCATAAACACTTCTTCCTTTCACAAATTTTTGAACTACCACTCCAAATTTACAAATTATTAAACACATCGAAATTATATTGTGATATGATAATATGGGATAGTATCACAGAAAGTATGTAAGATTGGAAATAATTTTTGTTTTCTGAATAACAAGTTTTAAAAATCACGAATAATTACCCCATGTTTTTGTCGGAAGCGAGTGAGATGTTTGATATTACCCCACTGCCCAATCCGACAATGTTGTCGTTGCCGAAAAAGTGTGACAAAATCTGAAAGTTTTTATATTGAAAAAATTTACGCCCCCAATGTTTCTTTTATAAATATTTTTTCAAGATATAAAATATTTGTCATTTTGTCATAACTTTCCTAATCCCCAAGCAGAATCAAGGTAAACAACTATGTCAATGTTTGTCATAATTTGCTATTTTCGGTAGTTTTTTGTCATAAACCACCAGTAACTCAATGTCATGAATTTGCAACAACCCAAAGTTACGTCTATAAACATCAAATACTAAGAATGGAAAACTGACAATTTTAGCTCTGTTACCACTGCTTTGTCATAATTCCTTTAGAGGGATTGAGAAGAATTAATAAATATTATCGTTGCCATAAACATTGCGAAATTCTTCCTTGGCGGACATTGTAAGTTTAAAACTGTAATAACGGCCATGAGAAACCCTTACGTGAATATCTTCGTTTAGATATTCCATAAGTTCTCTCTCAAACTCTTTGGTAGAAAGAACATATCCTTTACAATTCTGTTTACACCATTCAGCGAACACTTTACGAATCGCAGTAGCAGTGCAATTATCGTCCTTCTTTATAGAATGGTTTTCTCTATGCGCGCAGCATTCCTTATAGAATGTAATTAAAGGACTGTTATCTGCTTTATATTTGCTCAATGTAGTGCTGCACTTTTCCGGAATTTCCAAAACATAGCCCTTATCGAAGGCTTTTTTAAATTCTCTTATTGCTTTATATACAATTCCTTCTTTTTCATCAAACATTTTGTCGCAAATAAAAGGATCTCTGTCTCTTTCGGGAATTACATTAGGACAATTTACTATGATCATACGGTCGTAGACCCACTCTCCTCTATCTCCGCCAAAAAGAGGCATCTGATTTGCACAAAACCACAGAAATCCGTTATATGTAGCAGTGAATTTGTCCTGATGCTTTTTTTCAATATCAATTGCATCTCCGCCGGTGAGCAGCTTAAAGAATTTAAGCTCAGAAACTTTCATATAGCCCATATCATTACAACCGGCGAGCCTTTTGCTATGCAGATTGGATAGTCCGAATCGTTTTTCTATATCCGATAAATCTAAAGAGGAACAGTTCTCCTGACCAAGTATTCTTTCTACAAGTTTTTTTAGCTGGGTTTTTCCTGTGTGCCCCTCGCCGATCAAAAACAGAGCTTTTTTAAAACGATAGCCCTTAACGTTCGATAAACATAATCCGATAATCTGCAATAAAAGGCGATATACATCTTTATCACCATTGGTTAATGTGTTCATAAAACTATCAAATATAGGCGTCGGTGTTTCTTCATTATTCCAGTCTACCGGAAGCTGAATTGTAGATAAATAATCGGGAGAATGGTTTTTAAAATCCATAGTAGTGATGTCCAGAATACCATTACGAAAATTGATAATATTTTCGTCTTTATTGAAATCATCAAGAGATATATAATCTTTATCTGATCGAAGAATCTCAATAACTTCCCGCACGGTGGACATTTTTAAAATACTCTCGTCATAACAGACAATGTAATCTTTAATTAGAGCTTTCACACTGTCATCTGACAGAACCTTATATTTTCCATCTTCATAGAAGAAAAATTTGCTTGCCGCTAAATCATCACTTCTGACCAACACATAATCTTCATTGTGCTTGAATGCCTTAGCGAGCAAAGAAGCATTAACATATTTCTTGTTTCCGTCAGTACGAATATATTCCGGTGTTTTCTTTTTGAAATCATCTGCCGTTTCAATTGCTTCATCCAAGCGTTTCTGCGCCTCTTCTTGTCCTAACTCCTCAACAATATCTGAAAAATCTCCGCCTTTTTTAAGAGAATTAAGAAGTTTAATTGCCGGTATAATTTTTATACTGTTTGCTATCGATAAAATTCCAGAAGCAACATTGTGAGCATGTTTTTCACCTGGTTCATCGTTATCCGAGATGACGATAACGTCTTTACCCATAAAAGGAATGTTGTAAATTTCAGGGAGCCATTTAGCTGCTGCACCGTTCGGAGCAGTAGTTGCTGTATACCCCATGGATGTTAAAGTATCGACATCCTTTTCACCTTCAACAATATAAAATGTCTGAGCGTCCGATGTTAAAAGCTCACGATACTTGTAAAGCGGCACTCTTAATCCATCCAAACCTACCTTCCAATTACCTTCACTGAACCGATACCAATAGCAATTCTTTCCGCCCTCTGAATTAGTGAAAATCACCTTTTTGGTAATCTGTGTGCCATATTCGTCAACGTATATGTGTTCACGCTTGGTACAGTCTTTATTGAGAACGGCATATCCCGGACATTTAATGAACAGATCGGATTTACTTAAGCCGACAGCCGCAACTATTGCTTCAGGCGAACAGCCGGCATGACAGTGCACGAGGATTTTATTCTCGTTTGAAGAAATACTCAGACTCGAGTGCTTGTCCTCATGCGCAGGACACAGTGCTTCATACTGGTTTTCTCCGGTTTTTCTTACGTTTTCGAAATTTTTTAAAAAGCTTTTCATTAAATTTACTCCTTAAATATTATTTGAACCCTTTTGTGTTGTTCATACTTTGGTAAAATTAGTATGATAAATTTTAAGGTTACACAGAAAATATGTAAGAATGAAATGAAAAAACTATTAATAACGCACTTTTTACTGCTTTTGTTTGATTTTTGCTGTTTTTCTTGTATTTTACAGCAAAAAATTAATCCCGAAGTGCCAAAAGCAACTCAGGATTTAATAATTTTATATTATTGTTATTACTATATAGTATAGTAATAACAATAGTTACAAATATAAGTATTAGAAGAATTAATTAAATCGAATTATCATTAACTTATTCGGAAAGTTGCAGAAAAAAGATAACCAAAACCAAAAGCTAAAAAAACGAAACTTATAGTTATGAAAAAAGCGGTACTCAGAAATCACATTCTGAGTACCGCTTTGCTTGAGTATTCTGGTTTGATAAATGAATGAAAACAAAACCGATATAGTGGCTTTCTTCATTTACTTCTGCTTAGAAGCAACTCCAAAATTGATTCTTTTATTTGTAAGTTTTTCAGAAAATCCCCGATACGGATTTCTGAAAAACTTATGGCAGGCAGGATGGGTCAATTCAGCTTTTCAGCAAAAACCGAAAAGCAAATTTCGGCTTGTTTCAAACCTTATTGTACTGTATAAACCGAAACCTTTCCGTATACGGAATTGACCCATCCTGTACAAGTTACGAAAAGGTGTTTTCAGGGGTATTTTAAAAAGCAAAGAAAACAGTGCTTTTAAGTGAATTTTTTCATCTGCTTTTTGCTGCTTTTATAGCAACACCCGACCTGAGTTTATCACTCAAGTCAGGTGTTGTAATAACATATTTAATTGTTGTGTTGTGTGATTGTTATTTATATTTTTTCTCTTAGGTAGATTATATCAGATAGTAAAAAAAGTAATAATCGAGTTGAACTTCCAACAAAGGCAATCCCAGATGAAATATACCATACGCAGAGAAATATATTCCGCAGGTGTGTTTATAATCTCTATCAGTTTGTCCGTATGTGCTTTGTATCCATTGAGAGTTGCCTTTTCTGTTTCGCCCATATTACCGTCAGCAAGAAGAGCGTCAATCTTTGCTTTGATAGCTTGAATTTCATCTTCTTGGAAGATGGTTATTCTTTCTTCGTCAAAAGACTCAAGTTCTATACCGATTGCTTCAACTGAATTTTGGCTGTCCGAAATAGCCTTAAGTAACTGATCACATTTATCGGTAATTGCTTTATACTCTGCTTTTGTCTGTTCGTCCGTATTATCATCTATTATTGCCTTAACAGCTTCTATTGCCGCTTTATCGTCGGATGTTACATTATCTACAGTAAGATTATCTATTGCTGAAGTGTCCGGTTTTATCTCATAACGCATAGTTGCGGTTGACGGATTCAACTTATAGTTTCCGTCAACAACAGATGCCGTTGCAGTATATTGACCGATCTGAGTGGCGGTGTTGTTTGATATAACTGCCTCAACCTCGTTGCCGTTTACATCGGTATAAAAGGCTGTAACTGTATGCGGATTGCCGTCATAGGTGAACTCTGTTTCGCTCCATACTGCATCGATGGTCTTCGGATTTATGGTAAACTTTTTTGTGGTTTTGCCTGTATAATATCCGTTTTCTATGGCGGTAAAGGTTGCAGTAGCTGTGCCTGTATTTATGTTGTTATTGTATCTGACAGTATAATCCGTTCCTTCAACTAACGGATTACCGTCAACAACCAGTCCGGGCTTATTTGCTTCACCGCTGAATTCAAATTCAGTTTCCGAAAGAACGGCTCTTTCATCAAGGTTTTTTATACATTTGTCTACCTTGACATATCCGTCTATCTTTGCTGTATTATCATCAATAGCTATTCTTTTGCCGTTTTTGTCAAAGCAAGCACATCCGTCACCCAGTATCATACCGATAGAATATTCACCGAAATAATACTCTTCGTTATAAGGTGTGTTTTTTATGGCAATACCGTTGGGGTAAACTCCGCCATTAACAACATATCCACCGTCACAGTTATAAAACGTATCAGCAGAAGTGAACGTTCCTCCGTTTACAACAACGCTGACAGTGTTTCGTGCGTTATAAACAAACGACATTGTGCCGCCGTTAATTATGAGCGAGCCGTTATTAGTGATTTGACCGTTTATAATACCGTCGTTTATGATAAATGTTCCGTAAACATAAAGTGCAGCACTCCAACCTGTGGATGGTAATTCAACCGTACCCCCGTTTATTTCACAAACAGCATTATTACCACCGGCAATTCCTGTGAATCCACCTTTTATAGTGCCGCCGTTCAGCTTAAAAACTCCGTCATTGATAATACAGTATTGGTCGGCATAAATCATACCGCCGCCAATGGAATCCATTACGGTCAATTCGGCATCTCTGTCTATTTCAAATCCGTCTTGTTCAAAAATATCCGTACTTTCATTAACAATTGATTTGCCGTTCAGGTCAATTGTGAATTTTCCGTAAGTAATATCCTGCGGTGCATTGGTAACAATGTCCTTCTGCAAAGTCAGCTTGCTGTTTTCGTTTTCGCACGCAACTGACACGGCATCGGCAAGCATATCAAAACTGCCCAGCAGATTGCCATTTGCATCCGTAACGACAATGGCACTATCGTCGGTTGCAAAAGCACTCAAAGGCATAACCGATAAAAACATTAAAACAGAAATCAAAATGCAAGTAAGCTTGTTTTTCATAACTCCAACCTCCGTAACGGTCTATGTAATTATTATATCATATTACAATTAAATAACAATATAGAAACCATATTTTAGGTTATTGCTTTTTCATACTGCTTTGGAGAGGGATTTTTCGCTGACGGTTTCAAGTCTTGCTTTTTTGCCTGTGCCACGCTGTCTGAACACATTATCAGCACTCGGACAGAACATTTCAACATCACCGCTTTCAGCACCTTTAAGGCGCATCTGTGCTGTGCCCAAAATCGGGAACACAAGCGGAATGAGTGTTTTATCCGAAACGGTGTTCCAAATTTTAAATGCGAAAAATACACAGTTAAAGAACGGGTCCCAATAATTTGTATAGCTTCCAATTTGTTTACTGACACTTTCAAGCTCGGTTAAATTGAGCTCTTCCGTAAGCCAGGTGCAGCCTTCGGCAGAAATATTGTTACAGCAGTAAGCTTCAACATTGTAATAGATGCCCCAACCGTCTGCACGTGAAAGCGAAAGAAGTCCAACCGACACGCCTTCATTTGGTTGGACTGTGAGCAGACCGACTTCAAATGGGTCATCGGTGAGGTTTTCAACGTAAAGCCACACGTGTCCAACAAAACCCTTATTACGGATTACAACAGACAGCTTCGCAACCGTGTCGCTATCTTCTGCCGGCGGTTCATCGAGCTGAGTGGTTGGTTCATCACCTTGTGTTGTATCTTCCTCAGTACCTGTTGCAGGCTCGTCTTTATTTGTCGTTTCTTCTTGTTCTGTTGTAAATTTCTCTGAAAAATCCTCATAAGGAGTTGCAGTTGCTTCTTCAGCAAATACCGTTGCGTTAGAACTGAAAACCAGAAGGCAGAGGATGACAGATATCAATTTAAAAGCAGTTGTTTTCATTTATTATCACCGCTACTGTTTTTTTAATTATCTGCGGCAAAGCCGCCAAAGGCAACGTTTAGTTATTGACCTTGACGGCTTCACCTTTACGCAGACAAAACAAAAGAAATGTCAGGGTTTAAATTACTTGCTCGGAAACAGGGACAGGAAAAAGTTTTTTGTCGATTCAAAAGACTCCTTTATATACTGCCAGATTATTTCCAAAAGTGAAAGTGCAGAGGTGCGGGTTGTTTCGGGAAGCTCGTTAGTATTTACGTCAAATTCTGCACTTGCGTTTGAGGCGAGCTTTGTCCAGTCACAGGACTTTTTAGTGTACAGGCTCTTATAGCTCCAAACAGCAATTTCATCAGCCTTTGCTTCAGAATATGCAAAGCAGAATTTTACGTCATTCTTTACTCCTGTAACTGCATCGGCGCTGAATGTTGTAACACCGCTGCCGACAACGATTCTCTCAAGCCTTGAGCAATATCCAAAGGCGTAGTGACCGATCTCTTTTACCATATTAGGTATTCTGATGCCGCTTATTCTGCCGCACATATAAAACGCATAAGCGTCAATTCTACTTACAGTGTAGCCGTCAAGCGTTTCGGGAATTACGATTTCGTCATAGGGCTTTTCACCGTAATAATTGTAGGCAATCGCTGCAGTGCCATCCTCGTTGAGTCTGTAAAGATAGTTGGAATTGTCCTTTGCAACAATATAATTCTTCTTGTTCAGGTAAACCCAATTTACGCCGTTTTCATCGGTGTAAACGTTTCCGGGAGCATCCCATTTCTTCTCTTCTGCGGCTGTGTCTTTCTGATAAAGGTTGGTTGCAAGAATTCCACCGTTGGCAAGAACATTTTCTTTCTTCTGCTCGGGCTGGGTGCCTACATCTTCAGCGAATGCGGTAATACCTGCGGTGAACATAAGGATTGTTGCAAGAATAAATGCTGTGATTTTTTTACTGAGTTTCATTTTTGTAACCTCCGTTTTGTTAATTCTTTGTATATGTATAGTAGTTGCTGTCAATTAACTCTTTTGCGCCTTCAAAAGCCTCTTCCTTGGTACTGTAGCGTTCATAATGCGATGTTGTATCTACCCATAAAACCGTACCGCTGCTATCCTTATAACAATTGTTTATTTCGGCAACATAGAAATACTTTTGTGAAAACCAGCCAGTTGTTTCGTATTTCAATATTGTTATTACTTTGTTGTTGTATTTAGCGTCATCATTTGCAGCGGTAAGAATATAACTGCCCTGTGCAGTGCTGTTGTTTTTGGTATCGACAAAAGCACTATAAATACTCTTTAAATTTTTCTTTACTTCTTCATCAGTTTTAAAAGCTTCAGGAACAAGAATAGTAAATTCTTTTTCGGTTTTAGCCAATATTGTGTTACCTCTAAGATTATGTGAGTAAGCTGTGACTGTGAGCTTTTCTCCGTTCTTCAAGTCTGTTGTTGAAGAAATGCTGAAATTAATTACTGAGTTCTCGGATTCGCTGTATTGAACCAACAACGAGTTCTTACCGGCTTTGATTATATAGTTTTCCTTTTTAACGTTTAGGTTTTCGTCAATTGCTATTGATGCTTTAACGTAACCAGATACACCCTCGAACTTCACTTCAATGTATTCAAACGGGTCTATTGCGTCACCTTTTTCGAGGTCTGCAACAATGAGCTCAACATTATCGATCTTGATTTTATAGCCAAAATCTTCAAGAGCTTTTTCGGCCTCTTTACTAAAAGAAACAGTTGCTTCAAGCTTGTCACCGTTTGAAATATATTCTTCTTTGTTAAGTGAGCATTCCATAGTCTCGAACAAGTCTGAAAAAGCGGCATATTCACCGGTCATCTTTTCATACAGTTCTTCGTACTTTTTAGCATATTTGCGAGCAGCTGCATCCATATCAACGCTATCAAAGTCTTCATATTTATCCATCGCCTTATTAAGATCTTCGCCGTATTTTTCATTTATTATTTCACGAAGTTTTTCGTCGATGTCTGAATGAAGAACCGTTGCTGTAGCTTTTGCATAACCGTCGAAACCGGAAACGTTGATTTGTACATATTCGGTAAGCTCAATACTTTGGCTTGTCCCGGAAGCAATTAAGCATATCGCTATAACGGCGACAATAACAGTTATGGTTGCGATTATAATCAGTTTATATTTGCCGCCTTTTCTTTGGGTGTGGTGAATGGTGTCTGCATTAAAGTTTTCTGACATTTGAATTACCTCCTGATTTTGTTTTTATCACTCAGCAGCCGTAAGCACATTTACGGGCTGCATCCTGACTTGTAAAATATCTTCTGTGTGTACCGTAATCTGCGCACCAACGCTGGAACTTTGCATCAAAATAAACACTTACCATAATGAAACTCTCCTTTGCTTTTAATAGGCTTTTTGCCGTTCTGCCTGTAAGACGACGGAGAGTTTCATTCGGTTCAAAGTTTTTTATTATTTTTTGCTTATGAGGTTAAGCTGCATTAAATTAAGCAACAAATCAGTACATCAATACCACAGAAAACCGAAGAGGATGATATATATTAACCACTGCCAGAATGTGAATTTTACGGTCACTTCGCAAGTATCTTTAATGGTTTCGCCCTTTTCGGTTTCAACCATTGCTGTGATTGTAGCATTACCCCTGCCGTGTGTTGTAATGCTGCCGTTTTCATCTATAGTAACAACCTTGGGATTTGATGAGGTATATGTAACAGTCAAATCTTTATCTTTGGTTGCAACGAGAGAAGCTGTTGATGTATATATAAGCTCCATTGATTTTTGTTCAAATCCGAAATTGCAAATATCAAAATCGCTAAATGATGTTGTCTTGAACACAATGTAACCATTTTCGACTTTGCCGTTAAGAACTTCACCTTTCTTTGTTCCGTTTGCGAGAGTAATCCAATGTCTGATTAAAAACTGCTTGTAGCTTTCATATCCCGTAGGAACAGGGATTCTCACGGTATATTCAGTTGAACTTTCGTTACTCATTACAATATTACCGTTATTGTCTTCAAGGTGAATGTCGTATCTCTTAATAAGAACACCGTCTTCATCATATTCGGCAATGTTGCTGTTTTCTATATCTTTTTCTTCAGCCTTAAGAACGATGTTATCGTTATTATCGAAATATGTTGAATCATAATTAACCTTAATACCGTTAGATGATTCTTTCTCTACAACTTCAGGTTCTTCAGGAATTATAGGTTCATCGGGAGGAATCACAGGAACATCGTGGTTTACGTTGTGATCACAAATAGTCAAGCCAAGCGGATTTTCGACAATGCTTGTGCAGATAACAGTTGAAAGATTGTCTGTTATATCTGAATATTTGCAATTAGTAGTGTTGAAATGGATATACTCCAGGTTTGAACAACCCCAAAAGGATTTGGGTGCTATTTTCTCAACAGATGATGGTATTACTATCGACTTTAACTTTCTGCATCCGTAAAATGTGGTTTCCCCAGAAGTGATAGTTCCGTTAACGCCAACAGTAGTGATACCTTCCGGAATATTAAATGCTTCAAGATTGATACAATTCAAAAATGCACTATTACCTATATAGTCTTTTTCGTTCAGTACTGAAGAAGGAAGTTCAATATTTTTTAATGTTGAACAATGCGCAAAAAAGTATGCTGGGATATGAGTACTGTTCATTTTAACTGTTTTAACATTACTTCCTGTAAACACACCCGAATTACTTCCGTTAAACATACCTAAATCTACCGACGAAATCCTGCCCTTGATTTCTATAGATTCAATACTCGAACCTGAAAAGATTTCGTGTCCTAAGTTTGTTGTACTTTCAGGAATCACCAAGCTGCTAAGTTTCGAACAATTGGCAAAAACTTTGTCTCCTATATATTCAATAGTGTTAGGAATTGTACACTCTGTAAAGCAACAACCACTAAAAGCCATTGCTCCAATTGTTTTTATACCGTTAGGAATAGAAACAGGCTCAAGATTTATACAGTTAGCAAATGCGTATTCCCCCACAATATCCTGACTGCTTTTTGCAAAATCAGGCAACTCTATTCTTTCAAGAGTTGAACAATAAGCAAACAAGTAACGAGGGATATTTGTGCCAAACATTTTTACTATTGTAACATTACTCCCAGTAAACGGGCCGGGGTTAGTAGAAGATCCTATTCCATCCCAACCAATTTCCACATTTGAAATACTACCTTGAATTTCAACTTCTGCTATCTGAGCTTTATTAAATATACGATATGATAGTTGGCTTACAGTATCAGGAATTACAACTTTATAGGATTGACAATCTTCAAAAGCTTTTTCACCGATTTTAACAACCGTGTGTTCAAATTGCCCATCTGACACACTCTCGGGAACTTCAACAATTTCCGCGCGACCACTGTATTTTGTAATCGTTGCTGATGAATCGTCATTTATAGCAAACGTAAAATCGCCATCGGTATAGTTGGCCGCGCTGGCTACTAAACAAAAATCGGCAAGGTTTATCAATGGTGCACATCCGAACATAAGCACGATTGCCAAAACGAGAGATAGAGCTTTTTTAAAAGTTTTTTTCATAAGAATTTCCTCCTGTTATTTTAAGATACCATTACTTTGTAATAGTATGTTTTACCTTGTTCTACGCCGGGAGCAGATGAAATAATTTCGCCCTCCTCTATGGTGACCAGACCGGTGAAATGCTCTCCGTACTCCGACGTGTGCTTTAATACTTCTGTTTTTAGTGTGTTTGCTGTAATATAACTTCCGGCAGCCACTTCAATATTGGTAATAGTTTTAAGCAGTTGCCAATCTCCGTTGTAAACACTAATTACAACCGTTGCCGTGCCGACTGTTGCGGGTTGTGTTGTAGTTGGTGCTTGCGTTGTGGTTTGTTTTGCTGTGGTAGTGGGCTTTGCGGTTGTTTGTGCGGTGGTTGTTGGCTTCGTTGTGGTTACTCTTACTGTAGTTGTGACCGAGCCGCTTAGACCTCCGCTTGCTGACTGCTTTTTTGTTGCACTTGGTGCAACTGTCGTTTGTTTTTCTGTAGTTGCAGGTTTTGTTGTGCGTTTAACCGTTGTTGCCTGTGCGGTGGTTTTATTTTGTATAGTTGTTTTAACTGTGTCGGGTGGACCGGTTGATTGCAATACATCGGATTTTGTTGTATTGTCCGTTTTGTTCAGGGTTACGGTTATGTGCGTTGTACCATTTTCGTTTGAAACAGTTATGATTGAGTTTTTGTATTCAATTGTTGCTTCTGTGCTTCCTTCGGTTGCGATTACCTCTATGTTTTCACTTGACAGCTCGGTTGATTGCTCGGTGACAGCAGTAGTTGTTTCTTCTGCACGCTTGTCGTGCGCAACCTTTGCTGCTGTTGCACCTCCGCCGATTATAACGGCACCTGCGGCAACAATTGCAACTACCTTTGCTGTAACGCCTGTTGCAACCGTAGTTCCTGCAACTGTTGTAGCTGCAGTACTTGCCGCTGCGGTTGCCACTGCCGTGCCGGCGGTTGCTGTACTCGCAGCTGTCGCCGCTGCCGCAGTGCTTACCGCAGCAGCTTTGACACCTGCAAGTACGCTCGTATAAGCAGGGCTCGCAGCAAACGATGCCTGAGCAGTTTGGGCAGAGCTTCTGAGTGCCCAAATTATAATGCCAATCGGCGCCGCACTGTAAAGCGAGGTCACGCCCGCACGCTCAAAGCACCGTTTGAGTTCGTTACGCCCGTGGTACAGTCTCGTTTTGACCGTGCCTTCGGGAATTTCGAGGCATTTGGCAATTTCGCCAATGCTGTTTTCCTCGTAATACATCATAACGATGCACGCTTTTTTATCTTCGCTAAGCTCATCGAGCGCCTGCATAACGGTTTTTCTGAGGTCTTCCTTGTCAACGTTTTCTTCAGGTGAGAACGTCATATTCTCGTCTGCTATAACCTCATACGCTTCGTCCTCGTCACATTCAAAAAGCGAGGGCTTTTTCTTTTTTATATAATCCTTGCTTTTGTTGGCAACTATTCTATTGAACCAACTCACAAAGGTTTCGGGATTTTCAAGTTCATTGATTTTTGCAAGTGCCTTTATGTAGCTGTCCTGGAGTATATCTTCTGCATCGTCATCGTTCTTGACAAATTCCTTTGCAAGGAAAAAGGCTCTCTTGCTTGTAAGGTGATAAAGCTCCTCGAAAGCGGAATCATCACCGTTCTGTATCTGAACAACAAGCTCGGCTGTTCTTTTGAAATCAATCTCCATATTTTCACCACCGTTTTGTCCTCTCACATGCATAAGACGAGCGAAAAACGAAAAGGTTTCATAAATTTGCAAAAAAATTTAAAAAATTCAAAAATATTTTTTGCCCGTCTGCTCACCATAGACGAATGAAAAAGCAAAAGGTTACGCAAAAACAGAAAAATTTATAGAAAATTAATAAATCGCCAATTCGCTCTTTTATATTGAAATAAGAATATTATTTGATATAATTAATACATTGATTATTCTACGGAAAGGAACGGACTGCGGATGAATGAGGGCGTTATTGCCTCGCTTGCCGAAAAAGCAAAGCAAGGCGATATGCAGGCGTTTGAACAGCTTTATACCGAGTTTTCACCGCTCATGTATTCAATACTGTTTGAAATTACGCACGATGCATACGAAGCGGAAAACCTAACGCAGGACTGTTTCGTTTCTGCTTTGCAAAGCATACACACACTAAAAGAGCCTGAAAAAGCAAAAAAGTGGCTCACGGCAATTGCCGCCAACCACGGTAGGGACTATTTAAGGAAGAAAAAGCCTGCTCTGCTCGGCGCAGAGCACGAATACATATTTGATATCAAAGAAGAAGAGGATGTCTCTCTTCTTCCCGAAGCGAGCACGGAGCTTGACGAGCGAAGCAAAGAGATAAGAGAAATAGTCAACTCCGTATCGGAGGATAAGCGGCTTTGCCTTGTGCTTTTTTATCAGCACGAAATGAGCATAGCCGAAATTTCCGAAGAGCTCGGCATTTCGGAAAGCGCTGTCAAGACCCGACTTTACAGAGCGAGAGAGGATATAAAGCAAGAGGTTGAAAAGCGGAACAAAAAGGGTATGCCGCTGTTTGGTGTTGCTCCCTTGCCGCTTATACTCTTTGCTTTGCGCAAATCATCCGAAGCTGCAAGCGCTTCGTTTGCAGGCAGTGCGGCACAGACGGCAGCCTTTGCGGCTGTTACTGCAACGGCAAACACAGCGGCAGTTACTGCGGCGGCTTCAACCGCAACTGCTGCAACAGCCACGGGCACGGCAACCGCTTCGGCTGCAACAGCAACAACGGCAACAGCTGCTGCGACAGGTACGGCGGCAACCGCAGCCGCAACGGGCATATCCGTAAAGGTTATCGCAATAGCGGCGGCAGGTGCAGTAGCCGTCGGAGGCGGAGCAGTAGGCGCAAAGGTTGTGCACGACAGGCGTGCAGAAGAAACAACTACCGCAATAACCGAAGAATCAACCGAGCTTGCAAGCGAAAACATAGCCGTTGCCGCTACAGAGCTCGATAGCGAAACTCAAATAACGCTTGAGAATACAACGTTAACTGTTTCAACTTCAAACGGCACAACTGTTCTGACGGTGACAACCGCCGGCAAAACAACGGCAGCGAACAGCACCACAAAAGCAGTCACCACAAGTCAGAAAACTACAACCACCACAACCAAGCCAACGACAACGGCTAAGCCTACGACTACAGCTAAGCCCACCACTACGGCAAAGCCGACTACGACTGCTGCTACAACAGCGGCAACTACAACGAAGCCTACAACCACAACCCAGCCGACAACCGCTGCTCCGACCACCACAGCAACTTCACCGGCAACGGTTACGGTTAAGGTTTACAGTGCAGGATCAGGAAGCGAATATAAAACCTATAGTTTAACTTTTGATGCTGGTGTTACACTTACAGGTTCAGATATCGAAACACAGCTTATGAATCAGTACGGCATAGATACTATGGCAGATACCTTCAATGTAACAACGCAGCCGGGAGGAAGCTATTCTGCAACGGCATACGAAATTTAATCAACGGGAAGTGCTTGTATGAACTCTAATAAAAAGTTTTCAAAAATCATCTCTGTAGTAATTATTTTATCAATACTCTTAACCAACATTACAGCTTTCGCAGCTGAGCGTGAAATTACTGCAAGCGGAACTTACCAAAAGGCATCTTGGACCTTGTACAGCGATGGTGAACTTGTAATAAGTGGTAAAGAAAAAACTGGAAATGACTGGAGAAAAGTTATTTCAAACGAAGATGTTACCAAGGTCACAATAGGAGAAGGAATAACCTCCATTACCGGTAATGCATTTAACGGTTATAAAAATATGACAGACATTACACTTCCTTCAAGTCTGGAGACGATACATAATACTGTATTTAACGGTTGTACGGCGTTGGAAAATGTATACTATACAGGCGATATTACAGATTGGTGCTTATTGGGATTCGGTACAAATGAGCAAAACCCATTAGAATACGCAGAAAACCTTTATATCAATAATGCGGTTATAACAGACTTGGTAATACCCGAAGGGGTTACTGTAATTGCACTTAACGCTTTTCGTGGTTATAAAAAGCTTTCAAGCGTAACGTTCCCCAACAGCATGCTTACTATTGGAGAATCTGCATTCCGTGATTGCACTTCTCTTTCGAGAGCTTATTTTTCCGAAAGCATTGCAACGATAGGCGACTCTGCATTTTACGGTTGTACCGAGCTAAACGAAATAACACTTCCGGAAAATATCGAACATATCGGAGCGGCCGCTTTTAAAAATACAGCTTACTATAACGATGCGGCTAATTGGGATAGTGGATTCCTTTATATTGGAAGCAATCTGATAAATGCAAACGCTCAAAAAGTTTCTTCAGCCTGTAAACTTTTTTCCAAAACAAGACTTATTGCCTCAAATGCATTCTATAATTGCACGTCAATAGAAAGCATTGCTATGCCTGACAGTGTAGAATATATTAATGACAGCGCCTTTTACGGCTGTTCAAATATGAAATTATCTAATCTTCCTGCCAATCTGAAGGCAATTGATAGCGGTGCATTTAGGTACTGCGCCTTGTTGGGGGCAAATAAAGTTGAAATTCCTTCATCAGTTATCCGAATTGGCGACAATGCTTTTTATGGTTGTAATCTGAAAAGCATTATTATCAATGACGGCCTGCAAGTAGTCGGAAGTAATGCGTTTGCAAACAATTACGAACTTACCGAAATTAACATACCGCGAACAGTTGAAACTTTGGACAACAATTCATTTTCCTCAAGTTCGATAACGGATATATATTATGGCGACACAAAAGCGGAATGGAAACGTCTTGCAAGTGAAGTGAAAGTTGAAAACATAACAGTCCATTATACTCTCCGAAATACAGACGATTCTGTTCTCATTCAGCACACTGACAAAAACTTTATTTGGGAAGCAGGTAATGTTCATCTTGAGGTTTCGGAAATAACTCCTGCAAGCCCTGCATATGACCGGAACGGATATTATAACAAAAATATGATAAGTCCGATTAAGGTGCTTGATATCAGAATAGTTGATGGCGACGGCAACTCCATTCAACCGCTGAGTGAGGAAAACATAACCGTAAAAATTAAAGCTCCCGACGAATTTGTAAATATGGTGTCGACCCTGCTCAATATTGAGGATGAAGTTGATTTTAAAACGGTTGGGTTCAGTGACTGTGTGTTTTCGTACGAGAAAGACGGTGGAACTATAGCAATCAGCCTTCCTGAAGAAAAGCTGAATAAATTAAAAATTGTTCACTGGTTTTCTGACGGAACAGAGCCGGGAGATTATGAGGTTTTTACATATGACAGAATGAAAATATATGACGGCTACATCATTCTTGAAACCAATCATTTCAGCGAATATGCTGTTTGTACGGATATGCTTGAAATCGAGCAGACCGAGCTTGAAATTGAAAACGGAAAAACGGCTCAGCTTAATGTTACTGTCGGTGAAGGCGAGAACGTAACTTACACTTCGTCGGATGAGAATGTTGCGAAGGTTGACTCAAACGGTGTTGTTACCGCAGTCGGTCCGGGCACAGCAACAATCATAGCTACAGTTGATGGCACGGGTGTCAGCGCAAAGTGTACGGTAAACGTTCCGTTCAGAAAATTCACGGTTAAGTGGGTTGTTGAAGGTGTTGTAACAGAGCAGGAAATAACCGAGCAATCACCATTAATTGCACCCACCGAAGCTCCGGAAAAGGCCGGATATATCTTCAAAGGCTGGTCACCTGCAGTCCCTGACACAATGCCTGCGAAAAATCTTACCTTTACAGCAGTATTTGAAGCTGCACCTGTTGCAGATATAGAGATTATCACCACCCCGACAAAAACTGCTTATACATATAAAACGGGAAATATTGATTTAAGCGGAATTGAGCTGAAAGTAACCTATGAGGACGGTTACAGCGAAACCGTAACCGATACTTCAAAAATGACTGTCAGCGGCTTTGACAGCAAAAAGGTCGGCAATCAGACAGTTACCGTTGAATATGCAGGCGCAACTGCCGAATTCCAGGTCGGTGTTTCATACGCTTGGTGGCAGTGGATAATCCGAATTATCCTTCTCGGTATTTTCTGGTATTAAGTTAAATAAAAAACCTCTCGGACGTTTTGAAATGTAGCCGAGAGGTTTTTCTTGTGATAAAAATATATCTATATAACGAATATGATTTGTTGGAATAGTTTGCAAGAATAAATTAAAATAGTTTGCTTTTATTAACCGAATAAGGGTCTGAACAAATTTCTCAATAGAATATAGATTGCCATAAATGGAGCTTTTATTATATTGAAAATGTTAATTGATGCTTTTATTTCGCTGTTATCGGTATCCGGATTATAATCCGATGTGTGACGCATAAGCCACGATATCATTCCGTCAGGAAAGGACAGTGTAACATCTTCACCATTTCCGTCAATAGTTGACATATAAGGGTACTGTCCGTTTTCTGTTGTAAACATATCGTAGGTAACAGCCTCCCACGAATAGTGCTCTGTCGGTGCCGATTTACCGTCGGGCATACAAACCTTATGCAAAGTGGTAAATCTGCACTCTGAAGAAACATTGGTCGTTGAAATTACCGCATTCCAGTCTTTCAGAACTCTGTTCTTGTAGCTTACAAGCGGATCGTTTTCGCCTGCAACAAGCCATACCGGAACATCTGAAAGCATTTTCGCTTCCTCATTGGTTATTGTTATATAAGGGCAAATCGGGAATATTGCCGCAAACATATCAGGAAAAGTAATTGCCATTTTAAAGCTCATCATTCCGCCAAGTGAGAAGCCGCCAATATAAATTTTGGTTGTATCAACAAAATCTTTGTTTTTGATGATAAAATCGTCGATCGAAGCCTTCAACGGAGCCAACATATCATCGCCCCAAGAAATTCCGAAGTTTTCGGGTGCTCTTACAGCCATTATGTAAAAGCCCTTTTCTGTGCGTGACTGAAACTCTTCACTTGACCAGTTGACAATATCGTTTGATTTAATCTGATAGCCTTCATACTGGCCGTGCGAGTGCCCGTGCACCCATATCACCAACGGATATTTACCGGAATCGTTGTTGCTTTCAGGCGAATAATATCTGTAATCCACAGAATACAGTCCGGTCCGTGGACCGCATCCGTATTCAAACTGTTCTCTGAGTATAGCTTTTGTATCGGTAACAGAAGCGGCCAATGATGTCAGCGGAAAACTCAATAACAAATAAATTGAAAGAAATACAGAAATAATTCTTCGCATTTTTTCCTCCCTATTCTTGCTTTAACAAGCAGTCTTGTGCTTTATACACCCTTTTTAAAAGGGAACTCACACATATGACTAATATTGAATTGCATTGCAATATCAGTATACTATTTGTCAATATTTTGTCAATATTTAAGAAAAACACAAGTTCGGTTTGAAAATAAATAGTGTTGATTTATTCAGAAAAGTATTCCCGTCATATTTTCTGGATTATTAGGAACAAGAGGAATTGTTATCATAAATAAACCCGACGAAATCACAATTTTAAATCTGGGCGGTTTCAGAATAGAGCTTGAAGCTGCCAAATTCGGCGGAATATCCGACCCGAGAAATACTGTACTTATGAAAATGTTTACCCTTATAGATATCGGTGAACGTGCCGGAAGTGGTATTCCGAATATCTATAGTAATTGGAACAAGCGAGACTGGTCTGTGTCGACAATCAGTGAGGAATTTGATCCTGAACGTATAACATTATCGTTACCTCTTAAAAAATTGGTACTCAGAAACTGCATTCTGAGTACCGCTTTGCTTGAGTATTCTGGTTTGATAAATGAGCATAAACAAAAACGATATAGTGGCTTTCTTCATTTACTTCTGCTCAGAAACAAACCCTTATATTGCTCCTGTTTTACTTGTGCGTTATGTTATTAAGAAATCCCCGATACGGATTTCTAAAAAACTTATGGCTGGCTGAATGGGAAATTCTGCTTTTTAGGAGGAAGCTAAAAAGCATATTCTCGGTTTGTTTTAATCTGTGTTTTCAGTCAAGAACCGATAACCTTTCCGTATACGGAATTTCCCATTCAGTATAAATTACGGAAAGGTGTTTTAAGGGGTATTTTAAAGAGCAAAGAAAACAGTGCTTTTTAATCAATTTTTTCTTCTGATTTTTGCCGTTTTTATAGCAACACCCAACCTGAGTTTTTATCACTCAAGTCGGGTGTTTATGAGTTTATATGAGTTATTTAATTATGAATGAAAATACAAGTGCGAAAAGCTTCTTAATTAAATTGAATATGGTTGTGATTATCGCTTCAATGCTTATTTCATCGGCTGACTGTTCGGGTGTTGTGTTTGTATCGGTTATCACCTGATGCGTATCATCAACATCAGGTGTGATACCCGGAGTCATACCTGCGGACTGGTCAATAAGCATTACATATTCGATATAATCTGCATTTGTAGCAAGTTCTACCGCTGTTTTTGTCTGGTCAACTTTATTGAGCAACAGACCGGCACCAATGAGCAAGTCAACATCCTTATCATCTATCACACCGTCGTGATTACAGTCTGCCGCTGTCCATATTGCGGTGCCGACGTCTTCTTTATCAAGTAATCCTTTGGCAATAAGATTTACAATGAAAGCATCCTCGCCGTCATACCAGCCGTCGCCATTGATGTCGCCAAAAATAATAACGGTATATTCATCTAATATTTTATCGCCGTTTTTGAGTGTAGCCTTTGTTCCCGTGCCGAAGCCGTTTTCGCTTTCTGTATAAATCCACTCATAACCGTCAGCTACAAATGCTGTGTAGGTGTCGAGTGAAACAGCACCTGCATCAAGACCGTAGATTTTATTTTCTGCATAGTCAACAACCATTCCGTTTGTTGCTTCAAAACCTGTTGCAGGTATTGTATGTAAATCGGTTTCATTTCCACACTCTGCGCAAACCTGCTTTTTGCAGCCGTCTGTTACAGCGGTCGGCTCTGATTCAACAACCCATTGGTAATTGTGTTCAAACTTCGGAATAACTGTTGATTTAAGTATTTCTTTGCACTGTGTACATTTGGTTTCTGAATAGCCGGATTCTTTACAGGAAGCAGAAACAGTTGTGGTTTCAGCCTGATGATCACAGTTTGTGAACGCTTGAACGAAAACATTTTTTGTACCTTGTTCTTCACTGTAGAACCAAGCAGAACGATTTGATACATATATGAAACTTTCGCCTTTGTTACTTGAATAAGTAAAATTAGCATTCTCGTATCCGAAATCATAGTCGTATTCTATCGGGATTCGGGTTACACCGTTTGTTGCTTCATATTCAATAACTACAGAAAAGTATGTATTAGGATTCAATTTGATATCTTGTGGAAGCTCTATTGTATGATAACCCTTTTTCGGAACAACAATCGGATAATTAATGGCAAGTGTACCCTGTGTGGGATCTGTGTAATTTGAATTAATATCTGTATATATTTTGATATTTAGATTTTGGTTTTCTTCGACTGTATATGTAGATACGGCGGAAAGAATTTCATGTTCGTCCGCTTTAAAAACATTGGACACAGAAGCAGGACCTTGTAATGTTCCGTACACTTGTGTTCCCGTGCCATTGTATGTGTAATTTTCTCTGTAAGTATCTGAAGGCTGTGCGGTATATCCTACGATTTCAATTATACTTGCGTCGTAATATGATATCCAAAGATAATCGTTATTACTATCTTTACAAAGCCAAGCGCCGTCTGCGGGAGGCATGAAATCTGGTCGTCCCCATTCTGTTTCGTAATAAGAGTATTTTTCCCTCATTGGGAAGTAATCATCCCAACCTATAATGGCGACTTCATGTAAAGATGTTCTATTGTAATCATATTCATAAGTCCAAGTAATATCTGGTCCGTTAAAATCAGCATGCATATTGCCATATGAAAAAGAAATGCTTGCCGAACCAAAATTACTAACCCAGTTTTTTACATCGGTTATGTTATTCAGCCATTCAGCGGACTTGATTACAAATCCGCTGTCTGTATTATATCGGTATGTTTCATCAATTATAGGACCTTCGCTTTCGGGAGGGAAATCAGCTTCATTAGCTATACCTGACCATCTTGCGAGAGCTCCGATAGCAGTAGAGTGAGTGGCACCGATTGCGTAAGCTCCCATTTTGTCGGCGTTGGGGTATTCTGCTATAAAATAATCGTCAGGATTAAAATTAACCGTAACACCGTCGCCATATGTAGGATTATTGACATATGTTGATTTGGTGTTGCCAAACCAAGCAAGATGAGCTTCGGAATAATCGGCGTTGATATCGTCAAAACCCTGCGAAATGTTGTATGTTTCAAGAATGCTTATTTTCGCATAGCTCCAACAGGTTCCCCACTCTTGTCTCTTAAGTGGTGTAACCCATCCATAGTCTCTTGCATCAAACGATGACGGCAGAGCTTCATCTTCGGACATCAGCGTTATCTGACCGACGCTTGAGTATGTCGGTGTATAGCTCTTTTCCGGCAGCCCGTCGGGACTGACGATAATTTCCATATCACTCGTTTTTGCATATGCAGAAACCGGTACAGATGCTAACAGCAAACAGAGTATAAGAGTTATGGTAATAAATCTTTTCATAAAGCATCGGCAAACAAATTATCTTTAGCTTGTTTGCCCTACGCCCCCTTGCCTATGTTTTGCATTTGCAATTACTGACCGAATGTGAACCAAGAAACAATCATTTTGAAAAAGCTGATAACAGTTGCAAAGAAGGTTTTAATCGGAGCAAAAATCTGTTCGAATATGGACTGCTCTTCTTCGGGAACAAGATCTTCAAGTGTGTCGGGATCTACATTAAAATGAACAGCTTTAACAAACGAGTCGACTTTGTCGCCTTTATGTGTTTTCTCAAGCCAATTAAAATTAGTTACCGCCCAAAAATCCATATCCATAGTGCTCGGATGATTCCAGACAACGATATCGTTCCACTGCTCTTCAGTACCACAGTAGTACAGTTCAATATCATCCGTAAGAGAAAAAGCCTCAACTTCAATGGACTTAACGCTTGTGGGAATTACAACTCGTTTTAAATTTTGACGATTTCTGAACGCCCATAATTCAATACTTGTTACTGTATCGGGAATGATTATGCTTAATGTATTTTCGTTGCCGGCACTCATAACTTTAGTTACTGTTTTACCTTCAAGAATAGAAGGAACTATAATATTTGCGTCTTTTTCAGTATTTTTTTCAATATCGGGGTTACCAACAATAAATAATGTTCCGTCATCTAAAACTTTATAAAGCCATCTGTCATCTTCGTTTGAATAAAGCCAGTTTTTGTTATTATAATGACGCCATTCATTGCCTTCATCATCTGTATAGCTTAAACCATAAACATCTCTGTCCCAAAAACATTCTTCATCCGAATAAGCGGCGGAAAGATATGCAGCATCCAAAACGAATTGTTCCTGCTCATAAGCGCTGCCAATCGGTGTACCGCTGCCGGGAGCTGCGAATGCGACTGTACTCATTACAAAAACAAAAACAACTGCCAGAATGAGCGACATAATTTTCTTAAAGTTTTTCATAAATTTACCTCCTGAAACTTCGTGCCCTAATATATATGATTGTTACGGCACATTTTTATTAATGAAATCCGGCGTTGCACTTATTAGCTGCTTTTCAAAAAATTTGTCAAAGTCTACATAAAACGACATTGCAGTTTAAGAGCAAGTTTGTCAGCTTTCTGTAAACATAGACGAATGAGATATGAAAAGGTTTCAACTTTTTTGAAAAATTTTAAAAGTTAACAATAAAAAAGTGCGCAGCCAGAAGCTACGCACCGAAAAATACATAGCTCCGATTGCTGCGACACAATTCTGCCTTCTGCGTGAGAATGCTGAGAAAAGAGCATGTATTTTTACCAAAGATAAAAATACAAACTCACGCTTTAGGCCAATATTGAATTGTGTCGCACTAATAGTATATCATTTGTTTTTCAGCGTTTCAATAGAAACTTTCGCTTTTTGCCGCCAAATTAAAACTAATTTAATATTTTATAATTACTTGTAGATTACAAACTGTTTACGTAATCTTAGCGCTTTATACGTACTCTCTCAGCATTCTTCCTGTATGATGTATTTGTCGGAAGACAATATCAAAAATCGAAAGGATGTTTAAAAATGGTAGTAAGTGAAATGTTCGTAAAACATGTGTGCGAGGAATACGGCTTAGAGGTTCCGCTTTTCACAGAAGCCTTCAACTGCACGCAAAAACCGCTGCCGTATATTATTTTCCACATTGCAAAGGAAAAGTGCGGAGTAGAAAGTATCGGCGAGTTTTTAAGTGTAGAAAGGATAAAGGATTATTTGTTCGAGGATGAGCAGGAGGAATTCACTATGTGCATTCTTGAAGAAAACGAGTTTGTGGTGTGTGACCGATCGTTAGAGAATCTCGGTATTCATCCAACGGACATTATACTCTGTGACCCGAAAAACAAAGAACCCGAAAACAATAAGCTTATGGTAATAAAAGTTGATGATTTCGTTTTCGCCGCAATGCTTGAGGAATGTGATGACCCTCAAAAATATTTGATTAAAGCCAACGGGTGGTGTGATGATTTCACTATGTTCAGGGATAAAATTAAAGTTTTAGGTGCCGCAATCGGTTGGAGAAGAGCAAACGAATCTGAACACAGAGAGATTATTTAAAATTTATTGCTGCAGGGAAGCGCCTTTTAGTGCTTCCCTATATGTATTGTTTTTGCAGTCGCCGAAATTATTAAGCACCGCTTTGCCGTGATTATAAAACGGTTCAGCGGTGTTTTTTTCATTTTAATCTTTTTGAATACGGAGTATTGAAACAGCATACAATAATAATGTTTATAAATATTGACAATTTATTTGTTTTTGTTTATAATTATAAACGTTATCAGAGGTGATTGATATGGGAAAGAAAGCTGTAACAGTATTACCGAGTACAGAAAAGATATTAACAACTATGGGGGAACAAATACGCTTAGCACGACTACGCAGGCAGCTTTCTGCAGAGCTTGTTGCCGAGAGAGCAGGAATCAGCCGTGCGACTTTATGGAGTGTTGAAAAAGGAAGCCCTTCGGTTGCTATAGGAATCTATGCTGCTGTTTTGCACGCACTCAATAATATGGATACGGATTTATTGCTTGTTGCAAAGGATGATGAATTCGGTAAGAAGATGCAGGACCTGAATATGCAGGTTAAAAAGAGAGCGCCGAAGGGAGATAAATAATGGAAAAGAAGATATTTGTGTATGAGAATTTCAGTTCAGAAAAACCTCAGAAATTAGGCGTTCTGTATGTAGATTCTCTTCGAGGTGCTGAGCATTATTCATTTGAATACGATAATGAATGGTTAAAGAAAACCAACTTCCGTTATCATCTTGACCCTGACCTTTCAATGTTTTCCGGCAGGCAGTACACAACAAAACAGGTTTTCGGACTTTTCGCCGATGCTTCACCCGACAGATGGGGCAGAGTGCTTATGAAGCGCCGTGAAGCAATACAGGCACGCAAGGAAGACAGAAAACCGAACAAGCTTTATGACAGTGATTTTCTGCTTGGTGTATATGATGAAACCCGTGTCGGTGCAATCAGATTTAAAGATACAGAGGACGGACCGTTCTTATCCGACGACAAAGAAACCGCAGCACCGCCTTGGGCAACTCTTCGTTCTTTAGAAGAAGCATCCCGTCAGTTTGAGAAGGATGAAAACATTCTGAATGAAAAGTGGCTCAAGCAGCTGCTAAAACCCGGCTCATCGCTTGGCGGTGCAAGACCGAAAGCAACGGTTGAAGATGAAAGTGGTAATTTATGGATTGCAAAGTTCCCTTCAAAAAATGACGATTACAATGTCGGTGCATGGGAAAAGGTCGTACATGATTTAGCAAGAATGTGCAAGCTGGATGTACCCGAATCCAAATTAGAGAAATTCTCAAAGGACGGAAGCACTTTTCTTGTTAAACGTTTTGACAGAGACGGGAAAAGGAGAATACATTTTGCTTCAGCAATGACTATGCTTGGCAAAAGTGACGGTGCATCAGGCGATGACGGTTCAAGCTATTTAGACATTGTCGAGTTTATAAAATCATACGGTGCATATCCGAAAGAGGATCTGCTTGAGCTTTTCAAGCGTATAGTATTCAATATGGCTGTATCAAATACGGACGACCATTTGAGAAACCACGGTTTTGTTCTGGCGGAAAAAGGGTGGAAACTGTCTCCGCTTTATGATGTAAATCCCGTGCCCTACGGCGATACGCTGTCCTTGAATGTTGATAGCTTTGACAACAGCATTTCAATAGAGCTTGCCGTTGACTCGGCAGAATATTTCGATATTAAAACAGGTGAGGCAGAAAAAATAGCTGAAGAAATACTAAGCGTTGTAAAAGCTAACTGGGAACAGCTTGCGGCTGAATACGGAATTAACCGTGAACAGGTCGAAGAAATGCGCCCGGCATTTGATGTGTGTTACAGAAATTAATAAAACAGATTACCAAATCATCGTTGACATCTGAAAAAAGCAGTTTACAATATATTTATCTACCAAACTGTAACAAATCGAACAATAAATAAAGGTGTTGAGACAAATCTCAACACCTCCATGTCATATCAAGGCTGTTTTTTGCATCAATTGGTGTAAATTTGGTGTAAATCGGCGATAAGTTCAGTCCAAACCCTAAGTATATCAACGATTTCAGAGATTAGTGCAGATATTGCCGTGGCAGACAAAAAGAACTCTGAACATAAAACTATCTCCGATTCTAAAATACAGTTTTATGCAACAATAAATTGTTGCTAAAAGAATTTACGAAGCAACTTTCCCTGCTCTTTTCAATATGGCTATCAGTGGGCAGATAAGCACGCCGCACAGCAGGTTGCTTATGCCGTGTGTTATGTCAAACGGCAGACCTGCGGCTATCCACGTGAGCATACCTTTAAAATCAAGCCCGAAAAGCAAGGCCTGTGCAGGCGCATAAAGCACGCCGTAGAGCAGCCCGTGAAGACCGCATACGACCATATAAACTATGGGTCTGATTTTCTTTGGCATATTTTTGGGCAGCAGCATTACCGCTCCCCAAAGCACAGCCCAGATGTAAAGATAGGGTATCCACCACGTTGCAAAGCCGCTGAGAAGACCCGTTACAAAAACAAAAATGTACAGAGGATAAAGGGCTTTTTTTCTGTAAACTACTGTCATTGCAACAATAAAAGTGCCGATAAGGTGAATATTCGGCAGTAAGTCCATAAGCACCTTTGAGGCGTACATCATTGCGCCGAGCATTGCAAAAACGGCGGTTTCACGCACGGTCAGCTTCATTTGCTCACCACAAAGCCGTAGCTTTCGCCGGCAACTATTTCGGTCATATCAACACCCGTGGGTGCCATATTGCCGTTGATGAAAAACGCCCAATAGGTGCCCGTTGTGTCGTAATCGGCGGTAATGCCGTTTACCTTTTTGACATACAGACCGTACGGGCCTTCCTCGCCCTCGATAAGCCCCAATTCCTGCAAGGCTTCGCCGACAAGGGTTTTGTCTGTGTGAATTTCAAAGGCGGTTTCCTTGCCTTCACCGTCTGTTACGGTAAAGAGGAAGGAGGTTTCGCCCTCACCAAGCACGGTTGCCTGAATTTCGGGCGCTTCGACGGTTGATTTTTCTTCCGTCGGGGGCGTAGTGTTGTTGCATCCGCTTGAAAAAAGTGCTATCGCCGCAATAAGCACCGTGCAAACCAACAACGACATTTTTCTTGTAAAACGTGTCTTTTGCATAGTATGCATCTCCTTGAAAATATTGGATTTTTTCCCTTTCAAAAGGCACTCGCAATTGTTTTTCAGGGCAATCCTGCTACGGGTATTTCGACTCGGCGCATTTTTCTCACCTTCTCGGAAAAAATCCAATGGTTTGTCCCTGAATTGCGGCTTCAGGTAAGAGAAAAACTTTTATGTGCGCCTCACGGCGACGGGCTCGTACAGGAATTTCACCTGTTTCCCCGACAGCATTGTCCAGATTATAGCACAGATGTAATTGAGTATCAATAAAAAGAGAAAAAAGTGGAGATAATTTGCAAAAAATTTCTTTTAAGATAGTGACAAATTGAATAATTAGTACTATTATATATATTAATTATATATAATAGGAGGAGTATGGAATGTTCACGAAAATAATTTCGTTTATTATGGCGGTTATTACTTCGCTTGTCGGTATGGGAAGCTCTGCTTTTGCCGCCGCTGCGGATGGCGTGTTTTCTTCTGCGCTGTCGCTGGTTACGGAGCGTTCCGCCTTCCTTGAGGATATAACGGACAAGGACGTTTCACAGTTTGATGAAAACAGCGGCTATATCAAAAATATGCTGCTCGTCTTTTTTGAAGGGGATGCCTCTTTCTTTGATAAGCTTTCAGCCCTTCGCAAAACGGGCGGAGCGGTTGTGGGCAGTATGCCTGAGGCTGAGCTTTGCGTTGTAAGAACAAGCGGCCTCAATTACGAAAAGCTCACAGCTCTTTGCGAAGAGATAATGCTCCTTGATGCGGTTGCACTCGCAAGCGTCTGCCCTGCTTCAAGAATAGCCGAGCAATATACCCCCAACGACCCGTTCACCGATTACGACTGGTACACCGAATACTGGAACGAGGCTGAGCCTGCAGGCAACAACTGGTGGCTTGAAGCAACTCAGACCAGAGCGGCATGGGGCTACGACAGCTATTTCGAAGATATAGATATCGGCATTGTTGACGGCGGCTTCAACGAGCTTCACGAGGAGCTTGACGGTAAAATTTCCTTCCCCTCGGCAAAAGAGGCGAAACGCAACAACCGCAGCTACCACGGCACACACGTTGCAGGCATTATTGCCGCAAAGGCTGACAACGGTATCGGCATCAGCGGTATCTGTCAGAATTCCGAGCTTATCTGCGTTGACTGGAGTCCTTCGGGCTCACAGCTCTGGATTGGCGATGTTGCGATTTTCTTCGGCTTCGGCAAGGTTGTCAAGGCAGGTGCAAAGGTGCTCAACTTCTCGCTCGGTGCTTCGGGCTCACTCGGCGCAAACCAAAGGTCGTGGGGCAGCTTTGTTCAGAATCTTGATGCAATGCTCTATTCCTGCTATATGTCCGCTTTGCTTAACAGCGGCTACGATTTTGTGGTTGTTCAGTCCGCAGGCAACGGCAATTCCGAGGGCAGAGCGGTTGATGCAAGCGCAAACGGCTGCTTCTGCGCAATAACGGAGAAGAACACATTTATTCCCTATGCAAAAATTAAGCCGAGAGATTTGCTCGACAGAATAATTATTGTCGGCAGCGCAAGAGCTGAAAACGGCAGATACATTCAGGCGGATTCATCAAATGTCGGCGATACGGTTGATATCTGCGCACCGGGTGTGGATGTTTACAGCTGCTCAACGGAAGGCTATATGAGCCTTTCGGGCACGTCAATGGCGGCACCCGTTGTAACGGGTATTGCTTCACTCGTCTGGTCGGTTGACAGCAGTTTAAGCGGTGCGGATGTAAAGCGGATTGTCTGCTCCAACACCTGCGATACGGTTGTACCTGCACCCGAATATTATTTCGATTCACTCAACACAAAAATTTACCCGATGGTAAACGCAAAGCTTGCCGTTGAAGCGGCTTTGAAGAATAAATACGATATGCACACAATCGGCATAAACCTCGGCGGTATGTCACAGATTAAGTTTATCAATGAAAACTCACAGGAGTTTATTTTTGAAACAGATGCTTCGGGAGTTACAGCCTGCCTGCTTGAAAGCGGTGTTTATACGGTTGAGGTAAACGGCGAAACAGTCAGCACGGATTTTACCGTTGAAGGCGATACTCGGTTTACTGCCGAAACACCCGAAGAGGAAGAAACAACACAGGCTGATTTATAAAATTATTTTTACGGAGAAACATAATGGATACGGGGCTTATCGCTTCAAGGCTTTTTGCCTTTTCGGCTGACGGAGTACCCTGTGAGGAATTAAAACACGAGCAGATTGATTATCCTGCGCTCTATAAGTTTTCAAAGGCTCACAGTATAGTAAATACCGTCTGCTACGCACTTGAAAAACTGAATATGCTTCCCGAAGAATATGCCGCACCCTTTCGCCGTGAATTGAAAATCGGCAGGGCGAGAGAGGCTGTGCAGGAGCTTGAGCTTGAAGAAATTTCGGCTCAGCTTGAAAGCAGGGGAATAAAGTATATGCCGCTCAAAGGCAGCGTTATGAAGCACCTTTATCCCCGTCCCGACCTTCGCTCAATGTGTGACCTTGATATCAAGTACGACAAGGCACGCAAAAATGAGCTTGACGAAATAATGCTGCCCTTGGGCTACACCGTTGCGGAGGTTTCGTGCACGGACGGTGTGAATATCGCCTACATCAAAAAGCCGTTTATGTATATTGAGTTCCACGGCGTGCTGATGGATACGGACATTCCGCTTTACAACAGCTACTTCGGTACGGATTTTGAGCGTACCGTGCCCGATTCGGGCTGCAGGTGCAAATATACAGATGAAGATTTCTTTGTCTTTATGGCGGCACACCTTGCAAAGCACTATTTCCTCGGCGGCACGGGGCTGCGGTCGCTTGCGGATATTTGGCTGTTCTTAAGAAAAAAAACCGAGCTTGATATGAATTATATTTTTGAAGAGCTGAAAAAAATCAGGCTCGACGAATTTATAAAAATCATAATCGGCGTGAACGAAGTTCTGTTTGACGGCAAAGCCCCCGATGAAACGCAGAAATCGGTTATCAGCTATATTCTCGGCAGCGGTACCTACGGTACAACGGAAAACCGCTCTGCGGAGAATGTAAAAAATCAAAGCAAGCTGAAATATCTGCTTGGGCGCTTGTTCCCCGACAGAAGGTTTATGGCAATCAATTATCCCGTTGTAAAAAAATGTGTTCTGCTTTTGCCTTTGTTCTGGATAATAAGGCTTGTGAGCACCTTTATAAAAAAGGGATATAAGGGCAGCGATGTTGATGTGGTAATGAACGTCAGCAGTGCACAGATAGATGCAAGAAAAATTCCGGGTAACCCGTTGGAGAAAGAATAGAGAAAGGGAAAGAAATATGATTAAAAGAGCAGAGGAAATGAAAAGCGCAGTCAAGGTAAATATGCGTGACGGCGACGGTCAGGTCGTAGTTACAAACATACTTGAAAGCGGCGAATATAAGGGCAAGTCAAGGCTTGTTGCAACGCTTACTCTCGAGCCGGGCTGCTCAATTGGCGAACATGTGCACGAAAACGAGGAAGAAATTTTCTACGTTATTGAGGGTGAGGCACAGTACCTCGACAACGGCGAATGGGTAACGCTTAATAAGGGCGACAGCTGTCTTTGCCTTGGCGGTCAGACCCACTCAATCGCAAACCGAGGCGACAAGACACTCGTGGTTGTTGCGGTAATTCTCACATATTAAGAAACTGAATCGAAAGGATTTTGAATACAATGGAATGGACAGGTCTTAACGAATTAAGAGAAAAATATCTCGCTTTTTTTGAGTCAAAGGGTCACCTGAGAATGCCGAGCTTCTCGCTCGTGCCTCAGGGCGACAAGAGCATACTGCTTATTAACGCAGGTATGACTCCGATGAAAAAATATTTCACGGGCGAAGTAACTCCCCCCAGCAAGAGGGTTACAACCTGCCAGAAGTGTATCCGTACACCCGATATTGAGAATGTCGGCAAGACGGCACGCCACGGCACATATTTTGAAATGCTGGGCAACTTCTCCTTCGGCGATTACTTCAAGCACGAGGCAACAGCCTGGGCATGGGAATTCTTCACAAAGGTGCTCGAAATTCCCGAAGAACTTCTCTATGTCAGCGTATATCTTGAGGACGATGAAGCCTATGACATCTGGACTAAAGAGGTCGGCGTTGACCCGTCACACATGGTACGCTTCGGCAAAGAGGACAACTTCTGGGAGCACGGTGCAGGTCCCTGCGGCCCCTGCTCGGAAATTTATTTTGACAGAGGTCCTTCAAAGGGCTGCGGCAGCCCCGACTGTAAGGTAGGCTGTGAGTGCGACAGATTTATCGAGGTCTGGAACCTTGTTTTCACCCAGTTTGAAAACGACGGCAAGAACAATTACACACGCCTTGCAAACCCCAATATCGATACGGGTATGGGTCTTGAAAGACTTGCCTGCATTATGCAGGACGTTGACAACCTTTTCGAGGTTGATACGGTCCGCAACATTATGAAGCACATTATTGATATTGCAGGCGTTGAATACCACCAGGACGAGAAGAAGGATGTTTCGCTGCGTGTTATCACCGACCACATCAGAAGCACAACCTTTATGGTTGGCGACGGTGTTATTCCCTCCAACAGCGGCAGAGGCTATGTCTTGAGAAGACTTCTCCGCCGTGCGGCAAGACACGGCAGACTCATCGGTATTGACAGACCCTTCCTTTCAGAGGTCTGCGATACGGTAATTGCCGAAAATGCAAATGCATACCCCAATCTTGTTGAAAAGCAGGATTACATTAAAAAAGTTATCGCAATGGAAGAAGAAAGCTTCTACAAGACCATTGATTCAGGCTTAGGTCTTCTCAATGAGATGATGGAAAAGGCCGAAAACGGTGTCCTTTCGGGCGAGGATGCATTCAAGCTTCAGGATACCTACGGCTTCCCGATTGACCTTACAAAGGAAATTGCAAACGAAAAGAACATCACCGTTGACGAAGAAAAGTTCCGTCAGCTTGTTGAGGAAGCAAGGCTCAAGGCAAAGAGCGCAAAGAGAAATGCTGCCGATTCCGACTGGAGAAACAACGGTGTTTCATTCAAGGATATAGCAAAAACAGAGTTTACGGGCTACACCGAAAACAATACCGAGGCCACAATTCTTGCACTTGTTGCAGACGGCGAGAGAAAGGACTTCATCAACGACGGCGACAATGCGGTAGTTGTTCTTGACAAAACCTCCTTCTATGCTGAAAGCGGCGGTCAGGTAGGCGACAGCGGCGTAATCAGAATAGGTGAAAGCGTTTTTGAGGTCAGCAAAACAACAAAAGACCCCGACGGTGCATATCTCCACCAGGGTACACTCGTCGGCGACGGTGTAAAGGTCGGCGATAAGGCTGTTACCGTTTACAATGAGGATTTGAGAAAAGCCACTATGAGAAACCACACTGCTGCCCACCTTCTTCAGGCGGCGCTTCGTGAAGCTCTCGGCTCACACGTTGAGCAGGCAGGTCAGCTTGTAAACGACACCGCTATGAGATTTGACTTTACTCATTTCTCCGCCCTTACCTCCGAAGAGCTTGCAACGGTTGAAAACAAGGTAAATGAAATAATTCTTTCCGCACTTGATGTTTCTTCAACTGAAATGCCCATTGAAGAAGCAAAGAAGATGGGTGCAATGGCACTCTTCGGCGAAAAGTACGGCGACGTTGTCCGTGTTGTCAAGGCAGGCGAATTCTCAACAGAACTCTGCGGCGGTACACACGTTGACAATACAGGCAAGCTCGGTTTGTTCAAGATAGTTTCCGAATCCTCCGTTGCGGCCGGTGTTAGAAGAATAGAGGCTGTTACGGGTACGGGCGTGCTGGAATATATCGCTTCTCTCAACACCCTTGTTACAAACACCGCAAGAGCAATGAAGCTCACAAACGTAAATGAGCTTGAGCGTAAGGCAACAGCCGTTGTTGCGGAAATCAAGGAAAAGGAAAGAGAAATTGCCGCACTTTCCGCACAGCTTACAGACCTTAAGTCTGCCGATATCTTCTCTGCACCCGAGGCGGTAGGCGCAGTTAAGCTCATCACCGCAAAGGTTGAGGATATGACAGCGGACGATATCCGTTCACTCGGCGACAAGGCAAAGGAGCAGGGCGACGACATAGTTGCTGTTATTGCCTGTGTCAACAACGAAAAGGGCAGTGCCAATATTGCGGTTGCCTGCGGTAAGGCAGCAGTTGCGGCAGGCGCAAACGCAGGCGCTATTGTCCGTGCGGTTGCACAGCTTGCAGGCGGTAACGGCGGCGGTAAGCCCGATTTCGCAATGGCAGGCGCAAAAGATTTGTCAAAGCTCGACGATGCTGTTGCAGCAGCAAACGGTATCGTTGCAGGAATGCTCAAATAATTTTACAAAAGGAGAAATAAAAATGTCCGATTGTATTTTCTGTAAAATAGCGGCGGGAGAAATCCCGAGCAATAAGGCTTATGAGGATGACAAGGTTTTGGCTTTCTACGACCTTGACCCTCAGGCCCCCACACATATACTTGTTATCCCCAAGGAGCACATAAAGTCAGCCGCAGAAATTGACGAAAGCAACTCCGCACTCGTTGCCCATATTTTTGAGGTTGCGGCAAAGCTTGCCAAGCAGCTCGGTCTCGATAACGGCTTCCGTGTAGTTACCAACTGCGGCGAAAGCGCAGGCCAGAGCGTGCACCACCTCCACTTCCACCTCCTCGGCGGAAGAGATTTCACCTGGCCTCCCGGTTGATTAATTTCCAAAGGAAATTAATCAACCAACACAACAAATTCAAAGAATTTGTTGTATATCACATTTTTGATTTATCAAAAATATATCACTGCCAAACTTCAGTTTGGCAATATCACATTCTGGCTCTGCCGGAATATATAACTAAAATCATGTGAAAGGAACGATTACAATGTCCGGATTTTACACGATGAATATTGCAGGGCTTGAAAGGCATCTGCCCATCTGTCCTCTCAATGAAAATATCGATATTGCGGGCTTCATCATCTTCGGTGATGTTGAACTGACCGTAAAGGCCTGCGAAGAGCTGCTCAAAAAACTTCCCGAGTTTGACTACATAGTCACACCCGAGGCAAAGAGCATTCCGCTTGCATACGAAATGTCCCGTCAGAGCGGCAAGAAATACTTTGTCGCAAGAAAGCGAGCAAAGCTCTATATGCGTGACCCTGTTGAGGTTAATGTGCGCTCAATCACAACCGATGCCGTGCAGACACTCATTCTCGACGGTGCGGACGGTGAGCAGATAAGAGGCAAGCGTGTAGTCGTGCTTGACGATGTTATCAGTACGGGTGAATCACTCAAGGCTATGGATGCCCTTATGGAAAAATTCGATGTTCAGGTTGTCGCAAAGGCTGCCGTGCTTGCAGAGGGCGACGCCGCAGACAGAACAGACATTGTGTTCCTCGAAAAACTGCCTCTGCTCTTTAAATGATTTTACGCCCCTTTGCTCTTGTGGGCTTCAGCTTCACGCTGACCTTTCTTGCACTGTGTCTTTTTGAAGATTCGGCACTTGTTATTTCAGTCAGCGCAGTTGCCTGTTTGATTATATGTTGCTTTGCAAGACGTCTGGATGGCAGAGGGAAAATTGCGGTTTCGCTTTTGTGTGTAATCTGCGCCTGCCTGTGGTTTTCCCTTCATAACAGTTTTGTTTACAGGGATGCCATAAGCTATGCAGGCAGTAATACACAGGTGACGGCACAGATAATAAGCCTGCCCGAAAGAAGCGAAAAGGGCTGGTTTTATACGCTCAAGTCAAGTGAAATCGGCGGCGAAAAGGCTGAATATAAAATAAGCTTTTTTTCAAAAGAGCTTCTTGATGCCCAAGTCTATGACGAAATCAGCTTCAGGGCAGAGCTTTACAGTATAGAAGATTCGGGCTCGCAATCTTATTACAAGCCTAAAGGAATATATCTTCAGTCCTTCTGGCACAGTAAAACCGAGGTTACAAAAAGCACGGACAGACCGATAGGGTATTACCTGCTCAAAGCAAAGGAATACGCCGTGCAGCACCTTGGTGATGTTATGAAGGGCGAGGAGGCAGACCTTGCCGTGGCAATGCTCACGGGTGACAAAGGCGGTCTTTCCGACGAAACGGTTGCGGCTTTTGCCCGTGCAGGGCTTTCGCACACAATGGCGGTTTCGGGTCTTCATATGAGCATAATAGTAATGGGGCTCTATAAACTGCTGATGCTGTTTTGCCGACGCATTAACTGGCTGCCAGGTATTATATGTACCCTTGTCAGCTTCGGTTACGCAGGTGTCACGGGCTTTTCAATGTCGGCTGTGCGCTCGTGCCTTATGATAACGGTTATGCTTTTAGGTTCAGCGTTTTTCAAGCGGTCGGATTCTCTCAATTCTCTGGGGCTTGCGGCATTGGGAATAACGCTTGTCAATCCCTTTGCGGTGCTTGACTGGTCGTTTATGCTCTCGTTTTCCGCAACGCTCGGAATTGTGCTGTGCTCAAAACATATCAATCTGATATCATGCAGGGTATCGGAAAGAATAAAATTGAGAGCGTTTAGATATCTTGTTCGTACCGTTGTTACTACGGCGCTCATATCTCTGGCGGCAACGGTTTTCTGTCTGCCCGTAACGCTGTTCTTTATCGGTGCGGTTTCGCTCGTGTTTCTGCCTGCGAATCTGCTCACGCTTTATGCCGTACCCGTTGCACTCGTTTCGGCGATGTTTGCTCTTGTGCCGTGGGGAGTGATTTCAGGCTTTGCGGCAACCGTGTGCGAAGCGGTATGCGGATACATATTAAAGGCCGTGCGTTGGCTGGCTTCGTTTGAATTTGCGTACATAAGCACGGATTATACCGTGGTAAAATTGAGTTTTCTTGCCGTGATGGCGGTTGTTGCGCTTGAACGGTTTATATTAAAAGACAACAGAACATTTTTCAGGTCTGTTGCATTAACGGTATTGTTTGCCGTAGTAATTAATTTTGTTATACGGTTTTACTTTAACAGATGAAAAGGAGGTGTAAGCTGTGGCATTCTTAAGCGAACAGGATTTTAAAAAGCAGATATCCTCGGGCGAATTGCCGCCGCTTTGCCTTGTTTTCGGCGATGAGGATTATCTGAAAAAGCACTATGTTTCCGTGCTCGAAAAAAAGAGTGTGGACGAGGCTATGGCGCAGTTCAATCTTCACCGCATCAACGGCGAAAATTTCGTTTTCGATGAGCTTTATCAGGTTTCGCAGTCAATGCCGTTTATGAGTGACTATAACTGCGTTGTCGTTAAAGACCTCGCCGTTGACAAAATGAAAAATGACGATTTTGACGTGCTTCTTGATTTGCTTGGCGACCCTCCCGAAACCTGCGTTATGGTTTTCTGGATGGACAGCGTTCAGCTTGACGAAAAGAAGGACAAAACCAAGCAGTTTATTGAGGCTGTCAATCAGGCAGGCGTTGTGCTGCGGCTCGACAAAATGAGCGGCACGGCACTTTTCAAGCTGATTGAAAACGGCGCAAAAAAACGTGGCTGTGAAATGAGCAGGGATTGTTCTTCATACCTTGTTAAAAGAGTCGGCGATGAACTGAATTTACTGCTCAACGAGCTTGACAAGCTCTGCTTTTATAAAGGCGAGGGTGAAATCACAAGGCGTGATATTGACGAAATCTGCGTACGCTCTCTTGATGCAAGTGTGTTCGATTTGTCAAAGGCTCTTGTAAGCGGTACGGCACAGCAGGCGTTTGACATTTTAGGCGATTTGCTTGCGCAGAAGGAAAAGCCCGTTGTAATTCTCGGCACTCTCGTTTCGGCTTATGTCGATATGTACCGTGCGCAGGTTGCACTTGCCTCGGGCGAAAATGCGGATGCAGCAGCAGGAGTTTTCAATTATAAGCGAAAAGAATTCAGACTCAAAAACGCTGCACGAAACAGCGCCAATATGTCTATGGAGCAGCTGCGAAGCTGCCTTGAAATTCTTGCTGATGCCGATATGCGCCTGAAAAGCACGGCTCTTGACGAGCGCAGAATACTTGAAGAGGTTATGTTGAAACTCATTCTTATGAGTTGATTTGATAAAGATGATAAAATTAAAGCAGGCTGTAATTGTTGAAGGTAAATACGACAAAATCCGTCTTGAAGCGTTGCTTGATGCAACAATAATCCCGACGGACGGCTTCGCAATTTTCAAAGATAAAGAGAAACAAAAGCTCATCCGCCGTCTTGCCGAAAAAAACGGCATACTCATTCTTACCGACAGCGATTCGGCAGGCTTTAAAATCCGTTCTTTTTTGGGCGGAAGCATACCCAAGGAAAAGGTCACCCACGCTTATATCCCCGATGTTCTTGGTAAGGAAAAACGCAAGACCGAGCCGTCAAAAGAGGGTAAGATAGGCGTTGAGGGTATGAGGACTCAGGCGCTGCTTGATGCGCTCGAAAAAGCAGGTGTGCTCTGCGAAGAAACAAAGGAAAAATCGAGAGCGGTACAGGTCATAGACCTTTTTGAGGACGGTATAAGCGGCGGCGAAAACAGCAAGTCAAGGCGTGAAAAGCTGCTTAAAATTCTTGATTTGCCGCAGCGGCTTTCCACTTCCGCTTTGATAGATATGATTAACACCTTTATGAGCTTTGAGGAATACAAGGGCGCAGTTAAAAGGATTGATGAAAATGAATGAAAAAGGCTTTGTCAGCGCAGTAATAGTTGCTGCAGGCAGTTCAAGGCGTATGGGCGGCATAAATAAATTACTGCTCACACTTCTTGGCAAAACCGTGCTGGAAAGAACGGTTGAAGCCTTCGATAAAAACGAAAACGTGAACGAAATTGTCCTTGCTGCAAGGGCAGAGGATATTGAAGAATATACTAATCTGCTTTCAGAGTATAAGAAAGTGAAATGTATTGTTGAGGGCGGTCAAACAAGGCAGAAAAGCGTTGCCACCGCAGTTGCAGCGTGTGACGAAAAATGCACACTCCTTGCAATTCACGACGGTGCAAGACCGCTGGTTTCGCAAAAAATTATCAACGATACCGTTGCCGCCGCTTACTGCTGCGGTGCCGCCGCCTGTGCGGTGGAGGTAAAGGATACAATAAAAATAATTGACGAAAATTCCTTTATTACCGATACGCCCGAAAGGGCAACGCTTCGTGCGGTACATACTCCGCAATGCTTTGACAAAAAGCTCTACCTCGACTGCATTGAGCAGCTGGGCGAAAAAGCAAAGGATATGACGGACGACTGCCGCCTTGCAGAGCTTTGCGGCAAAAAAGTAAGAATTGTTGCAAGCTCTTACACAAATATTAAAATCACCACGGCAGAGGATATACCCTTTGCGGAAAGTATATTAAAGGGGGAATGAGCAATGTTCAGAATAGGTCACGGCTACGATGTGCACCGCCTTGTTGAAGGCAGAAAACTCATTCTCGGCGGTGTTGAAATTGAACACAGCCTCGGCCTTTTAGGCCATTCGGATGCCGACGTTTTGCTCCACGCAATAAGCGATGCGCTTTTAGGTGCCGCCGCTATGGGTGATATAGGCGGAATGTTCCCCGATACCGACCCTGCTTTTAAGGATGCGGACAGCCTCGAGCTTTTAAAGCAGGTTGTTGCAAGACTTAAAAGTAACGGTTACTCGGTAGGCAATATCGATGCTACCGTAATTGCACAAAAGCCGAAATTAAAGCCCTTTATCGAAAAAATGCGTGAGAACATTGCTTGTGCTTGTGAATGTGATGTTTCGCAGATAAATGTTAAAGCAACCACGGAAGAAAAGCTCGGCTTTACAGGCAACGAAGATGGCATTGCCGCACACGCTGTGTGTATAATTGAGGTTGAGTAATGTTCGGCTACGTAAAAATATATAAGCCCGAGCTGAAGGTAAAGCATTATGAGGCTTACAAGGGCGTTTACTGCTCGCTTTGCAAAACGCTCAAAAAAGAATACGGCGTTTTCGCTTCGCTTACGCTTAATTACGATTTTACCCTGCTTGCCCTTACCCGGCTTGCCTTTGCTGAAGAATGCTGCGGTTTTACCGACAGCCGCTGTGTCTACAATCCGCTGAAAAAATGTCAGCAATGTGTCAACGGCAATGAAGAACTAAAATATTCTGCTGCCGCCGCAATGATAATGTGCTATTATAAAGTCGCTGACGATATTGCCGATTCATCCTTTTTTAAGGGACTTGCCAAGCGGATGTTGAAGCCGTATTTTGCAATCAAACGCAAAAAGGCAAAGAAGAAGTATCCCGAGCTTGATGAAATAATTTCCCGTGCAATGCAAAAGCAGAGTGAAACGGAAAAGAGAAAAGAAACAAGCGTGGATATTGCCGCAGACCCTTCCGCAAAAGCTATGGGTGAAATACTGTGCTGTGGCTTTGAAGGCGAAGCAAAGGAAAAATTAAACCGCTTCGGTTATCTTGTCGGGCGCTGGGTTTATCTTGTCGATGCGCTTGACGATATGGAAGACGACAGAAAGAACAACTCTTATAATGTTTTTAATAATATAAATAAAAGAGAAAAAGAAGCAAGGGATTATGCCGTCGGTGCAATCAACCTTACCGCAGGTCAGCTTGTAAGAGAATTTGAGAACCTTAACCCTGCAAGATTTTCCGAAATAATGGAAAACATAGTTTACGATGGCTTGCACAATTCTATGAAGGAGATACTGAATAAAAAGGAGGAAGAAAAATGAAAGACCCGTTTTTTGTGCTTGGTTTGCAAAGCGGAGCAAGTGACGAGCAGGTGCGTGAAGCGTACAGAGTTCTTGCACGCCGTTACGGCGAAGGCGGCGAAAGCCCCGATGCCAAAAAAATGGCGGAGCTTGATGCGGCATACGATGCAATTATTTTAAGCCGCACGGGTAACGGCGGCTCAACGGCCGATACAAGCGGTTACAGCGGCTACAACACCTACACACGCTACGACAGCTCTGCACCCGATTTCGGTGATATCAGAGCAAAAATCAATTCGGGCAGGATTGACGAAGCGGAAATCCTGCTTGAGGGTATTCCGGCAGGTCAGCGTACGGCAGAGTGGTACTACCTGAAGGGTACTGTTTCCCACCGCAAGGGCTGGCTTGAGGATGCGGCAAGGAATTTTGAGCGTGCCTCACAGCTTGACCCGACCAATTCTGAATACCGCCGTGCCGCTAATAATATAAATTCCGACAGGGCAGGCGGCTACCGCACGGAAAGAAGCTCGGGCAACAGCACAGAGTGTTCTGCCTGTCATTTGTGCACCGGCTTGTTTTGTGCTGATTGCTGTTGTGAAAGCATGGGCTGCGACTGTATTCCGTGCTGTTAAGAGGTAGTGTGAAATGAAGCAATCCTCTAAAACCGCCTTGGGCGGTATAGTCAGTGCGCTTAGCATAGTGCTTATGCTTATGACGGCGGTTATTCCGTTTATGTCATACGCCTTGCCGCTTGTTGCAGGTGCCCTGCTGATACTTATGGTAATCGAAATCAGCAAAAGCTGGGCTTTCATCGTCTATGCGGCGGTCAGTCTGCTTGCGGTTTTCGTTGTGCCGGACAAAGAGGCAGCCACATTTTATGTTGCCTTTTTCGGATATTATCCGATTATCAAATCAACGCTTGAAAAACACCTGCCGAATGTGGTAGAGTGGTTGGTAAAGCTGATTATTTTCAATGCGGCTACCGTGGCAGGCTATCTGTTCACCGTGTACGTGCTGGGAATACCGTTTGACGATATGGGCGAATGGGGTAAATACGGCGCTGCGGTGCTGCTTATACTTGCAAATATCGTATTTATAATGTATGATATTTTACTCACAAAGTTAATTACGCTTTATATGATTAAGTTCAGAAAAAGCTTCAGAAAAATTTTCAAATAATGAAACGAGAGGATAGAAAAATGAACAACAAAAAATTTGCTGTTATCGGTGTCAGCGGCCGTGGCTCAGGTATGGCTCTTGAGCTTCAGAACGTTGAAGGCGTAGAGGTTGCCGCAATCTGCGACCTGTATGCCGACAGAGTTGAGGACACACAGAAGAGATTTCTGGAGGAGCACGGCTTTACTCCCGACGGCTACACGGATTATAAGGAGCTTCTCAAGAGAGAGGATATCTGCGCCGTTATGGTTTCAACCACCTGGATTACACACTCCAGAATTGCTGTTGACTGTATGAACGCAGGCAAGCACGTTGCTATGGAGGTCGGCGGTGCAGCAAGCGCAGATGAGTGCTGGCAGCTTGTACGCACAAGCGAAAAGACAGGCAAGTTCTGTATGCTTCTTGAAAACTGCTGTTATGACCGCTTTGAAATGGCTCTTTACAATATGTCAAGACAGGGTCTTTTCGGCGAAATCGTACATACACAGGGCGCATATCAGCACGACCTTCGTGACGAAATTGCTCTCGGCAGAGAAAACCGCCACGGCAGACTTTTCAACTTTATGAACCGTGACGGCGAGGTTTACCCGACCCATCAGTTAGGCCCGATTTGCAAGCTTCTCAACGTCAACAGAGGTAACAGAATTGTTTCTCTCGTTTCAATGTCCTCAAAGGCAAGAGGCCTTAACCAGTGGATTAAGGACAACAAGGGTGAGGATTATGACATTGCCGACTATCCGTTCACACAGGGCGACGTTGTTACAACAATGATGAAGTGTGCTCACGGCGAAACAATCCTTCTCACTCACGAGTGCACTCTGCCCAGACCCTATTCAAGAGGCTACCGCATTGACGGCACAAAGGGTATGTACACAGAGGACGACAACCAGATTTATATTGAGGGTCGCTCACCTCAGCACGAGTTTGAAAAGGTTGAGCCGTATATCGAAGAATACGAGCATCCGCTGTGGAAGGAATACTATCAGAAGGGTGTTCACGAGGCAGGTCACGGCGGTATGGACTTCCTTGTTCTCTCTGCCTTCGGTGAGGCTGCACTCAACGACAAAAAGCCCCCGATTGACGTTTACGATGCCGCTACATGGATGGCTGTTACATATCTTTCGGAGCAATCCATTGCAACGGGCAGCACAAGCATTCCCTTCCCCGATTTCACGGACGGTATGTGGATAGACAGAGAGCCCTACGAGCGTGGCAGATACTGCCTTGACGAAGTCTGTACAGACTTTTACGACGTAAAATAATTCTGAAAGGAAAGAAAATATATGTTCTACATTGGCGTTGACGGCGGCGGTACAAAAACCGTCTATACACTTTTTGATGAAAACAAGAATATTCTCGACGAGGTAAAGACCCCCGGCAGTAACCACGAGAATATGGAAGGCTCCTTTGACGAGGCTTCCGAAATAATCTGGGGCGGACTTACAGCCCTTGTTGCAAAGCACGGCATCAGCCTTGACGATGTCAGCTTCACACTTATGGGTCTTGCAGGCATTGACCACCCCTATCAGCACGACATTATGTGCGAAAAGCTCAATGCAAAGGGTCTGAAAAACTACGCTATTTATAACGACGGCTTCCTCGGCGTAAAGGCAGGCAGCGAAACGGGTGCAGCTATCGGCTACAATATGGGCACGGGTATGTGCTGTAACGCTATCGACCGTAAGGGCGAAATGCGCCAGCTTGCAGGTCTTGGCGAATTTTCGGGTGATATCGGCGGCGGCCACCAGATTGCAATTACCGCTTACAAAATTATTTATGACGATGTAATGCTCAACATTGCAAAGACCGCAATGACGGATATGTTTTTTGAAGAATTTGAAATCAAGACCAAGGAAGAATTCCTCGGCACAGTTGCAATGTATGAGGATGAAACACAGTTTGACCGCTTTGTAATGCGCCTTATCGATTTCTTCTTTGCCGCCGCAAATATGGGTGACGAGCCCGTTATGAAGGCTGTTGAAGCCCTTGCAGACCGTGGCGCTTACCTTATTGCCGCCCACGCAAATCAGCTTGATTTTGACGATGAGGTTGAGGTTGTCCTCGCAGGCTCAATCCACACAAAGCTCCCCAGCGAAAAGTATGTTGACCTTATGATTGAAAAGGCAGGCAAGCTCACAGAAAAGAAGCTTTGCTTCAAGAAGCTCACAGCCGCACCCGTATTCGGCTGCATCAACTGGATACTTCAGCAGTATGTTTAATGGAGGTATAAAATAATGAAAGAGATTAATGTTTGCGTTATCGGCTCAGGCAGTACATATTGCCCCGAGCTTGTAGACGGTTTCCTTCAGGCAAGAGATACTCTCAAGCTCAAGAAGATTTCCTTTATGGATATTGACGACCGCAAGAGAAACATAGTCGGTAACCTTTGTGTCCGTATGCTCAAGGCTGCAGGTCTTGACTGCGAAACAGTCCTCACGGATGACCTTGACGTTGCCCTTCAGGGAGCAGACTTCGTCGTTACACAGATTCGTGTCGGCAAGCTTCCATGCAGACACCTGGACGAAACAATTCCGCTCAAGTACGGCCTCATAGGTCAGGAAACAACGGGTATCGGCGGCTTCTTCAAGGCTCTTCGTACAATTCCCGTTATGAAGAACATCTGTAACAAGATTGAAGAAATCTGCCCCGATGCATGGCTTATCAACTTCACAAACCCCTCGGGCATCGTTACCGAGTATGTTCTCAACAACACAAACGTAAAGTGCATCGGCCTTTGCAACGTGCCGATTGATATGCTCGACGATACAAAGGAAATCGTCGGCGAGGATGCCGAAATCAAGTATGTCGGTCTTAACCACCTTAGCTGGATGACCTCTGTCAAGGTTGACGGCAAGGAAATGATTGACGAGCTTATCGAAAACGGCTTCTCACCCAAGGTTATGGCAAACATCAAGGACGACGGCTTCTCACTTGAAACACTTGCCGCTATCCACGCTCTGCCCTCCTCTTATCTCCAGTACTACTACTGCCGCAACGCAAAGTTAGAGTACCTTATGAAGGGCGAAAAGAGCCGTGCACAGAAGTGTATGGAAATTGAAGAAGAGCTTCTCGAAATGTACTCCGACGAGGGTCTTTACGTAAAGCCTGCCCTGCTTGACCAGAGAGGCGGTCACAAGTATTCACTTGTTGCTGTTTCCCTTATCAATTCAATCGCAAACGATGTCGGCGACGTTCAGGTTGTCAACATCAAGAACGGCAATACTCTTCCCTTCCTCAAGCCCGACGATGTTATCGAGGTGCCTGCAAGAATCGGCAAGAACGGCGCAGAGCCTGTTGACCTCGGCGAAATCAACAACCGTCACATCATCGGCCTTATGAGCGTTGTCAAGGAGTACGAGCGCTACACCGTTGAAGCCGCAAAGACCGGCTCCAATGAAGCAGCCCTCAACGCCCTTCTTATTCATCCGCTCGTAGGCGACTGGGAAAAGGCTCTCAACTGCTTCAACGAAATGAAGGAAGCACATAAGGATTATCTGCCTCAGTTTTTCAATAACTAACTAAAACATAAAACGCATCGCAGACCAAAAATCTGCGGTGCGTTTTTTGTTTAATTTAATTACGAATTGCGCATCATTGAGAATTACGCATTATGAATTTTTCCGTTTCTCACTTTAATTTCAAACGTTTTATGTATATCCGTGCAGGATGTGCCGACGAGGATGGAGTAATCGCCGTCGTGCATTCCCAAATTCATTTTGCGGTCGTAGTAGAGGAAGGCTTCGTTGGGTACGGCAATGCTGAGCTTGGCTTTTTCGCCCTTTTTTAGCTCAACACGTTTGTATGCCTTGAGCTCCTTTACGGGCATTACAACGTCGCAAAACTTACCCGAAAGATAAATCTGCACAACCTCTGCGCCGTCAAAATCACCCGTGTTTTCTGCGGTGAGCTCAATATTCAGGCTGTCACCGTTGTTTATGCACTCAAAATTATCAAGCGCAAAGCTCGTATAGGAAAGACCGTAGCCAAAGGGATAACGGGGTGAGCCGTCGTTTTCGACGTAGCCGTAGCCTCTGCCCGAGGGCTTATATGAATAGAAAAGCGGCACCTGACCGACGGTTTTAGGGAAGGTTATGGGCAGCTTTCCGCTGGGGCTGATTTCGCCGAAGAGGATTTCGCAGATTGCCTGTGCGCCCTGTTCACCGGGGTACCACGCTTCAAGTATTGCTCCGCAGCCGTCAACCCAACTGCACATATCAACGGGCGAGCCGTTGAGCAGAATTACTGCGGAGTTTTTGTTTGCGGCGGTCATTCTGCGTATGCTTTCTTCCTGGTCGGTCTTTACAACCATTTCAATTTTGCCGACTATTGTTGCGCTTTCGTCCTTCTGTACCGTGCGTGTAACACCGGGCAGGCGGATATCGGAGCGGTCAAGGCCTTCACCCTCAACAAGTGCCGTCATATAAATTGCGGCATCGCACTCGGCGGCAACCTTTTCGATGTCTTCATCCTCAGCAAAAATAACCTCGGCACAGCCGTCAAGGTATTCACGAAGATATTGAAGCGGCGTTTTTGCATCCTCTGCCGTCCAATCTACTTCGAACGGGCCCGAGTAATTCTTGCCTACGGGGAAAACATCCACACCCATACCGAATACGGCAAGCTTTTTGATTTTGTTTTTGTCAAACGGCAGTACGCTCTCGTTTTTGAGCAGTACCATAGCTCTGCGTGCGGTTTCAAGGGCAAGGCGCTTATGCTCCTCGCAACGGACAAGGTTTTTTGCTTCTTCTCTGTCGGCAAAGGGCTTGTCCATAAGACCTACGGCGTACTTTGCCGTGAGCACACGCAAAAGCGCACGGTCAATGTCGGCCTCGGTTATCCAGCTCTCATTATACGCCTTCATCAGGTCGTCGTAAGAATTCTGCGGAAGGTCAACGTCAAGACCTGCCTTGAGGCTGTCTGCCTGTGCCTTCCACTCCGCATCGTAAAGCTGATGTGCTTCCCACACACCCTCTACAGAGTTGTAGTCCGAAACAACAAAGCCCTCAAAGCCCCACTCACCACGCAGAATGTCGGTCAGCAGCCTTTCGTTACAGGTGCAGGGCACACCGTCCCAGCTGTTGTAGGCGGACATAATCGACATTGCTCCGCCTTCTTTGATGCACTTTTCAAAGGGCTTTAAATAAACCTCACGCATTGTGCGTTCGCAGGTGTCCGAAACGTTGGAATCCCTGCCGCCGTAGGAATAGTTGTCCGCATAGTGCTTCGGGGTGGCGATAACGCCGTTTTTCTGTAAGCCTCGGCAAACAGCCGCACCGAGGTCGGAATTAATCAGCACATCCTCGCCGAAGGACTCGATTGTCCTGCCCCAGCGGCAGTCACGCACAACGTTTACAACGGGGGTGAGTGCCTGCCTTACGCCGACAACGGCACACTCCTTGCCGATAACGTCTGCAATCTGTTCAACAAGGTCAACGTCAAACATCGAAGCCATACCGATAGGCTGGGGAAAGCAGGTTGCCATACCCCATTGCGCACCGTGAAGCGCCTCGGCGTGCTCAATCGGCGGAATGGACTGGGAGTTTTGAGCCATACTCTTGCGGATATCCTCGTTTATCGCATCAACAACCTCTTCGGTCGGAACGGCACAGCCTCTTTGCTCGTGCAGAAAGTGACCGGGGTTGCGGAAATTGCCGAATTTGTAAAGACGCCTCTCCTCGTAATCCTCACGGATGGGATAAAGCATCTGGCAGGAAAGCTGGCATATTTTTTCTTCGAGCGTGAGCTTTGCCATAAGTTCCTTTGCTCGCTCTGTCGGAGTTTTGTGCATAGTTTTTTCTCTCCTTTTGAAAAGGTTAAATTCATAATACCACAACTTCTTCCAAACCGCAAACATATCATTTATAAAAAACTTACTCTTTTTCTTGCAAACACATAAAAACAAATTCTTCGTCTTTGCCGTGTCTGTCTTTTTCAATATCTTTATACTGTTTTTTAAAACCACAGCTTTTATAACACTTTATTGCTCTTTGATTCCAAGAGCGTACTTGCACCCATATTGTTTTATTCGGGTATCGTTTTTTTGCTTCGGAAATACCTTGAAGAAGATATACCTTTCCGAGTTTTTTGCCGCATTTTTCGGGAGAAAGCCCAATGCCTAGGAAGAACTTATCGTTTTTGCAGTAAATGTTTATGTATGCGTTGAGAGTGTCGTTTTCCCAGAAACACAAATAGTTTTTGCACTTTTCTTCTTCCAGCATGGAGCCTGATACTTCATCATATTCGCAATTATAAACATTATAGGGTGGAGGGTATTTCCAAGAACAGATGTCTTTTACGGCAGCTTCCGAAATAAAGTATTCTGTTCCGCTTTTTAACTTAACAAAAGCAGCAAACGCCTTGTTCAGTTTCCGATAGGGCAGATTTGCAACCTCTTTGAGCGTGTATGTTTTCATAAGGTACTCAACAAATTTGCAGCCGAGGTAGTAGCCGACATCGGAGTGACCGTTGTAAGAGCACCAATCGCCGAAAAAGTCCTGCACGCTTTCTTTTTTATCAAGTCGGCGCAGATATTCTTTTTTGATTTCGCTTTCGTTTTCACGGCACCAGTCGAGCCAGCCGTCTTTATTCTGGTGATAAAAGTTTTCATCGCCGCACAGAATGTGCTCGCAAACCATAGCAACGCCCTCTTGGTATAAGTGCTGTATGCCTTTTCTGCGCTTTGTGAAATCCGGCAGATATAATTTGCCGTTGAGCTTATGCCACAGGTGACCGATTTCGTGCAGAATAAGGGCACGCATATTCGTTTCATCGTCCCAATCAAGCTCAATTATTTTTTCAATTCCGAGAAGCACGGTGCTTTTGCCGTCAAGCGTTGTTGCCCAGCCTGCACCGTTGCAAAGCCCGAGGTAAAGAACAATATTTATATCGGGCTCTTCGTCAAAAAGCTTTGTGAGGTTTTCGTTAAGGGTTTCAATAACCGCCTGAAAATTATTGTTAACAAAGTCAATTCTTTCAGTGTTCAAAGCCTGTTCAAGCACGGGCAGAACCTGCTTTTCAAAGTCATATTCCTTTGCATCGCTTTCGCATTTTTGCGGCAATTCTTTCGATATTTCGCTTGCATATCTTCTCCATACGGCAATATCAAAGTCGTTCGGAAAAAGAGTTTTGATTTTGTCGCAGGTGTTTATTATTTTCATAAAAAATCATCCCTGTTATTAACTTAATTCAAAAACCGCCGTATCAAATTTTTTCATATTGAGCGTGAGTTCATCCGTTTCGCACGCATTCATATCTGTGCCGAGAAGCGGTTTGATTTTATATTTCTGCGGTAAGGTGATTTTAACTTCTCCGTCGTTTACCGAATGGACGGCTAAAAAGCCCTCGCCACAGTAAATTACGTTGCCGTCGGAATTATAGCAATGAATGCCCGACGAAACAAGGAAATCACGCAGCTCATCAACGCTGTAAAACGGCTTTTCTTCGCTTGTGTGAAGGTAAGGAATGCTGAGCTTTTTACAAAGCTCAACCGCCGCTCTGCCGCTGTCGGTGGGTAAGGGGGCTGTGAAGATTGCCGCACGGTAATTTTTAATCACTTTTTCGGCGTCCTCGACAAGGCACAAATCAAAGGGGATGCCCGAATTGCCCATTCTTATCCTTGTGTGGTTTACGGCGTGGCAAAGCTCACTGCCTGTTGGATTATTGAGGTACGCTTTTTCATCGATGAACAAAACCGTTTCTGCTTGCGGATATTGTTCTGTGTTTTTATCCTTTGCAATTTCTGCAATTGCCCTCATTTTTGCCATTTCGGACATAATCTCATCACTATGGTACCAGCCTCCCCACATATCAAACCACCATATACCCGAAGCCTTTGTAAGCTGGTGCGCAAAGGCCTTGCGGATTGCGGAAAGGGAGAGCTCTTGACTTTCGGGTCCGCACCATACGGTTTTGTTTCCGTTACCGTCGTGCAGTTCATAAATTCCGTCACGGTATCTGCCCGGGCGTGAAGCCTGCATTCTTTGGGTTAAATGTGTTCTGATGTCGCATTCAACAAAATACAGCTTGCCGTGTTCCTTTACCGACTGTGCGGTGAGCATATCTCCCCAGTCAAAGCCGAGGCTTCGGTTTTCGTCGTAACAGCAAGGGGAGGAGAAAAAGTCTATGTAAGGTGAATCAATAATAAGCCTCAGCCCGTGCAGACCCCACAGGGGATTGTTTACATAGGCGTTGTAGCCGTAGAAAACGCCTGCAATCTGCTCGCCGTTTATGTGCTCCTTGAGCACCCTTGCAAAATGCTCAACGGTTTTCGCTGCCTCTTCACAGCAGAATTCGCCGTAGCAGCTGTCTTTACCCAAATCGTCTTTGGCTAAATCCGGCACATCGGTTATGTCGTATTTTTCTTTCATCCAAAGGCGGAATTTTTGCAACCCCATATCGGAAAACGAGCCCGAAAGGTCGTGATGCATCCACTCCTGCGTGGTGCCACCGCAAAGCTGATACCCTGCAACTCTGTCGGCGTAAGGTGCATTGCGTATGTGCGAAACAAGTTTTTTCAGAAGCTCTGAACCGTCATATTTAAACAAATCGGAATAAAGTGATTCCCGTCTGCCCGTCGGTGTTTCAACGGTTTCGTCAAGGTGTGCTTCAATCCATTTGCGTGGCATTGCTATGTTTATTCTCGGAAAAATAAACGCATCGGGGCATTCATCAAGAATACGGTTAACCGTGCCGTCAAATTCATTATAATCGGGGCTGTCACCCTCGAAAATACCCGTTAAAAACGGCGTGAAGCCCGTAACATTGTTAATCGGCAAATCGGTAAAGGAAACATTGACGAAAAACATTCTGTATCCGCTTGCGATAAAATCGGAATATTCGGCACACTCCTCAAAATAAGCGGTGTACGCAAGCGGAGCGTACAATTCCCCGTCAATTTTTATGTACGGCCTGCCGTGTTGAAATTCGATTGAAGATGTCATTTTATCACCTTGTTTTTCTTGCCAGCTGTAAATCTATTGTGTCATAAATTTCTATTTTTCCGCCGTGGCGGTTAACGGCTTTTTCTATTTCGGAAAAGAACTCGTTTCGGATTGTTTCCTCAATGGCGATGTGGTCGGAATATGTGCCGAGAAGCATTGTGTATTCCTTTGCAGTGAAAGTCCGTGTACGGTAAAACAGTTTGTATTGAATATCCGTAAAGCCGTATTTTTCGGCAATCAATGCCCTGCTTCGTGCTTGTTCCTCGGTGTATTCTTTTGGCTTTTGCTGCTCTTTGTTGTAATATTTATAATAGTATTCTGCATAAATCCGGTCAATTTCTTCCGATAAAGCGGGGTTGCCCTTATCACGGTACGGATGGTTTGCAAAGCGGCAGAACACACCGCCGTCTTTGAGTATATCATAAACCTTTTTGTATCCGATTTCTTCGGGTATCCAATGAAATGCAGATGCAGAATAAATCAGGTCATATTTACCTCTTAAATCAATATCTTCAAACCTTTCCGAAACTGCCGAAAAGTTAGGGTATGCTCTGAATTTGTCACGGCAGATTTCGCAGAAGTTTTCACCGTAATCTATTGCAAGCAAAGCACAACCTGTTTTAAGAACAGGTAATGTCGCCTGACCGCCGCCTATACCGATTTCAATAACATGGCTGTTTTCATCTATTGGTGCGTATTCAAAAATTGCCCTGTATAATTCGTCAACATATCCCGGTCGCAGTTTTTCATAACTGTCTGCAACGGTGTCAAAAGTCCAGTTTAATTCATTCATTGGCGTTGTTCTCCCATAAACTAAAAAGTAACAGCATTGTCAGAGTGTAGCATTACCTCCTTTTCAAAGGAGGTGGCACGGCGTAAGCCGTGACGGAGAATTGCAAAATTATATGAAGATTGAATTCCAACGAACAATCCTCAGTCACCTTCGGTGACAGCTCCTTTAAAAAGGAGCGTTTACCAAAGCCTTAAAATACCTGTCCGCTTCTTCGTGTGAGTGTAATATTATCACTTGTTTCTCTGTTTTGTATTTGTCAATTAATTCGTATATTCTCGGCAACGATGTTTTAGAAAAATCCCTTATAAACCCTTCAAATTCGGGGTCAAGCTCTTTTTCATTCCACGGCAAATCGTACCTGCCCTTGCCGAGCCTTTCTGTTGCGCCCTGCAAACAAACCTCAACGGGCAAATCGAAAAGAAAAACCGTGTCGCATTCTTTGAGCCGAATTTCAATTGTTCGATTATAATTGCCGTCGATTATCCATTCGTCAGTTGCAAATATTTCCGATATTCTTTCGTCAAATTCTTCTCTCGGAATATGCGTTTTGTCAGGCTTATGCCATATAGCATCCAGATGATATAACGGCAAGCCCGTGTATTTATGAAGTTTTTCTGCAAAGGTAGTCTTGCCGCTACCCGGACAGCCGATTACAATTACTTTTTGCATTTCTATCTTTTTGTAAATCTCCTCAATGCACGGGGCTTTGAATTTGATATAATCATCAATGCTGTCGGGGAAAATTTTCGCCCCTTCTTCTTTTATTCTGCTGTATCGGGTTACGGCTTCGGGGTGGTTGCGCAGATAATCTCTGAACGCAATGTGTCGGCGAAGCTCTGCCGAAAATTCGGGACAGACATACAAATGATGTTTGGGTAAATCCGTGCTGCCCCTGTAATCAAAAGCCTCTCTGTCTTTAATTCCGAGGTTGCCCTCGTGTATGTAGCCGAGAGTTGCCAGCCTTTCAACAACCTTGTCAAACACAGAATAATCCTTGATAACAATATCAATGTCAATAATCGGCTTTGCCGACAGCCCCTCAACAGATGTGCTGCCGATATGTTCAATGCCGATTGCCGTATCCTTTACAGCCGTTAAAAGATATTGCCTGATTATTTCAAAATCATTTTTCCATTGTTCATTATACGGAACAACAATAACTTTTCTCGCCATTGCTTAAACTTCCTTCCTTGAATTACAGTTTGTCGAACGCTTTTACACCTCATCCACCGCCGTTCGGCGGTCCCCCTTCCCCTCAAGGGGAAGGCAAGAAGAGTTACTGCTATAGCTAATGGCTTCCCCTTTGAGGGGAAGCTGTCACCGCAGGTGACTGATGAGGTGTATGCGGAGCATTTTATAATCGGAGCGTAGCGACCCTTAATTTTGCACTTTGCGTTTTGCACTTTGCATTCATTTCGACAAACCGTAATTTATCTCATATCCGTCTTTGAAAACAAAACCTATAATTTTCCCTTCGCTATACAGTGCTTTGAAGCTTACTGCTTTATTTTCTCTTGCTCTGAATGCCATTTTGCGCACGGCGGTTTTGCGGAATTTTTTATTATTCTCACGGCAGTATTTTTTCCACACGCCGTGCATTTCTTTTATCTGCGCTTTGTTGTACGGGTTTACGGTAATTAAATCGGTCGGGGTAATAAGTGCTGAAATTGCGTTTTCAATTTCAACATCCTTTTCGGTCAGGTGTTTGATATAAACAAGGTGCCGTCCCCAGCCTTGGTGAAGCCCCGTATCACAATAGCCCATAGCTTTCCAGAAATCAATGCCGCTTACCGGGTCGGGGCTGAGCAAAACTGTATTTGTTTCGTCGGCTTTAAAACATTTTCAATGTGAATGTTCAGTATTCTGCCGTAACCCTTTCTTCGGTGTTTCGGCGAAATATAAAAATCGTTTATCACACCGTAGCTGTAAGGAATTGCAACAACATCGGTTGAAGATGTTTCTATCGATGCAAAACCGATTAACTCCTTGCCCGATTGTATAACAATAAAATGCTTTGTGTCGCTTTCGCAAACCATTTCAACAATGCTGTCAAACAAATTGTAAAATATCTTTTTTCTGCAGGGTGTTTCGCCTTGATTGCGTAAAGATTTTATTTTATATTTGGCAAAAACTTTTCGCAAATTTTTATATTGGCTTATGTTTTCTTTTGTGAGCGGTCTGATTTCGTACATTAAAAATCCTCTTTCCGTAAAATAATAAAGGCACCTCCGAAACGGAGATGCCGACAATCTACGGAAAGATAATTATTTATCAATCGCAAACGGACAAAACGGCACTCCCGAGTCGGAAACTGAAATTCATTGTCATTTTGTCCACCTGCCTTTCGTTGATTTTTATTGATTATAGCATCTGAAATTCAAAAAGTCAATTGAACGGTTAATAATAAAAGCAAATGATTTTTTGAAATGGAGAATAAAAAATATGTGTACTGCGGCTGTTTATAAAACAAAGGATTTTTATTTCGGCAGAACGCTCGACAACGACTTTTCCTACGGTGAGGAGGTCGTTATTACGCCACGCAGCTTTCCGCTTCGCTTCCGCCGTGTTGAGATACCCGAACCTCGTTTTGCAATAATCGGCACAGCTTTGGTTGCAGACGGTTATCCGCTTTATTACGATGCCGTAAACGAAAAAGGGCTTTGTATGGCAGGGCTCAACTTTGTAGGCAACGCTGTTTACAACAAGCCTGTTGACGGCAGGGACAATGTTGCCCAGTTTGAGCTTGTGCCGTGGATTATTTCGCAATGCCAAACGGTTGAAGAAGCAAGGGCTTTGTTGGGTAGAATAAACATCACGGATGATGCTTTCAGCGATGAGCTGCCGCCTGCGCAGCTTCATTGGATTATAGCCGACAGAACGCAGGCGATAACCGTTGAATCAACCGCCGACGGGCTGAAAATTTACGATAACCCTGTGGGTGTTCTGACAAACAATCCGCCCTTTGATATGCAGCTTTTTGCGCTTAATAATTATATGGGTCTTTCCGCAAAGCCGCCCGTAAACCGTTTTTCGGATGGCTTGGATTTGAACGTTTACAGCAGGGGAATGGGCGCAATCGGTCTGCCGGGGGATTTGTCCTCGCAGTCAAGGTTTGTAAGAGCAACCTTTGTGAAAATGAACTCCGTCAGCGGTGAGGGTGAAGAGGAAAGCGTCGGACAGTTTTTCCATATTTTAGGCTCGGTCGAACAGCAAAAGGGCTGCTGCGTGCTCGGAAACGGAAAGCACGAAATAACAATTTATACCTCGTGCTGTAATGCGGATAAGGGTGTTTATTATTACACGACCTATACCAACCGACAAATCACCGCCGTTGATATGCACAGGGAAAACCTGAATTCTTGTGAACTGATACGCTATCCGTTTATTACTAATGAGCAGATAAACAGGGCTAATTGAGATTTTAAATAATAAAGAATAAATAAAAAAGAATAAAGAATAAAGAATAAATGTGGGAGGGCTTTGCCCTCACCCATTATATATTCGGGTGCGGGTGTCCCGCCGACAATTATTCTTTATTCAATATTATTTATTATTTCAGCAACAATTTGTTGTTGCGCTTCAGTTGAACATATACAGTATTGCTGCGCCTATGCCCGAAATGTTCTTGAGGAAGAGAAGAAGGTGCTCGGTGAAGATCCAGAAAACAGCTTCAATGGTGCTGATGCCGACTTCCTTTGCAAAATCCTTGTCCTTGAGCGCAAAGTCGTTGTAGGTGATAACCTGTGACTTGAACTTTGCAGGGTTTTCTTCCTTTACGGTGATAAGGCGGCTGCCTCTTGTAAGAGCGGTGTCGTAAGCGTGATGTGTTACACCGGGTGTGTTGATGAGCTTGATGCCTTTGTAGTTGACTTCATAGGTGTTGTAATGGTCGTGGCCGACGAAGAGACCCTTCACGTCGCCGATTTCAAGCATTGCATCAACCTGGCCGTAGTTGAAGGGGCCGGGTGAGGGCGGCTCAAAAAGATGACCCTTGAACACGCTTGTGTCGGGGCAGACGATGGGGTAGTGCTTGCCGTTGTTATAGGTTTCGGTAAGGTCGCCGAGCTCGAAGGGGATCTCGGGGAACATAACCTCGTAAATTTCGCCGACTATCATATGCTGGAAGGCGATTGCAGGCACGGTGCCGCCTGCCTGCTTTGCAAGGTCCTTTGCGGTTTGCTTGTACCAGTTAATCTGGTCTTCTCTGACGCTGTCGTAGCCGAGGTGCTTGTCGTTTTCGTCGGTTACATAGTCGCCTGTGTCAAACATCCATACATTGAACTTGATGTCGTTGCCCTCGGAAGCGAGAACGGGCAGGTTGTGCTTTGCAGAGCCGCTGACGGATGTGTCGGCATCGTAAGCAAGGCAGTATTCGCCGCCGTGCTTCTGATAGTAAGAGAGGAGTGTTGCCTTGTCAACACCCTGTTCGTGGTCGTGGTTGCCGAAAACAAGTGTGAACGGAACCTTGTGCTCAACAAAGGGTGTGACAAGCTCCTGAATGGCAAGCTCCTTTGTTGCTTCGGGGCCGATAGTGTTGTCGCCGCCGAGGACTACAAGCTGGGGCTTGTAATAGTCGAGCATATGGTTGATGTAAGCGAGCATTTTTTCATTTGCAGGGTAGGTATCCTGACAGTCGCAGATGTGCAGAATTCTGAACTCTCCGTTTTCGTCAAAGCGGAGTGCATCGCTTTTTGCTTTTGCTGCTGCAGGCACAGCCGTTGCAAGCACAAGCATGAGTGCAAGCACAGCCGCAAGAATACGCTTTTTCATAAGGTTTAACCTCCATATATTTTATGATTTAATTATAAGTGCAGGCAATAAAAATGTCAATGTTTTGCATTTGAAGACAAGCCTATTTGACAGTGAATTTTCACTGTGTTATAATTATATTTCAATGAAAAGAGGTGATGGCTGTGGAACGCAAAGAAAATATGAAAATACTTTTCAGGGGTATTTCCTTAAGCGGCGGTGCGCCCAAATCCGTGTTCCAGCACCTGCGGATTTTAAAGCAGGACGGTCATCATATCAGCGTAATTATTCAGGGCAGTGAACAGTATCTCAAGGAGCTTTACGAAAGCGAGTTCGAGTCGCTGACTCTCTTGCCCGATGTTGTTGCGCTTTTTAGAAAGCGCCGCTTCACACAGCTTTACAGGCAGCTTTGCCGTGAGTATAAGGCTCTTAAATCAAGCCGACCCGACCTTGTAATTGCTTTCGGCTGTGCGTATCCGTTTTTTTACGGCAGATTTTGCAGTGAGCTTCAGATACCCTGTATTCAGCTTGTCGCAGGGGGAGATTTGTCCGACAACGAGCTTTACCTCAAGGGCGGTGAATGGTGCCACGCAATAGGCTTCAGCGAAGAAAACCGTGAGGTGTTGCGCAGATATACTCATGATAAGAACATCAGCGTTATTCCGAACAGAATAGCCCTTAAAACAAAGTTTGACAGTTTGCCCGAGCACCTTGCAACGGTTCAGAAGGGAATTAATATACTGCTCACTTCAAGAGTTGCAGGCGGCAAGTATGAATCGATAACCAATTTTATCGACAACCTCTGTCGTGCCGCAGACGGAAGGGTTAAAATAAACCTTGCCGTTGCAGGCGGCGGTGAGAAGCTTGAACAGCTCAAAAAATATGTTTCGGGTATCGATAACCCGTTTGTGAATATTGAAATAAAGGGACATCTTGATAATCTGATTCCCGAGTTTGAAAAGGCTCACCTTGTTGTCGGCAAGGGCAGAAGCGTGCTTGAGCCCGTTATGATGAACAGACCGGGCTGCGTAATAGGTGATGACGGCAAAATCGAACCGTGTACACCCGAAAACTTTGACCGCCTTTACCGTCACAATTTTTCGGGCAGAGGTCTTGTGTGTGAAGACCCCGTGGCTGTTATAAAGGAAGTTCTTGCTTCACTCGCAAACAACACGGTCGATATTGAAAACATATTTCAAACTGCACAGCTTGCACGGGAATATTATTCGGCAGAATTTTTGCGTGAAAAGCTGTACGCCGCTCTGGACAGTGCAGATTTCCGACTCAAAAAGAAAATGCATATTCCCGTAATTTTACGCCTGCTTAAATTCACGCTTGTGCGTTTTAAGCAGAAGATGAAAAACAAAAAGAAATGATGTGGCTGAAAATGAGCAAAGAATTTCGTGAATACATTGAAGCGGAAATTCCACGTATAAAAAAATATCCGCCCTTACTCAGAGCGGTTATGCTTTTGAAAATAAGGCGTGAAAGCCCTGCCGCCGATGCGGTTTATATGTTCCGCTATTGCCTTATGTTCATACACGGTAGCTGTCTTATAAAAAAACTTGTTGCACGCAGGTTTATGCGCCTGCTTGTTCACCGCTACGGCATATTTTTCGATTTCAGGCAAGGCTCGCACTTTGGCAAGGGACTCAAATTTCCGCACCCGTCAAGCATAATTATCGGCTCGGATGTAAAGGTTGGCGACAACTGCGTGATTTACCAGAATGTCACAATCGGTGCGGCAAGGGCAGGCGATGCCGCCAAGGGCAAGTACCCCGTAATCGGTAACAACTGCACGCTGTTTGCAGGCTGCAAGGTGCTCGGCAGTATTGATGTTGCCGACGGTACCACAGTCGGCGCAAACGCAGTTCTGCTCAAAAGCACCGAAAAGGGCAGCACCTACGCAGGCGTGCCTGCCGAAAGGATAAAATAATGGAGCGCAAAGGAATTTCAAAGCTGCTGAAAAGCGATTATACGCTCAGCGCCGTGAGCAAGGTTTCCACAATGCTCATAGGGCTTATATCCTCCGTTTTTTCAACGAGGTATCTCGGCGTTGTGAACAAGGGCACCTATGCCTACATATCCCAGCTTTCCAAAAACGCCGTTATAATCAGCAACCTGGGCGTGTATCAGTCCTATTCATATAACTATAAAAAGCTTGGCAAGGATACACTGAAAAAATACAGCGATATCTGTTTTTTACAGTTTTTTGTTTTTGCCGTGCTGGCTGCGGCGGTATGCTTTGTTTCAAAGGATTTCAGCATAATTATGGCGGCGCTTCTTGTGCCGTTCAATATGCTCAAAATGCAGTACGAGAACATAGTGCTGGTTGAAAATATGCGGCTGAGAATGTTTCTGCACGTGTTCAATCAGGTGTTGCTTACGGTTTGTTATGCCGTGCTTTACTTTACGGCAGAATCAAACGTGCTGTATATAGTTCTGCTCACCGTGTTTGTCGATGCGTTTACGGTTGTGTTTTACCTGTGCAGGCTGCACTATGTACCGAAAATATGGCAGGTGGATTTCCGCTTCCTTCTTGAAGTGCTCAAGTTCGGTTTTATCCCTATGCTTTCCCTGCTTCTCGTCACGCTCAACTACAGCGTGGATATCTTCTTCCTCGAGCATCTCGGTACTGAAGAAGAGCTCGGCCAGTACGCCTTTGCCGCAACAATCATAAACTATGTTTGGATGCTGCCTGATGCATTCAAAGAGGTGCTTTTCTCGAAATCCGCAAGGAAGTTTGACAGGGAAAACATTTCGCTTTCGGTCAAAATTTCGGTCGGCGCAATGCTTTGCTGTCTTGTCGGCTTTGCCGTTTTGGGCAAATTTCTGATAAGCCTTGTTTACGGCAGCGAGTTCCTGCCTGCCTACGGTGTAGTGCTTGTGCTCATTATCGGTGCTTTCCCGATGGCTATGTTCAAGCTGTTGGGTATTGTCCTTGTTTCGCAGGGCAAGCGAGGCACACACTTCGTTTCCCTTGCCGTGAGTGCGGCAATAAATGTTGTCGCCAACATTTATGCAATACCGATATGGGGAATGTACGGTGCGGCGTGGGCAAGCGTTATCAGCTATACCGTCTGCGGCACCGTGCTGACAGTTTATTTTTGCAAACTTTATTCTTTCGGCTTGAAAGAATTGTTCCTGCCGAGTAAGGATGATATTGCGAAGTTGAAAAAGTTGATAAAGAGAAAATAAACAACAAACAACGGCTGTCTTGCGTGTAGCAGGACAGCCGTTACTTATATCATAATTATATATACTGATAACACTTTACATAATCCACAACCATTGAGGCTGGCAGATAGTCGTTGTCGTCTACTCTTTCGTCAACACCGAGTGAGATAATCAGATAAAGCGGTACCTGACACACACCGCCGAAGGAGGTTCTTGCGGTTTCAACACCGTTGATATAGAAGATGTACTCGTTTTCGTTCCACTCTACGCCGTAAGTGTTGAACTCGCTATACGGGTCGTTGGCGTAGAATTCTCCCTGGTTTTCCCATTTGTGCGCTTCATCGTATGCGTCAACGTGAATTGTCTGAACGATGGAATTGAAGCTCGGGTCAAACGGGTCGTAACGGGTGTTTGTTTCAAGAATATCTATCTCTGCACCTGTAACACCGCCGTCTGTGTCGTCATCCCACATACCGTCGGAAAGAAGCCAGAATGCAGGGTTGAGGCCTGCACCCTTGGGCAGAATACAGCGGATTTCAAAGTAGCCGTAAAGCTGTTCGTAGCCCTCATAGCCTTCATCATAACACTTGTTGGGGTTGGTTTCCATTCCGTAGGAGTAATAGCCTGCACCTTTAGGGCCGTCCTCTTTGTATTCGGCGGTGATAAGCAGGCAGCCGTCCTCGGTGAAGCTCACCTGACCTCTGTTCCACATTGCCGTGTCACGGGGCTGTGTGTCATTTGCGCCGTAAACATAGTGTCCCTGCCAGTATTTAGTGTCAAAGCCCTTGTCGAAGTTGTCTTCCCACTTGAGCTCGAATTTGCTCATATCAATTTCATTCTTGTACGGTGTAACGGGTGTATCAAATATTACTAAACCGATAAGCTGAAAGAAAGCAACGATAAGTGCAATAACACGCTTGAAATCGAATTTGAAAAGTGCCTTGAATATCATTGAGGGGATGTTTTTAATTTCCTCAATACCCCTTAACTGTCTGGCTGCAAAGTTCATACATTAGCTCTCCTTGATGCTGTCGACGTAGCCCATAACATTTTCCTGGCGGCGCTTTGCCAGCTCCTCGTACATAAGCTCACGCTTCTGCTTTGTAATCGGCCAGAGGAATTTGGGCACGATACGCAGTATGCCCGTAACGGTGGGCACGATTGTGCAAAGCGCAAACTCCCAGAACTTTGTTCTGTCGTTCTGCGTGCCTATTTCAAGGCCTTGCACATAGCCGATTTTCTTCATTATGATACTCGTAACCGAGCCAAGCAGAGCACTCTGCATTTTGAGGATAAGTCCCTTTGCAACGCCCGTTGTGGCTTCCATACGGTAGCCGTTTTTCCATTCGCAGTAGTCCATAGCCTCGTTCCACAGGTCTGCGGTGATAACCTTTGAAATACCCCACGACCATTTTACAAACCATTCCTTAAGGCCGAAGGCAATACACATCGGTATGGTCTGATAGAACATCGTCCTCTTTTTCGTCATACCGAAGAGGAAAACGGCTGTCATAATAACGGAGTTATAAACATCGTTGAATATCCACAGCGATTTTGAGGAGAAACGCTTTCTCAACGGCTTTACAAAGCCGTAGCTGATACTGCCGTTCATCGAAGAGGGGATATTCAGAATAGTGATTAGTGAGTAGCTGCCTAAAACGTCAATAAAGTAGTTGGTTTCGCTCTTGCTGATTGAAAAGTTGCCGAGGAATTCGGACAGGCACATCAGCAGTACGGGGTAGTTGGAGAAGATAGCCTTCATACCTTCTTTAATGCTTGGCTTTTCAATCGACTGCGGAACACGTTCCTTCGACTGCATAAAGAACCAGAAGGTGCACAGCGAAGAAATTAGTGCCGTGCCGCCGCCCATAACCATAAATACGGAGCTTAATTTCCAGCTGACAACCTTTTTGTTAACAAGGTCAATGAGCACACCCATTATGTATCGGGGCATATCCTCACCCATATAGCCTGTCAGAAGCTCGGCAAGCGTAATCAGCCTTATTCTCTCGGCAGGGTTCGGCGTTATGGTTGACATATATCCGCTTTTGGCAACGTTTGTAAATGTGCCTGCGGTTTCGTTTACGATAAGGAAGAAATAGTAGTAAATGAGCTTTGGCAGATAGGTGCCGTTTGTTGCTGGGAAGAAAAGAGGAATAAGCCACGAGAAGATACCGAGCAAGGTAAGCGGCAGCTGCATACCGACAAGGAAGGGTCGGAATTTGCCTATTCTCGTTCTTGTTCCGTCAACGATAACGGAAATAAACGTGTCGTTGATTATATCCCACGCAGCGGTAGCAAGGTTCATTACCGCATTTACGGTGAAGTCAATGTTTACAACGTCCCATATATATCTTTCGGAGAATGAGTTGATGTTGAAGGTGTTTGACCAGTCGTTGAAAAGATATGACACCGTCTCCTTTACGCCGACATAGTTTCTGCCCTTGTAATAGGAAACTTCGCCTGCTTCTTTTGCTTTTGTGTTTTGTTCAGCCATTTCGCCACCTCCTTAACTGTTGTTGAGATTTTCGTCATCGGTTACAATGACCGTACATTCGTCGGTGAATGCTTCGCCGAGATATTCGAGCGTTACCGTTATCGTAACGGGTGTATCGGATGCCTTGATTCCCTTCACATAACCCATTTCGTCAATTGTTGCAATTGATTCATCCGATGAATCAAAGGTAACCGTATAAACGCTGTCGTTTTCGATAACTGCGGCAACGGTGAGTGCAGTTTCATCTCCCGGTGCAACCGTAACTGCAGTTTGCGCAAAGCTGATACCTGCGTAGCGGTATTCGTATCTTTCACAGACCTTGTAATCAAAATCAATCTTTTTACTGCCGAAAACTTCAAGCTCGTTTACAAAAGCAACATCGGCGCTGATTGAATAGATTTTTTCAAAGTTTATGTGCAGTATTTCGTCTGTCAGACGGTTGACCTTGGCAAAAATTTTGAGCTCTTTAACGGAAATGTCACAGCCGTTAATCACACACTTATCTGCCAAATCCGCCTTAAACCGGTCAGCAACAGTTTGCTTTTCGTCAAGCGAGAAAAGCGCTGAAACCGTACTGTCGGCAACGGCGTCTGCATTCAGATAAAGCGTAATAAAATAACAGTCGGGGTCAATCAGCTCACCTGTGTCCGTGTTGTAAACGGGGTTGCCGTTTTCGTCTGCCTCACCGACGGAGAAGCGGCTTTCACTTATCAGCGAAACGGGTAAATCAATTACGGGCATGCCTTCGTAGGCCGTGCCGAAAACGCCCTTGTAATCCTCGGGATAGTAGCCGTCAACACCGCCGAGCATTTTGTTTTTGGCATATATAAAAAGGCTTTTGTCCGTTCCGTCGTCGCCGTAAACGGCTATCGAGTTATCGTCAACGGAAATGTCCGTGTAAGTATCTGCCTTGATAAAGCGGTTGTCGGCGGTTTTCTGTGTCAGGTTTTTAATGTAGGCAAGAAGCTCGGGTGTTTCGCCCTTGATTTCGGTCTTGCTCACCGTTTCGTATTCGACCGTGCCCGAAGTGTTACCCTCAACGGTGCGTACGGTCACAACAAGTACAACCATACAAGCCGCAACGGCAAGCAGACTGCACAATGCAAAAATCAGGTATTGGTATTTTCTGCTCTTGTTCTTATCAGCCATTGTGCTCACCGCCTCTCGCTTTGTCGGCAAGTGTTTTGCTTTCCGCTTCCTCTTCAAGGCGCTTTGCCTTTTCCTCTTCCGTTTCAAAAACGGGCAGAGGAAGCTCGTCAAGCGTAATTTCGCCTGCCTTTATTCTTTTGCGAAGCTCAACACGCTTTAAATCCACCTCTTTGATGTCGGGTGCAATGTTTTTCCTTATAACAAGCAGGTTGAGTGCAAAAATAAAGGCGAAAATCGCAATGCAGAAAAATGCACCGATAAATGGCTTTGCCTGAATAAAAGTGCCTTCGGCGATTTTCGGCATAACAAAGCTCATAACAGCACCGGCAAGGCTGAAAGCCATACCTGCAACCGAAAAACCGCAAGCTGCCTTTGCACTCTTTCTGATGTTGATGAAAGAAAGCAGCAGCGTACCGAATACACCAAGCCCCATTAAGAAAACCAGTACAAACAGCACGCACAGTGCAAGCGTTGCCGCAAACACTTCAGGTATGTATTCACGCAGGTTGAGCAGAGCAATAAGCTCACCGCCCGAAAAAGCCTCGTAAACTCCCCACGCACCGAGGCTGAATTTTGCCCCGAACAGCGGAAGGGAAGCGTTAAGCGTTACAAACGGAATAAAAATAATTCCTATCGCTGCTACCATTGCGACTATTCGAAGAATCTGTATCGGTCCGCCGATGAAAGCGGCCTTGAGCTTTTCCTTCAGAATACGGAAGGAGGCAAATTCAAGCTCGCATTTTTTGGCGTCATCGGTCAGCAGCTTTTCCTGCTGGCAGTAGAAAATGTTTGCACCGCAGTGCTTGCATTCGGGCGACAGCTCAAACCTGCCGATTTCGCCGTTGCAGTTTGGACACTTCATTTTCTCACCTCTGATAAATTTGTTGTTCAACTTACAAGGTTATCTAATGTTTTTAATTATACTAAATATATATACTTTTGTAAATAAAATATATATACGAATTATACAGCGGCGTTTTGTGAATAATTCCGCATAGCTTTACCAATAATTACCTCAAACATAATAAAAGAGGTATAAAAATGAAAAGTAAAATTTGTCTTATGCTGTGTCTGGTTGCGGTAATTGCGGCTTGTGTGATTAGCGTTGCACCGTTTGCAAACACATGTGAAAATGTCCGCCGTGATGTCCTGCGTCTGCACGTTGTGGCGGATTCCGACAGCGAAACCGACCAGAAATTGAAACTGCTCGTCCGTGATGAGGTGCTCAAAAAAGGCAGAGAGATTTTTGACGGCACACTCACCGCCGACGAAGCCGAAAGGGCAATCACACCGAAAACGGCTGAACTCAAAGCGGCGGCAGAGAACATATTGCGAAAAAACGGATGCAATAACAGCGTTGAAATAACGGTCGGCGAAGAATATTTTGCTACACGCTGTTATGAGAATTTCACCATGCCTGCAGGAGTCTATACCGCCGTGCGTGTGAACATAGGCTCTGCAAAGGGAAAGAATTGGTGGTGTGTAATGTTTCCGCCGCTGTGCCTGCCTGCCGCAACTGCCGATGCAGATGCCTTTTTCACCGAAGACGAAATGAAAGTCGTCTCCTCCTCGCCCAAATACGAGCCAAGGTTTAAAATAGTGGAAATATATGAAAGCTTGAAAAACAAATTTTTGGAGAGATAAATTACAGTTTTGCGAGTTTCTCGCAAAACTGTAATTAGTGCAAAGTGCAAAACGCAAAGTGCAAAGTTAAGGGTCGCTTCGCTCCAATTCTATAAAATGTTATTTTAGAGCGATTTATACAAATGGGTGAGGGCGAAGCCCTCCCACAATTTTGCATTTTGAACTTTGCATTTTGCATTGTTTGTCCCCGACAAACTGTAATTTATACCAACTCTCTTATTCTTCTGTTTATCTCATTCAACACCCGTTTTTTGTCGGCACTCCACATTGGTGCAATCAAATCCTTCTTTGCGCCGTCGCCTGTCAGGCGGTGAATGACCATATCGGGCGGCAGAATTTTCAGGCAGTCCATCAATATATCAATATATATATCCATATCAAGCGTTTCAAATTTGCCCTGTCTGTAATCTTCAGCAAGGTCTGTGCCTTCGAGTACGTGCAAAAGCTGCAGCTTGATTCCTTTTGCGCCGCTTCTGCCGACATAGTCAACTGTCTGTAGCATCATTTCTCTTGTTTCACCCGGCAGACCGAGTATTACGTGCACGATAACCTCAAGCCCGTTATCGGTCAAATCCTTTACCGCCTTGTCAAACACAGGCAGGTCGTACCCTCTGCGGATATATTCGGCCGTCTGCGGATGGATTGTCTGCAAGCCGAGTTCAACAAACACGGGTTTGATTTTATTCAACTCACACAAAAGCTCAACAACCTCGTCGGGCAGACAGTCGGGGCGTGTGCCTATTGAAAGCGCAACTATGTCGTCGGGTTTGATTGCGGAATAAAAAAGCTCACGCAGATATTCGACGGGCGCATAGGTGTTGGTGTAGTCCTGAAAGTAGGCTATGTATTTTGCGTCCTTTGCCTTTTTACTCACAAGCTGCTTTGCCTTTTCAATCTGTGAAGCTATGCTTTCACACCTTGGTGCGGCAAAATCACCCGAGCCGTGTGCGGAGCAGAAAATACAGCCCCGTGTGCCGAGCGTACCGTCACGGGTGGGGCAGGTCATACCTCCGCTGAGCGCAAGCTTATATATTTTGCAGCCGAAACGCCGCTTCATTTCGCTGTTGAACGAGTTATACACCGAATAAAGCCTCCTATAATAATTAATACAATTATATCATAAGGACACGGTTTGTTCAATAAGTAGTGCGTTTTGAACATATAGCCACAACATAATGTAAACAATTGTGTAAACTGTGTGCGAAACACGAGGAAGCGTGTAATATTGTACAAAAAATTGTCGAAAAAACTGTTGACAAATGCCAAATGATTTGATATTATAACGAAGCTGTCCGCAAGAGGGGCGGCGCCGGAAGAGCGAACCGAAAAAAGTTTGAAAAAAGTTTTAAAAAAGGCTTGACAAGCAGAAAGCGGTTTGGTATAATGGCAAGGCTCTCTCTTCGAGAGCGGAAAAACTTAACAGAGTTTCTTGAAAAAAGAAATTCAAAAAAGTTTGAAAAAAAGTGTTGACAAGCGAAAAGGTTTGTGGTATACTTCATAAACGTTGTCGCAAAAAGACAGCACGAAACGCACCTTGAAAATTAAACAACGATTGAAAGAACAAACCCTTGAAGATTCTTTTAGAAGTTAAGTACTTC